>NZ_JAYGJP010000004.1:0-396702 GCF_035013205.1 Flavobacterium sp. PL02
AACAATGTACTTTACAAGAAACAACTACCTGGAAGGAAAAAGAGGCAAAGACAACCAAAAAATCACCCTGTTAAAACTCTATAAAGCAGAACAAATCGATGGCAAATGGACCAACGTAAGCGAGCTACCATTTAATAGTGACCAGTACAGCACCGCACATCCAGCACTAAGCAATGACGAGAAAAAACTATACTTCGCCTCCGATATGCCAGGAACCCTGGGGCAATCCGATTTGTATAGCGTAACAATAAACAGCGACAAAAGCTTTGGAAAACCAGAAAACCTGGGAAAAACGATCAATACCGAAGGCAGAGAAACCTTCCCGTTTATGGCAAACGACAACCAGCTATATTTTGCCAGCGACGGACGACCAGGACTAGGCGGACTCGATGTATACGTTACCAAAATCAATGATAACAACAACGATAAGAACAACAACGATAACACCTTTACAACAGTACAAAACGTAGGCGCACCAATAAATAGCAAACAAGACGATTTTGCATTTATCATCGATAGCGAAACCCAAAAAGGATACTTCACCTCCAACCGAGAAGGAGGAAACGGCAACGATGATATTTACAAACTAACCCAAACAAGAAAACTAAACTGCGAGCAAACCCTAAAAGGAATAGTAAGCGACAAAGAAACCAACGCCATACTAGAGAACGCCAAAGTAACCCTGCTCGACGAGCAATTTAAAACAATAGGCGAGGTTACAACAGTAGCAAACGGAACATACAGCTTTAAGGTAGATTGTAACAAAACCTATCATGTAAGAGTAGCCAAAGAAGATTATGAAACGATAGAAACTCCAGTAATCATAAAAGAACAATCAGGAGAAACAAACCTAAATATAAAATTAGAAAAACGCATCAAGCCAATCACAGTAGGAACCGATTTAGCCAAAACGCTAAACATACCTATCATCTATTTTGATTTAGATAAATCCATCATCCGCAAAGATGCCGCCTTCGAACTAGAGAAAATCCTGGCGGTAATGCAGCAATACCCAAAGATGAAAATCGATATCCGCTCCCATACCGATAGTCGTCAAACAGCCAAATACAACCTGGCATTATCAGACAGAAGAGCCAAATCAACCCAACAATGGTTGATAAAAAACGGAATTAAATCTAATCGATTAACCGCCAAAGGATATGGTGAGAGTCAATTAGTAAACCACTGTTCCGATGGAGTTCCTTGCACCGAAGCTGAACACCAATTGAACAGAAGAAGTGAATTTATTGTTGTTTCAATGGACTAAATTTAATTAATTGTCAATCAATCAAAAGCCCTTTCTAAAATTTAGAAAGGGCTTTTTTAGCTTTCAGTTTCAGTTTTCAGTAGCAGAGAAATTAACCGCAAAGAGCGCAAAGGTTTTTTCGCAAAGCTTTACTGTAAACTGATACTATAAACTGCCACTGAAAACCGCGACTAAAAACTGAAAACTAAATACTAATCTGATAGGCACATCTTCTTTCGCCCGCAATGATATGACTCACACGATTAATGCTAACTTCTTTTCCTAATACAGATCTAAATGTATTTAATTCGGAAGAACAAAAACCTTGGCAAATTGTTGCAGCAGCGCAAATAGGACAGTGATTTTCGACAAAAAGATACCCATCGTCATTCTTAGCGTATTCCGCCATATAACCTTCTCTTGTTCTTATTTCGACAAGTTTTTCTATTTTTTGTTCCAAATCATTAATAGTATCAATTTCTTCATGATACTTCTTTTTCCCAGATTCTTCATACACATCAATAACCGCTTGCATAGTATCTCCACCCATAGCGTTAATAATATTAATTAGCTTTAGGGTTAATTCGGCATGCGTATCAGGAAACTTCGAATTTCCATTCGCCGTAAGGCTAAAAGTTTTTTGAGGTCTACCAACACCTTTAGACTCTTCCTGAGGATGAATAAAATCTTCTTCAACAAGTTTAAGTAGTTGTTGTCTAACGCCTTCCTTTGTTATCTTAAGCTCATGCGCAATCTCAAGAGCCGTAAGGGGACCTCGCATTTTGAGCAACATTAAAATCTTATTTGTAGTCATAAATTAATAAAACAAGTATTTAGTTGTTTTATTATGCAAAAATATTAATTTTGCATAACTTATCAAAGCTCATTGCCAGATATTATTATCCTAAGAGCAATCAATATTGAGAGTTACAGAAATTATTAATGCAAACTATAGATTATGGTACTAGAATTACAATCACCACCCATTAGTTCATATGATAGGATTAATTTACCTGTATATATCGTTCCGTACTGGAATGTGTTAATGAAAATCTACAAATAGTACATACTCTCTATTATAGATTTTAGAAATCTCAAAAACCTTTAGTTAATGATTAATGTAATCTTTTGAGAGTAAAATAATATTTAACACATAGAAACATAGATTTGAATTAAATCTTGAGATGTTTTCAAGAAAATCATAATTTTTTCGCATAGCGCTATGTGATTTATTTTGAGTGAAACGTCTTTTTTACGCTTTGTTAACTATGTTTCTATGTGTTAAAATAATTATCTAAAATTAAAGTGTTTTTTACAGCGTGCTCAACATACTAGAAAAATAGTATTCAAGTTGGGCGGGGGAGACCTATGTCCAAAAATTAGCAAAACTCAAAAATTAAAATTCAATAAATAACTCAATTTTTTAATAATCCAAAATATGGAAATAATAAATAAAATAGATGCTTCAGGCATACAAACTCTCGATTTACGGTCGTATAAACCCATCGAAAATGATTTTATAATATTTGATATTGTACCATTTCTTATAGAAGATTTTATGTTACAAGAAAAGACATTCCGATTAGAAATGACCAATATTGATTGGAACCAATATAAAGGGAAAGATGTAGTAATCACTTGTTCCAATGATGCCATAGTTCCGCTTTGGACGTATGTATTAATCAGTTCATTACTAGCTCCGCATGCATCGATAGTGGTGTATTCGACAACTGGAAATCACAAAGGAATTTTATGGATGGAAAGAATAAGGAAAATAGAATTTTCGGCTTTTATCAATCAAAAAGTAGTGCTAAAAGCCAATTCGTCCATACCCGAAGAAGTTCTTGTATTGGCCACAAGCCAATTAATTAAATATGTACAAACCCTAATGTGGGGAGAAGCAGGTTCTCCTTTAATGATTTACAAAAGAAAATAAACGAAATAATGAAAAGAAGAATAGCAATACTGATTATAGGAACACTTTTGATAGTTTCATGTAATTCCAAAAACGCAGAACAAACAGAAAGTCCAGTAGCATATCCTACGCTTACGATAAAGGCGCAAAAAGCCAATGTTTCAGTCGAATTTCCAACGACTTTAGAAGGAGAACAAACTGTCGAAATACGCTCTAAAGTAGATGGATATATAGAGCAGGTTTATGTAGAAGAAGGTTCGGCTGTAGCCAAAGGACAACCTTTATTTAAAATAGATGCCAATAGTTATTTGCAGGAAGTAAATAATAAGAAAGCAGCAGTTCTTGCAGCCGAAGCAAGTCTGGAAACCTCCGTTATCCAGACTAAAAGAACAGCAGCTTTAGCAGAAAAGAAAATTATAAATAACTATGAATTGACATCTGCTAAAAATATTGAACGAGTAAAAAGAGCCGAATTAAGCCAGGCAAATGCCGATTTATCTGCGTCTAAATCCAAACTTGCTTTTACCAATATTGTGAGCCCGATAAATGGAGTTGTAGGAAGCTTGCCTTTTAAAATAGGAAGTTTAGTAAGCAGTTCGGCACCAGACCCTTTAACTACGGTTGCTAATACCAAAAATATCTTTGCTTATTTTTCTTTAAGTCAGCAACAATTAAACTCTTTTTTGAGTCAGTATTCAGGGAATCAATTAAAAGATAAATTCAAAAATATGCCCGAGGTTTCGTTAGTAACTGCCGATGGGGGAACTTATCCATCAAAAGGAAAAATCCAGACTTTAAGCGGAGTATTAAATGCAAGTACTGGTTCGGCAAATTTTAAAGCAGTTTTCCCAAATCCAGAAGGCAAATTATGGAGTGGAGCAAGTGCCACAATTGTCATTCCAACACAGTTTGAAACTGCGATTTTAGTTCCTAAAAAAGCAGTATTTGAGTTGCAGGGACGCTTTTTTGTATTTACTGTAGATGCGCAAAATGTAGTGCATAATACCGAAATAAAAATAAGAAACACCTCAACAGAAAAAGAATATGTAGTAACCGAAGGCGTAAAATCTGGAGATACTATAATTACAGATGGAATAGGGAATTTAAGGGATGGAGTGAAAATCGCACCGATAGTTCCTTCATCAAAAAAATAAAAAGACATGTTTAGAAAATTTATAGAAAATCCGGTATTATCCACCGTAATATCGATAATAATAGTGATTTTAGGATTGCTGGGATTAGCTTCCCTGCCCATATCACAATATCCCGAAATTGCGCCACCTACAGTTGTTGTAACCGCTTCTTACCAAGGAGCAAGTGCCGATGTGGTTATGAAAAGTGTAATTGTTCCGCTTGAAGAACAAATAAACGGAGTCGAGAATATGACCTATATGACATCTACGGCAAGTAGTAATGGTAGCGCGTCGATAACCATATTCTTTAAGCAGGGAACAAATCCCGATATGGCAGCGGTAAACGTTCAGAACAGAGTTACTAAAGCTACAAGTTTGTTATCAAATGAGGTTATTAAATCGGGTATTACAACTAGCAAACAATTAAGTAGTACCGCCTTTAGTTTCTTGTTATATAGCAAAGATGGAAAGTACGACGAAAAATTTCTTGATAATTATTTGAGGATAAATATCATGCCCGAGATGAAACGTGTTGAAGGAGTAGGAGGAACTGAAATTTATAGCAGTCAGGAATATTCAATGCGTATTTGGTTAAAACCCGATGCAATGGCAAATCAAGGATTAGTTCCAGACGATATTATTAAAGCATTACAAGAACAAAATATTGAAGCTGCACCTGGAAAAATTGGAGAAAACAGTAAAGAATCGGTACAGTATGCTCTAAAATTTACTGGAAGACTTGAAAACCCTGCAGAGTTTGAAAACATTGTTTTGAGAAGCGGTAAACAAGGAAGTTTATTACGCTTAAAAGATGTTGCCGATATTGAGTTTGGTGCTTTAGATTATACCACTTCATTAATCACCCAAGGAAAAGTTTCTTCGGGAGGAGCGATAAGTCAGATTTCAGGATCTAATGCTCGAGAATTAATTATTGCTTGTGAAGACATATTAAAAAAAGCATCTAAGGATTTTCCTCCGGGATTAGAGTACCATACTTTCTTAAATGCCAATGATTTTCTAGACGCATCTATCGAAAAGGTAATCTATACGATTATCGAAGCTTTTATTTTGGTTTTTATAGTTGTGTTTATCTTTTTACAAGATTTTAGGTCAACATTAATTCCGGCGATTGCAGTTCCTGTATCGATTATTGGTACTTTCTTTTTCTTGAAACTATTCGGATTTACGATTAATTTATTGACACTTTTTGCTTTGGTTCTTGCCATTGGTATTGTGGTCGATGATGCGATTGTAGTCGTCGAGGCAGTTCATGCCAAACTTGACCAAGGTGCAAAATCGGCTAAGAAAGCAACCATTCATGCTATGAGCGAGATTAGCGGAGCGATAATATCTATTACCTTAATTATGTCGGCGGTATTTATTCCTGTTACATTTATTACAGGTTCGGCGGGTGTATTTTACAAGCAATTTGGTTTAACATTGGCAGTAGCCATATTAATTTCGGCAATTAATGCATTGACTTTAAGTCCTGCACTTTGTGCTATTTTATTAAAACCACACGACCCAGAAAAATCAAATCATCCTAAAGGTTTCTTACCAAGATTCTATGCGAGTTTTAATGTAGCTTTTGAAACGGTTACAAATAAATATATTAACGCAGTTCGATTCCTGATTCGCAGAAAATGGATTTCATTAGTTGCAATTGCACTATTCGGAATGGTATTTTATGCTTTAATAAAAACAACTCCAACTGGTTTTGTACCCAATGATGATGGAGGAGCTATTTTTGGGAATGTAGTTTTACCACCATCTTCGACTCTGGAACGTACCGAAGAAATTACTAAAGAAATAGATAGTATTGCGAGAAGTATTCCCGAAATAGAACTTTCATCTACCCTTTCGGGAATGGATTTAATTCACGGATCTGGAAGTTCTTACGGAGCATTATTCATTAGATTGAAACCTTGGAATGAAAGGAAAGGTAAAACTCAGGATGTTAATTCAATTGTGAGTCAGTTGTTTGAAAAAACTTCACATATAAAAGGAGCAAGTATCATTTTCTTTGCTGCACCAACCTTACAAGGATTTGGAAACAGCAACGGATTTGAAGTGCAACTGCAAGATAAAACGGGAGGAAGTTATCAGAATTTTGATAAGAATATCGGAAAGTTTATGGCAGCAATCAATCAGCGACCAGAGATAATGTATGCTACAAGTCCGTTTAATATTGGTTTCCCAGAAATGGAAGTCAATGTAAATGTGGCTAAATGTAAAGATGCGGGTGTATCTGTAAACACTGTTCTTAATACGCTTCAGGGTTATTTTGGTGGAATCTATGCTTCTGATATTAATAAGTTCGGAAAACAATATCGAGTAATGCTACAGTCACATCCTGATTACAGAGCGAAAGAAAGTGATATTAATAAAGTTTTTGTTCGAACAGATAAAGGGGCAATGGCACCAATTTCGGAGTTTGTAACATTAAAGAAAACGTATGGACCAGAATTTTTAAATCGTTTTAACCTGTTTACATCTACTACTGTTACTGGTGCGCCAAATGCAGGATATAGTTCTGGAGATGCGATAAAAGCAATCGAGGAAGTGGCAGCACAAACACTAGAAAGAGGGTATACTTATGAGTTTTCTGGTTTAACCAAAGAAGAACTTTCCAGCGGAAGTCAGACAACATTGATTTTCGGACTTTGTTTAATCTTTATTTACTTCTTGCTAAGTGCACAATACAAGAGTTATATTTTACCATTTTCGGTGTTGTTATCCTTACCAATAGGACTTGCAGGAGCCTTTATATTCGCGAATCTTTTTGGAGTAGATAATAATATTTTTCTTCAGATAAGTTTGATAATGTTGATTGGGCTTTTAGCCAAAAATGCCATTCTTATTGTAGAGTTTGCACTATTACATCGCTTAAGCGGAAGAAGCCTTGTGCAGTCGGCAATATTTGGAGCAAGAGCCAGATTACGACCTATTTTAATGACCTCGTTTGCTTTTATCTTCGGATTGATTCCGTTGATGATTGCTACTGGAGCAGGAGCATTAAGTAACAGGTCTATTGGTACAGCAGCCGTAGGCGGAATGTTGATTGGTACATTATTCGGGGTTTTTGTGATTCCGGTTTTGTTTATCATTTTTCAGGCTATGCAGGAAAAAGTTGGGGGAATAAAAGAACCCGCGCATGAGCCGAGAATGTTAGATTAGATTAGAAAGGAACAAAGGTTCTGAGATGCAAAGGTTCAGAGGGAATAGTTTTGCGATTATTTTACCGCAAAGGGCGCAAAGTTTTTTACATGGATGGTTTTATAAAAACGCAAAGTTCGCAAAGCTTTGTATTGAACCTGCTTTGCGAACTTTGCGTAAACCTTTGTGAACTCTGCGGTTAAATCCAGCTATAGATTAAAAAGATTTTACTGCTTTGTGAACTCTGCGGTTAATTTCACCCAAATAAATAAAAAATAAAAACATATAATAATGAAGAAATACAATTATAAAATAATAGTCATTATACTGATTGTTGCCAGTATATGGAGTTCGTGTAAAATCACGAAACCCTATACAAAACCTGCAACGACAGTAGAATATCGTGAGCCTGAAAATAAGGATACAACAAATATGGCAACGATGAAATGGTCGGAACTATTTACTGATGCAGCTTTGCAGCAACTTATTTCCGATGGACTGGCAGCAAATCTAGATTTAAAGATTGCGGTTGAACGCATTAACCAATCTACAGCAAATCTTAAACTGAAAAAAGCTGCTTTCTTGCCTTCGGTAGATGGGAATGTTTCGGTAAAAGAATCCAGATTGGCTTTCCCGCAAGGATTTGGACTTTTCGACCAATCAACACAATATGATTTGGGTATTACAGCAGGATGGGAAGTAGATGTTTGGGGAAAATTAAAAAGCGCCAAAAAAGGTGCCATTGCTAATTTATTGGCTACAGATGCTGCCAAACGTGCTATTCAGACTCAACTAATAGCCGATATTGCCAATTCGTATTATGAGTTGCTTATACTCGACGAACAATTAAAAGTACTTAAAAAGACAGCCAAAAATAGAGAAACAGATGCCGAAACAATTAAGGTTCTTTTCGAAAATTCTATTATTAATGGAGTAGCTGTTGTGCAGAGTGAAGCCAACTTTTATGAAGCTGAATTAGCGATTCCGGATATAGAACAAAAGATAACCGAAACCGAACATGCTTTATGTGTGCTTTTAGCAAAATCTCCAACTAAGATTGTACGTGGTTCTCTGGAACAACAAAAGCTTGTTTATGATTTAAAAATTGGGGTTCCGATGCAGCTTTTGGCAAACAGACCAGATGTACAACAAGCCGAATATAATTTTAGAGCCGCATTTGAAGAAAGTAATGTAGCAAGAGCTTATTTTTATCCTAGTTTGACTATTAGTGGAGCAGCTGGTTTTTCAAGCTTCGGATTAAAAGATTGGTTTACAAACGGTGGACTTTTTGGCAATATAGCCGGAGGGCTTGCACAACCAATTTTTAATAAAGGAATCAATAAAGCGAGATTGGCAACAGCATTGTCTTTGCAAAAAGAAGCGTTGTATAATTTTGAACTTTCGATGTTAAAAGCAAGTGAAGAAGTTTCGAATGCATTGTCTAAATATGATAACGCAGCTTTAAAAGAAGAAAAAAGGAAAAAACAGTTAGAAGCATTATTTAAAGCGGTAGATTTTAATAAAGAATTATTAAACAATTCGACGACTAATTATACCGATGTGTTAACAGCCGAACAAAATTTACTAAATGCACAATTAAGAGGAATTGATGATCAAAGTCAGAAATTGCATGCCGTTGTAAACTTGTATCGCGCGCTTGGCGGTGGATGGAATTAATTTAAAAAATAAATGATAATTATTTAATTTATTGGTTTTATTTGAAGTAGGGGATAGTTGAATTGAAAAACTATCCCTTCTTTTTTTTTGGAAATTCTAACGTGGTATTAATCCCGTGGCATTTGCAATTCTGCAGGCTTCCATGGCATTATTAACATTGAGTTTTTCAAAAATATTTTGGCGATGCCTATTTACTGTATGTATGCTCAGGGACAGTTTATCTGCGATTTCTTTGCTTCGCATTCCCAAATTAATAAGCTGAATAATTTCACCTTCTCTTATCGATAGCAAATCATCAAAACGGCCTTGTTCGCTATCTAAAATTACCCCTGTAGCGGTATTAATAATCACTCCATCAGGAACATCAAATCCAGGATAATCGTATACCATGTTGTATAAGCAAAGTACTAGTGAAATATTTCCTTCATCTGTGCTGCTAAGGTATAGTAAGCGATGTTTTATCAGAAGATATTTGCCCTCGTTGTTTTTAATTCTCAGTTTGGTAATTACATTATAATTAAGGCGCTCATTTAAACTAATAGATTTCAGTAGCTTAAAAAACTGAAACTCGAGGCGGTATTTTTTCTGAAGATCCTCTGGATGAACCCGGCTCAATAATTCATCTTCCCAAATAGAGTTTATGGATGTTTGCTTGGGTTCAAATCCCAGTTGCTGAGCGACTCCGCCAGAATAAATATAACTTTTCCTTTCTTTTAAATCGCTAAGTACACTAATTGTGTTTTCTAGTTTGGCGTATAGTTTAGCGATCATTTTACCATCGTTGAGTTGCATATTAGGCTGAGAAAAACCTGAAAAAGGCTGAGAAAATAGTTTTATATCAAGTAACTCACGAATATTTTCAGTATCCTGATGGTTATTTATAGCCATTTGATGTAGAATATTAATTTATAATTTTGGAACGCACAAGGTAACATTTCAAATCTATAACAAACTTATGAAAAAAACTATATTAGCTATTGGCCTCTTACTGAGCTTAACTGAAATAAATGCACAGAGTCTTGAAAAAATGAATTGGTTTAATGAACCTGAAAAATGGCAGATAAAAGACAATAGCTTAATTATGCAGGTTACACCAAAAAGTGATTATTGGAGAATCTCGCATTATGGATTTACTGTTGATGATGGTCCATTTTATTACAGTATGTACGGAGGTGAATTTGAAACAAAAGTAAAACTAACAGGAAATTATAAAACCCGTTTCGACCAGATGGGGCTTATGATTCGTGTAGATGAAAAAAATTATATTAAAACTGGTGTTGAGTTTGTAGACGGTAAATTTAATATCAGTACGGTTGTAACACATGAAAAGAGCGACTGGAGTGTGAACGTACTAGACAAAGTTCCTCCTTTTGTATGGATTAAGGCTGTACGCAGATTAGACGCTGTAGAAATTTATTATTCTTTGGATGATAAAAACTATATTCTGACCCGTAATGCTCCGTTGCAGGATAATATTCCTGTTATGGTAGGACTTATGGCAGCTTGTCCTGATGGAAACGGATTTGAAGCAAAATTCGAAAATTTTTCTGTGAAACATCTTGCAGATCAGAGACGTTTAGAATGGCTTAAAAATCACCAATAAGGCTTTTTTACATTGTTCGGATGGTTCTAAATTTGAAAGCTTTTTGGGGCTATTTAATAAAGAATGATTAAAAACACATAAGCTTTTAATATTAATGCTGTCTATAAGAGAACAACCTTCAACATATGAAATTTATTCTATCACTATTTATTCATGTATTTTTTTTTATCTTTTTAAACTTAGAAAAAATATATAAAGAAAAGCCGTTAAGACCATCTGACAAATTATGTAAAAATGCAACTCATAAACGCGTTGAGATAGAAAATGATAAAATTTACGGGAATAATTTGGCGGTAAATGATTAAGGTCAAATTCCATATTTTAATGATGATTTTGCTCAATGCTTTTGCACAAAAAGAATGAAGTCCAATCATTTATTCGACGATAAATATATAGTAGAAAAGAAAAAAGAGATATAAAAAAGCCTGTAAGTATTATGTTTACAGGTTTTTTTATAAAATTATGTCAAGTAATTTATTGCTATGGTGATGCAAAAAATGCAGTTAAATTCCTGACTTTAAATTGTCACCATCTTTATCATGCAGTCTTCTGAAAACTAAACCAGATAGAATTGTCAAAAAGCCCACAACTAAAAATGTATATCGAAAAGCATTGTGAATTTCGTTGTGAATGAGTTTTACATCACCCTGAAAAATTTTGAGAACCAATAATCCGAAAGCAATACCAAAACCAATAGCCAACTGCTGATTTACAGAAACTAATGAGTTACCACTACTTGTATGATAGTTTCTTAAATCGGCAATAGAAATAGAATTCATAGAGGTAAACTGTATGGAGTTAAAGAAACCCAATACCGAAATAATTGGAACATACCAATAGATGGAAGTGTGAATGGATGGAATGGCAAGAGCACAAATTAGTACACCGATAATAAAAGTATTCACCATTAAAGTCTTTCTATATCCGTAAGTATTTAAAATTTTAATTACTGCCGATTTTCCAAACATGGCAGTGAGAGCCATAGGAGCGACAATCCACCCCGAGGTTACTGCCGACTGACCGTAAGCAATCTGAATCATCATAGGTAATAATAAAGGGATTGAACTAAAACCCAAACGAGTAGCGAGATTACCTATTATGCCCACACGAAAGGTTCTTACCTGAAATAAATTTAAAGGAAAAAGAGGATTGTTGTCTGTCACAGCATGGCGATAGTACCAATACAACATTAAAAAACCTGCCATTAATATCAGTAAAACAGGTGTTAACTGAACTGTGTTGCCAAATAATTCTAAAGAAATAGACAAGAGGAGCGATGCTGCTGCAAAGATAAGGAAGCCTTTTAAATCAAAATCGATTATAGGTGATTTGTAATCAGGCATGTATTTTAAGCTTAAAAGAATACCAATAATTCCAAACGGAATATTGATCAGGAAAATCCAGTGCCATGATAAATAATCGACCATATACCCACCAACCAATGGACCCAATACCGGACCAATTAAGGCAGGAATGATGGCAAAATTCATTGCCTTTAATAACTCTTTTTTAGGGAATGTTTTAATAAGTGCAAGCTTTCCTACTGGTGTCATTAAACTTCCTCCAATACCCTGAATCACACGGGAAAAAACCAAATGAGTTAAATTTTGGGAAAGCGAACAGAATAAAGACCCAACACTAAATAACAATAACGCAAACATAAATACTTTCTTGGTGCCGAATTTATCAGATAAAAATCCGCTAACAGGCATAAAGAGTGCTAAGGTCAGAACATAGCTGATAATAGCATTTTGCATGTCCAGCGGTGATTCGTTTAAATCTTTGGCAATAGAAGTTATCGATGTGTTGAGGATGGTAGAATCGAGCATTTGCATAAAAATAGAAGTCGCCAAAATAAGTGGTAATACTTTTTTGACTGTTTCATTGTTTTGCCCTGCACTATTTGCATTCATATTTTTGTTTGGTTAGAATTTAAATATGGATTTATTTCAATATTTTATTAGTTTTATTAATTAAGGAGAGCATTAATTCTTTGGCATTAGTATGCTTTAGATTAATTGCATTTTGTCCAGACCAGAAATTAATCAATTCGGTTTTGCCTTGAGCGAATGCAGCAGTTTTAAGAGCGGCTATTAATCTTGTCTGAAGCGGAAATGGTAATACTTCGGTTTCAAACTTTATTTCTTCGGCAATGCGATTGGTCATCATTCTTCCCATTCTTCCAGTAAGCGATTTAGAAAGTATGGTATATTGTGAAGCTTCAGAGAATAATGCTTTTTTATGTTCGGGTGTGGCACCCGATTCATCACAAGCTAAAAAAGCGGTACCTAATTGTACTGCATCAGCACCTAAAGTAAGTGCTGCAGCAACACCTTTAGCATCTACAATACCTCCGGCGGCTATAATGGGTGTTTTTATCTTGGCTTTCAGCTGTTGTACTAAGGCAAATGTACCTGTTAAAGAATCTTCTGCGGGTTTTAGAAAAGAAGGGCGATGACCACCAGCTTCAAAACCTGCTGCAACAATAGCATCAACTTTATGACTTTCGAGAAATAAAGCTTCGTCAAGGGTAGTAGCACTACCAACAGTTTTAATCCCTAAACGACGACATTCGTTTAATATATCTTCTGATGGAACTCCAAATGCAAAGCTGAAAACGGCAGGTTTTATCTGAAAAAGAACTTCAACTTGTTGTTCAAATTTTGATGGAATGTCAATATTTAGATCAGGAATCGGAATGTTTAATTGATCGAAATAAGGCTTAAATAAGTTTGTTATTCTTGCTAAACTTTCAGGCGAATAATTTTCCAATCGTTCATCGACATCCGATACCCACAAATTAATATTATATGGTTTGTCTGTTGCTGCATTTATTTTATTGCCAGCTTCCAGAATTTCTTGTGGTGTAAGCGTATAAGCTCCAAAACTACCCAAACCTCCCGCATCTGAAACTGAAGTAAGTAAATCTACAGTAGAAAAACCTGCACCTAATGGACCTTGAAGAATAGGATATTTAATTTTCAGAATTTTGGTTAATTTGGTTTTGTGCCACATAATTTTAGTTCTTTCTTAGGATTAATGACAGAGGTAATTATTAGTAAACAAGATTTTTATTTACTGTTGATATCAAAATTAATCATTTCTGAATTAAGAAAATAACAACAATAGCGCGGATTTTGAATCTGTGCACACAAACAAAGTTATTTAGTATATACTTTTCGTTTTGTTTATGTCTTATTGTAATGGGCATGGAAAGTATTTCCGCGCTATCGTTACTACAATTTTTCACGCAAAGACGCCAAGTCGCTAATGTTACATTAATTTTCTTTGTGGCTTTGCGTCTTAGCGAGAGATTTATTTGAGATTGCAAACACAAATAACATGTCATAAACATTGCCAACGGTTTTAACCGTTGGAACGTAATGTATTATCATAATCTGTATCACACGGTTGAAACCGGGAGCTATGGTCTAAATAGGATAGAATTTAAGAATGAAAGATATCTAGTGTCGCTACTTATCTTCTTAAGTATTTCTCCGTCTTCCTTAATATCTTACTTAAAACAAAATATAAGAAACATTAATAAAAAAGTTTCTTCCTTGTCTCGGAATTTTATTCCAATCGGAGAATGTGGTGTAATATTTATCAAGAATATTTTCGACTCCAGCCTGAACATTTAACTTGTTATCGTTCCATGGAAATGTATATCCAGAATTGAAATTAAAGATTACATAATCAGGTGTTTTGGTTTCTCCATATACTGAAGCGAATTTTGTTTGCGCCAGATTTCCAGATGCGCCAAATCCTAAATTAAAGTTCTCTTTTTTGTATTGAATGCTTCCCGAATAACGCAACGGACTTATAAATGGCAGATTATTGTTATCATCATCTTTTCCGTAGCTATAAACGAACATGGTTTTGAAGTTCCAGTTTTCGGCTATTTTATATTCCAGATTTAAATCGGTATTAAAAATTGATGCATAATTTAATGCATTATATACTTTTACTCCCGAGGCTCCAATAGTCATAGGATGTATGTTAGCATCAATTTTTCCGACGATATAATCCTGAATATGGAAAAAGGAAGAAGTTAGTCTTGAAGTAAATTTTTCGGTTTTAAACCCAAATGAAAGATTAGCCTCAAATGATTTTTCGTTTCTCAGATTTGGATTTCCTACATAATCATAAAAATCATTACTGTTGTACAAATAGTATCCATATCCTTCTGAAACTGAAGGTGCTCTTTCGCCGTAGGCTAAACCAAAACCATATTCTAATTTATCGTGATGCACGAGGTAATTCCCAGAAAGGCTTTTCAGAACTCTATTTTTGGATGCATCCATATCAGGATAAAAAATCTGTAGACTTTGTAAACCAAATTCATCAGCCACTTTATTAGAATGCATTCCGATGTTTGCAGAAATCTTAATGTCAGAATTTGGGGAAATTGCTATCCCATCTTCTAGATACAACCCGTTGTAGAATGTTCTAACATCCGGCCAAGTGTACATAAACATAGCATTTTCTTTGGGATTGTTAGGATACATTGTCATCTCGGCAATTGATTTGTTATAAAAACTATTCAGGTTTGCCATGAAATGATGGTTTTTAAATTTCCCTTTTAGTTTAGAGTAGTATCCGTAGGTGTCTGACCAACCCGGCATATCCATATGAATAGGGACGCTTGGTCTTTTTGTATCATCCATTCTGTGAGTAATGGTGTTAAAGTATACTTTGGTTTCCCAATTGGTAAAATATTCAGAAGCAGGAGTATAGCTATAACGCAACGAAGTTATTGTGGCTTTCGCCAAAGAAACGTCCATTGGTAGTGCAGGATAACCTACATCTGTAGCTTTATCATAAATTATCGAACCTTCTATTAAACTCTTTTTGTTTAAATAATAACCCCCTGTTGCCGATAGGTTGTATTTTGTAAACTGCGAAAAGTTTATTTCTTCATCGTTTCCCGCTTTGTAATTTTCTGCATCACGATACATAAAATCAGTATTGATATAAAAAGAACTATTGTTGTAGCCTATAGATGTTCCTATGATTTTATGTTGATTATTGGTTTCATATCCCGTTCTTAAATTCCCATTCCATCCTAATTCTCTTTGAGTAAGATTGGTTCGTTTTAAATCAATTCCACCGCCAATTGTAGGGCCATGACAACTTCCTTGCTGACCTGAAGCAATATTGGCTTCAGACAAGTTTGATATCTCTACATAAGAAGTTACAGGATCCATTTTATCGGTACAAGCTCCAAAAATTCGCATGCCATCAATCGTGATAACAGTGCGTTCAGTAGCCATACTATTGATAATAGGTTCGAGTGCATATCCGCCTCTTCGTACCATATTTACTTTAGATGATTGCTGTAAATATTCTTCGACAGTCGCAAGAGATTTAGGTTGTTTTTGAGATACTGGCGTTTTTTTTCCAATAACAATAATTTCATTAAGATCAATGGGCGAAATACTATCTTTTTCTTTTTTCTGTGCAAAGCAAATAGTTGAAAATGCTGCTAACAGAATTGTTGCTATAATTTTCATAATATCACAAATAGGGATGGACTAAGCGTTGCCACTTAGTCCTTATTTTGTTACTAATAAAATGATTAAAATTCAATCTCAAAGAAGAGACTGCTTGAGGTATTTTCGGGAGTAAATTCTTCTCCTTTTAATACATCGCCAGAAGCATTTAAGAGTTGAAGGTTAATTTTCCAATAACCAGTCATAGTCAGGGAAAGATTTCCGTTATAAAATCCTTGCGCTATCGATTGTGTTAAATCGGTATTGTTTGGAGAACTATGATTGCCCATACTTGGCATTCTTGGGTCAATTTTTACTTTAAAATTATCAACCGCAGAAAACGTCATCATGTCTTGCATTTTATATAGCCCTACCGTCATATTATTCAATCCAATTTTTGGGCTTTTAGGAGCAATGTAAGCCAAAATATATCTTACACCATCAGTTCCTGTAAAAGAGTTTACAGTACGTTTCTCAGATGCAAATACACTTATAGGTGCTGTTACAGTATAATCTACAGCATTAATAGTATAGTTAATTTTTAATTCCCAAAAATCCTTGTCATTTTGAGCCATCTGAAAAACAATAGTACCATCGTATAACGTTTGTTTACCAGAAACCTTTTCGATTAGAGACTTAGGACAAGAATGTTGCATGGTTGCCATATTCATTATTGGCATCCAATTTAAGGAAGCGTTGGTAATGTATGTATTGGTGTTTTTATCTTTTATTCTTAATGAAATCTGGTTGTAACCTTGGGTTAATTTTCCAGTTTCAGAATAAAGTTCGATGATATGATTATCATTAGATAATTCTTGAATTTTTGTAAGTCCTGATATTTCATCAATAGGGTTTTCGGGTGTAGAATCACTATCAGAGGAACAAGAAAAAAGAGTAACTGCAACAAAAAGAATAGATAAATATTTAAAATTTTTCATAAGTATTAAATTTAAAAATGGATAATAAGCAGCTTGTCGGTTTGTATTACCGATAAGACAATTAATAAAAATTCCGAAAATTAATACTGAAGAGTAGGTGGATGAAATATTAAATCAATATTGAAATGAGAATATAGATTTATAGGCAAAATATCATTCTTCAAAATGGATTTGAAAATGAGTTTAAAATTAAATGAGTTGATTTTTTCCAGGAATAACAGATCTAATCCAGTAGGAAAGCTCTTTTTCTCTGATGAAGATGAAGAATCATCTTCGGTTGCTTTTCCTAATTCCTTTTTTAAATGACATTTCCCTTTACAATCTAATTCTGGTTGATTTTTGTTTTCGCAAAGTTCAGTCGCTATATAATCATAATTAATAATGTAATCTAAGACAGGAAAGACAGGTCTTAAAATCATAGTTATTAAAAATATATAAGCAAGGGTTTTCATTTAATTATAGAAAACACAAAGTTATGGCCTGACTTTTTTGCAAAATATGATTCTTGTCATATTAAGCAAAATAGACACGAAGAATATTTAATTTCTACTTTTAAAAATAAAGCCGAAGTAAGTATAAAATAATAGCGCTAAGTCAGTTACATCTGCATAAAAGAATAAAATAAGACTCTGTATTCTAGGTTTAATTTTATTGTATCGTCCTAAAATAGCTATACACAAAAAAGATCTTTTTTTAAGTTACCAGAAATAATGTAGCATTTAATGGGATAAAATATTTCTAAAAAAACATCATTAATGTTACTATTTTAAGAAATTAATACAAGATTTGAGTTATTTAACTATTTGATAACTAATAGAAAACGTTTTCGTTGGCTTTTACTTGTTAAAGCCTAGTGAAAATTCTTTTTTTGTTTCAATACTTTGTTTACTTTTGACCCCAAATGAAAAAAATCGTTGTGATATTTGTGTATTTAAGTTTGCTTCTGCTAGGCGGAGGTCAATATCTTAATGCCGGTACACATCAAAATTCTTCTTCTCATAGTTTAGAGAAAAAACACCGAGTAAAATTTACTAATCAGGATTCAGGCAGTTCTTTAATTGAAGATGCCGACTTAGATATCGACGAGGAACACCTTGGAGGAGATATCAAAGATGGAATTTCTGATAAACTTTTTACAGGAAATTATAGCTTATTAGATAATTGGTATTTGACACTCTCTTGTCAATCTATTTTAGACCATCATCAAAATAGTTTTAAAATCTTCACGCCATTTTGTGGCCAATCCAATCCTATTTATATTACTCAACGAGTATTAAGAATCTGATAAACAAGATACATCGGTTACCTAAAGTGTGATTATGATGCATATCTTGTTGTTGTATATTTAGTACTTCTTCTTGTATGACTGTTCGTGCATAACTATGGCTACTGATGTCTTTTTAACATCCAAAGGAATCATTGCATTCCAAGCATTCAATCGCTTAATTTCCATTTTATACCATGAAGAGAATTATCTTGTTCACAGGCTTAATAGCCCTTGTGTGCCTAACTAGTTGTACAACTAAAAAAGAAGAAAAAGAAGAAGCTGAAAAATTTACAGTAACAAACCCTGTAAAAATAGACACTTCGTTTACTAAAGAGTATGTTTCGCAGATTAAATCTGTACGTAACATCGAACTCCGCGCCCAGGAAAAAGGGTTTTTACAAAATATTTATGTTGATGAAGGACAGTTTGTAAAGGCTGGACAATTGTTATTTAAAATTCAGCCAAAAATGTATGAAGCTGAGTTACTTAAAGCTCAGGCTGAACAAAAAGCTGCTGAAATCGAATTGCAGAATACTAAAATGTTGGCAGACAAAAATATCGTTTCTAAAAACGAACAAGCGGTAGCATTATCAAAACTTCAGGCTGCAAAAGCAGAGGTTGCATTGGCAAAACTACATTTATCATTTACTGAAATCAGAGCTCCGTTTGACGGAACAATTGATCGTATTCCGTTAAAACTGGGAAGTCTTATTGATGAAGGTGAATTATTGACAAGTCTTTCAGACAACAGTCAGATGTTTGCTTATTTCAATGTTTCTGAGCCAGAATATCTTCAATATCAAACGGATGTAAAAGATCGTGCAGAAACTAAAGTGAATTTGGTTTTAGCAAATGGTCAACTTTTTAAAGATAAAGGAAACGTAGAAGTTATCGAAAGTGAATTTAATAATGAAACAGGAAATATCGCCTTTAGAGCAAGATTCCCTAATTCGGCTAAATTACTTAGAAACGGAGAAACAGGACAAGTACAAATGCTTGTACCGCTTAAAAACGCGATTGTGATTCCACAAAAAGCGACTTACGAAATTCAGGATAAAAAATATGTTTTTATTGTAGATAAAAACAATAAAGTGAGTTCTAGAGAAATCAGTATTACTGGCGAAATCCCAGATCTGTATGTAATAAGCAGCGGACTTACTGAAAATGATAAAATTTTACTAGAAGGAGTTCAGAAAGTAAAAGATAATGATAAGATTAAATTTAGCTATATCGCTCCTCAAAAAGTGATTAATAATTTACGATTAAAAGCGGAGTAGGGGGAAGTGTTCAGTGTTCAGTAACAGTTTACGGTGACAGTGTTCAGTTTACATTTCACAACTCACATTTCACAAGCCTACATTTCATAATGTGGTTTAATCATTAAAAAAATACAAATAAATGTTTAATAAATTTATACAAAGACCTGTACTGTCGATAGTAATATCGCTAATAATTGTCTTTTTAGGGATATTGTCGGTGATGAATTTACCTATTACTCAATTCCCTTCCATCTCTCCACCGATGGTAAATGTTACAGCAGATTATCCTGGATCTAATGGAGAATTGATGATTAAATCGGTTGTTATTCCTTTAGAAAGAGCTTTAAACGGAGTTCCAGGAATGAAATACATGACTTCTGATGCAGGAAATGACGGTGAAGCAAGTATTCAAGTGGTTTTTAATTTAGGAACAGATCCTAATCAGGCAGCCATTAATGTTCAAAACAGAGTAGCTTCGGTTACCAATAAATTACCTCCATTGGTAGTTCGTGAAGGAGTAAAGATCACGCGTGAAGTTCCTAGTATGTTGATGTATGTGAACCTTTATAGTACGGATAAAAATACCGACATGAAGTTCTTGTACAATTACGCAGATATCAATGTACTATCAGAATTAAAAAGGGTAAATGGAGTAGGATCAGGAGATATCTTAGGTACTCGTGAATATGCAATGCGTATTTGGCTAAAACCCGATCGTATGTTGGCTTACAAAATTTCTGCCGATGAAGTAATGGAGGCATTATCAAGTCAGAGTTTAGAAGCTTCGCCAGGTAAAACAGGAGAAAGTTCTGGTAAACGTTCTCAGGCATTTGAGTATGTATTAAAATATTCTGGTCGTTTTACAACAAAAGAGCAATATGAGAATATAGTAGTTAGATCTAATAGTAACGGAGAGCTTTTGCGTTTAAAAGATATTGCCAAAGTTGAATTTGGTAGTTCGATGTATGATATTTATTCTAATTTAAATGGAAAGCCATCTGCAGCGATTGTATTAAAACAATCATTTGGAAGTAATGCAAATCAGGTTATTGAAGATGTAAAAGCTAAACTTGAAAAAATTAAGCAAAAGTTTCCAAAAGGAATGAATTATGAAATCTCTTATGACGTTTCTAAATTCTTAGATGCTTCTATCGAAAAAGTAATTCATACTTTAATCGAAGCCTTTATTCTGGTAGGACTTGTTGTATTTCTTTTCTTGGGCGATTGGCGTTCTACGGTTATTCCTGCGATTGCAGTACCAGTTTCCTTAATTGGGACTTTTATTTTTATGACATTCTTTGATATTTCATTGAACTTAATCACATTATTTGCGTTGGTTCTGGCGATTGGAGTCGTCGTCGATGATGCGATTGTGGTAATCGAAGCCGTCCATGCCAAGATGGAAGAAGAACATCTCTCAGCCTTTAAAGCAACTAAAAAAGCAATGCATGAGATTGCGGGTGCTATTGTTGCAATTACTTTCCTGATGGCTGCGGTATTTATTCCTGTAGCATTTATGTCTGGCCCAGTAGGAGTTTTTTACAGACAATTCTCGATCACGATGGCTACAGCAATTATACTTTCGGGTATTGTTGCCTTGACTTTAACTCCTGCACTTTGTGCAATGATGTTAAAAAATAATCATGGTAAACCTAAAAAGAAAACACCTGTAAACAGATTTATAGATGGTTTTAATAACAAGTTTAATCTTGCTCAAGGCAAATATCAAAATGTATTAGCCAAAATTGTAAATAGAAGAGCTGTTACTATTATCGCACTTCTAGGATTTTGTGCAGGAACATGGCTTATTAGTAGCACAGTTCCTTCTGGATTTATACCAAATGAGGATCAGGGTATGTTTTATGCTATTATACAAACACCTCCGGGTTCATCATTAGAAAGAACAAATGATATTGCATTAAAACTGCAAAAAATATCTGAAGATGTAGAGGGTGTAAAATCAGTATCTGCCCTTGCAGGTTATGAAATCCTGACGGAAGGTACAGGATCTAATGCGGGAACTTGTTTGATTAACTTAGAAGATTGGAACGATCGTAAACAATCTGTAGTGGAGATTATGGCAGAACTGGAAGAAAAATCGAAAGATATTCCAGGTGCCAATATCGAATTTTTCCAACCACCAGCAGTACCAGGATATGGAGCTGCAGGAGGATTTGAACTTCGTTTGCTAGATAAAACAGGTTCGGGAGATTTCAAAAAAATGGAAGCTGTTAATAAAGAGTTTGTAGAAGAATTAAACAAACAACCTGAGTTATCTAACGTGTTTAGTTTCTTTAGTGCGAGTTTTCCTCAGTACATGATGAAGGTAGACAATGATTTGGCACAACAAAAAGGAGTTTCTATCGAAAATGCGATGAATACGTTATCTACTCTTGTGGGAAGTAACTATGAAATTAGTTTCATTAAATACGGAATTAACTATAAGGTAATTGTTCAGGCTGCTCCAGAATATCGTGCACAACCTGATGATATCTTAAAGCTTTATGTGAAAAACAACCATGATGAAATGGTGCCATTTTCGGCATTTATGAAATTAGAAAAAGTATACGGTCTTTCAGAAATTACAAGACATAATATGTACAATTCTACAGAAATTAGTGGTGGTGCAGCTCCGGGATACAGTTCTGGTACAGCTATTAAAGTAATTCAGGATGTTGCTGCCAAAAAGTTACCTAGAGGATATGATATTGATTGGGCAGGTATTTCTGCCGATGAAGTTGCACAGGGTAATCAGGCAATTTGGGTATTCCTGATTTGTTTAGGATTTGTGTACTTGGTTTTAGCTGCCCAATATGAGAGTTTTATTTTGCCATTATCTGTAATTCTTTCATTGCCGGCAGGTATTTTTGGAGCTTTCCTTCTGTTAAAAATAACAGGATTAGAAAACAACATTTATGCTCAGGTTGCCATGGTAATGCTTATTGGTTTATTGGGTAAAAATGCCGTATTGATTGTAGAGTTTGCCATACAAAGGCATGCCGCTGGTAAATCTGTACTTGAAGCCGCAATGGAGGGAGCGAAAGCGAGGTTCCGTCCTATCTTGATGACTTCATTTGCTTTTATCGCCGGACTATTGCCACTTGCTTTTGCTACGGGACCAGGTAAAATTGGTAACAGAACCATTGGTACTGCCGCTGCCGGAGGTATGCTTATAGGTACAATTTGTGGTGTATTTGTTATTCCGGGATTGTATTACATATTTGGTAGAATTGCCGAAAAACACAAGCTGGTAAAACATGAAGAAGAAAACCCATTAACAGAAGAAATTGATAACAATCATGTATAAATTCAAATTACATCAATATGCTATTGCTTTAGGGCTTTGTCTTGCTGTAGTAAGTTGCAAGACTCCAGAAACAGTAGCAGAAACTCCAAAGACTCCGGTTCCTGAGTCTTTTGGAGACAAGAAAGACACGACAAATATGTCGGCTATTAAGTGGAATAATTACTTTAAAGATCAGAACCTTGTAGATTTAATAGATGTTGCTCTAAAAAACAATCAGGAGCTAAATATCACTTTGCAAGAAATAGAAATTGCCAAAAATGATATTCGTGTTAAAAAAGGATTATTGTTGCCAACTGTTGGCGTACGTGCTGGTGCTGGTGTAGAGAAAGTAGGAAGATATACAAGCCAGGGTGCTGGTGATGCTTCTACTGAAATAACTCCTGGTAGAGAAACGCCAGATCCTCTAGGTGATTTTACTATTTCGGCTTATGCAAATTGGGAAGTAGATATCTGGAAAAAATTGCGCAATTCTAAAAAAGCAGCAGTAAGCAGATATTTAGCGACTGTAGAAGGGAAAAACTTTGTAATTACAAATCTTATTGCAGAAGTTGCAGATTCTTATTATGAATTATTAGCTCTTGATAGCCAACTAGAAATCGTAAAGCAGACGATAAAATTGCAAACGGATGCTTTGGAAATTGTAAAAGTTCAGAAGCAAGCTGCGAGAGCAACAGAATTGGGTGTTCAGAAATTTCAGGCTGAAGTTTTAACTTCAAAAAGTATGGAGTTTGAGATTCTTCAGAAGATAAAAGAAGCAGAGAATAAAATCAACTTTTTGTTAGCACGTTATCCTCAAGAGATTAAAAGAGATAATAGTAACTTTTTGGCTTTGTTGCCTTCATCTGTTAGTTCTGGGATTCCGTCGCAGTTGTTAGCGAATCGTCCAGATGTTAAACAAGCAGAATTAGAGTTAGTGGCTGCAAAACTGGATGTAAAAGTAGCTCGTGCCGAATTTTATCCGTCACTAGATATTTCGGCTGCAATAGGTGTACAGGCATTTAAACCATCGTATTTGTTTACTATGCCAGAGTCATTGCTTTATTCTTTAGCAGGAGATTTAGCTGCGCCATTAATTAATCGTAATGCGATTAAAGCGGAGTTTGCAAGTGCAAATGCAAGACAACTTCAGGCTTTGTATAATTATGACCGTACGGTTCTGAATGCTTATTTAGAAGTTTCTAATCAGCTTTCTAAAATTGATAACCTTCAAAAAGGATATGATTTAAAATCGCAACAAGTAGATGCGTTAAACAAATCGATTGATATTTCTAATGATTTATTTAAATCTGCCAGAATTGATTATTTTGAAGTTTTAATGACGCAACGTGATGCTCTGGAAGCTAAACTGGAATTAGTAGATACTAAAAAAGAACAACTTAATGCTGCAGTCTATATTTATAAAGACTTAGGTGGTGGTTGGAAATAGAAAACCATTTTTGTTTTAGATTACAAAACCTCTTGAAAGTAAAATTTCAAGAGGTTTTTTTGTGTATTTAATGGAAATGAAGTTTTTTAAAATGAAAGTTGTTGTTGAGTAAATTAGTACTTTTATAAGGTTAAATTTATTTTTAAAAACTTCTAAAAATTAATCAATAATGCGAAAGTTTACAATAGTAATTATAATGATGTTTTTTTTGATAAGTTGTACTAATAAAGAGTTTATAATCTCGATTGAATAGCCAAAAAATAGCCAGCTCGATGACTTGAAAGTTGAAATAAATTTAGACAGGAAGAAAGTTAAGGAAATATATTTAAAATCTACCAATGTTGTTCCTACACATGAAACGATTAAAGTTTTTATAAATGAAGAAGGAATACATCACTTAGAAATAAAATTAATAGACACCACATTTAGTTATAGTATAATTTTTCCCGGAGAGAAATATATTATTCTAAGTCCATATTTAAAAAAAAATGGAAAAATTAGTATTGGAATTTTAAAGCAACAAGAGAAGTTTACTTTTCATTAAACGATATTTTAGGTTGAGTTCTGGGAGACTTTATTTTGTATGTTATGTTGTATTTTGAAACTGATTCTGCAATTTGATTCACTATTAAATTCTCCATTACAACCTTAGTCAAAGTTTTAAACTTTTACAAGGGTAAAATCCTTTCAGAATCTTGATTTTTGAAAGGATTTTTAGGTAGTAAAGATTTGCCTAAACTTATATTTATTATGAAAACGGGAGTCCTAGCCCAGACAGTAACGGCATCCTTTGTTTGCCTTCTTTAGGCAAGCAAAGATATAGTGTATGGCTGGATTAGCTCCTTATAAATAGTATTAGACTATTGTTATGCCTGCGTCTTTATAAGGTTTTAATAGTTCATCTTCGGGATCATTATTTGTTACTAGAACATTAATGTCTTTGATTGGGCAAACAAAATAAGCTTCGGCTGTTCCTACTTTTTCGATAGAACTTAATGCGATAACAAAGTTTGAGTTTTGTATCATGTTCTTTTTAATTTGCGAATCATCGTACATAATACCTGTAATTCCGCGTTCGTGATGTATGCTGCAAACTCCCAAGATGCAGACATCGGCTCTAAAGTTTCTGAAGAAATCTATTGTTTCGATACTGGAGGTTGCAAATGATGTTTTGCACATTTTTCCGCCTGCAAAAATTAGTTCGATATTAGGCAAATCTTCTACTAATGCCGCAACTGGAAAGCTATTTGTAATGATTGTTATTTTTAAATCGTAAGGGAAACTAGCCACTAATGCCACTGAAGTTGTTCCGCCATCGATAAATACTACTTGTCCATCTTTTAGGAATGATATTGCTTTTTCGGCAATAATTTTTTTGTTTTCGAGGTCATGTTTTTCTCTATTTCTGTAATGTAACGGTATTGGCGATGGGGCTACAGCACCGCCTCGTACTGCTTTGAGTAATCCCTGATCAGAAAGTTCTTTTACATCGCGTCTTACGGTGTCTTCGGATACGTTTAAGTATTCGCTAAGTTCTATTAACGTTACTCTGTGCTCTTTTGAGAGGTATTCTAAAATTACGTTCTGACGTTCTTCCTTTTTCATGTGTTGCGGATTTATATTGCAAAAATAAGTTAAAATTGCAATATGTTGCAATTTTTGCATAAATTTGTTGCAAAATAATTTATCATGAATAAGAAAACAATTGCTATCGATATGGATGGCGTACTTGCGGATATTGAGGCGCATTTAATCACGTATTATAATAATGAATTTGGAACTGCGATTACAAAAGATAGTATTCAGGGGCTAACCGAAGAAGAAGCTTTTAAGGAGAGAGCTATTTTGCGTAGGATTTTAAATTCGGAGAATTTTTTTAGAACATTGCCTGTAATGCCTAATGCTGTGGAGAGTTTACTTGAATTACAAGAAAATTATGAGCTTTTTATAGTTTCTGCAGCTATGGAGTTTCCGATGTCTCTTTCTGAAAAAGTATTCTGGCTTGAGGAGCATTTTCCTTTTATAAAATGGGAAAATATTATTTTATGCGGAAGCAAAAGAATTATCAATACAGATTATATGATTGATGATCATGCTAAGAATCTGGATTATTGTATGGGAAAACCTATTATGTTTACGGCGTTTCATAATGTAAACCAAACCCATCATTTAAGGGTTAACAATTGGAAAGAAGTTGTTGCAGTTTTAAATAAAGCAGTATAGTTATTGCTTTTATTATTAAAGCAGAAAACCTGCCCGGAAAATTATTTACGGGCAGGTTTTTTGATATAAATTGCAATATAGAATCAGGATTTTTTCTTCCAGAAGTTCAATATTCCATCACAAGCAGATTCTTCGAGGTCAAAACTTTCTGGAATTTCTTCCCAAGTACTCCAATAGGTTACGAGCCTTGTGCCTTTGGGAGTTTTGCCGAGTTGTTCTCTCACATAATTAGAATAGGTGTGAAACAATTCTTTTTCTGGAAGTATGATTTTATCTATCGGACAGGTAATATCTATATTCTCGTAAAAGGAGTTATAGAAATAAAATGCATCGTAATCTGAAAATGAGATTTGATCGATATTTGAATGAATAAATTCTACATTTTTTATATCGTGTTTTTCGGCTATTTTCTTAGATACTTTTATGAGTGATTCTCTTTGTTCTACTCCATAAAAAAAGCCTCTTGTAGATGCAGCTCCCACTAAGCAAAATTTTCCTGCTCCGGCACCAATGTCTAATACCTTTTTATAAGGTTTGTCGACTAGGTAATCGGCTGCAACTTTGGCTATTTCTACAGGTGTCCAATGTCGTTCAGAAAGTCTTTGAATACGAGTTGGGTACAATTGATTAAATGTACTGTCTTCGATATCAATATTTTGTCTTAGGTTTTTAAAAATCATTTTGTTAGCTGTATGTACTCTTCATTGGTCAAAAAAGTACTGTTATCTATTGTGATAACTACTCTTAAGAGCCAATTATAATAAGAATCGGTATTAATATGTGATGCATTTTTTTCTAAGATACAATTAGTTACTGTGATTTCACAATCTAAAGGGGAGATAAGGGTAAAAGTTTTATTTGTACCATAAATAGTTCCCCATGTTTCGTCTTTTTTAATAGTATTGCTTTCTAGTTTTAGTTCAACTGAATCAATTTTTCCAATTTCTTTTTGAGCATAATCTGTAATACCAATATAGAAATCGCATGATCCAATTTTTCGTAACCACAAATGGTCTTTAGTGTAATAAAGACTTCTAGGAATAAACATAATTTTTGTTTTTATATTATATCATTTTATTATAAAATGTATAATGTGACTTAATTTTTGAATAAAACAAAGGTAAGTAGCTTTAAAATAGATTATAACGACTAAAATGATGCTTAAATTTGATTTAAATCAATATTTACAAAGCAGGAAGGAAAATAGCTTAACTTTGAGTTTATTATGATATCAAAATTTATTTTTAATAACCAATATCTTTTAAATGAGCTTCCTGAAGATGATAAGGATATGCTCGAAGAGGTTATGCATAATAAAAAATATCGCAAACATGAAGCTATATTTACTGAAGGAACTTTGCCTACAGGTATTTTTTATGTTAAGGTTGGTAAAATAAAGAAATACAAAGTTGATAACGATGGCAGGGAACAGATAATTTACATCTACAATCCTGGAGAATTTTTTGGCTATTCGGCTATTTTAAGTGAGGAATCGTATGGAGATACCACTGTTGCTATAGAAAATGCCATCATTTCATTTATCTCTAAAGATGATTTTATTCATATTCTCAACACTTCGGTAGTTTTTTCCAGATTATTATTAAAAAGTTTAAGTCATGAATTTAGTGTTATGGCAAACCTAATGGCTGTATTATCTCAACGAACTGTAAGGGAAAGAGTCGCTCTTAGTTTACTAATATTACATGATAAGTATAAAATAAGTGATATCGAAAAAAAGGTTTTTATAATGCTTTCCAGAGCCGATTTGGCAAACATGGCAGGTACTGCAAATGAAACACTGGCAAGAGTACTTCATGAATTTAAAGAAGATAATCTTATCTGGATGGAAGGTCGGAAAATACAATTACTAGATCTTAAACAACTTACACAAATAGCTAATTTTTATTAGGTTGCGTTACGTTGTGTGGGATTAACCGCAAAGGGCGCTAAGTTTTACGCAAGGTTCGCAAGATTTTATTTCTATTTAACTGTTTGCGAAAGGGACGCGGATTAAACAGATTCGCTAAAGCGAAAACACGGATTAAACACGGATTTTTTAGCAACATTCTAGAATCATTTTAATCCTTTAAATCTGTGGCATAAAAAAAATGATAACAATAATTTCAGATTAAGTTATATTTGATTTTCTTAACTTTGCTGCATGGATAATCAAATTGTTACTCAGGCTTCGGATTTTACTACTAATGACTTAAAGTTAAAAGGCTTTAAAGTGTATGAAGTAAATAGTGGTGTTAATGCAGTTCCTACTTATAATCGTAGAGATTTTTATAAGATATGCATTAATACTAGCAAAAGTTTTATTCATTATGCCGACAGAGGTATTGAGACTGATGGTACTATATTATTTTTTGGTAATCCTCATATTCCTTATTCTTGGGAAATTATATCGCCATCTTATAATGGATATGCCTGCGTTTTTACAGAAGATTTTATAAAGAAACAAGATCGTTCTCAGAGCCTTAACGAGTCCCCATTATTTAAAATAGGAGGAACGCCTATTTTTTCTTTAACTGCTGAACAGGAGAGTTTTATTGCTACTATGTTTAAGAAAATGCTCTCGGAACAAAATACTGACTATATATTTAAAGATGATTTAATTCGTAATTATATCAACCTTATTATACATGAGGCGCTTAAGATGCAACCTTCGGAAAATTTCTTTAAGCATAAAAATGCATCTTCGAGAATAACAACTCTTTTTCTTGAACTTTTAGAAAGACAATTCCCAATAGAAACCAAGAACCAACCGCTTAAGTTAAAAACACCACAGGATTATGCTCAAAATCTTGCTGTGCATGTAAACCACCTGAATCGCTCGGTGAGAGAAATTACAGGAAAATCGACCACAGCACATATTACCGAAAGAATAATTAGCGAAGCAAAAGCACTTTTGCAACATACGGATTGGAGTATTGCTGATATCGGATATTCGTTAGGATTTGAGTATCCTAGCTACTTTAATAATTACTTTAAAAGACTTACAGGAACAATACCTAAAACTTTAAGAGTGTAGATTGTTTGAAATTCTTAATTTTTTGTTTGATAATCGTTATATCTGTATGTCTTTGCCAAAGTAAATTTGCACTGAAATAATTAGTATTAACCAATATTAGATTGTTTAGCTAAATAATATGGTCGAAGTTATTATTGACCACTACTTCAAGATTTAGTTTCTATCTGATGTATAAAACCAGAAAAATTATGAAAAATCAAGCAGATCAAATCGATACTACAATTTTCCCCAAAGGAGATCCTGCACCAGCAGATTATTTTACTGGTAATGCTTGGATAAAAACTCTTGTTCCTGATAATCGCGCACTAAATGTTGTTATGGGAAATGTAGTTTTTGAACCTGGTGCAAGAAACAATTGGCATACTCATCCCGGAGGTCAAGTCCTTATAGTTACTCATGGAGTAGGGTACTATCAGGAAGAAGGAAAAGCAATTCAGTTACTTAATGTAGGTGATGTTGTTTCTATTTTACCAGATATTAAACATTGGCATGGCGCATCTCCAGAGAGTGAATTTACTCATATAGCAATAAGTACTAATACTCAAAATGGTATTGTAGATTGGCTGGAAAGAGTAACTGACGAACAATACAATAGCTTTAAATAATTTTAAGGTATAGGTGTGTTGTTTCATCCAATATTAATTTAAAAACAAGCTTAAAAAAAGTAATTCTTAAATTTTTGTTCTCTACATTATTATAAGAGAATATTTTTGTAATTTACTGTTTTTAAATTGGTTGCGTTTTTATTGGGTTAGCATTAAATAATAAATTAAACTACAACAAATAACTAATTTATGTCAACACATTATACAACAGTTATCGAAGAAGGAATAGTTCCTAATAAATATACTACAGGCGCAGTTTCTTATAAAAAACGTACTAGTGATATTCAGCCACGTAATACTACTATAAAAGAAGTTGCTTTTGAGGCAGGTTCTAGAAATAATTGGCATACAAACTCGGCTTTGCAATTGCTTGTTGCGACTGAAGGTGTTGGATATTTTCAGGAAAGAGGTACACCAATACGATTGGTTCATAAAGGAGAAGTTCTTACCATTTTGCCAGGGGTAGAACATTGGTATGGCGCAACACCAAATAGTCGATTCTCGCATATAGCAATTATTACCGAGATTGATAAAGGCATCGGAACTTGGATGGAACAAGTTACTGATGAAGAATACAACAGTTTTTCTAAATAATTTTAGCAATGAATCTATTTAAAAACTGAGTTTAAATTTGTTTGTAAACAAGAATTAAATATAACTATAAAACTATGGAAACAAAAAACATAAAAGCATTTGGTACTGAAGCTGCTGAAGCACCATTAAAAACATTAGACATTAAACGTAGAGCGGTAACGGCTCATGATGTAGAAATTGATATTTTGTATTGCGGAATTTGTCATTCAGACCTTCACTCGGCTAGAAACGAGTGGCACGGTACGACATACCCAATAGTTCCGGGACATGAAATTGTAGGTAGAGTAACCAAAGTAGGAGATCATGTAAAAAACTTTAAAGTAGGAGATTTAGCTGGAGTAGGATGCATGGTTGATTCTTGTAGAGAGTGTGAACATTGCAAAGAAGATTTAGAGCAGTTTTGCGATTCAGGAAGTACACTTACATTTGATTCTCCGGATAAACATTTAGGTGGACAAACGTTTGGTGGATACTCTGAGAGTGTTGTTGTAGATGAAAATTTTGTTCTTCATATATCTGATAAATTAGATCTTGCCGGTGTTGCACCTTTACTTTGTGCTGGTATTACAACTTACTCTCCTTTAAAACACTGGAAAGTGGGGCCTGGACAAAAAGTAGGTATTGTAGGTATTGGTGGTTTAGGACACATGGGTATTAAAATTGCAAAAGCAATGGGCGCTCATGTTGTAGTTTTTACTACTTCATTATCTAAAACGGAAGATGCTAAACGTTTGGGAGCAGACGAAGTAGTATTATCTAGCGATGCCGAACAAATGGCTAAACATGCTAAAAGCCTTCATTTTATTTTAGATTGTGTATCGGCTCAACATGATATCGATGCGTATTTAAACTTACTTAGAGTAGATGGAACGCTTACATTAGTAGGTGCACCGATGGATCCACTTCCTGTAACATCATTTAGTCTTATATTAGGCAGAAGAAGTTTCTCTGGTTCTCTTATTGGTGGAATTGCCGAAACTCAGGAAATGCTTGATTTTTGCGCGAAACATAACATCACCGCAGATATAGAAATTATTGGTGTAAATGGTGTTAACGATGCTTACGAAAGATTATTAAAAGGTGATATAAAATACCGTTTTGTAATAGACATGGCTTCTCTTAAAAATTAGAGAATTCTAAAAACTAAAAAAGGTATTCATTGTAATGATGAACACCTTTTTTTATTTAATAAAGCTATTTGCTGATTACTATATTCCAATTTGCTCCGCTATAAACTTTATATTTTTCGGAGAAACTACCTTGGTTTACCGCCAATGAAAAGTTTAAAAGACTATTAAAGTAGCAAACATCGGTTCCGATTTTTACCTCTCCAAAAGTATGCACTAGTTTTAGTTTGCCGTCATATACTTTTTTAGTTCCATCGAAGATTTGAATTTTTACCAAATCTCCCGCTTTCAAATCTAAATTAGCAAAAGTTTTCTTGTCGATATTCGTCCAGACATTTCCATATTGAATATCCAAAATCGGAATTCCTCCTTTGATAATTCCTTTCTCGAAAACAGGTTTTTGGTATTCTATTTTTACTACTTCATTAGGTAATTTTGGTCCGACTTGGTCAAAAGTAATTGTTTTGGATGCCAAACGCGCGCCTGTATATGCATATACATCACGACCATGAAAAGTATATGATTCATTTGAATCCTGACGACGATTTTTGACTTCGTCAATCTCGCGAATTTCCTGAATTCCTAATTGTTCCGCTATCAGAGTTAAAGTTCCGTTATCTGGAGTTACAAAATAATGTCCTGATTTAGTAAGCAATACAACCGAATGTCTTGCTGTTCCTACTCCGGGATCACAAACAGAAACAAATACTGTTCCTGTGGGATAATATTGAGCAGTTTGCGATAGGCGATAAGCTGCTTCCCATATATTATATGCTGGAATTTCGTGCGTTAAATCGAATACTTTTAAATCGGTAGAAACGCCCATTGCGACTCCTTTCATAGCTGATACCGCACCGTCTTTTAATCCAAAATCAGATTGAAAAACCAATACGTTATTCTGAGAAAAGCTATTAAAAGTAACAGCACACAAAAAAAGTAATAATCGTAACTTCATTTTTTATCGTATTTAGAAGATGTTTTACCGTAAAGTTCTATGTGTGTTTAACCGCAAAGAACGCAATCCCGAAGCGTCGGGATACGCAAAGTTCGCAAAGTTTTATATGTTTTAACCGCAGAGAACGTTAAGATTTAGGCAAAGGTTGCAAAGCTTTGGGATAGAATCCTTTTAATCTTTTTAATCTGTGGCAAAAAATATCTAGTCTCAGTGACTTAGAACCTTAGCATCTCAGAACCTTAAAAAAAAATCAATCTAATTTAACACAATCAAAGCTAAGGATATTAAGTAGTTCTATAATTTTATTTGATTCTATTTCATTGGCTTCAATTCGTAGTATTTTATCGCAATCTTCTAAATCAAAATTAATTTTATGGTCCTGAAAATAGTCTTGAATGCTTTTTATAATTACAGTTGTTTCAGTTTCGTTTTGAACGTTTGTTTTAAAAATTTCAATCATGATTTCTCTTTTTTAAAATGGATTGTAAGATATACCAAATCTAAAATAGCCTTGAGGATCTTGTTTGTTGTCATAAATATATTTGTTGGTTCGTTCGCCTCTTTCGGTAACACGAGTACTTAAAACATTGTTTATTCCGGCTTTAAATGTGCCTATAATTTTTCGGTCTATATGATATTCGTAGGTTACGCCAGATTTTAATTCGAGAGAGTTTACTTCGTAGATTCCGTTTAACTGCGGTGTTTTTAGATTCAGATAGAAATTTTCCGAATCAAACTCTGTCCCAAACGAAATACGTCCGTTTTCTAGCAAACTTCTTCTGAAAAGAATACTCTTAGGCAGGATTACATTAATCTCCCATTTAGAATCTAAGAAGTGGTGATTATACGTAAATAAAGGAGCAACAGGAACTATAGATGATGGATCTGCAATTGCTAAAAGCCCAATCGTAATAGTTGTATTTGGTGTTTTCTTGATGACTAAACTTGCAGTAACAAACCCTTTAATTCGTTGTACGTTTTCTTGATTTCCATCGACAATTACGGTTGTGTTGTAAATGATGGGTTTCTTAAAAAGAGACGAAACATAGGTAGCGCTTAATGCCCCAGCGAGATAGTGAAAATCTTGTGTAGGTCGAGTATGGGTTATATTAGAGTCAAAATTATAAACATCACCAAATCCGTAAGATTCATACTTATAGTTAAATGTACTTGTTACAATAAATCGTTGTGTTTGCGATTTATATAAGGGCAAGTTTACAGCTAGTTTTAATCTATTATGGCTGTCAAATCTTCCTTTTTCCAGGTCTTGCCCAAAGAGTTTAGCATCATAGTTCGTAGGTCCGAATTGGTCATATTGCAAATCGAAAGTTCTTGTAATAGGAAAATTTTCCTTTACGGCTCTAACAAAGCCTTTCATTGTTTTATTATCTTCCTGACCTATAACATGTAAAGAAGTTAAAGCTAGTAGAATAAAATAAATAATTGTTTTCATGAGTTTGGTATAAAAAACGTAAATGCCTTGATGTAGCTAGTAAAAATCGGAAGCAAATGTAGTTTGTAGCTTCTTATTATAATAGAACAATTATACTAATGGCGTATGATTTATACCAATGGCGTTTGTATAATTTTAGCATTATAAAAGGTTATAAATTAAATATTAAGCTAATTTTGCACACATGAAATTTTTTAAAATTTATCAAAACTTTTTTCTACGAAACAGCATAATAAATATCCTTGTTGTAGGGATTATTTTGGCTTGTGTATATGATGAATTTAGTATTGAAGTAGACTGGTTTTACCTTTTTAAGAAAATATGTTTAGGCTATTTGCCAATGTATTTTGGGGTATTAATCAGTAATATTTTTTTAATTAAAATGTTGTTTTTCGAAAAGAAGTATAAAACCTTTACTGTTCTTTTTATTATCTATTGGATTTGTTTTTACTTCCTGATGTCGTGGTATTTTTTATATGTTGATTTAGGAAGACTTAAAACATTATCTGTATTTTCATTAGTTTGTAATGGTACAGGAATTTATTTTCTGCATTTATGGATTGTTGATAAAATCTCGCAAACGAGTAAGGATATTATTAATTATGAATCGGAACTTTCCTTTCTTAAACAGCAATTAAATCCTCATTTTCTGCTTAACGCAATGAATAATCTTTATGGAGAAGCATTGGTTGCCCCAGAAAGACTTCCAGATAGAATTTTGAATCTGTCAGATATGCTTCGGTATCAGATAGAAGCAACCAAGAAAGATTTTGTATTGCTTGTAGAAGAAGTAGAGTTTATTAAAAAATATGTAGAGTATTATACTTTTAGGAATGAACGCCTTTCGATTTCTCAAAATTATGAAGGCCATTTTGAAGGAATAGAAATATCGCCATTGTTCTTTTTGCCATTGGTAGAAAATGCAGTCAAATTTTCGGGAGAAACGGCAGCGCCTTACATTATTCTGGATGTAATTGTAAAGGGACGAAACTTATCCTTTTCGATAAAGAATAATTTTTTGGTAGATGGCTCCAGACTTTTAAGTACCGGAATAGGGATTGAAAACCTTAAAAGACGGCTTGAAGTTTATGGATTAAAACACGAGCTTAAATGCAATAAAGAGGATGATTTATTCAGTATAAAATTAAATATATGGGATTTACCTACCGCTGCCTTATAATAGATGATGAGACTCCTGCTCACAAAGCGCTAGCTTCGCATATTGCAAAATATGAGGATTTAGAGCATTCTGGTAGTGCATTTAGTGGTATGGAAGCTCTAAAAATGCTCAACGAAAATACGTACGATATTATTTTTCTGGATATTAATATGCCAGTTATATCAGGAGTAGAGTTAATGGAACTTCAGCCCAATCGTCCGCTTACAATTGTAACTACAGCTTATTCTGATTTTGCCCTTTCGGCTTATGAAAATGATGCTATAGATTATTTACTCAAGCCTATCTCTATAGAAAAATTTGCAAAAGCAATTACCAAAGCAAAAGCGTATTTTTTGGGTAAAAAAAATAAGAATGATACTAGTGTTAAGGATGTACTTTCTTATCGTGTAAACGGTCAGATGACAGATATTTTATTAAAAGATATCATTTACATTGAAAGTTTAGGTAACTATATGAAACTATTTAGTAACAAGTTAGATATACCTATTATAATATATGGTTCACTTTCTAGTATTGCTACAGATATTGATAACGTAAATTTTATACAAATTCATAGGTCATTTATTGTAAATACAAAAGCTATACAAGCACTAACTTCCAGAACTTTAACTATGAGTAATAGTGAGGTTTTACCTATTGGAAGAAAATATCAAATCTTGGTTGATAATTTAAATTTATAGTTTGGTTGTATTTGCATTACCATTTACACCATCTTAACATAGATGTTCTTTATATTATTTCTACAGAAATTGTTAAGTATAAGTTTTACAATGTCATGATAAAAAAGTATTGGAAGTATCGTTTGTTTTAATATTTTGGTTTCAAATTATAAAATAGAACATAGAATAGTTTTTGAAATGATACCTATTAAGTCTTGGTTTTCAGTAGAATAATTGTTCTGGCTTATTGCAAGTATTTCTTCGGATGTTGTCGAAAGTTGAAAAAATCAAGTTTTGATTCAATTGGTGTTCTTATACTTCGAATAATATTAATTGCTTAACTCTTATATTTTTAAAAAATTAAATATCTTTATATAAAGTGATTTTTAATCATAAAAAGTAATTATTTTGACTACAACAGAATTTTTAACCCGATTAGTGATAGCCCTTTTTGCAGGGTTAATTATAGGTTTTGAGAGACAATGGCATCATAAAGAAACTGGCTTAAAAACCAATATGCTGGTCGCAACAGGAGCTGCAGCTTTTGTATTATTGTCTATAAAAGTTGCAGCAAGTGCACCAAATATTGATGTAACTCGTATTACTGCCCAAGTCGTTATGGGAGTTGGTTTTCTGGGAGCAGGAGTAATCTTTAGAGAAGGACCAAATGTACATGGATTAAATTCGGCAGCTACAATATGGTGTAGTGCAGCTATTGGCTGTATTGCGGCTTCAGGTTATTTTGCCGAAGCATTAATTTGTACATTCTTAGTTACTATCGTGAACACGGTTCTTGAACCTGTAGATAAATGGTTAAGAAATAGGAAGTAAGGAGTATTATAAAGCAAGAAAGTAAGAAGCAATTTGTACAGTTAGATTTCTTTAAAACATATATAATAGAATTGATAGATTGTTTATGGAATGAGGATGTAGATTTAATTGGTATTAAAAAAGCAACTTGATTATGAGTTGCTTTAATTTTAATTTTATTTACGGGTAAGGAAATCGGGTTATCGTTGTGCATATCCTAGCCTAGTAGCAGGGTACCTTTGAAGTTTGACTTTTTCAGCTTATTTGTCTAATACTTTATTAAGGGTTATTTTGCATTTTCTGTTTTTTTCTTTATAATGATAATATGATAGTATTATTTGTTTGGGATTACATTTTTCTATTTTGTAATCTTCATTATCCCAAATGAATGTGGAATCATTTTTTATACTCCAAGATCTTGGACCACTTATTAAATCGCCATCGTTATTGAATAAATCAAAACCACCGTTAATGAACCTATTATATTTATCATAATCACCTTTTTTATTGAATTTAAAATAAACTCCATAACTTTGACAATCATCTTTATATTGCCAATATTCATTTTCTTTGGCTATAAAAATAGTTTCGAGTTCATTTTGTTTGGTACAAGAAAATTGAATAGATAAACATATTAAAATTACTATTTTCTTCATTGATTTTTTTATAATTTATTGGATAATTATTTTCTTGATATTGAAGTTCTAAACTAATTTCCCTTTTGAAAAATTGCCAAAATTATCTTCTTGTCGTCTTAATTGTAATCCACCTGCTCTCCAAAGTGTTCTAACGAGCGCAGTGTGAACGTCTCCGACTTCCCACTCATAATCAAACGAAATATATAAAGCCTCGTCAAAATATTCGCGAAGTCATTTTTATTTATTTAAACAATTCAAATTTCTTCATACATACTTTAAACTTGTACTTGCTTTTTTGAAGTGGGCATCGAGGGAAAGAAAACTTCAGGAATAATATTCTAAAATTATATTCCTTGAATTACTTTAAAATTATCAATCTCAATTTTATTAGATTCAGGGTCAAACATTTTAACTTTTATATTACGATTTTTTAAAATTAAATAACTTTCAAATTCATTTACAAATTTATGATCATTATTTTTTTTATGGTATTTGATTAAAATCAATGCTAATCCATAGCCCTCATCGTCCCATTTAATATTCTTAGTTGTTATTAGACTTTGCCATAATATAGATTTATTTGTCTGTCGTAAAACAAGTCCGTTTTTAATATTAAATTTGCTTATATCTTTGAAGTCAATTTTATCATCTTTTTCAATTAATAAAGGATAAAACTCTAAATATCTTATAGAGCCTGTTGAACTGGACGTAAATCGAATAACGCCATAACCATCATAGTTTTCTGCTAAATTTATAGCATTATCCTTAGACTTCTTTTTGTCATTACATGCCACTATCATTAAACTAATTGCTAAAAAGTATAGTAATCTCATAACCCGGTCTTCAAAGAATTCTAATGAATAAATAAATTAGTAGTGTGTGCTGTACGAAAGCCCCCTGACTTCGTACCCACAATCTAAATCCGTAAACAAAGTAGAAACAAGTAGGAACTCAAAAAGACCTCAGTTCCTACTTGTTTCGTTTATATAAAAACCATTTAAAGAACAACAAAATGGTGGCATAAATTAGAGTTATGGCTTGTAGTATAGTGAAGATAGCATTTATGGGATGAGTAGTTAATTCTTCTTTTATAAGAGACGGGAGACTATTAAAACCAATGAGAATTAAAGCTAATAAAAGATATTTAATCCATGATATTTGAAACCGTACAAGCAATCCTGCTATAAAGAGTAAGGAAAGAGTAATTATACTTACAATCATTGCCGATTTTGAAGAAAGTATATGTGGTGAAAGTAAAAAATTAATAAGCCCAAGACCTACAGAGATAAAAATAAAATTTGATGATTTAATGTAATTTGGGTTTAAAGATAATTTCATTGTAAATTTTATCAGGGTATAAGAATATATTAATAAATTAAGTTAGAAATAAAGATAATAAAAAAAGTGAGATTCAAAATAATTACTGATAATCGTTTTAAAATTATATAGGTATTATAGCATTTATCTAATTGAAATTGGGCTGGCTTTTTTATTTTTTAATAAACAAAAAAGAGGACTAAAAAAGCCCTCCTTATATACTATAAATGCTAAAACGAATTATTCACTTTCAGCTCCTACAAAGTCATCACCAGTTTCACCAGCGGCTACTAATTCAGGTTTTGAAGCTTTTAGCGCATTAAATCTTTCTAATTGTTCCATTTCTCCTTCTTCACCACTAAAATACGGGAAAACATCCATAATAGGCGATTCTGCAATAGCAGGAATACTGTAATCTCCCATGGTGTTTTTCATTATCCCGATTGTATTATCATAGGCTTCTTTTACATCATTTGCTTGTACCAAAATATACATATTTGATCTTCGCTCTTTTCCGCTTTCCTCATCATACGCCATCAATGATACTTTTGATTTAAACCAACGATCTGCATTTTCGAAAGGGTGAATTTCGGCATAATTAGCCATTTTTATATTTGTGATTTTAAATTCTTCACTAATATAGGCTGACATTTCTTCATTAATTCTGGTTTCTGCTTCCGTATAAGATAACGCATCTACCAAGTAAGGTTCTGTTGTAACCTTTTGTGTTCCAGTATCATCTGTTTTTCTATATTTTACCTTGCATTCATACCAAATTGTGCTCATTTCTTTTTTTTTAAGGGTGTCAAAGATAGATTTTAAAGAAAAAGAAATCGACAATTCGTAAAATAGATATTCACAATTTAAATCAAATAATAACATTCGGTTTCTTGTGTTTTTTACTCTATTGTTACAGAGTATATTAGATAATAAAGAGATTTTAAACGATGATTGTATTTTATAAAAAAATATATTTAGATTAATCCTATTATTTTTTTGGTACAAAATAAATACTAGTAAATCTATTACCTATAAAGTCGAAAATTTTAAATTAATTAACGATATTGCTTATGAATTAAGTCACAATAAGAAACATCTTATTTTATAAGTGTATTGTAATCTCACGAAGATTTATTTTAATATAACAGTTATGGTCACGTTACTTTAATTCAATTATTCTTTTTGTATGTTGTGTGAATTGTGATATTATAAGTAATTTTTAATATCATTAAAAAATTAGTTGCTATTTGTTCAAATTGTGGCTTTTTTTGATGTTTTTTTGATTTAAAAGGAGTTATATTTAAATGTACTTATATTAATTTTATCCCAATAATTTATCCAGATATGTTCAAACTATTTATTTCCATTTTGAAATATTCAGGAATATTTCTTAAAATATAAAATATGAAAAATACCACACATTTTTACTCATTAAAACCGCAATGGCAACGGTCGTTTGCTGATGGAATTAATGCTGAACTTATTGATGATAAAATCATTGTTATTCCAGAAGCAATTGGAACCGGACATACTTATTTTATAGAAGTAGCGCCAGGTATTTCGGTACTTTTTAGCGATTATACGTTAACTAGCCCTATAAGGATGAGTAAACTGACATCAGAGGAAGAGTTTTATATATTCGATTATAATCTAACTGAATTTGGCGATTTAGATGATGAAATAAACGATGCAATAAATTTAGATTTGACCATTTTAAATAATCAAGTCGAAAATGCTTATGAACCTGCAGTAAATCAAAAGACATTTGGTTTTAGTTTATTTATCGATACCGTTATGATGCAGAAATTTATTAACGAAATGCCTCATGCAGAATTCCTTAATAATAAACTTAATAATAGTAATAAACCCCATAAGGATTATATAGATAGCAATAGTTTAATATTGATTTTCTCTTTAAAAGAAAAATCAATATTTGATGTTTCATTCGAGGAATACTTAAAAGGAATCTCTTTTAAACTATTAGCAAATTTTTTAAATCGTAATGCCGATTTAGTCCCTGCAAAAGAATATATGTTATAATGATTGGTGGTAATCATTATTAATGTTTTTATTTGGTTGTTTTTTGATTTAAAGTTTACCCGATTACAAAATGTAGTTGGGTTCTTTATTTAGAAAAGGTTTAGGATCTGCAAAGATTTTTACTTCATATCATTCTGAATCTTTTTTGACTTTGATATAGTCTTTACTCTCAAAAAAAAATCCCTTGATTCAAGTTTAAAAAAGCTTTGCGTTTGGTATAGATTCATGATTTTCAGAATGTTTATAACTTTAAAAATAAATAACTGAACTAATTAACTATTTCTTATTTTTGAGGGAACGAAATAATCAAAATATGTATTTGAAAAAGATAAAAAGGTATGTAGTAGCCCAATCAATTGCTTTATTTGGGATAGTTTTATTGTTAATTGGTTGTAACCAAAAAGAAAAGAAAGTTATAGAAAAGCAAGTTGTTTATCAGGCAATAAGTACAAATAAAGATACTGCAGTTTTATCAATTGTGATAAATAAAGATCGATTTTATGGTCAATACGAAATAAAGTACGGAGAAACAACGAAAGATTCTGGAAGTATAAAAGGTAACATCAAAAAGGATGTATATCTTGGGGAATTTTATTGTAGAACTTATGGAGGTGACCTAAAAAGAGTTCCGATTTCGTTATTAAAAAAAGACAATAAATTAATTTTAGGAAAAGGTGTCATAACCACATATCTTGGTCTGCCTTGTTTTGCTCCAGACATTCCTATAAGTTATGCCGATGCTGAATTTATATTTCAAGAGATAAAAAAATAAGTTTTTTTTAAGGCACAGAGGTTCAGAGATTCAAAGGTTCAAAGGGCTGTATTGGTGTTTAAGATGTATATATTGAGTTTTCATTTTCAATAAATATATTTTAAAATCTGTGTTAGATAATTAACCGCAAAGTTCGCAAAGGATTAAGCAATCCCGAAGCGTCGGGAGCAAAGTCTTGAATCTATTTAATCCTTTTAATCTGTGGCAAAAATTTGACCGCAAAATTTTTCCCTTTGAACCTTTGAATCTCTGAACCTTTGTACCTAAAAAAGCTTACTTAATTTCAGTAACAAACTCTTCCATTGGAGTTCTTACTTTTTTCATGTTAACTAGCCAGTCATTAGCTTCATCTCTGTAACCAAGAGGCAACAATAACGCACTTTTTAAACCTTGCTCTTCTAAACCTAAAAGTTTATCCATTTCTGCAGGAATAAAACCTTCCATTGGTGTAGCATCTACTTTTTGCTCAGCAGCAGCTACAATTGCAACTCCCATAGAGATATAAGCCTGACGAGCCGCGTGATTTGCGTGCCATTCTGTAGAAAGAGGTTCGTAAAGTCCCCAAAGTGTTTTCTTGTAATCATCCATTGTATCAGCTGGCAAACCTCTCTCGGCAAGAGTTTTGTTAAATACAGCAGTAATTCTATCAAGCGAATAACCATCCCAAGCTGCGAAAACTAATAAATGCGAACAATCTGTAATCTGACTTTGGTTCCAACTAATAGCTTTTATTTTTTCTAATAAATCTGGATTGCTAATTACAAAAATTTTATATGGTTGTAATCCCGAAGAAGATGGAGCAAGTCTGGCAGCTTCCAGTATATAATCCAATTTTTCTTGCGGTACTTTATTACCGTTCATTTTTTTAGTAGCATATCGCCACTTTAATGTGTCTAGTAAATTCATCTTTAATTATTTTTAATTAGGAAGTACAAATCTAGATAAAAGCTTGTTACTTTTTGTAACTTTGTAACGAAAAGTAATAGTGACAAATGAGTAACCAAGTAACATGGTATGGAAACAGAAAATGATATTAGATTAAAACAGTGCTATAGCACAGTAATGGCCATTCAGGATGTGGTGGATATATTAAACGGTAAGTGGAAAATATCGATTATTGCCTGCTTATGCTATAAAAAAATGCGTTATTCGGACTTATTAAAAGAGATTAAAGGAATTTCTGGTAAGATGCTTAGTAGAGATTTAAAAGAGTTAGAAGTAAATCTTCTTATAACCAGAACCGTTTTAAGCACTCAACCTATAATGGTAGAATATGAAATTACAGAATATGGTGCAACGCTTAAAGATGTTACCAAAGTAATCGCAGATTGGGGGATTAAACATCGCCAGAGAATAATCGAAAAATAGTATTCAGTTTCAGTTTTCAGTTTCAGTCCCGAAATTTCAGGATAGTATATACTCTAAATATAATGTAGTAGGGGGGTTAACCGCAAAGTTCGCAAAGGGTTACGCTATGTTCGCAAAGTTCGGAATCTATTTAATCCTTTTATTCCGAAGCTTCGGGAGTGGCAAAAGATTTGACCGCAAAATTTTTTCCCTTTGAACCTTTGAATCTCAGAACCTTAAAAATAAAAAATCCCTCTATATTGAGGGATTTTGTTTTTATATGCTAAGATTATTTAGTTACTTTTTTAAATCTCATCATTGGGACGTCATTTAGTAATAAATTAAGTTTACCATCTTTATCAATAGAGTAGGCATTGATTTTTTTAATCATTTGCAAGAAAGTTTGTTCTCCACCACCTTCACAAAACATCATAGTTGTTGGACCTTGTTCCCCAAATGTTAGTGTTTTTCCTTTTAATGTAAATGGAGCACTAAATCCATTACATCCTGCATTTCCAGATGCTTGTTTTGTAGTTTCATCAAATTTAAGAAAAGGTTTTTTATCAGGATATAAACCATCAAAAGCGATACGAGGACCAGAAATATATTCTAGTTCCCAAGAGGTATTGTAAAGATCTGCAGTTTTTGTAGTGTCTTTCATCGTTGTACATGAGTTAAAAGAGAGTGTTAAAACAGTAACGAAAAGTAGTACATAGTTTTTCATAAAATAAGATTTTAGAACATAAATTTAAAGGTTTTTAATCGAGTTTTATTAAAAAAGCATGATTATTTTTGGATAGATACGTTACTTTTGCTGAAAATAAATAAGTCTGAAGCAGTTTTTGATCATATTACTTTCATCTATACTAATGTTTCCATCTTTTGGGAATGTATTGGTTTATGCGATGTTTAAAATTAACCAAGATAAAATTGCTAAAACTATTTGTGTACAAAGAAAAGTAGAATTCAATTCTTGTAATGGAAAGTGTGAGCTTAAAAAAAACTTATTAAAGCTTGATGCTAATGAAAAAGAGATGCAAAACCATCTAAAAGAAAAGCAAGAACTTGTTTACATTCAAAATTTTAGTAGCGATGATATCTTTGATAAAAAATATAAAGAGAATCATTTAACTTCTTTTTTTCATTTTGCAAAGAAACCTATCTCGGTTTCTATAGTAACATTTCGACCTCCAGCTTATTTTATATAAAATCTAATTTCAATTTTCAATCGGTATTGAAATGAATTTTCATGGCTTTTTGCCAATGGAATACTTGTTATTATTTAAAATTTATATAAAACTAAATGAAAAATATACTTTTTGCCCTTTTAATATTGGGGCAAGTTGCTTTTGCACAGCATAAAACTACAAAAGACAACGCCAAAACTGAAGAACTAGATAATATTACTATTTACGGAAAAAAAGAAAAGCGGTACAACGATACAATCTCATCTATTGCAACACGTACTGCGACAAAGCTTATAGATATACCACAATCTATACAGGTAATCTCCAAAGGTATTTGGCAAGATCAAGGAAGTTTAAATCTTAATGAGGTTGCCAAAAATATGGTAGGAGTTGCTAATACAACGCCTTATAGCTCATTTTCTATGAGAGGTTTTAATAATTATGGAGATGCTTATTTATTGACCAATGGGATGCGAGGTACTCTATATCATTATAGCCAGAAAGTATTATTATATAATCTCGATCAAGTCGAAATAATGCGAGGACCAGCCTCTGTAATGTATTCTGTAGGAAATCCGGGAGGAGTTATTAGTTTAACGACCAAACAACCTCTGGATAAAGCAAGATACGAGGTTAATTTTACTACCGGAAGTTGGAATTTATTTACAGGATTTGCCGATGCTACGGGACCATTAACTAAAGATAAAAAACTAAAATACAGATTGGTTGTAGGAGGAGAGAATAGCGATAGTTATAGAAATTTTCAATACATGAAAAACTTGCTTATTACGCCAACTTTGCAATATGATTTCTCGGATAAAACATCTTTAAATCTTGATTATACGTACCTAACTATGAATTCGCGTTTTCAATATGACAGAGGGACATATATTAAGAAAAAAGATGATGGAAGCTATGATTTTGATAATGTTGATCCAAATTTTACTACGCAAGGAAATCCTTCGTTTGGGAAAGATAAAAACTCTTCGGCTTCGCTAACTTTTAAACATAAATTTAGTGATAAGCTTAGTTTTACTTTAATGAGTCGATATGTAAAAAGAAATTTGGATATGCTTGATGTTTATGGATTTGGACCATTAAATGCTACACAAGATAGTATTCCGAGAGAAGGAACTACATGGAAATATAATACGCAATGGATTGCTAATACGGCATTTTTGAAATATAACTTTAAGACTTCTAAATTTATATCGCATGAACTGATAGTTGGTGCAGATATTATTCAGGATCGTGTTTTAAAAAATCTATATATAAGCAAAGTATATCCGTCGTTGAGCATTGGTAATCCAGATTATTCGCAAGATGCAATTGTTATCAATGATCCAAATGTACCGCTAGGAGATGAGGGAATGGATAATAATACTAAGGTTACGAATAACTATGCAGGGTTTATTCATGATCAAATTTCGATAGGAGAAAAATGGAAATTAAACTTGGCAATGCGCTATAATGAGTATCGCTATAAACAAAAGCCTGTAGATGAACTTGATGCTACGGGAGTAGAAATTACTTCGGATGCTAATGCATGGATTCCACGAGTAGGAGTGGTTTATGAACTTAAAAAGAATATATCTCTTTATGCATCTTATACAGAATCATTTGAACCACAAACCAATAATAATGTTGGTGCTGGTGGGCCATTTCCGCCCAAAAAAGGAAAACAATATGAGATAGGTTATAAAGGTGACTTTTTTTCGAATAGACTAAGTACTACGCTGGCTTTATATGATATAGATTATGTAAACTTACTTGTGGCTGATCCTAGTGATCCAAACAAGAAAAGAAGAATGGCAATTCCGGGTTTAAACAGTAAAGGAATTGAAGTTTCGGTACAAGGTATTATTTCTCAAAACTGGTCAGTGATGGGAAGTTATTCTTATAATGAGGTTAAATATCTAGGAAAAACATCGATAGGAAATGTAGGCGACAGACCTTTGAATGCTCCTAAATATGTTGGTAATGTTTGGTTGGAATACAATTTTACCGAAACACTATTAAAGAATTTAAAATTAGGTGCAGGAATTAGATTCCAAGGAAATACTTTAGGAGGTAGTTATCGTGCTGATTCTATTTTATTACCTGCTTTTTCTTATATCGATATGTCGGCAAATTACAGGTACAAAAATTATATTGTTGGTGTAACTGCCAATAATATTACCGATAAATTATATTTTCCAGGCGCATACGGAACAACATCTTTGTTTACTGGAACACCTCAAAATATTCGTCTTAATCTTGGTTTTGTATTTTAGATATTAAGGATTTACAGAAGAAAATGTAGTGCATAAATGAATCTAGATTACATTAAGAATAAAATTTAACCGCAAAGAGCGCAAGGAAAAATCGCAGAGTTCGCAAAGCTTAATCATTATGCTTTGCGAACTTTGCGTAAATCTTGGTGTTCTTTGCGGTAAAATCATTTTGCTTTTCTCTTTTTTTATAGATCTATTTAGCTAACCACTTTTCTAAAGTCTTCATTATTTTTTCCTGATCTTGTTCTGGGAAATTTTTAATTCTTGTTGCATGACTTCCACCCGGATTAACCATTTTTAACGCATCAAGGCTAGGGTTTGGAGTAGGCGAGCAAGCTCCCCATGTATCATAACCTCCATAGATATAAAGTATTTTTGAACCTTTATTTTCTACGTATTCTCTAACTTTCTTAATGTATTTTGGGTTGTAGGTTATTTGGACATCTTTAGGCGCAAATCGAGAATTCGAAGTGCTTTTTACAGCAGTTAGTAAATCTTTTACCGGAGTAAAATCAAAACCATAATAACCCAATTCGCTCATGTGTTGGTAATAAGATGGTAATAACTCATCGAAGGTTTTATCGCAGTAAAAACTAATTCCAACGATTTTATTCATGTAATCAAATAATTCTTTTGAAGATGCATTTTTACTCGGAATGTCTTCGCATTTTCCTCCCCATTGCCAGAAAGAAAAAGGAAATTCGAGAGCAGCATATTCTAATGCTTCATCCATAGAAACTTCTGTAAAAGTCATTTCCTTTTCTGCTGCATATAGTTTTATTTCGTTAAGAAGTGCAGTTCTGTTTTGAAGTAATGCACGCTGAAATTCAATTATTTTCTCGCGACATTCTGCAGTACCTACAGTTGCAAGATGTTGTTGTATTCTTGGGTCTTCTTGTGTATTAATTAATGGTGCTACATAAGGAACTGCAACATCAACATCTTTTGGGTATTTAGACTTATAAATTAAGGTAGTTTCTCCACCTTTACTAATTCCTGTCGAAATCCATTTTCCTGTGTACAATTGTTTTAGTTTAGTAACGATGTTATGATAATCGGCAATGGCTTGATCATTTGTCAGGTATTCCCAAGGAATTGGGTTTGGTCTGGATTTGCCATAAAAACGATATTCTACAATAACCTGATTGGCATTTAATAAAGAACTTAATTCGGTTTTTGTGTATCGAGCTGCATATCCTTCGGTTTCGATTACCATCGGACTATTAAAATCTATATGCGATAAATAGATATAATGTTTAAAGGTTCCCTTTTTAGGATTCTTATGATCTAATGGTTCATTAAGTACCAATTGATACGATTCTTTAAATCCTTCTAAATCTTTCATTTTGGTAATTTCAACACCAGGAAATAATTGGGATAATTTATTCTCTAAATCGGTTTTAACGGCAGTTTCTGTTTGAGCAAAACTCAAGTACGAAGTAAGGGAAACAACCAGAAGTAATAAAATGTGTTTTAACTTTTTCATTATTTTTAAATTGATTTTTTTATAAAAATATAGTCTTCAAAACTAATCAATTTATACTATATTAACCTTAAGTTGCCTTATGTTAACTAGTTCTTTGTAAAATTGGATTTGGAAAAAATAATCTGCTATTTTTAATGAAATTTCAACTTTAAATATGGAACCTATTCAACTTATTTCAGACAATTTTATTTCAGAAAATTGTGATTTTAAAAAATTAATCGAAGGACTTCGTGATGGATTTTCGACAGAAAAAATTGAAGTACCTCTTCGGCATCACCATGATTTTTCTAACCCTGAGGAAAACAAAGATTCTACATTATTATTAATGCCTGCATTTCAGCCTGGGAAAGATTTAGGAGTAAAAATCGTTACCGTAAGCCCTAATAATGGTAAGTATGATTTGCCTTCTATACAAGGAACATACATTTATCTAGATGGACATAAAGGGAATATCAAAGCAATTCTGGATGCTAAATCCTTAACAGGTAAAAGAACAGCAGCAACATCGGCATTGGCAAGTAGTTATCTTTCTCGCAAGGATGCTTCGTCTATGCTTATGATAGGAACTGGTGCTCTGGCAATTAATTTAATTCAGGCTCATGCCAGTGTTCGTCCCATAAAACAAGTATATGTGTGGGGAAGAACAATAGAAAAAGCACAAATGGTTTGTGACGCTTTAAAAGGTTTTCCGTTTACTTGTACAGCAGTTTCTACAATCGAAGAAGTGATATTGCAAGTTGATATAATTTCTTCGGCAACATTATCGCCTATTCCGCTTGTGTTTGGTAAATGGCTTAAAGCAGGGCAACATCTGGATCTGGTTGGAGCATATAAAAAGGATATGCGTGAAGCCGATGATGAAGCAATCTTAAAATCGAGTGTGTTTCTTGATACTTATCAGGGTGGATTAAAGGAAAGTGGCGATATTTTAATTCCGTTAACCAATGGAATTATTACAAGAGAATCTATTAAAGCAGATTTATTTGAATTATGTAGCAATAAAAAACAAGGTAGAACATCTGATACTGAAATTACTTTCTTTAAGTCGGTTGGTCATGCTTTAGAAGACCTTGTTGCTGCAGCTTATTTTTATAAAGAGTTTAATTTAAAATCAGAGATAAATGTCTAAAACATATAGTAATATTTGTAGTAATACAGAATATAAAATTGCATCGAATGCGTTACAAATAAAAACGATTGATATGCATACTGGCGGCGAACCATTGCGTGTTATCGTTTCGGGTTTTCCTGAGCTTAAAGGAAATAGTGTATTGGAATATCGTAGAGATATTAAAGAGAATTACGATTATTTAAGAACTTCATTAATGTTTGAACCTCGTGGTCATGCTGATATGTACGGTTGTATTTTGCTTCCGCCAAATGATGATGATGCCGATTTTGGTATTTTATTTATGCATAATGAGGGATATAGTAGTATGTGTGGTCATGCTATTATTGCGATAAGTACGCTTGCCGCAAAAATGAACTGGATTACTGTAATAGAAGGCGAAAATGAATTAAAAATAGACGCTCCTTGCGGTAGAATACGCTCTTATGTTACGATTAAAAACGGAGAAGTTACTGGAGTACGTTTTCATTGTGTGCCTAGTTTTGTTGTGGGATTGGATCGTATTGTTGATGTTCCCGGGATAGGAAATGTTGTTTATGATTTGGCTTATGGCGGTGCATTTTATGCTTATGTAGATTTGAGAAAAAATACGCATTTAAATTTCGGTTTAACCGAAGAAGATTATCGTACCATTATTCAGAGCGGAATGGACATAAAACATGCGGTAATGAATCAGGATAAAGAAGTTTTGCATCCTTTTGAAGATGATTTGAGTTTTCTTTACGGAACAATTTTTATAGATGAACCACAGGATATTGCTAATCATAGCAGGAATGTTTGTGTTTTTGCCGATGGCGAAGTAGATCGTTCTCCAACAGGTTCGGGTGTTTCGGGCAGAATTGCTATTGAAAATGCTAGAAATGCCATAAAACCGAATGAATCTATTACGATAGAAAGTATAACAGGAAGTACTTTTAAAGGTTCGCTTGTTGAGGAAAAAGATTTTGGTCCGTTTCAGGCGGTGATTCCGCAAGTACAAGGAACTGCTTTTGTAACTGGTATTAATACTTTTGTTATAGATCCAAAAGATCCTATGAAAAATGGGTTTATACTTAGGTAGGTTCAGAGGGGCAAAGGTTCAAAGAGACAGAGGTTCTGAGGCGCTAAGACACTAAGGTTCTGAGAATGTGTGCGAATAAGCGCAATCTTGTCGCCCTGACGCAGGAAGGGTCTCCGCGAGTAGCTCGATAAAGATTGCGGTTAATTTTCGCCACAGATTAAATAGATTAAAAGGATTTTAAAAACTTTGCGGTTATTTTTTTCTGCTACGAATTGCCACAATCTTGTCATCCTGACGCAGGAAGGGTCTCCGCGAGTAGCTCCGCAAAGATTGTGGAGTTTTTTGTGGAGATTCTTCGTTCCTCAGAAAGGCAATATTGAGGATAAACTTTGCGAGCTTTGTGGTTAATTTTTTTACCACAGATTAAAGAGATTAAAAGGATTTAAGACTTTGCGGTTAAATTTCCCTCATGATTAGAAAGATTTTAAAAACTTTACGAACTTTGTGTCAACCTTGTGGTTAATTTTTACGCTACATATAAATAATATACCTTAACGGTTTTAGATAAATAAAATAACTTAAAAAATATAATAAATGGCAATTGGAATAGGAGGCTCGAACGCAGCTATTGAGTTAGAAAAAATTGAAAATATGACTTTGGATGTAAAACCAATTCAGTCAGAGGAATATTTAGGCAGGATTAAAAAAGCAGTTGCTATTATGAAAGAGGTAAAGGTAAAGGCGACTTATGTTAACGCCGGAACGAACCTTTATTATTTTACTGGTACAAAATGGAATCCATCTGAAAGAATGGTTGGTGCTTTACTATACGATGATGGAACACTAGATTATATTGTTCCTAAGTTTGAAGAAGGTACTTTTAAAAAGTATATGGAAATAAACGGAAAAATCAACTGTTGGGAAGAGCATGAATCTCCGTATGCTTTAATGGGCGAATTATTAAAGAATAAAAATATAGTTGGCGAAACTATTGCTTTAGATGAGTCGGCTCCATATTTCTTGGTTGATGGTGTAACTAAAACGAATCAATCTTATACGATTATAAATGCTTTGCCAATTACTTCGGGTTGCAGAATGCAAAAATCGGCAAATGAAATTGCTATTATCCAAAGAGCCAAAGATATTACAATGGTTGTACAACGTGCTGCTGCCAAGATATTACGCCCAGGAATTAGCGCTAATGAGGTTACTAGTTTTATTAATGCAGCGCATATAAAAGCGGGTATACCTTCGGGATCGTATTTTTGTATTGTATTGTTTGCCGATGATACACAATATCCTCACGGTGTATCTGTTCCTCAGGATTTAAAAGATAATGGAGCAGTTATTATCGATACAGGTTGTAAATTAGAAGGATACATTTCGGATATTACAAGATCGTATGCTTATGGAACAGCATCTGAAGAATATAAAACTATTTGGAATCTGGAAAAGGCAACTCAACATGCTGCTTTTGTAGCTGCCAAAATAGGTGCTACTTGCGGTTCTGTAGATGATGCTGCCAGAAAAACTTTAGCGGAAGCGGGATTAAGTTCTGATTATAATTTGCCTGGATTACCTCATCGAGTAGGGCATGGGACTGGTTTAGATATTCACGAATATCCTTATTTGGTAAGAGGAAGCGAAATAGAACTTGAAGAAGGAATGGTTGTAAGTAATGAGCCAATGATTTGTATTCCTGGGAAATTTGGTATTCGTCATGAAGATCATTTTTATATGACTGCAAATGGTCCTAAGTGGTTTACTGAGCCAATGAATAGTGTAGATAATCCTTTTGGATATTAAACTTGTTTAAAGTTTAAAGTTTAGCAGATGATGCAGATTTAAAAGTTAAATATGTTATCCTGTAAGGTCTTTTCTTGACCTTTTAGGGATTGTTTCCTAACAGGTTTTTGTAACCTGTTAGGATTATAAACTCAAAAAGAAGTAAAAACTACTTCTTTTTGAGTTTATAATATCCAACGTTGTATTCGAAATTGTCTACAAAAGCATTTATGATATAAAAATAATCATTCTCTGCGTCTTCATTTTGAACTAAATTTATTAGAAAAGTGCCATCTAATTTTTGGGTATAGAGAATTTTATAGTTTTTAATTTTAGTTTTATTCTTTATATATGCATTTACTCGTAGGAAATTGTCTTTTTGGTTTGTTTTAAAATTAAGCAAATCGAAGCTTCTGTTTTTTACTTCTTCTCTATAATTATCAACCATTAAAGAGTATTTTTCATTTAGATTATCCTGAAATATATTTCCATCGCTCTTAATCAGTTTAATTATTTTATCTGTCTTCTGCGATATATAATATCTTAGTTTAAGATTTAGTGCAATCTTTTTTTGCTCACAATCTCCTGTTTGCGAAAATTCATTTATATCTATCTCGATATGTTTGTTGTCTATGAGTTTGTATGCACCTACTGACGATGGAAAACAATCATTTCCGCACGTAGCAGAATAACTACATTTAAATGTGTTGTTCTTATCAAAGAATATTCTATTTCCATACATTGAATAAGGTTTATCATCTTTATCCATTTTTTGTAAAACATATTCTTGAGTGTAATTTGTGTCTTGTCCAATAATTTCGCTAATACGCCAATATTCGCCAATAATATTTTGTGAATGCATATTATATGAAAGCAGCGTGATTAATAAGGTCAATATGTATTTCATATTAGAATATTTTTAGTTTGTTTACGAAATTATCTATAAAAAAGAGTTGTTGTTTGTTTTTTATTTAATTAAACCACTATGGACTAAAAGTTCATAGATTTGAAAGTCTGCTAGGCTACAATACTTATTTATTAACCGCAAATTACACAAATTAGCGCTAATTAATTTGTGAAAATTTGTGCAATTTGTGGCTAAAATATTTTTTAGAAGCTAAAGCGAAATGCACTAAAGTGGATAGTTTTAAACTATATCTGAGACCAATAAATTATTTGGGTGTTTTTTTTATTCTTTTAGCCCTGATAGGAACGGCATCCTTTTGTGGCGGGGTTCGCCATAAAAGATAGAGTGTATAGCAGGAAATAGCTCCTTTTTTAGCTTTTATTGTTAATGATTAAATAAGTAAAGGAACAAAGGTTTTAAATTTTTAATACGGCAATTCGTCTGCCGGAATACCTATAAAATCAGGTTCGGGTGTGGTTTTAAACTGTACTACTTTAATATCGGTATGACCTTGTTGAAGTGCTTTCATTACGCGATGCATTCCATCCATCAGGCGTCCATTGGCACATAAAATAATTGGGTAGTCTAAACTAGCTTCTTCCATGAGTTTTATATGCTCCAGAATAGCTGTACAAGTAGGTAATTGGCTTGGATCTTGAAACCAGTATGTTTCATTTACTTCACTAATTTCGCTTAATAAAACACGTTTAACAGGGAAGTTTTTAGATAGTTCTATTAATCGATGTACATCCCAAGCTCTTAAACCATCTTTGCTTGGGCGTAAGTTATATTGTTTTCTCATTTCATTTCTCAAATTAATCAGACAAAGTTATAAAAAGAAAAACCGCCAAAAGATATTCTTTTCGGCGGTTTAGGTTTATGAGTATTATTATAAAAATTAGGAATCGTTTATTTTATTACCAGTTTTTTACTTTGCTTAAGTGTACCATCTGTAATTACTACATAATATATACCTGTTGGTAAGTGGTTCACATGATAAGTAGTTGTATTACGAACTGTATCTATAAGCGCTCCATTATTGTTGTAAATTGTAATTACCAGATTAGTTGATTCTATATTCTTAAGTGAGAAGTTTACAACATCTGAAGCTGGATTAGGAGAAATTGTAAATGATTTATCGTTTTCAAATTCATTAATTCCAAGCGTAGGAGGTAGGGTAACGTCCATAGGAGCGCTCCAATCACTTGCTCCATTTGCGTATACAGCTCTTATTCTTATTTTGTAATTTCTCTCTTCTCCTTGTTTCTCAATATATTGACTATAAGATGTAGATGTTGCAAAATCTGCCCATCCTGTTACTGCATTATATAATTGTATTTCATAACTAGTAGCACCATTAATTAATGCCCATGTAGCGTAAAATCCGTAAGGGTAAGTTCCATTAGATGGATCGTAAAATACAGGAATTGGTAGCGCTGGGTTTGCATCATCGATAGTTACTGTTGCAATATTTGAATAGGTAGAATAAGTAGTATTCTCGCTTGCTCTTACTTTATAAGAGTAAGTACTTCCTGCAGTTAATCCTGTATCTGTATATGAAGTTTCGTCGGCACTAAGAGTTGCAATTACGCTATATGCTCCGTTTCCTAAAGCTCTTTCTATAGAGAATCCAGTTTCGATGTCTGCATTATCATCCCATGTTAAATCAACTTCAAGAGTAGCTGCATTTGCTATTGCAGCAAGATTAGATGGCGCTACTAAAGCTCCAGGAAGCGTAAAGTCTCTAGGAGTACTCCAGTCACTTGTACCTGTTGCATTTACAGCTCTCATTCTTACTCTATAACTTGTTTGCGTTCCCTTTTTATTAATATATAAGAAATGAGCAGTTGATGTTCCTTGGTCAACCCATCCGTCAGTTTCATTATATACCTGAATGTCATAACTAATTGCACCATTGATTAATCCCCATGTTACATAAAAACCTGTAGCATAAATTCCTGTATCTCCTTCATTAATTATTGGTTTAGCTAATGTTGGGTTCGGATTAGAATCTTCGATTGTTACTGTTGCCACATTCGAGTAATCGGAATTTGTAGCATTCATATTTGCTTTTATTCTATAAGAATAAGCATTTCCTTTTGTTAATCCTGTATCTGTATAAGAAGTTACGTTTGGAGCAAAAGTTTTAATAACGCTATATGCACCAGTTCCTTCAGCTCTTTCTAATGTAAATCCTGTTTCATTATCTGAGTTATCTACCCATGTTAATGCAACCGAAAGTGCTGTTACATTTACTGTTCCTGCCAAATTACTAGGTGCATTGATAATTGGGGTTGTTATAGATTCGTTTGGTTTAGTATTGTAAGCAAAATTAGTAACGGTATATCCGTCTCCACTTGCAGTTACTTTTACTTTCATCCATCCGTAACATATTCTTCCTCTATTAGTGTATTCAAAACCTACATAACCAGTTTCGTTATCCCAAGTATTGTATGTTGCTGTACGTAAATCTAATTGATTAGGATATGCTCCCGGAGCTGTAAAATTACTTGATGCTCCTATAGTACCACCTGCAGGAACTTTAGTGATATTTCTTGTTCCTGATTCGCAAACTAATCTTTTACCATAAGTTTCGATTTTTAATGCATTTGCTGCAAATTGCCATGCCCCATATTCGGTATTATCACCGATAATTAAGCTAAACCATTGCCAGTTTGCTGCTGGTGAAGCTACATAGTCAGGATTGTCTACATAATAGATTCCAAAAGGAGCTTCAAATTCTACTTTTATTGTTTTAGATGCATTATCTAGTGTTGTAATTCCGCCAGTTATTGCTGCATCCTTAAATGTAACTACTACTGAAGAATTATTGTTAGGTAAGTGAGAAGTTGCTTTTCCTGTTAAAGCAAGTACAGCTTTAGAGTTATTTTCTAATGTTAAAGTTGCAGTTAATCCTGCAGGAACGCCTGTAATTGTATAATCGGTACCTACTGTTAATGCTCCTGAACTTTTGGTAAAAGTTCCATTATTAGTAGATAATGTAATTACTGCATTTGTAGGAACTGCACCATCATTATTATCAGATTCGTATAATGTGCTTGGTGATAATGTTACCCCAACTTTTGCAGTTACTCCTGTAGTTATAGGCGAACCTGGTTGTGTGTTATATGCATATTCAGATATTGTATATCCGTTTCCGTCTGCATCTACAGTAACTTTGAACCATCCGTAACAAGTTGCGCCCTCAAGCAGAAAGTCAAAACCTACATATCCTGTTTTACCATCCCAGTTTTTGTATGTTGTAGTGCGTAAATCTAATTGATCAGGATATGCTCCCGGAGCTTTAAAATTACTAGCAGCACTTATTTGTGTATTTGCAGGAAGTAATGAAATGTTTCTGGTTCCTGTTTCACATACTAGTTTTTTAGCATAGGTTTCAATTTTTAATGCATTGGCTGCATATCTCCAAGCTCCAAATGATGGATCATCTCCTTTTTCGATATCAAATGCTTTCCATGTAAGAGTCGCATTTGCAGTTGCATCTGGCATATCTACAAAGTAAATTCCGTAAGGATCTGTAAATTTAAGATCATAGTATAAAGCTGTACAAGTCATAGTCGAAGCTCCGCCTGAGAAAGCTGCTGGTAACAATGTAATTGTTCCTTTGGCACTATTAGATTTTAAATGGCTTGTTGCTTTTCCCGTTAAAGTAACTGTTAATTGAGAATTAGAATTAACTGTTATTACTGGTGTAATTCCTGCTGGAAAAGTATGGGTAAAATGTGTTCCAGAAGCTAGTGTTCCAGAAGCTAGAGCAAATGTCTCTGTTCCTGTAAGGGTAATTGTTGCAGCAGTATCAAACGAGCCATCATTAACAACTGCTTCTTTAAAGAAATTTGTGCTTGAAGCTAATAATCCTCCTGTTGTATTTACTCCCGTAGCAATTAAGTTACTTTCTTGCCAAAGTGTTTTTCTTGCAGGATGTTCTAAGGCAGCAAGCATTCTGTCTATTTGTCCTTGAGTATACATTTTGTAACAACCTTGAGCGCCATTGTAACCCATGTAGTTTTCATTATTTACTCTGTCGCCATTACAATTTGTTCCTTGTGTACATGACAACGTATGTTTACCATCTTCAAGAGGAGTGTCGTCTACTTCATCAGTACCTGTGCAACCACCTTCAAAAGTGTGTATTAAATTTAGGAAATGACCAAACTCATGTGTTAATGTAGCCGAAAATTCTTTGCTATAAGAGTTGTCAAATATATAAGCACCATTAAATACAACTCTCGCTGTATTACTAGCAGTCATACCTGTACTTGGGTACCAGGCAACTCCTGAGTTGTTAAGTGTTCCATCGGCATATAAATCGTTCTGAATATAAACATTCATATACTTTTTATTATCCCATGCATCTGCAGCGATTTGGTCATCGTATCCGCCACCATTACCATAACCATTTTTTGCAGGGTGAAATACAACTCCAGAAGAACAACCTCCATTTGGGTCGATTTTAGCAAGTTTAAATTCAATTTTTAATGTTCCTCTTCTTGCCTGAAAAAATGGATCTACAGTTGCGTAATCTGCATTACGACCATTAAAATCATCATTTAGTTCTTTTAGGTGGTTTACGATTTTTTGGTAAGTAACGGTTTTCCCGCTTTGAACATCACCGTAAATATGAAACACTACTGGTATAACATAGGACGTTTCTACTTTTTTGGATGTTTTAGATTTTCTTTCAGCACTGAATTTTTTGCTGAATGCATCAAAGTCTAGTTTTTCTTTTAATGCATGGGGATTTTGTTTGTAGATCTTTTCGTTTTCTTCGCTAGTCCGACAAGGTAATCCTTGAGCACTTATCTTTAAAACGAAAATGAACGCCATAAATAAAAATAATTTTGTTTTCATAATCTTAGGAATTTGTTAGTATGAAACCAAAGATATTTTTATATTGAATTATGTAGTTGTACTATTTTATTCGTTTATGATATCAAATTATCTATAAATTAACCTAGAAATTACATTATGTATTTTTATTCTTATAAAATTATAGATATTTCTCATATTGCGATTATTTGTTTTGAATAATATTTAGCATTGAGTGTAATCTTATGTGATGGTATCTAACATATAGAAACATAGATTTTATGTCTAAAAAAGAATATAAAATGATAAATATTTCTTTGACATAGCTGTTTCCTCTGTGGATTTTAAATTAGTGAAGCGTCTTTTTTAGAGTTTGTAAAGTCTATGTTTCTATGTTTTGAAATGTTTGTATCCAAGCTTAATAATAAACCCATAAAATTTGACATAAAAAAAACAGGCACTGTTAGGTGCCTGTTTCAATTCATGGAATTACTTAATATGTTACTAACTCAAAATTAAAATTTATCCCAGAATAATTTTGTGGTCATTTTGTCGCCACCAATCGCAGTCGCTGCTGCATTATAGTTATCTCTGTTTAATGTTGAATCAAAAAGGGAGTATATGTTTCTTACAGGAACTTTTCCTTCAGCTTCACTAACAGCAGTTATTGGAGCGATAAGAATAGGGAAGTCTAATCTTCTGTATTCTGTCCATGCTTCAAAACCACGGTTGTAGTAAGCAATCCAAAGTTGGTAAGCAATTTTTTGTTTATCAGTTCCGAAAGCTGTTGCAAAAGCAACATCGGTTCTGGCTAAATAAGTATCAGCATCTGCAGTAGAAACTCCCCAGTATTTCATACTAGAACGAATTCCTTCTTCGTAATAATCAGCAGCAGTACCACCTACATTAAAACCTCTGCTAGCTGCATCGGCAAGTAAGAAACTTGTTTCTGTATGGTCGAAAATTACACCAGGATTTGTTTTTTCTTTTAATTTTAAACCTACATTAGAGAAGTTTTTATAAGAAACTTGTTGTGCATAAGGCGCTCCTTTGTATTCGCCTGCAATTTTTGAAGCTGGGTCAAAAAAGATATCCCTTCTAGGATCGGATTTTCCATTTAACTCATTTACAAAAAATTCAGTAGGCATAATTTGGCTTTCATTTACCAAACTATTATACAATGGATTTTCATCTATTGTAGTTGAATAGTATTGGAATAAAGCATTTTCAGCATTATTCATTATCACACCTGAGGTAAATGCACTTTCGACCATAGTCTTAGCTTTAGCTGGATCAACATCTGCAAGGTGCATTCCCATTTTTAATTTAACGCTATTGGCTAATTTTTTCCATTTACCAACATTTCCTTTATAAATAAGATCTGCGTTTCCAAAACTACCGTAAGCATCATCTAGATTAGCAATTGCGATATCTAGTCTGGCGGCTAAATCTAAATAAACAGTTTTAGCATCATCATATTTAGGATTCGGATAGCTCCCTATATTTAAAGCCTGCGTGTAAACGATGTCTCCAAAAAGATCTACCAATGTTTGGTAAGCCATTATAATTTGAATCTCTAAAACAGCTATTTTATTCTTTTTAACTGCAACTTCTATTGGTCCTAAAGCTACTTCATCGTTTGTTTTGTTTTTAGCCATTACAAAATCTTGTAAAACATCTCTATAAAGTACTATATTATGAGAGTTACCCAAATTTCTTTTGGTTTGATTGTAATTTACCTCATCAGTATAGGTAGATGTAGTCCAATGTTGAGCATAACCTCTAAAGTTGTTGTCATTTACAGATGCATTAGTCAGGAAATAAGAATAATTTACTTGAGAACTAGTCATTAAAGTGCTAGGTAATGCAGTAGTATATGCTTTAGTATTCTCGTTTAGGCTATCGATATCGTCACAAGAAATTGCCGAAAGCAATAGTGCACTTGCAAAGAATATTATATTTAATTTTTTCATTTTTATATTTTTTAGAATTGAACTTTCATATTAAAGTTATACTCTTTTGATGTTGGCAATACACCAGTTTGAAAACCTTGTAAGTTTCCAGATGACATTCCAGCTTCTGGATCAGCATAAGGAAGATTTTTACTTATGATCCATAGGTTGCTACCATTTACAGCAAAAACAAGACTGTTAATAAATGTATTCTTTAGGTATTTTGATGGAAATCTATAGCTTAAACCAACTTCACGTAATTTTACATAAGAAGCATCATAAACGTATGCTTCCTGTGGCATTGTGTTATAAGTATCATAATCAGCTAAGATAACTGTAGTATTAGGTGAACCATCAGCTTTTACACCACCAAGAATAATTCCTCCACCATCTGCAATAGAATTTCTTACAGGATTTCCTAAATGGTTATTTCCTACTGTACTTTGGTATATACCTGTTGTATTACCATATTGTTGGTCTAAAGAATATACATCACCACCTTTTTTTACATCTATCAAGAAGTTGAATGTAAGGTTTTTATAAGTAATAACGTTATTAAATCCTCCAGTCCATTCAGGATTTACATCACCAATTGTTGCACCAGCTACAGTTTCATATCTTCCGTTTGGTTTCACAACTCTTTGTCCATCTAAATATTTAAATCCAGTTCCGATAAGTTGCCCAATTGGTTTTCCTACTTCTGCAATATATCCTACACCTTGAAATGATCCAATAGACATTCTATCGGCACCATCAAGACTAATTACTTCATTTCTATTAGATGACCAGTTGATTCTTGCCTCCCAAGAGAAATTTTGGGTTTTAAATGGTATAACATTTAATGAAAGTTCAAAACCTTTATTTTGTACATCACCTCCATTAATCCAAGCTCTGGAATAACCAGTTTGTACTGGTGTCTCGATTGATAAAATCTGATTAGTCGTGTTAGTTCTGTAATAAGAAAAATCTAAACCTATTCTGTTTTTTAAGAATTTAAGTTCAATACCAGCTTCAGTACCTTTAGTAAGTTCACTTTTTAGGTCAGCATTAGCTTTGTTGTTTTCGGTAGAAAAACGTATTCCATTTGGTCCAAAATTACTATTCTTAGGGTATGTAGATTGAATTACTGCAAATTCAGCATCATTTCCAGTTTCTGCGTAATTTAAACGTAGTTTACCAAATGATAACCAATCGGTTTTAAGGTGATTGCTAAAGATGTAAGTTCCTGTAAGAGAAGGATAAGTGTACGTGTTGTTATCTTTAGGTAATGTAGATGATTGATCTACCCTGTATGAACCTTCTATGAAGTATGTTTCATCAAAGTTGAAAGTTGCATTAGCATAGACACTATTTGTACCTATAGTTTCTAAGAACTCATTTGGATAATTAATTGGATTTACTGTATTACTCAACATGTATTTACCAGGTACAATTAAACCACCATTAGTTTCTACATAAGTATTACCATTTGAAGAACGTCTTGAGTTTGCTCCAACTAATCCGTAAAATTTGATTTTTTCTGTGATATTCGTTTTAAAATTTAAGATTAAATCTAAATTGATCTCACGGAATGTTTTGTCAAATCTTGAGTATTGTCCTAATGTATTTGGAGTTCTTTTTGAACCTACTGCAATGCGCTCTTCTTGTAATTGTTGGTAAAAATCTACAGATCCTTTTCCAACAACATTTAACCAACTTGTTACATCAGTGCTTAAAGCAAAATTACCAAAGAAACGATCTCTGTTTAATGAGTTGTAATTGTTATAACGTTGAAAATATGGGTTATCATGAAATTGAATTTTTAAGTCTGTTGGCCCACCAACACTCCAAGTTGTGTTTCTTCCAGTTATGTTATAAGCATCTTCTAAATCCTGAAAATCAGCACTCATATTATACCATTGTCTTACACTGCTTAAGTAGTTATTTCCACCATCACCATATCCGGTTTCATTCATTCCTTTAGCATATGATTTTAGGTAATTTGCAGAAGCAGATACTTTGGTTTTATCACTAATTTTATAACTTCCTGAGAAATTGAAGTTATCTTTTCTGTTGTTACTGTTTGGTAAAACACCTTGTACTTGGTTGTAATTTGTGTAACCAAATCTAAAATCACCGCTATCATTTCCTGCTGCAACAGCAATGTTATTTGTGTAAGTAAGACTATTTTGGTAAAAATCGTTAGGATTCTTTTTTACAGGAGCCCATGGAGTTGCAATACCATAAGTAGGTAATTCCGGGTAGAAAGAGTTCCAGTTGTAAACCAATAAACTAGGGTCGAATTTAGGTCCCCAAGAAGCATCGTCTGTCGCTGCATAAGGATGTGTACCACTTCCTAGATCTACAGTACCATAAAAATCACCATAACCACTACCATATTGATTTTGGTATTGTGGCAATGTCTTTTTATCTACAGATCCAATAGTTACACCAGAATTAAAAGAAATCCCTAACCCTCCTTTAGATTTACTTCCTTTTTTTAGTGTAACAAGAATAACTCCATTAGCAGCTCTTGAACCATAAAGTGCAGATGCAGCAGCTCCTTTTAAAACGTTAATAGATTCGATATCATCCGGGTTAATGTCTGAGGCAGCATTTCCGTAATCATAACCTCCTTTATTTCCTCCACTTTGTTGTTGATCAGTATTTGTGTTGTCATTGTTCAAAGGAACTCCATCTACAACCCATAATGCTTGATTATCATTAGTTAAAGAAGAAGATCCACGAATAATAACATTTGTAGATCCACCAATGTTATTATTTCTTCTAATGTCAACACCGGCAACTTTACCTGAAATAGAGTTTGCTACGTTACCGTTATTTATTTTATTTAAATCTTCACCTTTTACTTCCTGTGTAGCATAACCAAGAGATTTTTTCTCTCTTTTTACACCTAATGCAGTAACAACAATTTCGTTAAGAACAGTTGAACCGCCTGTCATTTTAAGGTTCACTTTGGTTGTAGTTGCAGGTAATTCTTGGGTTTTCATCCCAATATAGCTAAATAAAAGAACCTGAGTAGGCGAGGCGCTGATAGAATAAGCTCCATCAAAATCTGTTTGTGTGCCTGTTTTAGATCCTTTAATTAATACACTAACACCTGGTAAGGGTATTCCTGCATCATCTGTAACAATTCCTGTAACTAATCTTTCTTGCGCAAGAATTAGTTGTGTTGCAAATACAAAAAAGAGTATTGCAATTTTCCTAAAGTTAATTTTGAATTTCATATACTGGTTTTATTATTAATAAGTGCAAATATTTTGCATTTATAGCTTTTTTTATGCCAATATATTATCATAAAATCAGATTATGTTATCTAGTTTTGAGTATATTTTATCTGAGATATTGGGGGTTTTATAGATTTGAAAGTATTTATTTACCTAAAGGGGGTTTGGTATTTTTTATCAGAAAAATTATTAGACAATATTTACCAGAATGATGAGGTATAAATCGAAGGTAAATCGTACGGAACAAGCCCAATTTTCGATTGAAATTTTGTCTTTGGTAAAATTTAAAAATCAGGAATTTAAGAAACTTGCTTTCATGATTTTATGATTTTTTTTGTGCAAACAGATAAAGCTAATACTGTCATTAAGTTAAGCTTTTTGAGCTATTTTTTTTAAAAGAACTAAAGATTAAACACAATACTGTCATTTCGAGGAACGAGACCCGAGCGATAGCGAATAGACGAAGTAAATCTTCGTAAGAAACTCTGCAACGTGAATCCAATCTTTGTAGAGCTTTTCGAGGAGATTTCTCGTTCCTCGAAATGACAAGTTTGGGAGTATTTTGTGTAAAACTAAAGTTCCTTACATCCTTACCTACAAGATCCCAAAAAAGACCTTGCAGGACAAAAAAAAACAGCTACAAAATTGCTCTTGTAACTGTTTAAACTAATAGTCTTAAAGGAGGGTATAAGGCTATTTATTTTTAATAAATGTTTCTATATCTTCAATCTCTATTAGTAATGCTTCCGAGAGATTGATGTTTCCATCTGCTGTAAGTAGGTAATCATTTTCTAATCGGCAACCGATTCCTTCTTCTAATATATAAATTCCTGGCTCGCAGGTAAGCACCATTCCTTTTTCTAAAGTACGAGAATACAATCCTACATCATGAACATCTAGTCCTAAATGATGTGCTGTTCCGTGCATAAAATACTTTTTATAAGCTGGAGCATCTGGATTTTGATTGGCAATATCTTCGTTGGTAATTAATCCTAGTTTAATTAATTCTTTTTCAATTAAACCAGCCATTTGCTTCTCGTAATCGCTATGTTTAATACCAGGTTTTAATAACTTAGAACCTTCTTTTAAGCAATGTAAAACTGATGAATATACTTCTCGCTGACGAGGTGAAAATACTCCGTTTGCAGGAACACATCTTGTAGTGTCAGAATTATAATTGGCATAACAAACACCAAAATCTACCAGAATCATATCATTCTCTTTGCATATAGTATCATTCGAATTGTAATGTAAAGCACAGGCATTTTTTCCAGACGCAATAATAGGTTTGAAAGCATGACGTGTAGCTCCATTTTTTATCACTTCATAAATAAGTTCTGCTTCTAGTTCAAACTCATTTATGTTTGGTTTAACAGCACTAAGAAGTCCTTTAAAACCTTTTACACTAATAGCTACAGCTTTTTTTATTAGCGCAACTTCTTCGTCTGATTTTATTGGTCGTAATTCACGAGTTATCTTAGCAACTCTATCGTATTGATGCAACGGGTATTTCTCTTTACACCATTGTATAATTCGGTCTTGGCGAGTAGTCATTTCTGATGTTACTCTTTTTATATGCTCGTTGTGTCCTAAATAAAAGGCATCAGCTTCAAAAGCAAAAAGTTGCAAAGATTTTTCAAATTCATGAATCCACTTTACGTTTTTTATACCCGATATAGCTGTTGCTTCTTCTTTGGTTAAGAAATCACCATCCCAAAGTTTAGTATGTTCACTTACTTCTTTTACAAATAAAATAGCTCGATTTTCTTCTTTATAAGCATCTGGAAAAAGAACCAAAATAGTTTCATCCTGATCGATTCCTGTTAAGTAAAACAAATCATTATTTTGTGCAAACCCCATAACATCATCGGCATTATTAGGCATTACATCATTAGAAACTAAAATAGCAATGCTATTTGGATTCATTTTTGTCGAAAAACGTTTTCTGTTTTCGATAAATAAAGAAGAAGGTATCGATTCGTATCTCATAATTTTATAATTGAAACATTTGTGTATTAACAGAGGTATTTTTTCCAGAAATAATTTCCGAAACAATTTTACCTGTTGCTGGTGCCAAGCTTAATCCCATCATGGCATGTCCAGTTGCCAAAGTTAAGTTTTTTATTCTTTTATCTCTTGCAATTATTGGCATTCCTGATGGAGTACAAGGTCTAAATCCGTACCATGTTTCTTCTTCTTTTGGCATTTCAATTTTTAAATCAGGGTAAAACTCATTAATGCTATTAACAATTCCCTGAACTCTGTTTTTGTTAATTTTGGTATCGTTTGTATGTGTAATTTCCATTGTACCTCCAAAACGGATATCATTGTTCATAGGCGTAACAGCAACTTTTCCTTCGCATAAAATGGCAGGTATAGAGGGTTTTATATTTACATCTTTTAGAGTAAAACTATATCCTTTTCCTGGTAATATTGAAATGGACCGATTTAGCTTTTTTGCAATTTTTGGGCTCCATGATCCACACGCCAAAACAACTTCGTCGGTCATAAAAGGTCCCATATCGGTAAGTATTTCGGTTATAGTATTGTTTTTTATTACAAAATCTTCTACTGTAGTTCGGTTATGGATTTTTACATTCAGTCGGCTTAATTCATCTTTTATAAATTGCATGAATTTTTGAGGATAGATATGCGCATCACTTTTATAATGTACACCACCTATTACATCAGTACTAGTTCCTGTTTCTAGTTTTGTTACTCCGTCCTTAGAAAGGTAATCTACTTCCAGACCAAAACATTCGGCTAGCTTTCCTTCGTGATTAATTTCTTCGGCAGTTTTCTCTGTTTTATAAAGCATCAAAAGACCCTTTTTTTCATAAAAGAAAGAATTGCTTTCTTTTATAAAATCCTGGTACAATTCTTTACTAAAAAGAGATAAATTACATAGTGCTGGCATTGCTTTTTCTACATGTTGCTTATTGGCATGTTTGTAGAATTGTAATCCCCAATTTGCCAAATCCATGCTTAATCTAGGCTTTACATAAAACGGACTTTGACTATCAAACATCCATTTTATTCCTTGTGTAATCATTCCTGGTTGTGCCAGCGGAATAATATGCGAGGGAACAATCATTCCCGCATTCCCGTAGGAACATCCATCTGTCATATCCGACTTATCGAAAACAACAACTTGATATCCTTCTTTTGCTAAATAATACGCTGAACATAGTCCGATTATTCCCCCACCAATAATACTTACTTTTTTCATTATACTTATAAATTTAAAAAATCATCGGTAAGATTTATGCTCTCTAAACCAACGATTTATTTTGGATTATATTTTTATTAAATTACCTGAAAACCAAATGCATACGGATCATCATCTTCATCAATGATTATATTGTTATATCCATATACTTTTGCCCATCCTTGTATACTTGGCACGATGGCTTTAATATCTCCAATAGTGGTTTCTTCTTCAACTCTTCCTATAAATTTGCTGCCAATAAAACTTTCGTGAATAAAATCTTCGCCTTTCTTTAATTTGCCTTTTCCATGAAGCTGAGCAAGTCTAGCCGAAGTTCCTGTTCCGCACGGAGAACGATCAATGGCTTTATCTCCATAAAAAACAGCATTTCTTCCTGAAGATGTTGGATCGATAGGATCACCCGTCCAGAGCATATGGCTTACATCGCGAATAGTACTATTTTCTGGGTGAATGAAAAGGTTAGGATATTTCTCGTTGATGCGCTTGCGAACTTCCTGACTGTATTGAACAATTTTTCCTGCCGTAAAATCTTGCACTCCCGAAAAATTGGCTTGAGGATCTACGATTGCATAATAGTTTCCGCCATAAGCAACATCAAAAACTATTTCGCCAAGTTCAGGACAATCTACAGTAAGTCCTTCGGCAGCGAGGTATGATTTTACATTAGTTAATCGTACCCAATCTACTTTTTTACCTGTTTGTTGGTATTCAATCTGAACCAAACCAGCCGGAGCCTCCATTTTTATCTTCCCTGGGATTTTAGGCGTAATCAAACCTTCTTCGATAGCAATTGTTATTGTACCGATAGTTCCGTGGCCACACATAGGCAAACAACCTGATGTTTCGATAAATAAAATACCAAAATCGTTCTCAGGATTACTTGGCGGGTAAAGTATGCTACCGCTCATCATATCATGACCTCGTGGTTCAAACATTAGCCCTTTACGAATCCAATCATATTCCTTCAGGAAATGTTGGCGTTTCTCACTCATATTATTCCCAACTAAATTTGGACCGCCTCCGGCAACCACTCTCACTGGGTTACCACAAGTATGTGCATCGACACAAAAAAAAGTTTTTCTTGGCATAAATTAAATAGATTTCTTGGTTATTATATCATTTACGGTTCTTGTAATTTTTAAGGGATTTAGGTTCTGTAATGCGCTCGGTAGTAATTCGTCTGGCCAATTTTGATAACTAAATGGTCGCACCCAACGTTTAACGGCATGGATTCCTACGGCTGTAAATCTAGAATCCGATGAAGCAGGATAGGGACCACCATGAATCATCGAAGCACAAACTTCGACTCCTGTAGGTACACCATTAAAAATTAATCTTCCAACTCTGCTTTGTAAGGCATCAATAATAGTATTAGAATTAGCTATCTCTTTTGGTTCTGCAAGTATAGTACCTGTTAACTGTCCGTCTAATTTATTAATAATTCTTTCTAATTCCTCATCATTTTCGCATTGTACCACAATAGAAAACGGACCAAATACTTCATGACTTAATGTAGCATTCTCCAAAAATGTTTTACCATTTACTGTAAGTATAGTTTGTGGCGCATAGTTAGGAGATATTTCACCTTTATATTCCGCAATAGTACTTACTCCATTTTGAGATTTTATTTTTTCTCTACCATTATTAAAGTCGTCTTTAATAGATGGATGCAACATACATGAAGGTGCAATTTTTTCAATTTCTTCGGCTAATTGCTCCATAAATTGATTTAATTTTTCTCCTTTTATTCCTAATAGTAATCCTGGATTAGTACAAAACTGACCTGTTCCTAAGGTAATAGAATTTGCATAGGCAGTTGCCCATTTATTACTATTTTTTTCTAAAGCCTCTGGCAAAATAACCACAGGGTTAATACTTCCCATTTCTGCAAATACAGGGATAGGCTCCGGACGTTGCGATGCTAAATTAAATAAAGCTCTACCGCCATTAATACTTCCTGTAAATCCTACCGCTTTTACAAGTGGGTGTTTTACTAAAGTTGCTCCAAGTGTTACCCCACTACCAATTAGGTTTGAGAAAATACCTTCGGGCATATTGTGTTTTTTGGCTGCTTTTATAACTGCCGAGGCTACCATTTCGCCAGTTCCTATATGCATAGAGTGGCTTTTTACAATTACGGGACAACCTGCTGCCAATGCCGATGCTGTATCGCCACCTGCTGTAGAAAATGCAAACGGAAAGTTACTAGATCCAAAAACAACAACTGGTCCTAATGGAACTAACATTTTACGTAAATCATCTTTTGGTAAAGGCTGTCTGTCTGGAATTGCAGTGTCTATTGTTGCTTCAACCCAGCTTCCTTCAGCAAGCATATTTGCAAATGAGCGTAACTGAAAAATTGTACGACCTCGTTCTCCTTCGGCTCTGCCTTTTGGGAAACCAGATTCTGTACAATACACCTCTAATAATTCATCGCCAAGGGCAAGGATTTCTTCAGCAATTGCATTCAGAAAATCTGCCTTTTTTTGAGCTGGACAATTTCTATAAACTTTAAAAGCATCATTTGCTAATGCTACAGCTTCATCAATTTCCTCTGGAGTAGCTTCTGTAAATGTCCAGGGATTTTCTATGTTTAACTGTGGGTTTATTGTTTTATAGGTTTTTGTTCCATCAGCCTTAAGCTTGCTTCCTATATAATTTTTTCCTGTAATCATTTTTTATGTATTAAGATTATAATTAAATCCAGACTTGCTAAAAAAATATTATGTTTTATGAGCTGGCTATCTACTCTAATAACCAGCTCAAAAACAAACCAAACTAAAAACAAATCTAACTAAACTTAAAAAAGAATATTATTGTTAACTCCGTTGGGGAGGATTTTGTAAAAAAAAATAATTTTGACGTATTGTACTACAAGTTTTACTTATTTGCATTTACATAATATAATTACAAATCAATTTTACTGAATAAGTTTTTACGTGTTAAAATATAATCTGCCTCAACGGGTAATGTATGCTTTATAGTACTATGGATTTATAATCTGGAAGAGTTGGTCTTGTACGCAATGCTTCTGCAATGATTGCCAAAACTCTTTCTCTTTCTGCTCCATGAAGTGGTAATCTTGGTGCACGAACAAATTCTGTTCCCAGACCAGTAGCTACTTCTGCCAGTTTTATATTTTGTACCAATAGTGGGTTAATGTCTAATTCTAACAAAGGCAAGAACCATCTGTAAATAGCCAAAGCTTCTTCGGCTCTACCAGCTTTTGCTAATTTAAAAATAGCGACAGTCTCAGCTGGAAACGCATCTACTAAACCAGAAACCCATCCGTCAGAACCCATAAAAATACTTTCTAATGCTAATGTATCAACACCAGATAATACTTTTAAACGACCTTTAAAACGGTTTATAATTCGGGTAACATTAGATATATCTCTTGTAGATTCTTTTACTGCCTGAATATTATCAAATTTCAAAATTTCTTCAAACATATCCAATGACACATCAATTTTGTAATCAATAGGATTGTTGTAAATCATGATAGGAAGTGAAGTACTTTTTGCCACTTCAGAGAAATAAGTAACTGTTTCATGACTTGCTGCATTGTAACGCATAGGAGGCAATAACATTAATCCTTTTGCACCATTTTCTTCTGCTTTATTAGCAGCTTGAATCGCAGCCCGAGTAGTTTGCTCGGCTATATTCATAATCACCGGTACCTGCCCGTTAACTATATTAATAGTCTCTTTGATTAATTCTTTTTTTTCATCCTCTAATAAAGTGCTTGCTTCTCCAAGTGTACCTCCCAGGATAATCCCAGAAACACCTGCCTCGAGCTGAGCTCTTACATTTACTCCAAACATGTCGAAGTCTAACTTGTCATCGGCAGTAAACTTTGTTGTAACTGCTGGCATAACGCCTTTCCATTGAATACTCATAATTACGATTTTAATTTTTTCAAAAATATTTATAACCTGCAAATATGTAATTAGGTAAGTTATCACAAAAAGATACTATATTATCCGATTTTATACTAATTTTTAAAATTATTACTTAATATGTATACATTTTTTTATATTTATAGAATATAATTAATCCGTTATGAAAGTATTTCCATTTAAGATTCCAAAAACTAAAGAAGATTCGCTCATTTATCAAGAAGACGTAGAATTTGTTTTTTATGATAAATTGCACCAACACGAAGAAATACAAATAAGCTATATCGAGAATGGCGAAGGAACTATTTTTGTAGGCGACACAATTTCTCCATATCAAAAAGGAGATGTTGTAGTTATTGGTAGTAATTTACCACATGTATTTAGAAGCGAAAATAATACCAACGAGCTTTCGGTAATGCTAACATTGTTTTTTACGACTAACTCTTTTGGGAAAGATTTTTTTACGCTTCCTGCTTTAAAAGACATTCAGCCATTTTGGGAAAACAGTAAGAATGGTTTTGTGGTTAACAACCCTTCAAATAAAGTTGTTAAGGCATTTAAAAAAATAAAAAAGGTAAATGAATTTGATCGTTTTATTCTTTTTCTGGAAATAACCAAGAAGTTATCTCAAGAGAATAAAACGCCACTTTCTAGTTATATATATGATAAGAAAATTACAGATAATGAAGGAAAGCGAATGCAAACGGTTTTTGAGTACGTTATGACTAATTTTCAGAAGAATATTACTCTGGAGGAAATCGCTGCATTATCAAATATGACTAAAAATGCTTTTTGCAAATACTTTAAAGTCCGAACCAACAAGACATTTTTTCAGTTCCTGATAGAAATCCGGATTGAGCGGGCAGGGAAGTTATTATCCAGATCACAAGAGTTATCTGTACTGGAAGTTTCAGAATTATGTGGGTTTAATAATATTTCTAATTTCAATAGAAAATTTAAAGAAATAAAAGGAATTTCTCCCCTTGCATACCGCAAATCTCAAATGTTAAAATGGAAAGAAAAAGCATAGCTATGATTTTAAAATCCATTTATTAAGTGTTTTTTATGTTGAAAATTTTAAACCTTTAGCTTTAAAATTACTAAACAATACTTGGCGTGCACTACTAATAGTTTCTTCGGTGCGGTAAATACTGCACCAGAATTTCACTAGTAATTTATAATTACCATCAGATATGGCGGTATAATAAATTTGTGGAGTTCTGGAATTGTTTATCAATGTTTGAGTTTCAAGTGCTTCAAGTACAATTAAATTAATATCATCTGGAACAATGTCGCCTTCAACATCAAAGGAAATTTCGACTAGTTTAAAGTTATCAGTATAAGTCCAGTTGGTAATATTTTGAGATAATAAGTTACCATTTGGAATTATTATTTCGGCACCGTTTGGAGCATTAATTTTGGTTGTACGAAGTCCCATTGCTTTTACGCGACCCGATTGTGAGCTAATTTCGATTACATCACCAATTTGTATTGGTTTATCAAAAATCAAAATAATACCCGACACAAAGTTGCTTACAATGTTTTGCAAACCAAGTCCAACACCAACTCCTAAAGCACCCAGTAAAATGCTTAGTTTGTCCAGCGGCATTCCTGATGCGGCTACAGCCAATAAATAACCTCCAATTAATACCACAAGACGTGTTATTAATAATTTAGAATGTTGGCGTTTGTTTACATTTTCTTCATTCTCATCATCGACTTCACCAAAAAAGTAAGCAACGTATTTTTGCAGAAGGTGAGCCATCCAGATTATAATAAAAAACAAAACAATATTACCCAAGGTAAATGTGATACTACCAATAGTATTCGGGTGGGTTAATAGTGATGTAAATGATGCACGTAGCGATTCCCAAATGTTTAAATTTGATGCAATCACTACCAACCACATATAACTAATTATTATTATAAAAGGTCTTTTTAGATTATCTGATAAACTCTCATGATCAAAAATGGTTTCGATTCCGCGTTTGATTCTTGTCGTATATATTTGTAAAAGAATTATTTCTAGAATTATTTTTAATAGTACGCTAAGTGCAATAATTTGAGTAATTGCAATAAAGGCGGTAAGACTTAACATATTTGAGAGAGAAACTCTACCGTAAATATTAAAAACAATAGCCAAACCATTTAAACCTATGAATATTATACTTGCCCATTTAAAGAATCCCTTTATGTATAATTGATCTTTAATACTCTTAAGCTGAACTAATCCATAACGTATTCCGAAGACATTAATTAGGATAAAAGCGCAACGTTGGAACAAGCCAACCCCGATAAATAAATCCAGGAAACAAAGTGCAGAAAATAATCCTACTAATAGAAACAAGTTTCGCATTGATTCCTTAGACCAATGATTTTTAAATAGAAAAGTAAGCACCACAAGCAGAATTAGCTGTAATGATTCTATAAATAGGGCGGGAGCATATAAATTACTTACGATGGCAATATTAAGACCAATTACAATTACAGGAATAATAATACCACTATTTAAGTATTTAAAGTTTAGTAATGTAAGGTTCTCAAAATGATTATTATTTTTTAGATATTTAAGATTGCGAGAAATATACCAAGCTAATAATCCCATAAAAAATGTAAGAGTGATTAATCCGCCGATACTATAATTTAAATAGTACGATACCACGCTATTCTCTATAGCTACTTTTGCTTTAATATTTTGCGATATGTCTTTTTTGGCAATTGTATCGCTAGTATTCCATATAAAAGGATATTCTCTGCCAAGAATACTTATTCCAGATTTTTCTAGCTTTTTTTCTACAGTTAATAATGCACTCGAAACAGCTATTTTTCTTTGTACCGTTAGTCTGTTTTTAGTATTAAGAACCTCTAGATTGTGGTTCATAAGGCTATCTGTACTTAAATAAGTCTTTTTAAGATTTAAAAATTCGCTCTTAAATTGCTTGCGAAGGATGGTATCTTTTAATAGTGTAATTAGTGCTTTGTCTTTGCGTAAGTCAGCAAATCGACCTTTGATTTTATCAAGGTTTTTGTTGCGTAAATTAATGGCAGTATTTTGTTCGTCTAATTCCTGACGAATTTCTTCTAATACAATACGATACATTTGCTGATTTCGCACATTTGGATTAGCCCCTTTTAAATTAGCTAGAATAAGATCTAGTTTATTTTGGGTTCTATCTATTTCAGCAAACAAATGAAATGTACTTCCTTCAAAAACTGCGTCATTATAAGCAGATTGCAAAACCTCACCAGCTTTTTCGATAGCCATAAGATAGTCACTATCGGTCTTGGTCGAATCTTCAAATAATTTCCCACTACCTTGTGTTTTAGCAGTATCTGGAGTAGCCGTTGTTGTGGCTTGTGAGTAAGCAAACGGAGAGAAGAACAGTATCGTTAGTAAGGATAAAAGACAAATAAATTTTCTGTTATGACGCATAATATAAATCATGTATTTAAGACGTCAAATTTAGAAAAATATGCTTACAAAATCCAAACTTTAAGTTTTGTTTGGGTCAAAAGGAATCATGCTTATATCTTTAAACCATATAAGTAATGTAAGTTCATTTAAGTGAGTTGTGTAAAAATAGCTGGATAACGGATCGCATCCACAAACAACATCTTATAACCATAGCCAACGATTTCAACCGTTGGAATGCAGAGGACAATCGCAATCTGTACCGCACGGTTGAAACCGCGGGCTATGGTTGAAATAGGATAGAATTTAAGATTCTTGGTATAGACCTTTGTCAAAGTTTTAAAACTTTGACAAAGGTTGTATTGGATAACTATATTTTTTGAAGTGAAGAAAAAACAAACAACATGAAATATTATTTCTTCATTACCAATGCTTTATTATACTCGTAGTTCATCTTAGCAATAGAAAGTACCGATATACCTTGCGGACATTCTACTTCGCATGCTTCGGTGTTAGAACAAGCTCCAAAACCTTCAGAATCCATCTGGTTTACCATTGTTAAAACCCTTTTTGATGCTTCTATTTTTCCTTGTGGGAGTAATGCTAAGTGTGTTATTTTGGCACCAACAAATAATGCTGCGCTAGAATTCTTGCAAGTCGCTACACAAGCACCACAACCTATACAAGCTGCCGCATCAAAGGATGCTTCGACGGTTTCGTAGGATATAGGAATACTATTGGCTTCGGGTGCCTGACCAGTTGAAGCTCCAATATAACCACCAGCAGTAATAATAGAATCAAATGCGGTTCGGTCAATTTTTAAATCCCGAACTACAGGAAAAGCTGTTGCTCTAAATGGTTCAATATATATAGTGTCGCCATCCTTAAAACTTCGCATATGGAGTTGGCAAGTTGTAGTATGTTTTAATGGGCCATGCGCTCTACCATTAATCATAACACCGCATTGTCCGCAAATACCTTCTCTACAATCATGGTCAAATTCTATAACGCGTTCCCGTAGTTGGATAAGTGATTCGTTTAAAAGATCGAGCATTTCTAAGAAAGACATATGTTCGGTTACGCCATCTATTTCATAATCTACCATTTCTCCTTTGGAATTGGCATTTAATTGGCGCCATATTTTTAGATATAATTTCATCTCTTTTAGTTTTAATTATTTGTAGCTACGTACTGCAAGTTCTACTGATTCAAATACCAAAGGCTCTTTGTGTAGTTCAGGAGGATTTGATTCTCCTTTCCATTCCCAAGCCGACACATAACAAAAATCGGCATCATTTCGTACTGCTTCTCCTTCGTTACTTTGGTATTCTTCTCTAAAATGCGCTCCGCAAGATTCCTCTCTTTGTAATGCATCGTAACACATAAGCTCAGCTAATTCTATATAATCGGCTACACGTCCGGCTTTTTCTAATTCACTATTTAAAGTATCGTCACCAGTTATTAGTAAGTCATTTTCGAAAGAAGCTTTCAAAGATTTTATGGCTACAATTGCTTCTTCAAGATTCTGTTTACTTCTGGATAACCCGCATTTTTCATACAATAATCGTCCTATGGTTTTATGGAAATAATCAGTTGATAAATTTCCTTTGCTTTGTAAAAATTGGTTTAATTGATCTCTAACCGTTTTTTCTGCTTCCGCAAAAGCGGGATGGTCGGTACTAATTCGGGAAGCATTTAGTTCGCCAGACAAATAATTAGGAATAGTGTAGGGAGCTATAAAATATCCATCGACACAAGCCTGAAGCAGAGAATTTGCACCAAGTCTATTTGCTCCATGATCTGCAAAGTTGGCTTCACCAAGGGCAAACAATCCAGGAATAGTTGTCATAAGTTCATAATCTACCCAAAGTCCGCCCATGGTAAAATGTGCAGCTGGCGAGATAAGCATTGGTTCCTTATAAGCATCGATTCCGTTGATTTTTTCATACATAGCAAAAAGGTTGCTGTATTTGGCTTCGATGTTTTTCTTGCCTTGTACAGCGATTGCATCCGAAAAATCCAAATAAACAGCATTCTTCATTGGTCCGGCACCATGACCAGAGTCAATTCGTTCTTTGGCAGCTCGAGAAGAAATATCTCTAGGAGCAAGATTACCAAAGGCAGGATATCGACGTTCTAAATAATAATCTCTTTCTTCTTCGGGGATAGCATTAGGAATTCTATCGTCTCCCGCTTTTTTAGGTACCCAAATGCGACCATCATTTCGCAATGATTCAGACATAAGAGTAAGTTTCGACTGATTTTCTCCATGTTGAGGAAGACAAGTAGGATGGAATTGAATCCAACTCACGCCTGCCATATAAGCCCCTTTTTTGTGTGCTCGCCATATTGCCGAACTATTGCACCCCATAGCAAGTGTAGATAGATAATATACCTTACCGTAACCACCTGTTGCAAGTACAACAGCATCGGCAGCATGACGCTCTATGGCTCCTGTTTCTAGATTGCGGGCTATAATTCCTTTGGCTTTGCCATCTATCAAAACCAATTCGAGCATTTCGTGACGCGTATGCATGGTAACTTTACCAGTGTTTACTTGGCGAAGAAGTGATTGATATGCTCCAAGCAAAAGTTGCTGTCCTGTTTGTCCTCGGGCATAAAAGGTTCTGGAAACCTGTACACCTCCAAAGGATCTATTGTTTAAGTAACCTCCATATTCTCTTGCAAAAGGCACACCTTGAGCAACCGATTGGTCGATTAAACTAGCTGAACATTCGGCTAATCTATACACATTGGCTTCGCGAGATCTAAAATCTCCACCTTTTATAGTATCGTAAAACATTCTATACACGCTATCGCCATCATTTTTATAATTCTTAACAGCATTTACACCACCTTGTGCAGCGACTGAATGTGCTCTTCTGGGCGAATCCTGAAAACAAAATGACTTAATGTTATATCCTTGTTCAGCAAGTGATGCCGCACAAGAAGATCCTGCAAGTCCTGTTCCTACAACTATAACAGTAAGTTTCTTTCTGTTGGCAGGATTTACAAGTTTTGCTTTGGCTTTATAATTATTCCATTTATCAGCAAGTGGGCCATCTGGTATTTTTGAATCTCTCATTTTCATACTATTTTAAATAAATATAAAGGGGAATTGCCATGAAACCTCCTGTGATAATTAGGGTATATCCCCATCCAAATACTTTTATAGCTTTTACATATTTAGGATGATAAAGTCCCATTGTTCTCGAGGCACTAAAAAAACCATGTAATAGGTGGAAACCTAATGCTATAAATGATATCTCATAAATTATTACATACCATAGTTGCGAATACGATTGTACAACAATCTCATATAAATCCTTATTTCCTGCTGCATCTACAGGCAGGTTAGTAAATTTATATACATACCAAAAATCCTTAAAGTGTATGATAAGAAATAGGAGTAGGATTGTACCTAATATGCCCATGTTTCGACTATTCCATGCGCTGGCAAAATTTCTTTTGTCATAATGGTAGTTTTGTTTACTTGCAGTATTATTTTTTATAGTAACAATTATTGCATAAATTGCATGTCCGATTAAGGATAAATACAAAATCCAGGAAATAATTTTTATAAACATATTGCCTGACAATAATTTAGAGTACCAATTGAATTGTTCTCTTGCCTGATCTTCGGGTAAAAAAAGTTGTAAGTTACCAAGCAGATGTATCACAAGAAAAAAGCATAAGAAAAGGCCAGTAGCTGCGATAATCATCTTGTTTTTTAAAGTAGTAGATTTCATTATTTGCAAGATTTTTTAAGACTTAATATTAAGGGAATCCTAATTTACTATAATTCATTTAATTTTAGATTGAATCTTTTAATTAAAAACGTAAAATGGAATGGGTGTAAATAATCAATATCCTATTTTTCTGAAAAAAAATGCCTAAAAATTAAACATTGTTTATTCTTTAATATTTAGCCATAATATTCTATTAATAATGAAGTATTAAAAAATAAGCACCCCTGTTATTATGTAATAGGTAAATTTTCAAGAATAAACAAATTATTTTTTGTAAGATTTTGTACTATTTATTTTTATATTTGTTTGTATCAATGATTTTGTATACTAAATCTAATCTTAGGAATTGTATGAAAAAGATACCTTTTAACCGACTGATGTTTTTGTGTTTTAATACAAGCTTTGTTATAGCAATAAGCCTAATCCGATTAGAATGGATTAAATTTTTTAGGCCCGTCTACAATACCACAATGCAATTTTCTAATAGTTTATCTAGATAGAAATTCTAATTTATCCTATACCGTTGTTAACACATCTGTAAGGGTGTAATTATATAAACTATTCCCAAAAAGAAAGTAACTAAACTTCGTTATTATACCCCCCTTATTTATATAATTTATGAAACAAAACAAACTTTTGCTATTGGTTCTTTTTTGTTCCTGTGTATTGTTATCCAACTCATTAAATGCCCAATTAATGGCTGTAGAGTCTAAAGATACTTTAAATGGAAAACCCAAAGTTACAGCCAGACTTATAGGAAGGCTTAAATTAAATGGTATTTATGATATTAAGGGAAGCCTTGCGGGTAATAGTTCGTTTCTTATACATAAAAACGATGTTTCGGGTTTAGATATACCTTCTTTTAGTATGGATATGAGACAGTCGCAATTGCGTTTTGTTAGCACGATACAATTAAATAATGGTAAAGAACTAAAATCAATGTTAGAAGCAGATTTTGAAGGTGCTAATAATACGTCTCAGTTTAGGCTGCGTCATGCTTATGTTCAGTATAATCATTGGACGGTAGGACAAACGTGGTCAAATTTTGGAGATTCATCCTTATGGCCTTCACCATTACTAGATTGGGACGGACCTACTGGTATGGTACTTTCTCGCAGGATTCAAGTACGTTACACAGGTCTTTTTAAAGAAAACGGACATACTTCTTTTATGCTTTCGGCAGAATATATGGAGCCGCGCCGTTTGTATGATTATACGTTAAGTCCAACTCATGGAGTAGATTATGCTCCCTCTAGAGCTCCCGATGCTGTGGCTGGTATACGATATGCTTTTGATAACGGAGGTTTCATGAAATTATCGGGTCTTTATCGCAGTATTGCTTATGACTCTGAGGATATTGCAGCAGGAAAAACAGAGTTTGAATTTGATTCTCAAAGTGGTGGTGGTGTTACTGCCATGACAAGTATATTTTTTAGAAAAAAATCAGGTTTAGTAAATAATCTGCAAGCACAATGGACAATCGGTAAGGGAATTAGTGATTATTTTCTAGCTGTAGGAGGATCTGGTCTTGATGGTTTTGCCAGATCAGATTTTTCAGGAAAACTAGATCTATTACCTGTACATGCTGGTTTTATTTCGTACGAACGTTTCTTTAATAAAAAGTTTCACTCGATGGTTATGGCTTCTTACAATCATTTTTATGATGGAGCAGGTACACTAGCAGGTTGGGACCGAATGACAAATTACCAGTTTACGCTTAATGCATCGTATGACTTCTTTGATTTTCTAACAATTGCACTTGAACCACAAATAGGGTACAAACAATTGCAATATGCCGATGGAAGTACACAAGGAGCTAACGCCGTTCGCATCAATTTTGGGATGCTATTTAATTTCTAATATCAGGATTAACCAAATAAATATTTTAAAAAATGAAAAAATTAGTACTTGTCTTTTTGTTGTGTATTGCAACATCTTTGGCTTTTGGACAACAAAAGCCCAGAATTATAATTCTTGCCACGGGTGGAACTATAGCAGGCGAAGGAAAATCTTCGGATAGAGCTGGATATACTGCGGGTAAAATTCCTGTAGCTGATCTTATAGGAAGTATTCCGAGTATAAACGCTATTGCAGATATTAGCGGAGAACAAATATCATCTGTAGGTAGTCAGGATATGAGTATTGAAATATGGAAAAAACTTGCTGTACGTATTAATGAAATATTTAGTAAAAACGAGGCAGATGGTGTTGTTATAACGCATGGTACAGATACTCAGGAAGAAACAGCCTATTTTCTTGATTTAGTTTTACCGCATGAATTACCTGTTGTAATTACAGGATCTATGCGTCCGGCAACAGCTATAAGTGCAGATGGACCTAAAAATCTTTTTGATGCAATTACTGTCGCTGCAGATCCTAAAAGTAAAGGGCGTGGCGTATTAGTATCTTTTAATGAATCAATCTACGATTCCAGAGAAGTTACTAAAACTAGTACAACAAAAGTAAATGCTTTTAGATCACCAGATTCTGGTCCGCTTGGAGAAGTATATGATGGTCGTGTAGAATATTACAAATCATCGGTAAGAGAAACAGCAAAAGAAGGACCTTTTGAAGTAAATAAAAACACAAAATTACCTAAAGTAGAAATTGTATATATGTATGCCGATGCATCTCCAGAATATATAGATTATTTAGTAAAACAAAAAGTAAAAGGTATTGTAATAGCTGGTGTTGGAAACGGAAATTTCTCTAAAGCTTTTACCGAAGCTATAAAAAAAGCTACTAAAGCAAATATAGCAGTTTGTCGCTCAAGCCGTTGTCTAGAAGGCAGAGTAGTGCTTGATGGAGAAACAAATGACAATGAACTTGGTACAGTAGTATCAGATAATCTTAGTCCGCAAAAAGCAAGAATATTATTGATGCTTGGACTTACAAAATCAAAAAACAAAAAAGAACTGCAAGATTATTTCTTCCGTTTTTAATTTCCTTTAATAATTTAACACATTACATTATGAGCAACTTTCGTACAGAACATGATTTTCTTGGAGAAAAAGAAATACCAAACAATTGTTATTATGGAGTACAGACAGTACGTGCCAAAGAAAATTTTGATATAACAGGAATTCCTATAGGATCAGAACCTTTATTTATTAAGGCTTTTGGTCATGTAAAAAAAGCTGCAGCAATGGCCAATAGAGATCTTGGTGTATTAGATGCAAAAAAGGCTGAAGCTATTATTTATGCTTGTGATAGATTAATTGCAGGAGAATTTGCAGACCAGTTTATAAGTGATCTTATTCAAGGAGGAGCAGGTACATCTACCAATATGAATGCTAATGAGGTAATTGCCAACTTAGGATTGGAATATATGGGACATAAAAAAGGAGAGTATCAATACCTTCATCCTAATAATGACGTAAACCTTTCGCAAAGTACAAATGATGCCTATCCATCGGCTTTTAGAATAGCAATTTATCTTAAAATAGAGTATTTTACAGAAGCTTTAGCGCAACTGCAAGAAGCTTTTTTTCAGAAAGGAAAAGAGTTTGCTAATGTTATTAAAATGGGACGTACGCAATTACAAGATGCTGTACCAATGACATTAGGACAAGAGTTTAATGCTTTTGCAACAACAATAGGCGAAGATGTAATTCGTTTACGCCAATCAGAAAGATTGATTACAGAGGTAAATATGGGAGCAACTGCCATTGGTAGTAAAGTAAATGCTCCAGAAGGTTATCCTGAACTTTGTGTAAAATACCTTGCCGAAGTAAGTGGAGTTCCTGTTACGCTTGCAGGTGATTTATTTGAAGCTACTTACGACCCAAGTGCTTTTGTAGAAGTAAGTGGAACTCTAAAAAGAAGTGCAATTAAATTGAGTAAAGTTTGTAATGACCTTCGTTTATTAAGTAGCGGACCTCGTTGTGGATTTAATGAGATTAACTTGCCAGCGCTTCAGCCAGGGTCTTCGATTATGCCAGGAAAAGTAAATCCGGTTATACCCGAAGTAGTAAACCAAACTTGTTTTTATGTTATTGGTGCCGATTTAACGGTTACTATGGCAGCAGAAGCAGGACAATTGCAATTAAATGTAATGGAGCCAGTAATTGGGTTTGCCTTGTTTACATCATTAGAGTATCTTACTAAAGCTTGTAATACCTTAAAAGATAAATGTATTGTAGGTATCACGGCAAATGCTGAACATGCAAAAGATTTAGTAATGAATAGTATTGGTATTGTTACACAACTTAACCCAATTTTAGGATACGAAGCTTCTTCAAGTATTGCCAAAGAAGCACTTAAAACAGGTAAATCGATACACGATATTGTAGTAAACGAAAGAAAGCTCATTACGCAAGACAAATGGGATGAGATTTATTCGATAGAAAACCTTATTAATCCTAAATTCATCACTTCATGATATTAGTACAGTTCGCTATACTTATGGCCATGATCCTTATAGGGTCAAGACTTAAAGGGATAGGTTTAGGAGTTATGGGAATGATAGGACTGCTTATTTTTGTCTTGTTTTTTCATATGCGCCCTGCTGATCCGCCTATAGCGGTACTTCTTATCATTTTAGCCATTGTAACCACAGCTGCCACATTACAGGCAGCTGGAGGTTTGGATTATTTGGTGAGTATTGCCGAGATGATTATTAGACGTAATCCGAAGTATATAACTTTTATAGCGCCATTTACAGTTTACTTCTTATGTCTATTTGCAGGAACAGCGCATATAGTATATTCACTACTTCCTATTATAGCCGAAGTATCAGCCAAGAAAAGAATACGACCAGAACGACCATTGAGTATATCTGTTATAGCATCTCACATGGCACTTACGGGTAGCCCAATGAGTGCGGCAACGGCTTCATTGGCAGCAATACTAGCTTATTCTACAGCAGTTGTAGATATAATGAAAGTATGTATTCCTGCTTGTATGATAGGTATTATAGCGGGTGTTATTTCGGTATGGAAAAAAGGCAAAGAACTTAATGATGATCCAGAGTTTATCGAAAAAATGAAAGATCCTGAATTTGCTGAGAGTATAAACAAAACATCCGAAACAAATAGAGAGTTAAAACCAGGTGCAAAAACAGCAGTATTTATTTTTGGTAGTGCTATATTACTGATCATATTTTTTGGAGCATTTCCGCAATTTATTCCAAATGTTGGAGAAGGAACTGCAGGATTTGCGGTAGGAGCAGATGGAGCAATTAACCTTACAGGATTAATAATCATGATAACATTATCGGCTTCGGCATTGATAATGATAATTACCAAAACACCTCCAGTGTTGGTAGCAAAAATGAGTTTGTTTACATCAATGGCTACTGCAATTGTTTCAGTTTTAGGTGTAGTATGGATGAGTGCCACTTTTATGGGAGCAAATAATGCTTTAATAGAAAGCACTTTTAGAGATATAACATCAGAGTATCCTTTTACTTTTACCTTTGCCTTGATAATTATGGGAGCATTGACTTTTAGCCAGGCTGCTACAACAAAAATTATGATGCCAATAGGATTGTCTTTAGGAATTGGTCAGCCACATCTTATAGCGATGTTTCCAGCTGTAAATGCCGACTTTATATTACCGGGTTATCCTACATTAGTCGCTGCCATGGATTTTGATCGTACCGGCACAACTCGTATAGGGAAATATGTAGTTAATCATAGTTTTATGCTTCCCGGACTTGTTACCATTGCTGTAACTATCGCTTCAGGTTTTTTATTAAGCATGTTTTTATAGTACTTAATTAATGATTTGTTTTTCTTGTTTCATTATGCAAGAAAAGCAAATCATTACTAATTTTAAACCTATAAAGTTTCGATTAAGAATTTAAAATTAGCAAAAGATTTTTTTCACGCAGATAGTACAGATTAGAGCAGATTTTTTAGCAAATGAATCTGCATACATTAGCTTAAATCTTTTGAAATCTGCGTGAAAGAATACTTACACCTTTTTAATGTTGAGTCTACCTATGTGTCAAAACTAATTACAACGAACAGATTAATTTTGAGTATTGTGGAATCTTTTTTTTACTTGAAGTATTACTGCTACCATTACTACAGGAAGCTGCTGCTAAAATTCAAATTAGCAATCTATTACATCCTTACTACAAAATATTTTTTTATATATTTGATTTTATATATTCGTTTTTAATTAATTCGAAATACTAATTTTTAGTGCTTTTTGAATAATACTAAAAACGTTTTTTTTGTTTAAAAGAATTTCTTGCCCCAGAAGTTTTTTTAGGATTGTCGCCGTAAAAAGCACCAAAAATAACCTACTGTATAAAACAAAATGATCAAATTTAGAATTAGATTTTTATGTACCTCTATTTTATTTGTAACCTTCGTACTTAACGCTCAAATTAAGAAAATAGGTGTTCCTTTTATAACAAATTATAGCCCTAAAACCTATAAAGCAGCTTCTGAGAATTGGGATGTTTTACAAGACTCTCAAGGAATGATGTATTTTGCCAATCATTTTGGTTTATTACAATTTGATGGAGTAAGATGGGGGATAATTATGCAGCCAGAAAACAAGAGTATGGTTCGCTCCCTCGCGATAGATAAAAACGATAAAATTTTTATAGGTGCTCAAGGCGATTTTGGGTTTGTAACCAAACAGCCAAATGGTCAATACGATTATACATCTTTAGTTAAATTACTTCCAGTTTCATCCAGAAATTTTAGTGATGTATGGCATACTATTGTTTATAATGATGAAGTAATTTTTTTCTCGTACGAAGTTCTTTTTATTTATAAGAATAATAAAATTCAAGTTATAAAAGCCACTACGAGTTTTGATGAGTTTTTTAAAATTAACACTAATCTTTATGTATTAGATAATAAGAAAGGATTACTTAAAGTAAAAGATGATCAATTGATTTCTATTGATGGCGGTTCGAAATTTGCAGGAATGAAAATCCTGAAGCTATTCGGAACCGAAAATAACCTAACAGTATTAACTCAAAAAGACGGCTTTTTTATTTATAAGAATAGCCAATTAAAACCTTTAAAAACCGAAGCAGATTATCTTTTAAAACAAAATCAGGTTTCTGTTGGTATTCTTCTTCCAGATGGATATTATGCTATTGGAACACGAGAAAACGGACTCATTATTATTGATAAAAACGGACGCTTAATTCAGCATATCAATAAGCAAATGGGGCTGCAAAATGAGTATGTTACCAATCTTAAACTTGATGCAGCAGGTAATTTGTGGGTAACACTTAAAGATGGGATTGCGCTTATTCAAATTTCATCGCCATTATCAAGAATTCTGGATACCACAAACTTCGAAACCAAAATATATTGCAGTCAGATTTATCAAAACAAGTTATATATAGGAACGGATAATGGACTGTTTTGGTTGGATTGGGAGAAATACAGACTTGGACAACACGGAAATATACATTTTCAGCGTGTAGCAGGAATGTCTGAAACGGTATGGAATATTGGTGTTTTTGATAATGTACTTTTGGCTTTCGAAAAAAACGGAATATTCGAGATAAACGGAAGTGCAGCAAAATTAGTTGCAAAAACAGATGGAGCATGGCAAGGTGTAGTTATGCCAAATCATCCCGATTTGTTACTAGTTGGAGGATATTCGGGATTATATTTATTAAAAAAGGTAAATCAATCTTGGGTATATCAGTTTAAAATTAAAGGCTTTAAAGAAAGTAGCAGAGTAATTACAATTGATAAAGAAGATAATATTTGGATAGCACATGGATACAAGGGAATCTTTAAAATAAGATTGAATAATACGTTTGATAGTATTGCAAGCATGCATTTTTATGACAAGAAAGACGGTTTTCCGTCGAGTATATTTTTGAATACCGTCAAGCTAAATAATCAAATCCTTTTTGGTACTACAAAAGGGGTTTACAAACAAGATTCTTATACAAAACGAATGATTCCCGATGCTGTTTTTAAAAAGTATTTGGGTATGAATAATCACATCAGATTGCTTAAATCCGACAATAAGAATGCGATTTGGTATGTTTCGGGAGATAATACAGGAAGAATCGATAAAAAAAAGGATGGAGGTTTTTCTATAGATGAATTACCTTTTAGAAAATTGAGGTATTTATATATTCCTGGTTTCGAAAACATACAAACTACTCAAGAGGGAGATGTATTTTTTGGCACTCAAGACGGATTGATTCATTATAATAGTATTAAAAATAAAAGTTATGGTTTAAAATACAAAGCAGTTATATCCGAAGTAAAAAGTATTTTTCCAAAAGACAGTCTATTATATTCAAGCAGATACGATGTTCTTTCGACAAAGGAAACAACTACAAATGATAAATTTTATCCAGTTTTGCCTTATTCTAAAAATGCACTTCATTTTTCGTTTGCTGCGCTTTGGTATGACGATGCCGATGGCACAAAATATGAATATTGGCTAGAAGGTTTTGAACCAAAATGGTCTGATTGGGGACCACAAACAGAAAAAGAATACACTAATTTACCCGAAAACGAATACACTTTTCATGTAAGAGCCAAGAATATATATGATGTAGTAAGCGAAGAAGCTGTTTTTAAATTCGAAATTCTGCCGCCTTGGTACAGAACGAGTTGGGCTTACATCACGTATTTATTCCTTTTTGGAACTCTAATCTATGTTATTATTAAATATCAAAAAAAATTAGCAGAACGTAAGCGCCAACAATTAATTTTAAATCAGGAAAAAGAACTATTGCTAAACCAAGCAGCATTTAATGAGCAAAAACTGTTATTAGAACAAGAAAACATGAATGTGATTCGTGAAAACTTAGAAGCTACAATTAATCTTAAGAATGCCAAAGTAGCTTCAAATACAGTCAATTTGATACATCTTAATGAAATTTTATTATCTATAAAGGAACTTATTAATCAAATTGATAAAAGGAATGATTCCGCTATAAATTTGGGTTTCTTAACCAAAATCAATCGAATAATTGATCATGAATTGCAAGGAGATAAACATTGGAATGAGTTTGAGGAAATTTTCAATCAGCTACACGATAATTTTATCCAACGTTTAAAAGCAAGTTATCCCGAATTAACGCCCCGCGATATGCGATTGTGTGCTTATTTGCGTATGAATTTCAATACCAAAGAAATAGCACCACTTTTAGGCATCTCGGTTAGAGGGGTAGAAGATACCAGATATCGTATCCGTAAGAAACTCCAACTTTCATCTGAGGCAAATATTACGGAGTTTATACTCAACTTTTAAAGCTTAACCGCAATCTTAAATTGTCTATAAATGAACACGGATAGGGACGCGGATGATACGGATTTACAAAAGTAAAGACGCGGATTAAAAACAGATTTTTAAAAATAATAGATAGAAAATCCGTTTAATCCGTGTTCCTTTTTGCCACAGATTAAAGGATTAAACAGATTCTAATTCTCTGCGAACTTTGCGTAACCCCTTGTGTCCTTTGCGGTTAATTTTGCCACAGATTAAAAGATTTAACAGATTTTAATTCTTTGCGAACTTTGCGTAAAAGCTTTGTGCCCTTTGCGGTTAATTTTCGCCACAGATTATACTAATTGCACTAATTTTTAAAACTTTGCGCTCTTTGCGTAACCCCTTGTGTCCTTTGCGGTTAATTTTGCCACAGATTAAACTGATTTTAAAATTAATGGCAGTCAATGAATGGTTTAATCCCCAAGAAAACCTCATTTATTTTACTGTATTGATAAGTTTTTGTAGTGTTTGTTTTTTTAGCACCGTAGTCAAACCGTACTTACGAATGTGAGTTTATAGTGGTTTGTTTGTTAATATTGTGAGTTATTAATAAAAAAAGAATCTATTTTTTATAGATAGTTCTTTTTGAGTTTAACAATTTTTAACCCCAAAAAACAAAAAACTATGAAACAAAAAAACTTTTTTTTCGGCCAACCACCGAAGAACAACCTACAATTTTTAAAAAAGCTTATTCTGATGACATTCTTAGTAATGTCACCTTTTATTAAATTACATTCTCAATGTAATACACTCGTTTGGGCAGATGAGTTTAATGGTACTACAATCGATGGTAGTAAATGGCAAAGTATTACAGGTAACGGTTGTCCATCACTTTGTGGTTTTGGTAATGCCGAAGCACAAAGGTATAATCCAAATCAGGCAACGATAGTAAAAGAGGGCACAAATAGCTACTTAAATATCGAAGCTAAATATGAGCCAAACTCACAATTTCCTGATCAGCCATATACCTCTGCAAAGCTCACTACAGAAGGGAAATATTCTTTAAAATATGGAAGAATTGAAGCGCGTATGAAACTATCTTCGGGCGTGGGTGCATGGCCAGCTTTCTGGATGTTGCCAGAGGGAGCAACTGGAACATGGCCTTTTACAGGTGAAATAGACATTATGGAAGCCAAACATAAAAGTCCAAAATCGGTAGATGGAACATTACATTACGATGCAGGCGGATATCATTATACAGGTAGAAGTTATACATCTCCAACCGATTTATCTACAGACTTTCACGTTTATGCTGTAGAGTGGGGACCAAATAGTATAAAATGGTTTATAGATGGGAATTTATTTCATACTGCAAGTCCTAATACTACTGTAAATGGTGGATGGCCATTTAATGATAATAAATTTTATATCATTTTAAATTTAGCAGTCGGGAGTTTAGGAACGCCTTATACAAGTGTAAATGGGGCAGGAGTAGCACCTAATCCAGCTGATTTTCCTGCAAAACTATTAGTAGATTATGTACGAGTTTATGATGGTAGTTTTGCCAATGGAGTAATTGGAGCTGCAAAAGTATATGCCAATGCAACCAATAAAACATATTCTGTAAACGCTATTGCAGGAGCAAATTATAATTGGACAGTTCCATCTGGAGCAACAATTACTTCAGGACAAGGAACCAATGCAATTAATGTAAATTGGGGAGCAACTGGAGGAGATGTTTCGGTATTGGCAACAGTAAATGGATGCGATAATAAAACATATAAAATAGCTGTAACTACAGAACCGCCTTTGCCTGTTGAGAAAATACATGAAGATTTTCAGTCTAACAGAAATATTGTTTATCTAAATAAAACAGGAGTTTTAACCGAGGCAGTTGCAAATCCGTCGGCTACAGGCGTAAACACATCTGCACTTGTTGGGAAATATGTTCGTAATGCTTCAGAGATATATGATGTATTAAATATAAAAAACATAACAATTACCAATGCCAATGATTATGAGTATGGCAGAAAAAGACTTTCATTTGATATTTATACCTCTGCACCAGTGGGGACAAAAATATCAATGCAATTAGAAAATAGTTTGGTAACAACAGCTATTAATTATCCTTCAGGAAGACATAGTGGTTATAAAGCTACTACAACTGTACAAAATAAATGGGAAACGATAGAATTTGAATTTGAAAAAGTAATAGATGCCAATACAAGTGCTTTGTCTATTAACAATGTAGTATTCTTATTTGAGTCTAACTCTAATTCTGGAGCGACATATTATTTTGATAATTTACTCACAAAAGCCGCACCCGAAAAACCAATTATTGCGACCGATATTTTACAAAATTATGACGGTATCAATAAGATTATAAAAGGGACTACAACAGGAACATATTCGGTAGTTGCTAATCCTGGTACAAATTCGGTTAATGCTTCTGCAAATGTGGCAAAGTATGTTCGTAATGTAACCGAACAATATGATGTGTTGTTTTTTAATACACAAAATAGTATCGAAGATGCTGGTTTGTTAAAAAACCAGACGAATAAAATAATGATTGATGTTTACACATCAGCACCAGTTGGAACAGTTGTTAGTTTGAATCTGGAAAATAGTCTAACATCACTTCCTGCAAATTTTCCAACAGGAAGAAACAGTAGTTATGTAGCAATGACTACTAAACAGAATCAATGGGAAACACTTACCTTTTATTATAATTCAAGCCCCGATGAAGGAACATCAAACTTGGCTATAAACCAAATGGTAATCTTGGTTAATTCAGGTTCTTATACAAGCGACACGTATTATTTTGATAATATAAGAATTGGTTCTACTAAACTACCAGATACTTTTACACCTGGAGTAGTTTATGAAGATTATCAAACCATACATAATATTACTTTTAGAGATGCTATTGGAACCTATACTCCAAATACGGTTAATCCTAGTGTAAGCGGAATAAATACGTCATCATCAGTTGGTAAATATGTTAGAAAATCAACTGAATTATATGATAACTTTTCGTTTACCACAACTTTAAACAATATTGGAGATTTTAAAAAAGGAACTAAAAAGTTTGCAATAGATGTTTACACTTCTGCACCAGTAGGATCTGTTATTTCTTGGCAAGCAGAAAGTAGTGCATCAATCCCCTCTAATTTTCCTGTAGGAAGACATAGTGTATATCAGGCGGTTGTAAAACAAACCAATACTTGGCACACGCTAGTATTTACATATGCAAGTGCGCCAGATGCATCTACATTAGATAATGAGGTAAATCGTTTTGTGTTTTTATTCGAGCCAGGAACGAGTTCAGGAAACACCTATTATTTTGATAATATCCGAAGTGTAAATTTGGTTACAACAGATGTTCCAAATAACGATGTTAATTTGGCTTTAGCTAAACCAACTTTAGCTTCAAGCGAAGAAAATACAACTTTTTCTTCTGCGAAAGCGACAGATGGAGATGTGGGTACAAGATGGTCAAGTAGTTTTGCAAATACAAGCGAATGGGTTTATGTAGATCTACAAAATAATTACAACATTAATCGTGTTGTTCTTAAATGGGAAGCTGCCTACGCGACACAATATAAAGTGCAAATTTCTGCAGATAATGTTTTTACCGAAAATGAAACTGTAAACACACAAACTGCTAGTGATGGAGGTACAGATGATTTAGTAGTAAGCGGAACAGGAAGATACATCCGAATTTTATGTACATCCAAAGCGTTGACTCCTTATGGTTATTCATTGTTTGAGATAGAAGCTTATGGATCAGCTTCGACAGCAAAAATGTCGGCAGTTGTAACAAATGAAATTCCCGAAGAAGAAACTACAGGTTTAAATATATATCCAAACCCTGCTAGTAGTTATATCCAAGTTTCATCATCTGGAAAATTAGATAATAAAATGATTACCGTTTATGATTTATCTGGTAATCCTGTGTTACAGAATAAGGTTGATGCTAAAGCAAATGAAAGCGTTATTGATATAAGCAGACTTTCTAAAGGGATTTATATTCTAAACTTTACATCAGATCAAAAATCCTGGACTAAAAAAATCATTAAAGAATAATTAAAACTTGTTGGTTGTAATAAGCTTAAATAATTACAACCAACATTTAATTCAATGTCATTAAGTTAAGCTTTTGAACTATAATTTTTCTCGAAAAGACGTCAAGTCGCAAAAAAAATCAAGCCTAAACTTTGCGACTTGGCGTCTTTGCGAGAGATTTATTCGGCAAAACATTACAGTTGTTTTCTTAACTTAATGATATTGCATTCACGCCTACTAACTTTTGAATATATACTATTACTAACCCCAAAAAAAACTTTAAACATGAGGAACTTTAAATTAAAAAAAATCCCTTTTATTACAGTATTGCTATTTATGCTGCTATCTAATTTTATGTACGGACAAGGGCCGATACCGTTTACAATAAGCAATACATCTACATTTAATGACAATGAATTGTACGTAGCAATTGTAGGTATTGATTATACAACAGGCAATCACGTTTGGGTAAATGCAAAAACTAGTCAGGTATTACCAATGAGTTCTTCATACAATACCGTTACAGGGCCTACTATTGGCGGAAATACAGGACCGGGACAAAACTCAAAATACGCTAATTGTTTTACCAAATTGAGTGAAATTCCGAATAAAACATTTACGTTGCCACAAATTGCAGGTTGCAGGGTTTTTATAGCCAAAGGACAACAGTTGTATTTCTACTTTTTTGGAGCCAATGGAGCACCGTCTGGATATACATCGCCAAATCCGTTAAACGTAACAGATCCTAATCAAGGTATTTTATACGAAATTATTGAACTTACCAATAATCAATATGGATTTTTTGGTAATCCATCTAGAGTAGATTCGTATAAATACCCAATGGGACTTGAATTATTTGGAGCCAATGGATACCAAAAAAGAGTAGGGGAATTAAAAAAACATGCCGACATAGTTGCAGCATTTAAAGCCAATGTGCCATCACAATTTCAGGGTTGTGTTAATGATGCAACGGGTGAAATTACTGCGCCATCTAAAACTCCAGCTTTCGCAGATGGAACAGGAGGGACTACCGTTGGCGCTCAAGCCAATTATTTAAAACCCTATATTGATGCCATCTGGAATAAATATAAAACAGAAGATTTAATATTTTATGCAGGAGATGCAGGTGTTTTTAAAGGCAGAGTAATAGGCGAACAACTAGAAATGGTTGGGCAATCTGGAGGATTTATAGGACGTACAGGAAGAGTGCAATATCGACCATCAACTCAAGAAGCACTTGAAGGTAAAGGAGTCTTAGACAGAAGACTTGTAGATGGTGATTTGGATCTTGTAATTCAGGCACAATTAACAGCAGCAATTAACAGACATGTAGTAAATGTGACTACTCCAAATCCTGGACAACAAAATTGGTATGATGCATCAAAATTCTACCAAGTTAACCCAACCAATCATTATTCTAAATTTTGGCATTTGCCAGGTATAAGTGTTGATAATCTGGCTTACGGATTTGCTTATGATGATGTTGCTGATCAATCACCGTCACTTCATACTACACAACCTACTAAAGTAATTGCTGTTTTTGGAGGATATGGAGGATCAACACCTACAACGCCATCTTCGATTTTAATTCAAGCCGAAAACTATTCATCCATGAGCGGAATTCAAGTAGAAGCTACCACAGATACCGATGGAGGTTCGAATGTTGGATATACAGATACAGGAGATTGGATGGCTTATAATAATAATATCAATTTTCCAACGACTGGAGCATATTTAATAGAATACAGAGTTGCGAGCGCTGTAAATGGTGCAAAAATATCTTCGGATTTAAATGCAGGAACGATTCCCTTAGGAAATGTTACTATCCCGAACACAGGAGGCTGGCAAAACTGGCAAACGGTATCACAAACTGTAAACGTAAATGCAGGTACTTATAATTTTGGAATCTACATTCAGAGTAGTGGAGTAAACATCAATTGGATTAAAATAACTAAAACAGGAGCAACAGCAAGAGTAGCTTCAATAGACACAAAAACCGAAGAACCGAGTTCGTTAATTATTTATCCAAGCCCAGTAGAAAATACACTTTTTTATACAACAGATCTAGCAGGAGGAGATGTTAGTATTATTGATTCTCAAACAGGTACTGCAGTTTCTGGACAAAAATCAACAGATAATAGTATAAATGTTTCGCATTTAAAATCAGGAATTTATTTGATTATCTTTGAGAAAGACGGTAAAAAAATTGTCAAACGTTTTATAAAAAAATAGTTTCAGAGAAATTATTTTAACCTTATAAGTGATATAAGTAAGTATTAGAGTTATAAATCAGCGTAAGCTTAAATGAACTTGCATCACTTATATGGTTAATTTTTAGTGTAAATTTATGTAACCTACTATATAAATTAATTTATTTCAAATCCTACTAATTTTAAAAACAAGCCCTATGAAAAACAATTACAAAACAATGCGATCAAGATGTATAATCATTTTGATGTTGGGAGTTTTCAATTTGTCAATTGCCCAGAAAAAAGTAATAGCTTACATCCCTAACTGGATTGATCTTAATGCATTTTCAAGTAGCGTACAATACAGTAAATTAACCCACATTAACATTGCATTCGAAAATCCAGATGCCAATGGATATTTATCTTTTAATTCAGGAAGTAATACAATTATACAAGCAGCACATGCCCAAAATGTGAAAGTTTTTGTATCTCTTGGTGGAGGTTCCGTATCTGAAGGTGGTGCAATTCGCGACAATTATTTTAATCTGATTAAGAGTGCCAACAGGACTGCATTTATTCAAAAAATATATGATTATGTAGTTGCCCATAATTTTGATGGTGTCGACATGGATTTGGAAGGCCCAGCGATTAATAGTGATTACGGAGGATTTGTAATTGCTCTTGCAGCCAAATTACATGCAAATGGTAAGTTAATCACTGCAGCACTTTCTGAAGGATATGGAGGAGCAAATGTGCCATCATCTACATTCGCCGCTTTTGACTGGATTAATATTATGGCTTATGATGCTACTGGTCCTTGGGCTCCGGGAAGTCCGGGACAACATTCTCCATATAGTATGGCTGTAAACCAGTTTAATTATTGGACAGGCAGAGGATTACCAGCAAGCAAAGCTATAATTGGTCTTCCGTTTTACGGATACGGTTTTGGAAGTTATGCAAATCAGGGAATTTCATACGCTAATATTGTAAATACGTATCCTGGTGCAGAAAATACGGATCAAGTTGCCAGCACAATTTACTATAATGGAATTCCAACAATTAAGCAAAAAACGACATTTGCGATTCAAAATGCGGGTGGAGTTATGATTTGGGAATTATCTCAAGATGCAGTTGGTTCTAAATCATTGTTAACCGCCATTGATCAAGTAGTAAATGCGGGGCAACCACCAGTGGGTTCTGTTTTAATTCAAGCAGAAAATTACTCATCGATGAATGGAGTTCAAACAGAAGCTACAACAGATACAGGGGGAGGATTAAATGTGGGGTATGCCGATACAGGAGATTGGATGGCATATTCTAACATTAACTTCCCAACATCAGGTTCATACGTAATTGAATATAGAGTTGCAAGTGCTGTAAATGGTGCCAGAATATCTTCGGATTTAAATGCAGGTACAATTCAGTTAGGAGCCGTTAACATTCCAAATACGGGAGGCTGGCAAAATTGGCAAACTGTATCTCAAACGGTAAATGTAAATGCAGGAACTTATAATTTTGGAATCTACATTCAGAATAGTGGAGTAAATATCAATTGGATTAAAATCACTAAAACAGGATCAACTGCAAAAGCTGTTTCTTTAAATTCAGAAATAGAAGAAACGGATTCTTTAATAGTATATCCCAATCCAGTAGAGAATACGCTTTTCTTTAGAACAGATGTAACTGGTATTAATGTTAGTATTGTAGATTCTCAAACTGGAGCTGCGATTTCAGGACAAAAGATTATTAATAATAGTCTTGACGTGTCAAGTTTAAAAGCGGGAGTATATCTGATTGTTTTGGATAAAGATGGTACAAAAACAGTAAAACGCTTTATAAAAAAATAGCATTTTACTATTCCTCACAATTAAAAAGCCTGATTCTACATAGAATCAGGCTTTAGTTTTATAAACTGAACTTCTATTTTTTTGAGATTAAAGCCCTAAGTTTGTTGACTTACAGTAAATTAAGTAGTGTACTTAGTTTAATACTTAATTTTATTTAAAAATAATTCATTTTTTCCATTGTATAACCGTAAAGACTACGTATCTTTGCACCCGAAACAACGCGGGATAGAGCAGTAGGCAGCTCGTCGGGCTCATAACCCGAAGGTCACAGGTTCGAGTCCTGTTCCCGCTACTATTTTAAAGTAAAAGCCTGAGAAATCTAGATTTCTCAGGCTTTTTTGTGGTTCGAAAAATCTTGTTTAATTTCAAAAAAAATACAAACTATTAGTGTTTTCAAGGAAAATTGGTTCGAATCCCGTTAGGCTATGTAGAGTGGGATTGTGCATAACGTCTTGGTACGACAGCGCATTTGGGACTAAATTAAGTCCATTCTTCGGATTTGCCAAATCATCCCAAATACAAAACCATTTTTCAATTAAGCCAATTGCCCAAATCCGTTGTAGTAGCTGTTAGGCTGTTAGCCATTGTTTTTATTTTTCAATTCTATTTTGGGTTTCTGCTTTCTTTTTTACTTTTCAAAGTAATAATTGGCTTAAATAATACTTTTTCACAAGCGTAACAATTTTCAATTCTGTATTGTTCAAACTCGTCAAACTTTGTTTTATAAAATTCATAACCACTTTTTTCAATTTCGAATTCCGCATAACAGTAACCAATCGGCAAATCTAATGGAGTATGAAACCAATCTATTCTTGATTTTTCATAAAACTTAAAGCTTCCATTTCCGTCCGTTTTGACACTTTCAGTTCTTAAATCTCTTGATTCATTCGAACCAATTTCCTCATTTATGTAATACTCTTTTTCAATTCTGTAAACTGTTGCATTAATAACAGGCTTATTATTTTCGTCAATTACCTTTCCTTCAATATTTGCCTCATAAATTACTTTCTGAGGATGAATGAAAATTCCAATTATTAAAATTAGAAGAATTAAAAAGAAAATTTTGGTTGATTTTTTCATTTTTCTTGTAGTTCAGGTAAAATAACAGCTAACGTCAGTCTGTGAATAAACTAAAAATGATCCTCTGAGAATTGGCTGCACGAAATTTTTCTCCGACAGGTATCCAAATAGTTTCTCTTTTTGACTTAGTTTTTTCACAGCCTGACGTTCTGGTACTACAGCGGGTTTGGGACTAAATTAAGTCCTTTCTTCGGATTTGCCAAATATCCCAAATACAAAACCAACTTTCCATTTAGCCAATTGCCCAAATCCTTTGTAGTAGCTACTCAGCTGTGCGAAGTCTCCCGACTTCGTACCCGTTCCAATATTCTATATTGATTGTTACTAGTTTTGTAGACTTCTCTTTGTCGATTCTCTTTACGGGTGCGGAGTCAGGAGACATTCGCACAGCGTTTAATAAGAACTCTTCGAAGAACAGGACAGTTTTATTTCGTTCGTTTTGCTTCTATCTTCTTTCCATTCTGTAATAAAAATAAATTTGAAATTTCTCCTTTTTCGCTCTTTTCAAACTGAATTTGTGCATCTACTACTTTGTAGAAAAATAACATTTCACTTTCTACAAATATCGGGAAGACCTTTTGTCCTGTCAATTGTGAAAATAATTGGTCTTTATCTAATGAAATTTTGATTTCAAAATCTTTTTCAACTGCATAAGTCCCAACAAACTTTTGAAGTTCTTCAGTAGTAATACTAATTTCTTTTCTGATTTTTTGCACAGGCAATGGTTTATTATATAGAATATTTCTAATTGCTTTAGAAGGAATTGAAACGTTGTTATGATTTTGAAGTATTATTATTGTTTTATCATTTGTAATATGTCTATCGATAAAAGTTACATAACCTGGCCAACCCCCATCATGGTTTGCAATTTTTCCAAAATCAGCATTTTCTTCAATTCCCCAACCAAAACCATAATTCCTTTTAGCTCCGTCTTTCAAAGTTGCTAATTCAAAAATTGATTCCATTCCCTCTTTTGTGAGTAATTTATTGGTATATAATGTTCTATCCCAAATCAATAAATCCTTTACAGTTGAATTAACTGAGCCATCTCCAACAACACCATCAAGCCAAATAACAATTTTAGTTTCTTTTAATTCGTCTGGTAAAACATATTTTTTCAAACTATCTGAGTAAACATAACCAAAAGCATAATTGTCAATTTTCTTTGGCGATAATCTACGATTGTTAACAAAGGTATTTTTCATTTTCAACGGTTGGAAAATAGCTGTTTTTAGATAGTCAGCGTATGTCAAACCCGATGCTTTCTCAATTATTGATGCCAATAGTGCATAGCCCGTGTTGCTATATTCCCATTTAGTATTTGGCTCAAATAATATTTTTGGTTGATGCTTACTAAATATATTAATTATGTCTTTGTTAGTGGCAATTTTAGATTTGTCAAATAAACTATCCATAAGCTGCATATAGTCTGGTAGACCTCCAGTATGATTTAATAAGTTTCTTACAGTTATACCTTTATAAAAAGAAAGTTCGGGTAAGTATTTTTTGATGTCATCGTCCAAATTCAACTTCCCTTTTTCTTTAAGTATCATTATCCCCATAGCTGTGAACTGCTTTGAACAAGATGCCAATTCAAAAATCGAATTTTCGTTCAATTTATCTTTTGTTGTTTCGTTTGCAAGTCCAAAACTACGGCTATAAATAACTTTCCCTTTTTCTGCAATTAGAAAATTTCCATTGATTTTCTCTTTTGAATAAAGAGAATTGAGTAAACTGTCAATTTTTTGAATTCTGTCTTGTCCAAATGTAAGATGTGCAATTAAAAGAAGTCCGATTGTAATTGTTAATTTCATTTTTTATTTCTTGTTAATTAATGTAGGTGAGATGTTTCGCAAAATTGCCACCAACTTATTTATATGTGTGACAAAACCACACAAAGCCCCCAAATTTGGTAGATATGTGTGATAAATTTCACACTATATTTATTTTCAAATATATATTTTTTTTTCACTACAATTTTCAAAAGGCTTTTTAATTTGAGTGATGCTTTTTGGCATTTATATGAGTGGTAAAACAAACAACAAGCTAAAAAAAATTAAGATACGCATGCTAAAATACTGTAATAAGCCAAGATAATATGGTTAGATAATTGAATGCTTCCAACTACTAAGACAAAGCTTCAGAGAAATCTGGAGCTTTTTTTTATACAGTAATTTTTTCGTCTGTCATCCTGAGCGAAGTCAGGAGACATTCGCACAGCTTTCCATGAGAACTCTTCGGGGAGTAGGGTAAAATAAATATGTAAACTTATTTTAGGACGAGACAAACGTTTGAGGCACGAATTGCAAATCCGTGCTATCGGGTATTCAAAATGATTTATAATAAAAAAATATAATCAAACATATTATAGTTACAGTTGCTGATAGTATTGTAATATAAAGTCTCACTAATTTTTCACCAAAAATATTTATCCAAAAGAACATTCCTCTTTCATAATAATTTCCATTTTTATTTATAATCCAATCCCATTTTCTAATACTCCCTATAAAAAATAAAAGTGAAATAGCAGAAATAGACAGATAAAAATATTCTGGGTTTTGTTTTATGAAATTTGAGAATATGTTACTATATTTTGTTAAGTATTCATCCATTTTTTTATAATTATTTTTGTCAGGCAAGTGGTCGTGAAAGCATGACGCATAACGTCTCAGTACTACTGAGGATTTGATAGTAAATTTAGTCCTATTTTTTTGCTTTGCAAATCATTCCAAGTACAAAATCAACTTTCCAGTAAGCCAATTGCCCCAATCCGTTGTAGTAACTATTAGCAACTGTTTTTTATTTTTCAGATGTTTCGTTTATGTTGTACAATTCTGGCGTTGCGCTAACTCTTGACAAAAAATGAATAGTTCCAGTTGTTTTGAACTTCTTTGTAGCCAGCACAATTCCACAAATTAGCCCGATTATTGAAATTTTAATTCCTAAAATTAATCCGGCTAAATTTTAAATATTATAATAAACAATGCATCCAATTTCCAAACCTAACAAAGTTGGCGAAATCACAATTTTAAACCAACCAATCAATTCCGTTATTTTCTCAAGTATTTTGAACATTTTATTTTTCCTTTTCAAGAACCATTTCTAATTCTAGTTTAGCTCCCAAACCCTCTGATTCACAAATAACGCTTTCATTTCCAACTTTAATTATTTTGACATTTATTTTTTGTCCCACAATTGAATGATTTTCGGAATCATTAAATTTTGTGTAAGTTAAAATATATTCACAAGCTGATACCCAATTTATTGAAGCTCGGAGTTCAATTTTATTTACTTTGTCAGTTTCTATTTGTTCAGTTTCATTTCGCAATATCTTCCAATTTTTGTAAATAGGATTGGTATATGTGAATTTACCCACTTTATAATCAGAACATTTTTTTTCTTGTGAATAAGTATTGAGATTAATGAGAAGGATTATTAACAAAATTGTTTCTTTCATATAAGGTTTTTAAAATAGTTACTAACGTTCTGCTAATACAGAGGCTTTGGGACTAAATTAAGCCCATTATCTAATTTGCTAAATCATTCCAAAATACAAAGCCAACTTTCGATTAAGCCGATTGTTCAAATTCGCTCTAGTAGCTGTTAGCAGCCATTTTTTATTCTATTATTGGACAATTAATTTGATAAGGTTCTTTTGGGAAACCATATAATATCATCTTTTGTTTGTCAACATATTTTATTGGAATTAGTTTATCAAGATAATTGTCTGTATAAAGTGAAAGAAATAGCGTTTTATTTAGTTTTTCAAGTACAATTTTACTTCCTTCTTTATTCAAACGTTTGTCTATTTCTTGTACAACTGGTGAGTCCAAAATCTCGTTGAATCTAAGATTCATTTTTTCTCCATTCCAATTAAACTCAAACTTTAAATTCTGAATTTCAGTTTCTGTTAATTCAGTTTCTGTTGCGTTTAGTTTTTCGTAATCGTTTTCGAATATACAATCTTCAGTTATAGATTCTTCATCGCTTAAAATTTTATGAATTTTTCCTTTTTTAAAAAATCTAATTCGATTTTGATTTATAAATTTATGTTCTGTTTCACTTAATTTTTCATTTCTGTTTTTTATTAGACAAATATCATTGATTTTTTCAACAACAAAAAAATCAATGATATCTTCATCAATCTGAATAATCTCCGAGTTTCCGTAATGATCTGGAGTTTTTATAAAAAGCCAATATTCTTTCATATGCAATTCTGTTAAATAGCTGGTAATGTTCTAGGGCCAAAGCGGGTTTTGAAATTTAGCCCTATTCTCGGATTTACCAAATACAAAACCAACTTTCCATTAATCTAATTGCCTAAATCCGTAGTTGTAGCTGTTAGCGTTTTTTACCATTCTCTGGGAGCAATCAGTTCTTCTACATCAGCATTGAATCTATATGCTTTAGCTATAAAGTCAAAGTCTGCCCCAATCGATTCTCTAGCACCAGTTTCAATCTCGCTGTTTTGCTCAAAGAATTCGTTTTGTAAATCATTTATTTTTATAGTCGCTGTATGTGTTAACTTATAAAGATTGTCAAGATTTTTCGGTGATGTTTTTTCAATATCAATGCATAGTTCAATAAGAATTGTTTTCACTTTGTCAACAAGAAATTTTGGGAAATATGAATCAGCATACATATCTTTTAAATAAGCATAATTTTTCATTTTCTCGTTTTTTAAATTTTCTTGGTTTACTATTGCGTTTTGATTTTTCAATTGCTGACCATTACAAGAAAACAAAATCAGAGAAATTATTACAATAATATGTCTTTTCATTTTTATAAAATTAGTACTAACTTATTTATATGTGTGACAAAACCACACAGAGCCATCCAAATTTAGGTAGATATGTGTGATAAATTTTACACATTATCTATTTTCAAATATATCTTTTTTTTTACTATAAATTATTAAATAGACTTTTAATTTGATTGATGCTTTTTGGCACTTATATGAGTAGCTATACAAACAAAAAGTAAAATATAATTAAGATGTACATGCTAAAATACTGGAATAATCTAAGATAATCTGGTTAGATATTTGAATGCTTCCCGTACTAAAAAAAGCTTCAGATTTATTTGAAACTTTTTTTATGCAGTAAAGTATCTTGAAGTTTAATAAGTAAACTTATTCCAGGACGAGACAAACGTTTATGCATATGGTTGCAAATCAGTGCTATCGGGTATAATTCATTTTTTTCATTGTATAACCGTAAAGACTACGTATCTTTGCACCCGAAACAACGCGGGATAGAGCAGTAGGCAGCTCGTCGGGCTCATAACCCGAAGGTCACAGGTTCGAGTCCTGTTCCCGCTACTAACACAAAGCTTCAGAGAAATCTGGAGCTTTTTTTATGCAAAATTTAATTAGTTTTACTTAATTGTAATTATCAGATTTAACAGCAGATGAGAGTTTTCTATGGAATTTCTTCAAATGAAAGTGCCTCTTCAAATGAAATTTCAATCGTCTTAAAAATATCTTCTACATTAACAGTACTTTTAATTTTTTCAATAACTTCTTCTGTCTTTCTACTCTGCTTATTGTTGGGTAAAATTTCAGCGTAGTAATCAATTTCATTATGCCATTCTTGCACAAATTTCAGTTCTTTTAAATTCGTAATTTTGCTAAAAATTTGATGGTTATTTTCGTTTCTAACATTTGAAAGCATTCTTTTAATCCCATCTTTTCTAGCACTTTCAATATCATTATAAAGGTGTTTTATTTGTCCCTTCATTCCCAAACAAATATTTGTAAAATCCCACTCAGTTTTTTTTATTTCAATTATTTCACTCTCGCTCCAGAATGTTGCATTAAGTTCATTTATGAAAAAAGTATCATTAACTTTTTTAATTAGTGAATAAAAAGGAAAAGGAAAAAGTTTCGATAATTCCAAGATCTGTTTGTCTGTTGCGTTTGCAGGTAACCAAAACTCAGTTTTGAAATCTAATTGAAATTCTTGTTTAAAAAAAGCAGATACCTTTTCAATTAGTTCAACATCTTTATCATAATTATTATTTGAAAAAACATAATCTTTAATAAGAGGATTGATATTCCTCAAAAAATTAATGCTTAGTTTTTCAATTAAAATTTCAGCCTCAGAAACAGAAGAACATTTATCTATTATTTCTCCGAATCCACCATACTTGTATGCATCGCCATCCCAAAACAAGTATGATTTTCGTATTATTATTTCCATAATTAGTTGTTTGCTTTTCTATATCCTCTTCTGATGATTTTATTTTTCTTCAAGCTAATATAGAAAATAATTTTTAATACAATTTATGCACATAAAATTTCAAAAAAATCATTTATAAACTGGTTAGATATTTGAACGCTTCCCGGTACTAAGACAAAGCTTCAGAGAAATCTGGAGCTTTTTTTATGCTTTTTATCATGGAGGAATTTGTTTTTTATATTTTATATTCAGAAAAGTTTAATAAAAATTATACTGGTTATACTTCTAATTTAATTGAAAGATTTAAATCCCACAATTTTCTTGAAACAAAAGGATATACTATAAAATTCAGACCTTGGGAAGTAATATTTTATAGTTCTAAATCCGAAGCTATGAAAAGAGAAAAATATCTAAAATCCGGAATTGGAAGGGAGTTTATTAAAAATCTAATTTCTAAATTATAACTCCGTTGGGCTCATATCCGCCGCGGCGGACACAGGTTCGAGTCCTGTTCCCGCTACTAAGACAAAGCTTCAGAGAAATCTGGAGCTTTTTTTATGCTTTTTATTATGGAGGAATTTGTTGTTTATATTTTATATTCAGAAAAGTTTAATAAAAATTATACTGGTTATACTTCTAATTTAATTGAAAGATTTAAATCCCACAATTTTCTTGAAACAAAAGGATATACTATAAAATTCAGACCTTGGGAAGTAATTCATGTTGAATTTTTTAGTTCTAAATCCGAAGCTATGAAAAGAGAAAAATATCTAAAATCCGGAATTGGAAGGGAGTTTATTAAAAATCTAATTTCTAAATTATAACTCCGTTGAGCTTATATCCGCCGCGGCGGACACAGGTTCGAGTCCTGTTCCCGCTACTAAGACAAAGCTTCAGAGAAATCTGGAGCTTTTTTATTTTAATCCTTTTGTCAACACCTCGTCGCGTTCAAGAGCGGGACTCGTGTGCCAGTATTTTTTTATTCGATTCCCATTTTGTTTTGTGTACAATCAATGTACAAACTATTGTTTAAAAATATTTTGTTTCCGAGTAATCCTGTCATGCCAGAAAACTTCATTATTAAGTATTGGGCTTGCGAAAATCCCTTAACATAAGTAACATTATTTAAAGGTATCTCGTGGTTGGGGAATTGAATTTTTTGGTTGCAGTTTGCTGTGTACGCAGTTAAAACTTTATCCCACGATTGTGATTTTTCTATATTTATTTTTGAGTTAGGTAATTTCAAGTTTTCCCATACTTCTTTGTCAGTTAATAATTCATAGGCACTTGTGCCGGAATCAAATAAAAAATTCTCCTCTTTCTTTTTTAATAAACCTCTAACGATTATTTTTCTTTTTTTGAATTTAAAATCAAACAATTTAGTTTGAAATTGAGATGGCGTTTTTGATAGATTTAAAGCAATATAATTTTCTTTAAAATTGATGATTGTTTTTCTATTTTCTAAAATATCTGCACCAATAGTCCCAATTATTTTTATGGAATCATTATCATCATTTCCGAAATCATAAATTTTAAATTTATCTGAAGTAATTTTTGTTTTCCCAATATAGAAAGAAGTTTTTGCAAGTTTTTTATTTACGGAGATCTGGCTGATTTTTTTTATTGAATTTGAATAAAATATGGTATAAGGCGAACCCGTGTCAAATTGCAAATAATAAGTTATTGTTTCATTCGAAAAATGTAAAGGAAGCAACAAAACATTTTTTTCTGTACCCAACCATGTAAATGGAATAAAACCACTTTCATTGTCTACTGTCAAATAATTTTTTTCTGGAGTGAATTTTTGATCAAAATAAATATAGCCTACAAGTGCAGCTAAAATCAAAACGACCAAAATGGTCAAGACAATTTTCTTTAAAACTTTCATTAGATTATTTTTTTACAAATTTCTGTTTTACAAAACAATTTCTTTGCAAAAGGAATACGCCAATTTTACGTCAATCTACTGACAAAGTTTATAAGTAATTAATTTTTAGATTTTTATGTAAGTCGTTTTTTGTGTTTAAACTTATACCATTTACAATAACTACCAATAATTTCAGACAAATAATTAATAATAATGGAAATATAAAAAGTGGAAAATGCAATGATAATCCTTTTTGAATGAATGGGCTTGCTATTTGTGAAATAGCAAGCGTAACTGTAATTAGAATTTGAAGACTTACTATATTTTTTCCAAGCTCTTTGTTTTTGGTATCTTTTGTTTTGTAGGTTAAAATTAATGGGAATATAACTCCTCCAAAAGGTATCAGAAGGCCAAATAAACTAGAAAAATTAATCAATTTTGCTCTGTCAAGTTTTACAATTTCTTTCGAAGGAATTAGTTTTTCAGGTTGAGTTTCGAAGACATTTGCAAGTGTCCTCAATGTAAATCCTTTTGGAATGTTTCCTGCTTCAATCCTTTGAATTGTCCTTAGCGAAAGTCCACTTTTTTCGGCAAGTTCAGTTTGGGTTAAGTTTTTTTCTTCTCTTAAAAATTGAACTATTGATTTCATTTTCGTTTTATTTGCGGTTCTGGTGAACGTTCTGCTAAGGTTCTGAAGCTACAGCAGGTTTGGGACTAAATTAAGTTTTTTTTTTAGTTAAACACAAATCTGCGCTATCAATGTCTTTAGTACAAAAGTTTAATAGAATTCCTGCTTTTGAGCCTTGTACAAATACTTCATAGAAGTACTTCAGACACCATATTACCAAACCGATGTTTGCTGTAGTAGCTATTTCTTGAGTTGTTCAAGCAACAATTCTTTTAATTGTGAATCAAGTTTTAGGATTGTTTTTGTATAATCTCTTCCCCAAATAGAATAAATAATCTCTTCAACCTCATAACTTTCGAGTTTTTCCAACTCGTTAATTAAAAGTTCTAAATTTGGTTCTTTATTCATCAATGTTGCAAGGTTTTTATAAGTCATTTCAAACTGTGCAGAGAGGATACCTTCACAAATCAGAACGATTGATTTTTTAGTAACTTCATATTTGTCAATTAGGTTATTAATAAAGTATTTATGAACCATTTGATGTTCATCGTCCAATATTTCAAAATATTTATGAACTAATGGAAAATATTTTTCGGAAGTCAATCCCAACCCAAATACAGCATAACTTCCAGGCAAACAGCTTTTTTCGCCTTCTTCTACGTCATTATACCATTCGAATTCTTTCATAGCAACCAATGCATATTGCTCGATTTTATCGTGTAGTTCGGGATATTGCAAACAATTGGAAAAAAATCTGTTGGTAGAAGATTTTGCAATTCCTTTAATTGGTAAAAATTGTTTTTCAGATTTTGAAGAAAATTTAATAGAATAACTGTTAGGAAACCCTTTTTGAAGTAGATTGATTATAAAATCTAAAGCCTTTTGGTAGCATTCTGAAGTTTCGTTTTTGATAGTAACGGAAATTGTAGAAAAAACATCATTGGCTTTACATTCTATATTTTTGTCTTTATAATGAATATCTTCTTGGGCAAATAGTCCTGTGCCGAAATTAAGATATTTTTTTGCAGTTTCAGAACCGAAATCCTTGCTTGCTATTTCTAAATCTTTCAGCGCGTCTTGAGTATAATCTTTAAATTTAATCCTCAAAAAGGAAGTGTAAACCCAAAGTGAAAGTTGTTCGGCGTTTACATTTTCTTTTTTAAAATCATTTTTGATTGTATTTTTTTCAGAGAAATTTCCAGAAATATCGAAATGCAATGGTTTAAATTCGTCTTTTACCCAGTTGTTGAGCATATGCAAAATACTTCGTTCGAAATCTTCGCTTGATTTTCTGTTTTTAATGTCTTTGAAAGTGTGATTTAAACAGTGTTCTATTATTTCAATAAGCTTCATTGGTGAAAACCCCATCAAATTAAAATTTACTAGGTTGCCCGAAAACACAGTTATTTCTCTTACATCCTTAACTTTTCTATCGAGATTGTAAATAACTTTTGTGATATAATTGTTCATCCGTTTCTGAAGCTCTAATTTTCGTTCTTCATCTTCAATGAAAAATGTTTCCTTGTATGAACCGTTTTTATATTCAAATTCCAAAATTACCTTAATACAATACCTAAACATTGGCTGATTGGCTTTGTCAAAAAAGAAATCAGAAATTTGTTGTTTCAGAATAGGAATTACATTGTCAATAAGATTCTCTTTCGGCAGATTATCGATGGGTTCTGAAATTTCGAGTTTAAAGTAAGGAGTTTTGTCCCAATCAAAATCGTATATAAACAGTCCTATCTTCTGTCCTTTGAATTGAATTTTGAGATAATCGTGATAGCCTTCCTGAATTTCACATTCAGAATATGCGGTTTCTCCGATATGATTTTTTAAGTCATTTTTTGTTACTTCGACAATACCTTTCATCATATTGTCGATAATTATTTTTTCGATTGTATTCATTTCTGTTTTTGTAGAGTTTTCTTTTGATGTTGCAATGCTGTGCTATTGCAGCTAACGTTCCAGTGCTTGGCGAGGTAAAGGACTAAATCAAGCTCATTATTTGGATTTGTCACCCGAGCGATAGCGAACAGGTGAAGCAAATCATCCCAAATACAAAACCGATTTCCATTAAGCCAATTGCTTAAATCTGTTATATGTAGTTGTGGCTATTCTAACGGCCAATTTTTTTCCAATCCTTCAAAACTTATTTGCTTTTCTTGCTCTTCAGTAATATTGTATTTCTTAGTGACTTCAGTTTTATATTTTTTCATTAATTCGTCTGACTGAATTTCAATTAAATGATACTCTTTCTTTAATTGTGTTTTATCAAGTTTTAAATTTAAAACACTATCCTGTTTTGCTCTTTGGAATGCGTTAGCTTTGTCTTCTGCGCTTACAGTTTCCTTGAATAATTCTTTTCTTTTATCTTCTGACAAACCAAATTTTTCTTCTGATTTTGATTTTTCTACTTGAGTATTTTTGACCGTCTTTTTTTCATTACAACTAATGAAAGTTAAACTTATTAAGGTAACTGAAATTGAAATATTTAATCGCTTTCTAATATTTTTCATCTTTTTTGTTTTTTCGTGTTGATTAAACCTGTTATTTTTTTAAGAATTATATATAACGTTCTGATGTTTAGTGGTTTTTAGGTTGAATTAAGCTCTGTTTTTGGATTTTTAAAATCATTTCAAGTACAAAACCATCTTTAAATTTAGCCTAAAACTCTAATATTGACCATTATTTTTGTTTTTTAAGCGTATAGAGGTCTTTCATTTATAAATTCCAATTCATTTACTTTTTCACATTCTGAGATTAGCTTATCCTTGAGATCAGAAGAAATATAAATTGCATCATAATATAACTGATGAATTCTGAATCCATCAAATTTTGCACTTTTAAAAGTTTTTAAATCTAAATGATTTTTTATCTGTATCTCTGAATAATTAGCCCAAGTTTCTGCAGTTGATTTTCTCCAGATAATTACCTTGTTGATTGAGCCTATTTGTTCAGGAACATATTTTTGAAAAACTTCTGCAATAGAATTGTCAATCAAAATTCCACCGTAAAGAATAGGTTGAAATTTTCCAAATTCCAGTACACGAAATTTCCCATCATTGACTTTATCTAAAAGTATATCTTTTTCAATGGATTTATTCTTAAGCCAATATAAATTAGGTTTATTCATAAGTTCTTAAAATTGCTGGTAACTTATATTTATGATAATTATTACGCATTATTCATTCTCAAATATATAATTTTTCAATTATTAAAAGTACTTTTAATTTGTTAGGTACATTTGATGCTTATATGAATCGATATGAAAACAAAAAACAGAGAAGAAGTTAAGTTATATTTTTGTAATCAATAAATTTGTTTAAGGCTTTATAGTTCAAAGTAGAATGTCATTTTTTTTTCAAACAAATTATCGCAATATTTTAAAATTAAGATGCAAATGAAATAATTATATATACGGTCTTCAATAATCTAGTTAGATATTTGAACATTTCCCGCTACTAAGACAAAGGTTCAGAGAAAACCGGAGCTTTTTTTGTGGATTTGAATTTACAAAACAAAGTCTGATTCAGATTGTGGGAGCGAAGTCAGGTGAAATCCGTATAGCTTTTCCCGAGGGTGCAATTTTAATAGCACTTCTTGCAATGGAATCTTTTATTATGTTTTTCGATTTAGAATAAAAAAGAAAAGGATAGAAACAAATAAGTCATAAAAGTGATTTTAATCGAAATCTCTTTTACTTTTGCCAAATGTTAGAAATTCTTTACCAAGACGAATATATTATTGCAATTAATAAACCAAGTGGATTATTGGTTCACAAATCATTTTATGCCCGAGATGCAAAAGTTTATGCCATTCAGGAATTGAGAAATCAAATAGGAGGGCAACACGTTTATCCTATTCACCGGTTAGACCGTAAAACATCTGGAGTCTTGTTATTTGCGTTGGACAAAGAGGTTTTGAAAATTATGAATGATCGTTTTGCCACACGCGAAGTCGAAAAAAAATACTTAGCAATTTTACGTGGTTGGTCACCCGAAGAACTAACGATTGATTATGATTTAATAAATGACGATGACATTAAACAAAATGCAATAACATACTTTCACCGTTTGCAAAATGCCGAAGTTGAGTTAGAGTTTAATAATAAGCCAACCTCACGATATTGTTTGGTAGAAGCGATTCCTGAAACCGGACGTATGCATCAATTACGAAAGCATTTCAAACATATTTTTCATCCCATTTTAGGAAGCCGTCCACATGGTTGTAACAAGCAAAATAAATTATGGTTGGAGAATTATGAGCTGAAAGGAATGATGCTTCACGCACATCAGTTAATCTTTAATCATCCAATAAAAAACGAACAACTAATCTTGAACGCAAAGATTAATGAAGAGTTTAGCAGAGTAGGCAATATTCTTAATCTAGATTTGAGTAAGTATGAATAGAATAATAAATTTATCTTTCTTAAATTTACTCCAAAAGCTATAATGTTTAATTTCTAACTTCTAACAAAAAATGGATTTTCAGAATAATGAATTTTCGGAAATTGAATCATTAAAATCAAATAAAATTACTTTTATAGTAAAGGTTTTAGGAGCATTTATTTTTGTGAGTACAATTTTAGGAATAATTATTTCAGAGGTAGTTATCATTGAATCTGAAAAACTATCTGTTATATTTAAATTTTATTCTGTAGTGTTATCTGTATTACTGCTATCTTTTTTGATATATGCCATAGTAAAGCATACAATTACTATCCGAAAAAATAAAATTACCAAAGTAATAGTTGATCAAAATGGTTTGCACCATTATAATAATGAAATAGTTATTGAATCTCTAAGTTTTAAGTCTTTATCCCCAAATCCCGATCCGAAAAATTATGATGTAGTTTTATCAGAGGGTGAAGATGTAAGTCTTGATATTTGTGTATATTATTTCGATAATGCTACAAACACAATAATTTATAAAGCCATTATATTCAATACTCCATTTTCAATACGCAATGCAAAAGAATTACAAAGACATTTCATAAAAGGTGTTTTAAAGTTTCGATCCGATTTGAAAGTTTCACCCCAGGTTTTAGATTTATTAAATTTAAATAATTTGAAATTCTTTCGTCCTTAAATTTTTCTTATAGGATTTACCTTTAATTCTATTTTTACTTTACAGTAATGCCACTTGCTCTCCGAAGTGTTCCTATTGCCGCGATTGCGATGAGAAGTCTCCCGACTTCTCATCCGTTCCAATAAGCAACAAATATCAAGTAATTTTCGTTTATTTAAGATTGCCTATAGCGTCCCTCTAGTACAGCGGGCTTGGAATTAAATTAAACTCATTCATTATATTTGCTAATCATTCCAAATAACCCCAACTTCAAATTAAGGCTAAACCCGCCACATTGTCAAATGGCGGTTGTGTGCCATTTTTTATTTATTCAACTCTTTTTCAATTTCTTTAATAAGTTCAATTGTTAGTGGTTTTGTATTTTTGTCGTAAACCCTTATATTATTCTTACCTAGTTTTACAAGAAATTCAATTGTCTTTTTAAATTTTGGGTCTGAATATAATTCTTGTTCTGATTTATCCGCATTTTCTATCATTTTATCAAAACACTTAAACAGAAAATCATTATAATATTTATCGACTTCGTTAATTGCCGGTACATATATTTGATAATAATTTAAGATTTTCTGTTTTAATTTTTCGTCTTCAATATAGCCAATTTTACCACTAGATTTAAAACCTTCATAATTACCAATATTCATTTTTGGTCCATGCGAATAAATTGGAAAATCAACTTTATTTTTAGACTTATAAATACTGTCAAGTTGGTGAGTCGTTAGTGCTAAAATTTTCTCATAGCTTATGTTTGACTTTTTGTATGCTTCCTTTTCAATGTCGATGTTTTTTACATCATTTTGCAAATCATTCTTTAAATTTTCAAGAAACACTGTCACTTCTTCTTGTTGATGCCTGTGTTCGCTCCAACTGTGTAACGATATTGAAAGTGTTACAGCAAAAACGATTATAAAAATTTCTATAATGATTTCCTTCACTTTCTCTCCCAATGTATGTTTTGAATTTTTCACAGTTTTGTAAATTTTTTCTGAATGTTTCGTTATTTCTTCTTGCATATTTTTTTTATTAAAATATCTTCCTATTATTTTATCGAGATTTCTTTACTTTTAGTTACTTTAGGAATATAAATAAGATAATCATACCCCTTTATAACTCTCGATAAGTATATATCATCTACTTTTAGTTTGTTTTGTAAAATAGATTTCTTTAAAGGTCTTAAATCAAAACAGTACCATTGGTCATCTTTTAACACATTTAGAAAAGATTTAAAACTAGTGTTATCCTCTTCGTCTTCTCCTTTTCCAACAAGCATTATATGTAACGATTTTTTCCAACTTGCTTCTTCAATATTAGAAATTAAGCTGCCTATATCATATATATCAGTTTTTGTTAATATGGTTTCCCCTTTTGGTAGATGAACTGCACCAAACTTGAAAAGATTTTTTTTGTTTTTCCAATCGGACATTTGGTTTAGCAAGATACTTTTCATCAGTTGAATCCTTAAGGGATGATTTCTATTAATATAAATCTCTCTACTTAACTTTAATGCTTCAATTTGTTTTCGCTCTTTATCAGAAAGTTTTAACTTCAACAATGAATCTATTTTTTGAAGGCAATCTTCGGATAATAGGTAGAATTTTTCATGACCTTCTTTAGACGCAAGTAGTTTGGAATTATGGAGCATTTGCTCATATATCTCAATCACTTTTTTATTTTTCGAAGTTTCTTTTAAATTTGAAATTATCATTTGATCTGCAAAAATGCTAATTTGTTCAACACCATATATTTTGGTATTACGTTTAACTAAATCCTTAAGCAAATTAAATTCGGGTTCTAACTCCAAAAAAGAAAAGTTTGTACTATATTCTTTAACAAAAGAATTAAGCTGTTCGGCAGATAGAGATTTAATATTTGTTTCGATTATATCTACTGAATAAGGATCAACCTCTAGAAAATAATTATCAAACTTAACCTCATTGATAATAGCATTTGTGAAGTAAGGAATTTCGTTTGTAAAATGATTTTCTCCCAACAAAACAGAATTAGATTGTTTTATTTCGTCTAGTAAAACATCCCATCCTTTTCCCTGAAATGAAATATTTTTATCAATTTGGAAAGAGAAACCATTCTTTTGAACTAAACTGTCAAGTAATATGTTTTGAGCATAGTTAAAATTTGTAATGAATAATGTAAGGAGTAAGAGTATTATTTTTTTCATTTTGTATTATCTTTTTTTGGTTTATTTTTTTGGTTTATTTTTTATTATTAAGGTTACCGAAAATTGTAGCCAACTTGTTTATATGTGTGGCAAAACCACAAAAAGCGACCCGGATTTGGGTAGATATAAAGGATAAGTATTGTATGCTATTTATTTTCAAATATATAATTTTTCCATTATAAATTATCAAAGGGATTTTTATTTTACCAGATGTTTTTGATACAAAAATGAATGTGGATATATCAACAAAAAGAAGAAAAAAATTAAGCTATAATTTTGTAATTAGTGAATTTAATTTTTTCAATAGTTTTATATTTCATAATAAAGTGCCTTCTTTTTATTCTCAAAGAAATCATCCCAAATATAAAACCTGCTTTCCATTAAGGCTATTGTCCAAATCGGTTGTAGTAACTGTTAGCGGTAGTTTTATTTGTTTTTTGCAATTCTAAATCCAAATCCGTCATTTCGTGTGCCTTTTGGAGATTGGTACCTAACTTCTGGCATATGAATTCCATATTCTAATGGCTTTCCATCAGTGCTTTGGGTTTCGTAAAACCAACTAACTCCTTTCGAAATTTTATAAGCTCCTTCGGCTGGTCCTTGTGGATTTTTTGTACTTACTAAACTATCTTTTTCAGGGTTATACCAATCAAAAACCCATTCACCAACATTTCCCGTCATATCATAAATTCCTAGTTCATTAGGTTTAAGTAGACCAACTTTATGAAAGATGCTGTCTGAGTTTTCTTTTACCCATCCAATCTCGATTGGATTATTACTACCACTATATTTGTAGTTTTTAGTTTTCTTTCCACCTTTAGCGGCATATTCCCACTCTGCTTCAGTTGGTAATCTTCCTCCAGCCCATTTGGCAAAGTCATTTGCTTCGTCCCAAGTTGCAAGCATTGGGTTTTCGTCTATCCATTTATAATATACTTTTATTCCGTGGGCATTTTCAATAGGTACTTCAGGCATTTTTCTGCCTGTTTTTTCACAAAATTCTCTAAACTGTTTAACAGTTATTTCATATTTACTTATGTAAAAGTCATCAAGCTCTACCATTCGGTGTGGACTTGTAAAACCATTTATTGTATCTCCTTTTGGGCTAATGATGAATTGGTTTTTACCTTGTTCAAAAGTTCCACCCTCCACAAAAACATAGTCAACATTGTCTTGTTTGCAGGAATTTAGCATCAAAAGCCCAAGAAAGATTATAAATGTCTGTTTTGTCATAATATCTGTTTTAAATTACTGTCAACTTATTTATATGTGTGATAATTATTGTACCCTTTTTATTTCAAATATATAATTTTCATTATAAAACATATAGGATACGCATGCTAAAATACTATAATAATCCTCAAAAAAATGAATAGATATTTCAATACTTACCGTTATTATGACAAATCTTCAGAGAAATCTGGAGCTTTGTTTTGTTTTAACCATGTTTATTAAGTCTCTTTGTCAATTTTGTGTTGCGTTCACGAGCGGAATGCTCGCGTCAGCAGAGGGGGATTAATATTGCGCGACGATATTGCAAAATTTAGTTTAAATTTAGGATATCGATTTTATTAAACTGCATAAAAACGTCCCACAACTGCTACTACAACGGATTTGGGTAATAGCTATAATGGATAGTTGGTTTTGTATTTGGGATGATTTGCTTCGTCTGTTCGCTATCGCTCGGGTGGCAAATCCGAAGAAAAAAGCTTAATTTAGTCCCAAACCCGCTGTAGTCCCAGAACATTATAGGCTAGTTAAAATCAATATTTTGTTTACAAAACACTGAAAAGGAAATAAAATTAAGTTTATTAGTTTAATAAAAAATAGTAATTTGGTTTCTCGCCAAGTAAAAGAAGAGATAAATATGATTGAAAATAACATAAGCAGAATTAATTTAAAATACATTTTCTTAATTTTTATTGCTGTCTTTTTGAGTACAATCTTATACGAATTATCCCATTGGAGTATTGGCGAAATCTTGGGAAATAAAATGATAGCAACATTAAATGGAACAAATCCAGTTTCTGGAGAATTACAAAACGAATGGAATAGAAACTATATAACATTGGCTGGGCCGTTGTTTACAGTTTTACAAGCAATCCTATTTTACTTTTTAATAACAAAATATAAGAAAATCGAATTGTACCCATTTCTTTTTTTTCCGTTTGTTATGAGATTCGCAGCAGGATTAGCAAACCTCTTAAGCCCAAATGATGAGGGAAGAGTTGGAATGTCAATTGGAGTAGGATTATTTACAATTTCAATATTTGTTTGTAGTTTTCTTTTAGTTTTGGTTTACAAAGCAACAAAAGAACTTAGAATAAGTTTAAAATTTAATATTTTAAGTTTCATTCTTTGTTGCTTGTTTTTATTATTACTAACATATATTGATGCAAAATTTAAAGTAAAAATAATTTGAAGCTAGAAAATTTAATTAGTTAGATTTCAGAAGAAATTACCAGAAATTTATATAAAAAATCATAAAAGATAACCAGCCCTTGGACAAAGCTTCAGAGAAATCTGGAGCTTTGTTGATTTATTTAGATTTACAAAATATTGTCTGATTCAGATTGCAGGCATGAAGTCTGGAATCATTAGCACAGGCTTGCATGAGAACTCTTTGGGAGTGCCATTTTAGTTAATCATTTCTTAATCCCCTAAGAAAATTCATCAGTATTAATATAAATTCGTCTCATAAAAACAACTTTTATATTAAAAAATTGATTTATACAACACTTTTAAATATTGCGATTTTCCAGGGAATAGTCTTAGGCTTAATTATTTTAAAGTCTTCTATATTCAATAGTAATTCAAATAAATATCTGGCATACTTACTATTTACACTCTCAATTATTTTACTGAATCATGTTTTTGAGATTGAAGATGCATTTACTCCCTATCCTTTTCTACGCTTTATCGATCACATCGAGTGGGTATTTCTAATCCCTTCTTTCATATTTCTGTTTATTATAAACCGGATTGATGATACTGTAAAAAGTAAACAAAAATCTTATTTATGTTTTATTCCATTTGCCTATTCCGCTGTGCTTACTATTACACAAGATCTCGATCATGTTGCAGGAATTTATACTATTCCTGAGTCAGGCATCAATCTAATCAATATACTTGGTCTGATTCATCTTCTTTTAGCCGTTACTTTCATCCCATTTCTATCGCTTTACTCTTATTTTATGATAAGGCATTTAAAAGATTCAGAGGAAAAAAAATGGATAATCATCTTATTAACAATTGTTACTTCATTGTTATTCGCTTTTCTTATTATCTATCTAACCAGCTTATTTATTCAATTTGATATTTCTGCTACTATGAGCATCCTGGCTTTATCTGCAACATTCATAATTCACTGGACAGCTTATATAGGTATCTATAAATACAAACTAGCCAAAAACAAAGATGCGGTTTACAATTTTCTAAATGAAGATTTAGCTATTTCGTATAGCAATATGCAAATTGTAGAAAATAGTATACCAGATGAATATAGGGAATCTATCACGGCAGATAATCTCTATTTTCAAAGACTAGAACTTCTTTGTAAAGTGCAGCATATTTATACCGACAGTACATTAAACAGAGAAAAAGTCGCTGAAAAACTGGGCATAAGCGCAGGATATGTTTCACAAATTGTAAACACGATAACAGAGGATAACTTTGCCAATTATATTAATCAATATCGGGTTGAAGCTGTCAAGGAAATGATCTCAAATTCTGAATATGAAAACTACAATTTGCTAGCGATGGGATTAGAATCTGGGTTTACTTCAAAAACGACTTTTTATAAGGCCTTTAAAAAAGTTACTGGTCAGACACCAAATGAATATAAAAATACCAGTAAATAAGTACCAACTTTATCCATTTTTAAGTTTTTGAAACCTTTTCTTATGTGAATTTTGGATTGAAATAATTCAAATTACTTTTTATGAAAAAAAACTTTTTATTACTTCAATCGGTATTGATTTAAACGATGCATTTACAAAAGTTGAAAGTATGGCTGGAGAATATAGATTTCCCACTTTATGAAGAGAATTAGAAGGCTGACGAAAGAAATATAAATTATTCACAAATAATCTTATAAAATCATTCATAAGTTGGTTAGATATTTCAATACTTGCCGTTACTAAACAAAGCTTCAGAGAAATCTGGTGCTTTTTTTGTTTGTTTAGATTTATAAAATATTGTCTGATTCTGATTGCAGGCATGAAGTCAGGAAACATGTGCATAGGCTTGCATGAGAACTCTTCGGAGAGTGCCTTTTAGTTAATCATTTCTTAATCCCCTAAGAAAATTCATCAGTATTAATATAAATTCGTCTCATAAAAACAACTTTTATATTAAAAAATTGATTTATACAACACTTTTAAATATTGCGATTTTCCAGGGAGTAGTCTTAGGCTTAATTATTTTAAAGTCTTCTATATTCAATAGTAATTCAAATAAATACCTGGCCTTCTTACTATTTGCACTTTCCATTGTTTTATTAAATTATGTTTTTGAAATTGAAGGTGTATTCACATCCTATCCTTTAATGCTTTTTATAGATGCTATCGATTGGGTATTTCTATTACCTGTTTTCACATTTTTGTTTATTATAAACCGCATTGATGATGCGGTAAAAAACAGGCAAAAAATTTATTTGTGTTATATTCCATTTGTCTTTGCCAGCACTCTTAATATTACAATTCAACTTGATCATGTAGCAGGAATTTATAAAATTCCTGAGTCCTACATGTTCCTAATCACTATACTTCAGCTGATTCAGATTTTATTGGCCGTTATCATCATCCTGTTTCTACCTCTCTACTCTTATTTTATGATAAGGCATTTAAAAGACCCTCAAGAGAAAAAATGGGTTATTACCTTATTGACTATCATGTATTTGATCTTATTTGTCTGGCTAACTACCTATTTGATTGGCCTGTTTTTTCAATTAGATATTTCTTCTACCATGAGTGGGGTGGCTATATTGGCAACATTAATAATGCACTGGACAGCTTATATAGGCATTTACAAATATAGGCTCGCCAAAAACAAAGATGCCATCTATAATTTTTTAAATACCAATTTAGCTGTTTCGTCTCCCAGTCTCCAAATTATAGAAAAAAGCCCAACAGAAGAAAATAATACCCCGGATGAATACAGAGAATCTATTACGGCAGAGAATCTTTATTTTCAAAAACTTGAACTTCTTTGTAAAGAGCAGCACATTTATACCGACAGTACATTAAACAGAGAAAAAGTCGCTGAAAAGCTAGGTATAAGCGCAGGATATGTTTCACAAATTATAAACACGATAACAGAGGATAATTTTGCTAATTACATTAATCAATATCGGGTTGAAGCTGTCAAGGAAATGATTTCAAATTCTGAATATGAAAACTACAATTTGCTAGCGATGGGATTAGAATCTGGGTTTACTTCAAAAACGACTTTTTATAAGGCCTTTAAAAAAGTTACTGGTCAGACACCAAATGAATATAAAAATACCAGTAAATAAGTACCAATTTATTCATTTTTAAGTTTTTGAAACCTTTTCTAACTTTTCTTATGTGAATTTTGGATTTTAATAATTCAAATCACTTTTTATGAAAAAGAACTTTTTACTACTAATCATTTTGTTTGTCTTTTATTCTGCTAATGCTCAAAATGAAACTGATTCATATCAGAAAAATAATGAAATTAAATTAAATGCAATTGCTCCTTTATGGCAATCTTTTCAGGTTGGTTACGAAAGACATTTAAATCATAATTCGTCATTAGGACTTTCTTTTTATTATGTGTTTGACAATACAAAGAATGAAGAAGATTTAAACTATTCAATATCTCCGTATTACAGAAGATATTTTGGTAAAAAATATGCATCAGGCTGGTTTGTTGAAGGATTTGGAATGCTGACTTCAATAGATGGAAAAAAAATATACGCTTCAGAAGATCATTCAATATATACCGAAAATCCCGATGTTATTGATTTTGCTCTTGGTGCCGGCGGAGGCTGGAAATGGGTGAGTAAAAGCGGATTTCTTTTTGAAGCTAATGTTGGTTTTGGTGGCCTATTATTCAATGCAAATAAAACAGACCATACTATTGTTGCAAAATTTGGTCTAAGTGCTGGATATCGATTTTAGTACTTCTTGTTACTAAAACAAAACTTCAGAGAAATCTGGAGTTTTTTTATTGTGGATTACCCGTGAAACAACTTTGCATTCACGAAGGGGAAACTCGTGCCATCTGAGAAATTAGAATCTGGGTTTACTTCAAAACGACTTTTTATAAAGCTTAAAAAAAAATAACTGGTCACAACACAAATAATGTTAAAATACCCCCAAAATAAGTGCCAATTTATCCATTTTTAAGCTTTTGATACCTTTTCTGATTTTTCTTAACTGAATTTTGCAGTCAAATAATTCAAATCAATTTTTATGAAAAAAATTTTATTACTAGCTGTTGTTACAGTTTTAGGATTTACAAATGTTAATGCTCAAAAAATCAAATTTGGTGTTAAAGGAGGTTTAAACTTTGCAAATATCAGTGGAGATAATACCAAAGATATCGATCTTGTAACATCATTTAATTTTGGTGTTGTATCAGAAATTCCAATTTCCGAAAAATTCTCTTTTCAACCTGAATTAATGTATTCTGGTCAGGGATATAGTTTTAATGATAACACAGTTGCCTTAAGTTATCTGAACATTCCTTTAATGGGAAAATATTATGTAACAAAAGGCTTAAGTGTTGAAGCCGGACCTCAAATAGGGTTTTTAGTTGGTGCCAAAAATGAAAAAACAGATGTAAAAGATTCGTTTAATACTTTTGATTTTGGTATTAATTTTGGTTTAGGCTATAAACTTGACAACGGACTTAATTTTGGCGCAAGATATAATTTGGGATTAACCGATATTAATAATGTAGAAGGTTCTTCCATCAAAAATAAAAATGGAGTATTTCAATTATCTGTTGGTTACTTCTTTTTCTAAAACTTAATAATTCAATAAAAATATTTTGCTAACTGTATTAACTCATCATTTTTTGGGAACAAATTTTTTGAATTAATCACTTAACCATTTCAATATCTTTATATCATCTACAAATAGGTTAGAGAATTGTTTCGTTAGGGTTACAAAGACAAAGCTTCAGAGAAATCTGAAGCTTTTTTCGTTTATATTTGTTTGCACTAAATATATTTAAGAATAAAATGCAAAAACCAAATAAAACATTACAATCTGAAACAAAAATGAAACAAAAACTAATAACTATTTTATTTGTATTTACCGTCATAAATATGTTTGGGCAAATTACAACTACTTCAAAACCTGATAAAACGAATTATTCTAATGATAAGTTATCTCCTAACGAAGCAGTCACTAATAAGGTTATAAGTCCGCTTCAAAAAGTAACATTAGATGAAGAAGCAATCTTACTTTATGATTACGACGGTACTATTTTTTCATATGATTTTGACTCCGAAGATGTTAATTGGACTGTAAAACCTACAGATGCTAATACTGAAATGTGTGCAAATAAAGTAACAATACATGATGGAGTTATATACGTTCCATTTATAAACGGTGAAATTTTTGCAATAGATAACGAAACTGGTGATCCTTTTTGGAAATCAAGGTTAGGTAACATTACAGATAAAATTATTCTAAAAGATCAAACTCCGATTATAAATGGAGGAAAACTGTATATAACCGGTCAAAATCAAGATGAAAGTAGTAACCTATACGCTCTTAATATAAAAGATGGTAGTTTATCATGGAGCTACAAGTTAGATTCTTCAAATAACGATATTCCAGTACTCTTTTTTGATAATAAAATTTTCACTCAAAGTGCATCGAATGTCTATAGTTTTGATGCAAATACAGGAAAAGTTCTTAACCAAAAAAGCTTTGAGGAAGCTATGACCGGAAAACCTGTAACAGATGACGAAAATGTATTTATAGCAAATGAAAAAGACGTGCTTTTTGCCTTAACTCCGAATAAGCTAGATGTTTTATGGCAATTTAAATTAGAGGAAAATCAATATAATATCAAGGAACGTATATTTTGCCAAGACAAAAAAGTATATTTTGCCGCACAAGGTTCCACAGTTTCTTCTGTATACGCTGTTGATTCAAAAACAGGAACTCAGATATGGAAAACTGATTTTAAAGGCGACAATATTGAATACATCACTGAGCAAAATAATGAACTTTGGGGATATACTCGTAAAGGAAAACTTTTTAAACTAGACTTAACGGATGGTAAATTATTACTCGAAATAAAATTAACAAGTATACCTGTTTCAAATATTGAATTTCCCGATGATGATAACTTGTTTTATTATTATTGTGATGCGGGTTTAATTCAATATAATTTAAAAGATAAAGAAGAAAACGTATATTATATGCGAACTTCTCTTAAGGACGATATCTATAGCGCATATATACAATTAGTTCGATAAAAAAGAGGAGGGAAGCTCTCTCAGTATTAATAATCTTTTGTCGAAATAAAATTAAGATTCAAATTCAAATAGATTATCCTATTATAATCTTTAATAATTAGGTTAGGTTTTTTTGATATTTCCCGCTATTAAAATGAAAAAAGTTTCAGAGAAATCTGGAGCTTTTTTCGTTTACAATAATTTCCTTTTTGTTCTTCTGAACAGAATTACAGGAAATAAATAGGATAATCACTCAAAACTTATTTAAATAAAAAGTAGCCTAAAACTTTGCATAAAAGTTGGTAGACTTTTATCAGATTAATAATTTATCAGAATTTTTAAAAACTGTTTTGTCAATGATATTTATTTTAATAAATGAAAAAAATAGCATTTAGTTTACTTAACGATCCAATTTTTTTTGCTTTTTTTTTTGTTTTATAAATACGTTTTTTGAAACCCACTTTAGTCAATAAAATAAGGGGTTACTTATAGATTATACCAAATAATAATACTCTATGTTAATTAAAAAATTATTATTTTTTATTGTTTGATTTTGTAGTGTAAGAAAAATATGTATCTTTAAATTCAATATAAATCTTACATATTTTTATAATAATTGGGAAACATATTGCAGTAATCAATGAATATTTAACAAATAACAAAGACATGTTGTTTTGAAGATTATAAAGAATAATAAACTCAATGTGTGATTAAATACAAAATAATTTAGCTAGGATAATTTAAAATATGTCAGACTTAAAAAAAGTATTGTTAGAAAATGATAATACAATACAATTTAATCCTTTTGATGAAAATAGAGTTTATGGCTTTACGCTACAAAATTTTGAGGATGACAATTTAATTAGCACCATCCATTATAAAGTAGACATAGTATGTATTCAAAGTTATAATAGTAGTAATTTCTCTTTTGATATAAATAGAGAACAAGTTTATATAGATAATCTAGCCCCTGATTTGAAAATAGAACAAATAGCAGATAACTGTTCACAAGCGATTTTTCCGATTCGGGTAAAAGTTAGCGAAGAAGGCGATATTTTAGATATCATAAATCATAATGCTATTAAAGATAGATGGCTTCCTATAAAAGAAAGGTTGTCACAATATTATCAAGGAAATATAATTTCTGAAATACTTCTAAAAATTGAGTCTATTTTAGTTAATAAGAAGCTACTAACAGAATCAATCTCTAAAATGTGGTTTTTCCATCTTTACTTCAAACCACTATATATAAAATATGATTTAGATCAAGCACATAATTCTGTTTGGGAATCACCTGTTTTTGGAAACCAAATCATAAAGTATGATGTGCAACAAATGATTGAAGAATACTACTCTGCAACAGATAAGATTTATATTAATATTAAAGGAAAATCTGCAGATAAGAGAACAATAAATGAAGTTTTGAATCGATGTGAATATCCAAAATCGGATATGGCTGGTATTAAAGTAGAGCCTTTAAATTCTGATATGGAAGTACAATATAAATTATATGGAGAAGATAGAAGTATATTTTCTATAATAGGAACTTACAAAACAAAAATTACAGAAAAAATACAGAAAACAACCCAAATAGAAATTTATCATTTACCTGAAAATAGTTCTTTCAGACCTGATTCGAAATCTAAGCAGAAGCGTGCATCATATTGGCAAGAAGAAAATGAGCCGGTTAAAGAAAAGAATAGTTTTTGGAGCATATTTAAATTATTTTAAAATAAAGCAGATTAAGAATTAAAGAAAATAACACTATTTATTATGAGTGAAAAACATATTGTAGTACAAGGCGCTACTTGCCAATGTAAATTTAGTGTAGAGCCTAAAACTGATAAATTAATGGTTAAAACGCATACAAAACATTATGCGAATGACAAAGACGGATCGAAAAAGCTAATTGCCAGTGATAAAGATATAGGGCAAACACTTAAGAAAAACACCTTTGGTAAGTGTAAGAAGCAACCTGCAGGAAGTGATTACTTACCGTGCCTAGCCCAAATTACCAAATGGAGTGGTATTTATGAAAAAATAGTTTTATCTAATCAAGGAAAACTATTACTAGAAGACAGTAAAGGGACATGTCCAATGGGAGCCCCCGATTGTATTACTATAACAGATCATGGTCAAACTGCTGAAGTGACTAAACAAAATGTGGAGAATAGTAAACCCGAAGTGTTAAATGAAATTTTCCCTGCAGTGGACTTTGAAGATTTAGATAATGCCGTTTTAATGATTGAAAATAAAGCTTAAAAGAGTAAATTATGAGTAAAAATCTACATCTTGTTCCAGTATTACCTCTTACTAAAGATCAAAAATTTGATAAAGCGATGGGGTGCTTAACCTTGTCTAAGGCAGGAGTATTTGTCGTTGAAATTACACCTACAGCTGGGCTTCATGAAAACGCTCCAAAAAAACCAGGTGCTTTTAAAAAATTAACTCAAGAAGAAGTTTTGAAAATGCCTGACATTGATGACAGGAAGAGATACGTTGCGGAACATGAAAAAGTAGTAGAGAAAGAAAAACAATACGTTGAAGATAAGAAAGCCTTTAACGAAAAAATTCTTGAAGAACTTAAAACTATAAGCTGGTCTTGGGAAGTTGTGGGTAACGGAATGAAAGGTAAAACAATAGCACATAACAGCGACTTTACTATTGGGATACCCAAAGATTATAAAAATGACATTTCTTTTCCGGAGATTCTGGTTGGTGGTGGCTTTGCCTGGCTTGAAGTTTTTACTAAAAATGATCCCGCTACTGGAAAAACACCACACGGGTTGTATGTTCGTGCTACTGGTATCCCTCAAATTGTACGTATCGCATGGACAGATCTTGATTGTAAACCCATTACAGGAAAGGTGAAATTTGGCTCTAAAATTCTTTTAAACATTTATACAACTCATATGTATGGACAAGATTTAGAAGTTGGATTATGGGATAAAGACACTGCAGACCCTAATGATTTACTGCCAATTTCTAATAAGGATAACTTTGGATGCGAAGTGTTAGTGCATAAATTACTTGAAAATGAGGTAAATAAAACCGGAATTTCTGGAGGTATAAAAGTAAAAGGTAAAACAGAATCACATGTTCAGAAAGTTAGAATTCCTGTTTTAATTGATGCAAAATGGATGGCTAAAGCAGGAAGTTCCTTGAAAATTTTCCCTACAGTAAAATCAAAAGAAACTGGTAAATTTTTAAAAATACCTGAAAATTGCTTTTTAGAAGTAGAAATAAAGGGAGAAAAACATGAGACTGTTACAGAACCTACCAATAATCCTGTTCTTGTTGGGAAAGTAGAAACTAATATTGCTAGTTTCAGCCCATGTAGATACGATAAAATTGAATTAAAAAAGCAAGACAAAGCAGGATCTACAATCCTTTTTGATTCGTCAAAAGATGAACAAAGAGCAATAAAAGATCTTGGAATAGAAATAGTTACAGGGAAGAAAGAAACATACCTTTTAGACTTTGATTTTCAAACCTTAGAATGCGAAAGAAAACCAAAACATAATACTCAGGAAATAATCATACTAACTATTCCAAAAGATTATGAATTAAAAATCGATCCAAGCTCTAAAGCAGAGCATAAGGTAAAAAAAGAAGAAAAAGAATTAGTAAAAACTGAATCGAGTAATAAAACTTCGACGATGGGTGCGAAGACAACACAAAAAGAAAGTGTTGCTTCAGAAAAAGGAATTGTAACCGTTAGGCAGAAACAAATTGAGTTTGATGCGTTTTATAATTACGATATCCCACAGGACGCTAATGCCCTAACAACTTTTTATAAAGCAATGAAGTATTTCTGGCTGCCCAATTTAAGCGCAGATAAGATAAATACTCTTACTGCAGTCGCAAAAAGTTGTGCTTTTCAGCAAAATATAAATATTGCAATCTATCCCGACATTAAATGGACATTAAAATTTGGCTTTAATGTAAAGAAGGAAGATATTGAAAAACTAAATAGAAAAGGAGGGGATTTTGCGCCATTAAAAACCTTTGAAGATAATGCTAAAGAAAAGGATGAGGCTAATTTTAGAGCTAATGAAAACGATACAACTGAGAAAGGCAAAAAAATTAATGAGGCTAATTTAAGACGGAAAGAAACCTTAGATAATGCTGAAAAGTACTTTACTCAAAAATATGATCTAAAACCTAAAACAACAGAAGTCGCTCCAGTAGACAAAGGAACAAGTTTTAAGCAGTTGCTTGAAATTATGAAAAGAATGACTGTGTCTTTAGAAGAAGAACATTATGGTGGAGACATAAAAAATGAATTGACTGAAAATTTCGTAAAGCAAATTTATGAACAGTTAAGACCAGTAATTTTATTAGCTGGAAAAGCCATAGGTATTATAGAAGGGGATTATGATCAAAAAGGATATACTCCAACGCAAGAAAAAAGTATTGATGGCTTGATGGATAAGCTCAAAAGAAAAACTGTAGAATATGAAATATTATATCCTAAATTATCATTTGCAGGTTCTTGGTATTATGAGCAAATTGACGCAAAAAAATATCCAGCATTAGCAGGAAGACAAGGATTGGGTATTGATTTAATGCTAAAAGCTGGTCCTCTTTTAGGAGTCTCCATAAAATGGGATATTTTAGAACTTTTATGCAGAAGACATCCTATTGCTTATGCAGTATTAAAAGCTATTGATGCCTTATTATACATATTAGCAGATGATTCAAGCGCTATAACTTGTGAGTTCTCGGTATCAGGACAAATAGACACTACTGTAGATTTTCAATATAATAGGCTGGCAGGTTTTAAAGAAATTAATGCTAAGGGGAAAACCAGTATTAAAACAGCTCTGGAATTTAAAATAAACATTGCGAATACATATAAAACACTTGGATACGAAGCTATTTTGCAATTAGGATTTGGAGCTGGAGCAGAAGCAGGAATTGGTGTAACTGATTTTTACGGAATTGATAATAAAGGGTTTTTCGCCAAGAAAGAATTAGAATTTGAAGGAATTAAACTTTCGTTTTCGGCAACGGGTATAGCTCAGTTTAAAAAAGGGGATAGTGTAAATTTAAAGAATAATAAACCTTTATTTGAAATAGGAGGATCTATAGAAGGAGAGGTTACCTTTTTGAATTACAAATTTGAAACAGATAAAATATATTTAATATCATGAAAAAAATAATTGTTCTATTATTAATTAATTGCAGCATTACAGGTTGTGCACAAAAAGAAATAAAAAAAGAAGACATAATGAATCAGGAAAACATAAAAAAAGTAGCAAATATTTACAAAGAAGTAAAAGAGTACAATTATAAGCCTAGTTATACCCTGCATATTGAAAAGGTTTCCAATTTTACTTTCGAAGCTTTGGTGAATGATGAACAATTGATAAAAAATTATAATTCAAAGAATTTCACAGGTTCTATGCCAATTAATGAAGCGTTACTGCATTCTGGAAAACAAAAACTAACAATCCGAATGACTCCTTTAAAAGATGATAATTTTATTATGGCAAAGGAGATTGACATGGAAAATATAGCATTGAAGCTTAGTATTAATTATGGAGAATACGGAAAAGAAAAAGTAAAAGATTTTAAAGAAGCTCTAAGATATGAACTACCCAAGCAAAAAGGAAAATTGCCTTATTATGAAGTACATTTAGAATTTGATGTTCCAGTACTACCTTATGAAAATGATATACAAGGATGGAAAAACGGTGTAGATTTAACTAAAGAAGATAAAGATAAACTGTTGAAAGAAGTAGAGAACTTCTACAAAGAAATAATAGGATATTATGATGCCAAGGATGTAAATGCTATTGCTGGAAAATATTACAAAAGGCAATTAGAATTAGATAAAATGGGATACAGAAATAAGCCTGAAGATTCTCAAATGCTAATAGAAGAATGGATAAAAGATGTAAATGATGTTAAGCCTTTTGTATTTGAGGATTACGCCATGCGATTTTATGGAAATGGAAAAATGGTTGCTTTAGTAAGAACAGATAAATACTATTTTAATTTTTCAAATTTAATACGCGAAGATGCTGAAGGGAATGTTCAAACTTACATAATGTACTTGTACCGTCCCAAAGCTGGAGGACCATTAGAGGTAATCCGTTAGATTATGAAAATACTATTTAGCACACTTTTATGTTTTGTTTTTTTATTTTCTTGTGCACAAAAAGAAATAAAAAAAGAGGAGATTATGAATCAGGAAAATGTAAAGAAGGTGGTAAATATATATAAAAAGGTAAAAACTTATAATTACAATCCAAGTTATACACTTAATATAGATAAAGCTACCAATTTTACTTTTGAAGCATTAGTAAATGATTTACCAGTATATAAACAATATGACCCTGGTAATTTATCAGGTTTGACCCGAATCAATCAAGCACTGTTGAAGTTTGGAAAACAAAAGTTAACAATCCGTATGACTCCAGTTGTAGATAATAACTACAATATGGCAAAGGAAATTGATATGGAAAATGTGGTGTTGAAATTAAGTATTAATTACGGCGAGTATGGAAAAGAAAAAGTAAAAGACTTTAAAGAAGCATTAAAATATGAATTACCCAAACAAAATGGAAGACTACCTTATTATGAAGTGAATTTAGAATTTGATGCTCCTGTAGTTGCTTATGAAAAAGATATTGAAGGATGGAAAAATGGAATAGATTTAAGCAAAGAAAATAAAGACGAACTGTTGAAAGAAGTAGAGGCTTTTTATAAAGAAATGATAGGATATTACAAAGCCAAAGATGTAAATGCTATAGCGGGAAAATATTACAAAAGACAATTTGAAATAACGCAAGCAGATTATCAGAATGAATGGTTTGGTACTCCAATAGTTCATGATCCTCAAAAAATTGTAAATGAATGGATAGATAACGTAAATGATAGTAAACCTTTTATTTTCAATCAATATAAAATGCAATTCTTTGGTGATGGTAAAATGGTTGCTTTAGTAAAAGTAGATAAATATTATATTGATTACTCAGCATTAATGAGGGAAGATCCAGAAAGTGGTAAGGCAGTATGGTATGATATGTATCTATATCGTCCTAAAGCTGGAGGACCATTAGAGGTTATAAGATAACAAGATCTACTTATTTAAAATTAAAGTTTGTAAGTTCATTTTTAAGCAAATATCACTAAAAGTGGGTATTGTATGAAGCTATTAGATAGTATAGTTTTGAGAGATTAATTTTATATATTTAATATTCCGAATAAAGTTTTAACAATAAATAATCCTAAAAAAAAAGACAAATGAGTTTTTTATCCAAATTACAAATCGATGGGGAAGAATATAATGTTCTTGAATTTAATATTAATTTTAAACAAGAAATTGATACCACAAGTAAACCAACTGGGGCTGCCAAGGGCGGTGTGGTAAAAATGATTATTGAAGCCAACCAAAATACTAATTTTTTGTCATGGATGTTAAATAGTGATTTGACTAAGGATGGAAAAATTGTTTTTTACAGAAGAGATGCACTGAGCAAAATGAAAGAACTTAAGTTTGTTAAGGCTTTCTGTATCAATTACGAAGAGCAATTTACAAGTACTACCGAAGTACCAATGAAAATAACTATGGAATTAGTAGCTAAAGAATTGACTTTTGGAGATGCTAAATTCTCAAACAACTGGATTGCTTTAGATTAAATTTTAAAAAATTTATTAAAAATAAGTACATATTATTATGGCACATTTCTCAGAACAAGTACATATTACTATAGGAAGTTTTTCTCAAAACATTGTTTATTATGATTTAAAGCTATCCCAAAAAATGGCCGATCATCATCATTTTTCATTTATCTGGCAATATACAGGTAAAGCAATTATTAAACCAGCCGATCAGGCAAAAGCTTTAAGGAGTTATTTAGGAGATGAAGTTATTTTTACTTTTAAAAGTCTTACTGGAATTCGACTTATGAGTAAAGGAATAATTACAGAACTCTCTTCTGTAGATCTTCATGGTAGCCCAGTTGGTTTGCATGTAACAGGAATAAGCCATACTATTGTTCTGGACGATATGAAAAAATCCAGAACGTATTTAGAAAGAGGAATGGACGATATTGTACTGGGAATTTTAGGTGAAGGACCAGGAGAGTTTTACCAACGAGATTCTATAAGGTCTACGTATCTTAAGGAATTTAAATATATGGCACAGTATAACGAAACCAGTTTTGAATTTCTGAAAAGATTGGCAACACGTTATGGACAATGGTTTTATTTTGATGGTATGCGTATGCAGTTCGGACAAACTAAAACTAGTAAAATAAAACTTATCAACGGAGCTTCATTGCATAGTTTTAAGATACAGACTAATATGACAGCGCACAAAATTTCGTTGGCTGCTTATGATTATAAAAATGCAAACAATATTCGAAATTCGGCTTTAAAAACAAGTACAGGTAGTAAAGATAGTTTCTCCTCAATTGTAGGATTTAATCAAGGAACCGTCACTCAAGGTGATCTAAGTACTGGTGCATATACAACCAATGCTCAAAACAAAGAAGAAATAGACGAAATGGTTCAATTGCAAACTGCAGGAAACGATGCCAATAGCGTTTATTATAGCGGGATATCTTACTTGCCTTTAGGAATAGGACAGGTATTTACAATAGTAAACCAAACTGTAGAGCATGAACTTATTGTTACAGAAGCAATACACCATTCTGAAGTACATGGAAATTATTCATGTGAGTTCAAAGCGATTCCTTCGGATGTAGGTGCTCCGGATTATACTGATGTGCATGTTTTTGCCAAAGCAGAGACGCAACCAGCTAAAGTAAAAGACAATAATGATCCTGAAGCATTAGGACGAGTTAAAGTTGAGTTTTATTGGGCAGGTGGTACTACCACGAGCGAATGGATACGTATGATACAGCCCCACTCAGGTGTAGGTAAAGGATTTTATTTTATTCCAGAAATTGGAGAAGAAGTATTGGTCGGTTTTGAAGGGGCTAATGCACAGAATCCATATATATTAGGAACACAATACAATGGTAAAGAGGCTTCTGGTTACGGATCGGCTCAAAATGATTTAAAAGCTATCCATACCCGCTCAGGAATTAAAATGGTTTTTAATGATGCCGAAGGCAGTGTTTTAATTGAAGATCCTAGTGGGAATACTTGGGAAATGGATGGGAAAGGAAATATAAGTGCAAATGCTCCTAAGAACTTTACACTTAATGCTGGAGAGGATTTTGCTATTTCGGCAGGTAAAAATGTAACTATTACAGCAGGTGAAAACATAGAAAATTCTGCGGACAAAGATATCATACAAATTGCGGCAAAAGATATCAATCAAACTGCTGCGGGAGATTTTACTGAGAATGCAAATAATAAAACAGAGATAATAGAAAAAACACATATAAGAAGTTCTCTAGAATCGACTCAGCATGCTGAAGAAGTTACCATTTTTAGTACCAAAGAAAGTATGCTTTTAGAAAGCAGTGCCAAAACGGTAGATGTAAATAGTGCAGAGAAATCGAATATGTTTTAATTATCTAAGAAATTATTTATGGCAATTACTAAAACCGCTAAAAATTTTTATACTACAGTTGACAACAAGTATTATGGCATTTCGCAGAAGTTTATTGAAACAGCTGAGAAAGTTGAAATCGTTGCAACCGATAAAAATCTTACATTGATTTCGAACAAAAAGGTACAACTAAAAGGTAATAAACAATAGTATGGGGAATGTAATACTTGGAGAACCGAGGTTTAAAAAACCAGAAGTAGTAGTGAAATCCGATGGTAAAATAACTGATATTGTTATGTTTGTACCGGGTACTACTGACCCTATAAATACCAAAGGATTAAAACACGAAGCCAATAAGGATTATTGGCGTGCTAGTAACGAAAATTTTTGGGGAAAGTTAAAAGAATTGAAATTTCAATTTCATGATTTACATATTGAAGATACATTTTTAAGTTGGTCTGGGGATAATAACACAGAGGAAAGAACTATTGCAGCAGATCGTTTGTTAGATTTATTTGTTAGAGTTTATCCTAAATACAAGAATAAAGAAGTCCACTTACACTTAATTGGTCACTCTCATGGCGGTAATGTGATTAATCAATTTACAAATTTGATTGCTACTGATAAAAGATTTCCTAAATTTTGGAAAATAAAAAGTATTACTTATTTATCTACACCTTTTTTTCAAAAAAAGCATCAGTTAAATCACGCTAAAGTACACAAGGAGTGTAAAATCATTAATGTTCATAATGAGTATGATATTACCCAACGTTTTGTGGCAGATTTTACATTGATAAATCTAGAAGTTTTTCTTAAAGATTTTCATTCTGACAGTTTTAAAAGAGGGATGGAAGTATTGGCAAGTGTAGATAAAAAAGCATTACAAGATAATGTTGTCGATTTTAGAATGAATGAGGAAGAGGCAATTATTATTTGGAGAGAAATGGCAAAAGTATTTCTTGGAGTTAATATTTTAACAAATCAATTCATTAAATATATTAAAAGTATAAACGTTGCTAAAGTCACTTTAGATAAAGAAAGAGATGAGTTTGTTGTTTTGCTTAAAAGCCTTTTAAAATGGACTTATGATGTACACGTAAACTTTAGTAGCATAAATAGTGGATATGGAAAAAGTAAGTTAGTTAGCAATTTGAATCTTACCCAAGGGGTAGCTGTATTAAATATCTTGTTTGATATAAAAACGGGTGTAAAAGATAGTTATATCTTAAAATTATTAGCAAAAGTATTTGCAGAAAGTCATGGTTTGACTGATAGTATTGATGATACATCTTGGTCACCAAAAAAACAAGCAGGAAGTTTAACTGTTGTTGATAGAAATATTACGACTAATGATTCCTATCACAGTAGAGGGAAAAAGGCTCAATTTGAGGGTTTTGCTACAGGAGTTGAAGGTGCTTTAAAAAGAAATAATTTAGAAGAACTATTAATGCGTTTGTTCAGCCAGTTTTTAGTACCAGCAACCCTTACAACGTTTAATAGCTATTTAGATTATGCAGAATATGCCGTAACAGGTGACTTAGATGCTCAAATCAAGATTTTAAGAAAAAATATACTAAACTATCAAAAGCTAGTAACTCTTTATCATGCGAATCTTGTTTCAGATAAAGATAAAAAAATAGATATGGCGATTAGACCAGGTGGAGTTCCTTATTTTGCAACTGTATCCCACGGTTTAAGTCATACTCAATTTTGGGAAAAAGTAGAAGCAGATCTAAGAAGTTCCTTTAGTTCAGGCATAAATACAGGTTATAAAAAGAAATAATTATGAAAAGCACTTACAAACTAATTCTCTATAGTATTATAATCTTTGTTATTTCTACGATAGGAATAACCTATTGGTATGTATCAGATCATCTTTTGTCTGATATGTCTGCTATGCCAATGAAATCATTGATGAATATTTCAATTTATATTGGACTTGTTGGGGCATTGATCCCTACTTTTTCTTTTTTAATAATTTATTTTTTAACTAGAAAAATAAAGAATAAATGGCTACTTTCTTTGGTGCTAATTATTCTATTTGCGGTAGTTTTAGCAATAGTTTATTGGTTTGTTTTGTGCGCGATATTTCAAGATCATGATAATCCACAATCTTTTATAAGTAGATTTTTAGGACTCTGATTAAAATAAAACATGCAGGTATTTAGCAAATTTTTATGCACCTCATTGAATTTAAACTAATAAAGTATTTATTGACAAACCTATGATATACATTCAGGTGTTAACTCAGAATACGGGAAAAGTAGATTTATGAAAGGGTTTGTGAGAGTAGAGTTATGTGGAGTTGCCGTTTTGTATATAAACCATAATTATTGAGAATGAAAGTTACAATAACAATTATTAAATATATAATATGTTTTCTTTTAAGTATACTTTCAGGAATGGTATGGATGAGAATTGAATTAGGAAAACCTATTGATGCAACAAGTTTCTTTTCCATATTTAATGCACTATATGGATTTATAATAATTTGGATAGGTGGATTTATTGGATTGGTTTCCTTTATTCCATTTGTATTAATCGATTTATACTATATTAAAAGAAAAATAGAAACTAAACTGAATCAAAATATTGCAAGGATTTTAGCCATTATTATTTTAAGCGGAATAATTACATTAATTCATTATGTTTTAGAATTCGGATTAAATTGGATATAAGTTTAGTTTTCACGAAAGTTGCATTAGAGATAAATACGTTTGTAAAGTCATCGCAATAATCTCTCCCATATTAAGTATTTGAGAGAGGCTGAAATAGGATTGAAAAGCTCATTCAGTTCAGGTGTAAAAATAGGTTATTCAAAAAAGTAAATTATGAAGGAGTTTTCTAGAGTTGCGTTATATAGTATTGCAACTTTATACGTTTTTATTGTACTACCAGTAAGTTTTGTATTTATTTGGTCATTAGTTAACTCTACATTTCCATTTAATTGTCGTTTTGATATCCTTATTCCGTTAGGCTTAGTTATGCTGTATTTAGGAATTGATTATAGTCTAAAAAAGAGTAAATCTATTAGAGATAAAATGAAGTTTTTATTATATCTATTTTTTGTACCCTGTATATTTCCTCTTATTTCTATTTTATTTTTCGGAATCTTTAATGACAACTATTTGTATGGTATAGTTGCATTTATACCTATTGGTTTAATCGCAGCTATATTGTTTTTGATTGTAAATTATTTTTTAGAGAAGAATTTTAACTCTAATAAAAAAAAGTTAATAGGTATTAAATCAATATCTATATTAGCCGCTTTCTTAATTGCAACGACAATATATTTATTAGTTGAATACGGTGAAGTTATAAAACCTTTAAAAAACATTTTAGATATTGAATCAGATTCATAATTCATATTTGGATGCTATTTTTCTATAACGTAGAAGAAAAATTATGTAGCTTATTTAGCTCGGGTAAAATCTTAGAGATGAAATTGAACATCTAAAATATCATTTTTACTCCAAGCTAATTAAGCATTTATTGTAAAACGGTCAACTTATTTTAGGACGACCCATAGTTAGTATTATTTTAAAAATAAAAAATTAATTGATTTGAAAACAGCTAAATAAAAGGTTACTAAAAGTGCTATCATTGTTTTATTATTAAAGATTATTTTTTGGATTTTCTTAAATATTGCAAATATGCAAGATGCCGTTTGTAATGATTATATTTTGTTGTCTGGTTAACCTGATGTCTAAGATTGTAAGTTGATACCAGTTAAATCAGCTTTTCCGCTTTTTAGGAATTCGTAAGTCATTCTATCTGCTTGACAATCTATGAATTGAATTCGTTTTAAGTTGTTGTTTTTAAAGAACGTGTTAATAAGCGTTGAATTTTGAAATATGACTCTGTTAAAAGAGCAGTTTTCAAAATAGCAATCTTCCAGAGTTCCATCAAAAAGGATATCGTCAATTTGCATTCCAATAAAAGAAGTATGACTCCACACTGCATTTATAACCGTATTATTAACGAAAGCACCTGATTTAAACTCAGCTTGGGTAAAATTTGTATCGGAGAAATCGCAGCCTTTAATATGACTTTCCAAAAATTCAGCTTTTTTTAGGGAAGAGTTTTTAAATATATTGTTGGCTAAGCTAGATTTCTGAATGTGGCTGTTACTTATGTCGGTATTTGAAAAGTTACAGCTATCAATATGATTGCTTTTAATAAGATCCACTTCGATAAGATTTGCCCCAGAAAAATCACAACCTTTAATATAGTTTTTTAAAAATTTAGTTTCTTTTAGAGAACAGCTTTTAAATATATTATTGGCTAAGTTAGAATTCTGAATGTTACTGTTACTTATGTTGGAATTGGAAAAATCACAGCTATCTACATTATTGTTTTTTAAAAGCAGTTCTGACATTTCTGAACCAACAAAGAAACAACGTAGCATGTTTGACGAACTAAATTTTTCATGAAGATCTTTCAATCCAGAAAAGTCAGCGTCTACCCAATTTCCATATGACATATCCCAACTTAGTTTTTTCTCCTCTTTTTCAGATTGTTTATTCAACGGTTCATTCAATGTTATCTCATTAACCTTAGATTGAAAGTTTTCTGAAAAATAATTAAGATCAACATTTAGAATTTCCGCTAGACGATTAAAAGTAGTGATGTCTGGCATTGATTCTCCGCGTTCCCATTTTCCTACTGCCTGAGAACTAATAAATAGCTGCTGAGCAAGCTGGGCTTGAGAAATATTTATTTTCTTTCTTGCTTCGGCAATTTTATTGCCAATAAGTTTAGTATTTAACATAGTACTTTTTTTATTTATTATTGATTCAGCAAAGGTATTTAGATACATTTCCAGAATATAAAAAACTCAAACACTTTTAGTTGTATTTACGCTATTTGTAGTTGCTATTTAGAAACTATCAGTTGTATTTTATAAACTAACTATCTGCTACATATAAAATGGTTCTAAAATTATCTTACTGGTTATTAAGTAAAAAAACTTCCGAGAAATCTGGAGTTTTTTTAAGATATAAATTTAGTTTTTTGCCTACTATTTTTGAAAGTAAAAATCAATAAAAAAACGAAAGTCTTCTGTTGATTAATGCCAGTTTTAAATTATTTAGGAGAAAAGAGTATTTTTAAAGAATATAATCGTCATAATTTTCAAGTATATTATAACAAACAAAATCTTACTTTGCTATTTTTTTCATAAATTAGCTAAAGTTTATATGGTTTTTTTACTTTATAAACTTATTCTCAGCAAACTCACTTGCTAAAGCTTGAAGTAAAAAAGTTGTTATATTCCGTTCTTAAGTTGAATCTTTTTATCAACATTACAACATATCACTTTCTCTAACCTACATAAAGTTGTCATACAAGAAAGGGATATTAATTTTAAAGGATTAACCTCCTTTTCATACACTTTTTAAACCTATTTACCTTTGCCTTAAAAACGTTCAAATGTGAATTACCAAATCGCAAAAATAGTATGAAGCAAAAAATAGAAGATATAGAGCAGTCGATACATATTCAAGAATTCCTTTTGGCAATTAAAAGAAAATCTGATAATTTGATTAATTATTTTCTTTTAATTTTTTTCATTGTCGGTTTATTACTTGCCTTTTATTATGATACATGGCAAATAGCAATAGGAGTAGGTAGTTTACTACTTGTTGCTTATTATTCTTCAAAATTTGCTTTGCCAGAATCAGACTTTTATCAGTACGTACTCAGTACGATATTAGGTATTTTTATGTGTCAATACATTTATCAAATGCATGGTATGTTCGAAATGCATTTTACAGCATTTGTAGCAAGTGCAATACTTATTACTTATCAAAACTGGAAACTACAAATACCGCTTACATTAGTTGTAATATTTCATCATGCACTGTTTGGTTATTTGCAATATAAAGGGGTTAGCGAAATTTATTTTACCCAGTTAGATTATATGTCGTTGCAAACCTTTATTATTCATATAATACTGGCAACAACTATTTTTGGCCTTTGCGGATTATGGGCTTACCAATTTAAAAAATATAGTGAAGCACATATCAATCAAACATTTAAAAAGCGTGAAATTGAGAATCAAGAATTAAAAACTGCAAATTACGAACTGGATCGTTTTGTATACAGTACTTCGCATGATTTGCGTGCTCCTTTAAATTCAATGTTAGGTCTTATTGAAATTGCACAGGATGATACCGCCGAAGAATTAATGCTGGGACATCTCCAGATGTTAAAAGAAAATGCTAAAAAACTCGATAGCTTTATTTCCGATATCCTCGTTTATTCGCGTAATTCACGCATGGAAGTTCATAAGGAAAAAATAAACTTTAATGAACTTCTTGATGATGTAACCCAAAATTTAAAATTCATGGGAGATACCAATAGGAGGGTTGGTTTTAAAGTAGATATAATTGGTGACACTCCTGTATACTCTGATAAAAATCGTTTGGTTACAATTTTAAATAATCTTATTTCGAATTCAATTCGGTATCAAAACGCACAAATTTCAAACCCATTTATAAATATTAAAATAGTAACTTCTAATATCGAGACTAATATCATTGTGCAGGATAATGGTATTGGTATTAATAAAGAATTACACTCAAAAATATTCGATATGTTTTATCGCGTATCTCAAGAATCAGTTGGTTCGGGTCTTGGACTTTACATTGTAAAAGAAGCAATAAATAAACTCAATGGAAATATAAAAGTTCAATCTGAAATTGGCCAAGGAACCACCTTTGCTATTAAAATTCCAAACAAGTAAATTAACTTAATCTATGGAACAGACAACAACACCACCGTTTAAAAAAATTCTCGTTGTAGATGATAACGCAACAGATCGTTATATTGCCAATCGTATGGCAGAGAAGTATTGTTTTGCCGAAGAAATTGTTTTATTAGACTCAGCACCAGATGCTATCGAATACCTTCTTTCATTAGAAAGTACGCCCGATTTACTCCCTCAGCTCATCTTCCTTGATATCAATATGCCTGGAATGAATGGTTTTGAATTTCTGGAGGAATACATAAAATTCTCTGAAATAATAAGAAGAAATTGTTTTATCATAATGATTACTTCTTCTACACATCCTGATGATCTTAAGCGTGTAGAAAACATTCCATCGGTAATTCGTTTTCTTAACAAACCACTCGATAGAGATAAATTTGAACTTATAAAACTTGAGTTTTCATTAAAAAAACAATTCATTTAAAATTTATAATTCAGATTTAAGGCATCATCTCTTTTGCTATTGTAATAAATGCATCTGTATAGTGATGTCCTCCATCGAGATATATGATTTTGGCTTTATCTTTTGAAAATTCTTTGACAGGAAGATCCTCTTCATCTTTTCCAAAAAAACAGATTGGACGTATATCGTTGATTTTATTTATTTCGTTAGACACAGAAAATCCAGATGAAGCATTGATGTCTAATAGTTCAGTAACATGAACTTCAAAGTCTGTTTCTTTAGATGGAGATAATAAACCTAACCCCGTTATACTTTTTTTGAATTTTTCGGGAATTCTATTATACACAAACGGAATAATATCTGCTCCAAAGGAATAACCAACTAGAATAATCTTCTCCTTTTTCCATTCTTCACCATAAGCTTCGATTATTTTGAGGATATCAGATGTAGTTTCTTCAGGGCTTTTTTTCTTCCAAAAGTATTTTAATGCATCAAGGCCAACTACTGGTGCGTCTTTTGCAGCAAATGCACTCGCCATTTGTTGGTCAAAATCTGTCCACCCACCATCTCCTGATATAAATACGACCATATAAGGACTTGCTTTGTCTTTGGCAGTATTTGTAATATGTAATGGTAGATTAAGGTTCTTTGCTGCCAATTCGGGGCTATTTTCTTCCTTTACATCTAGGGTACTTTTATAAGCTTGCATAAGTTGCGGAACCCAGTTTTTTTCCTGGCCATAACCATGTCCGACTTTAGGAAGAGATATTACAGTTGCATTGGATACATTTTTAAGAAAAGTAACTGTCTTTTCATAATTGCATACCTGATCGTTTTGACCCTGCAAGGATATAAAGGGAGTTTTAAGATTTTCGACAGTTCCTAAATCGTAGCCTTTAGTATTTTTTAGTTTGGTTGAAGTAAATTTTCCAGAACCAGAACATAATGGTTTATCTATGTTTATATCTGGACAGAATCCCATGGCAATGCCTGCTCGAAAGGTATTTTGTGGCGCCTGAGCAACAAGTCCATAAACTAATGTTGCTCCAGAGGAATATCCCAAAAGTATTGGGACTGTATAGGTTGGGTATTTTAATTTTTTTTGAACAAATTGGCTCATTCGCTCAAAGTCGGCAGCAGGGTAGAGGCATGCAGATTTGCTTTTTTTCATAGCCTTAAAGACCTGACGAATATCGACACCAATAACTAATGTATTCTCATCTTTTAGATGAAGCGCAATACCTTCAATTCCTCTATTCCAACCCCCATCGCCAGAGATACAAATAACTACATTATTGATTGTTTTGCTAGGTTTATAAAGCGTGAGGTAGCCAAAACCATTATAAGCAAGGGTATCTTTGGGTACTGCAAAAACCGCTGTATGAAATAGTATTAAGTATAATACAGCAATCAGGGTTTGATTAAAACCAATAGTTTTTATCTTTTGTCGTATCATATGATTTAAGTCTTTTAATCTTAAGATGTTGATTGATAACTACATAAAGATACTGATTTCTAGAATATAAATTTGACGAAATATAAATTTAGTTTATAACAGATACTTTTTAATTATTAGGTATTACTCTTCAAGTTAATTTTCCAATATCTCTCTAATCAATGATAAAATGATTTGTGAATTGTTTTATTATTTCTTTATTCCAAAAAATAAAAATCAGATAAAATAGTATAATTTAAAGCTAATATACTATATGCCTTAAATTTAGATTGCATGTAGGTTTGCTTAAAAAAGTAAACTTAAAAAATGAGAAGATATCTAAAAGTAAAGTATTTGTTTTTAATGGCTATTGTAATTTTTTGTACACAATTAAATGCACAAAAATTAGATCATTTGGTGTTGACACCACCAATGGGATGGAATAGCTGGAATACTTTTCATACTGATATTAACGAAAAAATGGTAATGGAAACTGCCGATATTATGGTTTCCTCAGGAATGAAGGATGCAGGTTATATTTATTTAGTTCTTGATGATGGGTGGATGGCAATGGAAAGAGATAATCAGGGTAATCTTGTGCCTGATCCTAAAAAGTTTCCTAATGGTATAAAAGTCGTTGCCGATTATGTTCATTCTAAAGGATTAAAATTTGGATTGTATAATTGTGCAGGAACATTAACCTGCCAAAAATATCCAGGAACACGAGGTTATGAATATCAGGATGCGAGGAATTATGCTGCGTGGGAAATTGATTTTTTAAAATACGATTGGTGCTTTGCCACGGGTATAAATGCCAAAGAAGCTTATACTACTATGAGTAATGCCTTGAATAAAACAGGAAGACCTATTGTATTTAGTATTTGCGAATGGGGAGTAAACAAACCTTGGGAGTGGGGCGAAGGAGTTGGTCAGTTATGGCGTACTACCGAAGATATATATCAAATATTTGATTCGGTGCATGATGAAGGAACCTGGAATTCTCTAAGTGTGATGCATATTGCAGATTTGCAGTCTAATCTTCGTAAATATTCAGGTCCTGGACATTGGAATGATCCCGATATGCTTGAAGTAGGTAACGGAATGACTTATGATGAAGATAAAGCTCATTTTTCTCTTTGGAGTATGATGGCTGCACCATTAATTGCAGGTAATGATATCCGAAAGATGTCTAAACAAACTCTGGAGATTCTTACTAACAAAGAGGTGCTGAATATTGATCAGGATGAATTAGGAATACAAGGATTTAGATATCTAGATAAAGACGGATTGCAAGTTTGGTGCAAACCTCTTAAAAACGGAGATTGGGCTATTTGCTTTATAAATCGTAAAACCGAATCTAAGTCTGTAAGTTTTGATTGGAGTAAAGAAAACATTGTAGATGCTATTTATAAATATACTTTGGATAATAAGAGCGTATACAACTTATTTGATGTTTGGAGTAAAAAAAATACAGGAACAACTTCTAAAATATTAAAAGAAACTATAGCACCTCACGGTGTTTTGATGTATCGATTAAGCAAAGCATAATTTTCTATAAAAAAAAACAAATAAGACAATTCTAAAACTTTAATTCAATTGATGACTACTGCATTTACAAAAAAACAACTCATAATCATTATACTTTGCTTTATATCAGGGAAATCATTTGCTCAACAAAATAATCGTTGGCAAATTACTACCGATGGAGCTATCTCATGGAACATCAATAATATACCTCATGACGACCATATTGAGATGAGCGGAAAGAAAATTTCCTCTGTAATTAGATATGGAGTTGCTGCAGATAGTTCTTTTCATGTAACCCGAAGTTTGGTATGGCCTATGTTAAGGACAATCCCAAACAATACTCACGCGAGTCTTACCCGCAGGTTTGCACAAGATCATTTAAAACTAGTAACGGTTAACAATAAGGCTATCGAGAACGAAAAAGTAGTTTCGATTACCCTCAACGGAACATTATTAGTAAAAAGTAAAGTTGGTAAAACACTTGAGTTAACCCGACAATATTTTCCAACAACGACAGAGGCAAGTTATTGCGAAATATATACTATCAAAAATATTTCTGGAAAAGGATATACTGTAGAAATTCCAAAATCGAATACCATTTATAATACAAACCCAATAAATGGAACTGAAGGAAGTTATACTATTCAATCTAAAGTTTTAAATGATGGTTATTTTAATCTAAAACCAAATGATATAATTAGCTTTTCAGTTCTTTATTTTGCTGGAAAATCTAATGAACTGTTACCAGAACTGAATGCTGAAAATGAGAAAATGAAGCGTCTGGAACTGGTTAAAGAATTATCGAATAAATTGGTTTTAGAAACACCTGATACTATATTGAATACTGAATTTGCTTTTGCAAAATTAAGGGCTGCCGAAAGTATATTTGAAACCAAAGGCGGGCCAATGCATGGACCGGGCGGAGAAGCGTATTATGCTGCAATTTGGGCAAATGATGAAGCAGAGTATATAGGACCCTTTTTTCCTTTTTTAGGATATGATTATGGTGATAAAGCGTCTCTGAACGCTTATCTTCATTTTGCCCGATTTATTAATAAAGAATACAAACCAATTCCAAGTTCGATTGTTGCCGAGGGTACAGATATTTGGGATGGAGCAGGTGATCGGGGAGATGCTGCTATGATTGCTTATGGAGCAGCACGTTATGCTCTTGCAAAAGGTAGTATTGACGAAGCCAAACAATTGTGGCCATTGATAGAATGGTGTCTTGAATATTGTAATTTAAAACTAAATACTGAAGGTGTTGTTACCTCAGATTCAGATGAATTAGAAGGGCGTTTCCCTGCTGGAAAAGCAAATCTTAATACATCATCATTATATTATGACGCGCTAAATTCAGCAATATATTTAGGAGCTACTTTAGGGAAAAAGGAAGCACAACTTACAACTTATAAAACTCAGGCAAAAAACTTAAAATCTGCAATCGAAAAATATTTTGGATCTACTATCGATGGGTATCAGACCTATAAATACTATAAAGAAAATGATGTTTTACGCGCATGGATATGTACTCCATTAACGATGGGTATTTATAATAGAAAAGAAGGAACTATTGCAGCATTATTTTCACCTAAACTATGGACTCAAGATGGGTTAGCAAGCCTTTCGGGAGATAAAACTTTCTGGGACAGATCGACTTTATATGCTTTAAGAGGTGTTTTGGCAGCAGGAGAAACCGAAAAAGCAATAGATTTTTTGCATTATTACTCCACGCGTCGTTTATTAGGAGATCATGTTCCTTATCCTGTAGAAGCTTATCCTGAAGGAAATCAGCGTCATCTTTCAGCAGAAAGTGGTTTGTATTGTAGAGTTTTTACCGAAGGATTGTTTGGTATTCGCCCAACGAGTTTAAAAGGCTTTGATTTTACACCTCGTCTTCCAATATCATGGCCAGAAATGGGATTGCGAAATATTCATGCATTTGGGCAAGACTTTGATATTGTTGTGAAAAGAGAAAAAAAGAAATTAAAAATTACAATCTCGGATAAGAAAAAAATATGGTTAGATAAGGTTATTAATGAAGGAGATACTATTAAGGTATTATTTGATAAATAGCTTATTGTATACCCTTATATAAAGTGTTTATTTAGTATATATTAAATATAATATTCTTCTGTTTTTTCGAAATAAAAGGAAAAAGTAAAGAGGCAGAAAATGAAATAATTCTGTAATTTTGAAAAAAAGAGAAATGCAGACAGAAAATATTACCCTTAACAAACAAGTATTTACATTATATATTCAATACGAATCTGACGATAATCTGCGTAAAAAGTTTAATCAACTTACAAATGAAGTATGGGGATTTGACTTTGAAAATTATTACAAATCCGGATATTGGGACGATAACTGTATCATTTATTCTTTGTTTATTGATGACCAGATAGTTTCTCACACTACAGTAAGTACATTTGAAACTATTGTTGGAAACGAGTCTATTGTTTTGGCTCAATTAGGAACGGTAATGACTCGTCCTGATTATCAAAAACAAGGATTGTCACGTTATTTGATGGAAAGAATTTTGCAAGATTACAAGGAAAAAGTAAGTGGAATGTTTCTATTTGCCAATGATTCTGTTTTGGACTTTTATCCCAAGTTTAATTTTTCAGCAGTACAAGAATTTCAAGCGAGTGCGCCTATAGTGTTTAGTGAAAGCAGTCATCATGTGACAAAACTAAATCTGGATGATTCTAATCAACGAAAATTATTAGAAACGTATGTAAAGAATTCAATACCAACTTCATCATTCGATACTAAAAATCTTGGGTTGACTTTTTTTTATTGCTATGCTTATCCCGATTTTGGTTTTAAAGACTCTATATATTATATCGAATCCTTAAAGACAATTGCCATTGTACAAAAAGAGGAAAACACCATGACTATACTTCAGCTTTTTCAGCTGGAAGAACAAAATATAGAAGATGTAATTCTTGCTTTAGCAACGCCAGAAGTTGATACAGTACTATTTGGATTCAGTCCCTTAAATACAGATTATAATTATACAATTCATAAAGAGGAAGATCTAACGTTGTTTGTTTCACCAGAATTAGAAGATTTATTCAATAACCAAAAACTGATGATTCCGATATTATCTCATACATAATATTACAATTACGACATATCGATTATCTCAAATAAAAGATTGTGTTTATCGCCAAGTTTTTTCTTTAAGCGTTGTTTGCTCTTTTTTACGGCATCTAATGTAATACCGAGCAAACTTGCAATTTCGGAATTAGTGAATCGCAATTTTTGGAGCATTATAATTTTAAGATTAGAATCCTTTAACTCTGGAAAATCCTTCATTAAAGCTTCATAAAAAACATTGTATTCTTTTTTAAATTCTCGTTTAAAAGTATTCCAGTTTTCATCTGTCATTAAATGGGAGTCCAATAATTCCTGTAGTTTTCCTTTTTCTAAATGATAAGACGGAGATTGTTTTATATTTTCGAGTTCTAGTTTTAATTTAGAAATCTGAATATTTTTATTGTGCAAAAATTTAATGTGTGCATCAAGATCAAGGTTTGCATCATTAAGTTTTTTCTCGTAGTTTCTTTTTTCTATTTTATGATCTATTATCTTTTTATTATATTCTAAGCTGTTATTTTTCAGTCTTTTCTTAAAAGAGAAGAAAATAAAAATTGATAATAAAATCGCCAAAATAACAAGCAGTATATAGATATTCTTCATCTTACTTTCGTGTTCATATTGCAGTTGTGTATTCTTGACCCTATTTTCATATTTGGCTTTCTGTACAAACCAATTTGCCCTTGTTAAAGCAGTTTCGCCATCTGTTTTAAGTAAAGATTCTTCTATTTTTTTAAGTTCACGCCTTAATGATAATTCTTTTTCAGGATCTTTCCCGTTTAATATATTCAGTTTTAATTCGATAATATCTTTTAAAGAATTATTGTAATAAGGTTTAGACAAAGCAATTTTTTCGGCTTTTTGTAATAATGCATTTGCTCTGGATGTATCTTGTTCTTTTAAAAGAATTTTAGCCATTAAAATAGAGGCATACATGCTGTTTTTCTCGTCTTTATACTTTTCTGAATAATCGATATCTTTTTGCAAAAGCTCAAGAGCAGTTTTATAATCTCCCTTTTTTTCATAAATGAGCGCTTTGTCACCAAGTGCTTTTGCATAGCGTATATTATCACTAATAGGTAAAGAGACAGCAATGGTTTTATCAAAATAATACATTGCCGCAGGAAAGTTTTTTTCTTTAAAATAATATACTCCTATGGCATTTAAAACACTTGCATATTCTGGAGAATTAGTCTTAGTATAATGTAAGGATTTCTTTAAAAATTTAACAGCCAAGTCTTCATCATCAATGGTAGTCATTATCCAACCAAAAAATTTAAAAGTTTCTCCAGGAAGAATCATTTTGTTGGGATTTATACTTTCTGTGGCATCAATCGTTTTTAATAAAGTTGGGATAAGCTTGTCTATTTCTCTGTAATAATAAAGGTATTTAGAATAATTCATTTCTGCCCAGATTATTAGCGAAGGATCATTTATGTCTTTTGCTTTTTGGATTGAAAGTAAGTAATAAGTATCGCTTAGAGAATTTGTTTTATCAAAAAAACTAGAATAGCCATTTGCCAGCAAGGCATAGTAAAGGATATTATATTTCTTACTCGAAGATTGGAGTAAAGGAGCCAAAAACTTTTTTAATTGTACAGAGTCTTTTTGAAAATCTTTCTCTTGAAGAATGATGCGCTCAATATTTTCACGTGAATCTTGTAACGGAATTGTTAGCGTTTGGGAATATGATTTAGATAAAAAAGTAAAAATAAAAACAGCGAATAGAATTCCTGTTCTTTTTATAATATAAGCCATGCGTAAGGAATCATTGATTTGCTAAAATACAAAAATATGAATCTATGAGAAGTAATATTTAGTATAAAATAGATATGCTATAAATGACTATTTATAAGGTTTTTAAAGACGAATACATCATTTGTCCCCCATTTGTCCACCCCATATTTTATAATAAGAATCCTTTCTAGATTAGTTTTGCGCACACTTCAGAGAGCCGTTTCAGGCAATAAATCAAATCAATTATGAAAAAAAAATACTTTGATAAAGTAATGTCAAAACAGTCATATATAGTCATATGCATGTTATTTATTTTACTAAACAAAGTTTCCGCACAAAAGGTATTAGACAATGATATACTTCGTTTTGGTACAGGAGCAGAAAACTCTGTAAATCCTGCGGGAAATTTACAGCAGCCTTTTTATTTTAATTCTACATCATCATTATGGGCAAAGCTTACTTATCAGGATTATCCTTTTGATAATGCCTATTATATTGATGGGGATGGTTCTAGTGAATGGAATACAAATGGATTTTCGTCGATTAATGGAACCTTAACAAGTCAAATAATTGATTATTCGAAGTTTATAACTACTACGTCGTCAAAAGGTTATGGTACTATTGTTTCCAAAGGAAATATTACAATTAATGGATCTTTATTAGAGGTCGAAAATACATATACATTAGAACAAAACTCAAGTTTTATAATAATTAATGTAAAAATTAAGAATATAGGTACAGCTCCAGTAAGTAATGTAAGATATTGGTCAGGGACAAAAGATGATTTTATCGGGACTAATGACAACCCGCTAAAAACAAGAGGAAATATAGTTGGTGATGCTTTTGTTCCTATAACTACAAGTAATGATCGTGCTAAAGCGCTCAAACTTTTTTCGGGAGAAGAAGGAGTCATAATTTTTTCAAATTCTGATCGTGCCAATACTATTATTCAGATATGTTGCCAATGGAACTATGTAATTAATCAAAACCCAAATACAAGTGTTATTAGTAGTGGAGCCACTGATGGTTCTTATGGTTTTTTTGTTAGATTAAATGATCTTGCGGTAGGAGAGAGTGATGAATTTAAGTGGTATTATGCTGCGGGTAAAGTTGTAGAATTAGAAGAAATAATTAAAGATATCGCTAATGCAAGTGGAACAATAACAGATATAAAATATACATCGGCAGTTTTTAAAACGTTATCACAAACCGATGTAACAGGATATTATGTAGTTGTTCCTGCTGGATCGCCACGACCTACAATAGCTGAAATAAAAAGCGGGGTAAATTATGGAGGTGTAAATGTTGCAGCAAGTGGCACTTCGGCTCTTACAGCCAATACACAAAAATCATATCCAATTACAGGACTCACGCTTAATACATCTTATGACTTTTATTTCGTTACAGAAGATGGAGGTTCCTCTTATTCAACAATATTCCATTCTCCATTTACCACACCCGATATACTTAAATTAGCTAAAGCATCAGAAGATAATGTTTCATGTAACGGAAAAAACGATGGTTCAGCTTCGGTTACTACTTTAGGCGGTACACCTACTTATACTTATTCATGGTCACCGTCAGGCGGAAATGGTACAAGCGCAACAAATCTTAGCCCAGGGAATTATGTCGTAACAGTAACCGATAGTAATAACGAAACGGCAACCCAAAATTTTACTATAACAGAACCTGATGAACTTGTTGCTACAATCGATACTCAAATAAATGCAGATTGTAGTACACATGCTAATGGAGAAGCGACTGTAGGTGTAACAGGTGGAACTGGAGTCTATAAATATAGTTGGAACACCATTCCTGAGCAAACTACAGCCACAGCCACAGGATTGTTACCTGGTACTTATATTGTAACTGTAACAGATGAAAAAGATTGCAGCACTACAGAAAATGCAACTATAATAGTCGAAGATATAATAGTCCCAACCGCTATAGCTCAAAATATAATTGTTCCGCTAGATGCTAGTGGAAATGTAACAATTAATGCTACGCAAATAGACAATGGTTCTTATGATAATTGTGGTATTGTTGAGATGGTACTTGATAAAACAACTTTTAATTGTAGCAATATTGGATCCAATACGGTAATATTTACGGTAAAAGATAAAAGCGGAAATTTAACTTCAACATTACGAACAGTAACTGTCGAAGATAAAATAAAACCAACTGTTGTAACCCAAAATATAACCGTTCAGCTTGATGCAACAGGAAGTGCAACTATTACACCCATTCATATTGATAATGGTTCGAACGATGCTTGTGGTATTGACAATATGACACTCGATAAAACTGTTTTTCATTGTAGGAATGTTGGAACAAATACGGTAACACTTACAGTAACTGATAGACATGGAAATTCAACATCTGAAATTGCAACAGTGACTGTCGAAGATAAAATAAAACCAAATGTTGTAACCAAAAACATAACAGTTCAGCTTGATGGTGCAGGAAAAGCAAGTATTAACGCTACGGATATAGACAATGGATCTAATGATGTTTGTGGTGGTAGTATGATGATACTCGATAAAGCCTTTTTTGATTGTACTAATATTGGAGTAAACACAGTGAGACTAACCGTTACCGATATTAATGGAAATTCAGCATCAGAAACGGCTACAGTAACTATCGAAGATAAGATAGCTCCAACTGTTATAACAAAAAACATAACTCTTCAGCTTGATGCCACAGGAAACGCTATTATATCTGCAGCCGATATCAATAATGGTTCTACAGATAATTGTGGAATTGATACAATAATCCTTGATAAAACTATTTTTGATTGTACTAATATTGGAGCAAACACGGCAACACTAACCGTTACTGATATCAATGGAAATTCAACCTCAGAAACAGCAATAGTTACTATCGAAGATAAAATAGCCCCAATTGTTGTTACACAGAATATAGTAATTCAACTTGATGCTACAGGAAACGCTATTATAACTGCCGCTCAAATAAATAATGGATCAAGTGATAATTGTGGTATTGACACAATGATCCTCAATAAAACCACTTTTGATTGTACTAATATTGGAGTAAACACAGTAACACTTACCGTAAAAGATAAAAATGGAAATTCAACATCTGAAACTGCAACAGTAACTATCGAAGATAAAATAGCTCCAATTGTTGTAACACAGAATATAGTAGTTCAGCTTGATGCTACAGGAAACGCTATTATAACTGCCGCTCAAATAAATAATGGATCAAGTGATAATTGTGGTATTGACACAATAATCCTTGATAAAACTACTTTTGATTGTACTAACATTGGAGCAAACACGGTAACACTAATCGTTACCGATATTAATGGAAATTCAGCATCAGAAACTGCAATAGTTACTATCGAAGATAAAATAGCTCCAACTGTTATAACAAAAAATATAACAGCTCAGCTTGATGCCATAGGAAACGCCATTATAACCGCAGCTGATATCGATAATGGTTCAAGTGATGTTTGTGGTATTGATAGCATGATATTAGATAAAACCACTTTCGATTGTACAAATGTTGGAGTAAACACAGTAACACTTACCGTAAAAGATAAAAATGGAAATTCAACCTCAGAAACTGCAACAGTAACTATCGAAGATAAAATAGTACCAACTGTTATTACAAAAAGTATAATCGTTCAGCTTGATGCTACAGGAAATGCAACTATTAATGCTACGCAAATAGATAACGGTTCTACAGATAATTGCGGTATTGATACGATGATTCTTGATAAGACAACTTACGATTGTACGAATGTTGGAATAAATAATGTGACACTTACTGTTACTGATAAAAATGGAGATTCAGCGACTGGAACTGCTGTTGTTACTGTAAAGGATTTGATTGCCCCAAATGTTATAACCCAAAATATAACTGTCCAGCTAGATGCTACAGGAAATGCAGCAATAATTCCAGCGCTGATTAATAATGGTTCTAATGATGCTTGTGGTATCGATATGTTGGTACTCGATAAAACAGCTTTTACTTGTAGTGATATTGGAACAAATATCGTAACACTTACCGTTACAGATTTTAATAGAAATTCAGCGTCTGGAACTGCTGTAGTAACTATAGAAGATAAGATAAATCCAACTGTGGTAACGCAGGATATTACAGTTCAGCTCAATGTAACAGGAACTGTGAGTATTACTGTTAATGAGATAAATAATGGCTCTACAGATAACTGTACTATTGATAAAATGCTACTCGATAAAACCACTTTTGATTGTAGTAATATAGGAGTCAATATAGTAACACTTACCGTAATAGATCAATCAGGAAACAGAGGTTCAGCAACAGCGATTGTAACAATTCTTCCTATTCCAGAACCAACATTCCCGAGTCTTACACAAGAATTTTGTTTAATAGATGCGCCTACAATAAGGGATATAGCTGTAAATGATAGTACTAATTTAAAATGGTTTATCGATGCTACATCAGCCCAAAGTCTTTCATTAAATACAAGTATAATTAGCGGAACCTATTATGCGGCTACAAATTATGGTAATTGTTATAGTAATCGTATTCCTGTTACAATTATTGTTAAAGATGCATTAGCTCCCACAGGCAATGATGTGCAGTATATATGTAAAGAAAAAGAAGCAACAATTACAGATCTTATTACAAATGAACAAGAAGTCTTGTGGTACGAAACCGCAACAGGAGGTGTTCCTCTTGCATCGACTACAATCTTAGAAGATAAACATAAATATTATGCATCCTACATAGGAGCAGAATGCGAAAGTTCTAAAAGGCTAGAAGTAGAGATTATTATTAGGTATTGTGATGTTGTGGTCTATAACGGAATTTCTGCCAATGGTGACGGAAAGAATGATTCCTTTTTTGTAGAAGGAGCCACAACTTTCCCTGACAATAAACTAGAAATTTTTAATAGTTGGGGAAGTTTAGTTTACGAAGCTAGTCGTTACGGACAAGATGATAATCTATTTAAAGGATTTGGTAATAAAGGATTAGGAAACGGTACTGGTTTACTTCCGTACGGAACGTATTATTATGTATTTAGCTTTACAAATCATGATAATAAGCGTATTACAAAAACAGGCTTTTTGCATCTAAATCCTTAATTCACAAAATCAAAAAAACAAATGAAATTTAATTATATACTAGCCCTGGCATTTACATTTACACTATTTTCTGCCAGAGCCCAACAAGATGCTCAATTCTCCGATTATAAACTAAATATGTCGAGTTTTAATCCCGCTTTTGCAGGTTTTTTTGACGGAAGTGTATTACTGATACACCGAACACAATTTGCAGGATTTGATGGTGCGCCCGAAAGTCTGAACTTAAATGTCAATATTCCGCTTACAATGAATATGGGAGCAGGACTTAATGTTTCAAGTGAAAAATTAGGAGTAACCGAAGAATTAATTGTGACAGGAGATTATTCCTATACCATTTTTACAGACGAAATAAATATGCTTTCGTTTGGTCTAAAAGCAGGTTTTAATGTCCTTAATGTAGATTATACACGCCTTGATGTACAGAATACAAATGATTTAAGTTTTGAAAATAATATAGAAAACAGAATATCTCCAAGAATAGGAGTTGGATTTTTATTCAATACACCAAATTGGTATATAGGATTATCTACGCCCAATTTTATTAAAGAAAGTTACGATCCAACTGTTGCAGGAATATCGGTAACAAAACCTCAAATTTATTTTACAACAGGATATCAAACCGCGTTAACACATGAATTGTTATTTAAACCCTCCATACTTGCAAAAGAGGTTCAGGGATCACCATTGGCAATAGATTTCGCTCTTAATTTTGAGTTTAAAGAAAAGTTCAGATTTGGAGTATCCTACCGTTGGGATTCGGCTATAACTGGAATAATAGGAGTTAATTTGCTTCAGGATTTTCAAGCCGGATATGCTTATGATCATAACATAAACGGATTAGGCAAATATGCGCCGTCATCGCATCAATTTTATTTAAAATATACATTTAAACAGTCTAAAAATATGCGTAGGGAATGTGGTTGTAGCTTTACAGATCCTGCTAATAATCTCGGGTTTTGATTTTTTTATTCTCTTAGCTTAAAAGATAAATATCCACACAATCTATGATTAAGATTATTGTGTTTTAATTATTTTATAAGTTTTAGTTTACGAATAAAAAATAGAAATCAGGTTATGTTGCAAGTTAAAGTTTAAAGTATTTTGCTTTGTTTTTTAACGTATTAAAGGTTTTATTTATAATTCATTAACGTACGTATTACATCAGGTTTGATTAAATTTATAGTATAGAAATTATAAATAAAATCTTACGAAAGCAGTACGATATTATGGACACAAAGATGTTAGAATTATAAACGATCTGGAAAAACCTTCTCCAACAGGAGATGAAGTATTATTAAAAATCGGTGGAGCAGGAGTATGTCATTCGGATTTACATGTAATTGATGGAGGATTAGTTTCTGGTGCTATATTTACTTTAGGGCACGAAAATGCAGGATGGGTAGAAGAAGTAGGAAAAGATGTAAAGGGATTTAAAAAAGGAGATGCAGTTTTGGTATATGGACCTTGGGGATGCGGACATTGCAAACCATGCCAACATTCGCAAGAAAACTATTGTGATCATCATTCCGAGCAAGCCTATGGTGGTGGACTAGGATTAAATGGTGGTATGGCAGATTATATGCTTGTTCCTTCCTCTCGATTATTAGTCCCAATTCATGATTTAGATCCTGTAATTGCTGCTCCGCTTACAGATGCAGCATTAACACCATATTCAGCAATAAAAAGATCATTGCATAAACTTATGCCAGACGAATATGTTGTGGTTATTGGAGTAGGAGGGTTAGGACATGTTGCATTACAGATTTTATCCGAAATGTGCGGATCAACAATTATAGCTTGTGATATAACTCCCGAAAGACTTGAGTTTGCAAAACAACTAGGAGCATCTCACGTAGTTAACTCTACAGATAAAGATGCTGCCGAACAAATCAAGAAAATCACTGGAATAAAAAAAGCAAAAGTTGTACTTGATTTTGTTGGTGCTACATCTACAATAGATTTAGGTACAAAAATTATAGGTTTAGATAGCGATTTAACCATTGTTGGGTTAGGAGGAGGAAAGTATGAATACAATACCGGTTTACCAGTTGGCGTAAGCATATCCAATCCTTATTGGGGTTCAAGAACCGAGTTAATGGAAGTAATTGGACTGGCAATACAAAAGAAAATACATATTGAAGTCGAAAAATATAGTTTAGATCAAGCTCTCGAAGTGTATGATAAATTAAGACAAGGAAAAATAAAAGGAAGAGCTGTTTTAGTTCCTTAAATAGATTTAAATTAACACATTAATGACATTGCCTGAAGCTTCAGGACTATCTGTTAAAATAATTACTCCTAACTGTTTAAAAGAAAGAAGTAGCCCGATTCTAGAATTGGGCTTTTTTATGAACTTTACATAAAAGATTTAACTATACTATAAAAGTAAGTTTTGCTTAATTAAGAATTACAGTATTTTTTAAACAATTTATTTGAAGCATACATCAATCTTTTTTTTAGCTTTGTTTGCAGAATAACTATTTATAAAACGAAAATATATTATGGATACTAGCAAAGAACTTTTATTCTTTTTTAGTGCTTTGGGGGCTTTCAACGGAATTATTCTGGGTATTTATTTCTTCTTTTTTACAAAGAAAAGATACTTCGGAAATTATTTTCTAGGCGCACTCTTACTAGCGTTAAGTATTAGAATTGCTAAATCTGTATTTATATATTTTGATCCAACGTTACCTAAAACCTATCTTCAAATTGGTCTTTCGGCTTGTTTTTTTATAGGTCCGTTTTTATATTATTTCATGAAAGCTTCGGTTAAGGAAATTCATGTAATGCCCAAATCCTGGAAACTGACCCTTATTTTCTGGGCAATACTTATTATTACTGTTGGAATACTGTTTCCGTATAGTGTTTACCCTAAACTTTGGAGAGATTATTTTGTAAAACTTATTTATATTCAGTGGTTTGTATATGTAGTTTTTGCAGGTTTTACAATTAAAGAAGTATTAAAAAAGATTGTAAGCAGAAAACAAAAAGCAAATCCAGCCGAAATGTGGTTTGGCATGATTTACCTTGGTAATACCTTACTTTTTACTTTCTATTTTCTGGCATTGATTAATGCTCCGTTTGTTTCTTATTTAAGTGGATCTATAATTTTTTCTTTTATTCTGTATATGATAATTTCTATTCTTTTATACCGAAAAAAAACAGACGATTTATTTTTACTTAATTCTCCAAAGTATTCAGGAAAGAAAATTGATTCAGCCGAAGAAACAATCTTGTTACAAAAACTAGAGCATGTAATGTTGGAGAAAGAATTATATAAAAATCCAAATCTTACATTACAAGATTTATCCAAAGAAGTTACTATTTCAAGCCACCAATTATCTCAGTTTTTAAATAACAACATTGGAAAGAATTTTACCAGTTACGTTAATGAATTTAGGATAAACGAAGCATGCAAAATCATAACTTCTAACAATAAACTGACCTTAGAATCTGTTGGTTACGATGTAGGATTTAATTCTAAATCAACCTTCTTTGTGGCGTTTAAAAAATATACAGGAACAACACCTTTAAACTATCAGTTACAAGCTTCATTAGCTTAATCTTTTTCCTTTTAGTTCGACGCTTCGGGTAATGCCATTAAGTTAAGAAAAACGGCTACAATACTGTATCGAATAAATCTCACGCAAAGCCGCCAAGCCACCAAGTTTACGCCTAAAACCTTTGCGCTTTTGCGTCTTTGCGCGAAAATAATTAACCACAATTAGATCAAAAGAGCTTAACTTAATGACATTGCACTTCGGGATAAACCTTATGAGTATGATTTTAATATCGAAAGTGCAGGATTACAGCAATATTAACCAAGTTAGGTTCAATAAACAGAGTGTAGATTTATAAATCCGTACTCCTGATTTCTCTTTGAATGACCTTATACTGCGATTTACGATAGACTTTTGTACTAATAAAAAGTCAAATCTTAATCGTTAAATTTTATGAGAATTCTAATCTTAGTTTTCATTTACATCTATTGTTTACTTATACCATCTATAACTGTAAAAGCACAATCGATAAAATTTCTGTCAGGAAAAGTTACTAATCATAGCAACGAACCCATGATGGGAAATGTTTCATTGTTGTCTGTTCGTGATTCTATTTTAATTAAACAACAGGATTTTTTAGATGGTACTTTTCAATTATCAAATATTAATCAAAAAGAAGTATTGATAAAACTTACTTCTGTAGAATTTGCTGACAAATTCCAGCATATTACTTTCAATGGAAAAGAAAATATAAATTTGGGTACAATACTCGTTAATGGAAACAACAATCAGCTAAATGAAGTTGTTATAAAAAATCAAGCTTCATTACTAAAATATGGATCTAATGGAACACTTGAGGTTAGTGTGGCTAATACTTTGCTTTCTACCAGTAGTTCGGTAAATGAATTATTGGGCAGAGTTCCAAATGTAATTGTTTCCGAAGGACAAATTAGTGTGTTAGGAAAAGGAGAAGCTATTATTTATTTAAACGGAATTTTGATTAGTAACGAACGTTTTGCAGCAATTCCTGTTTCGCAAATCGCCAAGATTGAAGTTATTTCTAATCCATCATCTAAGTATGATGCTGAAGGAAAAGCAGTAATTAATATCATTACAAAGAAAAACTTTGAGAGTGGAGTTATGGGAACGGCAAGCCAACAGATTACAGTTTCGGAATTTGGAGGAACAAGTACAAATACACTGCTAGATTTTAATTACAATAAAGGAAAAGTTTCTATTATTGGTAATTACGGACTGCAATTAGGTAAAAACAGAGAACTGTTATATACAACCCGAACAAGACCTGATCCTACCGAATTTATGAAATCTGAACTTACCACAGATTGGAGACGTAGATTTAATAACTATTCTAACTTTGGATTTGGACTACAATATACTTTTTCTGAATCGAATTATATTTCGCTGGAATATAGTGGGAATATTAATGATTTGGGTGGAGTAGTAGCCAATCGAAATTCGATTGCAACCAACAATAGTAATAGTTTTTATGCTACAGATGTTGACAGAAATGATGTTAGACTCAATCAGTTTGTAAACTTAAATTATAATACAATTACAGATGATAAAGGCTCATCGTTGTTTGTTGGTACACAATTTTCTAATTACAACGGTTTTACAAGAGATCTTATAGATGAAAATGGTTTGGTTAACAGCTTTAATACAGAGCGATATTTAAAAAACAATGCCGATAATACCATCAATATTATAAACACTCAGGCAGATTACGCAAAAAAAATAAATGAAAGTTCAAAGTTAGAAGCTGGTGCAAAAGTAAGTTATGCAACAATCAAAACAAGTTCTGATTTTTTGATTGCTGATGATAAAAATCCTGAATTTGTATTTGATGAAGACCTTTCGAGTGATTTTAAATATGAAGAAAAAATAGGAGCTGCGTATATAAATTACAGTAGTTCTCTAGGAAAAAAGTTTAATTATTCTTTGGGCGCTCGAGGTGAATGGACCAATTATGAATTAAATACAACTGCAGGCGGTAATCAGAAATTTAGGAAAAGTTATGCCGATATTTTTCCTAATGTATTATTGAATATGCCTCTTTCAGATGATCTGAAGTTGCATGCTTCTTATGTTTCAAGAATAACAAGACCAAGATATCAGGCGCTTAATCCGTATGTTGTTTACCAGGACCCATTTACAACTATCGAAGGAAACCCTAATCTTAAACCAGAAAAAATCTATGCTTTTGAAATAGGAGCGATGTATAAAAAGTATGATTTTAAAATAGGATACACGTACAAAGTCGATCCTATTTCTGGAGCAGCTTTACGCGGTATTAATCCCAATAGTTATATTTTAAGATCATTGAATTTAGATAAAGAAAATAGTTATTTTGCATCGATTTCCAGGTCATTTACAAGCAAATGGTGGAGTTCAACCAATACAGTAAGTATGAGTTACACAAAATCTGTAGACAACACTTATTCATTTACATTAGGCGCAACAAAACCTCAAATTTATCTCTATACAAATAATACATTTACTATTCCTGATGTGTTTAAAATTCAATTGCTTGCCTGGTATCTGGGTGATAAAAGCTACGGATTGGGAGATGAATATAGTCGCTCGATAGTAACATTGGGAATCGAAAGAAATTTTTTAAATAATGCCTTAAAATTGAACTTTTCTGCCAATGATATTTTTAAAGGATTTTATGCTTCTGGAAATTATACTGTAGGACAAACCGAGATTTATTATCATAGAACATACACAACAAATTATTATAAGCTTGTTGCAACGTATAGTTTTGGAAACTCCAAAAAAACAGATTACAAGAAAAAAGAAGTGGAACAAACGGAAAACAGCAGAGCAAGGTAGTGATTGTCTTTTGCGAAAATTAACCGCAGAGTTCGCAAAGGATTACGCAATCCCGAAGTGTCGGGAGCAAAGTTTCTCGCCGATGTTGTCATTCTGAGCGTAGTCGAAGAATCACGAGTAGCTCGACAATCTAGAGAATACTTTGTGTTAGTTTCTTGCGGAGACCCTTCCTGTGTCAGGGAGACAAGATTGTGGAGAATTAACCGCAGAGTTCGCAAAGGATTACGCAAAGGTCGCAAAGTTTTGGAATCATTTTAATTCTTTAATCTGTGGCAAAAAAAAGAAGCACGCAGATTCTGCAGATTTAGCAGATTTTTTATTTGTGTAAATTCGTTGCAAAAAAAACTACTCAACATAAGTACAAGTCTTAGAACCTTAGCACCTAAGAACCTTTGTAACTTAATAAATCACGAATCAAGCCAGTTTTTGAAATTACTAATTTCTTTTTTGCTCAAAATAATCGGATCGGTATCGGGAATAGAAATGTTTAATAACAACTCTATTTTCTGACTAGAATGCTTGACGATTTCCTGAATATGATTTCGATTAAAAATATATTTTCGATTTACTTTAAAGAAAAGAGTAGGATCTAGTTTGTTTATAAGATCCTTAAGATTGCTATTATAAAAATAACTATTGCCTGAATTTGTATAAATAAAAAGATGTTTTCCTGTGGCGTAAAAATAGGAGATTGTTCTATCATTTATAGATATAAGTTTATCTCTGTGATTTACCAAAAAGTGGTGCTGAATGTTAGTTTGGTTTTCAATTGTAACAAGCGATTCAACAATTGGGTTGGGATTAAATGTTTCCTTTATGTTTTTATATTTCGATAGCGCTTCTAATAATTCTTCTTCTTCATATGGTTTAAGAAGGTAATCTATAGTAAAATGTTTAAAAACTTTAACAGCGTAAGAATCGTAAGCTGTTATAAAAATTACGGGACATGAAATAGTAGTTTTTTCAAAGATATCAAGACTTTTTCCGTCACCTAAATGAATATCCATAAAAGCAAGATCAACGGTATTTTTCTCAAAAAAAGCTACAGCATCTTTTACTGATTTCAATAAAGTTATTTCACTTATAGTAATAATACTTTGCTGTTCCAGAATAGATTTCAGATAGCTTGAAGCAAGATATTCGTCTTCAATAATGACTATTTTCATTTCTCCTTTTTTTTTGCAAAGTTAAAAAAAAAAGCTCCGTTAAAAACGGAGCTAATTAATTTACAATTCTGGATTGTTCAATCGTGCATCTAATGGGAAAGGCAACGTATATCTCGGATCATTTTTGATCAAAGTATAAGTTTTGTTACTCAGTGTATGTTCGATTTGTTTTTGAGTAGTTCTTCTTAAATCAAACCAACGGTGTCCCTCAATGGCAAACTCACGTTGTCTTTCCTGATATACAAAATCAAGAAGTTCTGCTTGGTTCATAGCACTAATCTTTGTGCTCAATTGAGCGTAACCTGTGGTATTATATCGGTTTTTAATGAAATTTAATATAGTTGTTCTTGACGTTCCAAGATCATTTAATTGTACAGATGCTTCTGCTTTTGTTAAATACAACTCAGAAGTTCTAAACGTATTTTTTTGGTATATCTCACCACCTTTTAAAAATATAAATCCGCTTCCACTTACTTTATAGTACAATTTAAAACGCAAGTCATTTACTTTGTCGTATGCATTTGTTAAGGTTGGAGCTGGATAAGCTGATCTTTTTAGTTTATTCTCAAATGTATTTTCAAGAGCCATTATTGACTCCTTTGTATCATAATTGTTTGCCAAAATAGGAGTAACATTTAAGTCAACTAACGAATTGTTAATAGTCATCCCTTTATCTGCTGCTTGTAAAGCTTTATCCCATTGTTTTTGGTACAAATAGATACGAGATTCCATTGCGTATAATGCCGCTCTAGAAAAACGATAGTTTAGGCCTTTAGCCTGTGTATCTAAGTTAAGCAATTTTTTAGCCTCTTCTTTATCCGATATGATTTGACCGTAAATAATTTCTACACTTTGTGGTATATATGCTTGCTCTAAATCTATTTCTAATGCCAATGGAACACCTCTCTCTGAACTTGCAGTTGCAGGATCATATTGTTTTGCAAATAGGTTAATCAAGTCAAAGTAAGCAAGCGCTCTTAATGCGTATGCTTCTCCAACTAACTGATTTTTTTCTGGTGATGGACCTAGTTTAGCACTAGCTTCATTAATAATTACATTCGTATAAAAAATACAATTATATAATCCTGCATACGGAAATCTTGTAGCAATAAGATCCGGATTTGCATCATTCCACATATAGTTATCTTTGTAGAATACCAAATCATTGGTTTCTTCTTCAAGAAGCATTTCGTCTCCTCTTAAAGTAGTTAGTGATTTATGCGTTGGAAAAGTAGCGTATCCTTTAGTAAGAACAGCTCTAAAATCAGCAAGTGTTTCAGGAATTACTTTCCCTACGGGTTTTACATCCAGGTAATCATCGCAGCTTGTAGCTACTATCGCAGCTACAAAAAGAAATAGGTATTTTGATATATTTTTCATCTTAAATTAATTAAAAAGTTATGTTACATCCTAATGTTATTGATTTAGGAATAGGCTGAGCATAGATGTTTCCATAAGTCTCCGGATCAAAATATCCTTTATAATCAGAGCTGATTACAAATAAGTTTCTTCCTTCAATACTAAATCTTAGACTATCAAAAAACATTTTTTCGATTGCTTTTTTAGGCAAAGTATATCCAAAACGTAAACTGCTTAATCTCATATAACTCATTTCACGTACCCAAGTATCTAAAAATTTATTAGTATTTATAGAGTTTGCTCCAGCATACCATTTGTAAGCCATCCAAGAGTCGCCAGTACCAGTTTCATTCCCAACAATTCCAGGTAAGTTTGATCCCGTATTAGTAGGTGACCATGCATTTAGAATATCAGCAGAGAAGTTTCGTCCACGATCTACCTCTGTTCCATTGTACGGAGGAGTTTCTACAACTGTTTGCTTAATATTAAAAGTGGTAGCAACTGTAATATCAAAATCATGAATTTTGAAAGTATTAGTAAGACCACCCGTAAACTTAGGATCTAAATCTCCAGCATAAGTAAATAAATCTCTTATTTCTTTAGTATCAAGTTTAGATTGTGCAAACTCTCCAGGTATAACATCAGCTAATGCATCGTATAATTGGAAGAATGTTTGTGTATTAACGGTTTCTCCCTTTTTATTTACAAATAAAGGGTATCCATTCTCATCAATTCCATTTGTTTTTAAAGCAAATACTGCTCTTACCGGGTATCCTTCTTTTGATGGAGTAAGTTCATTTTCTCTAATTTGAATACGATCTACGTTACTCTTATTGTGTGAGAAATTAATATTAGTTGTCCATTTAAAATTTGGATGATCAATATTTTTCGTTGCCAATGCAATCTCAAATCCTTTATTAGTTACTTGTGCCCAGTTTAATGTAGTGAACTCAAATCCGTTTTCAACAGGAAGTGATTGAATACCAATTAAATCACTACTTTTTCTTCCATAAACATCGGTAACGATACTAATACGATTATTGAATAAGCCCAGATCCATACCAAAATTGGTATTTTCTGTTTTTTCCCATCTTAATTTATCATTCGGAGGGCTTAATATCGCAATACTTGGCTCAGTTTGTCCTGGTAAAATAGTTTCAATTTTATATTCTCCTACTACAAATGGTGATGTTCCCTTGTCTATATTTCCTTGTAATCCGTATGAAGCACGTAATCTTAAGTTAGATACTGTTTCATTACCTTTTAAGAAATCTTCTTCAGATACTAACCAAGAACCAGAAGCTGCCCAAAGTGGTAAGTATTTGTATTTTGGATCTACACCAAATAAGTCAGAACCATCATAACGTACACTTCCGAAGAACGTATATTTTCTGTCGTATGTATAAGATGCTGTTGCAAAAAAGGACGCAAATGCATTTTCATTCTTAGACTTTTTATAGCCTCTATAAACAGGTTCGTCTGCAAGATCGGCGCTAGGGAAAATTATTTGAATAGAAGTTAACGTTTTAGGATCGTAACCAAATGCTTTGGTTGCAATACTAGTATTGTAATTTCTTCTTAATTCACTACCTGCCATAAGTTCCAACTCGTGTTTTTCATTGAAAACAGTAGAGTAGTTTAACATCGTTTTCCAGTTGTATTGAAAAAAGTCTGTATTTGTATTTTGGATAATTCCACCTTCTGGAAGAAAATAAGCAGGCTTACCATTATTGAATCTAAGCGTTTTCTCTCTTTCCTTTCTTGTAAAATAGGTATTCTTATCAGCAAATTTTTCACTTGCTGTATTATCAAATTGCAAACCAATCTGAGTGCTTGCTTTTAAGCCTTTTGTAATTCTGTAATCTACATCAAGAATAGCTTTAATGGCTCTGTTCTTTAATTCGTAAGAGGAGTTTTCTCTTTCTTCAATAAAATTAAAAGGTACATAAACATCAGAATAACCTCTAATATCTTTGTCGTATTTATAAGATCCATCTGCATTATATGGAGTTAAATACGGATTTACTGTTCTTGAGTAATTAGCAGGATTTGTAAAACCATCTGTATCTGTTATGTATGATTTTGTTTTGCTTTCAGAACCAAATAACCCAATACCAATGTTTAACTTATCAGTAACTTCAAAGTTGTTTTTTAAAGTAATATTATATCTGTCGTAACCAGTTCCTACTGTAGTTCCTTGCTCGTTATAAGCTCCTAAAGAGAAATAATAATCCGATTTTTCGCCTCCACCAGAGAAACTTAAACCATATTGTGTATTTACAGCACTTTGGTATAATAAATCACCCCAGTTTGTGTTACTGTTTCTTAAGTTATTAATAGAGTTTTGTGTAGCTGAAGACAACGCCGAAAAACCTCCCGTTCTATAAGCCCCTAATTCATTAGACTGATTTAGTATACGAGAAATTTCTCCGCCAGTGTCTCTATAAGTTAAGTCTGATCTGCTAGCTAATCCTAGTTCAAAATCTACTTTTTGTGAAGCATCTAAAAGATTTAATTTAGAAAAATCAGGTTTCATAGTAACAAAAGTATTTGCTATGAAATTTACTTTCATACTCCCTTTTTTACCTTTTTTGGTAGTAACAACAATTACTCCATTTGCAGCTCTTGCCCCGTAAATTGCGGTAGCAGCAGCATCTTTTAATATGGTAATATCTTTAATATCGTCAGGGTTTAATCCAGCAATCGAAAAGTTATTTAATTCATCGATATTGTCTTTATCAAAGTTTTTAGGAACATCATTGCTCTCTAATGGTAAACCATCTAAAACCCATAACGGATCTTGTGAACCCGAAAGTGATGCTGTACCACGAACTCTAATTTTTGCAATAGCACCAGGAGCACCAGTAGCTTGAGTAACTGCTACACCCGCAACCTGACCTACTAATAATTGATCTAAACTTGCAACACCCGCTTGTTGAATATCAGCCATATTAACTTTTGCAACAGCAGAAGTCAATTTTCTTTTTTCAATTTTTTGGTATCCAGTTACAACAACCTCTTTAAGTTCGCTTAAATCTGGTTTTAAAGAAATGTTATAACTTTTTTGTGCAGTAACATTAATAGTGTAAGATTGGTAGCCCATAAAGGTTACACGTACGCTTGTAGTGTTGCTCGATATTTTTAATTCAAAATTACCGTCAAAATCAGTGATAGTACCGATACTAGCGCTTTCGATAACACTTTTTTGATTTGTACTATTAGAAACTGAGCTATTTTCAACATATACTGTTGCGCCCGGAATTGGTAATTTGTCTTGGTAATCAATTACCTTTCCTGTAATCGTTCGAGTTTCTTGAGAATACCCGACAACGGTCAGGAATAAGGTCAAGATGTAAATTAATTTTTTCATTTCTGGTTTTTAATTAGGATAAAAGATTTATAGTGTGGTATTTAAAGCTTTCTCTATTCGTTGAATCAAATCAAAATAATGGTTTTGTGTTTCTTGATTTCCAATATTTTTCTTGGTTCTTAATAATTGTAAAATTTGTTTTAATTCTCCTTTTTTATCAGAGGTTACTTCTGAAACTCTTTTAAGAGAAGATTGATTTATATTACGTGCCATTCTTGATTCATCAAGCTGATTGCATAAATGAGGAATGTTTAAATTATCTTGTATTTCGATTAATTTTTTAGCATCTGTTTTCTCAAAAAGCTTGTTTGTAGAAACAATAAGCACATCGATATAGTTCTTTTGCGTCATACGTTCCATAATCGTTAATGATTTATTTTGGATTGTTGGAGCAAAAATATTCTGACGTAATGTTTTAAATAATTGCGTTACAGTAAACACATTTTCTTTAGCTTCATTACGTTGGTATAATTCGTTTTCGGTAATTCTTAACAAACGATCATCACTAAGCATACTATATAAAGTACTGTATTGTAATTCTCTCGCCAGGGTATAAGGAGTATACTCATAAGGACCAACTGGAGAATCTTTTAATGCATTCGTTTTATCTAGTATTGGGTTAAAAAACAACCACTCAGGAATAGTAATACTGTTTTTTAATAAATACGCTACAGCTCTTTTTTGGATTGAAGCAGGAACAGGTACATAACTTGCTTTGTTATCACCATGTACAGTTGTGTTAAGATAAATACCTCCAAGGTTGCTTAATACGTGTCTGTTATAAAGTTGCCATTGACCAATAGTACCAATATAAAGTTTACCAGTTTCGTAGTAAGACTCATCTTTATCATACGTCCAATCAAGGATATTATTTACAACTCGCTTTAAGTTTTTAAGTCCGTATTCACTCGCTTTCATCGCATCATTTCCTAAATCTTCTGATTGAGAACGTGGATCGATTATTTCATCTTGTTGCTCTCCATAAAAATAAATTGGATCATTTTGATGTTTTGAGATAAGACCGTTTAAAGCCGTGTGCTCTTCTTTTTCGTCACCATACCATCTGTATCCCCATTCGATAGCGTATTTATCATATTCACCAATTTTTGGCGTAATAGCTTCTACATGATCTTCTGGTTGAGCAATATAATTATAACGAGCATAATCCATGATTGATGGAGCAGTACCACCCATTTTTGCTGTAAAATCTTTAGAACGAAGTGACTCAACATCATAAGCAAATGAAGAACCCATATTGTGTTTTAATCCAAAAGTATGTCCTACTTCATGAGATGATACAAAACGGATAGCTTCTCCCATATGTTCGTCGCTAAATTTGTTTCCTCTGGCTTTAGGATCAATAATACCTGTTTGTATACGCATCCAGCTGTGTAAAGAGGTCATAACGTTATGCCACCATATAATGTCCGATTCGATTATTTCTCCACTTCTAGGATCTACAACTGCAGGTCCCATCGCATTCGATTTTGGAGAAGCTACATAAGTAATAACAGAGTAACGTACATCGTCGATATCAAAATCGGTATCTTCAGCAGTAGGTTCTTTTGCAATAACAGCATTTTTAAATCCTGCTTTTTCAAAAGCTATTTGCCAGTCACGAACACCTTCTATAATATATGAACGCCATTGTTTAGGTGTTGAAGGGTCGATATAGTAAACGATTTGTTTTTTTGGTTCAACCAATTCTCCTTTACGGTACTTCTCTATATCTTCTTTTTTAGGCTCTAATCTCCATCGTGTTATTAATTCTTTCTCACGCATTGCATGCTGATCATCGCTAAAATACCAGTGCTTTTCGGTAAAATACCCAACACGTCTATCCGAAAAACGAGGTTGCATAGGAACTTTGTCTAATAATATAATGTTACTAGTTACCCCAATTGTAACCGATAGGGCAGGACCACCACCTTCGCTTACAGAAGTAGTAAGTTGTGACTTAACAACTATATTTTTCGGGAACGATTTTGCGTATTCTATATATGATAGTTCCGATTTTACAGATCCACCAAAGCCAATGTTGCTTAAAACATCATTGAAACTTTTTTGTTTTCCGTCAAAAACTTTATTTGCTTTGATTACAATCGAAGTCGAATCATTGTTTTTTGTCTCGATATCAAAAACTTCTATAATAGACTCAGAGAAGTTATTATTTACAGATGCCGTTATTGCATCACCTACAGGAGATGAAACACTAGGAACAGATGATTTTACCCATACCTTTTTGGCAGTAAGATCTTTATGAAAAGTAATTATCTTGTTTTCATAATTCATTCCTTTATTTAACCCAGCCTCATTAACTTGCATTGGGACATTAGAAATCTTATTTACCACAAGAAATTCTCTCTGAAAAAGAGAATCATTTATTTCTAGATAAAGATCAGTTTTAGCTTGTATAATGTTAAATAATCCTTTTTTAACGGTTGCGCCTTTTAAAAGATCATCATATTTTTTTCCTTTTTTGTTGCTTGTAGAATCCTTTGCTTGTTCAGTTTTGTTTTCTTTACTTTTTTTATCTTTTTTCTGCGCAATAATTGTAGTACTATTAATTAATAATAGTAGAATAAATGTGTTTTTTAAATATTTCAATAATGCCTTTTCCCTCATTTGAAGTTAAGTTTAGGTTAATTTTTCGCCTAAAATATTGCATCCATTACGTTAAAAAAAACAAAATGGAGTGAGTGGCTTTTTTTCGGGAGTGAATGCTTTTTTTATTCAATTAAGGGTAAAATACAGACAAAAAAACCGTCTCTTTTAAACGTCTCAAAATCGGTTTTAGAATAGTAGTTGTAAATACTTTGTAAGTACTTATGACCAAACTTAGACTCCTTCCCGAAGTTTTGTTTTTCGTTTAGATTATTGGTAATGACCACCTTATTTTCCTGGATGGTAATTGTTATATTTAACGGATTTTCATCTGAAGCAATGTTGTGTTTGATAGCGTTTTCTATCGCGATCTGAAAAGCTAAGTAGGGTACTTTTTTTGATAAAACACTATTGTCTTCGATTGTTATCATAAAGTTAAATTCGTCTTTATATCTGGTTTGTTGCAAAAAGATATACTTCTCTATAAATAGAAGTTCTTCTTTCAGTGTAACAATATTTTGCTCAGGTGGATTTATTAAATACCGATAAATTTTAGAAAGATTTAAAGTAAACTTGCGTGCTACACCAGTATTACTTTCAATAAGCATATAAAGGGAATTCAGGGAATTAAATAAAAAATGAGGATTAATTTGCTCCTTTAATTGGTGCAACTGAATCAATGCTTTTTCTTTCTTTATCTTTTCATTTTCTAAACTTAATTTATTCTTTTCTTTGGCTAGGTCTTCTTTTTCCTGAAAGCTTTTGCGGGTAAAAAGCGCAAATAAATAAAAGAATATAAGTAAGATTGCTGTAGTTATAAAGTAAATTAATGACGCATATTTTTTTATAGCATCTACATCTTCATTTGCAATGTTTTCTGGGAAATTGACACAAACGTACCAATTTGTACCTGCTACATTTAAACGTTTTGTGTATCTAACAATGTCTAATTTTAAATATTCGGAAAGACCTATTTTTTTTGTGAAATCTATCTTAGGAATAAAGATTGTATCTGATGGTACTACATCGGTTATTTTAAAAACATTCTGCTTTATAAATTTAATTTCGGGGTGATAAAGTATAGTTCCTTCTTTATCAAATACAAAAGCATAATTTTCTGCCAATTGATCTACGGTTGAAAAATAGAATCGCAATGCTTTTAAATCAATATCATAACCATAGCGTACTACTTTGCCATTTGCTGCATTAGCTTTAAAATAAATACGCCAAAAAATGTTTTGTCCATCTTTAAGGATACAATTAAATTTATCTTTATCACCGTTTTTAGCAATGAAATCACTGATATCCGTTCTTAAATCAGCGTTCTTATTAGAGGTTCTAAATTCTGTTTTTCCATTGTTTATCTGGAACCAATTGTTTTTTACAAGATTCTGATTGGCATGTATAGTACTTAAAACGTTTAAATTATTTGATAAATTATTAGGAGTGCTAATTTTAATAATTTGCTTTATTTCTTTCTCGATTTCAAGAAAACGTGAAAACTCCAGCGCTAGAACTTCTTGCTTTTTTATAAAGCTACGTAGCGCGTTGGTAGAATTTGATTTTTCGGATATTTGTGTTATTAAACTGCTTAGTATATAAATAGAAAGCAATGTAACGACTACGAAAACAATTCCTAAAATAAAGAAGTTACGCCCAGAAAGGCTATTTTTTAATTTAAAATTCAATGGTATTCTTTAAAAACAAGGAATATAAAAGTCCTTATTATAATGTGGTATTATTAATTTTTTGCAAAGATAATTCTTTTCTTCTTCGTCTTATTAGGGGTTTATAAAACGTATTTATCAATATATCAGCTAAATCTATCTATTGTTTAGCCTTTTATCTGGAGGTGCTCCATTTTCTTTCCAATCAGGGTTTTGTTCCCAACAGGTTTAAAACCTAATTTTAAGTATAATTTTTTAGCATGAGGATTTGCTTCATCTACAAGTAATCCTAAAGTTTGTTGATTTTTATTTACATATTCATCAATCAAAAACTGTAAAATTTGAGATCCAATACCTTTTCCCTGGCACTTAGGATCAACTCCTAACGTGTCAATATAATATTCTCCTTTTTGAGTTTCGTCTTCAGGATTAAAATTTTTGTTGTAATGAGTTCTAACGTATTGTACGATAGGTTCTCTTAATAGGTTTAATTTTGCGCCATCATATATATTTACAGCAGCAACAATCTCGTTGTCATCTACAGCAACAAAACAATTTTGATAAGAGTATTGATTATTTTCCTTTGCTATAAAGTGTAGCAAAAAGTCTTTTGCTTTATTGTAGTTTTCTTCACCAATAAATTTATAAACAATATCCTCCATTGCTAATAGTAAATAGGTTGCAATACTTTCGGAATCCTTTATTGTTGCTTTTCTTATAATCATCACCTTTTCATTTTCGTTTTTGCAAAAATACCTTAATCTTGCATATATACCAAAATCAGACACATATATTAAGTTTTATTTTGGATTTTTCATCAAAATCGACTTTTATTGGTGATTATGTAATAAAATTCAATCAACAGAATTACACAAATAATCTAAACTAATAGTCGTTTTTACAACTCTGTAAGTGATTTAAGAATCTTTAAGTTTGATTATATAAAGGCAACAAACTCGATTTTTGCGATTCACATTTATATTAAAACTTATATTTGTATAATAAAAAGCGCTAACTTGTAGAACAAGTTCTAGAGTATGACTATCCGATGTTCTACATATTGATAAATTCTAGCAAGTTATTTTTGCAAAATATTCTTTCATAAAAAAAGAAAATATATTTCTAAAAAATAATTAAAATATGTAAATTGTATGAACATATTGGTTTTTATATTTAGTTAAAAGACTTCCCCAAATCTCTTTTAAATGCGTGTTCTTGTTTTAGTTTAGTATTAATTTTTTTTCAAAAAAAACATTGACACCAATTAAACCTATTTTATCTTTAATTGGTAACACAGATTTTAATATTTTAAAAACAATAACTATTTAAAAAATGTAGTACATATACTACTTCAGAACCTATATCAAAGCAGTTATTATGAGTTAATATTTTTATTAGTTCATTTTTTAACCTTAATACAGTATAAATTTTGACTAAAGAGAACTTGACAAAAAATACATTTGGTTTTACAAAACTAAAATTCGAACATAGAAAAGTAATTCATTATACTTTGCTGGCATTTGTAATCCTTTTACAAATCATGGCAGTTATAATATGGTATAACGAATCGACTAATGAAGCCAAAGTATCGAAGATTTTTGATTCGATAAACTATTTAGGCAGTGTAAAACAACTTACGAACGAGGTTAATGATTCGTTTATTAATTCCCAAAAACACTATAATAATTATATAAGTAATAAAGACGAAGCCTCTTTAAAAGAATACGCTGAATCAATAAATAAGACTGGTGAATTGGTTGATAAACTAAGCGCTGTTACTGCAAATAATCAGGAATTTAAACAATTGTTAATGGAGAAAAGCAAGTCCGAATCGGATGTTCTGGCTTTGCGATCCACCATTGACTCCATTATTGCGCTTCAAACGAATCCAAATAACAAAGAAGCAGCGAGTTTATTAGACTTTAAAAAGTTTGAATACAAGAAAATCCTGGATAGTATTAAAACGGATTCTTATATGAAAATTGATAGCGTATCCAAAAAAGGACTTTTCTCGAGATTAGGAGATGCGCTCGCTGGCAAAATGGACATTCAGAAAGAGCAATTAAAGATTGTTGTAACTATGAAATACAATGATAAACTTATTTCTGGTAGTATCGAGGATCAAATAAAAAATGTATTTGTAACTACTAATAAATACTATGAAAACCAGTTTAATAATTTAAAGAAATCATTTTCAAGTTTAAGAGATCAAGATTTAAAATTGACAGAGCTTAATAGCAAATTACTAAATTTAAGCGCTACGATATTACCTAACTATACAAATCCTATTAATACGCTACAGGCCGATTCTCAGAAAAAATTACAGGATCAGTACAAATCAAATATAACGGTTAGGAATTATACATTATTGATCTTAATAATTGTGATGCTTATCGTTTCAATCATACTTTTTAGTTTCACCAGAATGGCTTTTGAGTATGAAAAAAGATTAACAATCGCCCAGAATCAAATACGTCAGAGTTTAAACTTTAAGAATAGAATCATGGGAATGATTAGCCATGAGATAAGATCACCTTTAAGTATAATTTCTATGTATAGTAAGAAGATCAGTTCTTCTATAAAAGATGTTGAAATAAAGAACACATTCAAATCGATTCAGTTTACGACTAATTCTTTGATTTTATTATCAAATCAGATTTTAGAATATTCAAAAGAAGAAAATCACGAGCTTAAGCTAAAGAATAAAAATTTTCATTTAAAATCAGAAATAAATCAAATTATCGATTCTTTGTCTTCACTGGTAGAAAGCAAAGGAAATAAGATTAAGTTAAATTCTAATTTAAATTCTGATTACGAAGTGTACTCTGATGCTACAAAAATTCATCAGCTTTTTTATAATATCGTGGGTAATGCAAATAAGTTTACCGAAAACGGACTCATATCTATAGGGATTGATCTTGATAATAGTTCGGATTATGAGTATAATTTAAAAATAGAAATTCAGGATAATGGAGCAGGTATTCCAGAGCATGATTTAAAAAATATTTTCGAATTATATTACCAAGGAGCTGTATCTAACAAAATCAATGATTTAGGAGTAGGTTTAGGTCTTAATTTATGTAAAGAAATAGTCGAATTGTTTGATGGAGAAATCAAAATTGAAAGCGAAGAAGGAAAAGGCACAAAAGTTGTATTTAATTTGATATTAAGCCCAGTTTAAAATAAAACAGAATAAATACAGTTTTCGTATTTTAGAAGTATAAACGGGTTTATAATAATTTAATTTATAAACAATGAATTCATCAAATAGTTATAGTTTTTTAATTGCCGACGACCATGTCGTAGTACGTCAAGGGGTGACTTTAATTGTTAAAGAACTATTCTTGAACGCTATGGTTTATAAGGCAGCTACTTTTAACGATACTTTTAAAATATTAAAAGAGGTTAAAATAGATTTATTGATTTTGGATGTAAACTTCCCAGATGGTAATAGCTTGAATATATTGGCAGAAATTAAGGCAATTCAGCCAGAGGTCAAAATATTAATATTCTCGGCTCTAGAGGAGAATATTTATGCCATGCGATATTTAAATGCTGGGGCATCGGGATATTTAACCAAAGAAAGTTCTGAAGACGAAATGAAATTGGCGATAAATACAATGATTTCTTCAGGGAAATACATGACCCAGAATATTAAAGACAGAATTCTGGATTCTTATATTACTAAGAAACCTACAAATCCATTAGAAGTATTATCGAATAGAGAAATGGAAGTAGCACGCTTATTTGTTAAAGGCTACGGTAATCTGGAAATTCTGGAAATTTTAAAAATCAAGAAAACCACTGTTAGTACTTATAAAAACAGGATTTTCGAAAAACTGGAAGTAGATAATCTAGCCGAACTAATAAAGCTTTTTCATCTCTATTATGATGAGAAATAAATAGAAGCATAAGTACTATTCTCTTATTAAGTACAAATATTTTAAAAAGCGGAGCCTTTTAAGCTCTGCTTTTTTTGTCTTAAAAAACAAAGAATACAAAGCTTAGCGAACTCCGCGATTTTATAGAATCTTACTTATAAAAAATTTGTGTGCTTTGCGGCAAAAAACTATGATCTAGCTTAGAGTTAACCGCAAAGAGCGCAAAGATTTTCGCGAAGTGTGCAAAGTACCGTGTGTAAATGGATGGATTGTATTTTGCATGTGTTTCAATTGGTGTAGAGACGCACCGCAGTGCGTCTGCGTAAACTGCATCTATAATCTGTTTTTTAGTATGCTGAATTAACCGCAATTAGAGAAAGGTTCGCAAAGCTTCATCAATAGTTTTGCGAGCCTTTGTGTTTAATGCCCATAATCATGTAGTACAAGTTCTATATAAAGTGGTACGATGTACTATAAACTATTGATTTCATTGCTAGTATCTTTGTGAAGGACATTAAGAGATAATTTCTTTTTTGTTTTATTGTCGATGAATTTAGTAGCGAAGAGATATGATGTTTGATATTTACAATAAGGATGGTTATAGAGCTATGAATAGCTTCCCTTCAAAATTTCGTGAGGACGGAAACCGTATGTTTTATAGTAAGGTTTCGAATATAAAAGAGTTGAGAGCTCAGGAATTGAAATTCAAAGTACTGGAAGAAAGATTTCAATTTGCTCTGGAAGCTTCAAACACGGGTGTTTGGGATTGGGATTTAAAAACGAATACTGTTTATTATTCGTCGCAATCTTTTAAAATCCTCGAAATAAATTCTACTGATATTTTTGATAATCCAGAACGTTGGGATGAAATTGTACATCCAGATGATCTAGAAGAATATTACGCTACTATAAATGAGCATTTTGATAATAAGACTCCGTTTTATGAAAATTTTCATAGGGTATTAACCTCTAGCGGAAAATACAAATGGATTTTAGATAGAGGAGAAGTTATAGAGCGTGACTATAAAGGAAAACCATTAAGAGTAATAGGAACTCATACTGATATTACTGCTCAGAAAGAAAAGGAATTGGAGTTGGTAAAAACAATGAAGCTATACAGTGAAAAGAATAGCCAGTTATTAAACTTTTCTCATATAGTGGCACACAATTTAAACTCGCATGCGGGGAATTTAAAATTGCTTTTGGATATGATCGATGCTGAAAATAAAGGCATGGAAAACAGTGAAGCATTTAGTTATTTAAGAACCGTATCGAATGATTTGAATAATACGATTGCCGATTTATCTCAAATTGTAAATATTCAGAATAACCAAAATATTATTGTAAAACCATTAAACTTAAATTCATATTTAAAGAAAGTACTTGATATAGTAAGTGCATACAAATACAAAAATTTTGGTACAATTATAAATAACATCCCAGAAGAAGCTACAATTAATTTTAATCCGGCTTATCTGGAAAGCGTCTTATTGAATTTTTGCACCAATGCTATTAAGTATGCTGATCCGGAAAGAGCTTTAATAATTGAGTTTAATTTCTTTATAGAAAATGGCAAAAAAACATTTACTATAACTGATAATGGTTTAGGAATAGATTTAAAAAAACACGGGGATTTGTTGTTTGACATGTATAAAACATTCCATAAACATGAAGATGCACACGGAATAGGTTTGTATATAACAAAAAACCAGATTGAATCAATGAATGGAGCTGTAAACGTTGCAAGTGAAGTTGGGGTGGGAAGTACGTTTACAGTGACATTCAATGATTAAAAAGAATAGAATATATAATAGATAATAGTTTTAAAAATGGAGAAATTTGTAATTACAAAAAATACAAATGATGAGTTTCAGTTTGAATTTATAAATAAAGAAGGAGAGATACTTTTAAGAAGCAGCGGATACACAAGAAAATTTATGTGCGAGAAAGGAATTGAATCTGTAAAAACAAATTCACAAGACAGCACAAAGTTTTACAAAAAAACAATTTCTGATAATAAGGTTTATTTCAACTTAAAGGCCTTTAACGGAAAAATTATCGGAATGAGTAAAATGTACGAAAATAGAATTTCGCGTGATCAGGGAATTGAATTTTTAAAAGAAAAAGCACTTCATGCAATTACAGAAGATCAATCAAAATTATCAGAAAAAAATGTGAATTCTGAATCGATAGCATGCTGATTTAAACTAGAATAAACATAGTTACTTGTAGTAAAAAAGAAAGTCCTCCAGAATTTAATTTTTGAGGGCTTTTGGTTTATAATATTATAAATCTCGCTTTGATTTAATGACTAATAAAAAGTTAACAAAACAGATAAAACGGAGTCTAAATTGTTACAGGAATAAAATAGAATATAGATTTTACGTTAATTTTTTTGATAGTAAAAGTATTTATTTGTTCCTTTGTATCGATAATTACAGATATCTAGATATGATTGAATTATTTAAAATGTTGTCTAATGAGCATCGTATACTCATTTTATCATGGTTAAAGGATCCCCATGCCCATTTTGCAATTGAGGATATAGAACCAGAGGTAAAGGATTATGGGGTATGTATGAGTGTTATACAAAAAAAAGCAGGTATTTCTCAATCTACAACATCATCGTATCTATCGTCAATGGTTAGTGCTGGCTTACTAAAATCAGTGAGAGAAGGGCAATGGACTTACTACAAACGTAATGAAGAAAAAATCCAGGAATTAGGAGATTACATTAAACAAGCTTTATAGTTTTTGTTTTTATAATAACAAAAAGAACATTTAAGATGTTGATATAAAATAACAGAAGAAAGAACTTATAAGTTCTTTTTTTTAAACTATAGAATATCTATAATTCTAGATATCTAATAATATAAGAATATCGAAAATAATTTTGCAAAAGCTCACAAACATTAAAATTACATTAATATGGAAAATTCAATAAGAACTTTCGAAAATCACAAAGCATTCAACCGCATTTATGGTCCAAAAAAATTAACAATAGGCCTTTTTTTGCCACTAGATCTTTATGCTGGAGATCTTACAATCTTTAATAATCACACCAGCTATATCAAACAAATTGACGAAAAGAATTTTGGTGCTATCTGGGTACGAGATATCCCATTGTTTGATCCTAGTTTTGGCGATGCTGGTCAGGTATATGATGCATTTACCTATCTCTCATACCTTGCGGGACAAACCAAAAATGTAGCTTTAGGTACAGGAAGTATCGTATTGCCTTTTTGGCATCCAATCGCTTTGGCTAAAATTACTGCATCTTTGGATCAATTATCAAATAACAGATTAATCCTTGGAGTTGGTTCTGGCGATCGTGCTGCCGAATTTCCTGCATTCGGACTGCCTTTTGAAAAACGTGGGGAACGTTTTAGACAAATATTACAAGAATTCCGTCAAATAAGCCAAGAATCATTTCCTAAAATAAATTCTGAATTAGCTTATCTAAATGGTGTAGATCTGCTTCCTAAACCTGTGGCAAAATCCATTCCGGCTCTTGTTACTGGATCAAGTCAGCAATCATTAGAATGGATAGCAAATAATAGCGATGGCTGGATTACATATCCAGGAGCTACAGCTCATAAAAATGATACGATTCGCTTGGGCGAAAAAATAAATGCTTGGAGAGAACTTATTCCGAACCAGCAATTCAAACCACATATGACTAACGAATGGATTGAGTTGGATGAAGATCCATATTTCCCAAGAACACCACTAAGAGGAGGATTTGTACTAAAAACAGGAAGATTAGGACTTATCGATTTATTATCAGAATGGCAAGAAGCTGGTGTAAATCATGCAGCATTAGGTATTCAGTTCAGTAAACGACCAATACCAGAAATTATTGATGAATTGGCAGAGGAAGTTCTGCCTCACTTTCCATCACTAAATAGTTAAATATTAATAGAATATAATTTCAGTGTTGTAGTAAAAAAAGAAAGCCCTCCAGAAACAAATTCAGGAGGGCTTTTTAACTTGAGAATAAATTTATTTTTTAGATTCTTCTACAGAAACTTTTCTAAATTCTTTTAATAATTTCTCTAATTCTAAAGTTGATTTACGAGCTCTTGGTCCAGCTGCTTTCACACCTTTGTCCATTAAAGACTCATATTCATTTTTGAATGTTTCGAATTCTGTCGTGATTTTGGCGAATAAGTCGTTCATGATAATGCTTTTATTTAATTAAGGCGCAAAAGTAAAATTTTGTTCGTAAGTACTAAATAATTTGCTGTTAAAATCAATATTTTTTTTCAAAGCACACAATCCTAATGTTTTAGGGGCTTTAAAACATAATAATAGCTTAAAATTACACTAAAAACGAAGGTTTTTTTCAATTAATAGGGTGATTTTTTTTACAAAAAAAGGTCAGGAATCATCTAATTATGTCAGACAATAGGCTGTACAGCACATTTGAATGTTTTTTGCTAAATGATTTTTTCACGTTCATTTCTATTCCTGCAACAATTCCAGACTTTACGGCACCTCTGCAGCATACTTAAAAGGGATTAATCTCATCGGCAGATTATGAGTTTAAAAAGCTTTTCGGCTAAATCCCTCAATCTGCGTCAAAACTTCTGTAATCATAAATACTCGTTCATTAAAATCATTTAAGAATAAGTTGCCGTATGTCTTTACAAATTCTTTAAATATTGGCCCTTCTACATGTTTAAAAAAAGCATCTTGATTTTCGTAGATTTCCCAGAATACAACTTCGCCAGCAGGAGGCGTGGGTAAACTTTTTTCATTAAAATTAGGAATATGTACCATATACAATAATGTTTCGGGTTCTTTTTCATTTACATCCTGAGCAAGTTTTTTTAAAGCTGCAGTTGCTTTAACTTCATTTCCAGGTAAAATGGTCCATTTTGCGATTAGAGGATAATACATAATTGGTTTGTGTTTAGTTTATAGATGAATTAAAATATTATACTTCTACATATTCAAATGTTGGTCCAGCACATTCTCCATTTGCTAATGGAATATTTAATAATTCCAGCGCTTTATATTTAAGGTCATACATTACAGCAATACCTTTAATTAGTAAATCGGGATGACCGCTTACAGCATCGTTTATATTATTGAGAAGCGTTACATATACTTTATTAAAATCGATGGCTTTTTGTAATAGTTCGGGATTGTCCTTATAATCTTTCATTTTAGGATTTGCTTTCATATTATAAACCGATGACCAACTTACGGTAAACGGGCGGCCTGTAGGTACGCTTCTTACTGGCATCTGAAAATTAGTGTCATTGGCACTATACATACGCCCATAACTTATTTCCTGAAACTTAAAGTAATGTGCATATTCAATATCTTCTCCAAACATTACATGATCTGTAGCAATAGTTCCGTCTATACCTTCACCTTGACCAACGATTTCATCAATGGCTTCTTCAGCCTCTTCATAGTTTGTAACTTTTGTAATCTTACCACCACTACCATAATAATGCTCAGGAGTTATCTGGCGTTTAGGATCACCTTTAAATATTTTGCCTTCCGATTCTCGGTTCAGACGTTCTAAACCATATCGTATGGCTTCATAAAATTGTCCTATACTATCAAAATTCTTTGTAATTGGCGCATTAGGATCCGATGGTCTTTCGATTGTAGAAAATTCTTCTAATGCTTCTTTAGAAAATTTAAGCAAGTGTACTTTAAACGCTGGCGCTCCTTCGGGAACAACTGGTCGAATATCTCCGGGCAAAAAAGTAGGGTAGGAAGGGATGATATCTTTTACATTAAAAAGTTTTTCACCTTTTTTTATACTTTTGGGATCAGTGATTGCATTAAGAATATTAGATACTAATATCATGTGCAACATTTCCTCTACAACTACGCTTCGTATTAACGCAGCAGCCTCGACATTGCTCCCCTCTTTTATGGTGTAAAGTCCACATAGATAAGGTGGTATTGTCGAAAGTTCTAGTTGTAACGCAGTCCTAAGACATCGCTGAAGATGTTTTATATCCTTGATATAGTTCATGACATCATCCTGAGACATTTTTAGTTGAACAGGAAGATCTTTAATTTGCAAAGCGTCACCTTGCAGAGCAATCGAGTTTGCGATTTCTTGTGGCGTGTCCAAATGGGTGAGAGGCTTGATTAGTTTCTGACGCTTCGGATTATTTTTTTGAAAGAAATTATTTTCCATGATTTAATTATTGTTCAAGTTGTTTAAGAATAGCTTCTGCGGCTTTAAAAGTCAGGGCAGACATTGTTAGAGTAGGGTTGGAGGTGCCTAGAGTAGGCATATTGCCACAGCCCACAAGAAAAAGGTTTTCATGATCCCAGGTACGCATATCTGTATCTACTACTGAGTCTTGCTTAGTAAATCCCATGCGGTGAGTTCCTACAATATGTCCAGCACCTGCAAAACTGTATCCTTTGCCTTTATAGGTTACATAATCAGGGTCTACTCCGGGTTTGTACTTTGTAAAATCTTTAATACCACATTGGTCAAACAATTGCTCAGAAACAATTCCTGATGCTTCAAAAGCTTTTAGCATATACTCCGTTGCGTTGTAGTGAATAACAGGTCTGTAATTATCGATATTATCCTTGTATACAGGATCAATTGTTACACGATTGTTTGGGTCTGGAGCTTGTTCGCATTCAAAGTGAGTAAAGAATTGTCGGGTAACACGATCTTCGATTCTATCACGTAGTTTTTTACCAAATACACCTTCGCTAACAGCCTCACTTACATCTGATCCCGGAGAAAATGTAGGCCATGCCCAACCCCAGTTATCCAATGGTAATATCCATGCAGCATGGTCTTTACGAAATTCTCCATCACGAAATGTTGGAATATTGGTAGTAGAACCCGGACCGCGATACGGATAAATAGGTTCTTTGGCAAGTCCCCATCGTAATACCGTCATGTGATCCATTAAGTTACGACCCACCTGATCACTACTATTGGCAGCACCCGAAGCAAGTAGTAATTTGGCATTTTCTATGGCACTAGCAGCCATTACATATATTGTTCCTTTGGCAGTAAATGTTTCGTATTTACTAGAGTTACCGTTTGCATATTTTTTATATTCAACACCGTTTATCCAGTTAGAAGTTTCGTTTATTAATAATCGGGAAGCTACAGCTTGTGTTTTTATGGAGAGATTTCCCATATCACACTTTCTAAGCGTTTTTAATGCGTTATACTTAGCTTGCACAGGACAAATAGGAACGCAGCTTGCATTACCTTCGCAACGTTGCCCAGTATAAGGATCCCAGTTTGACCCCACAGGATTATAATCTACTTTTGATTTGCTTCGGGTTATATCCAGTTTCTTTGTACCCGGATTCCAAGCTACTCCATCAATATCATAATCTGTATTAGGAATAGAATTCCGACCTTGTGGCGTACTAATGCAATACAATTTGTATGCTTTATCATTAAGTATAATTTTACTGTTTTTGTCTATTACATCAGTCATTACTTTATCGAGATAACTTATCGGGATGCCTTTCATAGGAAGTACATAATCCTTATTATAGATACTTTTTTGCTCAATAGGATAGTTTTGATCCTTTACATCTCCAGAAACACCAATTTCATTTTCGGCCATTTCGTAGTAACGGTTCATATCTTCATATTTAATAGGCCAATCTACAGCAACACCATATTTTGATTTCATTTTAAAATCATTCGGTAACATTCGGAGTGTTGTACCTAACCAGTGTAAGGTCGTACCACCAGGAGCACGGGTACAGTCACTTGCAAAAGGCAATGGTCCCATTTGTACTAAATACCCATTAGTAGACGGCTTGTTTTTTTGCATCACCTGTAAGTCTAATACATTTATAGATTGTGCATCTTTTACATCGGGATAAGGTGAGTTTGGTACTTTTGCGGAAGCAGTATAAAAAGTAGTAAGATAGTCTTGATAATTTTTGTAATTAGCTTCCTGATCCATAGCTATACCTGCTGTTAATCCAGCTTCGAGCATCAATACTTTTTTTCCTGCATTGGTGAGCAATTTTGCTACTATTGATCCAGCTATTCCAGATCCAACAATTACCACATCATAACTATTATTTTCCATTTGAAACTTTTTTAGCAGTTGATTGTTTAACTGAAAGAGGAAGATCTGACCATGAACCATACCCTGGTTGTTTGGCTCCAGGCGGGTGTGCATGTATCGCATCCCACATTAAGCCTTGTATGTATGAAGCTGATGATACTACATTCCCTTTCCAATTTCCTGTATACCAAAGAACAATAATACTTTGAGCTAGATTGCCATAAGAAGATGTAGGCATAAACTGTGTAGCCAGAGTATGCTCGATTGTTTTTGCATTTTGCTTAGAATCGATGAGTAGTTTATTAAAATCGATAAAGAAGTAATCAACGTCTTCTTTATTTATATTTTTAAGAATGGTATTATAATAACTTTCCTGCATTCCAGTAGACTTAAGTTCTGTTTTACTAAAACCGGTAAGTAATGCCGAAGCTTCTAAAAAAAGTTTAGAATAGGGGATAGGTTCCATAAGATTGGTTTGGGGGATTTAGGTGTTAATTAATAATTTAGGTTTCGATTACATTATTTTTTTGATTTTTACTTACGTAGAATGATTATAAATAACTGGTAATCAATACCTTTGTCTAGCTAAAGTATATAAAGGAGATAGTGTAGCAATACGTGTTTTTACCTGTTTTTTTTATATAGCTACTTTATTGATGCAGCAATAATTAGCCTTAAGAGTTATCTTATTAACAGGTTGTTAGGTTTTATCTTATATTTATTTATAATAAACGAAAAGTGCTTATTAATTGAAAATAGTTTAATGTTTTGCTCGTATTAATGAAATAAAATAAATTGCATTTTGCTTCTCTCTTTAAATCAATAAAAATGGCTTAGACCCAATTTAAAATTGGGATTGTTTTGTCATAAAAAGTAAATTTGTGAAGTGCGAAAAGTTATTCCTTACATATTCATCTTCTTAATAGCGTCTAACATTGGCTTCTTTCAGCAATTTTATAAATTGCCTGTATTACTTGAGCACTTTAAGGAACATCAGCAAATAGGAAATGTAAGTTTTATTGATTTTTTGGCCATGCATTATTGGGGCGATGATCTAAACGATAATGATGGTGATCGCGATATGCAACTTCCTTTTAAAAATATAAGTGGTTATTCATTACAGCTTGTATTTATACCTACAGATAAACACACCATTTATATACCTTTTAATACTGGACTTAAAGAGTCTGCTATTATTCCTTATACATCCAACCTGTATTCTAACCCTGCCTTATTTTCGGTATTTAGACCTCCTATAGCATAATTTAATTTTTCAAATTTTTATTGTAGTTAAGACATTTATAAGTCTCAGCTATAGCATTATTATATCTAAAAATTAAATCAAATTATGCTTAATAAGATAATACAATTCTCAGTTAAGAATAAACTGGTAATTGGCGTCTTTACATTGCTATGGATTATTTATGGCGTGTATGAAGTTAGTCGTTTACCAATAGATGCCGTACCAGACATCACAAACAATCAGGTACAAATTATTACAACCGCTCCATCCTTAGGAGCCGAAGATGTTGAACGTCTTATAACATTCCCGATAGAACAGGCGATAAGTAATATTCCGCAACTTAAAGAAAGTCGTAGTATTTCGCGTTTTGGACTTTCGTTAATTACAATTGTTTTTGATGATGATACAGATGTGTATTGGGCGCGTCAGCAGGTTGCCGAACGTTTACAAAAAGTAGAAATAGACAAAAATGCCAGTAAACCCGAAATGGCTCCTGCAACAACTGGATTGGGCGAAATATACCAATATGTTGTAAAACCACAACCGGGTTACGAAGCCAAGTATTCTCTTGAGGATTTGCGAACAATTCAGGATTGGACAATTCGAAGACAACTTTTAGGAACTCCCGGAATTGCTGATGTAGCTACTTTTGGGGGGAAATTAAAACAATATGAAATTGCCGTAAATCCAGCACGATTAAAAGCCCAAAGTCTTACTATTAAAGAGGTTTTTACAGCTTTAAGTAGTAATAATGAGAATACAGGAGGAGCTTATATAGAGAAAGGGCCAACAGTACTTTATATCCGTAGCGTTGGTCTTACCAAAAATATAAGTGATATCCAGAATATTATTGTAAAAAATACCCAAGCAGGAACACCAATTCTTATAAAAGATATTGCTGATGTAAAAATGTCTTCGGCGATACGTTATGGAGCTTTAACCACAGATGATCTGGGAGAATCTGTAGGTGGAATTGTTATGATGCTTAAAGGTGAAAACGCAAATAATGTTATTGTAGATGTAAAAAAACGTGTTGCCGAAATTGAAAAGATTTTGCCAGAAGGTTTAAAAATAGAGCCTTTTCTAGACCGTACCAAAATGGTTGATAATGCTATTGGTACAGTTCAAAAAAATCTTATCGAAGGGGCATTGATTGTTGTCTTGGTATTGGTGCTGTTTTTAGGTAATCTGCGTGCAGGATTTATTGTAGCATCGGTGATACCATTAGCAATGTTATTTGCTATTATCATGATGAATACTTTTGGCGTAAGCGGAAATTTAATGAGTCTTGGTGCTCTAGATTTTGGTTTAATAGTTGATGGTGCTGTAATTATAGTCGAAGCCATATTACATCATATGCACAGCACTAAAAAGTATAAAAACGTAGATAGTGTTTCGCAACCAGAAATGGACAAAGAAGTTGCTAGTTCGGCAGGTCGTATGATGAACGCAGCTGTATTTGGACAAATAATTATCCTTATCGTTTATCTTCCTATTTTATCATTAGAAGGAATAGAAGGTAAAATGTTTAAACCAATGGCACAAACCGTTGCTTTTGCCATTTTAGGAGCATTTATCTTATCGCTTACCTATGTGCCAATGGTTAGTTCTTTATTTATAAGTAAAAAAGTAAACCATAAACCTAATCTTTCCGACCGAATTATGGCAAGGTTAGAATCGTATTATGAAAACTGGCTAACTAAAGCTTTACGAGTAAGAAAATCTATCGTTATCTCGGCATTTGTTTTATTTGGTATTGCAATGTTTTTGTTTACACGAATGGGTGGTGAGTTTATACCACAACTAGAAGAAGGAGATTTTGCTGTAGAAACACGTTTGCTACTAGGAACAAACCTATCGACAACTACAGAAACAATTCAGAAAATTTCGGCTGCTCTTAAAAGCAATTATCCCGAGGTCGAAAAAGTAGTATCGAGAATTGGTAGTGCCGAGATTCCTACGGATCCAATGCCAATAGAAGGCGGGGATATGATTATTGTTTTAAAAGATAAATCGGAGTGGACAAGTGCTTCATCTTTCTCCGAACTGGCAGATAAAATGACCGAAACAGTAAAACAAGTTGCTCCCGGAGTTACGACTGGTTTTCAATTTCCTGTTCAAATGCGTTTTAACGAACTTATGACTGGTGCAAAACAAGATGTTGTATGTAAAATTTATGGAGAAGATCTTGATAAACTGGCTGAATATGCCGAGAAATTAGGCAATATTGGTAAAACTGTAGAAGGGGCGACAGATCTATATGTGGAGAAAGTTACAGGAATGCCACAAATCGTTATAGACTATGATTGGGCCGAAATGGCTAAATACGGAATCTATGTTTCTGATATTAACCAAACCGTAAATGCAGCTTTTGCAGGTGCAGTCGCTGGTAGTATTTATGAAGGAGAAAAACGATTTGATATGGTTGTTAGAGTTGAAGCTAGCGGACGAAAAGATATATCTGATGTACGTAATCTTTTAATCGCAACACCATCAGGAATGCAAATTCCGCTTTATCAGGTAGCATCGGTAAAAGAAATTGAAGGTCCAAACCAAATACAACGAGAAGACGCTAAAAGAAGAATCATTGTTGGTTTTAATGTTAGAGGTCGGGATGTAGAATCGATTGTAGAAGAATTACAGAAAAAGGTAAATGCGCAGATAAAATTTGATCCAGGATATTATATCACTTACGGAGGAACTTTTGAAAACTTACAACAAGCAAAATCTCGTCTAGGTGTTGCTGTACCAGCTGCATTATTTATGATTTTGGCATTGCTATATTTTGCGTTTCGATCTCTAAAAGAAGGAATTATAATATTTACAGCAATTCCTTTATCGGCAATTGGTGGGGTATTTGGACTTGCATTGCGCGATATGCCTTTTAGTATATCTGCAGGAGTTGGTTTCATTGCATTATTTGGAGTAGCCGTACTTAACGGAATTGTTTTGATATCGGAGTTTAACCGAATACAGAAGCTGGGCGAAATCACTGATCCGTTCCAAATTATCATTACAGGAACAAAAAACAGGTTGCGTCCCGTATTAATGACAGCCGCTGTAGCATCGTTAGGCTTCTTGCCAATGGCTTTAAGTAATGGTGCAGGTGCAGAGGTTCAACGTCCACTTGCAACAGTAGTTATAGGAGGATTAATAACAGCAACTTTACTTACTTTGTTCGTGCTTCCGTCTATTTATTTAATGACATATCATACCAAAGTATTTACTAAAAAAATGAAGAAACATAAAATCGATAAATTGACATTATTACTTGTTGGTTTATTAATTACAGCTTCAGTTCAGGCACAACAACGACCTATATCTCTTGATGAATCATTGTCTATTGCGATTCAGAATAACAAAAGAGTGAAATCGGCACAACTGAACGAAAAATCAAAAGAACAACTCCAAAAATCGGCTTTTGATATCCCGAAAACTACTTTAGATGCAGACTATGGTCAGTTTAACAGTGGTCTTAACGACACTCGTTTCGGCATTAGCCAAACATTTGCTTTCCCAACTGTTTATAGCAATCAGAAAAAGGCTTTAAAAGAAGGGTATAATGCTGCCAAAGCTGAATCTCAGTTAACGGCACAGCAAATTAAATCGAATGTGAGGAATCTCTTTTATTCCTATATCTGGCTAAATAGTAAAAAAGAACTATTGGCTTACGCCGATTCTATTTACAGATTAATGGAACAGAAATCGGATTTGCGTTATAGAGCCGGAGAAACAAATGTGCTTGAAAAAAGCGCATCTCAATCGGCAAGACAATTCTATACCAACCAGCTTACAATGGTAAACAGAGATATAGATATAACAATACGATCTTTTAATGCTGTTCTTCAGGATAGTATAATTCATGTTCCTACAGCAACTAATATCAAGAATGAGTTTAATGTTTCGTTAAACGAAAAATCAAATTCGGCAGAGTTGCCACAAATAAAACTGTCCAATCATATTGCCGAAACTGCAAAATGGAAATGGAAAACAGAACAAGCTAAGATGCTACCAGATATTACATTGGGATATAATAATTTGAGTATAATAGGTGCTCAAACCAATGATGCTGGGCAAGAAGTATATTATGATAGCAGCCATAGGTTTAGTTATGTAAATCTGGGATTATCTATTCCGTTGTTTTATACAAGTCAATCAGCACGAAATAAAGCTGCTAAAACAGAATACGAAACGTATAAAACAATGGCAGAAGCAGCAAAAATTGAAGTGAAAACGGATATTTCGAATGCTATAAGTGAGGTAGAGAAGTATAAAGAAAGTCTTAATTATTATGAGAATGATGGGCTTAAAAATGCATCGACTATAATTGATGCTGCCAATAGTCAGTTAGAAAATGGAGATATTGATTATCTACAATGGGTATTGGTGGTAAACCAAGCAATTACAATAAAAAGTGAATATCTAGACAGGATTAATGATTATAATAAAGCCATAATTAATCTGCAAACCATTAATAATTTATAATATAATGAGAACATATATAACCGCAATTTTAGGCATGTTGCTTATAGTATCCTGCAAAAGCGACAAAAAAGAAGAACAAAATAATGCTGAAGTCAATAAGCAAGAAAACAGCATTCAATTAACTAATGATCAGGTAAAAAATGCTGGATTGATTGTAGGGAACCCACAAGAAAAAAATGTAAAAGAAATATTAACGCTTCAGGGAACAGTTACTGTACCGCCCAAAAGTGTTGTAAGCATCAGTATTCCGTTAGGAGGATATATTAAACAAACAAGTTTAATGTCTGGAATGCATGTTAAAAAAGGCCAGTTATTAGCAGTAGTAGAAGATATGCAATACATACAACTGCAACAGGATTATCTTACTGCAAAAGAAAAGTTTCAATTATCGCAAAGCGAATATAACAGACAAAAAGAACTTAATGCCAAGAAAGCAAGTAGCGATAAATTATACGAACAAACTGCTACCGAAATGCAAACTCAGCGTATAAATATGGCATCATTGGCACAGAAACTAACTTTATTAGGGATTAATGTAAGAACACTTACAGCCTCAAATATCAGTAAAACGGTATCTATTGTTTCGCCTATAAATGGTCTGGTAACTAAGGTTAATGTAAATGTGGGGAAATACATATCTCCAACGGATATGTTGTTTGAATTAATGGAAACAAGTGATATCGTTCTTGTTATGAATGCTTTTGAAAAAGATATTCACTTACTTTCTGTAGGACAATCTGTTACAGCTTTTACTAATAGTAATCCTTCAAAGAAATATACAGCTAAAATCGCTTACATAAATCAAAGTCTTAACGGAGATCGCGCTGCCGAAGTTATTTGTAAAATGAATAAATACGATAGCTCATTACTTCCGGGGCTTTTTATTAATGCTGAAGCAGAATTTGAAAACGAAAAAGCACTTACCGTTCCAGAAGATGCTGTTGTAAGATGGCAAGGCAAATTCTTTGTTTTTTCTTCTACAGGAAATAATAATTATAAAATGATTCCGGTAGAACCAGGAACGACCAATGAAGGCTTTCGCCAAATTAAATCTTCTCTAATAAATGCATCATCCAAAGTTGTGACTAAGAATGCGTACACACTTTTAATGACGTTTATGAATAGTGGAGAGTAAAAGCCCAAACATTTGTTAAACAGAAAAAGGTAGTCACTAGGCTACCTTTCCTGTTTAATGTATCTAGGTAGAGACGCACCGCAGTGCGTCTAACACAATACATATCGCAAAACGATATTCAACAATATCTAGGTAGAGACGCACCGCAGTGCGTCTAACCCAATATATATTGCAAAATGATTTTTAACACATAGAAACATAGATTTAAAATGAATATCTAAAGCACCTTATAGAAAATCATAATTTTTTCACATAGCTAACTATGTGTGTTTTGACTAATTGAAACGCCTTGTTTGTAACTAAAAAAATCTATGTTTCTATGTGTTAATTTTATTCAGACGCAAAATAAAATTTATTCTGCCTTTCTAATTAATGGGATAACTTTTGTTCCAATTAATTCTATTGCATTCATTAATTGGGAATGTGTAAGTCCTGCATTATCCATTTGGAATGTAAATCTTGAAACACCGCCAAGAGATTCACTATGTCTCAAAATTTTCTCAGCTACTTGTTCGGGATTCCCTACAACCAAAACCCCTTTTTCGTCGATAAGACTATCAAACTGTGCTTTTGTAACAGGCGGCCAGCCTCGTTCTTTTCCTAGTTTAGTCCAAAGTTCGGCATACCCCGGATAATAATCGGCAATTGCTTTTTCATTTGTACTACCTACATAACCTGGCGAATGCAAGCCTACTTTTAATTCTTTGGCAGTAAATCCTGCTGCTTTACCTGCTTCTCTATATAAATCAATTAACGGACGAAAACGATGTGTTTGACCTCCAATAACAGCAACCATTAATGGTAATCCTAAAGATCCTGCTCTTACAAAAGATTCTGGAGTTCCGCCAACGCCTAGCCAAATGGGTAATTTTTCTTGTAATGCACGTGGATAAACAGGAAGGTTATTTAGAGCAGGACGAAATTTTCCTGACCAAGTAACAAACTCATTATCTCGTATTTGTAGCAAAAGCTCCAATTTCTCTTTAAAAAGTTGGTCGTAATCATTAAGATTAAATCCAAATAGAGGATAAGCTTCTATTGATGATCCACGCCCAACGACAATTTCTGCTCGTCCTTTGGAAATTAAATCCAGAGTAGCAAAACTTTGATATACACGCACAGGATCAGCAGCACTTAAAACACTCACGGCACTTGATAACCGAATATTGCTTGTTTTTGCTGCAGCTGCTGCCAAAATAACTGCTGTAGCAGAATCTAAGAATTCTTTTTTGTGATGCTCGCCAATACCAAATATGTCAAGACCTACCTGATCAGCTAGTTCAATTCTTTGTAATAATTGCTCCATTGCATCTACGCTACTAAGCGTATTATTGTCCCCGTACATTGCAGAGGCAAAACTATCTATACCTATTTCCATCATAGTAGTAAAGATAATAAATTTTGTTTTCTTTTTATTGTAGCTATATTTAAGTATTCGTCTAGCATTAATTATATTTGGCTATAAATTAGCTTCCAATTTCTCATTAATGAACAAAATTATAACATACTCACTTGAGCATCATACAAGCTTGTTTACAACTGAGGAAAACAAAAACGATTATTTTTATGTACAAATAAATGATCATCCTTACATCGACGAACCTTATCGAGCAGAAAGTTATGCAATAGAATTTCTTAAAAAAGGAAGTATTATAATGCAAACAAGGCTTACAAAAATTGTAATTCACGCACCAGCAATAATCACATTAGGCCCTTCGGTAATAAGAAGTTTTACCAAAAACAGCGATGAAATTTTAATGGATATCATCTTTTTTAAACCGCAATTCTTCCTTAAAAATCAGGCAAATGTTTTCTTCCTGAATCAATATGATTTTTTCGTTAATAGTCAGATGCATGTATTTAGCCTTGAGAAAGGTGCTAAAATTAAATTTGGGAAAATATTTGATTTAATTAGTGATACACTTAACGGCGATAACAACAATCAATCTTCAATTTTAAGAAGTTATCTCTATATATTAGTATTCGAACTTGATGCTATAAAACAAACTATTAGCGATAACTACGATCAAAATCCATTGTTTGAAAAATTCAAAGAAATCCTTGCTAAAGAATTTTTAAGAGAACGTTCCGTAGGGTATTATGCAGATAGTTTAAATGTTACACGTAAATATTTATCTGAAGTCATTAAAAAGAATAGTGGGAAAACGGCAGGAGATTGGATTGATGATTTTATAGTGCTTGAAGCAAAAGTATTACTGCAAGATAAGACCTTAACAATTAATCAGATAAGCGAAATGCTGAACTTTTCTAATCAGTCTGTTTTTGGCAAATTTTTCAAGAATTATACAGGTTTCTCTCCTTTGGAGTATCGTAAAAATAATGGACATTAAGTTGTTAGATTTAACCGCAAAGTATCCTGTAGATTAAAAAGTTTAACCATTAAGATATTAAGATTCATTAAGGATTAAGTTTAATAGTAAAAATTATTTTTGATGGTTGTGTTAAGTTTAACCGCAGAGAACGCAAGGGAAAATCGCAAAGTTCACAAAGTTTTAGACAATCTAACTCACTACAATCTTGTCTTTCTGAGGAACGAAGAATCTCCACGAGTAGCTCGATAATCTGGAAATAGTTTGTGTTAGTTTCTTGCGGAGACCCTTCCTCCGTCAGGGTGACAAGATTGTAGTTTATAGTTGGAAATTAACCGAAAAGTATACCAAGATTTAAGCAAAGTTCGCAAAGCTTAATCAATAAAACTTTGTGTGCTCTGCGGTTAAACTTAACACAACCATCAAAAATAATTTTCACCATTAAGAAAAAAAGAAAAATTAAGCTTAATCCTTAATGAATCTTAATGTCTTAATGGTTAATCTTTTTTAATCTACAGATTATAAACCTTTGCGAACTTTGCGTTTTTCCCTTGCGTTCTCTGCGGTAAATTTCTTTATGGTTAAGCTTCTCTAAAAACGACTTTACGACCAACATATAGGACATTTGGCTCTTTATTGATAAAACAAATCAACGCAACTTTGTACCATGATAATTTTACTGACAATGTGTAAATAAAAAATAAATTATGTCAAAAGTTGCAAAATTTGTAGTTATAATAAATGATAATGCGGGATGGATAGAAAATCAGGCAATTAAATTCTATTCCAATTTATTTAATCAATCGCAAGTATTAGGAGAGAAATATGTAGAGGAAAACCTTTCTATTCCTAAACTCTTTAAAATACAAAATGATTTTTCGGTCGAAATGATGATGGTTTATGATAACGAAACACCTTTAGGTTTTATGAAGCTTAACTCATCCAGACTATCTAATCAAAATCTTGGTGCGAATAAACCTGTTGGTATTGACCATATTGTTTATTTTGGAAAAGATGATTTAATGGTACTACTCAAGCGTGCTGAAAAAGTTGCTAATCAAAGAAAATATGATTTAATATGGATTAAAGCTTTTAAAGATGATGTTATTTTGATTGAATTATTGGAATCTCTGGAATATCAAGTATTCGATTATGAAGAAGATAATAGCAAGAATAGCAATCAAGAGCAAGTTTATTTTAGAAAAGAAATGTCTGTTCATTCCAACCCTATTTCATAAAAAGATATATAGATTAATGTGATGTTAATTTCTTACATTAGTCTATGCTAATTTATTGAAAATAAGATAAACATGGAAGTAGTAAAAATATACATAGAATATGTAGCGAAAGGAATTGAAATAACTGGTATTATCACCATAATTATAGGGATTGTGCTAGCGATGGGTAAGTTCATTTTTTCACTTCAGGGAACAACTCCACGTTCCTATAAAATATTAAGACAAGAACTTGGCAAAGGAATCTTGTTAGGTCTAGAAATCCTTGTTGCAGGAGATATTATCGGCACAGTTGTAACCGAACCAACAATGGATCGTGTCCTTTCGTTAGGAGTTATTGTATTAATTAGAACTTTTTTGAGTTTATCACTCGAGGTAGAAATCGAAGGGAAATTTCCATGGCAGAAAAGTAAAGAGATAGAGGAGTAATGAATCATTCCTCTTTTCGCGATCCGTATTTTTCCAGATTTATTCTTACTTTTTCATTTCTTTGTAAAGCATATTGCTCGTAGACCTTGTCAAATAGTTGATCATTTTCCAGTATTGCAATTTTGGCTTGTGCAATAAAATATTCCAAATCATCTTTATATATTCCACCATTAACTTTTCTTACGGTATAAGTTTCTCCAGTAGCTCTTCTTTTCTTAATAATCTCGATAAAAGAGATGTTATTTCGTATATCTTTTCGAGCCGCCTGAGATCTAGGGGAGTCATAAAATCTATATTCTGAATCAAAAAATCCAGAAATCGCATCGTCATTTAGTCTAAAAACTTTATTACAAAATACTTTAAGCGCTACGTAACCATTTTCGTCTGCTTGTTCTATAAAATCTGAAATTTGATAAGGTGTTTTCATTTAATTAATTCCGATAACAAATTTTGCTCTCTTCTAAAAAAGAAATACAATACTTGTAGATACATAATTTAAGGTTATAAAAAATGAAATTACAAAAATGAATATTTAAAACCAAATTGATATTAATGACTGTGATAGGTGAGTGGTACCAGGATTTCTATTCTTTCTAAATATTAATATTTCTAATGCATTCTATAAAAATTTAGGCATTTGATATTGAAGCTAATTGAGGTGATTTTTTAACAAAAATTATATAGAATTAATCTAAATAATTTTTGTTAAAGGATTATTAATATTTACATTTGCGCTGTTTTTATTTAGAACTATTAAAAACAGATAACCAATCAAATTTAAAAATTAATGAAGTATCTCAACTTAAGAATATCACAGTTTATATTTATAATTTGTTTTTTATTTTCGGTCTTAACATCTTTCGCGCAACAAAGCCCAGGAAAAATTAAAGGACAAATAACAACTTCAAGTGGCAAACCCTTAACAGGAGTAAGTATTATTCTTAAAGCATCAAAATATAGCACTTCGACTGGTAGTGATGGTAGCTTTAAATTTGACAAAATAATCGCTAATATCTATACTTTACAGGCATCCTTAAAAGGTTACGAAACAATAGAACAAGAGATTAGTGTCTCTAAAAATCAAACCACAACACTTAATTTAATATTAAAAGTATCAAATAAAGATCAGGCATTAGGCGCAAATTTTGGAGATAATGGATCAGAGCTTGATGAAATAATTGTTTCGGCTAGCAGAAAAGTAGAAACTTTATCTAAAACGCCTTCATCTGTAACGGTAATTAATGCTAAGAGTATCGAAAACTTATCAATTGTAAGTCCAAATATTGCTAATGTTCTTGCTTTTGCAGTTCCAGGTTTAGGTTCTGCGACTAATAATACTGGTAATTACGGACAAACTCTTAGAGGAAGAAATCCTTTGGTTCTTATCGATGGGATTCCGCAATCGACACCATTAAAATCGGCAGGTAGAGAATTACGCTCTATTGATCCTTCGGTAATCGAACGTATTGAAGTTATAAAAGGAGCAACAGCTATTTATGGTAATGGAGCCGATGGAGGTTTGATTAACTATATTACAAAATCGGGCAAGACACAAAAGAAATTTGCAGGATATAGTGAAGCTGGTACTACTGGAAACATTAAAGGGGATAGCGTTGTAGGATATAGACTTTTACAACAGTTTTATGGAAAAATCAAAAATTTCAATTATATCGTAGGTGGTGTATATGAAAAGACTGGTGTTTTTCGTGATGGAGAAGGAGAAGTTATATCTCCAGAATACGGATTGGGTGAAACCAAAACATATAATGTGTTTACCAAATTAGGATATGATCTTACAGAAAAACAAAGAATTGAATTAATGTACAATTACTTCAGTTCTAATCAAGATTCTGATTTTGTACTTAAAAATGGAGTTTATGGTATTAGCCCTGCAATTGGTGTATTAGGAAACAGACCTGGTGCTGATGAAGGTACACGTTACAATCACAATGCAAATCTTCAATATTCAAACAAAGAGATTTTTGGTAATACTAGTTTAACGGCTAATTTATATTTTCAGGATTTCTTGACTATTTTCTCTAATTCTGCCTTTTTCTATGGGTCTGGACAATCACAAACAGCATCTACCAAAAAAGGATTAAGAGTTTATTTAAATACACCATTTGTAGTTTCGTCAAACTTTACGGGAGATGTTACTTATGGTTTTGATTTACTAAACGATAAAACAAATCAAAAATTAGTCGACGGTAGAGTATGGGTTCCAAACATTGATATGGTTAATCTAGCTCCTTACGCACAATTATCGACTCAATTATTTGAGGATTGGACAGTAAAAGCTGGTTTACGTATCGAAAATATCAAAATAAATATTGATGATTATAACACTCTTGCTACAGGAGCAAACGGTGCGGGAAGTGTTGCCGTAAAAGGTGGCGAACTTAATTATGATGCATTTGTTTTTAATACAGGTATAAGATATTCTAAGTTTAAGTTTTTCAACCCTTTCATCAGTTTTTCTCAAGCTTTCTCCGTATTTGATTTAGGTAGAGTTCTTACGGCAGCAAAACAAGATGCTATCTCTAAATTAGAAACTGAACCAATTATCGTAAATAATTATGAAGGTGGTTTTAGCAGCCAATTAGGGAAGTTTAATTTAAGTGCAGCTTATTATTACAGTACTTCTAAACTAGGAACAAACTTGATACAAGTTGATGGTTTCTTACTTGCAGAACGTTTACCAGAGCGTGTATGGGGTTATGAGATTCAGGCAGATTATCAAGTATTAAAACAACTTACTGTAGGAGGAAATTACGCCTATGTACAAGGAAGAGGCGATAAAGATGGTGATGGTCATTTTTATGGAGAGAATGATATTTATTTAAAATCAAACAGAATACCTCCAGTTAAAATGACTGGTTACGCAAAATTTGGAAACGAAAGATTAAACGTAGAAATATATTGGATGTATGTTGGAGATCGCGATTATTTTAAACCAAATGCCAAAGGAGCTTATGCAATTGGTGAAGGTCCGATTCATTCATTCAACTTATGGAACTTGGCTACAGCTTATAAAGTAACCGATCAAATTAGAGTAAAATTAGGTATTGAAAACCTACTTAACACAGATTATTACACTACAACTTCTCAATTTTACGGTACAAATGCCAATTATACAAGAGGAAATGGATCAAGATTTAATCTAGCTGTTGGTTACAGTTTCTAAGACAATCTATTAAGTAATATAAAAAAAGGTTCCTGGTATTTTTATCAGGAACCTTTTTTTTAAGATTCTGAGCGACAAAGGTTCTAAGGCTCTAAGAAACTTTACAAAAATTGTCTAAAAGGGAACGCGGATGACGCGGATTCACTAAAGCGAAAACACGGATAAAACACGGATTTTATTAGTAATATAGAGAAATATGTACCGACGCTTCGGGCAATGCCATTAAGTTAAGTTTTTTAAGCCATGTATTTTTGACAAAGATTGTCTAAAAGGGAACGCGGATGACGCGGATTTACAAAAGTAAAGACGCAGATAAAAGCTGATTTTTAAAAGCAATATCGAGAAATCCGTCCCGACGCTTCGGGATCGTGTTTTCGCTCTAGCGAATCCGTTTTATCCGCGTGCTATACACAAAGAGTTAGATAGAATTTAATTCGTCTGTTCTAGAATTGGCTATAATAGAACGCGGATGACACGGATTTACAAAAATAAAGACACAGATAAAAGCAGATTTTTAAAAGCAATATCGAGAAATCCGTTTTATCAGTGTTTTCGCTCTAGCGAATCCGTTTTATCCGCGTACTATAACACATCTGAAATCAATCCCGACGCTTCGGGATTGTGTTTTCGCTCTAGCGAATCTGTTTTATCCGCGTACAATTCCTCAAACTTGTCATTAAGGTTTCTTTTTTTGTACTTAGTTTCTTTCTTTGTATTTGCATAAGTGCGAAAAATTAATACAATAATGTGAGATTTATTTGTTATTTTTGTTTAGACCAAATCTAAACAACCTAAATAATGAAAAATTTCCTGATTGCAGATTCTGAAAACTTGCATATAATAGGATTGAAACAGACCCTGAAAAAGTTTGTGAAGAAATCAAATTTAACCGTGGTAGGTTCTAAAGATGAGTTGATTACTCATCTAGAGAAAAATACAGTTGAGTACTTAATTATCGATCCGAATAATATTTTTTTATTTTACGATGATGACTTTAAGCAGCTGCGGCTGAATTCTCCAAATTGTAAAATTATCATTTTATCATACTTTAAGAATAAACAAACGATCAGTAGTTTTCTGAAAGAAAATATTGATGGATTTATTTCAAAGGACTGTCAGGAGCAGACTATTTTTGATGCTTTGTATAAAATCGAAAACGGTGAACGTTACTTATGTCCGAAAATACTAAATCTTCTCGTAGATGTGCTTATTTCACCAGCATCAGATTTAAAAGAGAAACTAACTTTTAGAGAGTCAGAAATTTTAAAGCAGATTGCTAAAGGTAATGATGGGAAAAGCATTGCTTCTGACCTTTTTATAAGTATTCATACATTTAGAACTCATCGGAAAAATATTATGAAAAAAACTGGCAGACATACCACCCCAGAGCTTATTTTATATGCAATTGACAGAAAAATAATATAATTCAAGACTAAATAAATAGTGTTTTTTTTATCTATTTTATACTACATATGTAGTATTGCTAATACCTCTTTTGTATAATTTTATTTACTATTCGTGTAGTATTGACTTTAGTTTTCATGGGATATACTTTTGTTAAAAACTATTCTTTAGAATGAATCTAAATAAAATAAGTCAATGGAAGCACGTGAACAGATAAGCACAATTGAATTAAAAGAGATTTTAGAAAAAAAACATGTCAAGCACATTTTTTCTAATAATAAAAAAGCCATTTCTCTTTACAAGAAGAGTATGAAAAAAACAATTAAACTAATTGCAAATCATTTAGAAAGCAGAGATACTCCTTTTACAGGCGCAAGTATTTCTTCGATTAAAGAAAAAATTGATGCAATAGTACTTGACGAAAAGAATCAAGGAAACAGTTTAGAATATGTTTTAGACGAGCTTAAAGACATTTACCTGAATGATTGTATTCATTTTCATGACCCAAAGTACATAGCTCATTTAAACTGCCCAATTTTGATACCTACACTTGTTGCAGAAGCGTTTATCTCTTCTTTAAACTCGTCAATGGATACCTGGGATCAAAGTACCGGAGGCACTTTTATCGAATTGAAGCTGATAGACTGGACGATTGAAAAATTAGGTTATCCGGAACGAGCAGATGGAATTTTCACAAGCGGAGGTACACAGTCGAATTTGATGGGATTACTTTTAGCGCGAGATCATTTTGTGAAAAAGAATTACAATATGGACCCTAAAATGGATGGGCTTCCTGCGGATGCATCAAAATTTAGAGTTTTATGTTCTGAAGTGAGTCATTTTAGCTTAAAGAAGAATTTAAGTTTATTAGGATTAGGCCAAAATGCAGTTGTTCCTGTGGCTGTTGATACTGATTTTAAAATGAATGTTCTGGCTTTGAAAAAAGTAATTCAGCAGCAGAAAGATTTAGGAAATATTCCAATAGCAATTGTGGGTACAGCAGGCACTACAGATTTTGGTTCAATTGATCCCTTAACCCAAATTGCTGCAATAGCAAAAGAGAATAAATTATGGTTTCACGTTGATGCGGCTTATGGCGGTGGATTATTGATCAGTGAGAAGCATAACAATAAATTGGAAGGCATTGGGCTTTCAGATTCTGTTACTATAGATTATCACAAAACCTTTTATCAGCCAGTAAGTTCAAGTGGTTTTTTTATGAGAGACAAATCGTATGTAGATTATATAAAATACCATGCAGATTACCTGAACTCAAAAGAGCAGGAAGACGAGGGAATTCCAAACATGGTGAAGAAATCAATACAGACCACCCGCAGATTTGATGCCTTAAAATTATGGTTTACCCTAAGGATAATTGGAACAAAGGGACTAAGCACCTACATGGACAAAGCGATTGATAATGCTCTCTTTACCGCAGATTTCTTAAGAAGGAGAGATGACTTTGAAGTAATTCATAATCCTGAAATAAGCACAATTGTGTTCCGTTATAAACCTTGGAAAACAGATGAAGGATCTTTTTGCAGCTTAAACAGTTACATCCGTAAAGCCTTTTTTAATGAAGGAAAAGCCATTATAACGAGTACAAAAGTCTATAATGAAGTATTTCTGAAATTCACACTACTTAACCCTCTTACAACTCAGGCCGATATTGAAGAAATTATAAATTTAATCGTTTTTCACGGTCAGGAATATACATTGATAAATTAATACCCCTTATGGAAAATAAAATATACGACTTTATAGCTGTTGGTGTTGGACCTTTTAATTTGAGTCTGGCATGTCTTACAGCGCCAATTGAAAATCTAGATGGTTTGTTCTTTGATAAAAATGAATCTTTCAACTGGCATCCCGGAATGTTATTGCAGGACACGACTCTTCAGATTCCTTTTTTGGCTGATTTAGTAACACTTGCAGATCCAACTAGCCCGTTTAGTTTTTTGAATTATATAAAAGAGCAGGGCAAAATGTACTCGTTCTACATTCGTGAAAACTTTTTATTGTTAAGAAACGAATATAACCAATACTGCCAATGGGCAATTAAGAAACTCCCAAATGTATTTTTTAATACAGAAGTTTCGATGATTGAATATGATGATAATGAGTCTGTTTATATTGTGAGTACAGTTTGCACCAAAACAAGTAAGGTTACTTTTTACAAGACTAAAAAGATAATTTTAGGTACTGGAACTGCACCACATATTCCTAAATCCTGTCAAACTCTTAAAGGAAAAGCAATTCATTCGTCTGCCTACGTACAGAATAAAGCAGCATTACAAAAACAAAAGTCGATTACCGTTTTGGGAAGCGGACAAAGTGCTGCCGAAGTTTTTAATGATTTATTGCAGGAAATTGATGTGTACGGATATCAGTTGAACTGGATTACGCGCTCGTCCCGTTTCTTTCCAATGGATTACAGCAAACTTACTTTAGAAATGACTTCTCCTGAATATGTGGATTACTTTTACAATCTTCCCGCTGAGAAGAGAGATTATCTGTTAAAAGAGCAGAAATTGCTTTACAAAGGAATTAATAAAGACCTGATTGAAACTATTTTCGACACTATTTATGCTAAAAAAGTGATTGGAGAAATTGATGTGAATTTAAGAACAAATGCCACTTGCATAAAAGCAGATTTTGACGAAAGTAAACAATCTTTTGAATTGGAATTACATCAGGTCGAACAAGATAAAAAATACCGTCATGTTACCGACGCATTAGTTCTGGCAACAGGTTACGGTTATAAATTGCCGCCTTTCCTCGAAGGAATTACGGACAGAATCCAATGGGATGATAAAGGACGTTTTGCTGCCAATCGAAATTACAGTATTGATAAAAATGGACGAGAAGTTTTTGTTCAGAATGCAGAATTACACACACACGGATTTGTTACACCCGACTTAGGAATGGTTTGTTACCGAAATTCTTATATTATCAAAGAAATTACGGGTGTTGAGCATTATGCAGTTGAAACAAAAATTGCTTTTCAGGAATTTGGAGTTGCTGTAGCTGAAGTTGTAGAGTCAAATGTTTTTGAAGAGATTCTGTAAACACTGCTCCGGTTCAACGGCTAGAAGGTATTCAATAACAAAACCGTAATCGGCTGAGATAATCTTGGTTGTTGTTTTACCATTTTGAAGAAAAGTGTAAGATCAGATTATGTGACTCCCATTAAAAATAATAATAAGTTTAACTCGATAAGAGATGATGAATAATAAAATAATTGATATAGAAGATAAAGCTGTTTCTGATATTGTTTTTGTCAAAACAATTCCTGGTATGGGCGCTTTTGAATTGCGTCCAATAGACTTAGAGACTGACACGCCTTTGCTTCATGACTGGGTGAATCGTGATTATGCGGTTTATTGGGGAATGAATGGATTTTCTTTGCAGGAAGTGTACGATTCATACCGCGAAATTCTAGAGAAAACTGATGTTTACATGGGGATTTTTAACGGTGACATTTCCTTTTTATTAGAATGTTACAATCCCGAAACAGATAGTATTGGAGCGTATTATAAGGTAGAAAAAGGGGATAAAGGGATGCATATTTTAGTAGCGCCCTTAGAAATACCCGTAAACAAGTTTACCTGGACGATTTTTACCGTAATACTGGATTTTATTTTTTGTGATGCCAAAAATCAACGTGTTGTTGTTGAACCTGATGCACGAAATCATAAAATTCATGCATTGAATAGAAAAGCCGGATTTGTATTCCAAACCGAAATTGATCTGCCTCATAAAAAAGCACATCTTGAGTTTTGTACACGTGAGGATTATTATAAAGCTTTGCAATCGGTTTAGATATAATAGATTGGAATTATCCAATAAAAAGTACTGTAGCTTTAATTTAAAGTGATTAAGGTGAAAGTAAATGTTTTTTTTTGTTAAATAGAATGATAAGCGGGTTCAGGGGTGGATCCGCTTATTTTTTTGCAGTTAAGAATCAAAGTTTCTTATTCGTATTTGTTCACTGCACAATCTCTTAAATATACTTTTAGTACCTTATTTTAGATACTTAATAAAACCAAGGAGTCAAAAATTGTACTTTGTTTTTGTTTTTTATGACTTGGTAAATTTAACCAGAATAAAAAAATGCAGAGATCATAGTCAATATGTTCTCTGCATTTTTTATTTCCTGGAATGTACTATTAACAATTTTTATAGTAAATCTTGTTGCATCGGTTTTATTTTTTTTATCATGAAATAACAGATCAGAACGAATACAATCCACAAAATATAGACCGTAGCTAAAGAGTATCCATAATTAAGTAATGGACTATCTTTACCATAAGAAGCAGTCGTTATTACCATCGTTTGCAATGGTTTTCCATTAAAGCATAACCAAATCATAGCTGCTAAATGAATAATGAGGGTACTGAACAGATAGGTAAACAAAGGAATCTGTCCTAAAGTAAAAAAGAAACTGACAACTCTGCCTTTCCAGTTTTCTGCATAAGCTAAGAACAAGAAAATCGGACCTAATGTGATCGCCAGAAAATCCAATGAAGCTGGATATTTCGTGAGATTGAAAAACGACAGTAAGTTGATTAGGTTTGAATTTCCTGTTTTCCACGGGATAGATTCTCCGTAACCATTTAGGCCACGTAATAAGAAAAATAATCCAATAAGAGTAAAACCACTGTACAACAGTACTTTTTTTCGAATTACTGGCGAACTTTCTGACCTACAAAAGAATCCAAAAAAATGACCCAGTAAAAGAACACCAAACCAGGGGAGTAGTGTATAATTTACGATATATAAACTCTGACCATGAGGTATAAATTTTTGTTGGTGTAACAAATACCAGATGATAGCATTTATAGAATCTCCTTTCATTTGCAAAGAATCCAGTAAATGATGAGCTATTATAATAGTTAAAGCGATCGATAAGATCAATTTTCTGTTGAAGTATTGCAACCCTGCCATACAGTACAGGCACAAACCTAATGAACCAATGATAAAGACACCAATCGTACGATAATAGGGATCAAACGTATACAAAAAATTGTTTACGAAAATTTCAATAAGGATCAGTGCACTGCCAAGTTTGAATAACTGCCATACATTTTGGTTTTTGGTTCTCTTACCCATCCAGTGAAATAATTCAATACCGGCTATAAAGAAAACTGCTGGGGCAAAATAATGTGATATAAATCGGGTAAAGAACAAAGTGAAAGTGGTATGATCTAAATCTGCCGGATTGGTGTTCCAGTAATGAAAAAACAGTCGGGTATGATCCAGAATCGCAAAAGTCATTACTACTCCCAATAGTATTCTTTGGGATTTGAAAGCGCGCTGATCGATATGCTCCATCTAATTAAAATTTATAAGTAAAGTTGATCATAAAATTACTTGGCTTTTGTGGACGTGCATAATAACCGTCGCTCACCCAATATTGTTTGTCCAGAATGTTATTGGCTTTAATACCAATTCGATATTTCGGACGGTTGTAAAATAGGGTAGCATCAAGAAGATTATAAGAGGAAAGAGTAAACGTATTTGTATTGTCAATAAAAGCATCAGAAACATAAGAATTTCCAATTCCCAGTCCCAATCCCTGAGCTTTACCATTAACAATAGTGTAACTTGCCCAAAGATTAACCACATTTTTTGGAGTACCAGCGGCTCTTTTGCCCATTACATTTTCGGCTGACTTGGTAAACTCATTGTCATTATATCCATAACTGGCTACATAGTTGAAACCTGAAAAAGGTCTTCCGATAATTTCTATTTCAAGCCCTTTACTTTTTTGCGTTCCGTCTTGGATAACGTAGGTCCCTTGAGTTGTTACATCATTTCTTAAACTGTTTGTTACATCAATCTGGTAATAGCTTACAGTTGCATTGAGTTTGTCTGATAAATCAAGTTTAACACCACCTTCCAGTTGTGCAGCTTCCTGAGGTTTAAAAACAGAAACTTCTCCATTTGGCTGAAGTTTGCTGCCTATGTTTTTAAATCCATTCATATAATTACCAAAAACCGCTACTTTATCTTCAACAATTTGATATACAAGACCAAATTTAGGAGAAAGTGCGGTTTGATTGTAGTTACCTACAGTTGTGCGGGATTTTGTATTTGTTGTTCCATCACCAATATAACGATCTACACGTAAACTGGCCATAACCAAAAGCTGATCAGTTATATTTAGAACATCAGAGGCATAAACACTATAAGTAGATTCTTTTGTCTGGTTTTGTCCCGTGTTTCTTTTTGCTAAAATGGATTCAACGTCCTCTATTCGAATCACTGGTGTTGCACCTAGATTATCGAGGTTTGCCGGTTCAAATACTTTACCACCATATCCCAATCCGTCATATCGAGTTGATCTGTAACTGGATAAATAATCAAAACCTACAACAAGTCTGTTTCTGAGGTTCCCGATTTTAAAATCTCCGGTAAAATTTTGCTGGAAGTTTTTTCGCACTGTTTTTTCATCCGTAAATGCCCTTAATACGCGATCAACAGATGATTTATTTTGCCAGATGAAATCAAAAATATAAAGATCATCATAAGAACCACCACCGTAAGCATATCTGGACTGAGAGGTCCATTGGTCAGAAATTTTGTATTCTGCATCAAGTAATACGTTAGTAGAAGCCTGTTTACTTGCGAGAGAGTTGTCATTAAGTGATATGCGGTAGTCCAGATTAAGATCTTTAAAGCTACTGAGACCCAATGTAGGAGAGGTAATCCATCCGCCCGGAGCAATTCCTTGTACACTTTGAAAATCAGCATTAAGCGTAAACTTCAAGCGATCTGATACCTGATAAGTAATGCTTGGCGCAATAAGTAAAGTAGCAGAGTTACCCTGATCCTGAAAGGTATTTTCGGTCTGGCGAGCTACGTTTAGTCGAACCAGTAAACCTTCGGCATCTTTAACCGGGGTATTAATGTCTAATGTCATACGGTTTAGGTCCCAACTTCCCATGGTATAGCCTATTTCGCCTCCAAAATGATCGTATGGTTTTTTGGTAATGTAATTAACAATTCCTCCAAATGATGTCATCTGCGCTCCGAAAAGAGTAGAACTTGGACCTTTATAGGTCTCTACACGTTCTACAGCAGCAAGATCTACACCTGTGCGCAGATAAGTTGCCATTCCGTTACGGAAATTTTCACTGGTTTGAAAACCTCTCGAGAAAAAAGAGGGCATTCCAGCCCCCGTTTTTGCAGGTGCAGCTCCCGGAACATTTCTAAAAGATTCTTCGACTGTTAAAGCCATTTGCTCTTTGATTAGTTCTTTGTCTACTACACTATAAACTTGTGAATTTTCAAGGTTTGAAATTGGAAGCCTCGACACATACTCACTTTTCTTTTTTGAAGTAATTTTATATTTGTTACCTACAATAAAAACCTCATTAAGAATTTCGGCATTAGCGGTAAGGTTAAAATCCAATAAAATTTCCTCCCCAGTTTCTACGGTAACTGTTTTTGTCTGTGGGGCTAACCCCATTATATTGACAGTAAGCGTATTATTTTTCGATGTAAGTTTATCAAACATATACCAACCATCCTTGTCTATTTTTACACTGTATTTTCCATTTAGGTTAACAGTGCCGTACAGCACCTTCTTTCCATCTTCTGTCATAACCTGACCCTTGATGACCCCTAATTGGGTTTGTTGTGCCTTAGTTTGTAAAGACAATAATAAGAACGCAGCAGTAATAAGCAGCGAGGGTATGTACTTGTTTAATGATGTAAAATAATTCACGAAATTATTATTTATTAATTAATTAATGTAAAATGGTGTTACCGGATTTTTTACGATACCGATATAAGGCAGGTTTTGAAATGGATTGGCACGATTTCTCAACTGTCTGTTATTATTCAGTTGTAATTTGTTTAGAGCATCAGGGCTAAACTCATTGACAAACAGATCAAATTTTTGGAAAGATTCATTGAATTCAGGATGTGCAGATTGGTAATCTAAGATGCACTCTGCTACAAGCTTCCAAAACTCATCTTCTGGAAAATCAGCATGTTCTACAAGTATTGCAGCTATAAATCTGAATATAGAATCGAATACCTGCGTAAATAAAGGAAGCGTTTTGCGATCATCAGGTACGTTAACAGCAAGCCTCAAAGCTTCTTCTGGAATCTCTAAACTACAGTTAAGTAATGAAACCTCTTCACCAATATCTTTCATAATGGCATTAACAACCTTATGATCTTCCAGAATCAGGATTAAATTTTCGCCATGAGGCATAAAAACCATGTCCCATTTGTAAAAACAATGAAGTAAAGGACTCAAATAACAGCTAAAGTACTGTCTTAACCAATTTGAAGTTGTTAAACCAGATGCCTGTATTAATTCCGGAAGGTAAGCTTTGCCTTCATTATCAATATGAAGTAATGCTGCCATTGTAATTAAACGTTGATTTTCAGAGACTTTATCGGCTGGGCTTTCTCTCCATAAACAGGCGAACATTTTCTTGTAAGGAGTATCACCCGGAACTGCTTTTTCATAATATTGATGCGCAAAACTCAAACTGGCGATTTCTCTCAGAATGATAAATCCCTTCGATTGTAAGTAATTATCATCTTTTACCAAGTTGTAAATCCACTCATTTATTGGTGGGTTAGACAACATAAATTTAGGAGATAGCCCACGTACATAACCCATGTTAAGAACAGATAAAGCCGTTTTAACATAGAATTTTTCAGGATTAGTAATATTATAGAATGTTCGTATTGATTGTTGTGGCTGGTATTTATCGGCATTGTACCCCATACAAACCAGTCTGTTAGTCGCGATATCTGCTGAAAATATATTAGCTAGTTTATTAAACCATTGCCAAGGATGCACCGGCATATAAAAATAATCATTTGGATTTAACCCTTTTTCAAGAAGTTGATCGTTAAAATTTTTCAACGTTTCTTCACCAAGTTCCTGTAGCATTACTTTATCATAATCTAAAGGCAGGACGGCAGTAAACACAGCAGTCGAGCGATGACCAGCAAGCCAGACTAAAGAAAACGGTGCGGCAGCTTCCGGAGCATATTCCCTGTGATCGCTGGATGTAAAACCGATTCTTCCATTATTAGCGATGAATCTAGGATGACCTGTCATGGTAGATTCAGTTTGCTGATAACCAGCGTCCAATAGTTCTTTTGAATTGGGTTTACCATAATAATTAAGATAAGCACTTCCGGCAAGTGTGCTACATACCTCTTCTAGGTAAACAGGCAAAGACTCTTCAGGAATTCCAAGTTCTGCCTTAAATTCAATGATGAAACTTAGTGCGTCTAATGTAGCAGTTTCTCCTTCAGTAAATTTTTCAATGGATGGCGTATCAATATACCAATGGTTTAAAGCTAGAATTTTAGCATTAAACTGATAGACGTTCTTTCCGTCTGCACTTGCCAGTTGATAGATTTCCCAGTCGTCTTTATTTCCGATTAGCTTTGGAATAACTAGTCGTTCATGAGAAAATTCGGCAAGTATTTTTCTAAGGTGCAAACGAGTTACTTTGTCCCAAACTGTTTTTTCTAAATGGCTGGATGCTTGTATTGGTGAGATTTGCGTATCTATATTCATGATTTTAGCGTATTATAGTTTTAAAGAAGGGCTAGATTAATTTTGTCTGATAAATGGAAAGTGGATTTTTCAGAGTGCCTGCAAATTGTTGGTTCTTGAAGGGATTGGTAGCGTCAAGCATTTTTGTGCTGTTTTGCATTTGCAATCTATTTGAACACGTTTTAATGATCTCTGAATCAAATAAATCATACTTTCTGAATTTATCCTCCAGTTCAGGATATTCTGATTGGTATTCTGTTACGCATTCTGCTACAAGACTCCAAAAATCTTCTTCAGGCAGATTTACATGTTCTACCAATACATGATTTAGGTATCTGAAGAAAGAATCAAATATCTGAGTAAAAATTGATAGTATTTTAAGATCTTCAGGAACATTGATAATGATTCGTTTGACAGTTTCTGGCAATTCTTTTTCTTGATTTACAATAGCTACTTCTTCACCAATATCTTTCATAATTGCTCTAACCGGAACATTGTCACGGAATACCAGAATCAGATTTTCGCCGTGTGGCATAAAACGCATATCATGGTAATAAAAGCAATGTAAAAGCGGGCTAAGATAAGATTGCAAATAGCTTTGAAGCCATCCTTTTGCATCCAAAGGAGAAGATTTAATTAATTCCGCCAGCAATGAGTTTCCATTTGTATCTATGTGAAGCAGTGCAGCCATAGTCATAAGACGTTCACCATTTGCTATTTTGTCCATCGGACTCTCTCTCCATAATGTAGACAACATTTTTTTATAAGGAGAATCTACTTTTATAGCTTCTTCTATGTACGCATTGGTGTATCCAACTGCAGCAATTTCTTTTAAGGTAGTAAAACCCTTTTTCTGAAGATAAGGATCATTATCTACAAGGTTCGCAACCCATTCGCTAATTGGTGGGTTTGTTCGCATAAAATAAGGCGAAAGTCCTCTCATAAAGCCCATATTAAGAATGGAAAGAGCTGATTTAACATAAAATTTTTTAACATTACTTACGTTAAAAAATGTACGTACCGATTGTTGCGGCATATATAAATCTTTACTATCACCTAAACAAACCAATTTTGATGCAGCAATATCTGGCGCAAATAAATAAATCAGCTTATTATGCCATTGCCATGGATGGATAGGGAAAAAGATATAATCTTCTGGCTGAAGTCCTTTTTCTGTAAGAATCGAATCAAATGATGCTTTTAAGTCTGGATCTAATTCCTGCTCCATAACTTGTTGGTAACTAAGAGGAGGAATACTCGTAAATTCAGTGTAATTTTTATGGCCTGCTACCCAAACCAACGAAAGCGGTGTCGCTGCTTCTGGGCTGTAATTCTGATAATCTACTGCATCAAAGCCAATTCTGGCACTGTTGGCTACAAAACAAGGATGTCCGGCAGTCATAGCATGCTCTACATCAGCGTAACTTGCTTCTGTTAGATCTTTAGCAGAAAGCTCACTATTAGTATGCATATAAGCACTACCATAGAGACAACTGATTACTTCTTCAAGGTAAGTAGGCAGATTTAGATCAGTAAAGCCTAATTCTTCTGTAAATTCAAGAAGAAAAGCGATAGCATCAAGAGGTTCTGGATTTCCGTTTACAGTTTTAGTAATTGAGTCTGTGTCAATATGCCAATGATCTAATGCAAGTATTTGTGCACGAAATTGATATTCTGTTATTCCATCTTGTGTATTAAGGCAGTAAAGCCCCCATACTCCGTTAGTATTCTGTAATTGAGGACTAAGTAATAATTCATGTGAATACTCACATAGCATTTTTCTTAGCTGTATTCTGTTTACTTTTTCCCATATTTCAGGTTGAAGATGTGATGTGACTAGTTGAGGATTTAATTGACCGTTCTCATGTCTTACGATTCGGGATTTTTCTTTCATTGGGTATGGTTTAATGGATATGATTAGTTTTTCAAAGTGTTTTTTTTTGATCAGATAAGTTTTTTTTAAGTGCTATACTTGATTGCTTTAATCTGTTAAAATTTTGATAATGATCTTTTCCGTTAAGAGTAGGAAGCTAGTAGTTCTATTTTTCATAATTATGGGGTAATTAGTTAATATTAGAAGGTTGTGTTTTGTTAGGCTGTCTGGTTCTGTAGTAGATTACATAGGTTTTTTTTGATGTGATAACAAGATTTATATTGTTTTTATGAGAATTACTATATATATTTGCCTTGTTCTTATTTATTCTAATTATAAATAATAATTTAGTTCAGCAAAGCTATTTATAATAATTTTAAATAACAAAATTTATTTTGCATATTTTTCGTACTTAATTTAATCTAAATTATCACTAAATCTTTATTAAAGTTTATGGAAACAAGTATCATAGGTTCTTCATCTGAAGTTGCAACTCAGCTAATTAGATTTAGAAAAAGTATTTATGCTGATTCTTATGTAGGAGGAAGTCTTTCAGATACAGTATTGCAGGAAATTCTAATCAATGCAACATGGGCGCCTACTCATAAAATGACAGAACCCTGGAGATTTATTGTGCTTGAAGGAAGTCAACTTGAAAAATATGGAAATTATACGGCAGACTATTATAAGTATCTGTATGAGGATATTGCTGATGTCGAAAAAAAAGCGGCAAAGTATAATTATCTAAAAAAATACCCACTTAAAGCGGCGTGTCTGATCGGAGTGATTCTTTCTAAAAGCACCAAAGTGAACATTCCCGAGTGGGAAGAACTGGCTGCCGTTTCCTGCGCAGTGCAAAATATGGCTATTAGTGCAACTTCTTATCAGTTGGGTTCCTATTGGGATTCAAGTGGTGCTGCGATAGAGTATGTAAAAACCTTTGGTCTCGAGGCCAATGAGCAATCTTTAGGACTATTTTTTATAGGTTTCCCTGAGGAGTCGGCACTTTCTGTAACCAAAAGAAGAACTGCTATAGATAAAAAAGTTTCCTGGCATATTTAATAAAGAGGTTTGAAATTATCCTGAAAACCATGCGAAACAATAGTTAAGCTAAATTTTAAAAGAAGAATTTGCAGCTGTGATAATAAGGGTGCGGTTTAGCACTTCACTTACGAAAAAATAAAGGCAGATAATCACCCCACCAGAGAGGATTGATCCGGGTATTTTAGTACCGCTGCCATTCTCCAAAAAAATCTTAATATTTCTCTTTTAAACCAAATAATTGTGCTTGTAAAAATACGTTCAATATTTACTTTATTCAGGATTGCATTGCAAGGAACTGAAAAGAATTTTACCACAGGAAATGTAAACAGGGCGACCTTTTTATTATCTGTACCTACCATGTTAGAGCTCAGTATGGAGTCGCTTTTTGTTTTAGTAGATCTTCTTTTTGTAAGCAGTCTGGGCGAAAATGCCATTACAGTCGTAGGGATTACTAACTCTGTAGTGATTCTTATTCAGTCAGTAGCGATGGGTTTGAGTATTGCGGCAACAGCAATGATTTCAAGAAGGGTAGGAGAACAAAAACCTCGTAAAGCAGGACAGACTGCAATGCAGGTCATTTATTTAGGGATTTTCCTTTCTGTGATATGTAGCGTTTTAGCCGTAATTTTTAACCAGGAGATTATGCGTTTTGCAGGTGGATCAGATCATTTGGTGAGCTACGGCAATACTTTTTCTAAAACTATGTTTGCAGGACTCATTTTTATGATCATGCGTATTTTGATTAACGGAGTGTTTAGAGGTTCTGGAGATGCCTCGATGGCTATGCGAACCCTTGCATTTTCGAATGTTTTAAATGGTTTGCTGTGCGCGGTACTAATCTTCGGATTGGGTCCATTTCCGAAACTGGGTTTATTGGGAGCTGCAGTGGCTATGGTGATTGCAAATGTCTTTAGTGTTGGCTATCAGTTATGGTATCTGTTTAAAAATAATAGCACAATTATTATAGGAAAACGACAGATGTTGATGGTTCCAGCCCTGATGAAACGAATCCTAAAACTTGCAACTGCCGGAATGATTCAGAACCTGGTGCCTTCTTCAAGTAGATTTTTAATGATTGTGATTGTTGCAAAACTTGGTGAAAATGTACTGGCTGGCTATATTATTGCCAATCGAATTATTATGTTTAGCGTTTTACCTGCCTATGGAATTGCTAATGCGGCTGGTGTATTAACCGGACAGAACCTAGGTGCAAGACAGCCAGAAAGGGCAGAAGCTTCGGTATGGAAAACAGGAGCGTTTAATATGTGTTTTCTGGGGCTAATTGCCATTTTTTTATTGTTCTATGCTAAAACTCTGGCAGGATTTTTTACCCATGATGAGCAAATCCTTTCTTATGCAAGTACCTATTTGCAGTATATGGCTATTGCTTACTTTTTCTTCGGTTACACCATGGTAATCTCCCGTGCATTAAATGCAGCCGGAAGCGTAAACACGGTGACCGTACTTTATATCCTAATGTTTTATATGATCCAGCTTCCGTTATCATATTTACTGGGGACTTATTATGAATGGGGACCAAAAGGAATATTTATTGCCATCCTAATTTCGGAAATTGTATTGGCAACCAGCAGTGTTTTAGTTTTTAGAACCGGCAAATGGAAAACGGTGAAGTTGTAAAAGATTTGAATTACCATTAAACCAATCAATCTGACGGGAACTATAAAAAAGAAGGCTTGCTATTATTTACGATTCATTTTCTTGTAGATCTTTACAACATATAAAAAAACCGCTGAGAAATAATTTTCAGCGGTTTTAGTTTTATGATTCCTTATAAAGTATTAGCAAATTTTATTTCACTAATAATTTTTTGCTTTGTTTATAAGCCCCATCGGTAAGTATAACATGATAAATACCTGTTGGCAAATTCTTGATAGTATAACTAGATGCATTGCGTACAGTATCTATTACAACGCCGTTATTGTTGTAAATGGTAATTATTGCAGTAGTACTATTTACATTTTCAAAAGAGAAATTAACTACATCTGAAGCAGGATTTGGATACATCGAAAAGGATTTATTTCCTGCTAGTGAATCATTAGCTTCAGCTCCGGCAAGAGGAAGAGTTATATCAAGATAACTACTCCAATCGCTTGTTCCAGCAGCATTAACAGCTCTTACTCTAAATCTATAAGCGGTTTCTGTTCCTTGTTTTGGAACCCACAAATAATACGTAGTCGATGTTCCTTGGATTGCCCATCCAGTTGCAGCTTTGTATAATTGTACTTCATAGCTTGTTGCATTTGCGACTTGTGTCCATGAAGCATAAAAACCTTGAGCGTAAATTCCCGAATTAGTAATGTTTGTAGGAGTTGCCAGAGTTACAGGATTTGGATTTGATGGTCCAAAAGTTACGGTGTAATCTTCAACTTCTCCATCGCCAATACTTCCGCATACAGCAGTTGGGTTCGAATTATATTTCATTACAATACGCATTCTGGTTGTTCCAGTAGCATCGTTTGGCACCGTAAAATTACCAGTAACTGTACCATTCGACGAAAGTCCAGTAATTACTTTCTCTGAAGCTTCGAATGTGTTATTTTTATTGTAATCTATCCAAATTCCCCAAGATTCAGTATAATTAGAACTAGAAAAACCTGGAGTTAAACTAACTGGTGTACTTGCGTTTGGAGTTAATGTAATATTCTGAGAAGTGTAGTTTCCATATCCGGAAGCATTCGCACCAGATGAATTTGTAAAACTTCCTATTACAACATCTTTAATATACTCATATTGATTTGCACCTTGCGCACTACAATACGGTGAAGTAGCTGTTAATACTGCCGTTGCGACATTAGAATAATCAGAATATGTCGTATTAGCATTTGCTCTTATCTTATAAGTATATGTATTTCCAGCTGTTAATCCAGTATTTGTATAGGTAGCAACATTTGCTCCAAGTGTTGCAATAACACTATAAATACCGTCTGCCGAAGCTCTTTCAACAGTATAAGCAGTTTCGTTAGTAGCATTATCAGTCCATGTTAATACAGCCTGAAGCGTAGTAGAGTTTGGAGTTGCTACTAAATTTGTTGGCGCTGCAACTGTTGTTCCGCTTGTAGCTCCAGCTATTATAGCTTCAAAAGGTTTAGTGTTGTAAGCATAATCAGTAATAGCATATCCATCTCCGCTAGCTGTAACTTTTACTTTGAACCAACCGTAGCAAGTTCTTCCTCTGCTAGTGTATTCAAAACCTACATAACCAGTTTGATTGTCCCAAGCTGTATAAGTTGCTGTACGTAAATCTAATTGATCAGGGTATGCTGCGCCAGGTGTAACAAAAGTACTTGAAGCACCTATAGATGTACCAGCAGCAATTTTTGTAATATTTCTTGTTCCAGTTATTCCGACTAATCTCTTGCCGTAAGTTTCAATTTTTAATGCATTGGCAGCAAATTGCCAAGCACCATATTCGGTATTGTCACCAATACCCAAATCTATATATTTCCAAGTGATTGCAGGAGAAACTATAAAATCAGGATTATCTACATAAACAATTCCATAAGGAGCATCGAATTTTATATTTATTGTTTTTGCAGGATTATCCACAGTTATAATTCCGCCAGTTATTGCAGTGTCTTTAAATGTAACTACAACAGCAGCATCATTGGCAGGTAAATGTGGATTTGCTTTTCCTGTAAAAGTAAGCGCTACTTTAGAGTTACTTTGTAATGTTAAAACAGCTGTTAAACCAGTTGGTACTCCCGATATTGTGTAATCAGTTCCAGCGGTAAATGTTCCCGTACTTTTGGTAAAAGTTCCATTATTGGTCGACAGCGAAATCTCAGTGCTTGATGTTATGCCACCATCGTTAGCATCAGCCTCATATAGTGTATTTGCAGATAACACAACAGCAGTTTTTGCCGTCATTCCTGTGTTGATTGTTGCACCTGGTTGTGTATTATAAGCATATTCAGAGATTGTATAACCGTCTCCATTTGCTGCAACGGTAACTTTAAACCATCCATAGCAAGTTAAACCATCAATAAGATAATCAAAACCAACATATCCAGATTTCCCGTCCCAGTTTGTATAAGCTGCAGTACGTAAATCTAATTGGTTGGGATAAGCTCCCGGTGCTGTAAAATTGCTTGCAGGACCTACTTGAGTATTTGGAGCTAATAGCGAAATATTTTTAGTTCCGGTTTGACATACTAATTTTTTAGCATAAGTTTCAATTTTTAGCGCATTGGTTGCAAATCTCCAACCTCCAAAAGCTGGATCATCTCCTTTTTCTATTTCAAAATATTTCCAGGTTAGGGCTGATGAAACAGTTACGTCAGGCATATCAACAAAAAAAATCCCATAGGGATTTACAAAATTGAAATTGAAATATATACTTGTACAAGATAAACCTGTTGTGCCTCCTGTAAATGCTGCTGGCAAAAATGAGATTGCCCCTTTAGTATTATTAGTTAATAAATGATTTGTTGCTTTTCCTGTTAAGGTAACTGTTATTTGAGAATTGGAGTTAACAGTAAGTACTGGTGTAATTCCTGCTGGGAATGTGTGAGTAAAATGTGTTCCCGCTAGCATAGTTCCAGAACTAATTGCAAGTGTTTTTGTTCCTGATAGTGTTATTATCGATGATGTGTCAAAAGATCCATCATTTACTACAGCTTCTTTAAAAGAACTTTTATTCACAGTTAATAAGCTTCCTGTATAATTAACTCCCGTTGCAATGAGATTACTTTCTTGCCAAAGGGTTTTTCTTGCGGGATGTTCTAAGGCAGCGAGCATCCGATCTATTTGCCCCTGAGTGTACATTTTATAACATCCTTGTGCGCCATTGTAACCCATGTAATTTTCATTATTCACTCTGTCGCCGTTACAATTTGTTCCTTGAGTGCAGGCTAAGGTATGTAATCCGTCTTCAAGAGGAGTGTCGGCTACTTGATCTGTGCCTGTGCAACCACCCTCAAATGTGTGTATTAGATTGAGGAAATGCCCAAATTCATGTGTTAGTGTAGCTGAAAATTCTTTACTATAGGAGTTATCATATAAATAAGCTCCATTAAAGACTACACGGGCTGTATTGTCAGCAGTCATACCAGAGTCAGGGTACCAAGCTACTCCTGAGTTATTGAGAGCTCCATCTTGGTAAAGATCATTTTGGATATATACATTCATGTATTTTGTATTATCCCATGCATCGGCTGCAATTTGATCATCATATCCGCTACCGTTGCCATACCCGTTTTTGGCAGAATGAAAGACGACTCCCGAGGTACAGCCTCCATTCGGATCAATTTTAGCAAGTTTAAACTCAATGTTTAATGTACCTCTTCTGGGTTGAAAAAATGGATCAACTGTTGCATAATCAGCATTTCGACCATTGAAATCATCATTAAGTTGAGCAAGATGATTTACTATTTTTTCGTAGGTAATGGTTTTTCCACTTTGAACATCTCCGTATATATGAAAAACAACGGGAATTACGTAGGATGTTTGTAGTAGTTTGGAAGTCTTGGATTTCCGTTCTGCACTAAACTTTTTGGTAAATGCATCAAAGTTTTGCCGTTCTTTTAATGCATTGGGGTTCTGTTTGTAAATTTTGTCATTTTCTTCTTTTGTTCTGCAGGGTAGCCCTTGAGCACTAATTTTAAGAACAAAAATAAACGCCACAAATAATAATAATTTTGGTTTCATAATTTTTTTTTGGGGTTTGTTAATAATGAGACCAAAGATATCTGAATAGTTTAAAATGTGATTATACTATATTATTCTGTTTTAATATGAAATAATCCAAATAAATTAACTTTAAAATTATATTAAGTGTTTTTTTACTCTTAATTTAACAGGTTTAATGTAATTAATAAAAAAGGGTGTTGTTCTAAAATGTTATAGCCATTGATGTATTCCAGTTATAGCTTTGGGCTTACAAAGGAGCATTTTCGGAATACTAAATTCTAAGCAATTTGGATAGTATTAATGGAGAGATAAGCGATAGTTACGAAATTCAATAAGTACTGAATTTCTAAAGTAGGGTAGAGGAATATTATAAGAATCTAAACTCAGGAAGTTTTTCTACCTATAGTATATATAGGTAGGTAGTATCAAAGGACTATTTAAATTACGATGTTTGTAATTGTCCAAATATAAAATCATGCTTTTTTATATTATTATCTACATAATCATGATTAGAAGATTTGTTATAACTCTTATTAAAAAAATAAGATATATCAAGGAATAATAAATCATTTAATGAAACTCCAAAAACGGAAGCTATTTTTGATAATTTAGAAATTGTTAAATCAATTTCACCACGTTCAATTTTACCATATCCACTAATACTCATATCCATCTCAGAAGCTACAAATTTTCTTGTAAGATTTTTCATTTCGCGTATAGTTCTGATATTTTCTGATATATTTTTATTCATGAGAAACTAATTTTTGTAAATACATTTTAAAGCAATAAATCATTCAAAAAAATGTATCTGTTTAATTGTTAATAAATTATACGCAAAATTAATTAGGAAATGAAAATTAAAAAGCCACAATAAATCATTAAAATATTATAATAAGTTTTTTCAAAATAATTGTTTGAGAACTTAATTTTAGTAAAAAAATGAACCATATCAATATTTTGAACAGTATCTATGTTGTTGTTTGTGAGGTCTTTATTGTTTATATAAACGTTTTTTTGATAACTTCTAAATCAAAAAAAGAATAAATTAGTTGATTTTGTGCTGCAAAATTTATTCAAAATAATATATGCTAAATAAGATTTAGTGTATATATCTAATTTTTCTATTAATCAACTCTTTTTCCGAATAAGATGTCCTTATTTAGGACATTATGCCACTTTTAATTCAGTCTTTTTTTTAAGCTTACAAGTACTTTTGTAAAAAATTAGCTACTATCTATTGGTGCTAAAAACAGCATGAAAGACTCCTTTTTAAGTACTGTATTTTAAAGTATTTACCTGTGATTTGATCTGCTTGATTTTCTTAATAATATATCTAAATAATAGCCAAAATGTGACTGGCTACGGGGGACCCTTTTCTATATTTTAAATATTCTATCCATTTTGTCTTTTTAGTTGTTATCGAAATTGCGTTTATCTATATCCGATAAACATCAAATCTAAATAAATTAAAAACACGATTTTATTATAAGTTTTATGCAAATGTTAATGACATATATTCTGAATTACTACTTTTTAGGAGCTTTTATAATAGTACTTTTTTCTTTTTTAGCGTCTTATAAACTATTTCCTATATTGATTCATTTAAGTTCTGTAAAAAAATTATCTAAAATACCAGAAGAAAGAAGTTCACACCTATATAATACACCAACTATGGGTGGAGTAGGGATTTTCTTTGGCTTTACATTGACGTTTGCATTTTTAGGATCAATTTTAAATAAATATTTACAAATAGATACCTTATTAGATTTAACAGCCTCCCTTTTAATTTTATTCTTTATTGGTATCAAGGACGATTTATTAGTCATTTCTCCTTTAAAAAAATTAATAGCGCAATTCTTTGCAGCAGGAATTTTAATTCTGTTTTCAGATATATATATAACCAATTTCTATGGAATTTTTGGTATTCATGAACTTCCATATGTTATCTCAATCATTTTTACCTTTTTTGCTTTTGTAGTTGTTATAAACGCTTACAATCTAATAGACGGTATTGATGGTTTGGCTGGCGCAATTGCCTTAATAATTAGTTTATTTTTCGGATTTTATTTTTTAGCAAATAGACAATTCACGCAAATGCTGATTTCGTTTTCTTTGATAGGTCCACTAATTGCCTTTCTTAAATTTAATGTTTCCAAAACTCAAAAAATTTTTATGGGTGATACCGGAAGTATGGTAATTGGTTTTATTATAATGTATCAATCTATCAATTTCTTAACAATAAATGAGACTTTGGCAATTCCGTTTTCACTAGATAATGGACCTATTTTTATTTTAGCATTTCTTTCTTTACCCTTAACAGATACTTTAAGAGTTTTTATTATTAGAATTAAAAATGGCCAAAGCCCTTTTAAAGCTGACCGTAATCACATTCACCATTACTTTTTAGATTCAGGATTGACACATATAAAAGCAACAATTATTATTACATCATTATCCTTAATTGTAATTCTAAGCGCATTTTTACTACAGAACGTAAATATCAATCTTGCTTTATTCTTAATTATTATCATTTCTTCTATTGTCTATCTGCCTTTAACATTGAGGAAGTCAAGATAATTAGTATGATAAAAAGTATTCTTTAGAGAATATCTAAAATTCAAATTATAACATAATAATTAAAATAATTAAAATGGCAAAAGTACTTATTGTATTCGGAACTCGTCCTGAAGCAATTAAAATGGCCCCATTGGTTAAAGAATTTAAGAAGTATCCAAAAACATTTACTACGAAAGTATGTGTAACAGCTCAACATAGAGAAATGTTAGATCAAGTATTAAACTTTTTTGACATTACTCCAGATTACGACCTTGATTTAATGAAACCAAATCAAGACTTATATAGCTTAACATCGGATATAATTATTAACATGAAATCTGTGTTAGAAGATTTTCAACCAGATTATGTATTTGTACATGGAGATACCACAACAACTATGGCAGGAAGTATCGCTTCTTTTTATAGCGGTGCTAAAATATGCCATGTTGAAGCTGGTCTAAGAACCCATAATAAATGGGCGCCGTTTCCAGAAGAAATAAATAGACAGATAACAGGACGTTTATCAGATTATCATTTTGCACCTACCAAATTGTCTAAGCAAAATTTATTAAACGAAAACATTGCTGAAGATTCAATCATAATTTCAGGAAATACAGTTATTGATGCATTACTACAGAGTATAGACAAAGTAAATCAAGCACCAAGTAGTTTAATTCAAGAGTTATCATCAAAGCTTGGTAAAAAAGAAATGATTCTCGTGACAGGGCATCGACGAGAAAATCATGGAGATGGATTTATCCGTATATGTGAAGCATTAAAAACTATAGCAATGGATAATCTGGACCGAATAATTGTTTATCCAGTTCACTTAAATCCTAAGGTACAAGAACCTGTAAATCGAATTTTATCTGATATTCCTAATGTATTACTTATTAATCCTTTAGCTTATGAAGATTTTATTTGGATGATGAATCGATCTAAATTAATTATTACTGATAGTGGTGGTGTACAAGAAGAAGCACCTAGTCTAGGGAAACCAGTCCTAGTTATGCGAGATATTACCGAACGTCCGGAAGCGGTAGAAGCAGGAACTGTAATACTAGTTGGAACTGATAAAGAATTGATTATAAAAGAAACCTTGGATCTTTTAAATAATAAAGATCGTTTTGAAAGCATGAGTTCTTTACATAACCCTTATGGTGATGGGAATGCGAGTAATAGAATTGTAAATTTTATTGCAGAATTAGAAGGCACAGAAATAATATAGCGAGATAAACTCACGAATAAAAAATAATAACAATGAATCAACCAGAAGTTGTAATGATTGGTTTAGGCTATATAGGTCTACCAACAGCAGCATTAATAGCGTCTAAAAATATCCGTGTACTAGGTGTCGATATTAACCCTACAGTAGTAGATACTATAAATATGGGTAAAATTCACATTGTAGAACCACAATTAGATATTGCTGTTGAAAATGCTGTTAAAGCAGGTTTTTTAAAAGCTGCTACAACGCCAGTAGAAGCTTCAACCTATTTAATAGTTGTTCCTACACCTTTTAAAGGAAGAAATGAACCGGATATTTCATTTGTTCAAGCAGCTACAAAAAGCATTATCCCGATTTTAAAGAAAGGAGATTTGTATATTATAGAATCTACTTCTCCAATCGGAACTACTGAAAAAATGAGAGATTTTATCTTTAGTGAACGACCTGAATTAGAGGGTTTTTTAGATATTGCTTATTGCCCTGAGCGTGTATTACCTGGAAATGTTATGTATGAATTGGTATATAACGATAGAGTAATCGGCGGAATAGATGATAAATCAACAGAAAAAGCAATTGCCTTTTATACAAGATTTGTACAATCTAAATTACACGCTACAAATGCACGAACTGCAGAAATGTGCAAATTAGTCGAAAACTCGTCAAGAGATGTACAAATTGCATTCGCTAATGAATTGTCATTGATTTGCGATAAAGCAAACATAAATGTTTGGGAATTAATTGCTCTTGCTAATAAACACCCGAGAGTAAACATTCTACAACCTGGGTCTGGTGTTGGAGGACATTGTATCGCTGTAGATCCATACTTTTTGGTTTCAACATATCCGCTAGAATCTAAAATAATAAACACAGCCAGAGAAATTAACAATTTTAAGTCATTTTGGTGTGCTGAAAAAATTCAATCTACTAAACTAAAATTTGAATTAAAACATGGAAGAAAAGCTAGTATCGCTCTTATGGGATTAGCATTTAAACCAAATATTGATGATTTAAGAGAATCTCCAGCTAAATATATAGTACAAAAGGTATTGCAAGATGATAATAATGGAGAATATTTTATAGTAGAACCAAACATTACAGAACACAAAGTTTTTAAATTAACCAATTATGATGAAGCGGCTCGTTCAGCAGATATAATTGTATTTCTAGTTAATCACAAAGAATTTAAAGAAATTAAAATTACTGAGGACAAAGAGGTTTTAGATTTCTGTGGTGCTTTACAAGTTTTCGGCACATAAACAGCAAATCATTTCTGATCTCCTTAATAAATTAATTTAAAAGGAGAAGTCTAAGAATAGAATTTTAAAAACCAAAATATTGAATTCCAGAACTATAGCAAAAAACACCGTATTTCTTTATATAAGAATGTTTTTTACAATGGGAGTAACTCTTTATACTTCCAGAATAATTTTAAATACATTAGGGGTAGAAGATTACGGTATTTATAGTGTAGTGGGAGGAATCATAACTTTGTTTGGTTTTTTCAATAGCGCAATGACCTCGGCTACACAACGTTTTTTGTCTTTTGATATTGGCAAAAATGATTCAGAGCAATTAAAGAAAACGTTTAATGCAACGTTAAACATACATATAATCATAGGTCTTTTAATTTTAGTATTAGCCGAGACATTTGGGCTTTGGTTTGTAAATAATACGCTGAATTTGCCCGCAGAAAGAATGACAGCAGTTAATTGGGTATATCAGTTTTCAATTTTTACTTTTTTTTTAGGAATAATACAAGTACCATATGATGCATTAATTATCGCCCGTGAAAAAATGGGAATTTATGCAATTATGAGTTTTGTAGAAGTTATTTTGAAGTTGATAATAGTCTATTTACTTGTTATCTTTTCTTTCGATAAACTGATTTTATATGCTGGATTATTATTTTTAGTGGCATTTATTATAAGAATGTCTCACAAAATTTATTGTAAGAGATATTATTCAGAAAGTAGGTATCAGTTTTATTTTGAAAAAGAATTATATCATAAATTGATTGCTTATTCAGGATGGAATTTATTCGGAAACATTGCTTCAGTTGCCAGAGGTCAAGGTATAAACGTTATTCTAAATCTATTTTTTGGAACGGTACTAAATGCTACATATGGTATTACGCTTCAAGTTCAATCGGCAGTTAGTTTATTTGTTACTAATTTCCAAATGGCTGTTAATCCGCAGATTATTAAAAATTATGCTCAAGGAAATATTGAACAAAGCAAAAAGTTAATCTTTCAAAGCTCTAAGTTCTCCTATTTTTTGATGTTTTTAATTGTTTGTCCAATAGTATATAATATAGATTTTATATTAGAATTTTGGCTTAAAAAAACACCTGAATATATTTCAATATTTGTAATTCTTTGTTTAATAAGTTTATTGATAGATTGCATTTCTGGACCTTTAATAACAGGATCACAAGCAACAGGAAAAATTAAATGGTACCAAATTATTATTGGATCTCTAATTTTTCTATCCTTACCGATATCTTACTTTTTCATTAGGTTGTACAAAGACCCTGTAGTGGTATTTTATGTAATGATTTCGATTAATATTCTGTCTCTAATTTTTCGCCTATTCTTTTTAAAAAAAATGCTAAGTTTTAATATAACATTGTTTGTAAAAAGAGTTTTATTTAAAATTTTTGTTGTGACAGCTTTATCTAATTTTTTAATAATTAGTGTTTTACATTTTTTAAGCATAGAAAATCAATTTATGCTTTTCCTCATAAAATCTAGCTTTATAGTTTTTATATGTGTTTTAATAATTTACATTATTGGTTTAGAAAAACAAGAAAAAATTCTTATTTCTAAATATATATTCAATAAAAAATGATATCCTTAAAAAAAATAATTAAGCAAATATTCGGAGCAAATAGTATTTCATTTGTAATAAATTTTAAAGAATTACTTTTAAATTACATCATTGATCTTCAACTATATTATAAATATTCTAATGTTTTTAAGGTAGATAATTTTAATAAAAAAGAAGCCAAAATCATTCTATATTATCATTCAGTTGAAAAAGGACTTCTATATCAAAAAATTAGACCTCGTTTTGCTCAAGAAAGAATTAAAAATTTGCACATTTTCCTTAATGATGCAACTGTTATAAAAAAATCTAATCTTTCTCAAATAAGAGTTGCATATCAAGTAATGTGTGAATACTATGAATTTCACCTAAAAATTGATGTGAAGATTGATGATTATTTTAGTCAGGAACAATATTCCTCTTATAAAAAAATTCTATCAGATGCCTACGATAAATCTTTTAGTGGTGCTATCGAGTATAAAAAAGATGATTTTTATATGCATAATCAGAGTAACTTTTATGATTTTTCTTCATCTAGAAAGAGTATAAGAGATTTTACAGGAGAATTAATTGATACTGAATTAATAGAAAAAGCAATTTCTCTGGCATTAAATGCTCCTTCTGTTTGTAATAGACAGAGTTCTAAGGTTTATTTACTACAAGACAAAGTTAAAATTGATAAAGTTTTATCAATCCAAAATGGTTTTACAGGACATACAGAAAATGTAAACCAACTACTAATAGTTTCATCAGATAGAAATTACTTTTTTTCCGTTGGAGAAAGAAATCAATTATACATAGATGGTGGAATTTTTTTAATGAACTTATTATACTGTTTACATTTTTATCAAATTGCAAATTGTCCAGCAAATTGGGGTAAAACCTCTAAGGATGAAGCAAAACTTTCAAGTGTAATTAATATTCCAGCATCAGAAAAAATTATTTGTATGATTCCTATCGGAATTGCAAAAGAGGATTTTAAGATTACATTATCTCAACGTAGAGACCTCGATGAAATCTATAAATATAAAAATATCTAGCATTTTAATTTTAGTCACAATGCTTTTTTTACCAAAGCAGGACGACAATTTAATTTACAAAAAAATATTATAAATGAAAATTGGAATTCTTACCCAGCCTTTACTTAATAATTATGGAGGATTACTACAAGCTTTTGCTTTACAGCAAAAATTAAAAAGCTTAGGACATGATACTTGGATAATTAATAGATTATATTCTAAACCTGGAGTTAAACCAAAATTAATAAAACTAGTAAAAAATATTTTTTATAGACATATAACTACTAAGAAGGATATTCCATTATCAATGAATGAATTTGAATACAGATACATTTATGGCAAAATAAGTCATTTTAAATCGAAGTTCATCTTTCCAATCACGCATGAAATATACGATACAAAAGGCATGAATAATCTGAAAAAATTAGATTTTGATGCATTTATTGTGGGAAGTGATCAAGTATGGAGGCAAGATTATTCTCCCTGTATTACTAATTATTTTTTAGATTTTGCGATAGAATTTGAAAACATTAAAAGAATCTCCTATGCAGCTTCTTTTGGCACATCTGAATTTGAAATTGATCAAAATAAAAGAAGCTTGATTTCAAAACTAGCGAGTAATTTTGATTCTGTATCTGTAAGAGAATCATCTGGAATTAAATTATGTCAAGAGCATCTAGGTGTTAATGCTGTGCAAGTTTTAGATCCAACTATGCTATTAGATGTAAAAGTTTATAAAAAACTAATAACAGATGAGAATGAGTCAATTAGTGAGGGCAAACTAATGTCGTATTTTTTAGATACCACAGGAATTAAAAAAAATTATATCGAACAAATAAGTAAAGAATTAAATCTTACGCCTTTTTCAATAATGCCTAAAACTAAATTCACTAAAGAATCAATTAATAATTTAGATGAAGTAGTTTTTCCTTCAGTAACAAAATGGCTTAAAGGTTTTGATGATGCTGAATTTGTGATTACAGATTCGTTTCATGGATGTGTGTTTTCTATTTTATTTAATAAACCATTCATCGCTATAGGAAACAAAAGAAGAGGCTTAAGCAGATTTCAATCTTTACTCGAAAAGTTTGGCCTCGAAGATAGATTTGTATTAGATTCAGAAAAAATAGATCCAATATTGCTATCTAAAAAAATAGATTGGGATAAAGTAAACTTAATACTTGAAGAGGAAAGAGAAAAGTCGACTAAATTTTTATTAGATAATCTTAATTAAATGATAAGTATAATAATAATTGGAAAGAATGAAGGATGGAGGTTGACAAAATGCTTGGAAAGTATTTATAAAATAATTGATTCTAGCCAAATTAAATTCGAAGTAATTTATGTTGATTCTAATTCTTCAGATGATAGCATTGAAAGAGCTTTGATTTATGAAAATATAAAAATTTTTAAAGTTATTGGGCAATGTAATGCTGCCGTTGCCAGAAATATTGGAGCTAATGAATCCACCGGTGATATTCTTTTTTTTGTGGATGGTGACATGGAAATTCAACAAGATTTTTTTAAATACATTTTTAATGAAAAAAATCGATTAGTTTCAGAATATGTAACTGGACATCTAGATGATTATTTCTATGATGATAAAGGAACTTTTATAACAAAATCTCCTCGAACTTATACAAACGTTATCCCAAAGGATATCGAAATACTTTCTGAAAATGGAGGGATTTTTATGATAACTAAAGAAAAATGGATTGAAGTAGGAGGGATGAATTCTAAATTTAAAGTAAATGAAGACTTAGACTTAGCAATTCGATTAAGGAAGAAAAATGTAAAAATAATTAGAATCCCACAGCTTATATGTTTGCATCATACTATAGATTATAGAAATGAAAAGCGAATGTGGAATATGCTTTTCTCAGGTTATACGCTTTATCCTGCTATAATTCTTAGGGAACATTTATTAGATGTTTATGTTATAAAGAGATTTATTCGGTCAAATTATTCAGCAATCTTTTTGCTATTGGCAATACTTTTTTATAATTCATGGATCGTTTTATCAGTCTGCATGTTAATTTTAATAACTAGATCAATCATGCATACATTAACTATTAAAAGTAAAGCTAATAAAATAAAATATTTTTTTGAAAGATTAATTTATCAGTTTTCATCTGATCTTTCAATTTGGATTGCTTTTTTATTCTTTTTTCCTAAAAAAATTATACCTCAATATAAGAGGATTTAACAATATAAGCTTTTAAAATTTTTAGGACTTATGAGTCAAGTACATTTTACTGTAGGGGAGCATCCATTAATGATACTTTGTTATCTTTCGGTTATTCCAGTAATCATATGGTTTTTTCAAAATTATAAAACAGAGAGAGATTTAATTTACGGTCTCCTATTCTTTGTTTCGTTTTCCAGAGGAACTCTAGATTTGTTAGGAATGTCACCTACGGTGACAAAATTAATGATGGAGTTTTTATTTTTGTTACTATTCTTAGAGGCATTTTTCTCTGAAAAAAAAGTTTATAGATTCCCTTCTCTATGGCTTTTTTTAGGATTCATTATAGTCTCGATTGTATCGTATATTATAAATAATCTTGAAATAGTGCAACTTGCATTATTTTTTAGAGATTATTTACCTGTCATCATATTTTTCTACATACTAATAAATTCTAGTTTTTCTACAAGACAGGTTAACCTTTTAACTAAACTCATTATTTATTTATATGTTTCACAAATATTTGCAGGAATAATAAAGGTCGTTGTTTTAGGAAGTATTGCCGAAGAATTTATCGGCACTATCGCTAATAGAGGAGGAAGTATAACTACAGTAATAGCTCTTTTAGGAGGGGCATACTGTATAGTTGGATACTTTTTGACTTCAAAAAAAATATATTTAGTAGCAGTTTTAGGGTTTATTCTTTTCTCATTAACAGGAGGAAAGAGGGCTACTATAGCCTATTTCCCTTTTATTTATTTATTGGCACTTTATTTTTTAATGGTCAAATTTAAGGATGGACAAATAAATATTTTAAAGAAGCTTTTTATTGCTCTAATATCAATATGCATGATATTTTATGTTTCTGCAAGAGTTATCCCTTCATTAAATCCAGAAAATAAAATTGGAGGCTCATTTGACCTTGAATATATTGTAGTATACTCACAAGAATATACATCTGGAGGGCGTATAGAAGATAACATTGGGAGAAGTGAAGCACCTGCTTATTTGGTAAATTTAATGCTATCTAAAGAAAGCTATAATACTCTCTTTGGGTTTGGAGCTGGACATTTAGTAAAATCCGGTTTTAATGATGATGTAAAGGATAAAACTTCAGATGAGATTACTGAAAGCTTATATGGTGTTGGGTATGGTGCAAGAACTGGATTTCTACAAATGCTTTTGCAAGTTGGTTTTTTAGGATTGTTTTTTTACACTTCCATATTTATTAATTTATTCTGGATATTAATAAAAAACAAAAATATTAAGAATGATATTGAGAGTAAGCATCTCTATCTAACTAGTATACTAATTTTAATTATTGTCCTTATCGATTATTATACTTATTCATTTGAAACATCAATTCTTGGAGCAATTTCAATTTCTTATATGTGGATTTTAGGAGTAGTATTTAGAAATAAATTAGACGGAATTAAACTATATAGTTTTAGTTGATATCGATAGTTTAAACTAAAACACATACTAAAACAATTTCTAGTAATTGAATACTCTTTGCATTAAATCTAATTGACTTTATAAAGTCATATTCATCATATAAAATTATAGACTATTCTGAAAATCTAGATGGTCGAATTCAAAATATCATATCCTTCTATTTGAAATGCTTAACAGTATTTTAAGTCCTGAGTATTACCCAATTTTACAAAAAATGAAAAAAAACATCTTAATTATTTCACCACATCCCAAATTGCTTGGAGGTGTAGCAAATCATTATTTAGGACTAAATAATTTATGGGATAATACTATTAAATACGAGTATTATGGTAAAAGAGAAAATATTCCGGCTTATATCACTTTTTTTTATGATCTAATTAAATATATTTTAAAGCTAATTTTTAAAAGACCAGATGTAGTAATTATAAATCCATCGCTTAGAAGATATCAAATTATACGTGATGGTTTGTACTTACTACTCGCAAAAATATTAATGATTGATGTAATAACTTTTATACATGGATGGGATGAAAAATACGCTAGAATAATAATTAAAAAACCATCACTTTTTAAATTTGTCTATAATAAATCCACATTCATATATGTATTGTCATCTTCATTTAAAGAGCAATTATTAGAAATGGGAATTACATGTCCGATTTTATTAACAACTACTAAAGTAGATGATAAATTAATAAAAGACTTTAATATTAATGAAAGGACTGGAAAAGTAACAAACATTCTTTTTTTGGCAAGAATCGAAAAAGAAAAAGGGATACTAATAGCTATAAATGCATTTATCATATTAAAAACAAAATATGATTGGCTCACATTAACAATAGTAGGATCAGGAGGTTTATTGAATGAGGCTAAAGAATTTGTCAATAAAAAGAATATCAAAGATGTAAACTTTACGGGACCACTACATGGAATGGATGTAGCTAAGGAATATAGTAAATCTGACATTTATGTTTTACCAACTTACGGTGAAGGAATGCCAACATCTGTCTTAGAAGCAATGGCATTTGGTTTGCCTATAATAACAAGGCCTGTCGGAGGGCTAAATGATTTTTTTGATACAAAAAAAATGGGCAGTTTAGTAGCTGATTTAGCTCCGGAATCATTTGCCTTTGAATTAGAAAAATACATTTTAGATTCTGAAAAAACTAAGAACTCAGCTTTATTTAATCACCAATATGCTATTAATCGTTTTTTGGCTAGTTCAGTTGTGAATAAAATTGAAACTGATATCGAATTTTATTTAAACTAGAACAAAGCTTTCAATTAAAAAAACAGGTACAACATATTTTATTAATCAATCCAGATAGTTACTGGATAACATAATAATCACATAATTAATTTTAATTTATGGAATCAAGTTTTTCAAATGGTGTTAATATTTATGCTCCTCAATCTAGAATTGAACTTATAAATTATGCTGTTTTTAATCATAAAATTTTAGTTGCAGTAAACGCAGAAAAAATACTCCATGCAACTAATAAAAGTCGCTCTATTATAAACAGAAATTTAGGATATCCTGACGGAATAGGAGCGGTTTGGGCACTTCGCAAAAAAGGTTTTAAAAAAGCAGTAAAAATTCCAGGATGCGAACTTTGGTTAGACATAATTGCTGCATATCATACTACTAAAACATTTTATTTAGTTGGAGGAAAAGATGAAGTAATTGAAGCTACCGTGGCAAATTTAAAAAAAGATTTTACAGGGATTCAGATTTTAAATTACAGAAATGGTTTTTTAAAAACGGATGAAGAAAAAGAAAATCTAATAAAAGATATAGTCGAGAAACAACCTGATATTGTTTTCGTAGCAATGGGTTCTCCTAAGCAAGAATTGCTCATGGAAGAAATTCAAAAGAGACATAAAGCAACTTATCAAGGATTAGGCGGGAGTTTTGATGTATTTACTGGCCATGTTCAACGAGCACCAAAATGGTGGATAAATAATAATCTAGAATGGGCTTATCGCTTAGTATGTCAGCCTTTACGCATAAAAAGACAAATTCATTTAATTCGATTTTTTGCTTTACTCCAGTTTAATAAGCTTTAAACAATAAATAAATAAATAAATAAAATCATGAATAAATACATTTACGCACTGGCATCCATTCTCTTGCTTTTGCAATCCTGTGCTTCCAAAAAAGACATTTTATATTTTCAAGACAGTGCTGATTACAAATCAAGTAGTATTGAGTATGCAGGTTCATTAATACAACCAAACGATATTTTAAGTATTACTGTGGGAGCAAAAGTTCCAGAAACAGTTATTCCTTATAATATTCAACAATTAGGTTCTAACAGTATGTCTAATATTGAGACAATAAAATTGCAAGGATACTTAGTATCTCCGCAAGGCACAATTGTTTTTCCTGTATTAGGTGAAATTCCTGTAGTCAATAAAAGTACTTCTGAGCTGGAACAAGAGCTAAAGAATGTATTAGAGGTAGGAGGTCATTTGATAAATCCTACGGTAAGCATTCGTCTTTTAAATGCTAAAGTTACAGTACTAGGAGAGGTAAATAAACCAGGAACATATTCTTTTACAGAGCAATACCTTACTTTACCTCAAGCTCTAGGATATGCAGGAGATTTAACTATTAATGGTAAAAGAAAAGATATTATACTTATTAGAGAAGCATTAGGGATACGTACTATTAAGCACTTAGATCTTACTACGACCGATTGGATGAATAATCCAGATTATACTATCAGACAGAACGATGTACTAGTCGTAAATCCTAATAATTCTAAAGTAAAATCATCAGGCTATATAGGAAATGCAGCTACCATATTAACGATTGCTTCATTGGTATTAAGCACTGTTATTTTGTTAACACGATAATTTAGACATGAATAAAAATACAAACAAAAATAGTTTTTTGGGCTTAGACGAAAATGAAAGCTCAATAAATATTACTGAGGCGTTTAAAAAATATTTGCGCTATTGGCCTTGGTTTTTAGGCTCAATATTGCTTTCATTAATAATCGCATTTACATTCTTGCGTTATGCTGATGTTATATATACAACAGAAGCGAAAGTTAAGCTTATAGATGATAAAAAAAACACTAATTTTTCTCTGGACATGTCCAAAGTATTTAGTAAATCTGCTATTAACTTAGAAAATGAAATTGCTCTTTTTAACTCATATCGTCTTTCTGAACAAGTAGTGCAGAATTTAAAATTGAATGTAATTTATATTTCAAAAGGAAAAATAAATTCTAAAATAAATTTTAATCCACCATTTGTTATCAATTATGCGCTACCACAAGATAGTTTATCAGATATAATACGGTATGACATAAGTATTACTAAAACAGGATATACAATTTTAGACACAGATTCAGGAAAGACATTGAAAACTAAAGGATATTGGCTTAATAAACCGCTTCCTAATTTCCCGATTACAATCCAGCCATCTGCGAATGAAAGTATAAACTCATTTGTTGACAATACGTATCAGATAATTTTAAAGCCTATTAGAGTAGCAACATTAGAGCTAACTAAAGCAGTACAGGTAACTGCAATGGGGAAAGATAGTGATATCATTTCGTTAGTTTTAAAAAATTCTGATGGACAACACGCTCAAGTTATCTTGAATAATTTAATTAAAGTATTTGAAGAGGATGGAATTAAGGATAACCAACAAGTTTCCCGAAGAACAATTGATTTTGTTGATAATAGGTTTGTGTATTTAAAGCAAGAATTAGATGCGATAGAAATATCTAAAAAGGACTACAAAACAAGCAACAATCTAAGTTTTATTCAAGAAGATGCTGGAGTGAGTATAAAAATAAAGTCAGACAAGGAACAAGCACTCTTTGATGTAGAATCTCAATTATTATTGGTAAAACTACTTCAGGATAATTTATTTAAACAGTCTGGTTTTGATCTTTTGCCTGCTGATATTGGAGTTCAAAATGCCACTATAAATCAGTTAATTGCAGGATATAATACATTAATATTAGAATATCAAAAACTACAAACGAGTGCTGGTAGCAATAACCCATCAGTTCAAGTTGTGTTAAGTTCTCTCAAGAATCAAAAAGATAATATTATAAATTCTATAAAAGGCTACAAGCAACAATTAGAAACTACTCGTAATCAAGGTGTATTAGCTCAGCGAACTGCAGATGGTGCTTTTTCGACGTTACCCGAAAAAGAAAAAGTATTACGTAGTATAGAACGTCAGCAAAATCTAAAAGAAAACTTATATCTATTATTGCTTCAAAAAAGAGAAGAAGCTTCTATTAATCTAGCTGTTACGGTACCTAATACCAAAATTATAGATTATGCCATAACAAATAATATTCCTATCTATCCCAAAACAAGTTTTGTCTTTTTGATGGCCTTAATGTTAGGTTTATTTATTCCATTTGGCGCTTTGTATCTGCTTTTTAAATTTGACAATAAGATATACAGTACTAATGATATCGAAAAAATAAACTATCATATCCCTATTCTTGGAGAATTACCTTCATTACAAGAAAATAAAAATGAAAATAATGAAGCTAATTTAGAAGTATTGGAAGCGTTTAGAACGTTAGTTCATAACACCGAATTTATTACTCCATTTGATGATACTAAAAAAGGAAAAATCTTTTTTGTTACTTCATCTATTAAAGGCGAGGGGAAAACTTTTGTATCATTTAATTTAGCTAATACTCTTGCTCAATTAGGTAAAAAAATACTTATTGTTGGTACAGATTTAAGAAACCCACAATTACATAAACATTTAGATCAATCTAAACTTGATAATAAAGGATTATCTAATTATTTACATAACAGTTCATTGGAATGGCAGGATTTACTCTATAAGAATAAAACAAACGATTTTTCTTTTGATGTATTGTTATCTGGAGATATACCACCTAATCCGATACTTTTATTATCGAGTAAAAGATTTACAACTTTTGCAAATGAAATAAAAGAACTGTACGATATTATAGTTTTTGATACGCCACCTACATTATTAGTTTCAGATTCATTAATTATTTCTAAATATGCAGATACTACTTTGTATGTTGTACGCTCAGGAATGACGGAGAAAAAATTAATTTCTTATTCTAGTAAACTTAATGAAGACAAAAAACTCAATAATATGGGGTATGTAATTAATGATATTGCCAGTGGGTATAATTATGGTCATAATTATGGTTATGGCAGATATGTTGAAAAGAAAACGTTATTTAAGCGTTTATTTAAGAAGTAGTTGAATCTATATTAAATATGCTTTAACCGAAAAGGTCCTCATTTATATGAGGACCTTTTTTATTTTAAGCTATAATTGGAACATGATAAAGAGAAATTAATCCCTGTAAAAGATATTATTCTTCTGCATCAAATCACCAATTTTGTTCTTATTGAAGTAAATTGATTCAGTTGAAAATTGGTTCATTTGCTCTTCATTATGGATATCTGTACCTGTAAAATCATATAAATCTTTCTCGATTAAACGTTCAGCAGTTTTCTGAACTTCCCTGCCGTAGTAGCCAGTTAACGACAATAAATTAAGCTGAAAATAAACACCAAATGCTTTTAATTTTTCAAATTTATCAATATGCTTATGAAAATAAAAGTAACGTTCAGGATGCGCTATTATAATTTTATAATCTTTGCATTTTAATTCAAATAGCATTTCATACAAGTCTAATGGACAGCTTACAAGTGATAGTTCTACTAAAATGTATGAATCCTGTAAGCATAAAAGATTTTCTTTACTCAATCGTTCGATCAAAGTATTATCTAACATATATTCACTAGCATATCCTTTTAAAAAAGATTTTTCTTCTTCAGATTCTATAGCAACATTATATGCGGTTTTTATACTTGTGGGAGTATTATTCCAATATTTAGCAAAAGTGTGCGGTGTAGCTATCGCACCTGCAATATTGATTTTTTTCATGCCTGAAATAAGCATTTTAGTTTCTTCGATTGTTTTAGCCCCATCGTCAATTCCAGGTAAGAGATGGTTATGAATATCAATATAATGATTAGGTATTAAATCTTTTAAATAATAACGGGATTTAAATAATGAAAACATATGGAATAGGTGTATTTTTTGAATAGAACTTTAAAATATTCACTATTTGAGCAATTGTTTTTTGAGATAAAAAAAGGTTTTAATTATTTGTAAAACTCTCATTTAGAATATAAAGCAGTGTCGCAAAGGTAAGTTTATTTAGTTATTTTATTAAATAAGTCAAAAACATAATTCTCCTGATTTAGGACAAAATAACACTTTTTGGACTTTTTAAGATTGTAAAAATCTATCATGGTTTCATGAATCCGGTAGGACTTACTTTTTTATATTTTTTATATATTTTATTAAAATGGCTTGCATCTGTAAATCCTAATTTGGCAGCTATTTCATTTACATTATGGCGCCCATTTTTAAGTAATTGATCAGCAGCTTTTAATTTTGTTTGAATAATATGTTGCTGAATAGAAACTCCACTGTGTTTTTTTACATAAATACTAATATAGTTAGGGGACATGGCAAATAACTCTGCTATATTTTCAATACGCATTTTTTCAGCATCTAACGCATGTAGACGGGTATAACCTAATATTTGATTTAGCTTATCAAGTTCTGTATTACTAGGGCATTGATCCCCGTGTTTAGAAGTAGAATGGCTTCTTGCAACCATCATCATTACTGCGCCAAAAAGCTCTAATACAACTTCACGACTGTAGGCACATTTTTTTGAAAATTCAATTAATAGTATTTTCAATAAGTTGCAAATATGTTTTTTATCTTCTTCATCTGTTATCAAAGTTCCATCTACAGCAGATGGATTTTGTAAAAGAACTTTAATTATTTCCATCCATTTGGCAGTTTTGCCTCCTTCAAGTTTTTCTATAAAAAGTTGCTCTGTAAATTTTACGAAAATGAAGCTTGTATTTTCCTCTATCTCAAAAGAATGGGAATCTTCTGGTCTTAATAAAAAGGCATCTCCCTCTTTATAATTGAACATGGTTTCGTTTAGAATGTGATTACCACTTCCTTTCTCTATAAAAATGAATTCATAAAAATTGTGTTTGTGTGTTGGAAATTCCCATTCGTCGAGCTGTAATCTAAATACATTTAAGGAATGATAGCTACTAAAACGTTTCATATACTGATGATTAATTTATACAAAAATACAATGAAAATCTACAATATATCTTAGTTGTTAAAAAATATCTTTGCTTTTATAATTCTTTCTGTATAAACAGAATAATAAATTAAACAATGAGAAAAAAATTAACAACAATAGCTTCTTTAATTACTACTGCTAGTTTCTTGGTAGTAAATGGGCAAGTTCAGGAAGAGAAGCCAATTTTCCATTATTCTGTAATGGACGCAATGCGAAACAGTGTTTACATAGGCGATCTTAGTATAAAATCACTTGCTGCTAAAGGAAGTTTTGGATTAGGTACATATAATCATCTCGATGGTGAAATGATTGCTTTGGATGGTGTTTTTTATCGTATAGCTTCGGATGGACGTGTTACAAAAGCAGAAGTTGAACGAGAAGTTCCATTTGCATCTGTTGCTTTTTTTAGAGCTGACAAAGAATTTGAGGTGAGTGGTATTAAAAATATTGAAATGCTCCAAAAAGAAATCATAAGCAAACTCCCATCTGCAAATAAGCCGTATGCATTACGAATAGAATGTGTTTTTGAATCTATTGTAGTGGGTGGCGCAAATAAACTCGAAGATTGGGATACTACAGGTTTAGCTGAGTTAATGAAAACAAGGCCTTTATACAAAAAAGGAAATATTTCGGGAACTCTGGTTGGCTTTTATAATCCACCATCTTTTGCAGCTATAGATTTATCACCGTTTCATTTTCACTTTATATCGGATGATAAAACATATGGGGGACATTTAGTTTCTGGAGAATTATCTTCTGTAAAAATAAAAATTAGTATAGACGAAAAATCAGGTTATGAGATTCTTTTGCCAAAGCAAAATAAAACTTTTGATAAACCCTGGCCGCAGCAAAGTAACGCCAAAAGCTCTTATTAATAATTGAGGGGAAAATCTATTTCAAATAATTAAATACAATAAAAATGATAAAATTAAAATTAACAATATTGGCAATCGCTGTAATGACTTTGATTACGAATAGTATGACAGCACAAAATACAAAAGAGATACAACATATTAAGTTTGATGATTTGGGTTGGGAACAGTTGGGAGATAAATTACAACGAAAATATGTATATGGAGAGCAAGGAATGTTAGCTTTATTTAAGATGGATAAAGGAGCAAAAGTACCTTTGCACCAGCATCCTAATGAACAAACATCTTACATTACAAAAGGGAGCGTAAAAGTAACTATGCAAGGCAAAGATTATATCGTTAAGGCTGGAGAAGTACTTATAATTCCAGGGAATATACCACATCAATTTGAATGTCTTGAAGATGGAACACTCGATGTTGACTTTTTTGCTCCTCCTCGTAAAGACTGGATAGAAGGTACTGCAAGTTATTTTGGGAACGCTAATAAAACTAATAACAATCTAGAAGTTGTAGCAGCAATGGATATACGTCCGGGGGATGTAGCAGTATCGGCAGAAGGTCGTGTATTTGCAACGATACACCCGCTAGGAAGTCAAAAAATACAATTGGTAGAAATTGTAAATGGTAAAGCAATTCCTTATCCATCTGAAAATTTTCAGAAGAATGGCAAAAAAGCTACTGATGCTACATTTGATGCTATGCTAGGACTTATTTTTGATAAAAACAATCAATTATGGGTTATCGATATGGGACTTGAACTTGGTAAAACAAGGCTTTGGGCTTTTGATATTAGCAAAAATAAAGTAACTCAAAAAATAGAATTACCTTCATCTGTAGCTCCCAAAGGAACTTTTACTCAAGATGTAACAATAGACGAAAAGAATGGTTTTGCTTATTTAGCAGATATTGCCAATCCTGGAATTATTGTACTGAATTTAAAAACTAAAAATGTTCGTAGATTTAGCGGACATACTTCATTGCAAGCAGAAGATAAAGATATGATTATTAAAGGTAAGGTTACCCATTTTGGCGGTAAACCGGCTCGTGTGGCTATTGATCCAATTACACTTTCGAATGATCGAGAAACTATATTTTTTGGAGCTATGAATGGTTCTTCTTGGTATAAAGTGTCTGCAAAACTGTTAAGAGATGGTAAAAGTGATGCTGTAATTGGTAATTCGATAGAAAGAGTTGGAAGCAAACCTTTTAGTGATGGAGCAATTACGGATGCAGATGGCAATCATTATTTTACTAACTTGCAAGAACATGCAATTACCAAACTAGATGCTAAAGGTAAATTAACCAATATTATACAAGATAATGAAAAAATATTATGGCCTGATAATGTTTACCAAGGTCCAGATGGATGGATGTATATTTCAGTAAACCAACTTGATAGTTCGCCTGCATTTACAGGAGCTGGTGATGAGGGCAAACCACCTTATTATATTTATCGTTTTAAAAAATAGACTAATTAAATACTTAAAAGCAACTATGTTTACATTCTTCAAGATTTCTGTTTATACGGCTGTAGTAGCTTTTTTTATACTAAGTTTAATTACGCTTAGTGATGTTTTTATTCATAGTAATCAATTTCGTTTTTATGTATTGACTGTTATAGCAGCAGTGATATTTTTTGCGATAGGTTTTACGGGAATTATCATCTATAAAAATTTCAAAAATATCTATGAATACATTTCAAAAGATAATGAACAAAATTTAGCAAAAGGATCTATTCGAAATTTGTTAATGATTTTTGGATTAATGGCAATTGCAATTACGCTATTTACATGCTCACTTTGCATGGGATTATTAGAGAGAATGAGTAGCGGAACTGCTTTATTTGGGTAACAAAAATCCCAATTAATAAAACATACTTGTACTAGTTTAGGTAAAAGAAAGCACACAATAATTTTTTATAATTTTATTGTGTGCTTTTCTTTTTATATAGATTATTAAATTAATCGTATGTTATTTAATTTTAAGCACTTATTATTTTGTTTACTTGTTATTAATATTCAAATTTAATATGAAATTGTATTCTATAAAGATTATAAAAACAAATCTAACCGGTTAATCGAAATTTACAAACATTCAATGATATTTTACAACAAAACAGCTGTAGAACCATATTAACTTTGTTAAAAATTTTAAACTTATAAAAAATGAATTCAACTTTTTTCAAAACAATAATAACTTCAATTTTCATGATGTTATTTTTATCATTTAATGCACAGACAAAAAAAGAAAACACTACTAAAAATTGGCCAAATGGAGCTCAATTAGTAATTTCAGTATCCATGCAATTCGAAACAGGAGGCCAACCAGAAGGAGCAGAAAGTCCGTTTTCCGGAAGTCCATTGCCCAAAGGACAACCAGATTTACCTGCCGAAAGTTGGTTTCGCTATGGAGCAAATGAAGGGATTTACAGAATGCTGGATTTATGGAAGAAATACGATATTAAAGTTACTTCGCATGTAGTAGGTGAAGCTGCTGTAAAATATCCCGAAATTGCAAAAGCTATTGCAAATGGTGGTCATGAAATCGCTGCTCATGGAATGTCATGGAGTAATCAATGGAATATGAGTTATGCTGATGAATTAGCATTTGTAAAAAAAGGGATTGATACTGTAGAATCTATTACTGGTAAAAGGGGAGTTGGATATAATGCAAACTGGTTACGCAGAAGTCCAAACACTCTAAAAGTATTGCAAGAACTTGGTTTTTTATATCATATCGATGATTTAAGTCGTGATGAACCTTTTATCACTAAAGTAAATGGTAAAAACTTTGTCGTAATGCCATATACACTTCGTAATAATGATATTGTAAATGTAGAAGGCAAACATTGGAGTCCAGATCAATTTTTGGCTCAATTAAAAATGGAATTTGACCAACTTTATGAAGAAGGAGCTACCAAAAGAAGAATGATGTCTATTAGTTTTCATGACAGAATAGGCGGAACTCCAGCGATGGTTAAAGCAATGGATACCTTTATTCAATATACAAAAACTAAAAAAGGAGTCGTATTTATGAGAAAGGATGATATCGCTAAGATGGTTCAAAATGATCCTAAAACGCCTATCGATAATGCCGAAGAAAAGTTTAATAACTAATTATAATTTCCATGCACATTGATCATACTACCATTCGAACAAGGGATATAGACAACACAAAATTCTGTATTTGATTTAAAAGAAGGGAAACGGCCCGATGTGATCGAAAAATCTATTCCTGGTTATTGGTTATACGAAGGTAATGCCCCAATAGTTCATATGATTCAATCTAATTTAAGATTTCAGCAAAGTAGTAATTATGCTGCCGAAGCAATAGATCATACTGCGTTTTTTATGAATGGATATGAAAAATTTAAGTCAAAATTAGATTCACTAGCTGTGGATTATAGTACAATGGAATTAAAGGATATTAATGAAAAAAGAATCTTTTTGCATACTCCGACAGGAGTCTTGCTTGAAGCTGTTTTTAGAAATGAATAATAAATAAAACAATTAAAATTATGAAAGCAATAGGATTTAAAACATCACTACCAATAACTGAACAAAATAGTTTTTTAGAATTTGAAACTGCTAAACCTATACCAGGTGCAAATGATTTATTGGTAAAAATCAATGCGGTATCTGTAAATCCAGTAGATTTTAAAATTCGCCAGAATAGTGCTGTAAATACAGTTTTAGAAACTCCAAAAATTATCGGCTGGGATGCTGTAGGTATAGTAGAAGCTGTTGGTGAAAATGTAAACTTATTTAAAGTTGGTGACGAAGTATATTATGCAGGAGATATTACGAAACAAGGTAGCAATGCAGAATATCAAATTATAGATGAGCGCATTGTAGGCAGAAAACCAAAATCTCTTACGAATGCTGAAGCTACCGTTATCCCTTTAACAGGTTTAACAGCTTGGGAAATACTTTTTGACCGCATTCGTATTAACCCTGAAAAGGATAAAGGTAAAACGGTTTTAATAATTGGAGGGGCAGGAGGAGTTGGTTCTATTGCCATACAATTGGCTAAAAAAATAGCAGGTTTAACTGTTATCGCCACAGCATCTCGTCCGGAAACTATTGCTTGGTGTAAAGAGCAAGGAGCCGATTATGTGGTTAATCATAAAAACTTGATTTCTGCTGTTAGGGAATTAGGATTCGAAAATGTTGATTTTATTCTCGATTTTGTTGATACAAATTCTTATTGGGATATTATGGTGGAGCTTATTAAACCTCAAGGACATATTGCTTCTATTACCGGAAGCAGTGACCCTGTTGCCTTGAATAAATTAAAGAACAAAAGCGTTTCGTTTTCATGGGAATTAATGTACACCCGTTCTATGTTTCAAACAAATGATATACAAGAACAACATAATATTCTCAATAAAATAGCTGATTTATTAGATAATGGAATACTTAAAACTACTTTGAATGAAACATTAACTGGTCTTACGGCTGATAATTTAAAAAAGGCGCATCAACTATTGGAATCTGGAAAAACAATAGGAAAGATTGCTATTGAATTTTAAATTAAAAGATAAACATGCAAGCTACAATAATAAATCCTGCAGGAACCTGGGAACTGTGGACTAATAAATTACGCGATGAACTTAATAATGCTGAAAACAATAGGACAGTAGGTGAAAAATTAGTTTTTGAAAATAAAGAATTTAAAGTTTGGACTATTCATTTACCTGCAGGAAAAGAACTTCCGTTTCATAAACATTGTTTACGCTATTTCTGGACAGCACTCTCATCTGGCAAATCTATTTCTTACTATAATGATGGTTCTGTAAAGGAAATAATTTATGAAAAAGGAGATACAGTTTATTTTGATAAGCTTAATGAAGAGAATTTTTTCATTCATAATTTAAAAAATACTGGAGAAACAACATTGATTTTTTCAACAGTAGAATTCAAAAAATAAATTACAATTCTAAATTGACATAAAAATGAATTATCAAGAATTATTTCAGAAATATAACTTAAAAGGAATCGAATTACAAAATCGCTTTTTAATGGCTCCTATGACACGTTCTAGAGCTACACAACCCGGAGATGTACCTAATGCATTAATGGCAGAATATTATGCTCAAAGGAGTATGGCAGGTATTATAATTACCGAAGCAACGCAAATTTCTATGCAAGGTATGGGATATGCAAAAACTCCAGGGATATATAGTCAGGAACAAATAGAAGGATGGAAACTAACAACAGATGCTGTACACAAAAAAGGAGGCAAAATATTTCTTCAATTATGGCATGTAGGCAGGGTAAGCAGTTCTAAAGTAAATGGATTGCAACCTATTGCTCCTTCGGCTTTACTGGCACAAAATACCAACGTTTATATTTTTGATGGTGCTCCAAATGGGGATGCTACTTTTATTCCTGTAGAAAAACCTAGAGAAATGACTAAGATTGATATCGATAACGTAATCCAAGAATTTGTTCAGGGTGCTAAAAATGCTATAGAAGCAGGTTTTGATGGTGTAGAGATTCATGGAGCAAACGGCTATTTAATCGATCAGTTTTTAAGAAGTAATAGTAATAAAAGAACCGACAAATATGGTGGTTCAAAAGAAAATAGAATTCGATTATTAATTGAAATTTCTAAAGCAGTAGCATCAGTTATTGGAAAAGAAAAAACAGGAGTAAGGCTTTCTCCTTTTATAAGCTTTAAAGATATGAATGATCCTGAGATTCTGGAAACTATTATGTTAGCTTCAGAGGAATTGAATAAATTAGATATTGCGTACATTCATCTTTGTGAAGCGGATTGGGATGATGCTCCACAAATTTCAAATGATTTCAGGAAAGAACTTAGAGCTAAATTTAAAAATACAATTATTGCCACCGGTAATAAAACCCCTCAAGAAGGTGAAAAATTAATAGAAAACAATTTGGTTGATTTAATTGGCTTTGGAAGAAAATTTCTTACGAATCCCGATTATCCAAAAAGAGTCAAATTACATACATCACTAAATGAAATATCAGATAATCATACTTTATTTGGTGGTGGTACAGGAAGAGGTTACACAGATTATCCTTTTATGGGGTAAAACCTTAATTTAAGAAAAATTTAACTTGCGCAATCGATTGATAAAACTAGTGCTTACCTATGATTAATATGGGTTTATATTGGATTTTAATAAAAAAATAATTATTTTTATAGTATCAATTTATCTACAAATAACATTTTTTTTAACAATTGTATACGCGACTATTGTCTTGATTAAAGATTTTGCTTTATGCATTTAGATTGGTTTTAATTCTTAAAAATTTAATCTTTGAAAAAATGAAAATTCTTATTTTAAAAAAAATCACTTTTTTTATAATCCTTTTTTGCAGTGTAATTACCATGTCTGCTCAGGATAAAGTTGATACTGTTATTATGGTAAATGGAGAAAAAAGAGAAGGCAAAGTTGTATCGGTTAAAGATAATGCCATTAAGTTTATATTTAAGGGAGAATCCCTAGAATATGAATTTAAAAAGGCAGATATAAATGTAATCGTATTTGCCAGCGGAAGAACGGAAGTAGTTAATAAAACGGCTGGTTCCGAAACAATTTCACCAGTTTCTACATCTACAGATCGCAGAGGGAGAATAGCTATATTGCCCTTTGAGTTCATTTCTAATGATCCTTCACTTAATGTTAATTCGATGGCTGAGCAGTTGCAAGCAGAAGGTTATTTGTCTGTTAAAGACAATACTTATGGTTTAGACTTGCAAGACCCTATTACAACAAATAGTATATTGGCTAAGAATAAAATTACACATGCTAATTTAAAATCGATAACTCCTCAGGAAATGGCCGTATTACTAGGGGTTGAAAATGTTCTATACGGAATTGCCACTGTAACTAATAAAGGAACTTCGTCTTACGGAAGTGGTGTTTCTAGTTATAATGATAAAGAAACCCAAAATAAAGAAGGTCGAAAAGAAACTACTAAATCATCAGGTTCAGCATATAACTCTAATAATGCCACAACAATGATTAATTATGAAACTAAAATTAATCTGAATATTTATAACGATAAAGGATCGAACTTATACTCGGAATCTAGAAATTCTTTTGGAACCGGATTCGATGCTTACCACGCTACAATCAATTATCTTATAAAGCGTTGTCCGTTTGGATCTAAAGCAAAACATTGATAATTAATAATTGATAATTGATAAAAAAGAGCGCTAAAGCGCTCTTTTTTATTGAATTACTTTGAAAAAATAATTAGATTTTTTTATCCTTTTAAACCTTTGTTCCTCGAGCCTTTGAACCTTTGAACCTTTTCGAAAAACCTTAGAACCTTTTAATAATGCCATCTCACGAAAGCTTCCATTGCAGCGTAACGCGATAAACCTAATTGGTTGTATAATTCGGCTGTTTCTGCATTTCTGTCTTCGGCTCTTTGCCAGAACTCACGTGCATCTGACCCTTGGAACACAACTCCATCTTTTTGAGATTGGTGTTTAAAGATTCCATGTCTTTTTGCTAATACCTGATCAGGACTCATTGGTACTGCCATTTCGACTTCGTCAATTCCCCATTCTTGCCATGCGCCACGGTATAACCATAACCAACAATCATCCATAAATGATTTTGGTTTTAATCGTTTTACTGCTTCAAAAATAGCATCTAGACATACTTTATGTGTTCCGTGTGGATCGGCTAAATCTCCTGCAGCATAGATTTGATGTGGTTTGATTTTTTCGATTAAAGCCATTGTAAGTTGAATATCTTCTTCTCCAATTGGTTTTTTCTCGATTGTTCCTGTTTCATAAAATGGAAGTTCCATAAAATGAATTTGTTCGTCTGGCAAACCTACAAAATGACTTGTTGAGCGTGCTTCTCCTTTTCTGATTAATCCTTTTATGTAGCGAACTTCTGGAATATCTATCTCACTATTCTTTTTATTGGTTAAGAAGGTTACTGCTTTTTGATAAATATTTTCTGCTTCGGCGCTTTTGATTCCGAATTTCTCGTTGTAATCGGTAACGAATCTTGCAAAACGCAAAGCTTCATCATCAGCAACTGCAATATTTCCAGAGGTTTGGTATGCTACGTTTACTTCATGTCCTTGCTCTTGCAAACGCATGAATGTTCCTCCCATACTTATGATATCATCATCTGGATGCGGGCTGAATATCAATACTCTTTTTCTTGCAGGTTCTGCTCTTTCTGGTCGTTTGGTATCATCTGCATTTGGTTTACCTCCTGGCCATCCTGTAATGGTATTTTGCAGTTTATTAAATATCTTAATATTGATATCGTATGCTGGTCCTGAATCGGCTAGTAAATCGCTCATTCCGTTTTCGATATAATCGGCATCGGTAAGCATTAGGATTGGTTTCTTTAAATCTAGCGCTAATCCTAAAACAGCTTTACGGGTTAATTTGTCTGTCCAAACAATTTTCTCTACTAACCATGGTCTGTTGATTCTTGTTAGTTTTGATGAGGCTTCTTTGTCTAAAACAAAAACCACATTGTTATGCTCTTGCAAAAATGACGCAGGAATTCTATTAGTAACTTCTCCTTCTACAGATTTTTTTACAACGTCTGCTTTTCCTTCTCCCCAAGCTAATAGAATAACTTGTTTAGCTTCCATTATCTTTTTTACTCCAAGTGTAATGGCTGTTCTTGGCGTATTGTTTAACCCGAAAAAGTCTTTACTTGCTGCAACTCTGGTAATATGGTCTAATGCAACTAATCTTGTTTTTGAGTTTTGTAAGGAACCTGATTCGTTGAATCCGATATGTCCATTTGCTCCAATTCCAAGAACTTGTAGATCGATTCCGCCCAGAGCTTCTATTTTAGCTTCGTAATCTGCGCAATAATCTGCTATTTCTTCTTTTGTTAAAAGTCCGTCTGGAATATGATAATTTTCAGGTAAAATATCGACTTGATCCATCAACAATTCTTTCATGAATCTTACGTAGCTATTTACTGAATCTGGCTCCATTGGATAGTATTCGTCCAGGTTAAAAGTGATTACGTTTTTAAAACTTAATCCTTCTTCTTTGTGTAAACGTACTAGCTCAGCATATAATCCTTTTGGGGATGATCCTGTTGCTAATCCTAATACACATGATTCGTTTTTCTCTTGTTTTGACTTGATAAGTGCCGCTATTTGCTGCGCAACTGCTTTGGATGCATCGGTGGAATTCTCAAAAACTACCGTGTCAATATTTTCGAATCGTTTTTCGAAACCAGTTGATTTGTCTATTATGCTTTTTATCATTTTAAATTTATTTTACCCATTGGGCGTAATTCATTTCAATATATAGTTTCGATCCCGAAACGTCGGGACGGGATAAGAAGATTATTCTATATGAACTCTTTTCGAAAGGAACGCGGATAATACGGATTCGCTTAAGCGAAAACACAGATGATACGGATTTCAAAATTATTTTTCAAAATCCGTTTTTAATCCGCGTCTTTACTTTTGTAAATCTGTATCATCCGTGTTCCTTTATAGACAATATAAATAGCTAGTCATTTTTCTTACTGGTTAAAAAATGCATCACTATCCAAGCCAATAAATAGGCAGAACCACACATGATAAATATGATATTATAACCTGCAGTAATATTTCCTAAGATTTTATAATGGTCTAAGATGATTCCTATTGCCAGAGGGAAAAGAATACCTCCAACTGAACCTGCCATGCCACCGATACCTACAACTGAACTGATATCCTTTTTAGGAAAATAATCAGATACTGTTGTAAAAATATTGGCACTCCAAGCTTGGTGAGCTGCTGCTGCCAAACTAATTAAGCCAACAGCTACCCATATATTTTTGGTAAACTGTGCCAACATTATCGGCAATACACAAACGGCAATGAAAAACATGGTTGTTTTGCGTGCTCGTTGTACATTCCATCCTTTTTTTATTAAATATGAAGATAAATAACCGCCTCCAATACTACCAATAGTTGTGGCTGTATAAACAATTACCAATGGTAAACTTGGTTTCTTTAAATCAAGATTAAATGTTTCGGAAAAATATGAAGGCAACCAAAACAAAAAGAACCACCAAACAGGATCTGTCAATAGTTTCCCAAAGATGAAAGCCCACGTTTGTTTTACTTTAAATAAAGCTGTCCATTTTACAGGTACTTCAGTTTCTGAAACTAGCTCATTGTCACTGTGGATATAGTCAAATTCTTCTTTTGATATTTTTTTATGTCTAGCAGGAGTTTCATAGTATTTCCACCAAAAAATCAGCCAAATAAAGCCAATAGCTCCTGTAATAACAAATGCTTCTTGCCAACCATAAGCACCTAAAATTGCAGGAACCATAATAGGAGCAACCACAGCACCAACATTGGCACCCGAGTTAAAAATTCCTGTTGCAAGAGCACGTTCTTTTTTAGGAAACCACTCGGCTACAGATTTTATTGCTGCAGGAAAATTACCTGCTTCGGCTACGCCTAAACCAACTCTTGCTAATCCAAAACCAAACGTACTTTTGGCAAATGCGTGTGCTACGGCAGCAACACTCCAAAAGAAAACCGATACAGCATATCCTAGCTTAGTTCCGATTTTATCAATCCATCTTCCAAAACCTATAAGACCAATGGCATATGCTGCTGAAAAAGCCATAACAATATTGCTATAATCAGTTTCTGTCCAATGGAATTCTTTCTCTAATGTGGGCTTTAACAAACCAATTACTTGCCTGTCGATATAATTAATGGTTGTTCCAAAAAACAATAGGGCTAAGATGCCATATCGAACTCTTTTTTCTGAAGTTATATTCATTTTAAGAATGTTTACAAGATTGAATTAGAATGGTAACTTTTGTAATATAATCCGAAAGTGCATCAAAATTATTCTCTTCAATTGCACTGGTTTTTAAGAGTTTGCTTCCCATACCTACAGCAGATACGCCTGCATCAAACCATGATTTTAGGTTTTGTTCTTCTGGTTCAACTCCGCCAGTAGGCATAAAAAGAAGATTAGGAAAAATATCTTTTATAGATTGCACATAAGATGCTCCAACTAAATTCCCTGGAAATATTTTTACTAATCTAGCTCCATAAACTTGTGCCTGATGAATTTCTGTAGGTGTTAAACAACCCGGAATCCAAGCTAAATTATGCTCTAAAACAATTTTTGCAACCTCGGCAGAAACTATAGGACTTACTATAAAATCAGCTCCTAAGTCTATAAATTCTTTGGCAGTTTCAGCTGTTTTTATAGTACCAATTCCTAGCAATAAATCCGGCATTTCTTGTGAAGCTATAGTCCTTAATGCTTCAAAGTTTATTAAAGCATTTTTACCTCGATTTGTATATTCTACAATACGAATACCTGATTGATATAAAGCTTTTAATATGCTTACACTTAAATCTTTACTTTCATGATAATATAAAGGCAACAAACCCGAATGAATGATTTGTTGAATAACTTTTTCTGACTTATTCATTTTGCTTTATTAACTGTTCGATTTCTTCTACTCGGGATGTTGTAGCATCACCTTTTATAAATAATTTTTGATAGGCTGCTCTTGCAGCAAAATCTACTATTTGTTGTGGCTCTTTTCTATGTAATATTCCATAAATAAGTCCAGCCATAAAACAATCTCCAGTTCCAACTTTGTCTATTGTATTTGCAGCAAACAAAGTTTCGCTTTTATAACTATTTCCTTTTTGATACAATGTTCCAAAATAGGTTACACTATCTTCTTTACTAAAGCGGAAAGTGTTCGCAACGATATTACAATTAGGATATTTTGCCAAGATTTCTTGAGAACTTGCATTGGCTTGCTCTACTAAATGAATTTCTTTTTCGGATGCTATTAATTGCTGATTAATACTTATTTCGAGCATTTTTTCTGCCGACCAAATATTCCCCATAATTACATGAGCGTAACTAGCTAGTTTAGGCATTACTTCGTTAGGTTCTGAGTCATATTTCCAAAGTTTTTCTCTGTAATTCAAGTCCAAAGAAATAGCAATTCCCTTTTTTGTGGCAACAAGTAAAGCTTCTTCACAAAGTGCAGCAATTTTTGCATTTAAGGCTGGTGCAATGGCTGTAAAATGAAACCAGGAAACACCTTCAAATACTTCTTCCCAGTTTATGCTTGACGGTTCTAGTTCTGAAAAAGAAGAATATTTACGGTCATAAATTACGCCTGCATTCTTAACATCTGCTCCTTGATTAAGATAATAGGTACCAATTCTTTCTCCAGATTTTATAATTGCAGTTGTATCAACCCCCATTTTGTTATAATAAGCAAGAATGGTGTCCGACAAAAAATGGTCGGGTAGGGCGGTACAATAGGCTACAGGAACATTCCATCTTGCCAGTGCCAATGCAACATTACTTTCGGCACCACCTACATAAGCAGACATATCCTGTTGTTTGGGAAAATTTTCCCCCATGCTATATCGTAAAAGGATTTCCCCAAAACAAAGTACTTTACCCATGATAAATTATGCTTCGTTTGATGGTTTTCCTATTGTAGCAAGTATTCCACCATCTACATACACGATATGGCCGTTTACAAAATCACTTGCTTTTGAACTTAAAAATATTGCTGCTCCTTGCAAATCCTCAGGATCTCCCCAACGACCAGCTGGCGTTCTGCCTATAATAAATTCATTAAAAGGATGTCCATTTACTCTAATCGGTGCAGTTTGGCTTGTAGCAAAATATCCAGGACCAATTCCGTTAGTTTGTATATTAAATTTAGCCCATTCCGTAGCCATATTTTTGGTTAGCATTTTTAATCCTCCTTTTGCAGAAGCATAAGCACTTACGGAGTCTCTACCAAGTTCGCTCATCATAGAGCACATATTTATAATTTTTCCGCCTCCGCGAATAATCATTCCTTTGGCAACATTTTTAGAAACGATAAAAGGTCCTGTTAAGTCTACTTTTATTACTGCTTCAAAATCTGCAACTTCCATTTCTATTATTGGAGTTCTTTTGATGATTCCTGCGTTATTAATTAAAATATCTATAGGTCCAACTTCGGCTTCTATCTTGTTTATTGCTTCAATTACAGCAGCTTCATCGGTAACATCAAAAATATATCCGTAAGCTTCAATTCCCACAGATTTATATTCTGCAACTGCATTATTTACAGCTTCTTGTGATGAATGATCATTTATTACAATTTTAGCACCTGCAAGTCCAAGACCTTTTGCCATTGCCATTCCCAGACCGTGAACTCCTCCTGTTATAAGTGCTGTTTTCCCTGTTAAATCAAATAAGTTAATTGACATTTTTTTTCTTTTTTATAGTTAATAAGTATTCTGAGTTATTGTTATCCTAACAGGTTTTAAAAACCTGTTAGGTATTATTCTTGTATTCTTAAATTATACCAACAAGGTTTAAAACCAAAGGTCTAAGCGGCTTTAGTTTTACACAAAATAATCCCCAAACTTGTCATTTCGACGAAGGAGAAATCTCCGTATGAAACTAACTCACAGTTTTTTTCTTAAATTGTCGAGCTACTCGTGGAGATTTACTACGTCTGTTCGCTATCGGCTCGAGTCTCCTTCGTTGAGATGACAAAAATGCGCAGACCAACTTTAAATTTGAGTTTTTATCAAAGTTCCTTATACTCTTGGTTTAAAACCTTGCAGGAATGTGCTAAATTCTTTTCAAAAAAGGCATAAGTATGGCTATCAACTTCAATTTAATGTGCTGACTAGGTATATTTATCTAAAGTTTTTATTTGAGTGCTACTGTAGCTTTATTCGACTTTTACAATTAATGGATTTTTTAGTTGCTGATAAAAATTATCCAAATAAGTAAACCATTGTTTTGCATCGGTAATTTTTCCTGCTTTATTCCAAGCTGCTCCTGTGTAGTACACGATAGGTTCATTATTTACAACGGTCGTTTTTCCTAATATTTGTGTTTTATCTACCCACATACTTTTTACTGGTGTAGTTAGTATAGAACCAACTCCAGTAGTTCCGTCTTCACCAAATGTAGGTTCCCAATATCCCATAATACCTTGTTGTTCATTTAATGAAATAACTCCAGCTTCTGGTCTTTTACTTAAGCCAACTACAACTTCCATAGGTTTATTTCCATTAAAAGTATAGGTATTTTCTACACGATTAAGTTGTGATCCAGCATCTATAGAAATGATTTTTGTAGCTTTAACTTCTATTCCTCCAACAATCCAGGTATCGTAAGTTAATTGAAATGTACTGCGCAAAGGACCATTGTCCAGCACTAACCATTTACGATAATTTCCCGAATAGCGAATACTGTCATTTACATATGGTGCCATATTTCCTGCGCCCAATGTAGGGCCAACGTGGTAATAATCCATTCCGTTGCCACTATCGATATGATAATTTCCAATTTTATAACGTTCGTTAATGACCATTTTATCGGTTCTTTTTACCCAAACATCAAATCCAGAAGCATCTTCCTTTGTGTTTTCTATCGCTTTACCGTAGGCACGAAAGGCTATTTTGTCATTTTCCCAAGCAAAATCATCTTTGCGTTCTGGTACATAACGCGCATAAGTTTTGGTTGCAAAAGTTTCTGGTTTACCTTTTTGTATTACCAGGATAAGTGACGCTTTTGCTTTAGCATTAACTTGTACTAAAAGATTTTGAATTGTGGAAAGTCCGCGGTGTTCTAACTGAAAAGGAACTTGCTTTTTTGTCGCCTGATTAATCACAACAAAATTTGCTGTATCTATTTGAGGATAACGTGATAAAACCGTTGCCCATTTTATTGCTACAACAGCTTCTTTTCGCTCCTGAGCCGAATTATTCTGAATGGTAATTGTTGCTTTTGCTTGTGCGAAAACACCTAATGGCGAGACAAAAGCAAGGTAAAGAAAGAGTTTAATCAATTTCATAATCACTTATTTTAAATCGTTAATAGCACAATGATCCATATCTCCATAATCTAAATTTTCTCCAGCCATTCCCCAAATAAAGGTATAATTAGAGGTTCCTGATCCTGAATGGATTGACCAATTAGGAGAGATTACGGCTTGTTCATTTTGCATCCAGATATGTCTTGTTTCTTGTGGTTGTCCCATAAAATGGCAAACACTTTGATTTTCGGGTACTTCAAAATAGAAATAAGCTTCCATACGGCGATCATGTGTGTGTGCTGGCATAGTATTCCAAACGCTACCTGATTTTAGCTCTGTCATTCCCATTTGAACCTGACAGGTTTGTACCACACTATTTACAATCAATTTATTTATAATGCGATGATTTGCCGTTTCCATAGTTCCTAATTCTACAATCTCAGCATCGGCTTTTGTCACTTTTTTTGATGGATATTTGTGGTGAGCAGGAGCAGAGTTTAAATAAAATTTGGCTGGAGAATTAGCATCTACAGATTCAAATACCACTTCTTTGATCCCTTTGCCCAGATATAAAGCTTCTTTAAAATCTATTTCAAATCTTTCGCCATCAGCGGTAATAATTCCTTTTCCTCCTACATTAATGATTCCGATTTCTCTTCTTTCTAGAAAATATTCCGCTTTTAAATCGGTAGGATTAGGTAATACAATTTTTTGGTTTACTGGCATTGCTCCACCAATAATATATCTATCGTAATGTGATAAGGTTAGTTTTACTTGTTCTGCGCTAAAAATAGTTTCGATTAAAAAATTTTCGCGTAATGTTTCTGTATCCATTTGTTTTGCTTCTTTTGGACTTACTGCAAAACGGCTTTCAAAATTGGTATTCATAATAATTTGGTTTGTTTTGTATTATTGAAATTTCAGTTTTTTACACTGTATTTTGGTAATATTATTTTTCATCATTTAGCTTGGCTAAATACTCACTTGGCATACAACCATAGTATTGCTTAAATGCTGTTGAGAAATACGAAGGCGAGTTAAAACCGCACATATAAGTAATTTGCGCAATAGTATGCCGCTTGTTTTGCATTAGCTCGACTGCTTTTTTAAATCGTATTCTTTTTATAAAATCCATAGCCGATTCTCCTGTAATTGCCTTTAATTTTAAATAAAGGTTGGATCTGCTCATTCCGATTTCTTTACTGAATTTATCTACTGTAAATTCCGAATCGGCTAAATGTTCTTCGACAATATTTATGGCTTGTTTTAAAAATTCTTCGTCAAGGGCATTAAAAGCAATATTTTCGGGAACCATTTCTTTTCCAGCCGAATAGTATTCTTTTAATCGTTTACGGGAACGTAATAAGTTTGCAATTTTGGCGGCAAGCAAATTTGGCGAAAATGGCTTTGTGATATAATCATCGGCTCCCATTTCTAATCCTTTTATTTGCTGACTCGTTTCCGTTTTAGCAGTTAAAAGCATTAATGGAATGTGTGATGTATTGATGTTCTGTTTTACACGTTTACAAAAATGTAATCCGTCTAGTTCTGGCATCATTACATCGCTAATAATGAGGTCAAATTGTTGAATTTCTAATAGTTCCAACGCCATCTGTCCGTTGTAAGCAACTACAATTTCATACATCTTGCCCAAATAATCTTGCAGGTAATCCAGAATCTCTTTATTATCATCTACAATAAGCAGTTTGATTATTTGATCTCCATCGGCAGTTTCATCTATTAAAATTTCATTTTCCTGCAGGAGTATATTATCTTCTATAACAAGATTATCGTCTGTTACCATAGATAACTCATATACAGAATCTTCTACACGCGAATCATTTATATATACAGTTTCTGAAGTAGGAATTGCTACAGTAAAAACAGTTCCTTTTTCCTTTGTACTTTCGGCAATGATTTCGCCATGATGTAGTTCCACCAATCGTTTGGTAAAAGCTAAACCAACGCCCGAACCCAAATTCATTTCTTTATTATTTACCTGATAAAAACGATCAAATACTTTAGACAAATCATCCTCGCTTATTCCAACTCCTGTATCTGCTACTTTTATAAATACTTTTTCATTTTCCTTTATTAATTCAACTTTTATGCTTTGACCACTTTGGGTGTATTTAAATGCATTTGAAAGTAGATTAAACAAAATTTTCTCCATGGCATCTTTATCAAAAGAAAATATAAGTTGCGTTTCTGATGAATGATAGGTGTAATGAATGTGATTTTTTTCGGCAAGTGGTTTAAAGGATTCAAAAATCTCATTGGTAAAACTCACAAGGTCACTTTTACCTACTTTAAGTTGGCGCGTTCCCATTTCGGTTTTTCTAAACTCAAATAATTGATCAACCAGGTTATATAATCTTTTGGCATTGATAAACATGAGTTCATGTTTCTTTTTGGATGTTTTATCTGCAAATGGTGATTTTAATAAATCTTCCAGGGGCGCCAAAATCAATGTTAATGGTGTTCTTAGTTCGTGAGATACATTGGTAAAAAAGTCCATTTTTACCTGATTAATATAACTCACTCTTTCTTTATCTATTCGTTCTAGTTTTAATTGTTGCAACGCTTTTATACGCTCAGTAATCATTCTGAAAGCAATATATGCCGCTGTACCAATAATTGCCAACAGCAATAAATAAAACCATATTGTTTTATACCATGGAGCAAGAATTATAATTTTTAAACTTCTTATTGGGCTCATTTCTCCGTTAGGTCCCATTGCTTTTATTTGCAAATTGTAATTTCCTGCTGGTAAATTGCTATAGCTTATTTTTAGCTCATCGGTACGTTGCCAATCTTTGTCGAGTCCATCTAGTTTGTAATAATAATGTGTGCGATTGGCAGATATGTAATTAAATGTATTAAAAAAGATACTGAATTGCTTGTATTCTGGTCCAATCTCTAATTCTTCGGCCTGATCAATATGTTGTTCCAGTATATTTGTTTCATCATCTACAGCAACGGTTTTATTTAAAACTTCCAGTCCTGTAAAACTAAGTTTTAGCGGAAGCAATTGCTGCTTAACCATTGCAGGATAGAAATAAGAAATACCTTTTATTCCACCAAAAAGCAACATTCCATCTTTGGCTTTATAGAATGAATACTCATTGAATTGCTTGTTTTGAAGTCCGTCACTTTCGTCAAAAGTTTGTATAGAACCACTGTCGGGATTAAATTTAATTAATCCGCTATTAGTCGAAATCCATAAATTATTATCTTCATCTGGAATTATGCCGTAAATAGTTCCTTTTACAAAGTCGTTTTTTGTTTTAAAACTGATAAAAGATTCCTGCGTTTCATTATATAAACTCAATCCTTCTCTAGTACCAATCCATATTCTGTGCTTTTTGTCTTCGGTAATACAATTGACAATATCTTCGCTGACTTTTCCGTGTCCGATGTTTCCAAATAATAGATTATCAGGATAAAACAGCGTAACTCCGTTGGTAGTTCCAATCCAGATTCTATGCTTACTATCTTCATAAAGAAAAGTAATATCATCAGAAGTTGGTCGTTTTCCGGCTTTATCTAAATGAATATGCGTAAATGATTTTGTTTCTGGATGAAATTGATCTAATCCTGATCTTGTTCCTACCCAAATACGCCCTTTATGATCTTTAAGAATACTATAAACTAAATCGCCCGCAATAGAACTTGGATTGTTTTCGTCGTGGCGAAAGCGCTGCACATGACCACTATTTGGGTTCAATAAATTTAATCCGCCGTTGTGAGTCCCAATTAATACATTGCCGTTATCATCAAAAGCAATGGCTTTGATATTGTTAGAACTTAGACTATTTGGGTTATTCTCACTGTTTGAATAATAGCTAATTGTATTGTTATTTTTGTTCCAATAATTTACTCCTTTGTCATTCGTTCCAATCCAAAAATTACCTTTTGGATCTTGCTTTATAACACCGATAACTTCGTCATTTAAAGAAGGTTTACCTGAGTTTTGGCTTAGTAAATTGAACTTAATATCGTTTTTATGATAGTAATTGAGTCCACCATAATACGTTCCTAGCCAAATTCCGTTTTGATTATCCTTAAAGAAACAACGCACCGAGTTCTGACTAATGGTGTAAGGCTGTGATATTTGATGGTAGTAATTTGCAAAAGAATTTGCCTTAGGATTAAAAATTGTAAGCCCTTTAAAAGTTCCTAGCCAAATATTTCCTTCGGTATCTTTACCAACACATCTTATATTATTATCGACTATACTGTTTGTTCCTGAGTTGTGCAGGAGGGAAGTGGCTTGCCCATTTTGGCTATTATATTGTATTACTCCATATCCTTCGGTTGCTACCCATAATTTTTTTCCATCTACATAAACATCATTAACATAAGGCTTTTTTGCTCCTAGATTAATTTTGATTAACTCGTGTGTTTTTGGTTTTAATTTAAAAAGCCCAACATCTGTTCCTAAAATAATTTGTTGTTGCCAAACGCCGATATAGGCTATTTTTTTTACTTCGTGTGATGAAGCATTAAACTTTATTGTAGTGAAATTTTCGGCTTCGGGAGTAAGCATAAACACATCTCCTGCTATAGATGTAGCCCAGATTCTATGCGCATTATCTTCTGTTATTGATGATATGTACCATTCGCCAAGACTACGCGGAAGTTTATAATTAACAAAATTGTCTGTATCGTAATTATAAACGCTAATTCCTTGGTTTCCTCCAACCCATAATTGCCCTTTATGATCTTTAAACAAGCTTCGGATGTAGTAGGATTGTAAGCTATTTTTAGCTCCTTTTATAGGTCTGTATACTTTAAAACCTTTACTATCATAACGATTTAAACCATCTTGAGTTCCAATCCAGATAAACCCGAGTTGATCTTGCTGAATTGCAAAAACTGAACTTTGCGATAAGCCTTTATCAACCGAAATATTGCGAAAATATCGGTCTTGCACTTGGGCGTGACTTTTTATTGCAAAAAGCACAGTGCACAAAAGGGTTATTATAGCAATCTTTTTCTTCATGGTAGTTTAAATAATTCTTGTTTTTATCTTGCAAGGTTTTTTTTGACCTTGTAGGTATTGTAATTAAATTGTGATGATTTTCACAAATTCTATTTTCATTTTTATTTTGGCTAAAGCCATATTATTCATCATCATTTCTTAAACCCCAGCTAAAGCAGGAGGCTATTCAATGCGTTAAGCTGAAGTAATCTAACTATTTTTTTACTTTAAAAATATAATAAATTTCGATTAAATGAACTTACATAACTTGTATGGTTTACTTTTTTAATTCTTATCGTATTTAGCTACATCTGGTAATTCATCTACAACCTCTTGTTTGTTTACTTTAGAACCTTCCATTTCTAACAAAATAGAACTTCCCATAACTTTAGGGATATATGTTTTTCCTTGAAATTTAATTGATATACCACCATAATTAAATAATGATTTTACTGCTTTGCCAGCTACTTGTAATGCCGCTGGTTTTTCTCCATTTAATTGTGCTTGTATTTCCCAATCTCCAACTTGTAAATTGTATAATCCATCTACGTTTGAAACCGTTTTAATTACTTCAGTTTTACCATCTTTAACTTGTATAATGGTTAAATATCTGAATTTCGGTTTAGATTCGGATGTAATTCCTGCATGCCATTGGTCTTTAAAATCTTTTATTTCGCCTGTATCATTGGTTACTTTGTTCCAATTAACCGCTGCTTCAAAAAACTTGTTGTGTACCTTCATATTCAAAGGACTATTAGCAAAAACACTTGCTGTTACGCTACCTAAATCTGTTTTTACTGTAAAGTTTTGTTGGCTTGCGTTTTCGGTATTTTGTGCCTCTATTGTGTAATAGGGGCAATGAAATTGTGTTGTCCATTTTACAGGTTTCTTAGCTTCTAGTTCATCATACAATACAATATATCCACCATCTAGTTGTAACATATGTCGGCGATATAATGTTACTCCCGGATCTCCGTAACCATTTTCTTTATTTGGAACTACATTAATTTGATTGAATCTATTCAGCCAAAATTCACTTTTAATTTCGCCATAAGCGTTACTTGCATCACCTAAAGCATATTGTATATGTTGTCCCGAAATAGCACGTGGTGTCCATCCGTAACCTTCTTCTCCAATTTTCTGACTCAAACTATCCGCCAAAATTGTATTATATGCCTTGGATGTACGATAATACAAAAGGTTGTGCTTATCGCTAAAGTTGCTATAATACCCAGTTCCTCCAAAGATTACTTTTCCTTTAAAGTTTACTGTAAACGCATTTTGCGAAGCATGTCCATGTCCTGAAGCTCCAAATGGACTACTGAATAAATAACTACTTAGTGTTTTATCGGCTTTAGCCAAATCTTCGTGCATTGCTATTACTCCGACATCACCAAACTTGCGGGTTTTAGGCAAATCAGTAGGCGAAGAAACAGGTAAATTTCTATTTGGTTTAAAGTTTAATAATCTAAATAATAAGTAATCATCTGTGCCTCGAAAATAGTCTGGATGATCTTTTTTTATTCTATCTACATACCAGTTTAAATACGGGTTATCTATTTTATAAGTAAGCGCATCTGCAAACCAAGCTTCTCCTTTTACAATATACGGTATGTTTTCCCACATGTCCCCAATAGCGGTACTTGCCCCATCATTAGGATGTGTATATAACATATAATAAGGTAAATTTTGCATCCATGGTAGTTTAAAATAATCTACGCCACTAAAATCTCCAAACATTTGAGAAAGGTAGATAATAGATTTAAAGTTTACTCTAAAATAGCCATTCCCTTCATGCCAACCTCCATCGGTTGTGCCTAATACTGGGAAACGTGCCGACCAGACTTCGTACATATACGTAAGCCATTCTTTGGCTTCGGGTACATCATTTATAACTGCGACTGTTGCAATGGCTAAATTGCGCATGGTGATTTGCCATACGTGATTGTCACTTACATGCAACTCAAAACGGTTTGGCAAATGATTATAAACTCTTTGTGCTCTAAGTGTAATTATATTTTTGAATAATTCTTTTTCCTGTGGATTTAAAAAATCATATCCTGCATCATAAAACCAACCTAACGCTTCGAGAACTGCACCGCTTGTAAAATCATCTCCTGTGGCTAAACCATCAGGATCCATATTAGCAATATTTAATGCTCTGCGTTTTGCATCTAAGATAAATCGTTTGTCCTTGGTTAATTGATACGCAATACACAAATTACGGACTGGTGTACCTACGGCATCTCCAAAACCATGGTACATTCTTTCAATAATTAACTTTTTTTCCAGTGCATTTTTCCCCGTTGTATCAATTACTCTTTGAGGTTTTTCTGTAGGAAGAGGAGCTAACATCAGTTTTTCAGCGAAAGCGATAAACGTTTTGGCTTCAGGATTTTCTAGATTATTTTTATAAAAATCTTCACCTATGCGGTTCATATCCCATAATAGGGGATGTGAACCTTGGTTTCGTTTTAGAACTTCGGTTATTGGTGGAGATACTTTTTCATTGGAATATTTAGCATCAATTACAAAATCATAAACAGTAGACCAGGTCCATTGATTGCTACCTTTTAAAGCATACGCATATTTCCAGTACCATTTTCCTGGTTTTAATGATTGATGTAACGGATAAACAGCCCAACGCTGTTCTGAACTAGTAAGCAGCTCTTTTGTAAATTTTTTATCACTTGCCAACATTACTTTGTAACGCACATTGCCAATATTAGGATCTTCTGGTACTGCACTTCCGCTTTCCATCGGTTTTACCATGGTTTTACCATTGGTTGCAGGCCAGAGTAAAGCTGGAGCATTAGTTGGCACTGTTATTCCGTTTATAGGATAAGGCCATTCACGTACTCTCGAATGCAGTTTTTCTGCGTTTAATTTGATTGTTGCTGGTTCTTGTTGACTAAACGCATTAAACGTGATTAACAATAACAAAGCAATTATTTTTTTCTTTATCATGATTCTTTTCTTTTCATCTGATTTATAATCCTGATACGAAAGTGTCTCCATTTATTTTGCACCAATTTTTTAAATAATTGCGCATTTCTACGAGTTTCTTTTTATGTGATTTATTTACTGCCAGATTAGTTATTTCTCCCGGATCTTTGCTTAAATCAAAAAGTTGCTCTTTAATCTCTCCTTTATTGTAAACGATATATTTATAATCTTTAGTAATTACGGCACGTCCACTTATACCTAATAATTCTTCGTTATCGGCAAAATCAGTTTCTATAACTAGTGTATCACGTAAGTTTAGCGCTGGATTCTCAATTTTTTTACTAATATCAATTCCTTTTAAATAGGCAGGTTTTTCTACACCGGCAAATCCACAAATAGTTGGGATAATATCGATACCATTACAAACCAACATATCATCGGTGCGAGGTTCCCATTGTCCTATTTTTGAAATGATAAAAGGAACTTTTGCGGCTTCTTCATATAATATTTGCTTTTGGTTCCAGCTATGGCCTGCATAACCATCACCATGATCTGCTGTAAAAACAATGATGGTATTTTTTTCGATACCATATTTCTTTAATGATGCCAATACCATTTCTATATAATTATCTACTTTTTCGACTAAGCGATTATATGCCCAACGGTATTGTCTCCATTGGTCTCCGCTCCAGTTTACAGTAGGATAGGTGCGGGCACTTACTTTTTGCTGATCACGTACTATTTGTGGTTCGTTATCTGGAATTCTCCAGTTAATCGGCAATGGCGGACACTGATCAACTGGAGGTGTTTTGGCCAATACATCCATTTTTAAATCTTCATCTCTTGCCCATTCGCAAATATCATGAGGATTTAAAAATGAAGCTACTAGCAAGAATGGGGTGTTTTTATTCTCTTTGATAAATCGAGCACAAAATGATGGTGTAGCTGCATCATTATAATCTTGAAAATTGGTGTTCTCGATATATTCAAAACCATGTTGACTCTTTTTTGTAGTAGGAACTGGTAAATGCCATTTGCCTACGTAACCTGTTTTATATCCTCCGTTTTGGAAGATTTTGCCCATCATTAATAAATCATCTGGCCATTGTCCGTCTTTTTCTGGTGCATTGCCAATAAAACCAGTTTCATAAGGCATTTTTCCGCTAAAGATTGCTGTACGGGATGGCGTACACAGTGGTTGCGCACAATAAGCTTTGGTAAAACGAACTCCGTTTTGTGCCAGCTTATCCATTGCGGGTGTATGTAAGTCTTTGTTACCCGCAATACTCATCGCATCAGCAGTTTGCTGATCGGTCATGATGATGAGAATATTTGGACGTTCTTTGGTTTGAGCAATACTCATTAATGGAGTAATTATCAATCCTAGTACGCATAAAAGCAAAATGTTTATTCTAAATTTCATATCTACTTATATTAATAGATTATTTTTTTTGCTACCCTTTAAAACCACAAAACGAATTTAATCATCAATGCTTAAATAGGGTTTTAATTTTGTTCAAAATGATATTAAATTCAATTAAAACCCGTATTCAGCAACTTTCTAGTTTGGTAATTCACTAGAAAAGATTCAATTGACAATTATTATTTCTTAGACTTATCGCTTAATGATTTTCCAAAATCTCTCCATATTTGGAATTCTTCTGGAGTTAGAATTGATTTTTCTTTTACAGATATCTCTTTTCTCCAAGCTTGTAGTTTTTCTTTTTTTTGTTCTTCGGTAAGTGTTGCATCTTCTTTTATTGCTTTTTGAGTTTTTCCATTCTCTGCAATTAAATTATGCATTTTGAGTTTGTTTTCATCACTAAGTTTCATGACTGTAAAAATGGAATCTCTTAACATTTTCATATTTTGAGGTTTACTTTGTCCAAATGTAACTGTAGTCATTAAGGCGAAGCTTAATATCAATAGTATGTTTTTCATAATCATAATTTTTATTAGATTGATTTTTTTAAAATGCAAAAGCTAAAGCAGCTGTTTGACTTCCTACTAATTCTTTTGGTATTTCTATCACAACAGAATCTCCTTCTTGTTTCCAAACCACATTTTTACCTGTAGAAATTAGTTTTATTTTTTTTCCATTTGTTGGGATATTTCCTTTCCATTTTAATGTTGCAGGAATGGTTGTTCCTTCTTTTATACAAGAAATAGCATATTTCTTTTTCCCATCTTTTGATTGTGTAAACCAAGTCGAACCATCGTTATAGTTTTCAGTGATTCGTGTTCCATAAATGGCTTCACCATTTACTTTAAGCCAAGCACCAATTTCTTCTAATGGTTTATTAATATATTCTGGAAATTCACCTTCAGCGGTTGGTCCCCAGCCTAAAAGTAGGTTACCACCTTTGGCTACAACTTCTGCCAACGTTTGGATTATCCAAGTACCTGATTTTATTGGAGCCTTTTTTGTATATCCCCAACCTTTAGCTATGGTAAGACAAGTTTCCCAAGGATCTTTTAATTGTACTTTTGGGATAGTTAATTCTGGTGTGCGATAGTTTTCATAAGATCCATGTACGGTTCTGTCTACTACTAAAATCCCAGGTTGTTTTTCTCTTGCCATTTTAGCTATTCTAGGCATATCTACATCTTGCGGATAGGGAGGATAGTAGGATTTGCTACTTTGTACATATGATTTTTCCATTTCTCCTGGCTGAGGATTTCTAACCCAACCACCATCTAACCATAAAATATCTACTTTGCCATAGTTGCCTAAAACTTCCCCTATTTGATTGTAAGTGAAATCTTTAAATTTTTTCCATTGTTTTGGAAATTCGTTTGTGTTATAATTTGCATTACGATTTACTGTTGCAAAACGTGGCCACCAAAAATATTCTGAATGCCAATCGGGTTTAGAAAAATAAGCGCCAATCATCATACCTTGTTTGCGATATGCTTCAAAAATATATTTGGTTACATCGGCTTTTGGGTTGTTTGCAAATGGCCCATTGGTAACTTTAAAATCGCTCTGTTGAGTATCGAACATCGAATAGCCTTCATGATGTTTGGTAGTAAATACCAGATATTTCATTCCTGCATTTTTAGAAATTTCAGCCCATTTTTCGGGATTAAATTTAACAGGATTAAAGCTTTTTGATTGATCCCAATACCATTTTTTATATTCTTCGTATGTTTTTGTAGTATCTCTTCTTTTCCAAAGTTCGTTAACTAAAGGCCACGATTCATTCATGGCGGTTATACTGTAAAGTCCCCAGTGTAAAATAACTCCAAATTTTAAATCCTGCCATTTGTCTAATTTTTCACGAACTAATGGATCTGTAGGATATTCGTATTCGCCAGAAGCTTCGTGAACATCTACTTGTGCTTGCCCATAAAGTGGAAGAAAAAAAATGACTAATAAAACTATTATTCTACGCATAAGTTTATAAATTAATATTTAGGATTCTGACGCGTAATTGACTTATTTACATCTGTTTCATTTTGAGGAAACGGATATAATTCATGCTTACCGCTTACAAAGTTTGTTACAGATGGATAAAAATAACCCGAACGAATCAGTTTTACTGCTGCACTTGTCTCGGCTATTTTATCTGCCAAAATTCCCCATCTTATTAAATCGGCTCTACGCATACCTTCGTTACTAAGTTCCCAAGCTCTCTCTTGTTGTAATGCTTTAAGAAAATTAGCTTTGCTTAATCCTGTTGTAAGATTCATTTCTGTAGTTGTTAGTTTTGGTAAAACTCTTGCTACAGCAGTTGCTCCAGAACCTTTTCCGTCTACACTGGTAATCGTTACAGTAGGCTCAGATGTATATCCATCTCCTGAACGTAACATACCAATTGCACTAATACCACCACTCGCTAGTGTAACTACTGCAGCCGCAGCATCGGTACCACCGCCACCAGTAATTTTTATTAAAACATTGGCTGCCGATGTATATCCTGTTCCTTTGTTTTTTAAATCAATAGCAATTCTGCTACCTGCTATATCACCACCAAAAGCTCTTTTTCTTACCTGATTAATGGCATCATAAGCAATAGTATTTGGTCCTTCATTTAATTCATTTTCTACTTCGGCACGCATTAACAATAAGTCTGAATAACGCATCACCACCCAGTTTATATGGGTATAAGATCTCTCTTGCGTAGAATTAGTTTGATATTCTCTATTCCATTTTGCAGCTGTCCAGCTTTCGTCTTGTTTTGCGGTTAAAAGGGCTACTTTATTTCCCTGTGCATTAATTGTATAGGTTGCTATAGAGAAATCTCGTCTTTGATCTCCTTCGGTAAAGCTATTATAAAATGGTTTTGGTACTAAGCATCTGCCTATACTAGTAGGATAAACTCCGTTTGATGTTAATGCTCCATTAAAATATCCAACCCAAGATCCGTTCTCTTTTGCTCCGGCAGAATTAAAAAATGCAACCTGAAAAATGTTTTCGGTAGGTTCCAAAACGTGCAGACATTGGTTTTTAAATACTTTAGAATAAGATGGGTTTAATTTATATGGATTTTGCGCCATAATATCATTAATTTCCTTTTGTGCTAATTGGTAATATTCTTTGTAATTAGCTGGGCGTTTGATCGTTCCATCTGCATTTAAGGAATATCCCCCTGCAAAAAGAGCTACTCTGGCAAGCATGGCTTTTGCAGCCCATTTATTAACGCGTTCATCTACTGGTGTTTGAACTGGCAAGACAAGCGCAGCTTCTTGCATATCTTTTATGATTTGTGTGTATATTTCATAACGATCTACAAGTCCTCCTCTAAGATTATCTCCTGGTTGTGAGCTTTTTGTTTTAAAAGGAACATCTCCCCATAAACGTACTAACTCTGAATAGTAAAAACCACGCAAAAATTTTGCTTCACCAATCATTCTGTTTAGCTGATCTTTTTCAGCTTGACTTCCATTTAAATACGAATCCATTTTAGGTATTCTCTCAATCACCACATTTGCTCTGTCTATACCTTCGTATAATTTACTCCATACGAGGTAGAATGTGTTTGTTTGAGAAATTCCCTGGTAATGTGCTACAGTACGCCAATCATCAGAACCTATTCCGCTTAATTGACCAATATCTGTATCGGCATCAAAAGTTAAAGACATATTCCAACCATAACTATCTACAGATGACATTGGCTCATAAACTCCTAATGTTGCCATATAGGCTTCATTTATATTACTAAAAAAAGCATCCGTTGTAAAGTAGGAGTATGGTGTTACTTCTAGTTCTTTTTCGCAAGAATTAAGCGGTAATAGTAGGCAAGTTATCCCAGCTATTGCGATTGTTCTAAAGGAAAATATATATTTTTTCATTTTTTTTAACTTTAAATTATAGTGAGATATTTAAACCTGTAAGGAAGGTTTTGCTTCTTGGATAAGCACTAAAATCGACTCCTCTTGTTATGGCGCTATTTATAACACTTACTTCTGGATCATACCCTGAATATTTGGTAAATACGTACACATTATTAGCAGTAAAATAAATTCTTAAGTTTGAAATTTTCGTACTACTCAACCATTTTTTCGGAAAAGTATATCCTAAACTTATATTGTTGATTCTCAAGAATGAACCATCCTCTATAATATCACTATACAAACGTCCTGTTGAATTACCATTAAAAGCAGGATTCTTTTTCCCAGCATTTAGAGCTTCTAGTTCGGCAGGATTAGTAACACGTTGTCCGCTTGAATTAATAGTTGTCCATCTATCAGCATATACCGCAAATGTGTTTAGGTTTTCCTGATTAAGCCTTGAATTGTTTAGCATATTTGCATTATAGATATCATTACCTACTGAGAAATCTAAAAATATACTAAGATCTAATCCTTTGTAGCTAAATGTATTATTTAAACCTCCTGTATATTTAGGATTAGAATTTCCTATTGCAGTTCTGTCAAGATCATTAATTACACCATCTGGCACACCGTTTGGCCCGCTAATATCTTTAAATTTTATAAATCCAGGTTGTACCACAACATTATCGCTAACCACCCCCGATTTTAAAGTATAGGTATTAAGCGTAGGGTTATAATCAAAATCACTTACCTGATACAAACCATCTCTTACATAACCGTACATAACTCCAACTGGTCTTCCTACTTCAAGTATATAGTCATTTGCATTGGTGTAACTATTTGTTATTAAAGAGTTTTCTCCTTCGCTTAAAGCAAGTACTTTAGTCTCATTAAAGGCGATATTAAAACTTGTATTCCAACTAAAATCGGCTTTTTTGATGTTTACAGTATTCAATGTAAATTCTAAACCACGATTAGAAGTTGCTCCAATATTCTGAAACTGTTTTTTAAAACCAGAGCTTGCTGGTACACGTGTGTTATAAAGTAAATCTTTAGAACGGTTTTCATATACCTCGGCTGTAAGTGAGATGCGTTGTTTAAAAAATCCTAAATCTAAACCTATATTAGTCGATTTTGTAGCTTCCCATTTTAATTGTGGGTTAGGAATATTATTTTGATACGCTGTAATATTTGATTGATTATTAATAGGGTAGGATCCTAAATTAAAAATACCTAATGCTGCATAATTTGCAATTCGGTTGTTTCCAGCTTCACCATAACTTACACGAAGTTTTAAATCTGAAAATTCAGGTATGCTTCTCATAAAATCTTCTTCGATAATTCTCCATGCAGCAGATACTGAAGGAAAATAACCCCATCGGTTATCTGCACCAAATTTTGAAGATCCATCGGCTCTTATACTTGCTGCAAATAAATATTTATTCTTGAATGCATAACTTGTTTTTGCAAAAAATGACAACATTTTATCATCCTCAGCATATGATGTTGGGATTCCGGCAATTGTACCTAATTGTAATTTATCCCATCCTAAGTTTACATCTGGAAAAGCACTTGCACTTGCATTAATTCCTTCAGAATAATTATAAATATATTCCTGACCTGCTGTAACATCAAACTTATGATTTTTAGCAAAGGTATTACTGTACGTTAGGACATTGTTATAGTTTAAACGGTTAGATGTGGTGTAAGTAACTCCACCATTAGGTCCGCCGCTTCTGATAGCCTGAATACCTCTGGCATCGTTAAAATATTTGTCGCTATTATTATTATCTGTATAACTAACTAATCCGCGATATACCAACTTAGGAGTTAAATTATACTGAAGTTGAAAATTCATATTAAGAGACTTTTTAATCGCTTCTCTTTTCTGACTATCTATTGTAATTGATGGACTCTGAAATATAGGTGAATCCTGATTATCAAATGGATCTACAACAAGGGTTTTAAGATCTTCATCTACACCATTTTTCCCTATTGTAGGGCGGTATTGTAGCAAAGTTTGCAACATACTTAATCTTGCATTTCCACCTTCGCCTGTATCTAATCCTGTTATTTTTTGATTGGAATAGTTAACAATTGCGCTAACAGTTAATTTTTTACTCACATTATGAGTTACTGCCAATTTTGCAATATTTTTTACCGATTCGCTTCCTAGCATGATACCCTGATCATTATTTACAGAATAAAAAGCATTGAAGTTAGTTTCGCTTCCGCCACCACTAAAACTTATTTTATGATATTGAGTTTCTACAGCTTTTCCGAAAATTTCGTCTTGCCAGTTAATACCCGGTCTGTTTTGATAAAGAGATGCTAATTCATCATATGTTCCAAAATTTTTCGTGAATTTCTGCAATTTTGCATCGTCAGTCGCTCCTTCATACATTAATTGAACATAATCATACGGATTCATTACGTCAAGTTTTCTGGCAATCGTTTTTATTCCTCCATAAGTATCATAACCAATTGTAAGTTTTCCGCCTTTTGGTTTTTTAGTCGTTATAAGAACAACTCCGTTTGCACCTTGAGCTCCATAAATAGAAGTAGAGGAAGCGTCTTTTAAAACATCTACAGATTCTACATCTGTTTGATCAATAAAGCCTAACCCGCCAGTTTGAGCCACTCCATCTACAACATACAATGGTTCGTTACTTTGTGTAATAGATGTTCCTCCTCTAATCCTTAACGAAGGTTCAGATCCTGGCGTTCCATCGGCCATTGTAACTTGCATACCTGCTATACGACCTTGCAAAGCTTGCGCAACGTTTTGCACTGGCATTTTTGCAATTTCTTCACCTTTTAAAGATGATATAGCTCCCGTAAGATTTTTTCTTGATTTTGTTCCGTAACCTACAACAACTACTTCGTCTAGATTATTAGCATCATCTACTAATTTTGTATTTATAGTTGTTCTGTTTTTTACATTTATTTCTGCAGTTTTGGTTCCCATAAAACTAAATACCAATGTTGCATCTGGTTTTACTTTAATTTGATATTCTCCATCCATAGATGTAATCGTACTGTTTTTAGTTCCCTTTTCGTAAACTGTTGCTCCTGGCAATGGTAATTGTTGGCTATCAGTTACAACACCCTTTACGGTTATAGTCTGTCCGTACGTAACTTTACAAACTAGTAGCAACAAAAATAAAAATATAGTCCTTTTCATATTTTTTGTTTAAACTGGAATAAGTTTTACCCTCTTATTTCCTAATTGATATTATTTAAATTGATATTCGATTTTGATTTATAAATTTTGTTATTTCTCAAAAGATATTCATCAAATAATTTTTCATGAGCTTTATAGAAACTCTAAATTAGTTTTTATCATAAGTTGGGTTTTTAGTGTTAGTTAATGTGGTTATTTTTTTTTAATCAATTATTGAATTGTTATCAGTTTAATAAATTATAACAATTTGTTAACTGGGAGAAAAACGCTGGGGAGTTTTGCGTCTGGTAAATAAAAACGGAGGTGTGTTGGTTTATTCATTTTGTGGCTTATTTAAATTTGATTTTGGTTTAACAAAAACAAATATATACATCAAGGGTACATCAATGTTTTGAATACGTCCAAAATACTATTGAATTTGATTAATACGCCCTTTAAACAAAGGAAAAACAAGAAAAAACTTAAACTATTTTTGCTTCAATTTTTGAAGAAAACACCGCTATTACTGGACAATTTTGAGATAGAAAGTAGGGGAGAATGGTTAAATAAAATTTAATGAAATGTTAAGCAAATTTGATCAATAGAAGCAATTAAGTACTACTTTTATTGCAATTTTGATTGAGAATTTGATATTACATTTCTCTTTTTTATATGGGATTGATTTTTTTAAATCTATTTAACAATAAATAATTCAAAATTTTAGAAAAATGAAATTCTGATGAGTTGTTTCCTGCTCATAAAGTGCCTTTTTTAGGTGCAGATTCCGCAAAGTTTTACGAGTTTTTCTATTAATTTTATAGCGCAGATTGTCTATATAGGCACGCGGATTAAACTGATTCGCTAGGGCGAAAACACAATCCCGAAGCGTCGGGGCGGATTTTTTTCAAATAACTATTTTATTTTTCGCCTACGTTTTTAGCTCCAAATAACCACAAAATTGTCATCCTTACGAAGGAAGACACGAGCGATAGCAAACTGGCGAAGCAATCTCCGCAAGTAACTTGATATACAATGTCCATATTAGTACGCGGATGACGCGGATTCGCTAGAGCGAAAACACGGATAAAAACTGATTTTCTCTCATCACAATACAAAGTTTCTGACGAGATTTAGATTGTTTTAAAATCCGTCCCGACGCTTCGGGATCAGCGTCTTTACTTATGTAAATCTGCGTCATCCGCGTACCATTTTAGCTCACAGATATGTTTGAGACATAAAAAAAGCGCCTAAAAATTACTTTCTAGACGCTTTAACAAATTGAACTACTTGTTTATAATTAGAATGATTTAGTCATTCAAACTAGCTTTTATATCACTTTTTTTACCATCAATGATAATACTCAGGTCTATGTTTCCTTTTTCAAAATCATTACCTGTATTTGGTTTAATACTGATTTCAGGAGCTTTATTGCCATCGTAAGGATATACAACACTTATAAATTGTTGTGTTTTGTCATCATTCTTTGGTTTCTCGAAAGCAAAAGCTGGTCTTGCCGTTTCCTTTGCGTATGAATAGGATACTTTTCCTTCTTCTTCGTTAAGAATAACTTTATCACTATTTAATGACTGAATTAATAGGTTGTTACCATCTGCATATGTAGTATATACTCTATTATTGGCTTTATCATAAACAGGTTTACTATCTTCTTTTAACTGAAAATGTACTCCTAAATTCCCTGTTGCTTTACCTATTGCTTTATCAATTATTATAAAATATTTTTCGTTGATAAAAAGTACACTACGCTCGTGGTTTAAACTTGTATAACTAGGGTTTGTATACGTTAGTATATCCAGGTTTTTACTCGTTTTCCATTTCTTTTGCTCCGCTTTGGTAATAACCATATTCTGATTATCTAAGGTAAGCGTACTATGAACTCTTGTTTGGCGGAACCAATTTCTCATTTTGGTAACTTCGGCATCTCCGCTGTAAATATAACAACCACTATCTGGTGTAAAATTGCGTCCTTTTACCCAAAGTTCAAAAGTTCCGTTATCAGGTTGTGCATGAAATTCTGCAGGTGGTCCAGCTTTTAAAACTAGTATGGTTGCTTTATTATCCCATCCGTTTCTAAACGTATAAAAACCTCCATTTGGGAATGCATTCGATAGATAATCAGGTAATTTACCTGATGCTCCTTCTGTAGCATAATATTCGATAAGCCCATCTTGAGGGAACATTTTTGACCAACTTGAAAATTGTTTGATTCTTACTTTTTTATCAACAACCCAAGTATCACCAAACATAGGATAGTTATAGTCAGGAAAAGATATATTGGCTGTAACATAAACCATCTTTTCGATTGTTTTAATGTAGGATTCTGGAAATTCCTTTTCTACACCCGCCATTTTTGCAGAATTATATGCTTTTGTAAAAATTTCGATACAACCTACATGGTACGTTGGTGAAAGTTCCCATTGTACACCATCGGCAAATACTTGTAGTTTTATTTCGCGGTTCAGGATTTCGATACCGCTTTTACGCCATTCTTCAGCTTGTTTAAATTCAGGAAAAAATGCTCCTGCGCCTAATACACGCTGTGCTTCAAACAATAAATGATTTCCTTCTTTACTATAATGTTCAGGGATATAAGCTGTTTGCTTATTAAAGCTATTTAAAAATTCTAATAAGAATGCTGGAGTAAAGTTTGGCGAAACTACAAATAAATTAAATGTTCCAGGAAAACTCTGTATACGCTCAGAAACTTCTAACGGACGCCAAGCGATACTATCATTTCCTTTAGATCTTCCTAAATAATTTTTCTTTTCCCAATCGCGAAACTGGAAAACCCATTCTTTGGCATATTTCTCATCTCCGCTTACGCGATATGCCATTCCCATAGATTGCCACCAAGTTACGCGGTGTAATTGCCAGCGAATTTCATTGTCTTTTATAGGCCAATAATCCCAATCGATATCTTTGCCATAGTCAAAAAATCCATATCCTTTATGCGGCTGAAATTTATGTAATAAGGCATTGTCTGCTTTTTCCTGATTGGCTTTGCCAATATCTTTTCCTCTAAAACGGGCTTCATCACCAACATTAAAATCAGGATGTTTGATGTTTTTACGATTGCGGTAATAAGTAAGTAATTCTTTGGCTGCATCATCATACTTTGCTTCAGTAAAAAGTTTGTTTACTTTTTCTAAACCGGGATAGGCAAGATTAATGTTGTCAAAACTTGCCTTGGTAATAGGCGCTTCTTGTGCATTGGTTAAGCAAAATGTCATTAGCATAAAAAATAATGCTGCTGTTCTTTTTAAATTTATCATTGGTTTTTAATTAAATAGATTTAATTTCTGTAATAATTAAGTAGCTATTTATATTGATATTTTACGTCAAAAATAGCTTCTTAATGTCTTTATTTATTCATTAAATTGATTAATGTTTTTATTTATTGTTTTATCAGTTTTACTGTTCTTTTATTGTTACCCTGATGTATTTCGGCAAAATATATTCCTGAATTAAGATCACTCCCTAGTACAATTGTTTGATTATAATCGGATTTTAAAGTCTTTATTTTTCTTCCTAAAGCATCAAATACAAGTACATAAATTCCTTGTGTAGAATTTCCTTTTACGTTTATCTTAAAGTCTGTTTGCGTTGGGTTGGGAGCAACAATTACTTTTAATCCGTTTGCATCTTCGTCTTTAGGATTTTTAGTTCCTAGAGATGAGTTTATCAATTCTGTTTGTATAGTTAAACCGTTAATAGTACTAAAACTAATATCGGTATTAGTACCATTAATAGCCGCTGTTACATTATTTGTTGGCGATGTCAAAACCCAATTACCTGCAATAGTAAGTGTAACAACATCGGTTTGTGGTTCTCTGTTTAGTATTGCGTTTTGACCACTAATCTGGCTCCATTTATAAGTTTCGGTAGCTGATAATAACCCCAGATTTGGATTCGTAAGACTTACTTTTAATTTATTTCCTCCATCTGTTTTTTGAGTCATTACTACAGCTGGTTTATTTACACTTATCACTGCATCATAAGCAAATACAGTCGTTGGGTTAAAAATAACGTAACTAAATATTGCGTCTGGTACATACTCAACAATATGCGCCTGATTATTTTGTTGATGAATTTTAAAATAAGAAGCAAAATTATTAGCCAGTTGTTGTGTCGCCGTTTGACCTCCTTGCATTACAATTGCATACTGAAATTTCCCAGCAGTAGGAGCAATACCATGATTTATGTATGCTGTAGCAAAATTACCTGTAGTATTAACCGTATTGGCATTATTACGAGAGATTTGTGCTGATCTGGTAACTGTAATAGCCTCGGTATTGCCAGGATTTGCAGGAATTACATAACCATTTCCAATTGCATCGGTTGCCCAAAAATCACCACCAGTTTGTGTAATCGTAAAACTAGTTCCTGTAGCAGAATTTCCATTTACGTAAGTAGGAGTGTTGGTATCTGCCAGAGCAGTTTGAAACAAAGTAGTATGAATAGGAAAGGTTCCGTTTGTGTCCTGAATATTAGAGCCTAAACAAAGTATGATATCCTTAAAAAAGAAATTAGATTTTAAGGCTGTCATTCCTGTTGCGGAATTAAAATCTTTATAATCCATACCAAAAACTCCATTATTATCAAGAGATGCATGAGCCAGAAAAGACTTTCCGTTCATTTCTCTCATTGTACCAATTGCGAGTGTACTTAACGGAAGATATGCTACTGTTGTTCCAGGTACGTGCGACCAATCCCAGCCATTTTCTATATAACCATTTGTAGCACGGGTCATTTGGCTTCCTTTTGTAAGTAACTCCAAAGCTCCTGCAGAAGTGTATCTTCCAAAAACATTTTCGGTACTCGAATTCTCAAAATGCCAAATATGCTTGCTTGTTCCTTTTGCACTTACCTGAAATCCGTTATACTTATGAACGCTTAATCCCGCATACGGAAAACTAAACTGTGCTTCGGTTATTTCGGGAAGAGGAGTAAGTCCTGAGTTTAAAGTTTGCAAAATATCCATTACACCACTAGGAGTATAAATCATGGTAATCGATAAGGCATTCTGTCTTAACAAAGCAGTATTAGCAGTTACAGATATATCCCAAAGTCGTACAAACTCTCTTCCTGCATCTTGATTACTAGCAGGATCTGTTACATACAAAAATGCCAAAGCTTGTCTTAAATCATTTATTGCATCAGTATTAGTAGGGAATCTTCCGGCAAGTCCTAAAGGCATTTCGAAATCTTTACTGAATTTGCTATAGTTTAAAATAGCACTTTTTAAATTGCTTTGTGCTTCTGTGTTTAATTCATACGCCGAATTTTTCAGCATCATATTCATGATAGAAGATTGCTGTAAAGCCTCTACACCATAGGTGTTAGCATACGCTCCTCTGTGATGATAAGTAATAAAATCGGGTTTAATACAATCGTTCCATCCATTGCCGATTTTTAAGGCATTATTAATAAATCTCTTTAGGAAATCCATATTAGCAAGTCTGGAATTGTCTGAATCATCCTGAGCCAAAACATAACAAAGTCGTTGTTGAACTGACGAACGAATAACATCTGTATTAAAACCTGGATTTGTAAAATTAAACGGTTGAAATTCTGGCGCTATAAAAGCGGTAAGCGCATTAAGTGCTCCCATATGATGCGTAAATTCTCCTGCTGCAACTAGTTCGTCTTTCATCAAGAAAATTGCTGTTGCATATCCCGAAGAACGCAGGCATACACCATGACCACTGGTAATAATCTCTTCGGTAGCAGGAATTGAGACGTAATCAAAATTGGTTGTACTACTTATTCCTTTTGCTTTCATATAATTAAAAAGACTCAGGATTATATCTCTAAGTGCCGGACTATGATAATCTGGATTAGGAGTGGTACTTGAACCTTTTAACTGATATAAAAATACAAGTCTAATTAGTTTTTGTTCTACAAGAATCTGATATGCATTTTGATCTGCACTTACAGTAAAATTCCAAACAGGTCCCGGATTAGCAAAATTATATGCAGATAGATTTTTGGCTGCAATTCCGTTGCTCAGGAATCGGCTGTATCTTTCATTAACTTGAGTTTTCGAATAATCAAGATTTTCTCCCGTAAGCCAATTTCTATATTTTGTTTTAATACTATTTATATCACTCATTTGAGCGTACGAAAAGTTGAATACTATGGCAATTAGCCATCCGGATAAAAATAATTTTTTACGCATAAGATTATTTATTAAATAGTTTCATTTATTATTTTCTGTATTCTTAGCCATTCATCCGTTATCAACTTTAACTCATCAAACACATCAAAATAGTTTACTTATAAAGGTATTTCATTGTTTAATTTTAAATCAGGTTTTTATACTTTTTTAGAAGTTTAAATTTTCTTTAATAATGCTAGTTTTATTATCAATAGTTAGTATTATATCAATTATTCCTTTAGATAGATTATGTGCTGCATTTTCAGTAATTTTTACAACTGGTGCAGTAGTACCACTGTATGGATATAGTATCGAAATAAAACCTTGAGTTGTAGTATCGCTTTTATTTTTTTCGAAAACAAAAGCCGGACGGCTAGTTTCTTTTTGATATTGGTACGATACAAAACCAGATTCTTCTTTTAGGCTTACTTTATCTTTATCTAACACTTGAATCAAGAGATTATTACCGTCGTTATAATTAGTAATAATGCTATTGTTTGAGGTATTTAAAGTGGCTTTACTATCTTCTTTTAGATTATAATGAATTCCTAAATTACCTGTAGCGCTCCCGATTGCTCTGTCTATAATCACAAAAAAAGTTTTGTCTATAAAAAGAAAGCTTCTTTGATGATCTAAATCTTTGTAACTAGGATTTATATAAGAAAGCTGCTGAAGATTACCATCTGGTTGCCACTTTATTACTTTAGCATCATTTATGATATTTTTATTATCAATAGTTAGGGTTTGATGCGCTTTGGTAGAACGATACCAATCTCTTTTTGAATTTTCCTGATTACCAACATTGGCGTAGATAAAACTACCTGAATCGGGAGTAAAATCAAGTCCTTTTATCCAAAGAACAAAATTACCATTGTCTGGATGTGAATGAAACTCTGCAGGAGGCCCAACTTTAATTTGCATTATTGTTGCTGCCAAATCCCAGCCATTTCTAAAAGCATAAAAACCTGCATTAGGCAAACTACTAGAAAGATAATCAGGTTGTTTTCCTGATTTACCATCTGTTGCATAATATTTAATCTGTTCGTTTTGTGGGAAAGCTTTAGCCCATTTCTCATAATTTTTGAGCATCATAGTTTTATTCGTTAAAAACGAATTACCATATAACGGAAACGTATAGTCTGGAAATGAATATTTGCCCACAGCAAGAATCATTTTTTCTACCAGATTGCGGTAACTTTCCGGAAACTCATTTTCAGCACCGTTTAATTGGGCAATTTGCAATGCATCCAAAAATATTTTAATACTTCCGATATGGTAAGAAGGGGATAGCTCAAACTGAACTCCGTCTGGTAATACTTGTTTTTTAATTTCTTCGTTTAATACTTCAATACCGCTTTTACGCCAAGTTATAGCTTGTTTTAATTCTGGAAATGAACTTCCTGCATACATTAAATGAAGTGCTTCATACAATCGATGATTACCTATATCGGTGTAATTTGCCATTACATAATTTGCCTGTTCATTATAGGAGTTTAAAAATTCCATTAAAAAAGCGGGCGTAAAATTTGACGAATCTAAAAACATATTAAAATAACCCGACCAATGATTAAGTCTAAAAGAAACAACAAATGCCTTCCAGGCATAATCTTTATCATCAGGATATGCTCCTTGTTTGTTTTTCTTAATCCAATCACGTACTTCGAGTACCCATTCCTGGGCATATTTCTCATCACCAGTACTATTATATACAATCCCTAATGGTTCCCAAAAAGCTGTACGATGCAAAAAAGTCGTTACCAACTGATCTTGTACCGGACGATATTGCCAGTTAATATCTTTGCCATAATCGTAAGCAGGATATCCTTTATGGGGCTTAAACTTGTGTAATAATATATTGTTGGCAAGCTCTAATGTATTAGCATTTACCTTTTTGCCAGCTAATTTTTCTTTATCAGCAGGATTAAAATCCAGAGATTTAACACCAGTACGAGTTCTATAATATTTTAAAAGCGCTGCGGCTGCATCTTCATATTTTTTAGAAACGACTAATGCTTTTACTTTTTCAAGTCCTTTGCTGTCAAGATTAATATTCTCAAAACTTGATTGATTAATTTTTGCTTCTTGCGCAAAAATATTTTGCACAAGAAGTAAGATAAATGCTAAAATGAATGTATTTTTTTTAATCTTCATTTTTAAATTATTAAATTATGATTTTTTCGAAAAATCTATTTTTTTGATAGTAGCATATCTCTTTAAAGCTTCCAAATAATAATAATCTGCATAATCAAGTGGTGTATCAATTTCTGAATTATATAAAAATGCACCCACACTATGCTTTAATAAAAAATAACTGTTTTCACCCGGTTTAGCCAAATAAGCATCTGATGATAATGATTTCAAAATGTCTTCGGCATAATCGGCATATTTTTTTCCGTCTTTTACCTGAGTGCTTAAATTTAGTAAAGCTGATGCAATAACTGCAGCTGCCGAAGCATCTCTTGGTGCAAGTTCTGCAGTATCCATTGCATTATGTACATCAAAATCCCAAACTGGTACTTTATCTTTAGGCATACGCGGATGATTCATGATAAAAGAAGCAATATTTTCGGCTTGTTGCAAAAACTTAGGATTCTTGGTGTTTTCATAACACATAGCATAGCCATAAAGTCCCCACGCTTGTCCACGAGCCCAAGCCGAATCATCGGTAACACCTTGATGAGTCCCTTTGCGTAATACTTTGCCCGTTTTTTGATCATAATCAACTAAATGATACGAGCTATAATCTTTTCTGTAGTGATTTTTCATTGTTGTCAATGCATGAGTGCTTGCTGCCTTAGCATAATCTGGTTTATTAAACTCAATGGCACTCCAATATAAATACTCAAGATTCATCATATTATCGATAATTACAGGGTAATGCAACCAAGCGAAATCCCAAGAACGAATAGCTCCAACTGTTGGGTTAAAACGAGCATAAAGATTTGCAGCACCATCGGCAAGTGCAGGAAGATAGGTTTTATCACCAGTAATTCTATAGGCATTTCCGTAAGAACAATAAAGCATGAAACCAACATCGTGGGTGTTTTTTATATTTCTGATAGAATCTAAAGCTAGGGTAAACTTTTTAGCTTCTTCTGCCATTACTTTGTCACCAGTAAGTTCATATCCGTACCAAAGACTTCCTGGGAAAAATCCAGTTGTCCAATCGGTTAAACCAGCTAATCTTACTGATCCATCAGGATTTACAGAACGTGGGTTCTTGCCTGGTTTATACGTTTGAGCCGCTTTATTTAATTGAAAATGAATTACCTCAGTTGTTTTTTTGAACCAATCAAAAGAGGGATCATCTTGTTTAGGTTTGGCAAAGGAGCTTATGGTAATGGTAGTGATTGCTAAAAATAGGCTAAAGGTTTTTTTCATGGTTTGATATTTTTATTTATAATCTTTTGTTCTAAATCTTTAATTAAGCGAAGTTAGACGGGAGTTAGAAAACGAACTTTCAAATTTTATCATAAATGTTTCGAATTTGTGTAAACATCATGTTTTATGCGTCCATTCAAGTTAATTCAATCATTTATTAGAGAAAATAGTCAATCAATAATGAGTAAATTTGTTGCTCATAAATGGGGATTGATTTAATAAAACTCATTTAAAACAATTATGGAAGACTTCTTAAAACAAATCAATTTATATTATCCTATCTCCGATGAAACTTCGCAAGCTTTGTTGGGGATTTGCAGAGTAAAACATTTTAAGAAAAACGAATTAATACTTCAGGCAGGAGATCTGGCATTGTATTATTATTTTGTCCAGAAAGGCTTACTTGGTTATTATACTATTGATGAAAATGGGGATACGATTTATAAAATTTTTTTTGAAGAGAATAACTTTGTAGCATCTACAGCAGCAATTATTGAAGAGAAACCCAGTAATTTTAATATCATAGCCTTAGAAGATGTAGAATTGATTGTTTATCCTGCAAATGCTTTTCGCGAATTGATTAAAAAACATCATGATCTAGCATTATTTCACATCAATTATCTAGAGAGAAATTGGGTGGTAAGAAAAGAGCCTTTAGAAATTAACTTAAAATGGGAATCGGCTACACAGCGCTATATCGAATTATATGAAAACCAACATTTGTTCCTGCGGTTAAAACAACATCATATTGCATCGTATTTAGGTATTACACCAACTCAGTTAAGTCGAATTCGTAAAGAAATAAACTTTTAATCCATCAACATTTGTAAACTTTTTTGCTTTTTATATATCTGACTTTTGCCTTATAAATAAAAAATAAAAAAATGAAAACATTACTTACCACAGTTGGATTACTTGCCTTATCTGTATCAATTTCTGCTCAGAAAATCATTCATAAGAATGTATATAGCAAAAAGATGAATAAGGAAATTGAAACCGTAATTATTACACCAAATCTTGTAGATGGTGAAACATATAAAACCATTTATATACTCCATGGTTATAGCGGTAATCCTGATAGAACATACAAGCAGGATATTCCTGATCTTGTAAGGAAATCTCAAAAAAATAAGACTATTTATGTCCTACCCAATGGTAATTTTAATAGTTGGTATGTAGATAGTCCTGTGGATAAATCTTCGCAATATCAAACCTTTATTGGGAAAGAATTAGTTGATTATATCGATGCCAATTATCCAACAATCCAAAACCGAAAATTTAGAGGAATCTTAGGATGGAGTATGGGTGGTTACGGTGCAACAAACATCGGAATTGCGTATCAAAATATTTTTTCGATAGTAGGAAGTTCTTGTGGCGCTTTAGATTTTAATCGATTTGGAGAAAGTTTCCATAATTATCAAGTAGATAAATTTTTAGGTGAATTTAAAAGCTTACCAAAACAATATTTAACATTTGATAAAACGAAACAAATGCAAGCCTCAAATCAGTTTTATATATTTGATTGTGGTACAGAAGATGCCCAAATGATTGATATGAATAGAGATTTTCATAAACTCCTAACAAATGAAAAAATTGAACATCTTTATATAGAATCTCTGGGCGCACACGATACAAATTATTGGAGCAAAGCGTTATCTAATCAGTTGGCTTTGTTTGAAAATTATTTTGGTAGTGAGGGAAAGTAAAGCTTATGCAGATTGTTGCAAGATTTATTAGAAAAAAGCTGATACGTAATGTATCAGCTTTTTTAGTTTATGATTTTAAGTATGCTGACTTTTAACTGTTTATTGCTTAAAATAAATGTAACTGAAGCAAGAATAGACTTTTTAACTGTACGCTTATTCTTCCTAACATTATTTTATTATGTTAATGTTTTATTTATTATATGTATTGATGTTTTTTATAATTAACTAATTATCAGTATATAAGGTTTTTTTTTGATGATTTTATAATAAAATCACTAAAAGTGGGTATTGTATCTTCAGAATAGCAGAACTATCATTGCGCAAATTATAGCTATTTAACAGTATTATGTATTATATAGCTGAATTTATCTTAATCCAGTTTTAATATGAAAAAAAACTACTTACTACTCTTATTTGTTTGCCCGTTATTCATGCAATCTCAAGACATACTTTGGGAAAAATCGTATGGAGGCAAACATGCAGATTATCTTTTTGATGCACAACCCACAGCCGATTATGGTTTTATATTGGCAGGCAGTTCTTTATCTGACAAAACAGGAAATAAAACCGATAATAATCATGGCGATTTGGATTATTGGATTTGGAAAATGGATGAAAAAGGCGACCTCGATTGGCAAAAAAGCATTGGAGGAAGCGGTTTTGATTTACTACAAAGCATAAAAAACACAAGTGATGGCGGTTTTATCCTTGCAGGAACTTCAAGCTCGCCAAATGATTTCCAAAAGAAAGATCCGTGTAAAGGTATTTCCGATTTTTGGGTTATAAAACTAAATGCCAAAGGCGAAGAGCTTTGGCAGCGAACGATTGGCGGTAGTGGACAAAATGAACTTTTATGTGCCTTTCAGACCAAAGATGGTGGGTATATGCTTGGAGGTTCTTCAAGTTCAAGCCCAGCATTAATAACTTCAAAATCTTTACCTCTGGATGCAAAAACAGATATATACGCTAAATCTGAAAAAAGCCGTGGAAACATGGATTATTGGATCGTGAAATTGGATAAAGCTGGAGTAGTAGAGTGGCAAAAAACCTATGGAGGTCAGTATGCTGATTTATTAAGAAGTATGGAGCAAACCCAAGACGGAGGATATATTTTAGGAGGATATTCTAATTCCACACTATCAGGAGACAAAAACCAACCCAATAAAGGAATAGGAGATTACTGGATTATAAAAATTAACGATGTAGGTGGGATAGAATGGCAAAATACATATGGAAGCAATGGCGATGATCAGTTGTATGTAGTTCACCAAACAAAAGATGGAGGTTATATAGCAGGAGGGAATTCTAATAGTACTCAACCCCTTACTACTTTGGGAGGTACGGTTGGTAATGGTACCGATTATTGGGTATTACGATTAGATGAAAAAGGAGAAGTAATATGGAGTAAAACCTATGATTTTGGCAAAGTAGATATCTTAACCTCATTAGTAGAAAATAAAGACAATACCTACCTAATTGGAGGTTATGCTCAAAGCGAAAAAAAATCTCCTAAAGAAGGTATTGTGGGCAAAGTAACTGGTTTGATAGACAAAGATAAAGAAGGGATCAATGATTATATCGCTCTAAAAATAGATGATAAAGGCGAAGAACTTTGGAAGAAAACAGTAGGAAGTGCAGGAGAGGATATCCTTCGTAAGCTTGTAGAAACCAGAGATGGTGGGTATCTTATGGCAGGAACCTCAAATTCCAGCGCTTCTAAGGATAAAAACGGAAGTATAGGAGGAAATGATTTTTGGGTTGTAAAACTCAAAGACAAAACCAAACTCGAAAAAGTTAAAATAAGCGTGGAAGCCATTCCTAATCCAGTAGTAACCTTTACCAATATTATTATAGGATATGAGTATGAGACCGGTACTGCTACGGTTGTAGACATGGCGGGTCGCATCTTGCAACAATTTAGTATTACTGAGCGAACCGTTCCAGTAGATTTAAGCCGTTATCCTGAAGGTATTTATGTAATAAACATAAAAACTAATGTACAGAGTGATGGTGTGAAAGTAATAAGAAGAGGAAAAAATTAAAAGAATCATAATGAATACAATACATACCACCAACAGGATTAAACATATATTTTTCTTGTTGCTCATTTTTACAACCTTACATAGTGTTGCACAGTCTGATGATAGTAAATTCATGCCTAATATAACACCACCATCACCTGTAGCTGGGGAATTAGGTAAATATGGTAACGTTCCTGTTGGAATGTTTACAGGAGCGGCAAATATTTCAGTTCCATTAATAAGTTTTAAAACTAAAGATTTAGAATCTCCGATGTCGCTTTTTTATGGCTCTAACGGAATTAAGGTAGATGAAGTTGCTTCGAATGTGGGATTGGGTTGGAATCTTAATTTTGGAGGAGTTATTACCCGGACCGTAAGAGATAAATCAGATGATTTGCAAACAATGGTTTATCCACCGGATAATTTTTATAATGCATCCGATGTTGAAAAAGTAAAATTTTACAAAGCAGCCGGACAGGACAATGCCGACACAGAAAGCGATGTATATTCTTTTAATTTTAATGGTAACTCAGGGAAATTTACATATGATAAAAATCGCGTACCTGTTTTAGTAAATAATCAAAAAATTAAAATAGAAAAAATCACGAATAATACCGATTTTTTATTGACAACCACCAATGGGGTTAAATATTATTTTACCGAAAAGGAAACAACAACTTTTAGGAGTCAGGGAGAAGGACATTCGGTAATAAGTGCCAGTGTAACGGCGTGGTATTTAAGTAAGATAGTACACCCAAACGGATCAGAGATTTATCTTACTTATGATGGAGCAAATATGGATTACACTGCTTCCAATTCTCAAACACTTAAGATGTCATATCCCCCGATGCAAAATACTTGTAATGCTGGTACTCCATACAGTAGCGCTGCAGCTCTTAGCGGTATTGTTTCTTTTAATATGAAAGTTATTGGGAAACGAGTAAACAAAATAAGTAGCAATAATAATAGTGACGGTTATGTAACTTTTGCTTATACTGCTTCGGGGGTTAATGAGGAAGTGGATGGAAATAGCAAAATCGAAACCATTACGCAATATAATGCCGATGGGCTTGTGATTGAAAAAATAAGCTTCAATTATTTAAAAACTCCCAACGAACGTGTTTTTTTGCAAAATATCACTTTCAACGATCCAAGTAAAAAATATGCTTTTGAGTATATAAACCAGACTAGTTTTCCTAGAAGACTCTCAACAAGTCAGGATCACTGGGGGTATTATAATGGTAAGGATAATACCAATTTAGTACCTAAAAATATAAAAGATTTTGATATAGGTTTAGATAATATAGAGTACAATGGTGCCGATAAAGAACCTGATGCAAATCTTGCTAAAATAGGATTACTTAATAAAATTATTTATCCAACCAAGGGATATACGGAATTTGATTATGAGAGCAATACCTATTGGGGAGAGAAAACGACTTATCCTAAAAAAACTACACTACTCTTAAGAAAAACAAAAGAAGAAACAAACAATGTAGCAAAAACTATAAATATCACTTCACCTATTGATCAAAGAATTGAACTTATAGGTAGTGTTGTTTATGCAGGTAATGGTCCCGCACCAGGAAAAGATGAAAATGACCCAGGAAATACAGGACATTATAGTGCCTCAATGGGAATAATTTGTACAGATCCTTCAGAAGATTGCCCTAGATTTTATGAAAAGTCTCAGTTTAACACCCCTTACTATCATGAAGGTGGTTTTATTTTTTTAACTGGTAGAGATAATGATATTGTTGATAATATTTTTTATTTTGATGCAAAAGCAGGTAAAACATATACGCTTCTTCTTTCTAAAAATGGAAACGGGGCTTCAGCAAGAGCAGATATTAGCTATTATGCTACCGCCTCAGTAACGACATCTACAAATATAGAAACAGGAGGTGTACGAATTAAATCCACAAAAGATTTAGCTGAACCATTGGCTAAAGCCAATTATAAAAGATATTACTATGCTAGTATAGCGGATTTGAATCATTCTTCGGGAGATAAAGGAAAGACTCCTCTTTATGTCGATATAGAACTCGTAAGAAATATCTGCAAAAACGATGGAGGTGGACCTGCAATAGGTACTAATTTTGTCGATAATAGTAATCTTGTGGTTAGTTCTAGTAGTATCATTTCTTTGTTTGATACAGGAAGTAGTAATTGTTATTATAAATATGTAACAGTTAGTGAAGGAGGAGATGCTTTTGAGAATGGAGGAGAAATGAAAGAATTTGTTATACACAGAGATAGTTGGGTTGATAATTTTGACACTAAAGCGCAACCACTAATTGTTGATAATGAAATCAATGGAAATAGTAAGATTTTAGGGCTGGTTGATATCAAAAGTGCACCACCCACAAATTTCGGATGGGATAACGGTTTGGAGAGAAAATCACAATTACTTCAGAAAAAAATTGTTGGTGTTCCGTTTGTAGTTGTAGCCGAAAATGTAAATAAGTACAAGTTAGATTCTTCTTATAGTAATGAAGTAAAGGGATATAATGTTCGAAAACATTTCAATGATCTTTTCTCAGTTATTGCATTTGTTGATTATTTGAGTATAGTAGAGTATGCAACAAAATCCTACTGGTTTTATCTGGAATCATCCATTTCTATAAAATATGACCCTAAGGGGGGCAATCCTATAACAACTGTTACAAATTATGAATATAACAATCCTGTACATCTTCAGCTGACTTCGCAAAGTACCAAATCTTCATTAAAAGAGAATCTCGAAACCAAGTATTACTATCCTCAGGATTTGGTTGCAGAACCTTTTGTTTCTGAGATGATAACAACAAATAGAATTGATACCCCACTGAAAACAGAAACTTTTAGAGGTGGTACAAAGCAATCCGAGCAAAAAACAGAATATGCAAAGGATGCCTCAACGGGTAATTTATTGTTGCCAAAGTTTATCTATGCTGCCAAATTTCCTAATTCCCTTTCTACAGCAAATTCTTTAGAAAGAAAAATTACATATGATAAATATGATGATGTAGGGAATATACTCCAATATACTTTAGAAGGTAGTACACCAGTTGCTATTATTTGGGGATATAATAAAACAAAACCCATCGCTAAGGTTGAAAATGCAACTTACGATCAGGCAAGTGCGGCGTACGCAACAAACGAAAATACATTTAGGAATAACTTACCCAATGCAATGATTACAACCTATACTTATAAACCATTAATAGGAGTAAGTACTGTAACAGATCCTAAAGGCTTAACTACCTATTATGAATATGACGAATTTAATCGTTTGAAAGTAGTAAAAGACAGTCAGGGAAACATTTTGTCAGAAAACCAATATCATTATAAAAACTAGTATGAGAACGATGAAAAAATATATATACAGTTTCTTATTACTATTGATCGTTTCATTAGGATATGGACAGGATAAAAGTCTTAAAGCTGCTCCTCCAGGCGGAGGTGGTGGCGGTGACCGTCCTGTTAAAATGTATAGAGATGCTGATGGAGATAAATGCGGGGATCCCACTAAATATATCATGAGTTCAGAAGCAATAGAGGGATATGTATCTCAGGGTAATGATCTGGATGATAACAATCAGTATATTACCAGTAGGCCTCCTACCCAGTATTTTTATGAGGATATAGATGGCGATACTTATGGGAATCCCAATTCAAGTGTGTTTTATACATTAAAACCACCTGGCTATGTGGTTAATAATCAGGATTGTAATGATAGAGAAAAATTAGTAAATCCAGATACAGTTTGGTATTTTGATGGTGATCACGATAGCTTTGGTAATCGTACAATTACTACAACCAGTTGTTTACAACCTACAGACTATGTAGCAAATCCATGGGATCTTGATGATGCCAATGGAGCGATTACCAATATTACACCACAGACTTTTTACAGAGATTTCGATAAGGATACTTATGGTAGTGCGATCGAGACAATATACTGTAGTGTAATGCCCGAGGGTTACGTAACCAATAATCAGGATTGTAATGATAGAGAAAAATTAATAAATCCAAAGACGGTTTGGTATTTTGATGGAGATCACGATGGTTTTGGAAATCGGGCAGTAACGGTAGCAAGCTGTACGCAACCTACAGATTATGTAGATAATGCAAATGATTGTAATGATGCCGCTACAGATTTAAACCCTGATACAGTTTGGTACTATGATAACGATGACGATGGTAGTGGAAACGATAATATAACATTTAGAGGGTGTGCTGCACCTAAAAATTATGTAAGGAGAGCAGGCGACTGTGATGATGATAATCCAGAAATCGATAAATATACAAGATGGTATCGTGATGTGGATGGTGATGGTTTTGGTGTGGCTGCAAATTTTGTATTGAATTGTACAAAACCTGAAGGGTATGCTGATAAGTTTGGAGATTGTGACGATGGGAATAAATTCGTAAATCCTGATACTATTTGGTATTATGATAATGATGGAGACGGAGCTGGTGATGCTTCTGTATTTATCCAAAGTTGTACAAAACCAGACAGGTATGTTCAAAATTCAGACGATTGTGCTGACGGAAATCCAGCATATAAGTATGTTAGGACTTGGTATTATGACAAAGATGGAGATACTTATGGACGAAGTACAACTACGGTAGAAAGATGTATCCCACCCTATCGTTATGTAGACAATGCTAGTGATTATGATGATGAGTCAGGGTGTATCACAAATATTCTTCCGCAAACTTTTTATGAAGATTTCGATAAAGATACTTTTGGAAATCTGAATGTGACTGTTAGATGTAGTGTTCAGCCCGATGGGTATGTAACCAATAATTCCGATTATGATGATAGGACAGGAAATATTATTAATATTCCTCCACAAACTTTTTATGAAGACTTTGATAAAGATACTTTTGGGAATCCAAATGTAAGCCTGTTTTACAGTATTCAGCCTTCAGGATATGTAACCAATAATTCTGATTATGATGATAGGACAGGCAATATTATTAATATAGCTCCACAAACATTTTATGAAGATTTTGATAAAGATACTTTTGGGAATGCTAATGTAAGCCTGTATTACAGTATTCAGCCTACAGGATATGTAGCCAATAATTCAGACTATAATGATCGGACTGGAAATATTACTAATATTCCTCCACAAACATTTTATGAGGATTTTGATAAAGATACCTATGGGAATCCAAATGTAAGCCTGTATTACAGTATTCAACCTACAGGTTATGTAGCCAACGCTTCAGATTGCGATGATAAAGCTATTCTCATAAATCCCAATACAAAATGGTATGCTGATAATGAAGAAGACGGTTTAGGAGATCCTTCTAATTTTGTGCAACAATGCACCAAACCGGCTGGGAATTATGTAGATAATTACTCCGATAATTGTCCATTGCTTTATGGTTCAGATTCAGATTGTTCTAGTATTAAAGACCCTTCATCAGATCATAATTTTATTATAACAACTAATTACAAAGAACCAGTTAAAACTGTTTTAGCGAATCCGTCACCTAATCAAGCTCAAACTAGTATTACTTATTTTGATGGGCTGGGTAGGCCAATTCAACAAATTGCTAATCAGCAATCCAATTCGGGTAAAGACATTATAACATATATTGGTTACGATGATTTTGGAAGACAAACACATGAATACTTGCCCTATGTTGCAACATCTGTAAATATGGCTTATGAAGCAAACGCAGATGCAAATACTATTAATTTTTATAGTACAGAAAAATATGAAAATACAGCAAATCCTTTTTCTGTAAAGGAATTAGAATCATCTCCTCTTAGCAGAGTTCTAAAACAAGCTGCCCCAGGAACAGACTGGGCTATGGGTGGTGGACATGAAATTAAATTGGATTACCAAACTAATTCAGGTAGTGAAGTAAAATTATATAAAGCAGCTACAAGCTGGAATGCTTCGGCGGGAATATTTGATATTTCCTTTTCGGATAATGGGTTATTTTACGATGCTAATGAGTTATCTAAAACGGTAACTTATGATGAGAATTCCTCTTCTAATCCTTCTGAAACTTCAGGAAGCACAGTAGAATTTAAAGATAGAGAAGGCAAGGTAATTTTAAAGAGAACCTACGAATCGCAACAAAAACACGATACCTATTATGTATATGATGATTACGGGAATCTAACTTATGTAATTCCTCCAAAAGCTGATGGAGCTATAAGTGACGAAGTTTTAAAAGGGTTATGTTACCAGTACAAATACGACTATCGTAACCGTTTGGTCGAGAAGAAACTACCAGGAAAACAATGGGAGTTTATTGTGTACGATAAATTGGATCGTCCTGTAGCCACAGGACCAGCAAATTCTCCCTTTAAAGGAGAAACAACAATAGGTTGGTTAATTACCAAATACGATACTTTTGGTAGACCAATTTATACGGGTTGGTTAAATTCAACTTCAACTAGTACAAGCCGGAAAACCATGCAAGATGGCCAAAATTCAGCTACTGTATTATTCGAAACAAAGCAAACTTCAGGTACAATTGATGGAGTTGCTGCCAATTATAGTAATCTTATTGCGCCAACTAGTTTCAAGCTTCTTACAGTAAACTATTATGATACTTATGATTATCCTAATGTTTCGACTGTAGCTACAAGTATCGAAGGACAAGATGTTTTGGCTAATGTCAAAGGTTTGGCAACAGGTAGTTGGATAAGAGCACTTACATCAGCTTTTGTTATTTCTGGAGAAACTACTAGTACTTTTTATGATAGCAAAGCAAGACCGATACGTAGTTATACTCAAAATTATTTAGGAGGCTATACTACTACTGATAGTAAACTAGATTTTACAGGAAAACCATTATACACCATAACCAAACACAAGCTCTCAACAGGAGCTGTAGAACTTACCATAAAAGAGGAATTCACTTATTCGGCACAAGACCGCTTACTAACTCATACGCATCAAATTAATGGAGGAGTAGTACAGCTTCTTGCAGAGAATATTTATGATGATTTAGGACAACTTAAAGCTAAAAAGGTAGGTGAAAGTACTGGTAACCCTCTACAAAAGGTTGATTATAGTTATAATATAAGAGGGTGGTTAACTGGAATAAACAAAACAGATAATTTGCAACAAGAATCAGATCCAGTCGATTTATTTGCTTTTAAAATTAATTACAATAAAGAAACTACCGACCCAAATGTAAAATCATTGTACAATGGTAACATTGCCGAAACGTATTGGAAAACACAATCTGACGGGGGACTATTAAGAAAGTACGGTTATCAATACGACGGGTTAAATCGTTTATTGAATTCTATTTATCAGAAATCAGGACTTATCACTAATGCATATGATGAGAACCTTACCTATGATAAGAACGGAAATATCATGTCACTGAATCGTTTTGGCCTTCAGGATCAGCAATTAGGAAAAATGCAAATAGATGCTTTAACGTATGATTATAAATTAGATAGTCCTAACCAACTCCTAAAAGTTACAGATGGTTCAGGAGGTAATGATGCAAGAGGATTTATAGACGGTAACAAAACCGGAGATGATTATACATATGATGCTAATGGAAATATGATTAGTGATAAAAATAAAAATATTATCGAGATACGCTACAATCATCTTAATTTGCCAACCAAAATAACATTTGGAGGGACAAATACGATTGAGTATATTTACAACGCAGCAGGGCAAAAATTGGGTAAAACAGTTAGCGATAATGGGATTATAACAAAGACCATTTATCTAGGAGGATTCCAGTATAAAGATAATGCGTTACAGTTTTTCCCAACAGCAGAGGGCTATATAAACAATACACCTGCAAGTGGAGCAGATAACTATAATTATGTGTTTAATTATACGGACCATTTAGGAAATGTTCGCGTGAGTTACAAAAAAAATGCCCAAAACGTTCTTGAGATTCTTGAAGAAAACAATTATTACCCTTTTGGATTGAAGCACGAGGGTTATAATACGGATAATTTACAAGTTAATTATAAATATAAGTTTCTAGGACAAGAGCGTCAGGATGAGTTAGGCTTGAACTGGGACACGTTTAGACACCGAAATTACGATTATGCGATAGGTAGATTTTTTGGAGTTGACCCAGTTTCTGAAGAATATATGTCAATTTCTACTTATCAGTTTGCTCATAATAATCCTGTATGGAAAATTGAAATAGAAGGCTTGGAAGGAACTCCTTCCAATGGGAAGCCAGACACTACTAATCACGAACCTATAAAAGTTGTAAATAAACCTGTTTTAGGTTTTGTTGGTGGTGGATTAGTTGAGACGAAAGTTGTTCAAAAAACCACTACTGAAGTTGTCAAGGAAGTAGCAAAGGAAACAGTTAAAACTGGAGGCAAAGTTATTGGTAAAGTAGTAGGAACTGTATTTGCTGTTTTAACTGATTACATGAGTCCTAACTATGGAGGTAACACAAATGAGAGACCATTTAAAATTGATGGAAAAGGTATTGACGAAAAGTTTAGTATTAAAGATTATAATGTTAAAGAAAAAACAATTGAAGAAACAGGAATAAAAAGACTTGAAAATAAGATTGATGATTTAGTTGATGCATCTACTCCTGGTGACAAGACTAAAGGCAAGTCTACTATCTTTGAGAAAAAAGGCGGAATTGAGGAAGCTAATAACGATTTTGATAGTTTAAACCCTTCAAATATTAGAGAAGTTAATGGAATAAGAATCGGGACACTACCTGATGGTAGTACTGTAAATGTTAGAGAAAAGAGCAAGGATGGAAGACCTACTTTAGAAATTTTAAAAGGTAAAAAAATGACCAAATTTAGATACGATGAGTAATACTGAAATAATTAGATGGGAACCAAAGATTTCCAATTTTCCTAAAACAATTCATATAATGGGAATTTACGATGACTATGAAGGATTTAGAATAATAGTTAGAGAAGAAGGAAAAACTAACCTCTTTAGGTTTAAATTCGACAACTATGTAGCTTATAGAAATGCTGACGAAGGGGCAAGGATTAAATCTATCCCATTGTTTCCAAATGACAGTAGGGAGTGGTGTTTATTCAAAACACAAAATAATGAATTTGTTGATTGGATAGTTAATGAAAGCTCAGGTATATACTTAAAGGAATCAATAACCAATTATATTTTTGCTACTCCAAATGATATAATCGAAGTATTATCATTGGAAGAACCAGAATTAGAAGAACTATAAGTGCCCCCAGCTGTTCGAAGTCTCCCGACTTCGAACCTACAACGATAATCGACAAAGAGTATAAAACAATTAAACCTCGTCCAAATACTGGCGAGGTTTTTTTATGTTTTAAAACCAAATCACTCCCGATAAGCTTCAATCCTGTGCTTGTTTTTTTTGAATATTTTTTAATTTTCATCTGAAATTAAAAGATAAAACGTTCTAAAAAAATCATCCAAAAAAACAAGCTTAGCCTTGTGGCGACTGAACTATGCACAAAGACTAACGCCCCGAAGCACCGCAGGGATAATGTAGTTTTACGGAATTATCCCGAGGAGCGCCACGCGGTGTTGCGGCAATCGTACAGGCACGCTAGAACGGGAAGCCCTTTTTTTGGGCTGTAGGGCTAGCAGCGTGAAACGGCAGCCGAAAAGGTGCAGTAAAACGAAGCAACTAATCAAAATCAGCGAAAGCGTTCCTATTGAGGTTGATGGCTGGGCGAGAGAGCAACCGCCCAATAAACAAGTGGCGGTTTGTTTTTTTTCCTTAGGCAAGGCGTAGAGAAACGGAGCAATACAAATCAGCTAAAAAAATAAAAGTAGCCACGACGAGCGCAAGGTAGAGAACGTGTGCAATGAGGAGCGGGAACGGAGAGAGGAACGAACGACTGGAAGCGAAGAATGAAACAAAGAGAACGACTGTAGCGAGACCGCTTGATTGCTTACTGTATGTCTATAATACGAAATCACTTAAAATAGAAAACCACTCATTGCCGAGTGGTTTTCTATTTTATAAAAGTATTTTTATTGTGCTAATTGCTGAATTTTCTTTTTAGTAATAAAAGCATCAAGAAAAGTTTTAACAAGATGTTTTTCTTCTGGGTTTAATTTTTCTACTTCTTGAAACTGTTTTATAAGTTCTATATCGGTTAATTGTGCTTCTACTTGTTGAGTTTTACCATTCATTAAATAATCGGTACTAGTTCCTAATATGAAAGCTAGTTTTTGTAATACATCGGAGGACGGACTACTTTTCCCTTTTTCATATCGACCAATTTGCACATAAGTCAAGCCTACTTTTTCTGCCAGTTCAGATTGAGTTAGGTTATTCTCTGTGCGAAGTTGTTTTATGCGTTCACTTATCGTTATCATAGTAGATATGTGTATTAGTTTAATACTTAAATATATGCAAATTTAAACAATAATACATCTGTTTAAAACATTGTTGAAAAATATAATACATTAAAGTTTTATTAGATAAAACAATTATGTATTATTGCATAACAAAAAAGTATCATAAAAACTTTTCAACAATGTAAAAACATGGCAAAAGGAAACAGCAAACAAGTAAAACTTCAGCCCAAACACAGAGAATTATCCCGAGGTTATAAAATAGTTCCTTGGCTTAGCGTGAGCGGTGTATGGCTTGAGAAGCTTGGCTTTAAAGTTGGCGATACTGTGAATATCATAATCCGTGAAAAGTTGTTAGTAATAGAACACATAGAACCTCTAGTAAAACCAAGAGAAGCAAAACCTAAAAAACCGTAAACAATGGAAATCCAACAAATAAAAGAAAACCTACCGCTAGCTACAATATTGGACAATTACGGATTACAGCCCAATAAAAACAATATGTTATTGTGTCCGTTCCACGACGATAAAACGGCAAGTTTGCAAGTAAACTTAGAAAAGAACTTTTATAAATGCCATGCTTGCGATAAAAAAGGTGACCAAATACAGTTTGTTCAGGATTATGAAAAGATAACCAAACGAGGCGCTATAATGAAATGCATAGCAATGATAATCCAAAGCCCAGTGCTAGCAGCTCCAAGCCCAAAGCCTAAAAAGGAAAGTCCAAAGCCGACAGTTCAAAGCCTTGAGCATATTGCATTTTTAGAGAAAATGTTCCAGAGTTTTAGAAAAGGTATTTTTAATAGTAATCCCGCAAAGGATTATTGCAAAAGCAGAAATTTAGATATTGAAGCTTTACAAATTGGTTTTAATGGCGGACAATTCCATCACGGCACAAGACGGGATGAAACTTTAATCAATAATTGTTTAGAAATAGGATTACTATTAGACCGAAACATTATCAGTAAAACAGGCGAGAAAGCTTATAATGTTTTTGGTAATAAATCAATTGTTTTTCCATTAAAAAACAAAGTAAACCAAATTGTAAGCTTGTATTTTAGAAGCACCATAAATGAAAAAGACGCCAAACATTTTTACTTAAAAAACCGAAGCGGATTATATCCAAACTATCCTAATGCCAAAACAAAAAAACTAATCTTAACCGAAAGTATAATTGATGCAGCAAGCGTAATACAAGCTTTAAGCCTAGAGCCTACAGCGTATAGCATCCTAGCTTGTTACGGCACAAACGGTTTAAACGAAGAAATCCAAAAAGCCATTTTAGAACTCACAGAACTGGAAGAAATTATCTTTTGTTTTGATACAGATATAGCAGGAAGAACAGCTGCAACACGATATGCTAATCAATTATTAATTATCAATGATAGATTATTAATTACTAAGATTGAACTGCCAAACAAAGACATTAACGAAACGTTGCAATTACATGAAAAAGAAATATTTACCGAACTTTTAAATCAAAGAAAACCATTAAACGTTTCTTTTTCTATTGAGGACAATACAACCGAAATTGCTAATCCAATAATCGAAGAATCACAAAATAAAACAATCCAAAATCTAAATGCAATAGATGTTTTAAAACAAAAAAACTTACTGCAAGAACTTAATATTTTGATTGAGAAATCAGGAATAATCGGAGAAGAAAACAGCCGCTTATTATTGTTTATTATCGCCTCGAGTTACAAAACCAAACAGCCCTTACACGCTATTGTACAAGGAAGTAGCGGAAGTGGAAAAACGCATTTAATCAGTAAAATAGCCGATTTGATGCCACAGGAAGATGTACTTAGATTTACAAGAATAACAGAAAGCAGTTTGTATAATTGGGGCGAATATGATTTAGTTGGAAAACACCTTATCATCGAAGATTTGGACGGATTAAAAGAAGAAGCCATGTTTGCCATGCGAGAATTAATAAGCAATCAAAGACTCTCGAGTTCCGTATCTATCAAAGACAAAAAAGGCAATATTAAATCAACAAAGAAAGAAGTAAAAGGTGTTTTTAGTTCGCTGAGTGCTACTACCAAAGGCGATTTATACGAAGACAATATGAGCCGTAGTTTTTTGCTTGCTGTTGATGAAAGCGAAGCCCAAACCAATAGAATCATTACCTATCAAAATAAACGAATCGCTGGAGAAATAAGCGAACAAGAGCAGGAAAAAGCCAAGTTATTATTACAGCAAATACTCAGAAGTTTAAAACCCGAAGAAGTACAAAATCCTTTTGCCACACAAATACAACTCCCTGAGAACGTACATAAAAAACGAAGATTAAATGAAATGTTCCAATCCATAATCAAACAAATAACCATCTTAAACCAATATCAGCGCAAATCCCAAAACGCAAAAATACAAACCCAAATCGAAGATGTAGAACAAGCTGTAGAAATCCTTTTTGAAAGTATCATCCTAAAAATAGATGAACTCGACGGAAGTTTGAGACAGTTCTTTGAAAAGCTAAAAAAGAAGTTCCCAGCCCATGATTTTACAAGGTTCGAAGCGATGGAAACCACAGGCTTTAAAAAGACCCAATTACAGCATTATATCAATCAATTGGTACAACTGGAATACATCAAACAATACGGACACGGCAACAAAGGCTATAAATACAGAATCTCCTATTTTGATGATATACAAAGCGTTCGCAAGAAACTAAAAGAGCATTTTATAAAACAAATCCAAAACCTAAAGCCGAACACCAACGAACACTAACTGAACACCAAACGAACGCTAGAACAATGGCAATCAATTAATAATTAACAACTTATAATTAATAACTAACTGGCGTTCGGTCGAAAAAAAAAGTACAACCATAAAAACATCATAGCTATGTTTACAAATGCGATTTATGAATTTAGAAAAGAACTCGAAAACCTAGGATATAGTAAAAATGTAGTTAGTAATTATCCCAAATATGCAAAGCAACTCTTAGACTTTACTAAAGCAACTATTGAAAAAATAACAGATAAACATATAAAAAACTATCATCAGTATTTACAAGAAAAACCTAAACAGCGAAGAACAGGAAAGCAAAGCCAAAGCCATATTTACAGTCAGTTACTAGCTATTAAATTATACTTTGATTATCTACAAAGAACCAAAAAGATAAACCAAAATCCCTACAATCTAAAACTAAAACAACCCGTAAATAATGAGCGTCAAGTATTTACACAACAAGAAATACAACAGCTCTACGCAACTTGCAAAAACATAACCGAAAAAACAATATTACACCTTTGCTATGGCTGTGGGCTACGAAGAAACGAAGTAGAATTATTAGAATTAAAAGACATAAACTTTGAACAAAAACTACTCTTTATACGAAAAGGAAAAGGTAAAAAACGCAGAGTAATACCACTTACTACAACCATTATAGATGATTTTAAACACTATTATACCGATACTCAAACCCATAGAGAACAAAGTCAGGAAAGCTTTTTAATCAATATAAACGGTACTAAAATGAAAGGGCAGAATATCTACAATCTTTTTAAAAGACTCCTTAAAAGAACCCAAAACCTAAACCCTGAATGTTATTGTTTACATACACTCAGGCACAGCATCGCTACACATCTTTTAGAGAATGAAATGAGTATAGAAATGGTCAGAGATTTTTTAGGACATCAGCAAATCGCAACCACACAAATTTACACCCGAATCAATCTCTTAAAAAACAAATTACAGTAATGAGCATCGAAGAATATCTAAAACAAAGCCTAAGAGAAAGTTCCGTAAAAAGTTATCTGCATATCATAAAAAAATACCAAAAACACGATAAAAATACCCCAAAGTACAACTATCAAAAAGTAATGCAATACATAGAAATATTGCGCAAAGAATATAAACCAACAACCGTAAAAGTAATGTTGGGTAGTATAAAAAAATATTACGATTATCTGATTGAAACAGGAAAACGCAAAGACAATCCCACCAGAGCCATACGAATACGAGACGCAAAAGAAAACCCAATCCAATTACAGGACTTATTTACCGAAAAAGAACTCGAAAAACTCTTAGAACCAAGAAAAGAACGTTATCCGTTTTTAACCAAAAGAAACAAAATTATAATGAGTTTACTTATCAATCAGGGATTAAGATTGGCAGAAATAGAAAGCTTGAAAATTAACGATATAGACTTAGAAAAAGCCATCATAAAAATAAAAGAAACAGGAATAACCAATGCCAGGAATTTACCCTTAAAAGCCGAGCAAATCCTTTTATTATACGAATTTATCAATCAGGATAGAAATAAGCTAAAAACCTTTAGAAATGACCAAAACGCTTTGTTATTAGGCAAACTCGGAACACCAATAACAAAAGATGATGTAGATTATTTAATCAGTACGTATCAAAATCAATCTAAAAAAAGATTAACCACCACCACAATCCGACAAAGTGTAATTACTAATTTATTAATCAAAAATAATAACCTTAGAATAGTTCAATATTTTGCAGGACACAAAAGTCCGGACACAACAGAAAAATACCGAGAAACAGGATTAAATGCTTTAAAAATAGCTATCGAAAAACTACATCCAATTAAATAGATTATTACCAGTTTATATCAATAGTATCAATTATTTATACCAATTTAATGTTTTTAAAAGCTGTCGATAGATTATATAAACCACATATATATGTAGTATATATCTTTTTTAAAAAGTCGTTTAAAAACAAATAAATCGTCAAAAGAGAAGCGATAAAACTGATAGTATCTATAAAATCCATACGCCAAATATAAACAAAAGAAAACCAATAGAAATCAATAAAGCGGTCTCTCTCCAGTCGTTCACTTAGTTGCGTTCTTCGCTTCCAGTCGGCTAAAAAGCCTCCGTTCCCGCTCCTCACTTCACACGTTCTCTACCTTACGTTCGGTGCAGCTTTCTTTATTTTTTGATTGATAATTGTTCCGCTCTGCTGCACTTTGAATAAGGAAAAAAAACAAACCGCTGCACACTTTTTGGCGGTTGCTCTTTTGCCCAGCCATCAGCCTTAAAAAGTACGCTAAAGCTGATTTTTATTATTTATTGCGCTATCGCTCCATCTTTCGGCTGCCGTTGCACGCACACATCCCTACGGCTCAGAAAAAGAGCCTCTCGGTCTGTGGCGACTGGTCAAGACCGCAACACCGCCACCCGTTCGCTAAAAAAAGCTTTCTACAAGTTGGAATAAATAACGCTTTTTTTGCTCACTTGGGGTGTTCATTGTCTTTGCGTATAACTCAATCGCCGTGGGGCTATGCTCATTTTTGCGCAGAATTTTTTAGAAACACTTGTTTTAAATAGAAACATCAGGATAAAAAAATCCTGCACAAAAATCGAGCGCATCAATAAAACGAAATCTTTTTTCTTCAATTGAAATAAAAAAGAAAGAAAAATCAATCAAGTTTATTTTTCAATTGAAAATTTAAACCCTATTTTTGAGCAGATAAAAAAATGAAAAAGTACGTTCTTAAAAAATAGTTTTTGCTCGCAGGAACGCAGAAATAAACGCTCGGGCGAAGTAAATATCGCACAGGAAATTACAAGTATAAGTTTCTAGGACAAGAGCGTCAGGATGAGTTAGGCTTGAACTGGGACACGTTTAGACACCGAAATTACGATTATGCGATAGGTAGATTTTTTGGAGTTGACCCAGTTTCTGAAGAATATATGTCAATTTCTACTTATCAGTTTGCTCATAATAATCCTGTATGGAAAATTGAAATAGAAGGCTTGGAAGGAACTCCTTCCAATGGGAAGCCAGACACTACTAATCACGAACCTATAAAAGTTGTAAATAAACCTGTTTTAGGTTTTGTTGGTGGTGGATTAGTTGAGACGAAAGTTGTTCAAAAAACCACTACTGAAGTTGTCAAGGAAGTAGCAAAGGAAACAGTTAAAACTGGAGGCAAAGTTATTGGTAAAGTAGTAGGAACTGTATTTGCTGTTTTAACTGATTACATGAGTCCTAACTATGGAGGTAACACAAATGAGAGACCATTTAAAATTGATGGAAAAGGTATTGACGAAAAGTTTAGTATTAAAGATTATAATGTTAAAGAAAAAACAATTGAAGAAACAGGAATAAAAAGACTTGAAAATAAGATTGATGATTTAGTTGATGCATCTACTCCTGGTGACAAGACTAAAGGCAAGTCTACTATCTTTGAGAAAAAAGGCGGAATTGAGGAAGCTAATAACGATTTTGATAGTTTAAACCCTTCAAATATTAGAGAAGTTAATGGAATAAGAATCGGGACACTACCTGATGGTAGTACTGTAAATGTTAGAGAAAAGAGCAAGGATGGAAGACCTACTTTAGAAATTTTAAAAGGTAAAAAAATGACCAAATTTAGATACGATGAGTAATACTGAAATAATTAGATGGGAACCAAAGATTTCCAATTTTCCTAAAACAATTCATATAATGGGAATTTACGATGACTATGAAGGATTTAGAATAATAGTTAGAGAAGAAGGAAAAACTAACCTCTTTAGGTTTAAATTCGACAACTATGTAGCTTATAGAAATGCTGACGAAGGGGCAAGGATTAAATCTATCCCATTGTTTCCAAATGACAGTAGGGAGTGGTGTTTATTCAAAACACAAAATAATGAATTTGTTGATTGGATAGTTAATGAAAGCTCAGGTATATACTTAAAGGAATCAATAACCAATTATATTTTTGCTACTCCAAATGATATAATCGAAGTATTATCATTGGAAGAACCAGAATTAGAAGAACTATAAGTGCCCCCAGCTGTTCGAAGTCTCCCGACTTCGAACCTACAACGATAATCGACAAAGAGTATAAAACAATTAAACCTCGTCCAAATACTGGCGAGGTTTTTTTATGTTTTAAAACCAAATCACTCCCGATAAGCTTCAATCCTGTGCTTGTTTTTTTTGAATATTTTTTAATTTTCATCTGAAATTAAAAGATAAAACGTTCTAAAAAAATCATCCAAAAAAACAAGCTTAGCCTTGTGGCGACTGAACTATGCACAAAGACTAACGCCCCGAAGCACCGCAGGGATAATGTAGTTTTACGGAATTATCCCGAGGAGCGCCACGCGGTGTTGCGGCAATCGTACAGGCACGCTAGAACGGGAAGCCCTTTTTTTGGGCTGTAGGGCTAGCAGCGTGAAACGGCAGCCGAAAAGGTGCAGTAAAACGAAGCAACTAATCAAAATCAGCGAAAGCGTTCCTATTGAGGTTGATGGCTGGGCGAGAGAGCAACCGCCCAATAAACAAGTGGCGGTTTGTTTTTTTTCCTTAGGCAAGGCGTAGAGAAACGGAGCAATACAAATCAGCTAAAAAAATAAAAGTAGCCACGACGAGCGCAAGGTAGAGAACGTGTGCAATGAGGAGCGGGAACGGAGAGAGGAACGAACGACTGGAAGCGAAGAATGAAACAAAGAGAACGACTGTAGCGAGACCGCTTGATTGCTTACTGTATGTCTATAATACGAAATCACTTAAAATAGAAAACCACTCATTGCCGAGTGGTTTTCTATTTTATAAAAGTATTTTTATTGTGCTAATTGCTGAATTTTCTTTTTAGTAATAAAAGCATCAAGAAAAGTTTTAACAAGATGTTTTTCTTCTGGGTTTAATTTTTCTACTTCTTGAAACTGTTTTATAAGTTCTATATCGGTTAATTGTGCTTCTACTTGTTGAGTTTTACCATTCATTAAATAATCGGTACTAGTTCCTAATATGAAAGCTAGTTTTTGTAATACATCGGAGGACGGACTACTTTTCCCTTTTTCATATCGACCAATTTGCACATAAGTCAAGCCTACTTTTTCTGCCAGTTCAGATTGAGTTAGGTTATTCTCTGTGCGAAGTTGTTTTATGCGTTCACTTATCGTTATCATAGTAGATATGTGTATTAGTTTAATACTTAAATATATGCAAATTTAAACAATAATACATCTGTTTAAAACATTGTTGAAAAATATAATACATTAAAGTTTTATTAGATAAAACAATTATGTATTATTGCATAACAAAAAAGTATCATAAAAACTTTTCAACAATGTAAAAACATGGCAAAAGGAAACAGCAAACAAGTAAAACTTCAGCCCAAACACAGAGAATTATCCCGAGGTTATAAAATAGTTCCTTGGCTTAGCGTGAGCGGTGTATGGCTTGAGAAGCTTGGCTTTAAAGTTGGCGATACTGTGAATATCATAATCCGTGAAAAGTTGTTAGTAATAGAACACATAGAACCTCTAGTAAAACCAAGAGAAGCAAAACCTAAAAAACCGTAAACAATGGAAATCCAACAAATAAAAGAAAACCTACCGCTAGCTACAATATTGGACAATTACGGATTACAGCCCAATAAAAACAATATGTTATTGTGTCCGTTCCACGACGATAAAACGGCAAGTTTGCAAGTAAACTTAGAAAAGAACTTTTATAAATGCCATGCTTGCGATAAAAAAGGTGACCAAATACAGTTTGTTCAGGATTATGAAAAGATAACCAAACGAGGCGCTATAATGAAATGCATAGCAATGATAATCCAAAGCCCAGTGCTAGCAGCTCCAAGCCCAAAGCCTAAAAAGGAAAGTCCAAAGCCGACAGTTCAAAGCCTTGAGCATATTGCATTTTTAGAGAAAATGTTCCAGAGTTTTAGAAAAGGTATTTTTAATAGTAATCCCGCAAAGGATTATTGCAAAAGCAGAAATTTAGATATTGAAGCTTTACAAATTGGTTTTAATGGCGGACAATTCCATCACGGCACAAGACGGGATGAAACTTTAATCAATAATTGTTTAGAAATAGGATTACTATTAGACCGAAACATTATCAGTAAAACAGGCGAGAAAGCTTATAATGTTTTTGGTAATAAATCAATTGTTTTTCCATTAAAAAACAAAGTAAACCAAATTGTAAGCTTGTATTTTAGAAGCACCATAAATGAAAAAGACGCCAAACATTTTTACTTAAAAAACCGAAGCGGATTATATCCAAACTATCCTAATGCCAAAACAAAAAAACTAATCTTAACCGAAAGTATAATTGATGCAGCAAGCGTAATACAAGCTTTAAGCCTAGAGCCTACAGCGTATAGCATCCTAGCTTGTTACGGCACAAACGGTTTAAACGAAGAAATCCAAAAAGCCATTTTAGAACTCACAGAACTGGAAGAAATTATCTTTTGTTTTGATACAGATATAGCAGGAAGAACAGCTGCAACACGATATGCTAATCAATTATTAATTATCAATGATAGATTATTAATTACTAAGATTGAACTGCCAAACAAAGACATTAACGAAACGTTGCAATTACATGAAAAAGAAATATTTACCGAACTTTTAAATCAAAGAAAACCATTAAACGTTTCTTTTTCTATTGAGGACAATACAACCGAAATTGCTAATCCAATAATCGAAGAATCACAAAATAAAACAATCCAAAATCTAAATGCAATAGATGTTTTAAAACAAAAAAACTTACTGCAAGAACTTAATATTTTGATTGAGAAATCAGGAATAATCGGAGAAGAAAACAGCCGCTTATTATTGTTTATTATCGCCTCGAGTTACAAAACCAAACAGCCCTTACACGCTATTGTACAAGGAAGTAGCGGAAGTGGAAAAACGCATTTAATCAGTAAAATAGCCGATTTGATGCCACAGGAAGATGTACTTAGATTTACAAGAATAACAGAAAGCAGTTTGTATAATTGGGGCGAATATGATTTAGTTGGAAAACACCTTATCATCGAAGATTTGGACGGATTAAAAGAAGAAGCCATGTTTGCCATGCGAGAATTAATAAGCAATCAAAGACTCTCGAGTTCCGTATCTATCAAAGACAAAAAAGGCAATATTAAATCAACAAAGAAAGAAGTAAAAGGTGTTTTTAGTTCGCTGAGTGCTACTACCAAAGGCGATTTATACGAAGACAATATGAGCCGTAGTTTTTTGCTTGCTGTTGATGAAAGCGAAGCCCAAACCAATAGAATCATTACCTATCAAAATAAACGAATCGCTGGAGAAATAAGCGAACAAGAGCAGGAAAAAGCCAAGTTATTATTACAGCAAATACTCAGAAGTTTAAAACCCGAAGAAGTACAAAATCCTTTTGCCACACAAATACAACTCCCTGAGAACGTACATAAAAAACGAAGATTAAATGAAATGTTCCAATCCATAATCAAACAAATAACCATCTTAAACCAATATCAGCGCAAATCCCAAAACGCAAAAATACAAACCCAAATCGAAGATGTAGAACAAGCTGTAGAAATCCTTTTTGAAAGTATCATCCTAAAAATAGATGAACTCGACGGAAGTTTGAGACAGTTCTTTGAAAAGCTAAAAAAGAAGTTCCCAGCCCATGATTTTACAAGGTTCGAAGCGATGGAAACCACAGGCTTTAAAAAGACCCAATTACAGCATTATATCAATCAATTGGTACAACTGGAATACATCAAACAATACGGACACGGCAACAAAGGCTATAAATACAGAATCTCCTATTTTGATGATATACAAAGCGTTCGCAAGAAACTAAAAGAGCATTTTATAAAACAAATCCAAAACCTAAAGCCGAACACCAACGAACACTAACTGAACACCAAACGAACGCTAGAACAATGGCAATCAATTAATAATTAACAACTTATAATTAATAACTAACTGGCGTTCGGTCGAAAAAAAAAGTACAACCATAAAAACATCATAGCTATGTTTACAAATGCGATTTATGAATTTAGAAAAGAACTCGAAAACCTAGGATATAGTAAAAATGTAGTTAGTAATTATCCCAAATATGCAAAGCAACTCTTAGACTTTACTAAAGCAACTATTGAAAAAATAACAGATAAACATATAAAAAACTATCATCAGTATTTACAAGAAAAACCTAAACAGCGAAGAACAGGAAAGCAAAGCCAAAGCCATATTTACAGTCAGTTACTAGCTATTAAATTATACTTTGATTATCTACAAAGAACCAAAAAGATAAACCAAAATCCCTACAATCTAAAACTAAAACAACCCGTAAATAATGAGCGTCAAGTATTTACACAACAAGAAATACAACAGCTCTACGCAACTTGCAAAAACATAACCGAAAAAACAATATTACACCTTTGCTATGGCTGTGGGCTACGAAGAAACGAAGTAGAATTATTAGAATTAAAAGACATAAACTTTGAACAAAAACTACTCTTTATACGAAAAGGAAAAGGTAAAAAACGCAGAGTAATACCACTTACTACAACCATTATAGATGATTTTAAACACTATTATACCGATACTCAAACCCATAGAGAACAAAGTCAGGAAAGCTTTTTAATCAATATAAACGGTACTAAAATGAAAGGGCAGAATATCTACAATCTTTTTAAAAGACTCCTTAAAAGAACCCAAAACCTAAACCCTGAATGTTATTGTTTACATACACTCAGGCACAGCATCGCTACACATCTTTTAGAGAATGAAATGAGTATAGAAATGGTCAGAGATTTTTTAGGACATCAGCAAATCGCAACCACACAAATTTACACCCGAATCAATCTCTTAAAAAACAAATTACAGTAATGAGCATCGAAGAATATCTAAAACAAAGCCTAAGAGAAAGTTCCGTAAAAAGTTATCTGCATATCATAAAAAAATACCAAAAACACGATAAAAATACCCCAAAGTACAACTATCAAAAAGTAATGCAATACATAGAAATATTGCGCAAAGAATATAAACCAACAACCGTAAAAGTAATGTTGGGTAGTATAAAAAAATATTACGATTATCTGATTGAAACAGGAAAACGCAAAGACAATCCCACCAGAGCCATACGAATACGAGACGCAAAAGAAAACCCAATCCAATTACAGGACTTATTTACCGAAAAAGAACTCGAAAAACTCTTAGAACCAAGAAAAGAACGTTATCCGTTTTTAACCAAAAGAAACAAAATTATAATGAGTTTACTTATCAATCAGGGATTAAGATTGGCAGAAATAGAAAGCTTGAAAATTAACGATATAGACTTAGAAAAAGCCATCATAAAAATAAAAGAAACAGGAATAACCAATGCCAGGAATTTACCCTTAAAAGCCGAGCAAATCCTTTTATTATACGAATTTATCAATCAGGATAGAAATAAGCTAAAAACCTTTAGAAATGACCAAAACGCTTTGTTATTAGGCAAACTCGGAACACCAATAACAAAAGATGATGTAGATTATTTAATCAGTACGTATCAAAATCAATCTAAAAAAAGATTAACCACCACCACAATCCGACAAAGTGTAATTACTAATTTATTAATCAAAAATAATAACCTTAGAATAGTTCAATATTTTGCAGGACACAAAAGTCCGGACACAACAGAAAAATACCGAGAAACAGGATTAAATGCTTTAAAAATAGCTATCGAAAAACTACATCCAATTAAATAGATTATTACCAGTTTATATCAATAGTATCAATTATTTATACCAATTTAATGTTTTTAAAAGCTGTCGATAGATTATATAAACCACATATATATGTAGTATATATCTTTTTTAAAAAGTCGTTTAAAAACAAATAAATCGTCAAAAGAGAAGCGATAAAACTGATAGTATCTATAAAATCCATACGCCAAATATAAACAAAAGAAAACCAATAGAAATCAATAAAGCGGTCTCTCTCCAGTCGTTCACTTAGTTGCGTTCTTCGCTTCCAGTCGGCTAAAAAGCCTCCGTTCCCGCTCCTCACTTCACACGTTCTCTACCTTACGTTCGGTGCAGCTTTCTTTATTTTTTGATTGATAATTGTTCCGCTCTGCTGCACTTTGAATAAGGAAAAAAAACAAACCGCTGCACACTTTTTGGCGGTTGCTCTTTTGCCCAGCCATCAGCCTTAAAAAGTACGCTAAAGCTGATTTTTATTATTTATTGCGCTATCGCTCCATCTTTCGGCTGCCGTTGCACGCACACATCCCTACGGCTCAGAAAAAGAGCCTCTCGGTCTGTGGCGACTGGTCAAGACCGCAACACCGCCACCCGTTCGCTAAAAAAAGCTTTCTACAAGTTGGAATAAATAACGCTTTTTTTGCTCACTTGGGGTGTTCATTGTCTTTGCGTATAACTCAATCGCCGTGGGGCTATGCTCATTTTTGCGCAGAATTTTTTAGAAACACTTGTTTTAAATAGAAACATCAGGATAAAAAAATCCTGCACAAAAATCGAGCGCATCAATAAAACGAAATCTTTTTTCTTCAATTGAAATAAAAAAGAAAGAAAAATCAATCAAGTTTATTTTTCAATTGAAAATTTAAACCCTATTTTTGAGCAGATAAAAAAATGAAAAAGTACGTTCTTAAAAAATAGTTTTTGCTCGCAGGAACGCAGAAATAAACGCTCGGGCGAAGTAAATATCGCACAGGAAATTACAAGTATAAGTTTCTAGGACAAGAGCTCCAAGACGAGTTGGGGCTTGGAATGTACGATTATGGTTTTAGAAATTATGACCCTGCTCTTGGACGTTGGATGAATATTGACCCATTAGCAGAAATGTCTAGAAGATGGTCGCCATATACATATTGTTATAACAATCCTGTGTTTTTTATTGACCCAGATGGAATGCTAGCTACTTACGATTGGGATGCCCATAATTCAGGAAGAAAAGGAGTTTATAAAGATGGAGATAAAGAAGTATCATTTGAACAAGCAAAGGCAAGTCACGGTATTTCTACACCTAAACAAGAACAATACAAAAAAGGAGATTATGTTGCTATAGTAAATGCACCAAAAGGTGCAGGCGGTTTTGGACATAATGCTTTATTAGTAGGTAATGACGATACGGGATGGGTATTTATTTCAAAAGAGGGTAGAGACGAAGATGAAAATTCTAATAGTGGCAATAATCCATTGACTGGTGGGACTGCTTTAGATGCTAGAAAAGACACATTTAAGACTATTAATGCTTTTTTTGCAGATAAGGATTATTCAGAATATAAGGAAGGAGTAGTAATTAAAATACAATCATCCACAGCTGAAAAAGGAGAAAAGGAAATGACAAAACAGGCATTGAGTAAATATTCACTTATTTTCAATAATTGTGGGCAAGCCGTAAATGAAACCTTAAATAAATTGGGTATAAGAACGGTTGACCCTGATAAATATAAAGTATATGGAGGTTATTCTGCAGGAGCAGCTTTATATAATGGAGTAGTTCCAAATGAGATGTACTATTCCGTAAAACAGGCAAATAAGAACGTACCACGAACAATATTGTCAAGAAAATGAGAAAGAAAGTTTTAATTAGTCTATGCATTATAGTGTTAATGTGTATTAGTTGTAATGAATTCAATACAGCAACACCTCAAGCATCTTCAACAATTTTAAATTCAAAAGAAAATGGGTTTTATCTGTCTACAGCAAATAAAGTGCAAACTGGAGATTTAGATATTATTGATTCTGTATGGATTGAAAAAGTTTGGCATTATAAAGTTATAAAAGGAGAAAAAAGAAAAGTTGCATTATCTTCAAATAATCAAATTGTCTTGAAATTAAAAAAAACAAGCAAAGAGTTTAAGAAAAGTGAATACTTTTTAGAATGGAAAATCGAGGAAAAACATTTTGGTAATTTAGGTTCAGGCAATGGAGTGTTTATGATAAGATACCCCAAAAATACTAAAATAGATACTCTTCATTTTTTGTTACATAAAGCAAATGATAAGTCAACTATTGATATTGGAACATTTGTTAATGTATCAAAGTTAATGATAAAATAGGTAATGTATCAGATGTGTTGGTGGTTAATTATTGCATAAAAATAAAACAACCTTCGGTATGTCCAAAATCAAAAAAGCCACTTCATTATGAACATGCCGCTGTCGGCGCTGTAGCCACTGCTCCATTAGGTGGTGAGGGAGCAGCTCCAGGTTTAACTGTAGCTGGAGCAGGCGAGATAATTAGTTTAATAGGTACTGGGCTAGAAATGGCAACTAATGCATTATCTGGTGATTATAGTAACGCAGCAGAAGGAGGTGCTAGTTATGTTGCAGGTGAGTTAGCTGGTATTGCTATAGATAAGGCTATACCTGGTCCCAATCCAAGTGTGGCAGATGGAGTTAAGGTGCTCTTTCAAATTGGACAAAAAGCGACTAAAAACATTGCAGCCGATAAAGCTAAAGAAGTAATAAAAAAGGTTAATAATTAAATTATATAATAATGGATTATAAAAATTTACTTTATAGTATTTTGTTTGGAGTATTGACTGTTGGATACTATAAAATCCATAAATGGTGGCTAGAAGGAAGAGATGAAAATCCTGTTTTTTATAAACGTGACACTAATATTGGAACATTTAAAAACTGGGTTATTATAATTGTTTTAGCAATAACATCGATTGTATTTTTTTTCAAATCACTTTAGTCTCTAAATTTAATAAAATAAAAAATATGAGTTTTCAAGAAATAAATAGTTTTATAGCTCCAATGGGATTGATAATAGCAGGAGTTGCTATGAAGTTGTCAAAAAACAATGAGATGTTTGGTAAATTTAAAAAATATTGGTTGTTTTTTGTTATTGGTGGAGTAATACTTTTGTTAACTAGAATATACTATAAGATAACCTGATAGCATAGATTTGCAATCTGTAACCACAAAGAGAATCAAAAAAGCCACTTCATTATGAACATGCCCCAAAAAGTCAGACACTATTTGGGGCATTTTTTCTAGAAGCGTTGCAATATCTTGAAATCTCTTTAACATTGCAAGGTCTTTAAATAAATCAGTTTGAGCATTTTTCCCCAAAAGATAACCTACCGAAGTTTCTAATTATAGTAGCTAATTTTTTAGCAGTATCAATACTGGCACCATCTCATCAGGTTCGTATTTACCCAGCTTTTCGAAGTCTCTCGACTTCGAACCTACAACGATAATCAACAAAGAGAATAAAACATATTAAACCTCGTCAAACATTGGCGAGGTTTTATTATGGAGTAGAATGTCCCACCTCTCTGAAGCCTTTTAATCTGATTGAAATAGTATCTGTGCTAAGACACTAACCTTTATTTATTATATCTAATTTGATATCAGGAAGTATCATTATTTTAGCTCATAGAAACCCCCGCTCACCGAAGTGTTCAAACGAAGCGCTGTGCGAACGTCTCCGACTTCGCACCCACAATCAAAAGAAAACACATTAAACCTCGTCAAACATTGGCGAGGTTTTATTCTTGAGCAGAATGTCACACCTCTCCGAAGTATTTCTTTATAAAAGCTATGCAAATGTCAACAGACTTTGCACCCACAAAGAGAATCAGATTAAACAATCTTGACTTAGTTAAAATTCTCGTTTTAGCGAACGAAATTTTAGTTTAATTTTGATTCTGGGCACTGATTACAAATCAGCATTATCTTTGCGTATATCTGAGCGATCTAGTTATATGGTTTCGTATAAAAATGGAGTAAGAGTAAGTAGAGAACTGTATACAGGCGTCTTAAAAAGAGTAAGAAATAAATAAAACAATCATTATGAAACAAATTAAAATTGCCTTAATTTTTTTTATTTTATTAATAATTTTCGCCGCTTGTAAGAAAGAAAATAACGTCGATGAAATTGTAGAATCTGAAAATTCAGCTAGTTACTTTCAAAAGAAATTGAATAATCTTGTCCTTATGGATTCTTTGAGCAAAAGAGTTACAGAATATGGCGACACCATAGCCTATTTTGAAATTCAATCCATATATAATATTGCTGAGCAAAAAAGAACATCAGCATTGTATTATGCTCTTATAATGGCTAATAAATATAATTATAATCAAGCGTATTATGATGTATATGAAATTTTAAATTCAACTGAAATAGATAATAAAACAAAAGAAATTGCCAATGAATATTTAAAGAAATATAAGGAGAAGTAAAAATAATGTCCATTGGCGGAACAAATGAGAAGGTGACCCGACCGCTCGGATATGCGCAACGATAGCGCGGAAATCCTTTCCGTGCCCACAAAGCGAATCATTTAAACCAATGAAACCTCGTCAGAAATGGCGAGGTTTCATTTATTAAGCAGAATGTTCCACCTTTCCGAATTGCTCTTTATACAAGCTGTGCGGATGTCGCCAGACTTTGCACTCATAAAGAGAATCACATAAAACAATAATGTCCTAAATAAAATTCCCGTTTTAGCGAACGAAATTTTAGTTTAATTTTGATTGCGGGCACTGATTCCAAATCAGCGCTATCTTTGCGTATATCAGAGCGATCTAGAGAGCAATAATTGGTTCACTTAAATCTGGGAAGCTTCATAAACATCATGTCCTTTCTCAACATTTTAGAAAATGGTTTGCAAGTAGAGGAATTAAAAACATAGATGATTACACAATTCAAATGAGTGTGAAAAATCACTTAAACTCTGTACATGGTAGTGGGAATAGGTATGTTCCCTGAAAGATAAAAAATAAAGAAAGATGAAAAACGTGTCTATTAATAATGAATCTTTAGAATTGAATGTATACAGTCAATATTATATTATTGATGTTCTTTATTTGACAGATATAAAAAATGAATTTTTAAAAGCTAGTTCTTTGCCAGAAGATATTAGAAAGGAGGTTTTTCTTTATACAGATACACCTTTTGCACTATATAAACCAGATGAGAGTACTTTTTATATAAATCAGATTATAAAAGTAGATTATGATGAAGTTATTTTAGAAGATTTCTCTTTTTTTTCGACTGATACAGGATTAATAGTATTTATTTCAGAAGATATATTAATAGAATTTTTAAAAGATTTCAATTATGAAGATTTAGTTGATTCAGAAAATGAATTGATAAATGAAATATATTGGAAACAAATAATTTCAAAGTTTAAGTTGGTAGACGTTGGATTAGTCTTAGCAGGTTCAGATTCAGAAAATGACTTTGATGGAAGTGGAACATATAAAGTTACCCCGCTCTCCGAAGTATTCTAACGAAGCGCTGTGCGAACGTCTCCGACTTCGCACTCACAATCAAAAGAAAATACATTAAACCTCGCCAATACTTGGCGAGGTTTAATTATGGAGTAGAATGTCCCACATCTCCGAAGTATTTTAAACTAATTCAAATAATATCAGTGCTAAAATATGAACTCCTTATTTATTGTATCTAATTTGATATCAGGAAGTATCATTATTTTAGCTCATAGAAATCTCTTTTTCCAATTTTAATTTTAGATGTTACTTTTAGTTCAATATGCATGTAAGGTTCAGTGATTTTTTCATTGTCAATTTGAACAGCTCCACTTTCAATAAGTCTTTTAATAGCTGATTTAGTATGTCCTTTTTTTAATTGTACACATAAATCAACCAAACTAATTACCCCATTTTCAAATTGAATGGAAGAAAATAAAATAGGCTCAAATGTTTTTTCTTGAAAATTTTTGTTTTGAAATTGGTTGGTAAAAAAATCTTCTGCTTTTTGAGCTTCATCTTTGTTATGGTATTGTGTAATGATGTTTTGTGCAATTATTTTTTTGATATTCATTGGGTTTTCTCCGTTGGCCAGTCTTTCTTTTATTAATTGCTGTTCTACAATTGAAAAATCGGTGGTCAAATTCAAAAACTCTTCAATCAAACTATCGGGAATAGACATCGTTTTTCCAAACATTTCGTTTGGTTCGTCTGTTAGTCCGATGATATTATTGAGGGACTTACTCATTTTCTCTTTTCCATCTAGTCCTTTCAATAATGGCATGCACATAACAATTTGAGGATTCATTTCAAAAGTTTCCTGCAATTGTCTGCCCATCGTACAATTGAAAAGCTGATCTGTACCACCCATTTCAATATCTGCATTAATTTTTACAGAGTCAAATCCCTGTAAAATAGGGTAAATCAATTCATGCATTGCTATAGGTGTATTTTCGGTAAAGCGCTTGTTAAAATCGTTTCGGTGCATTAACTGAGCAACAGTAACTTTTGATAAAATCTTAATAACCTCAGAAAATGACAGTTCGTTTAACCAATCAGAATTAAAAACAATTTTTGCTTTTGTAACGTCAATTATTTGAGATAACTGATTGAGGTAAGTTTCTGCATTATGCTGAACTTCTTCGATAGATAAAGGTTTTCTACTTTTATTTTTTCCTGTTGGATCACCAATTCTTGCTGTAAAACTTCCAACCAGAATCACAATTTGATGTCCTAAATCCTGAAATTGTTTTAGTTTTTTCAAAACAACAGCATGTCCCAAATGCAAGTTAGGGGCAGTCGGGTCAAAACCAAGTTTGATGATCAGCTTTCGATTTTCTTTTTTAGCTTGTTCCATTTTTTCTTCCAATCCATTTTTAGGAAGAATGATTTCTACGTTTTCTTTTAGTTTCTTTATTGTTTCCATTTTTTTTAAAATAAAAAAGCCCGAGCATCTGCTCGGGCTTTAGGTTATATAATTAAAGTCTTTTTTCTTATTGATTTACTTTGACATATATACATAATCTTTCCGAGCAGATACTATTCTATAATAATAAGTGCTAAAAAAAGCTAAATGTAATATGTTGTTCAAAAGTTTCATTTGGAAAGCAAAGGTAATTTTTATTGTTTTATCTGCAAGTTTTTATACATTGATAATTAGGAAAATAATTAAAGTACTTCTATTTTCGTATTATTGAAAATGCAGTCAGACGTTCCTCATTCTCCGAAGTATTCTAATAAAAACGGTGTTTGAATGTCACTTGACTTCGTACCCACAAAGAGTATCTAATAAAAAACTCGATTTACGTTTGCTAAAACGGGAACTTTTAGCTTAATTTTAATTGTGGGCACTGATTGGAAATCAATGTTATATTTACATATAATGTGAGATTGAAATTTTCCAATATTCATCCCTAATACTTTTAAAATAAATTGCATTAATTTTAATTTTCAACTTAAAATACAAATACTGAATGTATAATTTTGATAACAACTTAAATAATATGAAAATTTCAAAGTACTTCTATGTACAAATAAGTTTAGCTCTATTATTAATTTCTACAATTTTTTTAGAAGAAAAATATATAAAAATATTTTTTATAATAATAACAATAGCTTTCTTTTTGGTTTTGATATATGATTTTGTAAGTAGAAATTTAATTTATACAAAGCCTACTTTTTTTAGCTTATCATTTGATGTTTTAGTTTTAGCAGTTCAACTTATTTGTTTGTCATACGTGTTTGATTTAATAAATGTTTTTGTAATTATTTTTATTGTTTTGAATATTTTTAAAATATTTTATGTAGATAAAGAAAATCTTCCTACCCACAAAGAGAATCACATTAAACAATCTTGACTTAGTTTAAAATCTCATTTTAGCTAACGAATTTTAGTTTAATTTTGATTGTGGACACTGATTGTAAATCAGCGCTATCGTTACGTATATCTTAGCAATAGGTTTAACTTTTATGAATTTTAATTAGAATGAAAAAATACTTTATCTTTTTAATATTAACTTTTATTTCTTGTGACAAAAAAATAGAATGTGAGGGTAAGATTGGTTTAAAAAATATAAAGATTAAGATTGAGAAAAGCAATCCTATTTTGAGAGAATATGATCGTTATTTACTAATAACTTGTAATGAGGAAAATATTTATGAAATCAAGATACAAGGTGATATAGGAACCGGAGCAAAAAGTTATTTATATGACAACGGCAATTCCTATGTATTAATTGATTGTGATAGTAGTTGGTATATTCTTAATAAGAATGACGGAACAGTTACTTTGAAAGGGAAGTTTTGGATGAAGATTCCTCCTCAGAATTATATAGGAACTTTTGTGCTAGGTAGTATGAAGAAAAAAGTTGAATTTGTTAAAGAGAAAGATATTCAGACTAAAGATATTTATATGTATGGTGGTGGATAATATTTTAGATAGTATATCAATAGCATAATCCTTTTCTCCGAAGTGTTCTTAATTACATACGCTGAAACTTTTAAACATTGGCTTATTATAATTGGACTAGCCATCTCAGCATTAGTGAATTTTGTCATAGCAATCGGATAAAAGTTAAAAATTCAAATTGATATTTTTTTATTCTATCGCTCATTCCTTTGTTTTCTTAAAATCGACTTTTTTATCCCATAAGGACAATTTTATGCGGTATTGTGGTTCTGAATTAACTTTTAAATCTTTGCGGAAATAGTAAACAAAATATGAAGATTTTAGCACAACAGATAGAGGAATTAAATGAAAATTTAGCAAAACAGCTTCCGACAGAAGTTTTAGAAATATTTAGTAAATCCATAGAGGAATTGAAAACTCAGGGGATTGAAGAAAGTAGCATCGGGATAGGCGAACGGTTTCCTGATTTCAGTCTTCCAAATACAAATGATGAAACTATAGAATTAAAAGAGCTTCTAAAAAACGGGAAAGTGATTGTCGCTTTTTTTCGAGGCAGTTGGTGTCCGTATTGTAATCTAGAATTGAGAGCATTACAGGAAAACCTAAAGCAAATTGTAGACAAAAAAGCAAAATTGGTAGTAATCTCTCCGCAAAAACCTGATTATAGCAAAGAATTAAAGAATAATCACCAACTAGATTTTGAGTTATTAACGGACAAAGACAATGCTTTGGCTAAACAACTTGGCATTTCCTTTAAACTTCAAAATTATGTAATTCCCACTTATAAGAGTCTAGGAATAGAGTTATCTAACTATAATGAGAACGATAACAACGAATTACCTATTCCTGCGGTTTTTGTTATCGATACAGATTATCTTATTACTTATAAATTTGTTGATACCAATTATATGAATAGGATAAATATTCAAGAACTGATTGAACAATTATGACCTACATAAATTCCTGTTTTAGCGAACGGGAATTTTTTATTTTAATTCTTATTGTAAACACTGATTGTAAATCAATGTTATATTTGTATATATTCAAGCAAAAGTGGTTGGAATTTAACTATATGAAAAATAAAACACTAAGAACTTCCTACATTTCATTTACTATTCTAATAATCCTTCTAATTTTGGAAATTATTATGATAGATAATAGAATTAATAGTTATGGTACTTATATTAGAGGATCAAAAGTTATACTATCATATTTTTTTCACTTGCCTCTTTTCATCATTAACTTAATACTAGCAATAAAAGTGCTTCAATTTTATCTTAAAAATAAATTTAAAAAACCTCTTAAAGCTTTTTATTTTGTAATACCGTCTTTCATTTTTTACATATGCTGTATAATATATTTTATAAATGCAATTAACTAATTACCAATCAATATTATATTGATATATTAGAGTAATTGGAGGTATCAATACCAAAAAAAACATTTTAAAAACATGAAATATACAATTTTATTTTGCTTGTCTTTATGCATATTTTCTTGTGGTCCGATTAGAGATTGCTACTCTACAGTTGAATATTATAGAGTAGATGAATGTCTTTTAATCGTACAAAAAATTCCGAGCGATACTGATTCTCGATTTGATTATAAAGGAATAAATCCGGTAACTAAAAAAGAATACGATTGTAATTCTAATATAAGCGATATGTGGTGGTCAAATTATAAAAAAGATATTACTATTGGTGATACTATAATAAAAAAGAAAGGAGAATTAATTTTTAGTATTCATAAAAAAGATACTGTTATGAGTTTTAATTTTGAGTGTGAAGGTAAGATTTACAAATAAATGAATATGTCTGAAAAAACAGAAAAAATACTTAGATTAATGGCTTTCGCAATACTAGTAGGTGTGTTCATTTTTATAGGTAATTATCTTTCTGGGAATGAAGCTTTTTATAAAAGAGTACTTAAAAATAGAGAAGGAGAGTCATATTCTGGTGTTGTAGCTGAAAAATATGTTGATTCAGCACAACACGGTACTCCTATGCTAAAACTCACAAGTACAAATGTTGTTCCCTTAGAAAATTATTTTTGGGATCAAGTAGAAGTAGGGGATTCTATAGTTAAAATTAAAGACCAAGCATATATTACCTTATACAAAGACAACAAGATCAAAGAAGTATTTGATTATAATGTGTACTTTGAGGAGCTAATACAGAGATCAAAAAAATAAATTATCAATAATAATAAATTTTAGTACTTCTGAAATTGTAACTATTACTAATACTAAAAGAATGAATATTTTACATTTCATTAATAATACATAACATGGACTCCTATAAAGACATTTAAGATAAGAAAGAAGAGTTTTATAATTTAGCTATTAAATATTATTATAATATTGATAAAGAATATTTAGACAACATAAGTAAGATTGTAAATAAATCAATCTCAATATTAGTTGATCATGAATTCATTCCGACACCATGTATCGAAATAAGATTAGAACTTCATCACCAAGATGATGACGTAAATGTTAGTTCATATTATCTATATATCAATGAAGAAAACGAATTTATTGATGAATTTCTTTACTAATTAACAAAACTAAAAAGACACTACCGATTTGCGAAAGCAAATACAATGTAGTGTCTTTTTTTGAGTAAATAATCTATTACATTACTGTATAATTACAGCGTAGTTGTTTCAATAGATTGCTCTATAATTGAATTAATAATGGACAAGGTGCGTGGGTCTTGTTCTTCAGAGAAAAAAGCATTTAATATTTCCTGAAAAATAGGGTGGCAGTTTTCTACTAAACTAAAAAGAGTCATCGAAGAACGTAATTTTCTAGCATCTAACTCTCCCAGAAGTGATTCTGCTGATTTCATTTTAAAAGTCAATAAAAGCTCAGAAATCTCAACAAGGTGTTTTCCTAAAATTGGGTGTGCTGCAAATTCTGTAGCTTCTTTTAAATCGGTAATAGCATAAAAATTGGCTGTATCGCTAGTGCCTAAACCCGTAATTTGTGGAAAAATAAACCACATCCAGTGGGTTTCTTTTTTCCCCTTTTTAATTTCAGAAAGAGCGGTAAGATACAGCTGGTTTTGTGCTTCTAAAAAACGGATTAAATCATTGTTTGAATGTGCCATTGTTGTATTATATTGTGTAAAAAAGGGTGCAAAAATACTAAAAAATATAGGTTCTTCCTAATGGAAGACTCAGACTATGTGAGTTTTATGACTAAGTTGAGTAATAATCTTACTTAAAATTTTATAAAAAACAGCTCCAAATAACTGATATAATTAAAAATACAATTCTGCTGAAAAATTATAAAAAAAAATCAAATTTTAGTAAACTTTCGTCTAGGTTCAAATATTATAAATCAATTTTAAACACGAATTACACTAATTGTCACTAATTCTTTTGCCTAATTAATTTTACAACCGAAAATTTGTATTTCTTTTTTACTTAAAGATTCCTTTTCATTTCAAATTGCGAAATTGTATATGGTATATTTAAATTTTTTATAAATCCTTTTGCTTCTGCAGAACTATTCTGAACATTATATACTAATAATTCATTTTGATCCACAGCATTGTTAATATGATTAAATAAACTCGTACCAATTCCTTTACGACGATAATTAGGAGCTACAGCTACTTGATTAATTTTTTTGGATGTAGGATTATATATTGCATAACCTACCAATTCAGCATCTATATAAGCTCCAAGAATTTGGCTAAATTCTATACTATTGCTCACTGCCATAATATCGTTTTGCCATGAAGGTTCTATATCCCAAAAAGATTTAAACAATTCCCATTGAGTTTCTTTAAGATTCTTTATATCAACTTTAGGATTTATATCTAATGCCGGTACTTTACCTTTAAAACAATCTAGTTTTCTATGTATTGTATAACCCATCTTTTCGTAAACTCGTATTGCAGGATGATTTCCTTCTATAACTTCTAAAACCATTTGCTTTACGCCAAGATTTTCTAATTTCGGCACTAAAATATCATACATTTTACCAACTAAACCTTTTCCTCTATAATCTGGAACAACACCAGTTGCAGCATTATAAGCAACAAATTCTTCGTTTGTAGTATTTAAAGCATGCAGCATAAATCCAACTAATTTATCTTCAGCATAAACTCCGATAGACAAATCTAATTTAATATTTTCGGCAGAAATCTTAGCTTTAAGTTGCTCTAAATTAAGACTAAAAGGCACGATATAATCTGAAAAAGATAAATTAATAACCGCTAATAGATCTTTAATATCAATGTTTTCTAAACTTTTTACTTCCATTTTTTATGCTAATTTTTTTGAGTTTAAGATTGAGTTTCTCTAATTTATAAAGGCTTTCTAAATATTGAAATAGAGAAAATCAAATATACATTTTATGTAAAAAACAATGATGAACTATTTTAGATTTTATTAAAAAATAGGAGGTAACTAAATGGATGTCGAAATATCGAGATATTGTTTTTTTACAAGAATCGTCTAGTTTTCAAACTGATATATTGTCATATTTTTAAATTTATTGGATATAAATGAAAATTATCAAATTAGCAGATTATGCCCTTGTTTTATTGTCTTAATTGTAATTAAATTAAATAAGAACTTTTTTTCATAAACTTATGTTATATATTTGCTCAAAATTTTGGTCTACTTTTTCTTAAAATTTTAAGAAGAAATAGTTAAAAGGGAATCAGGTGTAAATCCTGAACAGACCCGCTACTGTAAGTTCTATAATAAGTCTTTAAACGTTACTAATGCCATTGTCCCGATTCTCGGGATGAGAAGGTTGTTTAAAGATAGAACAAGTCAGGAGACCTGCCAAAATCACATAGTTTAAAACTTTCGAGGAATAAAGTTGAAGAACAAGAAAATTAGCCTGTTATTTTATAGCGGGACTTTCTTATTATGCTTCTTGATTATTACATCGCGAAAAGTTTTTATAATTTATTTAGTGATGTATAATACAAACAAAAAGCTTTTATTCGTTTTTATCTTATTTACTCCATTTTTGCTTCATTCGCAAGCAACCAATGATAGCATTCGCAAACTAAAAGAAGTAATTCTTAAGGCAAAACCATACCAGGAAGTAATTCCTGTGCAAAGCCTCTCGGGGAAATTACTAGAAAATCTTGCCAGTCATAATGTTGCCGATGCGCTTCGTTATTTTGCCGGAGTCCAGATTAAAGATTATGGTGGTCTTGGCGGACTTAAAACTGTAGATGTCCGTAATATGGGAACGCACCATGTAGGTGTTTTTTATGACGGAATCCAATTAGGTAATGCGCAAAACGGAGTTACTGATTTGGGTAAGTATTCCCTAGACGACATGGAATCTCTTACCATGTATAACGGTCAGAAAAGTGAAATCTTTCAGTCTGCAAAAGACTTTGCAGCAGCATCTACCATTTATTTAAGAACCAAACGTCCCGTTTTTGAAGGAGATAAAAAAACTAATTTATTGGTGCGGTTTAAAACCATGACCATAAATTATTTTGATCCGTCTTTTAGATGGGAACAAAAGCTTAGTAATAAAGTAAGCATGAGCGTAAGTTCTGAATATATAAAATCTAACGGTCAATATAAATTTAGATACAAAAGAAACAATCAGGATGGTACTGTAGCCTACGATACTACTGCAACAAGACATAATAGTGATATTGAAGCATTCAGATTTGAATCTGGACTTTACGGAAAAATAAATAATGGTTCCTGGGATGCCAAAGTTTATTATTACGATTCGGATAGGGGAGCACCGGGAGCAATTGTAGAAAATAAGTTTTCTGACGGATTTAGACAGTACGATAAAAATTTTTTCACACAGGCATCTATAGTAAAGGATTTTACAAAAAAATATAAATTTCAGGCAAAGGCAAAATATGCTTATGATTATACACATTATGTTGCCAGAGATACTGCCCATATTTTAGGAGAAACAGTAACCGAAGGAGCACAATCTGACGATAGTTATTACCAACAAGAAATATATTTCTCGGCAGTAAATATGTACAACATATTACCTACATGGGATGTTTCGTTATCTACAGATTTTCAATACAATAAACTAAATGCTACAAGAAAAGGCATTCAAACCCAATTTTCATTTCCGCAACGCTATACAGCATTATTTTCTTTGGCAAGTTCCTTCAGACTGGGGCAATTTAAAGCTTTAGGTAGTGTTGTGGGTACTTATGTTCAGGAAGAAGTGCGCTATAACGCAAAAGCTCCCGACAAAAAAGAGTTTACTCCTGCATTATTCCTTGGTTATACACCATTTAAAGACTACGATTTTAATTTACGAGCATTTGCAAAACGTATTTTCAGAATGCCCACTTTTAATGACTTGTATTATACCATGGTCGGATCTAGTACTTTGAGACCCGAATATATGAATCAGTACGATGTTGGATTTACTTATAATTTACCTGTAAACAATGCTTTTTTAGACAAACTTTCTATTCAGATTGATGGATATTATACCAATACCAAAGATAAAATTGTGGCTGCTCCAACAGGAAATTTATTCAGATGGATGATGACCAATATGGGACAAGTAAAAGGAAAAGGAATAGAATCTGTTCTTAATATAGGAATGCATATTGGTAATGTAAACTTAGCTACAAATCTTACCTACACTTATTCTGAAAGTAGAGATTATACAAAATTTGCAGGTTTAGAATTGTCTTCTTACGGAGATCAGATTCCTTATACACCGTGGCATAGTGGTTCTGGGATATTAAATGCTGATTATAAAACCTGGAATTTTAACTACAGTTTTGTTTATGTAGGAAAACGATATAATGGTAATGTCAACAATATCAAAATCAATGAAATTCAGCCTTGGTACACACACGATTTAGCAGTACAAAAGTCTTTTGCTTTAAGCAAATATTTAATAAAAGGAACAATAGAGGTAAACAATGTACTTAATCAGCAGTATGAGGTTATATACAATTATCCGATGCCGGGACGTACAATGAAATTTATAATAAGTATTGCGCTATGAAAAAGATAACTACACAATTAATTCTCGGTTTATTTATAGCCCTTGCTTTTGTTTCTTGTAGAGAAGAAGAAACCATTTTTCCATCTTCGGATAAAAGCGTTGCTGCACCAAGAAGTGATGGCAAGATAGAAGGTTTTTATCTGCTTAACGAAGGTAATATGGGGATGAACCGGGCGAGCATCGATATATTTAATTATAGAACCGGAAATTATACTACCGATATTTATTCGGAACGAAATCCTACAGTTATAAAAGAATTGGGAGATGTAGGTAACGATATAAAAATTTATGGCAACAAGGTTTATGCTGTAATAAACTGTTCGAATAAAGTTGAAGTAATCGATAAATGGTCGGCAAAACGTATCAAAAAAATTGATATTCCTAATTGCCGATATGTAGCTTTTTATAAAGACAAAGCCTATGTAAGTTCCTATTCTGGTCCTGTAGCCATAGATCCTAATGCAGAGATAGGTTTTGTGGCCGAAATTGATACGACATCATTAGAAATAAAACGAAAAGTAAATGTAGGTTATCAGCCAGAGCAAATGGTGGTAAGTAACGGAAAATTATATGTAGCAAACTCTGGAGGTTATAGAGTTCCTAATTATGACAGAACCGTATCTGTGATTGATCTTGAGACTTTTACCGAAATAAAAAAGATAGATGTAGGTATAAATCTTTACAGTATGCAAATAGACAGTAGAGGAGATATTTATGTGAGTTCCAGAGGAGATTATTACAATACACCATCAAATCTTTTTGTAATTGATACCAAAACGGATGAGAAAAAAATGCAACTCGATATTCCGGTTCTAGGAATGTGTTTAGTAGATGATTTACTCTATTTCTATAGTGTATCGTGGAGCTATCTTACTAATAGTAATAAAGTAACCTACGGAATATTAGACACTAAAACCAAAAAGATAATAAGCGACAAGATAATCACAGACGGTACAGATAAACAAATAATGATTCCTTACGGACTACAGGTAAATCCCGAAACCAAAGAAATTTATATCACCGATGCACAAAATTATGTCGTAACAGGCTATATCTATTGCTTTACACCCGATGGAAAATTAAAATGGAAAACTACAGCAGGAAATATACCTGCACATATTGCTTTTATAACCAAAAACTAAAATAGTAAAATCATGTATAACAAATCTTTAAAACATTTCCGAACGCTATTGCTTATACTCGCAGCAGCATTGGTAGCCAATTGTTCTAGTGGAGACGATAGTTCTGATAATAGCAATCCGCCAACAGGTGGTATTGGTAACAATGAGTACAATGCACAAAGGGCTACAATAGTACCAATTACTGTAAATAGTACCGTAAGCGCAAATGCAACTTACAGTTGGAGCGTAACAAATTCTCCTTCAGAAAATTATTCTTTGGCAAACAACACTGCAAGAGAAGCCTTATTTGCAGCAACAGAAATAGGAACGTATGAACTTACAGTAGTTATAACTGATAACGGAAATACGCAAACACAAAAAATTAAAGTACACGTAAGCAAGGAAGCTAAGGATTATAAAACATTTATTGCCAAAGTATTTGATTTTAAACCTGCTCCGGGACAGTTTATAAATGATTTGCCTGCAGCGAATGACGGTGAAACGTATGATAAAATTTTAAGCAGAGCTAATACGTATCTAGCCAAGAAAAACGGAGATCTGATTTCGCTTGGAGCCTTTGGTGGTTATATTGTTTTTGGTTTCGATCATACAATTGTAAACGTAAAAGGCAAACGCGATTTTAGAGTTTTAGGTAATGCTTTTTGGGCAGAGGCCAATCCTAATCCTGATAAAACTATGCGTGGCGGGAGTAGTGAAGCAGGAGTTATAATGGTTTCCTACGACAAAAATAAAAACGGTCTTCCGGATGATGAATGGTACGAAATAGAAGGAGCTGGGCATAAAATGGAAAAAACAGTTCAGAATTATGAAATCACCTATTATAGACCTGATCCTAATAAAATTCCCGTTCCAGGAGGCGGTACAGGTACAGTACAATTTACAGATGTAGAATATATATACTGGAAAGATAACAAAGGCAAAGACGGTTATCTAGCCCAAAACAACGCTTATAATCATTCCTTAGATTATTGGCCAAAATGGCTCAAAGATCAGGAAAAAATCACTTTTAAAGGTACAAGATTACCAGATAATGCTGTTGATGAAAGCGGAACTGGAAGCTATTTTGTTCAGTACGCATTTTTATACGGATATGCAGATAATGCCCCAAATAATGATAATGATTCTGCAATAGATATTGATTGGGCAATAGATAAAAACGGAAACAAAATTCATTTGCCAGGAGTTGATTTCGTAAAAGTTTATAATGCACTTAATCAGCAAGCCGGATGGTTAGGAGAAACTTCTACCGAAATAATGGGTGCTACAGATTTGCATCTTTTAGGAGAAAATATCCCTACCAGACCATAAATAAAAAAGGATTTTAAATTAAACTATAATACCAGAAACCATGAAAAAAAAATTAACCCATTTATTATTCCTTGCATTCTTAGTTATAGGATGCAGTAGTAATGATGATGACTCAAAACCAGTAGACGTGGCTAAGAATACAATAGCAATTACACTTCAAGAAAAACATGATATAGGGACCTTTAGTGTCTTAAATATAAATGCTTCAGCTACTGCAACAAACCCAACATATCAATGGGTAATGACTAAAAATCCAGTTAATAAAACTACAGATTCTATTGTTGGAAATTCTAAAGATTTAAGATTCATAGCACTATACTCAGGTGCATACGAATTGACATTAAATGTATCGGCAGATGGAAAAAAAGGAAGCAAAAAAACACTAGTAAATGTTACTAATGAGACTAAAAATTACAATCCTTATATAACAGCAATCTACGATTTTGATCCTGCACCGGGAATGTTTGCCAATGATTTATTTAAAAATGGTTTTACAAAAGAAGATATAATGCGAGTAGCATTAGGCAGGATTAATGAAACCAGTGTTGGTTATCCATTAGACTTAGGTGGTTTTGGAGGATCTATTATTGTAGGGTTTGATCATACTGTTATTAATAATGCAGGACAAAAAGATTTTAGAGTTTATGGAGGAAATTTAACCGATAAGGGCAATCCCCCAGCTCCAGGATTACTATTTGTAGCCTATGATAAAAATGGTAATGGAAAACCAGATGATGATGAATGGTACGAAATAATAGGAAGCCAGCATACTAAAGAAAATACTACCAAAAACTTTAAGATTACATACCATAAACCTGCCATAGGAAAGCCTGTAGTAGTAAGTGGTCCTAATGATCCATTTATAGATCGTGAACACATTTATTGCGAAAATAATAATTCTGAAACGTATTATTTACCACGATCTAAGACAAAAAAAGAATATTACCCTGCTTGGGCAACTCAAAATACTGCTGTATATGAAGGAACCAGGCTAAATGTAAAATTTACACCACTCCGTCCCGGACAAACTACACTATGGAATTTTGAAGCTCCTGAATGGGGATATGTAAATGCTGTAAATCCTGATATTGATATAGACTGGGCTGTAGATAAAAATGGAAATAAAGCAAATCTACCAGGAATAAATTTTATAAAAATTGTAAACTGTGTTAGTGAGCCAATGGGACTTTGTCATCAGCAATCATCAATGGCAACAAGATTCGCAGGAGCAGCAGATCTTCATATATTAAAAAAATACAATTTAAGAAAAGTAAAAGAATAAGAAAATGAAAAAATATTTAAAATATAGTTTGATTTTAGTAGCTATTGGTGCTTTTTATTGCTGTAGTAACGATGATGATTCAAAGCCTGAGACAACTCCTGAACCCGTTAAAAACGCTTCTGTTACATTAAAATTAGAACCAAATTTTGCAGTAGAAAGATACAGCGTTGTAAGTATAAATCCAGAAGTTGTTATTGAAAACGCTGGTGAAGCTGTTGCAAAATACAAATGGACTGTTAAAGTAACTGGTACTGATGGAATTGTCAAGGATTCTATTATTGGCGATGCAAAGACATTACAATTTATTGCTCCTAAAGCGGCTGATTATGCTGTAGAATTTACTGTAACATTGGATAAATTAGTAAAACAAGCTTCAACGAAAGTTAAAGTTTCAGAAACAGGTAAAACCTATACAGCAAAAGCGCTATCGCTTATAGATTATTTACCAGCACCAAGTTATGCTCTTGATAATTATGAGTTTACTACTAAAACTGAAATTTTAGAAAATATTCAGGCAAGTCTTAATCAGGGAGAAGATATTAACCTTGGAACTTTTGGCGGGTACATTGTTACAAAATTTGATCATACTGTTATTAATTCTTATGGCAAACGAGATTTTACTGTTCAAACAGTTGCTAACAGTACTACTGTAAAAGTTTTCCCTGTAAGTGTATATGTAGCGTATGATGCCAATAAAAACGGTATTGCAGATGATAATGAATGGTATGAGATAGGAGGAAGTGAGCATAATAAATCTACGACAACAAAAAATTACGAAATCACTTATTTCAAGCCAGATCCAGCCAAAGTGGCTGTAACAGGCAAAGCCGATTGGCAGTTTGATAAAGAATATTTAAAATGGACAGATAATAAAAACACATCCAACTTTATTACTAAAACAAAAAAATGGAGACGTTTAAATTATTACCCACAATGGATAGGAGATTCTTATACCCTAAAAGGAACAAAACTATACTTGCCTGTAAAAGATGTAAGTGATGGAGAAGGGACTGCTTTTAATGTAGGAACTTTTGAATGGGGTTATGCTGGTATCAAAGATCCTTCGATAGATATTAGTTGGGCTGTAGATAGTAACGGAAAAAAAGTGCATTTACCTGGAATCGATTTTGTTAAAGTATATGTGTCAACATATACAGAGCTTGGAGCTTCAGATTTATTAACAAGTTCTTTTAAAGAAGCTGAGGATTTGAATTTTGCAAAAAGCAAATAATTAAAACTGCATATTCTTAAAAAGTATGCTATTGCAAAAACATTAAAGAAGAATTATTAACCCCTAATTTTATAAATAATGAAGAAAGTAATTTATTTTTTGACCGTTGGTTTACTTTTAGGACTTTCGTCCTGTAGCAACGAAGACAATGTTTTAATTGATGGTGGAGCAAATGCAACAGCAAACAGCGCAAATGCATCTACAAGCAGAATCCTTGCTGATCCGGCAATAGGAACTACAACAACTCTTAATCTAACGAGTTCTTTACTAGCAAGCGGAATCACTACAACTGGTGGTAAGTATTGGGAAAACACTTATGTATCTAACACAAAACTAAATGTAGATATATTTACGTTTTCGCACACAGCTACATCTGCGGGATACAACTACTGGGATGGTTTTATAGTATCTAACGTAAATGATATTAAAGATTACGGTTCTGGTGCTGCTCCGGGTGGATCAGATGGTTGGGTGCCTCACCAATGGGGAACTATGGCAGGAAGTGGTTTTAATACTTCTTCTACAATTGCGCCAGGAACTCCGGGAACAACAGGAGATCCTTATATTGTAGCTTATTGGTCTAGTTATTTAGATCCTAAAAATCCACAAGGAACTACTTTTACTGAAGGAGGATTTTCAAACTGGGTAAAAATAGGAAATACAGGAACATACCAAGTTAAAGGATTGAAAATTAATATGCATCCGTGGCCTTATTATGGTTGTTTAAATGGAGATGGTTTTGCTAAGAAATTTGTTTCTGGTGATCATTTCGAATTATTAATTTATGGTGTTGATGCAAGTGGAGTTATCTCTGCTCCAGTAACACACACATTAGCAAATCATACAGGAACTTCTCTTGTAATGCCAACAGGCTGGGTAGATGTAACGGCTCTTAAACTAGCTAGTTTGGGAGATGTTAAATATCTTATTTTCCAGATGGCTTCAACAGACTCAGATCCCATTTACGGAATCAATACTGCAGCATACTTTTGTTTAGACAAACTTTCGGTAAAACGAATAGACTAAAACAAATTGTTTACAATACAAAAAAGAGCCATTCAAAAGATGGCTCTTTTTATTATCTAATTTTTTATATCTGTTTAAAATGACCCGTTTTTAAATAATACTACCCGTAATAAGCAAATCTCCTGGGCAATTTACATCCTTTAATTCAATGTAATTTCCTTGCGGGAAAATCAAATTCTTTAATGCAAATACAGAAACATCATTAAAACTTACATTGAGTTGCTTCGTTAATTTTGGCGGAATTTGTTCATTCAATTGAATATTGAATAATGCCTGCAAATCATTCCCACAACCACAAGGGCCACCACCCGAAAGATGCCCACTAATTTTAACATCCTGATTAGTCATTTTAAATGAAATATTTTGTTCTCTGCCAGTACCCGATATGGTAAGAGGCATAGAAGCAGAAATATTTAAGGTATAATCAGATGAATGGTCTTTAGTACCAGACTCCGTACGGAACCAAATAATTGTTTTCCAGTATTCTGTAAAATGTTGCGTGCGCTGCTGATTAAAATCTAATTTTATATTTGTTCCATTAGGAGTTAAAGTCATTCCTGAAATTGGTTCAGAAATTATTCCTCCATCAACAGCATACTTGGATATTTCAACAACACCTCTAGGACTTGTATAGCTACTATCCAGAGCACTTAAATTTACTTCTGCAGTAAGCGCACCTTGATTAAACTTTCCCGACCATGCCTTCGACTTATTAGTATCTTTAGGATTAGTACCTTCTAATTGCCAACCCGATTTATCCAAACTTTGTGGCAACACACTCTCAAATAAAACTTTACTACTTACAATCATACTCACATCTGATCCCATTGGGATAGGTTCGGGTAAATTATTAAGAAATGTTTGACTACTTTCCGCAATTCTATCATTAGTCATAATGAAAAGCTGTAAAATTTGATTAGCAGAATTGCGTGTAATCAGCGTTTTAAATAAAAATTGGTTAGGTTTCATATCGCTAATTTTACCAATCTTACTTTTATCTAGTGAGCTAACAACAAAAACTACGGGATTCTGCGTAAAATAAGAAATGAGTTCCAAGTTGAATCTTGCTTTTTCATCATTTCCTTCAATATTAATGTTTTTGGGAACAAAAGTTCCCTGTGACATGTCCAGAATTACGCTTAACACATTCTCGCTTGCAATTGTACCTGATCCTACAATTCCTTTTGCCTCGCTTAACGGAATCTGTGCTTGAATAAGAGCCCCAGGATTAGATACTTCTGGTTCATCCCATTCTATAGGTTCTGATTTGTATTGTGATCCTTTCGTTATCTTTCCAGAATGGATGATGCATTCCATCTTTACATTGGATGGATTGTTGGGAAGAAAAGAGAGTTTAGGATATCCATATTCGGCTTCAAACTTTACCCAGGTTTTCACTTTAGATGTGGCATCATAATGATACTCTAATTTAATTTTTCCTCCGTATGATTTATCTTTTTTTAATTCATCATACTGTTTGTTAATAGTTTCCTGAATTTTGGTAAGCCCCATATTAAAAACAACATCCCAACCATTTGTAACCGTTTTTCCTTGCATTAATACCAGCATATCCTGCAAAGAAGGAGCGGAGGTAAGAGCATTACCAAGAAGTCCTTTTTTAACTCCCGATAACAATCTACCAGGTAGATCCTCTATTCTTGCCTCAAGTACAAACTCTAGTGTTACGGGTACAAATGCATCTTCTAACTCTATTCCTTTATTAATTTCTGTTTTAGGAAAACTAATATTCCACTTACAGAATGGCGTAATCGGGCTAACCTCTTTAGACCATGTATCGCCGCCGTCTGTAAAATTAGGTGTGTTAGTATCACATTTATATTCATAGATGCGTTCACGAGAAGGCGTTTTAAACATACGCGGAATCCTATTGGGAGCACGATCAAAAAACGGATTACCTTCATACGTTAATTTTAAAAGGTATTTACCACTTTTTGTTTTTACCGAAGTTCCAACGCTTGCCACTACAGACTTAACACGACAATTAATGTATTCGCTAAAATTCACATTATCAAGACCAATATCCAGAATATAAGCATTACCATTGATTAATTTACCTACAGGCACTTCTACCGTTATACGTATCGGACTAGTTACAGATTGATGAATAGAATTTAGCAAATTCAAAGCAGTTAAGGTATTCTGGCTTTGCTTAACAATTGTACCTTTAAAACTCAGCAAATCAAATGCTGTCATTAATGTAGGCGCTTGAAGATTCTCATATTGAAGTGCCTGATCTTGTAAAATCAGTGTTTTAGAAAGCATGCTCAACATACGATTTCGTAAGAATTGAAGTGAAGCAGTCATACCAATCAAATCAAGATTAAGCGGTTCTAGCGACGGAATATTACCCGGTTTTAGTTGGTCTTTTATTCCATCGAGTCTTTTTTGCTGCGCTTCGCTCAATACGTTTAATCTTTGCTGATTATAAATATCTTTGGCGAGTTGGTTTGCTGCATCTTTTGCGCTAAGTAAAGCTTTTCCGCGAAGGAGCAAAATTTGGAATGCATTTATCAAATCATTCTTTTCTTGTACAGGCGGTCCAGAATCGATTATAAGCTTCATATTAGCACTCATTTCATCCCATGCCAGATTCGATTCGATAGCAAACGAAGCATTTTTTAGTTCATTAAGAGCTTTCTCCGCATTTAGCAATTCCTCAACACCTTTAACCCCTGTTGTAAATACTTTATAGGATGCATTCAGAATATTAAGTAATTTCTGCATCTGTTGCACTTTAAGTCCTAATTCCTCTACAGCTTTGATTGATTTGGCTGGAATAGCAATAGATGTAGCTACGGAAAAAATAGTCGTCGCCATATCAAGACCAAATTGTATCGCTTGTCGAGTTTGCCAATCTCTTACAGCCTGCTTATAGTTTAGTACGGCAGTTTGCAAATCAGATTTTTGACTGTCAACATTTTTCTGAAAAGTAGCAATTTTAGCTTCTAGGCTTTTGAGTTCTTTCTCTTTTTGGGTAATAATTTCTTTGTAATACGAACTCAAATCACGCTGCTGGTCGGCATTTGCCTGAATGAACTTTGTAAGCAATTTACCCGATTCAATAATATTCTCATTCAGCGATTTACCTACATCTATAATTAGTTCCTTTGTCTTTCTTACCTCAATAATATCCTGATATTTTTGTATCTCAAGAGCAATACCGTCAGAATATTGTATAATAGTTTCTATATGTTTTTTGTATTCTTTAGCCGGTAATAGTGGTACATAAGCAGCATATTCGGGATTCATAGCATTTCGGACACTATCCATTGCTCGTACTCTCAAATCTAGCACATTTGCATTACTACTTACTTGAGGAAGTATACTGGTAATCCAACCCATCGTGTCTGCCACAAAGTTTAATGCATTTTTTTGATTCGTATCGTTAAAATCAGTACAACCTGCCATAATAGATTCGGCAAAAGAATAAGCAAAAGATAAATTTTCTTCCATGTCTGGAAATACATCACTTTCTTTAGGTTCCTTACGTACATCATCTGTAATTAGTACAAGAGATCTACCGTGTATTTTGGCTGTATCGTGCATAAATTTTAGTCCGTCTACTATGGTAAAATGCTCCGTAAAATCGTCTTTTGTAACAACCATTCCGCCATAAAAAACTTTACTATTGAGGTTAAATGATTTATAACCGTCTTTACTTAGTTTGCAAACAACAACGCCTTTATCAGTTTCCATATTAGTACTTTGAGTAAGTATATTAATATAGTTTCCGGGAATGCTTATCGTGCCAATTTTTGAATATAGATATTGCGAACAAAGTATGAATTTTAATGCCTTATTACTGGCTATAAACTGCATTTCATCCAATGCTAGTTTGGCTTTATACGTATTTATGTCTTTTGTTACAATTGTACTAAGAAATCCCGGAATTTCGGAGTCAGGGATAACATTCTTAATATCATACGGGAAATATTTTTCGAAGTTAGGAACAACACGATCCGTAAATTTTTGGATTAACGCCCCTTTTAAGATACGCTTCATTACCAAACGGCGGTTATACTCTGCAAAAACGGACAAGGTTGTAAGTTTGAATCTTGTAACAGCGTTTTCTTTATAGTTAGCAAGATTTATTTTTCCATCTAAAAACGGTTCAAAAATACTATTGGTTTCTGACCATCTTTGATCATGCCAAAGATTCTTTTTGATGTCGCTTTCTAAGAGTTTGCTATTACCAAAACTAATGAGTTTACTATATTCCTTTACAAAACCAAAAGCTCCTGTAAGGGCATTTGTTGTAAAATAGCAAAAATTAACAGAGTCTTCATCTGTGTATTTATTTTTAGAAAAACTAGCCGAAACCTTCTTAAAGGAGTCTTTATTGTATGCAAACACCTGAAAAATAATATCTCCCACATTTACACCAGATACAAAATGAGTTCCCCATTCGTTAAAATGCTTCATACAAATATTTGCCTGATTTAAAGTCGTTTCTGCAGGATTATATTGTCCTTTTTCATCATCAGAAGCTCTTACTTTAATCAAACTTTTGCGAAAATCTTCCTCAATCTGATATTCTGTCGAAGGTAATAACGGATTAGGATGTAATATTGTTCCAGATTTATTGATAGGATGAAAAGCCGTAGCTGATAAGCGTTCTAGCTTAACAAGAGCATACGAGGTATCTGATGCTTTTAAATCTAAACCTAGATTCTCAGAAAGTTTTTTTAGTGCTTCATCGCGATCCTGATCACGCAATAACATTGTTCCCGCAGCGACTTCAGCATCTGGAGCACCATCATTAGGGTTATCAATTTGATATGGAAATAGAGCATTTAAAAGATTTTCTGCATCTTCGTGAATAGAAACTATTGGGTACTTCCATTCCAATTTTTTATCGGGATTTATATCTATTTCTAGCTCTTTCAAAGCTTTTTTATCTTGCACAAACAAGCCTTGATTATCTAGAGACGAAGGATTCCAAGAAGGGTTATATCCAAAGATTAAATTAGTTGTGGTACCTAGTGTAATTTTACTTTTTATAATTGCCATAATACTATAATTGGGGTATTAGTAAATAATCGCGTGCCACATATAAATCAATAATTTATAAGTGGCCGCTTAGCTCAAAGTAAATAAAAAGGAAGTGTTTTTTTATAGGTAAAAATACCTGAATAATTTACCGATAAAATAGCATATATTTATAATCTGTATCCGTATATAAATTTTTTTCTGTATCTGTACCTGTTTTTATTTAGTACGTAGGTTTGTAGTAAACAAATCCTCCTTATGAATACTCAAACAAATAACGCTCAATATCTAGAATTTGGAACTGTAAATATCTCACACCTTGGTAGCATATTAAATATATGTAACCGTGCAAAAGAAAGGACTAAAAACAATCCAAATTTGATGCAAAATATAGAAAAAAACAATACTAATCATTTTGGACTTCCGCTAAGTGTTGCTCATTACGGAAACCAAATGTTAGGCTACGGATTTGTAACAATTAATAGCTCTGGAGAAACTGAATTTAATTATTATTTTGAAGAAAAAGAACATAATGCATCCGAAATAAAAGAAGGTTTAGAACTAGAAGCAAAAAAAGCTTTCAAAGTTTTATTTAATGATAATGCTACCAAAGAAAATGCGGTTCAAAATGCGATAGATAAACTAACAAACTGGATTGATCAGTGCTAGTTTTTAGAACAAAATAATTAAGCTTTGTTTACACAAAAAAGCGAACCATATAAGTTATGTAAGTTCATTTAAACGAAGTGTTTTAAAACTTATATTTTCTTAAATCACTTACATGGTTTAAAATGCTTTTTAATAAAATATTAGTCAATAAGGTTATATAACTTGTTAAGATAATAATTAAAGAAATGGCTAAAGAAGTCTTATACATAAAAATTGCCCACATAATTCAGGAACAGATTCTATCCGAAACGCTAAAAATAGGGGATAAGCTACCTTCAATTCGTGCACTACAAAAATTATACAACGTAAGCATAAATACTGTTAAGCAAGCATTTTTAGAGTTAGAAAGTAAATCCTTGGTAGAATCAAGACCTAAATCTGGGTTTTATGTAAGTAATACATCTAATAGGAAATTTTCGATTCCTTCGATGAATAAATTGAAAGTATCAGAAACCCAAAAAAGTCCTGATGACTTAATTACTAAGGTGTTTAATACTTTTGGTGATAAAAGCATTACCCAATTTTCTTTGGGAGTTCCGCATAAGAGTTTGCTTCCTATTGCGAAACTCAATAAAGGAATTATTAAAGCTACGCGAAATCTGGAGGAGAGTGGAACAGACTATAATTTGGTTCAGGGAAATTTAAACCTGAGACGTAATCTCGCAAAATGGTCGCTTGTATTAGAAGGTAAACTAACCGAAGATGATTTTGTAACTACTTCTGGAGCTATGAATGCTATTTATAGCTGCTTAATGGTCACAACCCAACGAGGAGATACCATCGCCATCGAAAGTCCCGTTTATTTTGGAATACTCCAAATAGCAAAGTCTATGGGACTTAATGTTATCGAGCTCCCTACACATCCCACAACAGGAGTTGATCTTGATGCCTTAAAAAAAGTAATCCCAAAGATTAAGGCGTGTTGTTTTATGAGTAATTTCAGTAATCCATTAGGTAGCTTAATGCCTGATGAAAATAAAAAAGAATTGGTCGAATTGCTTACTTATCATAACATTCCGCTTATAGAAGATGATTTGTATGGCAATCTTTTCTTTGGCGCAGCCAGACCAAAACCTTGTAAATATTATGATGAAGCCGGAATTGTGATGTGGTGCGGATCAGTATCTAAAACACTTGCACCAGGATATAGAGTAGGGTGGGTTGCTCCGGGACAGTTTAAAGAGAAAATAATCCGACAGAAATTAGTACAAACAATCTCTACGCCATCATTGTATCAAGAAGTAGTTGCCGATTTTATGGAATTTGGAAGATATGATCATCATTTAAGAAATTTCAGGCACACTTTGCATACAAATTGCCTGCATTTTCAGCGTGCTGTAGAAGATTATTTTCCTGAAAATACTAAGATTTCTCAACCACAAGGAGGATCATTTCTTTGGCTTGAACTTGACAAAAAAATTGATACCGCTTCATTATATGATATTGCAATAAAGCAAAAAATCAGTTTTGCTCCCGGCAGAATTTTCACCCAACATGATCAATACAATAATTGCATGCGACTCAATTTTGCTTTAGAGTGGAATGATAAACTGAATCTAGATATAAAACGACTTGGCACAATTGTAAAAAATGCTTTGTAATGCCGTTACCCATCAAAACTCTGAACTGTCATTGTGACAGCTCGTTTTGATTAGTGTTAATTTTTAAGCAAAACAACTATATATCAGTAATTTAAACAAATCTACTTAAACTAATAAATTTAATATAAAAACAAATGAATCAAGATATAATTAACTCTCAATCAAGAATAAAAATAATAGATTACACAGATAAATTCAAAGAATCTATCAAAATTCTGAACTACGCTTGGCTAGAAAAATATTTTAAAATTGAAAAAACGGATGAAGTTTCACTCTCAAATCCAAAAGAAGAAATCATTGATAAAGGTGGTTTTATATACTACGCTACATTAGATAATGAAATTGTTGGGACAGCTTCACTTCTAAAAAAAAGCGATACTATTTTCGAATTAGGAAAAATGGCGGTCAGTGATAAAGCACAAGGTTATGGTATTGGCACATTATTATTGGAGCATTGCATTACAACTGCAAAGGATATGAAAATAGAAAAGCTAATTCTGTATTCTAACACAAAGTTAGAGTCAGCAATACATCTTTATCGCAAATATGGATTTGAAGAAATCCCATTGGAGCAGGGACTTTATGAACGAGCAAATATTAAAATGGAGAAGAAGCTATCTTAAGAGGAGGAACAAAGAAAAAAAGCAACAAAGGCTCAAAGGTTGAAAAAAAAAGAAGAGACCAAGATTAATTTTAACCACAATGTATTCCCCAATCTTGTCTCCCTGACACAGGAAGGGTCTCCACAAGTAGTTCAAGAATAAAAGGAAAAATATTAAAATGGAGAAGGCACTAGTGCGTTTTTAACCGCAAAGTAAGCAATCCCGAAGCGTCGGGATACGCAAAGGTCGCAAAGCTTTAAGCATAATTTATTCCCAATCTTGTCTCCCTGACGCAGAAAGACAAGTTTGTGGTTGAACTATACAAGCTACGACTCAGAAACTTAGTAACTTAGAACCTTAGCAACTAATAATAAATTTAAAAAGCTTCTCCGATTCTGAAATAAAGTCCCCAATCGCCTTTTCCAACAGCTGCATCCAAGCCAACATTAAATTTCTCGTGTTTAAATGCTCTGTAGCGATAACCAATTCCTGCACCAGGGTATAAATTCCAATTAAAATCGGATGTATCAGATCCATAAATAGTTGCTACACCAGCAAAACCTACAAGCCCCATTTTTTTATTAAAATTGTAACGGTATTCCGCTTGTAAAGCCATTAGTCCGTCGCCACGGTATTTCCCCTCAGAATATCCTCTAATATCTTCTCCGCCAATAGTTACTTGCTGCTCAAAAGAAATATTCCCTAAACCAAACTTACCCGAAAAACGAGCTGCTAATACATCAGTTCCACTTCGCATAGGAAAGTATTTATTGTACTCTGAGAGAATTTTATTGGCACTAACATCATTACCAACCCACGTGGGATAGCCAATCCAACGCAATTTTACTTTATCACCTTTGGTCGGATAATAAACAGCGTCACGAGTATCATACATCATATTTAGCTGCAAACCATTTGTTTGAGTAACAGAAGATGGTTGTATATCATCTTCATAGTTTGTATCATAATGGGCATACGAATAACCAATACCAGCATACAGCGATTTAACAACTTTTCGTTGAAGAGTCATAGCTACAACTATTTTTTTAGTTGCATAATCATAAAAATCTGGCGTGTCGATATCATCCACATAAAACTGGGCATTTTGATCACCCGTTACAAAAATAAATTGAGCTCGCCACTTGTCTTCGTTAAAATACCATTTGTTAAAAGAAGCCACAAAATATGATTTATTAGTCGTATAAACTGCAGATATACCCGATAGCGATTTAGGCGAAATAGTATCGGCTTTATTGAGTTTATACATCATCATAGGAATAGCACCAAACATAAAATCCAGCGTTCTATTATAATTAAGATAAGGCATTACATTAAAATCTATATTCTTTGGTTTTGCCTTTGTTGTAGTTGTGCTATCGACTGGTTTTGTTTGAGATGAAGCACATAAACAAAATAAAAACAGCATTATAGTAGGTAAGATTTTATGCATTTTGATGTATTTTTAAGTTACTTTATAAACTATTTAATGTATTCCAGAAGGTATGCAAATGGGGATTTTTTGGTATGAATAAATAAATTCACTCTTCATAAAACTTAAAGGTAAATTATTTTTTTAAAGCAGCAAAATCATCTCGTGACAGAATCAGATATTTTAAATCATACTGATTTTCAAGACCCTAAGAATTCATTAGGCCTTTTGTTGAGTATCTGAAAAAAACTAGTACTAAATGCTTGTATACTTTTGTAACCCACGAGATAAGCAACTTGAGAAACGGTATATTTCCCAGTACTTAAAAACTCGATGCCTTTTATAATGCGTACCAATTGAATATACTTAGAAATTGTAATTGTTGTTTCTTTCTTAAATATTCGTTCTAAGGATCGCAAAGACATATTGTTGTTTTCGGCAATGGTACTTATATGTATATAATTTGCCATATTATCCAGAATAAAATTGCTTATTTGTAACAATCGCTCATCGTTTGGGATAACGATATTTAAAGTTATTGCGCCTTTAAAAAAGCTAGGCAACTCTACAAAAATGGCATTCAGAAAAGCTTCCTCTTCAATCGAATATTCTTCTTTTTTACTCCATTTTACGCAATAAGATATCATCTCCCGAAGTACTGGAGGAACAGAAAAAATTCTTAGCTTATCATAAAAATTATCTTCCTCATTAATGGAATAAAAAATGGTTCTCAAATTTATATCTTCAGAAACTGCAGTTGTTCTGTGTGATAGGTTAGAGGGAATCCATGCAGCATGATTTTGAGGCAAGAGATAGATACGCCCAGCCACATGCAAGTATTGAAAACCTTTCTCTACATAAACAAGTTGCGCCCTATTATGAGAATGCTCATTGGAGTCATGTATCCAATTATCTTCAAACCAAACGTAAGCTTTTTTGGCAATACGATCTACTAATTCATGGTTCTTCATAATGCATTATATAATTTTCTTTTGTCGTTTTAGATTAAATATATGGCAAATTTAATTATAATACGCATGGTAAATTTGCAGCAGAAAAAAAATATTATGAATAAGCATAAAAAAGACTGGAAAAGTAAGACAGGGTTTTGTTTCGGAATCGTACTACCATTTATCGGAATATTATTTGTTGCCTCCACATTGCGAGCGCCATTAACAGCACTAGGACCTGTATTAACCGAGATTAGTAAATCATTAAATCTTTCAAATAGTGAGGCTGGATTCCTTACAACCATTCCATTAATGGCATTTGCATTCTTATCTATTCTTGTTGGGCAATTATCTAAAAAACTGAGTCTGGAGAAATTTCTACTTTTTTCGATTGCACTTTTAATCGCAGGATTATATATAAGAATAATGGGTACGGTAGTAACACTATTTCTAGGATCTGCCATACTTGGTATTGCAATTTGCATCGGAAATGTTTTAGTGCCAGGATATATAAAAAAAACATTTCCTAATAAATCCGGAATGGTTATCGGTTTCTATTCTGTATCAATGAATCTTACTGCAGCTCTAGCATCTGGGTTTAGTATAGCAATTGGTAAATTAAGCGGTCTTGGCTGGAAAGGCTCTTTAGGAATCTGGATTTGGATTGCTGTATTTTCTTTTTTAATATGGTTACCAATCGTATTAAAAAGAACAAAAAACATTGAAGAGACAGGAATAGTAAAGAGCAATCTAAATATATTTAAATCACCATTGGCATGGCAAATTAGTATATTCATGGGACTTCAATCATTAATGTATTATTCTCTTGTAACCTGGCTTCCGATGTTGTTACAGGGTTTTGGCATGGTAAAAGAAGAAAGTGGATGGGTTTTGTCTTTTATGCAAATGGCGATGTTACCCTTAACTTTCCTTGGGCCAATTATTGCATCTAAACTTACTAACCAGAAAAGCTTAATTTTTGTTGTTGCTGCTGGAATGTTTATTAGTGTCTTGCTTATACTATTCTTTCAATTACAATATATCTATACTGCAGTTATCCTTTTCGGAATATCTTCAGGATTATCTTTTAGTCTATCAATGATGTTTTTTGTTCTTCGTACTGCAGATAGTCACACTGCTACAAGAATATCTGGTATGGCACAATCGGTAGGTTATTTATTGGCTGCATTTGGACCTCCCATATTTGGTAGTTTATATGAATACGGTGAGACATGGAATTTATCTTTATACTTTCTTTTAATAATGATAGTTATAATGTTTTTTGTAGGGCTTAAGGCGGCAAGAAACCATCTTATAAAGTAGTCTTAACCTACATATTTAAGTTTAAAACAGGCGTAATTGCCTGTTTTTTTTATGTATATAATCATCCTTATTTGTATGAATTTAACATTTTCAAAATAGGTATAAATACGGTATTGATATTTAAATTTTCGTTTTAAATTGTATTTAAATTAAAAATCCATAAACCAAATATTATTAGGGTAAGTAAAAAAGTAAAGTTCAACCCCCAAATTATTATGATAATGGACAAAATTAAATTGAATTTCATCAACAAATCTAATGACGCAAATAACAACAATGTCATTATTTTTCAACAAAATGTTGCTCAGGAATTTGAAAAAAGTGCTATTGCCTGGAAGGTAATAGAAAATAGTAGCAGACTAGACAACCATCCTTTTGCATTTTCAATGGGGTATGAAGTAGCTACTTGTGATTCATACGGCAATTTTACCCCAATGCTTTATACTTATGAAGGAACAGCGTATGAAATGGTCAAGGATAACGCTGGCAGTGTACTGAGAATTGCATCAAAACCAGCTACTAATCTTAGCCAGATAGAAGTAAAAAACGCGCTTCCGTCTGGAATAATCAACGCAAACTGCTACAGAAACAATAGATTAATTGCTACAAAAACAAACCTAGCTCCTGGAGAAAAAGCAGTTTTTGAATTTTACCCAAGACTTTTTATAGGTGTTGTTCCTGAAATAGAAGAAGGAGATGTATTAGACTCTGCTATAATCTCACAGATTAATTCACAAATAAATTTATTTGGTATAACTAGTGCAGATATTGTAATGACAGGTGGAGGACCTGGTAATCACTCGCCAGCATTCAATTTTAGTTTAGAAAACATAAATAAACAATGAATAGAGAAATAAAAACATTAGATTTTTTTCAGTACAAACCTTTTACTAAAGACTCCGCCAGTTTTTCTTTCCTAGCGAAATTAGCATCGTTAAAAATAAGAGGACATAGGGAACAAATACAAAATGAAGCTATTGCTTATATTGACGGAATTGCTCCTTATGAATTACAATATGTATCTAATCCTAGCGACTTACAAGGAAATATTAATAAATTCAAATCATTTTATAACATCTTAAATAAAGATAAAAATTTCACCCAAATAGTAGAACAAACCTGTGTGTTTTTTAATACTAATGTAAATGATTTTTTAATATATCTAAAAAGTGATTCTTATCTGGAAAATAAAGAAAAATTATGGGAATCTTATTTTGCTTTGATTATAGAAATGGGGTTTCAAAGTGAGAATCGTTCCGCTATAATAAAAGTATTAGGACTTTGTAATTTTCTTGAAGTAATATTTAATCACCTGGATGATTCCCAATTAGGCACAACGCTTAATGCCAGTAAATTAGTATCTCTGTTTAATGCTAGTATCATTTTAGACAAAGATATATTTCCGCTCCCTTCTTCATCCTATATATCTTTCAATTAAACTATATAAAGAGTCATCCTAAAAAGATGGCTTTTTTTATTGTGATAGTTCCTGTAAATAATTCAGCGTAAATCTATAAAACAGACATAGCGTAATATTAATAAATTATTAAATGACTAAACCACAAAAATATTGATAAAGGTTTAATCTTACTTTTGTAAGGGTCTTCTTTAACGATTTAAAATTACAATATGAGTTCTAATTTAGTAATAAGGTTAAGAGAGGGAGATGATTCCTGCTTCAAAGAAATTTATGATCTATATCATTATAAAGTTTTTTGTTTTATAAAAAAATATACGTCGCAGCTCGCAGATTCTGAAGATGTGACACAAAATGTATTTATTCACCTTTGGAAATATAGAGCCAAATTGGACCCAAATGTAAGCTTAGAAGCTATTTTGTTTAAAAGTTCAAAACAAGAGATATCGAAATGGTATAAAAAACAAAACAGAATCTTTTCTGTAGAAAATGACCAGTTAATTAAAGAACTCGATAGCGCATCTGAAACGGAAGATGATATAAGTTCTAAGCTAGAAAAAATAGAATACCTCCTGAATAAAATCCCTCCAAAAAGAAGGAAAATCTTCAATCTACATAAATTTGAAGATCTTAGTTATAAAGAAATAGCCGTAGAGATGGATATGTCGCCAAGCGCGGTTGCTAACCAAATCTCAAAGACCTTACAATTTCTTAAAAAGAATTCAGTACATAATCATGAATTATACTGGTTTGCATTATTTTTTATAAGTCAGCCAAGCTTGATAAATTGATTGGTGGTTTTCAATTAACAATTTTTGATTTCAGAACTCTGAAACCTCAAAAAATTGGATAATCTTACTATCTGCAACACTGAATCTTCAATGGCTAATCTTCAATCTCAAATCTCTTAACTTAATGACATTACAGTAGCTCGTTACTCTCTCTTTTTTCTTTTTGGCTAAGCTATTTTTGGTTTATCACTTCAAAAAAAATCCTCCTCAAATGGTTACTTAGATTAAGAAAACGTTAATAGTAATATCGCCCCATGATATTTGCCCGACTAGGAATCTAATGTAATTGAATTGATAAAATTCATGTATAATTTTCAATAGTAAACTTAATTGTAATGAGATCTAAAAAATTAAAAGAAGAATGGAACGCAATACCTAATAGAGGTATTCTTCCTGACCAAATTGCATCCCGAATGTGGGATAACATTCAGAGCGTTACAATTAATAAATACAAAAGCTTTTATAATTGGGTTGCAGCAGCGTGTGCAGTAATAATTTTGTCTTTTAGTGGATATCAGGTTTTTACTTCATCGCATAATGCTACAGTAGCAATTACTTCAACAAAAACATTTAACAAAGATATACGCCTGATAAGTTTACCTGATGGAACACGTGTATGGCTAAATCAAAATACTCTAATAGAATATCCAACAGAGTTTGCTAAAAATGAAAGAGCAGTAAAATTAACTGGTGAAGCTTTCTTTGAAGTTAAAAGAGATGTATCACGACCTTTTGTAATTACATCGGGAGCTATAAAAACGACTGTTTTAGGTACATCATTTAATATTAGTTCTTATGCTAACAAAGAACCTCAAGTAAATGTAAGAACTGGTAAAGTAAAAGTAGAAAGTAATCAGGATGTAGTTTTCTTGGTAAAAGGGGATAAGGCTATTTATAATAATGCTGATGCAAAAATTGAAAAGCAAAAAACTACTTTGCTTGAGCCTGAATGGAAAAAGGTTTTAATTTATGTAGATGGGTTAACTCTCGCACAAGTTATAGAGAAACTAAAACTTGACCATTCTTTTACGGTTGACTATCTAGAGGAAAATATAAAAGACCTTAAAATACAGGGAACCCTCGATACTAGACAAGGGTTTTATGAAATGCTTCAAACTGTAGCGTTTGCTCTGGAAATTAAAATAAGAACAACTGGCAAAGACACCTATCTCATAAGTAGATAATCCGTTCTACAGTTTTTTTAAACAGACTTTGACAGAAAGAATTCAGCAGTATTAAATCAATAAGAAAAATGATTTAATGGCTAGCTGCTGGGAAGCTATTAAAATTTTATAAAAATATTAACCATAAATCTCATATTAAAATAAATACCAATAACAAACTAACAATTATCAATTATGAACAATGATTACTCCAGGCAATTTGCCTTTTGGATTTTGTTTTTCGGATTATTCTTCGGAACAAACATTATTTACTCACAAACCGGAACAGTTTCGGTTGATTTTAAAAACTCTACACCACAAAAAATTATTGATAATTTAAAATCCAGAACTCCGTATCAATTTATTTATCAAAAAGATTTGGATCTAAGTTTACCTCTGGTTACACTAAAAAAAGAAAATGTTACAATTGATGAAATTTTAAATGATTTACAAAATCAGACAAATTTAAATTTCAGAAGAAATGAAAATAATATAGCTGTAAATAGTAAAGATTCGGGCAAAAAAAAAAAGAAGGGCAAAATCGTAGGTAAAGTTGTCGATGTAAATGGCCTTTCATTACCCGGAGTAAATATAAAAGTAACCCAACTGAGTTTGGGAGCACAATCGGATATTGATGGTAATTATGTTTTAGAATTAGAGCCTGGCGAATATACTATTGAGATTAGCGCCATTTCGTTTCAAACACAAAAAATTACTGGCGTAAAAGTGCTTGAAGGCGGCGAAACTCCTTTAGTAGTTTCATTAAAAGAAGATGCGCAATCGCTTAATGAAGTAATTATTATTCAGAATTATAAACAAGCAACAGCATCTGTTCAGGGCATGCTAATACAGCAAAAAAAAGCAGCACAATTTTCTGATGGAATTTCAGCAGAACAAATCGCAAGAACACCAGACAAAGATGTTGGTAGTGCGCTTAAACGTATCACGGGCGTAACAACAATTGATAATAAATATGTTGTAGTTCGTTCTATGGGAGAACGTTGGAACCAAGCTGTAATGGACGGAATCACGTTGCCAAGTACAGATGCATACCAACAAAACTTCTCTTTTGATATTATCCCGACTGCTATGGTAGAAAGTATAGTAGTTAGTAAGTCGGCAACGCCAGATATGTACGCTAATTTTGCAGGAGGATATGTTGAGATAAAAACAAAGGATATTCCTAAAGAAGATTTTACAAGTTTTTCGGTAAGTACATCGTATAACAGCCGAAGTGCTTTTAAAGAAAGACTTACCAAACAAGAAGGAGATTACGATTACCTAGGTTTTGATGACGGAAGACGTGATTATCCTAATATGTTACCTCTAGAGCCACCAACTAGTGAAGCAACCTCCGGCCCATTTATAGAACAGTCTAAAAAATTTACAGAAGATAATTTTTCTACCTATAAAACGTATGGTGCACCAGGAACTACATTACAATTTGCATTGGGGCGATCATATAATTTAAAAAATAACAATAAATGGGGATTTGTGGGATCCATACTTTTCAAGAATACACAAGAAAAAATAGACATCGAACATACACAAAGAGGAAGATTTATTGAAAACTCAAGATTTGCACAAGAAGGAGAAGGAGGAAGAGCATATTCGATTTTTGAAAAATATGGATTTAATAACTCAGGTGCAAATTATAATTATAATTCTACTTTGGGGGGAATGTTTAATGCTGCTATTCAGCTAGGTAAACATAAAATTACTACTCGTAACACCGCAATGCATATCTATAACAATCAATTGACTCAAATTACGGGTTGGGAAAAAGGGAATACTATTACCGGAATTATAGACGGTAGTGATCTTCCAACAACAATTGAAACTAATTATCCTATTTATACAACTTTTATTCAAAATAAAATTGAGGGAAATCATCGTTTTGATCAACTTGAGATTAATTGGTATACTAGTTATAGTAATATCACAAAAGACACAAAAGATGCTACTTTTCTACAAACCTCATATAAAAAAGTAGGAGACGATGTATTGGCTTATAATACAGTCTACAACAGCGGAAATAGATTACCATTTAGCAGGGACAATTATTCTAATGATGAAACGGATTATAACTGGGCTATTAATTTAAATTATTCTTTTGATTTAGGTGAAGTAAGCAAAAATGATATTAAAGCAGGTTATTTCGGAACATATAAAACAGCTACAAATCAGCAAAGATCGGCTAAACTTATAACTGTTGGACAAAAGAGTGAAACAGCTGAAATTTATATGCCGCTTTCAGAATTTTTGAATGGTTCGCAATATTATTATGGTGGTTTTGGCTGGGATGATTACGGAAAATATGGAGATAAATATGAAGGAGATGTAAAAGTACATTCCCCTTTTTTAATGCTCGATAATAAAATTGGTCGTTTTGTAAGACTCGTTTGGGGAGCAAGAGCCGAAAGTTATATTTATAGCGAAACATCGAATCAGTTTGAAGGTTCTGGCGTTTTTTCATTCATAAAAGAAGACAAAAAGTGGCAATTTTTACCATCCGCTAGTTTAACAATTAGTCCAACCAATAAAATGAATGTTAGAGTTGGATATAATAGATCTGTATTACGTCCTCAATTTTCGGAACGAGTAGGTACTCCGTATTATGATCCCATTCGTAACGCCAAAATTCTAAACTGGTCTGGAGGAATGATTTCTAGTGTATCTAATAATTATGATTTAAAATTAGAATGGTTTCCATCAGGTGGTGAAATTTTGTCTTTTGGAGTTTATCATAAAGATATTAAGGATCCTATAGAAGCTATTGGTACTGTAAACGGAAACTCAGGTATTATTTATAATCTTAATTCTTATAACGCCAAACTGTGGGGGATAGAAGCGGAATTTTATAAAAATCTTACTTTTTTAGGAGAAGGACCAATTTTAGAAAAATTATTCGTTTCAGGAAATGTTTCTATTAATGATACAAAAGTAACATCATACGTACGTATAGATGGTGAGGGTGGACTTTATGAGGCTAACAGACCGCTTTACGGACAATCACCTTATACCTATAATTTAGGATTAGACTATATAGGAGACCGCATGGGATTTAGTGTGAGGCAAAATGGAATTGGTGACCAATATATTTTGGTAGGATTTGAATATTCCAGAGAAGAAATCAGAATGCCTTATGCTGTAACTGATGCTCAGGTAAGTTATAAGTTTTTTAAAGAAAAAAATCTGGAATTAAAATGCAGTATAAAAAACATGTTTGATGCTGGTATTCAAACCTATAATAATGCTAATAGCTATTCACATCTTGAAGATTTTTCGATGGGGAGTAATCCTAGAAGCCAATTTTCATTAGGAGCCAATGCTAGTAAAAAATATGATGAAGACATAGATCAGGTTATGTTTAAAGCTTGGAGCGGTAGAACTATAAGTGTATCAGTTAATTATTCGTTTTAAGTGAGATTTTTATCAAAAAACTAAGGAAAGATATTTTGCTGCTCTTTCTAAGGTTTCTTCTTAAGAGCGGCAAATATCTAATAAATATACTTTTATGAAAAAATTACTTCTATGCGCAATGATAGCTCTATCGGTGAGCTCTTGCCAAAACAATGATGATGCTGTTGACTCCTCTTTTTCTATGAAAGCTTCTGGAGCAGATTACACAGGATATCCAGCAACGGTGCAAACTGTAAGTGGCGCAATTACAACCAATACTACCTGGACAAACGACAGAGTATGGGAAATTAGCGGAATTGTTACTGTAAAAAATGGAGCAACCCTAACCATTCAGGCAGGCACATTTATTAAAGCAAAATATTTAGGAAGTTATGTAGCAACAGGAGTGCTTGTCATTACTAAAACGGGAAAGATTGATGTACAGGGAACTGCAACTGCTCCAGTAATTTTTACAAGTTATAATTTATTAGATGGCAACGCCAATACTGTAGCAGTTCCTGGGGATTTTGGAGGTGTAGCAATATTAGGAGATGCAAGAATTAATACTTTCTCTACTACAAATGCTGTCGAAGGATTAGATGACCAACCTACTTGGTCTGATTTTTATTATGGAGGAGCCAATGATACTCATAATTCAGGAGCTTTACATTATGTACGAATCGAATTTGCAGGAAGGCTTATAGATTCAAATTACGGATTAAGCGCATTAACATTTGCAGGGGTAGGTAGCAGTACTATAGTAGATCATGTTCAGGTATCTTATTCTAAAGATGATTCTATAGAGTTTTTTGGAGGAACGGTTAATGCAAGCCATTTGGTATCTTTTGCTCCAGATGATGATAATTTTGATTTTAATTTAGGATATAGAGGAACTATTACAAAAGCTATTGCAATTGCTGACAGTAATTCAACTCACAGTTTAAGCGGAGGAAAACCTGATTCTAATGGAATCGAATTAGATAACAACCCAAATGGACAAGCAACAGCACTTATTACACGTCCGGTTATTTCACAAATGTCTATTATTGGAGTTAGCTCTAATACAGTAGCAGATTTGTACGAAAATGCTATTCACGTACGTAGAGCGGGTAACATAAGCCTTACAGATGTTACCGTTACAGGATACAACAGAGGTATTAACTGGGAATCTCCTTCGGTTCCTAGCAATTCTTCTTATTTAAGAATTTCTATCCACGGATTTGATAACCCAATATTGCCAGTTGGAACAACTATTACAGGCATAGGTTCTAGTACTTCTGTAGTAGATCCAGCTACAAAATGGAACCTTCTACAGCCTTTCTTTAACAATGGAACATTAAATTTTGCAGGCGCAACAGGTGCATTTAAAACAGAAGCTGTCTGGACAAACACTTGGACCAAGTTTATAAACTTTTAATTTCAATAATCAACTTATAATAATTATTAAAATACACATTAATAATCAATTACATATTTTAACCTAAAGTATAACAGCACATTAAAATTTCTGAATATTAAGAAACCGTTAACAATAAAATCAGGCATGATATTTTGGTTTTTCAAAATCTAATATAAGTAGTTGTAAGTATTGAATTTGATTTTTGTTTTAATGCATTAAGCAAAAAAATGACGAAATACTTTATATGGTCTTTTAGAATTTTAAACAATAAAATTTTTAAAAGAATGAAAAGATAACCTTTTGTTGCGGTAAAAAATCCTAAGAGCAAAAGATGGAAATAGTAGGTACAAAATCCGATGGTAAAGCGGGGAAATTATAAAAAAATCTTTACCAAAAAAGAGAAAGACCTGAGGAAAGATATTTTGCTGCTCTCTCCAAAGGCCTAGATTGTAATAGCGGCAAATATAGCAATAATTAAATTATTTATGAAAAAATTTTTTCTATTCGCAATGGTAGCTCTAGTTGTGAGCTCTTGCCAAAATGATGATTCATCTACAGATTCTTCTTTTTCTATGAAAGCTTCTGGAGCAGATTACACAGGGTATCCAGCAGCAGTTCAAACGGTAAGTGGTGCTATAACAACCAATACTACCTGGACAAACGATAGAGTATGGGAAATTGATGGAGTTATTACTGTAAAGGGCGGTGCTAAACTTACTATTCAGCCAGGTACTTATATTAAAGCTAAGCCACTTGCTGCTGGTGTAGCTACAGGAGTTCTTGTAATTACAAAAACGGGACAAATAGATGCGCAGGGAACTGCAACTGCTCCGGTAATTTTTACAAGTTATAATTTATTAGATGGTAACGCAAATACAGGAGCAGCTCCTGGAGATTTTGGAGGTATAGTACTTTTAGGAGATGCAGAAGTTAACACTGGTTCAGTTACTAATATCGTTGAAGGATTAGATGATCAGCCTAATTTTACTGAATTCTATTATGGAGGTACAAATAATGCTCATAGTGCAGGAGCATTAAACTATGTACGTATCGAATTTGCAGGACGTATCTTAGATACTGATGTTGAAATTAATGGTCTTACACTTGCAGGAGTAGGTAGCGGAACTGTAGTTGATCACATCCAGGTATCATACGGTAAAGATGATTCATTTGAATTCTTTGGTGGTAAAGTAGATGCTAGTCACTTAGTTTCATTTGCACCAGATGATGACAACTTCGATTTCGATTTTGGTTACACTGGAAAGATCACAAAAGCAATTGCAATTGCAGATAGTAATTCAACTCACAGTTTAAGCGGAGGAAAACCAGATTCTAATGGTATAGAATTAGACAATAATGCAACAGGAACTGTTACTACAATTATTACACGTCCTGTTATTTCTCAATTATCAATTATCGGAGTTAGCTCAAATACAGTAGCAGATTTATATGAAAACGCTATTCACGTACGTAGAGCAGGTAACATCAGCCTTACAGATGTTACAGTTACAGGATACAACAGAGGTATCAACTGGGAATCTCCTTCAGTTCCAACTGGTTCTTCATACTTAAGAATATCAATCCACGGATTTGATAACCCATTATTACCAGTAGGAACAACTATTACTGGTGCAGGTACAAGTACTTCTATAGCAGATCCAGCTACAAAATGGGCTCTTAGCCAACCATTCTTTAATGATGGAGCGTTAAACTTTACAGGTACTACAGGTGCATTCAAAACTGAATCTAACTGGACTGGAACTTGGACAAAGTTTACAAATTTTTAATTGCATTAGGTTAATTATTAAAATTCTACATGGGCAGTACTAAGCTGCCCATGTTTTTAAAAAACTAAAAAAATGAAAAAAAATCTACTTTTATTATTACTTATCATGGTTACAGGAACATCATTTGCTCAATATACAATTTGGGAAGATGATTTTGATGATGCCGATGCTTCAGACTGGACTTTATTGGACAAAGACGGAAATGGAAGCAATTGGAACGCCAAAAAAAATTTAAAATGGGATAATGCTTTAGGTGGAGTAGATGGCACTATTGATGTTTTAGCAACTTATAATATCGATTTTGCAACTGGAGCACAATTAGAAAACTTAGAAGATAATTTAGCAATATCACCTCTTTTGGATATCTCTTTTTACTCAGGAAAAATTAACCTGATACTAAATGCACAAACTAGTATTTATGATGGCAATCAGGATTTATTTGTATATGGATCTACATCTCCTGATCCAGCTTCATTTGCACTCTTAGGAACAGTTACATTAGAAAGAGCAAACCCTGATGATGCTGTATTTAAAGATTATATTGTTGATATTTCACAATTTTCTGGTAAACCAGCAGTATATATTGCTTTAGGGAATAACACAACAACTGGTTTTATAGGTTATGAAATCGATAAAATTTCGGTTACAGCAGAATCATTGCTAGGTGTAGATGAATCAGAATTAAAAGCACAGGTTTGCAAATTAAAACAAAATCCAGTTGAAGGAAATTTACAATTAGAATTAGGAGAAGAATTTAAGACTGAAAAAACAACTTTAAAAATTTACAATACAAGCGGAATGTTAGTTGCAGCATCTGCATATAAAGAAGAAGGTATAGCAGTAGATAATTTATCACAAGGCGTATATTTTCTTTTAGTAACCAACAATAACATTTCTAAAAAATTAAAATTCATTAAAAAATAATATTAGAGAAAGTTTTCGCGCTTTTCAGATAAACAGAGTTTCTACAATAAAAAAACAAATATGAAGAATACAGTAACAAGAGCATTATTTTTTACGATTACAATGGCTTTTTTTGGATCTTGTGCCAATGATGAGCTAACACCTTATTATAGCAATGAAACCAACCAACCAGGAAAAGTAGTTATAGTAGGTTATAGCGCTTTAGCAGATTCCATTCAGATAACTGCAAATGGTAAACTGATTGAAATAGGGAAGGATAAAAAAACTGCCTTTGCAAAAAAAATCGAAAAAGAGTATGAATTTGTTTATTACGGAAACGCTGAGAAGACTTTAGAAATTACAAATAAAGTAACAAAAGAGTTATTATGTACGTATCGTTTTAACTCTAAAACACCTATTGATACACTTTCTTTTTTTGCTAAAGAAAACATTTGGATTGATAAAATTACATCCATAAAACCAGGTGTATTAAGCAAACCAAGTAATAGTGGCTTTAAATTTATTTTCCCATCCAAAAACAAATATTCGAATAGTGGATACGAAGGAAAGCTCGACGGAATTATCCGTAAAATTAACGGCCAGGTTCTGGGAGTTGTCGAGAATATTGATAAAGATAAATTTAGTTCGTTTATAGAGTTTCCTTTTAGTTCACCACCTACAATCATAATGGAACTAGTAAAACATGGCACAACAGAATCTTACATTACAGGAAAAAAAGTTACTGTTATGATGACTATGTCGGTAAATAAATCACGATTAATTGTACTCGATGAAAAGAAAGATGCAAGCGGCGCATTTTCAGGAGTAGAGGGAACTTTAAATTTAGTTGATTTTTTTACTTTTAAATAGTTAATAAATAAACCTACACTTATAAATTTCAAGCATAAAATATGAAACGCCCCTTTATTTTTATTACCTACTTATCTTTTTTTCTATGGTGTTTATTTATTTCCTGTACGCCAGATGATCATTCGACGCAAGTCTATAATGAAGGGACCAACGAATATGTAAATGAATGGATGTACCAACAAATGAAAAAATATTATCGCTGGAATGAAACTATGCCAGCCCAAGGCGATTTGTCGGCTGCTCCAAAAGAGTACTTCGCAAAACTGTTACAGAAAGATGATATTTTTTCTTATGCATTACATCCTGCATTACCAGATACAGCACCTCAAAGTCTAAGAAGAAAATTTGGTTTTGATGTAAGCTTTGTTGAGTTTGAGGGAAAATACTATGGTATTGTATTATACGTATTAGAAGATTCTCCAGCCAAAAATAACGGACTGCAAAGAGGAAATCTTATTACTCAGATAAACGGGACAGATCTTAATCAGGGTAATTATGATCGTATGTATACAAACATGATAGCGTCGTCCCAATTAAGCTTACGTATAAACTCTTATACAGTGCAATTAGGTTTTTCTAAAACAAAAGATGTTACTTTATCATCAGGGCTCACTTTTTTACAACCTATATCATATCAAATAATTACTGATAAAAACATAAAAATAGGATATGTTCAAATTCCACATTTTGATGTTGGACAATCACAACAAATCTTGCAAATTTTTCAGGATCTAAAAAGTAAATCAATAACAGAACTCGTTCTGGATCTACGATATAATGGAGGAGGAGATATCGCATCGGCAACAGCACTTAGTATTGCCATAGCTCCAAATGTTCGTGCCAATGATCTTTTTATAAAATTTGAAGGAAATAAAAATGGAGGTAATGTAGATCAATCCTTTAAGCAGGCATTAGAAAGTAATGAATCTAAAATAAGTTTTGAAGCATTACAAAATGCGCATCCTCTCATTAATAGAGTATATATATTATGCGGAAATCGTACAGCATCTGCTTCAGAATTAATCATAAATAATCTGAAACCGTATATGGATGTAATTACCATTGGCGATAAAACCTTTGGTAAAGATGTAGCGGGATTTCCTATAGAAGATAATCGAATTACAGGAACTAAAGGTTGGGTATTATATCCTTCAATCTATAAATTATTTAATGCTAAACATGAAGGTAATTATTCAAAGGGAATAAACCCATTGATATATTCAGATGAACTACAAGAACTCGAAGTCTTTCCTTTAGGCAACCGTTCTGAAGTTCTGTTGAGTGCAGTATTAGGAAAAATATCGGGAAATGTAAGCAAAAGAGAGAGCACAAAATTGCGATTGTTGCCTACATCCAGAATTTATACCGATATAGATCCCTTATTGCGGTTTACGCCTTAAATTCTAGTTTTATAAAAAAAATAAAGCAACCATATAAGTGATGTAAGTCTATTTAAGTGAAGTGTACAAAAACGTATATTCTCTTAAATGACTTATATGGTTTAAAAAGGTTAACCATGTAAGTTATGTAAGTCTATTTAAGCGAAGTATGCAAAACTTACATTTTCTTAAATGACTTATATGGTTAAAAAAGGTTAACCATGTAAGTTATATAAGTCCATTTAAGCAAAGTGTGCAAAAACTTATAGTTAAGGTTTATATAGCTAAAACAATTATATCGTTTATCAATATTTAGATTACCATATTATGCAAGGAATAAACTCAAGAGAGCATCGAATTTTGCTAACAGCATTTCATAAATTTGAATATCTGTCTAAGATATCCCAAAATAAAATCGAAGAAACTGAAGACGAAAAGACGCGAAAAGCCATGGAAGAGCTTGACGCGCTGTACGATAAGTTTCAGTTATTATATGTTGAACTCGAGAAATGCACCAAAGCTTATGAGTTCAAAAAGAAATCAGTACGCAGCATTATCAATAAAAGCATGCGAAGATTAGTTCCTGAGGTACAAAAAAGGAATTAATTTAGTTAGAAATATTTCCTAAAATATTCAAAAGCCTGACATCACTGTCGGGCTTTACTGTTTATATAACCAAAAGAAACAAATGTTTACATCTATGCAACTTTTGCGATTTCCTATGCTTAATTGTTTTATCAAACTTATCAATAATTCTACATTTCTTAAACTAAGCAATAAAGTTATTATTGAATAATCCCCAGTAAACACTCCATAATTCAAGATTTCTTAACGAATAATTAAGAAAATAGACGCTTTAAGTTTTCATTTTTTTAACAATTAGATAAAATCATTTTTTTTACTATTTATAAAATTGAATGTTTATTTGCATAGTAAAATTTAATATTTGTAAACATTTGAATTATGAAAACAATATATAAGGTATTTATTATCTTTTCGATTACACTACTAGCGCAAAAAATTACTGCACAAAAAGCAACAATTAGCGGAACGGTTACAGATGCACAATCTCCATTGCCTGGAGCAACTATTACATTATCTAATAAACAAAATGCTACAACCGATTTTAGCGGAGAGTTTACTATTAATGATGTAAGATCTGGAAGCTTAGAATTGCAAATTTCTTATATAGGTTATGAAGTAAAAATTATTAAAATTGAAATAAAAGATAATCAGCGATTGAATTTAGGAATCATTTCTTTAAAGACAAATTCAAAAGAATTAAATGAAGTTGTAGTAAGCGGAATGAGTCTTCGCAATAGCGAGGCAAGAGCGCTAAATATGCAAAAAAAATCCATGAGTATCGTAAATGTAATTGCTGCTGATGGAATAGGAAAGTTACCAGATCGTAATGCTGCCGAAACTGTACAACGTATGTCGGGAGTTTCTATCGAAAAAGATCAGGGCGAAGGACGTTTCGTTTCCGTGAGAGGTTTACCACCTTTTTGGTCATCAACTACAATAAACGGAAACAGAATTCCAACAGCCGAAGAAGAAACTACTTCCAGAGCTACAGCTTTTGATTTTTTCCCATCAGACCTTATCGCTTATGTTGAAGCTACAAAAGCAATCACACCCGATATGGATGGAGATGCCATTGGCGGAAGCGTAAATTTTACCACACAAACTGCACCAACCAAAAAAACATTTAAAGTAAGTATTTTCAGTGGATACAATCAAAAATCGGATAAAGGAATCTATAGTGGTTCGCTTACTATTGGTGATAAAAGTAAAAATGGAAAATTCGGATACATTATAAACGCTACTTATTGGGACAGAAACTGGGCTACAGATAATTATGAAGCCAGAAGAAATGGAGATCAGGGTGTTTATCGCTTAGAATTAAGAGATTATACAGGAGTTAGAAAAACTACAGGTTTAAATGGTGCTATGGAATTTAACCCATCATCCAGAGATAAAATATTCTTGAAAGCAACTTATGGAGGACTTTCTGATAAAGAAACTCATTACAAACACCGCATTAGATTTGATAAATTTAACTCTGCTACAAATGCTTTAACTGTTGAACAACAAGATATTCACAATGAATTAATTACACAATTTATAGGTATTGATTTAGGAGGAAAACATCAGTTGGCGAATGGAAATTTAGATTGGAGTTTGGCTTCTTATAGAAATAGTTTTAAATATGGTAACATACCAACTGCAGAAAACAATAGTTATTTTTTAATTCAGTTCAATCAAACTGGAGTTGGTGTTAAACCAGAATACTTTAATACAGTACCACTAGCCAGTGGTGGTGCAGGAGGGCCTAGAGCATATTGGGCAGCAGATGGAGGAATGCTGGATCCTAATAATCCAAAATCGATATTTGATTTCTATTCAGATCCAAATTTTAAAACTGACCCTACAAAAATGAAGTTTTCTACTTTAGAATTATATAAAATTACCATTACGGAAAGAGATAATATTATTGCTGCTGCAAACTACGAGCACATTTTTAATGAAGATCTTAAAATTAAATTTGGTGTAAAACTAACTGACAAAGATCGTATTGCAACTTTTAGAGATGAATATTACAATTGGACAGGATCACCAACACCATTTTTATCAGACTATAGTCAGGATTTAATTAATCAGCCTGGCGGAACAGATTATTTAAGAAAAGAAATTGGAACTAATATAGGAAATAGTTTTGGTCCGGTTTTGTCTGCCAACGGAATGAACAATTTATATAATTCTTCGCAAGGTAATTTAGTTTTAAACCCTGCAGATTCTCAAATTCCAGAATTAGGAAAAGGATTAGGAAGAAACTTTAATGTAGGCGAAACTACTTCATCTGCATACGCAATGTCAACTTACTCAATATCTGATAAATTAACAGTTTTAGGAGGAGTTCGAGTAACTAATACCATTACACAAGTTACAGGTAAAACAGTTGAAAACAATGTTGTTGTTGATGCTAAAAACACAAAAAGTTATACATCTGTACTTCCGATGCTTCATTTAAAATATACTCCAATTGAGAATTTAAATCTTCGTTTTGCAACTACAAGAACATTTGCCAGACCAAATTTTGGAGATATTTCGCCAGCAGGTTCATTAAATACAATTGATGGTGAATATGCAGGTGGTAACCCAAATTTAAATCCAACCTATTCTTGGAACTTTGATTTATTGGGAGAATATTTCCTGGATGAAGTAGGGGTAATCAACGCTGGAGTGTTTTACAAATCAATCACCGATCCAATTTTTGATGATACGTATCAAGGTACAATAAATGGAATTCCTAATATAGAAATCAGTTCTCCTACAAATGGTGGAAATGCGTGGATTGGCGGAATCGAATTCGGAATCACAAAACGTTTTAGTTTCTTACCTGGATTCTTAAAATATTTTGGAACTCAGATAAATGCGACATTAATGAACTCTGAAATGACTTTAGGAGAAAATACAAATAATCCTAACGGAAGAAAAGTTTCGACTCCATACCAAGCCAAAGAGTTATACAATGTACAATTGTTCTACGAAAAAGGAGGTTTTAATGCCAGAGCAGCATTTAATCATAAAGGTGCGTATGCAATTGGGTTTGATGCCAATGCAAAAAACACAGACATAAACGACATTTATTATGGTAAATACAATTCTCTAGACTTCTCAGCTTCTTATAGAATTGGCGAACATTTTACTCTTTTTACAGATGTAAACAACATCTTAAACGAGCCATTAATGTATCATTTTGGTGAAACTCCAAACAGACCTAAACAAGTAGAATACTATGGTGCAAGATTCAATTTAGGTCTTAAATATAATTTATAGACAACATTATGTTAACCAATGAGATTTTAAATTAAAAGATTTTTGAGTACTGACTAACGCTTTTTGAATTTGCATGAATAAATAATTAAGAATATTCATTTTATAGAATTTCACACATCTGCAATCAAAAAACGTTAGTCAAAAATCTTAAATATTTTTTATCATTTCTTACTCTAATAACAATGAACTAATGTCAAAAAAAGCATCCAATTTTCGATTTATATTAAAGACATCAATAGCAGCTTTTGGCACCTACTTTTGTATGTATGCGTTCAGGAAACCCTTTACAGTAGCAACATTTGATAATTTATCCTTTTGGGGAATTGATTATAAAATACTACTTATTTTAGCACAGGTTTTAGGTTATACATGTTCTAAATTTTTAGGAATTAAAATCATATCCGAATTAAAATCATCCAAAAGAACCTTTTATCTTATTGGTTTTATACTAATATCTGAATTGGCATTACTTGGCTTTGCAGTAACACCAGCTCCATATAATATCTTGTTTTTATTTATAAACGGATTGCCATTAGGAATGATCTGGGGAATTGTTTTCTCTTATATCGAAGGTCGAAAAGTAACTGAATTACTTGGCGTTATACTATGTTCTAGTTTTATAGTTTCTTCTGGCGCAGCAAAATCTGTGGGTTTATTTGTTCTGAAAGTTTTGGGTTGTAATGAATTCTGGATGCCGTTTGTATCAGGCTTAATTTTTATTATTCCATTAATAATATTTTCTCTTTTTCTGGAAAAAATTCCAAATCCAACAACAGAGGATTTAGCCTTACGTTCTAAACGAAAACCATTAAAAAGAAAAGAGCGCATTTTATTATTCAACCAATTTGCTTTTCCATTAACTATTATAATAATTTTCTATGCAATGCTTACTGCAATGCGGGAATTCAGAGATAATTTTGCCAGAGAATTATGGGATACTTTGGGGTATAAAGAAAGTATTTCTATTTATATGTACTCAGAAATTCCCATTGCAATATCAGTTCTTGTGATTCTAGGCTTTTTAGGGAGTATGAAAAACAACTACAAAGCATTCAAAAATTATCATTTGGTATTGTTTTTAGGTTCATTACTTATTGGAGTAACTACATTTTTATTCCAAAAAAATATGATAACACCATTACCGTGGATGATTGCATCAGGTTTCGGGATTTATGTGTGTTACATTCCTTTCAACGGTTTATTTTTTGAAAGGATGATAGCAACGTATAAAATAAAGGGAAATGCAGGATTCTTGATTTATATAGCCGATGCTTTTGGCTACTTAGGAAGCGTCTTAGTCTTGCTATTTAAAAATTTTGGTAACAAGGATATTTCTCTGCTTAGCTTTTTTACCACTTGTATTTATCTCTTGTCGTTTATAGGAATATTAACAACGGTATTGTCCTATAATTACTTTAAACGCAAATTCAAAAAAACATTCAAAATCATTGTTGCTCCTTTATATTCTTAAATAAAAGCAGCACATCTATATAAAAATAAAACAAACACACATGAAAGATAAATATGATTTAATCATAGTAGGATCAGGGGTTTTAGGCACATTTCATGCCTATCATGCCTTGAGAAAAGGAATGTCGGTTGCTATACTCGAAAAAAACACTAAACCAGAAGGAGCAACAGTAAGAAACTTTGGTCAGGTAGTTCCATCGGGAATGGACCGAAAATGGCAGAATTTCGGTAAAGAAAGCCTAAAAATATACAACGAAATTCAGGATAAATTCGATATCAATCTACGCCAAAACGGAACGGTATATTTAGCTTCAAATGAGGAAGAAATGCAACTTATAGAAGAGTTGTGCCAAATTAACGCTGCCAATGATTACGAATCAGAATTACTGACTAAAAGCCAATGTTTATCTAAATACCCAGGATTACGTTCTGATTATTGCAAAGGCGGTTTGTTTTTTCCTCAGGAAGTTACGGTCGAGCCCAATACAATGATTCATAAGCTTCATGAATATATGATAGCTCATTTAGGATTAGATTTATACACCAATACTACGGTTGTCGCTACTGAGGATCACACTAATGAAGTAGTTGCAACGACTTCATTAGGAATAGAATATAAGGCTTCTAAAGTCATTATTTGTAACGGAAGTGACTTTAAAATATTATATCCGGAAATTTATAATAATAGCGATTTGATAGTTTCTAAACTTCAGATGTTGCAAACAAAACCTCAAAACAATTATAAATTAGATGGCTCAATTTTAACGGGATTAACGATAAGAAGATACGAATCTTTTGAGGAATGTCCTTCCTATCAAGCAATCAAAGCTAAAGAAGACCCTAATAGTTTTGAGAAAAAATATGGTGTTCATATCTTATTTAAACAAGCTATGGATGGCTCCGTAATTCTAGGAGATTCACATGAATATGCTAGTGCAAAAGAGATAGATACACTAGGATTTGATTTGAATATGGACATAGATAATTTTATGATTGAAGAAGCTAAAAAAATTATTGATTTACCCACTTACGAAATCCAAAGCAGATGGTTTGGAATGTATTCTCAATGCAAAACCAAAGATATTTTTGAACACACGATTGGCAATAACATCCACATTATAACAGGAATTGGAGGAAAAGGAATGACAGGAAGTGCAGGATTTGCAAAGCACAATATCGATAAAATTTTTAATACTTAAGTTCTGTATTGAAAAATATAACCACAGATTTTAAAAAGATTGAACCATTAAGAAATTAAGAAAAATTAAGTATTGTTTTTTAATCTGTAATGCTAAAAATATTAAAAATCTGCTTGATCTGCATAATCTGCGAGAAAAAATATCGCACAGATTTAAAAAAATTGAACCATTAAGAGATTAGAAAAATTAAGTCTCGCTTCTTAATCTGTAATGATGAAAATATTAAAAATCTGCATAATCTGCGAGAAAAAATATCGCACAGATAAAAAAATGAACCATTAAGAGATTAAGAAAAATTAAGTATTGCAAACTTGAATTGTCTATAATGGAACGCGGATGATACGGATTTACAAAAGTAAAGCCGCAGATTAAAACTGATTTAAAAATAATCAAAAGAAAATCCGTTTAATCCGTGTTTTCGCCTTAGCGAATCCGCATAATCCGCGTTCCTTCGACAAAGAGTCAGATAGCATTGAAAATATAAAATGGTAAAAAAATAAATAATACACACAAAATGAAAATTAATGAAATTGAAATGGTTGTTTTTGATATGGCAGGAACAACAATTAATGAGCAAAATATAGTTTATAAATCTTTACATAAATCCATTAACAAATTTGGTATTGATGTTTCTCTGGAACTGGTCTTATCGATAGGAGCAGGGAAAGAAAAGTATCAGGCAATAAAAGATATTTTGGCACATATAAACAATACAGATGAAGAAAAAGCCAAAACAATATTTGAATATTTTAAAGAACTATTAGACCAGGAATATCTTACTGCTCCAGTTTCTCCAATTGATGGTGTAGAAAAAACACTTAGCAATCTTAAAAAAGACGGCATAAAAATAGTCCTAAATACAGGATATAACAGTAAAGTTGCCAATGTTTTATTAGAAAAATTAAACTGGAAAAAAGGCGAACAATACGATGCATTAATAACTGCAGATGATGTTGAGCGCGGACGTCCTTATCCCGATATGATAATTAAAGCAATGCAATTGTTTGAAATTACAGATGCCTCAAAAGTATTAAAAGCTGGAGATTCGGCAATAGATATCAATGAAGGAAAAAATGCTGAATGCGGAATTACCATTGGAGTTTTATCGGGTGCACAAACGAGAGAACAATTAGAAAATGCAAAACCAGATTATATATTACCCTCTTTGGCTTCATTATACAGCATTTTTAATTAAGTAAAACTTGTTGTAGCTAAAAAGAGTTTCACACAGTAATTAATATAGTAACCCCTAAAACAATTAAATAAAATGAAAAAATTTTTAAAGTTTAGTTATGTTACCATTCTTGCAGGTATGTTTTTGACCATTTCCTGTACTAAAGAATCTTTACAAGAAGAACCAGCAAATTTAGCTGCAAATGCAAAATCAGTAAAAACTACAAAATTAACTGGCGGAGTAAAAAAGTTACTTATTATAGGTATTGACGGCTGTAGAGGAGATGCCTTAATGGGAGCAAACACGCCAAATGTACATGGCTTACTCAGTAACTCGGTTTATAGTCTTGATGCCTTAACCGAATCTCCAACCTGGAGTGGGAACGGCTGGTCTACAATGCTAAGCGGGGTTACACATTTAAAACATAAGGTTACAGATAATTCTTTTTTGACTCCTAATTTTACAACATATCCAAGTTTTTTAAAACGTCTTGAAACGTATAATTCTACGTTAAAAACCATGTCTATAGTGCACTGGGCTCCAATTAACACTTATATTGTTGATGGAATTGATGTCGAAAAAACGCTTACAACCGATCTAGCTGTAAAAAACGAAGTAGTAAGTGCGCTTACAAATGATAATCCAGATGCGTTATTCATGCATTTTGATGATGTAGATCATGCAGGACACAGCTACGGATTCTCTTTAAATGTTCCTAAATACAAAGCCTCAATAGAAACTACGGATGCTTATATTGGAGAAATCCTGACAGCCTTAAAGAATAGACCTAATTATGCCAATGAAGATTGGTTGGTTATTATTGCACCTGATCATGGCGGAATAGTAACGGGCTCTAGCGGATCTCATGGCGGTTCATCTTACGAAGAAAGAAATATTTTTACAATTTTCAATAATAAAAACTTTGCAGCCAATAAAATTGAAAAAGCAGCAGATGTGACAACATCAATAACTGGATCATTTGCAAATTTTAATTCCAATGCAATTTATGCGAGTACAAATAATGCACTTTATAATTTTGGTACTTCAAGCTTTACAATTGAGTGTCGAGTTAAAACTTCGGGTTATTCAAGTGATCCGTCTCTGGTTTCAAATAAAAACTGGGCTAGTGGTAAAAATCGTGGATTTGTAATTTCGGCAAATACAGGTGGAAGTTGGAAAGTAAATATTGGTGATACTCAAAATCGTGTTGATATATCAGGAGGAGTAATTAAAGATGGTAAATGGCATCATTTAACTTTAGTAGTTGATCGTGCAGCAAAATTGGTAAAAACATATCAGGATGGTGCATTTGTAGGACAGGCAACTATTATTAACGGATTTGGAAGTTTAACCTCAGGATTACCTTTAGCAATTGGTCAGGACGGAACATTGGCTTACCCTGCAAATGTAAACGGAAATATTGCCGAAGTACGTGTATGGAACAAGGCTTTATCCGAAGCTGCAATCTTAAACTATACCTGTTCATCTATAACAAGTTCACATCCCGATTATGCTAACCTTATAGGATACTGGAAAGGAAATACGGGTTCTGGAAACGTTTTTATAGATTCTAGTTCTAATGCCATTTCAATTCCTTTTGCAAACAATCCAACTTGGGTTTCAAGTACAGCTTCTTTAAAATGTGGAAGTACTGCAGAAACAGTTGTTCCAAAAATGGTAGATATAGCTTATTCTTCGCTTGAATGGTTTGGTGTGCCAATTAATTCAGCTTGGTCACTAGATGGACGCTCTTGGCTTCCTGCAGCAAACTAATATAAATAGTGTTTTTTGTTTTTTTTTTGAAAGGTTATCTCCATTTTGGAGGTAGCCTTTTTAAATTTTTACTTAACCACAAAGTTCGCAAAGCTAGGATTATTTAACTTTGCGAAAAACTTTGCGCCCTTTGCGGTTAAATTCACTGCCCTTGCGGTTAATTTTTAATTATTGCTTTCAGAATAAAAATAAAGCACTAACATAATACAATTTTCCTGAGTTCGATTTTCGGGAACATGTGGGTGTCTTCCGTTAAAACATAAAGAATCTCCCTCATTAACAATAACTTCTACATCATCAATAATATAGGTAACACTGCCTTTTATAATATATTTAAATTCCCAGGCATCGGTTATAACTTTTTCTCGTTTGCAGTTTGGTTCAACTTCTAATATTACAGCTTCAAAACCAATTGAATTAATGCTTTTGCTAAAAATATGATAGTAATTAAACCCTTTAGTTTCTGCTCTGTCTTCCTTTTCTATTTTTTGATAATCGGTTTTCTTTATATGGATGTATTTGGCATTTTTAGTGTTTTCGACACCTTCAAAAAAATAACTTACATCGGTATTCAAAGATTGAATCAACTCTATTAAAACTGGTAATGAAGGAATTGTTCTGCCATTTTCAATTCTGGAAACCAAACCATTACTAACTCCGGCTCTATTGGCAACTTCGTTTATAGTTAAGGCATTTTTTTTTCTTATTTCTTTTAATCTTTTTCCAATACCAATTAAAAAATCTTCCATAGTAAGTAACTTCCGTTTAAAACGTAAATATAATATATTTAGTCCTAAACTTTTTACATAGATTCTTTATCAATGGATACTTATAATTAATCTCCTTTTGTATGAAACAGGAGGGAAGTGATTAGAAAAAATGCTGATTTTATTCTTTAACTAATACAATTGTAGCTTTATAACCTGTACCAACATTCCATTGGCTTGACTCAATTACAGCTCCTTTATCATCATAAACCTGAAACTCGGCTGTATTTGGCGAAGCAAAACCTTCATTTAAAGCTTCAAAATCAATTTTATTAATCCCTGGTACTAGTTCTATTTTAAATTCCTGAAAATCTCCATTCAAACTCACTTCAGGGACAACTATTTTATCATTTAAATATACTTTTATTTTATCGCCATCTACAAAAGCTGCATCGCGATAACGTATTGTAGATGTAAATGATTTTGTTTTAAAACTTCCTAAAAACTGGTTTCGTCTATAAAATATACCTTCTACATTAGCATCTTTTTTATATAAATTACCATCCTTAAAAAGTTCCTCAGGATTAATTTGTAAAGGATCTGGTTTCTCTACAATTACTGGCGGATCAACTTTTGGTTTAATTTCTTTTGGAGGAATAACTTCTTTAATTTTCGAATCTTTAGGAGGAATCGGTTTAAATTTACCATTAAGTTCGTCCTGTGCATATCCCTTTAGAGAAACACAAATTATAATTATTAAAAACAATATCCTTTTCATGACTTTTCTGTATTAAATTAATCTCATTAACTCTTAATTAAAACAAACATTTAATTATAATATTTATTGTATTTATAGAAAACTAATTATCATAAAACTCAGCGAACGATTCTTTGCATTTTAATTTATTATCCATTTACTTTTTTACAAAAAAGACAACGAGTTCACTATAAAATAGCATTCGATTATGACCATAATTTGTATATTTGACAATCAGTTTTTTAAATAAACGAAACCCTACAATGTCCGAACTTTTATTGTTAGATTCTAAAACTGTTTTCCATCTTTACTTTTGGGCAAACTTTTTTATCTGCATTCTTATTTTTAGCTATTCTATTTCGTATGCTACCAGCGAGAACAGGCAAATAATACAAAAATTAGGATATGGAAAATTTTTACTATCAATAGGTTGGATCCTGATTGCTTTAAGGACTATAGTCCCCGATTTTATCTCTATAAATGTAGCCAATACAATTATTTTAGCTTCTTGTTGTTATGAAACGATAGCAATGCTATCGATGCTTAAATCAGATGAAAAAAAGTCCTATAAACTTCAAATAGGGATTACTATTGTTACTGCAATAGTTTTTAATATCGCAGTATTATTAGGGAGCACAATCAATACTCGCATTATAATTATGTCTTTGGCAGTATTTGCCATTTATTTACCTCCTACAATTAGTTATTTTACAGAAAAGCGATATACCTTTTTCAGGACTTTCTACGTGCTATGCTATGCAACATTTGAAGTTCTGGTTGTTATGCGAGCAATCAACAATTATCATAATCCACAACAGGATTTTTTCTCCCATAATATTTTTGACTCTTTGTATAACATTAGTTTGTTTTTGCTTACTCTCATTGGTACAGTTGGATTTTTATTATTAGTGAAGGAAAAACAAGATCTTAGAATCCGCAAACTTCTAAAAGATAGGAACCAGTTTTTTTCTATCATAGCACATGACTTAAGAGGGCCATTAGGATCGTCGTTCAGGCTTTCGAAAATATTGACTAAAAACATTGAAGAATATAGTCAAGACGAAATTAAGGAAATCATAGAAATGTTACATCAATCGAATAAAAACAGTTACAAACTACTAGAAAATCTCTTAGATTGGTCGCAAGTACAAACAGGAATGATAGAATACAGTCCTAAAAAAATTGCATTAAACACATTAATTAAAGAAAACGTAGAACTAAATAAAAATTTAGCATTAAATAAAAATATCACTCTTTCATTTGAATCTACTGAACTAATTGAAGTGGATGCAGACAAAAACATGATAGATACCATCGTGCGTAACTTACTAAGTAACGCTATTAAATTTACAAAAAAAAGCGGAGAAATTATTGTCAAAATTCAAAAAACTCCTAAAAAGGCCGAAATTTCTATCACAGACAATGGCATTGGAATCCCTGATAACATAAAAGGAAAGTTATTTAAGATCAACGAAATTGTCACCCAGAAAGGAACAGAAAATGAAACTGGAAGCGGACTCGGACTTTTACTTTGTAGTGAATTTATAAAAATGCATCAAGGTGAAATCTGGACTGAAAGCGAAGCGGGGAAAGGAAGTACCTTTAAATTTACTTTGCCATTACTCGAAACAAAAAATAATTAAACGGAAATTTATCTGTTTTTTTAATAAGCAGAAATAAAATTCACTGCTAATTAAATAGAATTAGAAATATATACTATAATTGTTTAATACCCAATTTTATAGATTATTGCTAGGTAAAATAATTTAATCTTCATACCCTTCAAAAATCATACAAATAGATTATTGAAATTGCTTTAACATTTTTTAGCAAAAAATAACTTAGAAAAAATATGATTTTCATAAATAAAATGAGAATTAACAATGCTGGGAACAGAACTATATTATAAATTATATAAATTAGCAATTCCCTTATATAATTTATTAAAAAATGATTTCTAGATTACCTCTCATTAGCTTAATTAGCATAACAATTCTATTCCTAAGTACAACTGTAAACGCACAAACACAAAACACATTTACCGGATGGAGTGCCGTATTTTTTACTTATAAACTTAATGATAAATTCAGTCTTCATTTTGATGGACAAGCAAGATCTACAGATGAACTAAAAAATCTTCAATCTTATATTATACGCCCAGGTTTAAATTATCATATAAAAGATAATATGATTGCTACAGTAGGGTATGCTTATATAGGAAATAACAGAAGCGTTATGGATATTGATGGTTGGGTACCTGAGCACAGAATATGGGAACAATTTATTTTCAATCAAAAATTCACACTAGCTAATCGTCCAGTTACTTTGCAACATCGTTTTAGACTAGAACAGCGTTTTATGGGACAAGCAATAATTGAGCAAAACGAGCTTGTAACCGACAGTTATGAATTTGCACAACGTTTACGTTATTTTGCACGTTCTATCTTTCCGCTCTCTAAAACAGACAATTTTACCAAAGGAGCTTTCTTAGCATTACAAAATGAAGTTTTCTTGAATGTACAAAATGCTCCAAACGATAGTTTTTTTGACCAAAACAGAGCCTATCTGGCATTAGGTTGGAGATTAAGCCCAAAATTTGATCTTGAAGCAGGTTACATGAACCAGTATGTTCTTGGCAAAAGCAATAATACTGTAAATAATATAGTGCAAGTAGCTGCCTATGTAAGGTTGTAAAAATATATCATTCTATAAATAAAAAAGGGTTACTCAATTTTTAGAGTAACCCTTTTTTTATGATTTAATGTTTTCCATTACCGTGTCCTTTCCCATTACCATTATTGCCATTACCATTATTCTTATGTTCTTTGTTATTCCCTTTACCTGGTTTTTGACCAATGGTTTTTTGTGGTTTACCTTTATAACCTTTACCATATTTTTCTTTATGAGTTCTATAATTATCATATGGTGAATTTCCTCTGTAATCCGTAAGAACAACTTTATATTCGTTATAAAGATCATAATTTCTATAGTTTCTAGGAAGATATTTTGCTCTTATCCATTTTCCGTTACTAATATAAATGTAATTAGATGCATTTATATCGTAGTACATTTCCAAATCTGGCAAATAATAATATCGTACATCTGTATATCCTACAGGTCCCCATGCTGGTGGAGTACCAATATTAACATTAACTGATACTTGAGCAGATGAAAAACTAATCGTTAGAAATGCTATTCCTATAAATAAATGTTTCAATATTTTCATGATTTCAAATTTTATTAGATTAATAATAGATATGTAAAAACAAAAATCGAACCTAAAGTTGTTTTTTTGAGAATATTTATTAAAATAAAATAATGAATATCTCTTGTCAATGTGTTTAAATTTATAAAATATTCTGTTGCAAAATTATATTATAACGGCATTTCTTGCTCCAGTCTTGCTCTTCGCTATGGGTTTAAAACATCCTAAAAAAATATTATTCTATAAAATGTTCTTTTATAATCAAGATATTTTTTCTAGTTGGCAGAAAAAAAAATAAAATAATCGTTAGCTTAAATCTATTTATTTAATAATTTGATAAGTCCCTACAAAACAAATTATTGTCTATAACAGATAGACAATTTAGTCATCATTTTAATTTCCATAAAATCTTAAAAATATTTTAAAATCTTAAAAATATTTCAAAATGGCACAGTTAATGCAAAAGAACCAAAACATAGAATAATCAATACTTATTGAAGTATTACAAAATTTAAAAAGAATGAAAAATTTAAAATGCATGTTTGTTTTGATGATGGTAACACTAGTTTCATCATTTACTTATGGACAAGAGACCCTGAAAATGTTTGTAAAAGAGAATAAAGTACCTTGCGTAGGTGTAGGTCCTATGGAGTGCTTACAAGTAAGATATGACAATGAAAAAGACTATCAACTTTTTTATAATGGCATTGAAGGTTTTAATTTTGAAAAAGGAAATAAATACGAGATTACTGTAATCAGAACAAAACGTGAAGGAATTGTTCCTGCGGACGCATCTATTTATACGTACAAACTAAAAAGTATTATCTCTAAAACACCTGTAACAGCTGCCAAAACTGCTAAAGGTATTTATGATACTAAAATGACATTAACTCGTTTAAATGGTAAAACAATATCTACAGGAAATGTGTATTTGACAATCGACTCAGCTACAGGAACAATTAGCGGAAAAAGCGGATGTAACAGATTTAGTGCAAAATACACTAAACTTGCTTCAAAAAATCAAATTCAAATTGGTTCATCAATAGGAACTTTAATGGCTTGTGATGAAGCGAACATGAAATTAGAACAAGAGTTTACTAAAGCTATACAAGATCAAAAGTTTAAAATTGTACAGAAAAAAAATAAAGTACAGTTTAAAAATTCAAAAAATAAAATCATTATGGAATTTACGATTCCTACACAAAATGATGTTTGGAGCTTTATTGCTAAAAACAATTGGAAATTAATCATGCTTGAAAATGTAGGGCAGGATTACGGAAGAGCATCTATTAAATTTGACCCAGCTACTAAAAAAGTGAGCGGAAATTCTGGATGTAACAACTTCTTTGGAACATATACACTTAAAGGTAACGATCAAATTCAGTTTGGTAATTTAGGATCTACCAGAATGGCATGTCTTGACGAAAAAACTTCTAAAATTGAACAAAAAGTACTTTCTCTTTTAGATAATAAAGAGCTACGTTTTGATGTAGCAGAGCAAACTTTAAATTTTTATCTTGGTGATAAATTAATAATGATGTTCGGAACTACAAAGTAAATCTTATAGTATATATAACAACAAAAGCCTGACAATGTTCAGGCTTTTGTTGTTTATACAAGTTGATGACACTCTGTTTATAGCAACTAGTTTTTTATCTTATATAATAAATTTATACTAAAAGACAATGATAAATTACATCGAAAATCATTTTTTAGACTAATACATTTGTAACTATTAAAATTAAATTTCTTTTTATAACGCAACTTAGTTGCATTATAAGCAAACGTTTTTATATTTGCAAAAAAGAAAATTACTTAACAGAACATATAAATTAGAACTGAATTAAAATGAAAAAATCGATTATTATCTTAGGGCTACTATTTTTTACACTTATTGCAAAAGCACAAGAAAATGAAAAACACGAGTTTCGCGTAGGTTATAGTGATGCAACATTCCTTATTATGGGAACAGGACTTTCGGATGCTTTTGGTGATGCAATTGTTTCTGGAATATACGGAGCCAAAATCGATAATGCAGAAGATAGTACCCTTGGAATGTTTGAAATAGGATATCGCAATCGTATTACTGAAAGATTAAAAATAGGGGTCGATGTAAGTTATCTTAGAACCGATAAATCGTTTGAAACAAAACTTCCAAATTCTGGTGGGATAGAGCACAATAAGCGTAGAGCGCAATATTTTTTGGTACTACCCACTATAGAATTCAGTTATGTTCGTACATCTTTTATAAATTTCTATGGTTCGGCTGCAGCTGGAATCATCATGATGCAAACCAAAGAAATTGATAATACCAATGCTTATACAGATAATGCAACTGCATTTGGTTTCCAGGTAAATCCGGTTGGTTTAAGAGTAGGGAAGAAGTTAGGAGGGTTTGCAGAGCTAGGTTTTGGTTATAAAGGAATAATAGTAGTAGGAATAAGCTATAAACTTTAATTTTAAGAGATTCAAGTCAACTTTAAGTTTACCCTAACTTTTTATAGGTAAGTATTTGCAATATAAAAACCTATATAACTGACCTTGAGACTCCTCGTTTTATTTAACATTATTAAAGTTCTATTTTTGAAATTTTTTTCTTTCAAAAAAAATAGCTATCTTTGCAGAGTTAAAAGCAAATATAGTAATGACTACTTCAAATTTTTATTTAAAAAATAATCGCTTGATGCGCCTTATGGGCACGTTACTATATCTGCATGATGATACTTTCTTAAAAAGTTCCAAAGAGTTTATTAATTAAGCCCTGTCAAAACTCTAGACAGGGACCCTTTTATTAAGGCAACTCATTTATTTAATCTTCAATTTTTATTTAGGATTCTGATATCATTGAATTCAAACACACCAAGAGCCACAAAAAGTTCAATGATGAGTTATATATCATACCTATGAGAATGGAGCAAACAGAAAGTTATGTCAGCAAATCAAAACATCATTTTAACAACAGGAATATACGATTTAATTAAGGATCACGTAAGAAGAAAGAAAGTAACAATAGAAGAAGAAAAATTATTACTTTTTGAACTTAAAAAGGCAACACAGGTACTAAGAAGAGATTTACCAGAAGATATTGTTTCAGTAAATAGAAAAGTAACCTATAAAGATCATGCAACAAACGAAGAAAAAACAGTTGTGTTTGTAGGTCCTGAGAAAACAAAAGTAAGCAAAAACAAAATTTCAATTCTTTCTGATGAAGGTATTGCAATGGTAGGATACAAAGTAGGTAATCTAGTAGAATGGCCTGCTAAAAAAGGGGATTTGAAATTAGAAATCCTAAAAGTAGAAGAAGTAGCTTAAAACCCTTTTTCAATCAAAAAAATATCCCAAAAGAAGCCTTTCTTTATGGGATATTTTTTTTGACTAATATTTAAATAATCTCTTCGAGAGATTTACTTAAAATAGCAACCGCCTTTTCCATTTCAGCTTCATCTAAATGTCCGAATCCTAACCGTGTAGCAGTTAGATTTTTTGTTTGATACAAAATTGTTTTCGGCAAGAACAATCCATTTATAATACATTGTTTTTGCAAGTTTATTAAATTAAAATTATCAAGCCATTCTACCCAAATAGCCAAACCCCGAAGAGGAATTTGAAATTTGATTTTTCCATCTAATTTTTCCTTTAATAACGAAACAAAATAATCTCTACGCTCTTTATAGATTTTTTTATTTTTTTTTGAAAGACGATGAACTTCACCTTCCATAATCCATTCGGTTAAAACCTGTTCCTTAATAACATCAATTTCAGGTTCCAGAATGTTTTGATGTTTTTCTAGTTCCTTGATAAATTCTGATGGAGCAGCAATAAATCCATAACCAAAACCTGCTGGCAAGGATCTGCCAAATGAACCAATGTAAACTACTCTTTCATTAGAATCTAAGGCAGCCAAAGGTAATACAGGATTATTATCATAATGGAAATCAAAATCATAATCATCTTCTAAAATAACAAACCCATATTTATTAGCTAATTCTAATACTTCCATTCTTCTTTTAGCACTAAGAGAAGTTGTTGTAGGATAATGATAATTAGACGTAAGATATAATAGTCTGATACTCTGTTTTTCGCAAATCTGCCTTAGATGCCCCGTGTCGATTCCGTCTTTATCAACAGGTATTGTAATTATTTGCGCACCACTATCAGATAATGTCATATTCGACATATAATAACCCGGAGAAGCCACAACAACTTTATCACCAGGACTAATCAGTAATTTTGTAACCAGATACAAACTGATTTCATGGCTAGTAGTTGTGAGTAAATTTGATGTTGAAATACGAATACCACGTGTCAGATTTAAAAAATTAGAGAACTGAGTCTTAAAATTTAAATGCGACTGAGTTTGAATTTGTTCCCAAGTTTTTGTGTTCTTTTTTCTTTTTAATTTAGATACATATAACCTCGCCAGAACATCAGTTTGAACCAATCGTAAATCGGGTAAACCATCATTAAATTGGTAGGGTAAAGTGCTGATTTCTTTCGGGTTTTCAAGAATTGTAGAACGCTTAAAAGTAAAAGGTTCACTTATTTTTGAAGCATTTTCACCTTCAATCGGAACAAATTCGGCTTTGTTTTTTTGTTTTTTTTCAGATAAGATAAACGTTCCTTTATTTGGCAAAATTTCAATCCAGCCTTGTAATTCTAAATCCTGAAAAGCTTTAATAAGCGTATTTCTATTAACCTCCAATAATTTACATAATATACGAGTTCCAGGAAGTTTTGTGCCTTCAGGAAGTAATCCGATTTGTATCGCTTTTATAAATTCAAAAACTATTTGCAAGTATATAGCAGTTGACTCTTCAGGCTTAAGCTGAATAAAACTTTTGAAAGGAATTTGAACCGGACTATCCATTTTTATAAAACTGGTACACATTAGTAGTACGGCAAGATACTACTTTTGCAAAAAATTAAAACAAATGACAAAGATTTATTTTGCTATATTAACCTTTATGAGTGTTGGTTTATACGCTCAAGTACAAAAAGATACTATTAAAATTGACGAAGTAATAATTCACGAAAATAGATTTAGCACTCCAATTTCTAAAAAAAACAGAAATGTATATATAATTGATAAAGTTGCAATTGAAAAATTACCAGGAAAATCTATTCAGGAAATTTTACAATATGCCAATGGTGTAGATTTAAGACAAAGAGGACCTTTTGGGAGTCAAGCCGATGTAAGTATAGATGGAGGAAGTTTTGAGCAAACAGTTGTTCTTATAAATGGGACAAAAATTATTGACTCACAAACGGCACACAATATGCTTAATTTGCCTATTCCGGTTGAATTAATTGAAAGAATCGAAATAATTCGTGGACCAGCTGCTCTTACTTATGGTGTTAACAGCTTAACTGGAGCCATAAATATTATTACCAAAAAACCAACCAAATCTGGCTTTTTAGTAAATACGTATGCTGGATCTAATTTTGAAAAAGATACGCAAGATACAGGAGATACATTTTATGGTACCGGAATTCAGGTAGGAGGAGTTTTAAGCAAAGAGAAACAACAACATTCGCTTTTTGCTTCACATGATAAAAGCAACGGTTATCGATACAATACAGCTTTCGAAAATAATAAAATATTTTATCAGGGTAATTTTCAGATTAACGACAATAATGAAATTTTAAGTTCATTCGGTTATATTAACAATGGCTTTGGCGCTAATGGATTTTATGCTGCTCCTGGTGACAGAAACTCAAGTGAAGTTGTGCAAACTACCTTTGCATCTGTACAATCTAAACATAATCTATCTGAAAAATGGACGTTGATGCCGCGAGTAAGCTACAGATATAATTATGATGATTATCGTTATTATGGAATTTCTAATCTAAAAGCGGGTAGAAGCCAGCATTATACCAACTCTATAGCTGCAGAAATTAATACAACCTATAAGATGAAAAGGGGAGAACTGGGCTTTGGTGCCGAAGTACGAAATGAAGACATTAGCTCATCTAACATTGGGGATCATGATAGAGAAAATTTTGGAATTTATCTACAATACAGAACTACATTTATTGAAAAACTAGATGTGAATTTTGGTACTTATCTTAATTATAATTCAGATTATAAATGGCAAGCTTATCCAGCAATTGATGCTAGTTATGCCATAACAGATGCATTTAAGATAATAGGAAATATCGGAACAAGTCAGCGTATACCTTCATTTACAGATTTATACCTTAACCAACGTCCCGGGAATATTGGAAATCCTGATTTGTTAACCGAAAATGCTTTTCAGAGCGAAATAGGATTCAAATACACGAAGCAAAATTTTAGTTTTAATGCCAATTATTTTTACAGAAAGATTAGCAATTTTATAGATTGGACAAGAAATGTAACCACTCAGCCTTGGCAAAGTAATAATTACGGAAATCTAAATACAAATGGTTTTAATTTACGTACCAACTATAGAGTTAACTTTTCTAATGATTCTAGGTTAAATATCAATCTGGCGTATTCTTATTTAGATTTTAAATTTCAAGATGTTATCGATGATCTTTATTCTAAATATCTGGTTTCTTCTTTAGAGCACCAAATAACCAATACAATCGATTTTCAGCATAAAAATTTTACGGCACTATTTGCTACCCGTTTTAATAAAAGAATAACAGGGCCATCATACTGGATTAACGACTTTAGAGTAAGTCAATCGATCAAAAAAGTAATTATTTATGTTGATGCACAAAATATCTTCAACACTACTTATTACGAGGTTGGAGCAGTTCCGCTTCCGTCAAGATGGTTTAGTTTAGGAGTGAAATTTGTGACTTTCTAAACATCATAAACTAAATATTTTTACCGCAAAGGGCGCTAGGGTTTACGCAAAGGGTACAAAGCTTAACGTAAACCCTTTCGTCCTTTATTATTAACCTAACTTGACCATTTTTTTACCATTAAGAAAAAAAGAAAAATTAAGCTTAATCCTTAATGGTTAAAATTTTCAACCTTAAAGATTATAAACCTTTGTGACCTTTGCGGTAAACTTAACGCTAATCCTTAATGAAACTTAATGTCTTAATGGTTAAACTTTTTAACCTACAGATTATAAACCTTTGCGCTCTTTGCGGTAAACTTAACGATATTTATAAAACGGTTAATTGAATTTTAATAGTAGATTTGTCGATACTATATTTAATAAAAAATCTGATCTAACAAGGATATGAGTACATTATTCGTTAAAAACATGGTCTGCAACCGTTGTATTATGGTAGTTCAAAATGAACTCGAAAAACTCGGTTTAGACTTTACAAATATTAAGCTTGGAGAGGTTAGCCTGACAAAAGAACTAAGCTCCGACGAAAGAAATTCGATAGAAGCAGCATTAGTTCCTTTAGGTTTTGAGGTAATTGATGATAAAAAAAGTAGAATTATCGAAAAGATAAAAAACATTATCATCGACCTGGTGCATCATCAGGATAATGACACAAAAAACAATTTATCTGATATCTTGAGCGAAAAAATCAATCATGACTATAATTACCTTTCTAATTTATTTTCGGAGGTAGAAGGCACTACAATAGAAAAATATTTCATCGCTCAAAAAGTCGAAAAAATAAAAGAACTTTTGGTTTATGATGAGTTATCGCTGAGCGAAATAGCTTTACGTTTAAATTATTCTAGTGTTGCGTACCTGAGTAATCAATTTAAAAAGGTAACGGGGTTAACGCCAAGTCACTTTAAACAAATTAGGGAAGAAAAAAGAAAACCATTGGATAAGGTTTAAGTAAATATTACAAATCAAACCCATAATTACACAATAAAATTCATAGATATTGTCGCCAACTTTGCATGTAAATTACAACACGTGAAATATGGCGACAAATAATAATAGTAAAGAAACAATTTTCATTCCGCTAGAAAATGTAGATAGCGAGCATTGTGCTTTAATCGTAGAAAAAGGATTAGCGGAGGTTAAAGGCGTTGAAACTCACAAAGTAGAAGTAAACAACCGTAGAGCTGCCATTACTGTTAAAGGTAATGAAACCGTTGGTAATGCTGTAAAGGCTATTAAAAACTTGGGATATAATGTTCCCACTGTTAAAAATACTTTTCCTGTTCTAGGTATGACTTGTGCTTCTTGTGCAGGCAGCGCAGAAAGTATCGTAACGTATGAATTGGGAGTAGTTGATGCATCGGTAAACTTTGCAACAGGAAACTTAACTGTAGAATATCTTCCTAATCTAACAGATGCAAATAAACTTCAAAAAGCCATGCAAGCCGTTGGTTACGATTTACTTATTGTAGACGAAACCAAACAGCAAGAATCTCTGGAAGCTATTCATGCCGAGAAATTCAAAAAATTAAAAAACAAAACCATTTGGGCAGTTATATTGTCGTTACCCGTAGTAACGATTGGTATGTTCTTTATGGATATGCCTTATGGAAATGAGATTATGTGGTTCTTTTCGACTCCAGTAGTACTTTGGTTAGGGAAAGATTTCTTTATAAATGCATGGAAACAAACGAAAAACAGATCTGCCAATATGGACACTTTGGTGGCTTTAAGTACCGGAATTGCTTACTTATTTAGTGTATTTAATATGCTATTCATGGATTTCTGGCATCAACGCGGATTACATGCTCACGTCTATTTTGAAGCGGCAGCAGTAGTTATTGCATTCATCCTTCTTGGTAAATTATTAGAAGAAAAAGCCAAAGGAAATACTTCATCTGCAATTAAAAAATTAATGGGTTTACAGCCTAAAACTGTAATGGTTATTCAGCCTGACGGAACGGAAAAACAAATAGCAATTGAAAACGTAAATGTTGGTGATATTATCCTTGTAAAACCAGGAGAAAAAATTGCTGTCGATGGAATGGTGACTTCAGGAAACTCATATGTAGATGAAAGTATGTTAAGCGGTGAACCTGTTCCTGTGCTGAAAACGGAAAACGAAAAGGTTTTTGCAGGAACTATAAACCAAAAAGGAAGTTTTCAATTCAAGGCAGTTAAAGTTGGAAAAGAAACCATGCTTGCGCAAATTATCAAAATGGTGCAAGATGCTCAGGGAAGTAAAGCTCCTGTGCAGAAACTAGTTGATAAAATTGCAGGTATTTTTGTTCCAATCGTAATTAGTATAGCCATACTTACTTTTATTGTTTGGATAGTTCTAGAAGGAGAAAATGCTGTGGCACAAGCTTTATTAGCAGCAGTTACAGTACTAGTTATTGCTTGTCCTTGTGCATTAGGTCTTGCAACACCTACAGCAATTATGGTAGGAGTGGGCAAAGGTGCCGAAAATGGTATATTAATTAAGGATGCCGAAAGTTTAGAACTAGCCAGAAAAGTTACGGCAATTGTCTTAGATAAGACCGGAACTATTACTGAAGGAAGACCACAGGTAACTGGTGTTAAATGGCTAAATAATAACGATGTAACAAAAGATATTTTAATTAGTATCGAAAAGCAATCCGAACACCCTTTAGCGGAAGCCGTAGTAAAAAATTTCGAAAGTATACCAAACGTAGTTCTAACCCATTTTGATAGTATTACTGGTAAGGGAGCAAAAGCAATCTATATGGACGAAACCTATTATGTAGGTAACAAGAAATTGCTAGCAGAGAATAATATCACTATTGACAGTACATTATTGGATCAAGCTGATGCATGGGGTAAAGAATCTAAGACTGTAATTTGGTTTGCTAATAGCAAGCAAGCACTTTCGGTTATTGCAATTTCTGATAAAATTAAAGAAACATCTGTAGAAGCAATCAAACATCTGCAAGGTATGGGTATTGAACTCTATATGCTTACTGGAGATAATGAAGCTACTGCAAAAGCTATCGCAGAACAAACAGGAATAAAACATTATAAAGCAGAAGTAATGCCACAGCATAAAGCCGATTTTGTAAAAGAATTGCAACAGCAAGGCAAAGTTGTAGCCATGGTAGGTGATGGTATCAATGATAGTACAGCATTGGCAACTGCCGATGTAAGTATAGCAATGGGCAAGGGAAGCGACATCGCAATGGATGTGGCAAAGATGACTATTATATCATCCGATCTTAACAAAATACCTCAGGCTATTCGACTATCAAAACAAACAGTAGCTACCATAAAACAAAACTTATTCTGGGCGTTTATCTATAATCTTATTGGTATTCCTCTTGCTGCAGGTATATTATACCCAATAAACGGATTCTTGCTAAACCCAATGATTGCAGGGGCTGCAATGGCTTTGAGTAGTGTAAGTGTGGTAAGCAACAGCTTACGATTAAAGTGGAAAAAGTAAACTCCTTGATGCGTTTGCCAAACGGCGGTTTCATAATCTATTGGCCGCCGTTTTATATTTATTCCTTAATTAAAAGAAGAATTTATTCCACCTAAGATTACCCGATAAATAATTGATTTTGTTTTTTAATTGACCTCATTTTTTCCCTTCCTTAACATCTTCGGAACTGGTTAAAAATGAGGTTTTCTTTTAAGAAATATGCGGTGCGAGAGAAATCTTTGAGCCTTTGTCACTCAGTCCCTCAGAACCTTTTTAAAACAATCAGTAAATTTTATAAATCAAATTAGGAATAGCAATATAAGACACAGCTCAACTATCAGGAAATTTGTAATACAAAATTCAAGGAAATGGAAAAAGCATCATTAATATCAATTTTATGACATTACTAATAAAAGGAATGGTGTGCAACAGATGCATTTATGTTCTCGAACAAGAATTTTTAAATCTAGATTTAGAAATCATTGCTATTGAGCTAGGCCGCGTTGTAATAAAAGATACAGCCAACTTTTCTGTGAACCAAGAGGCAATTAAGTCCATGCTTAAAAAAAATGGATTTGAATTACTATTTACTAAAACCGAAGAAACTGTAGAAAAGATTAAAGAACTAGTAGAAATAGGAATCAAAATGCAATTGGAAAATGGAAAACCAACCAAATTTTCTACATTAATCAGTAATAAACTGACCAAGAATTATGATACGCTTAGCGCTTTATTTTCGTCTGTAGAAGGACAAACACTTGAAAAATATATCATCCTCAGAAAAATCGAAAAGATAAAAGAACTTCTTGTTTATACAGATCAATCGATGTCTGAGATTACCCATACTTTAGGATACAGCAGTCCTGCACATTTATCTAACCAGTTAAAAAAATATACTGGTTTTACTTCTTCCTATTATAAAAAAATACGGCTTGATAAGCTTGCTATTATAGAGAAACAATCTCATATAAATAGCGCTTCTTAAAAAAATCATTTCAGTCCTATAAAACTAATTTTACCAATAATATTGTCACCCTGAGCGGAGTCGAAGGACACAAACTAGTCTTAACACAATGTTGTCGAGCTACTGGTGGAGATTCTTCGGTTCCGCCTCAGAAAGACAAGATTGCAGCTCTTTTTTTAAATGGTTATCTCTTAAAACCTATCTCTCCACAACTTAAGACGCACTACGGTGCGTCTCTACGGAAAACCTTTGCGTCTTTGAATCTTTGTCCCTCAAAAGCTTTGAACCTTTCTCTTTTGAACCTTTCTTCCCCTAAAACCTAAGACGCACTGCGATGCGCCTCTACGAAAACCTTTGTACTTCTGAACCTCTGAACCTTTGCACCTTTCTTTGAACCTTTGAACCTCTAAACAAAAAGTAAATCTCACAACTCTTACCTGTAATTGTGTATAAAGCCCGTTAGCATCTCACTGTAATTTTGACATTGAAATTTAATAGTTAGTTGGATAATTAAAAAAAAGAACATGTTATACAAACATACTACACAAAGGTTGGGAATTTTAGTTCCCTTGTTGAGCATCTTATTGATTGCTTGTGAGAACAAAACTGAAAAAGCACCAGAAAAAGATGCAACAGCAACGGCGGATGCCAACAAACTACCAGTTGACATTATAATTGCCCAAGAAAAACAACTCAATCAGCAAGAGGTTGTAGTGGGAACGATGATGCCGTATCGCGAAGTCTCTATTGTGAGCGAACTCCCTCAAAAGATCACTCATGTGGCATTTAAAGATGGTAGTTACGTAAGCCAAGGAGCTGTGCTTTACAAACTAAATGATGCCGACATCAGATCGCGGTTAAAACAGGTTGGTGCCGAACTAGAACTGGCTCGATTAACTAAAGACAGAATGGCTAATCTTTTAAAAACCGAAACTGTAAGACCACAGGAAAACGACGAGGCAGTTATGCGTTACCAATCCTTGATTGCACAGCAAGAACTCCTTCGAGTAGACTTAGCCAAAACCGTAATTAGAGCTCCATTTTCAGGAAAAATCGGAATTTCAAAAGTACATCTTGGGGCTTACGTATCGCCTGGAGCTGAACTAGTAATGTTGCAAGATCAAAGCAGTATCAAAATCAATTTCTCTGTTCCAGAAAAATACTTGCCGTTGATACAAACAGGAAACAAAGTAAGATTTACTTCTGAGTTATCTGATCAAGAATATTCGGCTACTATCAATGCTACCGAACCGGGTCTTGACGCTCAAGGCAGAAGCTTACAAGTACAAGCCATAACTAATAATTCAAACGGAAAATTTCGTGCAGGCCTTTCGGCAAAAGTTTATTTCAGTGTCACTCAGAAAGGAGCAAAAGGTATAATGATACCAACAGAAGCTTTGTCGCCAAGTGATAAAGGTTATGCTGTTTTTGTAATAAAAAATGGAGTAGCAAAACCTGTGGCAGTAACCATCAGTAATAGGACAGAAACGGATGCTGTTATCACATCTGGGATTAAGACTGGCGATAGTATCATAATTTCAAATATGCTGCGCATAGGAGATGGTACCCCTGTAAAAGCCGTTGTACCCAATTAATCAAATTCAAATTTTAGCGTTATGAGTATATCAGCTTTAAGCATAAAAAAACCGGTTTTAGCCGGTGTATTCTCCCTCCTCATTGTTATTTTAGGAATAATAGGATGGAAACAATTAGGGATTCGAGAATTCCCATTAACAGAACCACCAGTAATTTCGGTAATTACTTTCTATGCTGGTGCAAGCCCAGATGTAATCGCATCTAAGCTTACCAGACCAATGGAAGAATCTATATCGGAAGCAAATGGAATACGCACCATTTCTTCCGAATCCAGGGAACAGGTAAGCGTTATCTCGATAGAGTTTAACCGTGAAATAAATATTGAAGATGCATTAAATGATGTCAGGGATAAAGTTGCCAAATCACGAAAACAGCTTCCTACAGATGTAGATCCGCCGATTGTACAAAAAGCATCTTCGCCAGACAATCTGGTAGCATTTCTTGAAGTAGAAAGCGATACCAAAGACATAAAAGAGGTGAGTCACCTCGCATCTACTACAATAAAAGACAGAATACAGTCTATCCCCGGAATCAATAATGTTGCTATCGTGGGAGAACATAAATACGCAATGCGTCTTCGGTTTGAGCCGTCTAAACTTGCTGCTTATCAACTAACTCCCGAAGATATCCGTAAGGCATTATTAAGAGAAAACATTGATTTGCCTGCGGGTAGGATAGACGGGAATAATAGCGAACTAAGTATTCGTACAATGGGACGTCTTACTTCCGTAAAAGATTTTGAGGAAATGCTCATCAAACAAGTTGATAATAGAGTAATCCGATTAAAAGATATTGGCTCTGCCGAATTAGGAGAAGTAAACGAACGTACGGCTATCATCAATGAAACTGGAGGTCTTAACCGCGTGGGTGTAGGTGTGGCTATCCAGATACAACGTGGTGCAAATGCTATAGAAGTAGTAGATGAATTTTACAGAAGATTAGATCAGCTAAAAAAAGATATCCCATCTGAATACCGCTTAATAGTAGGTTTTGATTATACCCGTTCTGTAAGGGAATCTATTAAAGAAGTAGAAGAAACACTCTTTATCGCTTTTGGTTTAGTCGTATTAATTATTTTTCTATTTCTAAGAGACTGGCGATCTACAATCATACCAGTATTAGCGATTCCAGTTTCTATTCTTTCCGCATTTTTCATTATGTATATAGCTGGTTTTTCTATCAATATACTTACCCTTTTGGGATTAGTACTTTCCATAGGATTGGTGGTCGATGATGCTATTGTAGTACTCGAAAATATCTACAAAAAAATAGAAGAAGGAATGTCGCCCATACAAGCAGCGTTTAAAGGCTCTAAGGAGATTTATTTTGCAGTTATTTCTACTACCATTACGTTGGCAGCAGTATTTCTGCCGATTGTTTTCATGGGAGGAATCAGCGGTCAGCTATTTAAGGAATTTGCTATTGTCGTATCAGGTTCTGTAATGGTATCGGCTTTTGTAGCACTGACACTTACTCCAATGCTGAGTGCTTATTTCTTGAAGAAAGAAGAAAAGCCTAGCTGGTTTTATAGTGTGACTGAGCCTTTTTTCGTCCGTATGAATAATGGATACGCTAGTTTGTTAATCACATTTATGAAATTTAGATGGTTAGCGTGGGTATTTTTAATTGGCACAACTTTACTTATTTATCTTGTTGGCAAAGGACTTCCTTCTGAGCTAGCACCGATAGAGGACCGTTCGAACATGAATCTAATCGCCGTTGCTCCCGAAGGTGTTTCTTTCGATTATATGAAAAAACACATGACCGAAGTTGGAAAATATGTAAACGATTCTACCGATGGTTTATATCAAACCTATTCGATGGTTGCGATCTCATTTATTCCTGCTCCAGCACCTGTTAATGTTGCTGTACAAAGTATCTATCTTAAAGACCCTAAAGATAGAAAATCAAGTATTAAGGATTTATACAATCAATATGGTGCAGCTTCGGGTAAGTTTAGAGGATTTCTTTTATTTCCTTATTTACCTCCAACTATAGGAAGTCGTTATGGAGGAGGTATGCCAATACAATATGTATTACAATCGCCAAATCTTGATAGTCTAACAGCGGTGCTTCCTAAATTCCTGGCAGCAGCACGCCAAAGCAAAAAACTTCTATTTGTTGATGCTGATCTTAAGATTAATAAACCAGAGGTAAAAATAAATATTGACAGAGAAAAAGCAGCCTTAATGGGCGTATCTATGGAAGAAGTAGCTCATACGCTGCAACTTTCATTCTCAGGACAGCGTTACGGATATTTCCTGCGCAACGATCGTCAGTATGAAGTAATTGGACAATTAGACCGACAACACAGAAATGACAAAAGTGATTTAAGCGCTATCTATGTTCGTTCAACAACAGGTAAGATGATTCCGTTGAACAACCTTATAACAACAGAAGAGGCAGTAAGTCCAGCTGCTATATATCGATACGACCAATATATATCGGCTACAGTATCGGCAGCAACAGCAGAAGGGGTAAGCCTTGCAGAAGGAATTGAGGAAATCGAAAAGATTAAGAAAGAAGTGTTAGGAGAAAATTTCAAAAGTTCATTAGCAGGTCAATCGCGAGATTATGACGAGAGTCAAGGTAATATCGCCTTTACACTAGTCCTTGCATTATTGCTTATTTATATGATTCTAGCTGCTCAGTTCGGAAATCTTCGTGATCCATTAACCATTATGTTAACCGTACCTATGGCAGTAACAGGAGCGATTCTTAGCCTATCGTGGTTTGGTCAGAGTTTAAATGTCTTTAGTCAAATCGGGATTATTACACTGGTAGGATTAATTACCAAGAACGGAATCCTTATTGTAGAATTTGCCAACCATCTAAAAGATACAGGACTTTCTAAATACGATGCCGCAATACAGGCAGCAGAGCAGCGTTTCCGTCCAATTTTAATGACATCGCTAGCCATGATATTCGGAGCATTACCTATTGCGCTTACCGTTAACAGCCGCCAGTCATTAGGAATTGTTATTGTGGGAGGACTTGTCTTTTCGGGAATATTAACATTGTTTATCATCCCGGCAGTTTACTCTTATTTGTCAAGCAAAAAAGGAGAAGTTGTTATTGTAGAAGAAGATTCTGAAGACACAAACAGTCCAGCCATAGAATCATGATTTTAAATCTCAAAGAAGATAAAATGAAAACAAATATCTTACACATAGTTACAGCGCTGCTATTGCTAAGCAGCGCTAATGCAGTGCATGCACAGAAAAAAAAGCTGGCTCTCACAGATGCATTAGAAATGGCAAAACAAGGAAACAAAGCAATACAGGTTCAAATATTAGAAGAAATAAATGCTAAAGAAATGACCCGAGAAACAAGAGGTGGTTTGCTGCCCAGTATTTCGGCAAACGCAGGCTTTTCTCATTACTTTGACAGGCAGGTTATATTCCTCCCAGGTTCCTTTGTAGGCACAGATAAAGCAGTGCAGGATTTCGCTGTTGGCGGAAGAAATACTTATAATGCATTCGTATCGTTGTACCAACCCATCTTTGCACCAGCGACACATCAGCTTACAAAAGCTTCTAAAATCAACGAGAAAATTCAAGACGAAAAAACAGCCGATTTAAAAAGTCGGGTAGCACTTCAGGTTTCCAGTCGCTACCTTAACATACTGATGATGAATAGACAACTGGGTTTACTTCAACAAAGCCATCAACGTAATATCAAAGCGCTTCAAGATTCAAAATCGCTATTTGCGCAAGGCAGAGGACTAAAATCAGATACGCTAAGGAGTTTTATTGCTGTAGCAAATTTAAAATCATCTGTTTCTTATTTAAAAAATAATATAGAGGTATCTGGCATTGAATTAAAAAGACTCATCGGATTAGAAGATTCAGGAGAAATTGAACTGACAGACAACCTTGAAGATAACATAAAAGTAAGTCAAGGCGAATTTTATCAAGTTGATGAAGCATTGCTAATTGCTGATAAAAATAGGAAAGATTTGAATATTCAAAAACTGACTATTGATCTTCAGCAAAAAAAATTAAAGGCAGCTCAGTCAGAACTATTACCAAAGCTGGCATTAATAGGGCAATATCAGATACAAGCTCAGGCAGATGATATGGAATTTAACGAATATGCCTGGCCAAAAACTTCTTTCTTAGGACTACAGCTTAGCGTACCTATTTTTAATGGTAACCGTACTAAATCTCAGATTAATCAAGCAAAAATTAAAACGCAGCAAGAAGACATATTGCTAAACGATTTAAAAGATGAAGTTAAGACCGAACTTGCTACGATTATAAGCAAATGGAAAGAAGCAGTAACGCAATTAGACATTCAGGAAACAACGGTAAAATCGGCAGAATTAAACTACCGAATGATTGATGATCGTTTTAGAAATAGCTTAGGCTCAAGACTTGAATTAACAGATGCTGAACTAGCACTAACACAAGCCAAAATAAATTACCTAAACGCCGTATATAACCTGCGAATGCTACATGTAGAATTACAACAGGCCCTTGGACTGCTAACTCTATAATTACTAACTAAAACAATTAAATAAAAATATGACTAAAAATAATAAACAACCAATAGACAAACCTACACCATATAGCAAACGATGGTCGGCACTTTTTTTGCTTTGCACAGCACAATTTATAGTAATTATGGACACCTCAATTATTGGGGTAGCCTTGCCCGCAATAAAAGCGGATCTTGGTTATTCGCAAAGTGGCTTGCAATGGATATTTAATGCATACGTTATCCTATTCGGAGGTTTTTTACTCCTCGGCGGGCGTTTGTCGGATTTGTTTGGTGCACGTAAAATTTTTATGTGGGGATTCATTATCCTTTCTGCCGCATCACTTTTGGCTGGCGTGGCATGGTCAGAAGCAGCGCTAAATACAGGAAGAGCTCTACAAGGTTTAGGTTCGGCACTTATTGCTCCGGCAGCACTTACTTTAGTATTATCTAAATTTACTGACCCTAAAGAACTCAATAAAGCATTAGGTTTTTGGGGAGCATCTGCCGCTGCGGGAGGTTCTGCAGGAGTTTTCCTTGGCGGAGCAATTACTCAATGGCTTTCTTGGCATTGGATATTCCTAATTAATATTCCCGTAGGACTTATAGTATTAGCATATAGCAAGAGTTTATTATTTGCTGGTGCTACCCGCAAAGGAAAAGTAGATATTGCAGGAGCAATTCTAGCTACAACAGCATTAGTAGTAATGGTGTATGCAATCGTGTCGGGAGAAGGAGCAGGGTGGAAGTCTTTACAAACCATTGGCTTACTAGGTCTTTCTTTGTTATTATTTCTTGTTTTCTTTATTGTTCAGAAACAGAAGAAAGAACCATTAGTACCTATGAGCATTTTTAAAGTTCCAAATCTTTCGGGAGGTAATCTAGTAATGGCTTTAATGGCCGCAGGATGGATTCCGTTATGGTTTTTTCTAAATCTTTATTTGCAGCAAACGCTGAATTATTCTGCCTTCAATAGCGGACTGGCTTTATTACCAATGACAATTGCTATCATGTTTTTAATGGTTGGTGTTACAGGAAAGTTGGTGGCTAAATTTGGTTTTAAAGCAAATCTAATAGCTGGATTAATCGCACTTACAGGATCACTTCTTCTGTTTAGCACAATTCCGCCCGACGGAACATTCTTAATCAATGTCTTGCCTGCATCTTTATTGGGCGCACTTGGTATGTCATTGGCTTATATTCCGGGAACTATTGCTTCAATGTCTGGAGCTAAACCCGAAGAAATGGGACTTGCTTCTGGCTTGGTTAATACAAGTTATCAAGTAGGTTCGGCTTTAGGACTGGGTATTGTTGTAGCTATTTCAGCAGCAAAAACGAATACTCTTAAAGCAATGGGTGAAACTGATATTGCAGCATTAAACGCAGGTTTCCAGACGGCTTTTTTCTCCGCAGCCGTTATATGTGCCATTGCCGCAATTATAGCAGCTTTTTCTATAAAAACGCTTAAACAATAAATGCTATTCAAAAAACGAGCTTTATAAATTCTTAAAACAAACCATTTTTTTGACCTCATTTTTAATCCCCTTCTTTAATAGTTTAGAAGTTGATTAATAATGGGGTCTTTTTTTGAAAAATAATTTTCTATAAATCTGCGGTACACAAGAAACCTTTGCTCCTTTGCCTCTCAGAATCTCAGAACCTTTATAAATACATTCTTTAAGACACACCGCGGTGCGTCTCTACAGGAAAACCTTTGCACCTTTGCCTCTCAGAACCTCTGAACCTTCTTCAATCAATCAGTAAATATTATAAATCAAACAAGGAATTACACCATGAAAAATAGTGGTACAATTCTGAAATTTGTATAATAAAATAAAGCAAAATGGAAAATATAATATTAAGTATACCTGATATGAAAAGTGAACATTGTCAGGCTAGAGTAAATACTGTTATCAAAGATATAGATGGAATTCAAATTCAAAAAATAGAAGCTGGAAAACTAGCCGCTTCTGTAGAAGACAATGATGCTGCAGAAAATCTTATAGAAGCTATTAAAAAGGCGGGATACACTGTTGGTAATTAATAATAGTAATCAGCCCAGCTGTAATCCGAATTATGAAAAATGATACTGCACAATATAAAACAGGAATGGTGATGATTCCAGACATATCTGGTTTTACAGATTTTGTAATAAATACCAATATGTTTATCGGTAAATACATAACCGAAAGTCTGCTAAAATCAATAATAGACAGCAACACATTATCCTTAGAAGTTTCGGAGATTGAAGGTGATGCCATATTATTTTACAAATACCACAAAATACCGTCGTTTGGCACTACATTAACTCAAATTGAAGTAATGTACAACAACTTTAAAAAAGAAATAGCCAGACTATCATTACAGCTTTCTATGGAAATTCCTTTATCCCTAAAAATCATTGTGCATTATGGTACTTTTACTAAATATAAAATTGGCAGATTTGAGAAACTTTACGGAGCGCCTGTTGTAGAAGCTCACAAAATGCTTAAAAATCATATTGCTAAATTTCCGCCGTATGCTTTGTTCTCAGATGCTTTTTTAAAAGCCAATTTTGAACAACCGGCTAAAGCAACTATCGAATATGACACTTGCGATAATTGTATGTACTTACCAGAGATTGGTTATATACATTATTTGTAACGTTTGGAACGTTCGCTATTTTCTTAAATTTGTAATAGAAGCCTAAATAAAGTATAAAATGGAAAGCTTAGAAAAAAGATTATTGAACAGGAATATAAAGCCAACATCAATACGGTTATTGATATTTAAAACAATGACTGAATTTAAAAAAACTTTTAGCCTGACAGATCTGGAAACGGAATTAGAAACCGTGAATAAATCGACCATTTTTAGAACCTTGTCTTTGTTTCATGAAAACTTACTTATTCATAACATTGACGACGGTTCTGGATCAATGAAATATTCAATTTGTAATGAAACCTGTATGTGTACCGTTGGAGAATTACACGTTCATTTTAATTGTAACCGTTGCCATAATACGTATTGTCTCGAAAGTATTTCTATACCACCAATTCAGCTTCCTGAAAAGTTTTTATTAGAAAGTGTCAATTTTGTAATGAAAGGAATTTGCGAAAATTGCTCCAAATTTTTTTAGATTTTATCAAGAATAAACTAGTATTTATATCATTAGAAAATCCTTTATCTCAAGCCTTGAATTGCCCTACAGTCAGGAAATAATTTATTTTATAAAGATTTTTTAGGAGCTATTTCCTGCTATCATTCCAAATCTTTTTTATTGAGAAAAACAATAAAAAAGGATTTTCCCTTCTATCAGGGCTAGAAATGCAACCTCATGGATAATTGATGTTTGTAAAAAATTTGCGTTTTTACGATAAATTTATTCTATACAAGATTATATATTTTTCCTTAACTTAATAAAATTGATTTCAGATTTTTGACTAACGATTTTTGATTTCAGAAGTATAAATTGCAACCAGGTTCCCAAAACAGACTTATAACTTTGCCATAGAATTAAAAACTAATAGATATGTCAAAGCAATGCTGCACTACAGATAATCATGTAAAACCTCAAAAAAAAGAAGCGTACCAACACCAGTGCGATAGTACTAAAAAAGACCATGATCACGGGCATGACCATAGTCACGGACACGATCATGATCACAGCCACGACCTCGAAGGCAAAACGGCATTTCAGTTATTTTTGCCTGCTATTATATCTCTCTCGTTATTGTTAATTGCGATAGGCTTCGATAATTACTTTCCACAAACTTGGTTTACGGGCTGGATAAGATTGACATGGTACATCATAGCTTATATTCCTGTTGGGTTACCAGTGATTAAAGAAGCGATTGAGAGTATACGCTACAAAGATTTCTTTTCAGAATTCTTTCTTATGGTAATTGCTACTGTTGGTGCTTTTGCCATAGGCGAATATCCCGAAGCTGTAGCTGTTATGTTATTTTATGCAGTAGGCGAGGTGTTCCAAACACTTGCGGTATCTCGTGCCAAAGGAAATATAAAATCACTACTGGATCAACGCCCAGATGAAGTTACCATACTGAGAGATAACAAAACGGTTATTATAAAAGCAGAAAATGCTCAAATAGGGGACATCATCCAGTTGAAACCAGGAGAGAAATTAGGGTTAGATGGCGAACTGATTTCGGAAAGTGCCTCATTTAACACTGCTGCCCTCACGGGAGAAAGTAAACCCGACACGAAATCTAAAGGCGAAACGGTATTGGCAGGTATGATAAACGGCAGCACTATAAGCTTAGTAAAAGTAACCACAGCCTATTCGGATAGTAAACTTAGTAAAATATTGGAGCTGGTACAGAATGCAACTGCTCAAAAAGCACCTACGGAATTGTTCATTCGTAAGTTTGCCAAAGTATATACACCTATTATCGTATTGCTTTCTATAGCGATTACGTTGTTGCCAGCAATATTTGTAGATAATTATGTCTTTAGTGAGTGGTTGTACAGAGCATTAGTATTCTTAGTTATTTCTTGTCCTTGTGCTTTGGTAATTTCTATTCCACTAGGATATTTTGGAGGTATTGGAGCAGCAAGTCATAATGGTATTTTATTTAAAGGTTCTAACTTTTTGGATATTCTTGCTAATATTCAGAATGTTGTAATTGATAAAACAGGAACAATGACCGAAGGCGTTTTTAAAGTTCAGGAAGTAATTATAAAACCCGAGCTTAATAAAGACAAAATCCTTAAAATGGTCAATGCGCTCGAAAGTCAAAGTACACATCCTGTAGCAACTGCCATTCATGACTATGTTGGCGAGATAGATAATACCATCAATTTAGTAGGGACGGAAGAAATAGCCGGACACGGACTAAAATCGACTGTAAACGGAAAAGAATTGCTTGTTGGTAATTTTAAATTACTTGATAAATTTAATATCAGCCATGATGCAGATACAGCAAACATTGTGTACACGGTTATTGCTATTGCTTACGATGGGAAATTTGTAGGCTATCTCACAATCTCAGACAGCATTAAAGCTGATGCAAAAATAGCAATCGATAAGTTACATAGCATGAATGTAAAAGTCACTATGCTTAGTGGTGATAAAAGTGCCGTTGTAGATTACGTTGCCAAACAATTAGGAATAGATAATGCTTACGGAGATTTACTACCAGAAGACAAAGTGAATAAAGTAAAAGAAATCAAAGCCAGTAACGGCAGTGTAGCTTTTGTGGGCGATGGTGTAAACGATGCTCCAGTAATTGCTCTGAGTGATGCAGGAATTGCAATGGGCGGCTTAGGAAGTGATGCTGCCATAGAAACTGCCGATGTTGTAATACAAGATGATATGCCATCAAAAATTGCAATGGCAATAAATATTGGTAAACAAACCAAAAAAATAGTCTGGCAAAACATCATACTGGCATTTTCTATAAAAGCCATTGTACTTATACTCGGAGCAGGTGGACTTGCTACCATGTGGGAAGCTGTATTTGCCGATGTAGGAGTTGCGCTATTAGCTATACTAAATGCTGTTAGGATTCAAAAGATGAAGTTTTAAATAACATTAGTCCTTATGACTTTATAACTTTAAACCTTTTGACTTACTTATTAATCAGTAAATATCACAAATCAAATAAGGAATATTGTAAACGAATTGAAGCATAATTGACGGAAATTTGCGGTATCAAATAATTATTAAAGTATCAATAAAAATGGAAAATAAAAATCTTCAATTCAAAACAACCCTTAATTGTGGTGGATGTGTAGCAAAAGTAAAATCTGATTTGGACAACGCACAAGGTATTGGCGAATGGAATGTAGACACTGATAATGCCGACAAAATCCTTACAGTACAATCAGAAGGAGCAACAGAAGATGAAATTGTTGCTATCATCAAAAGTAAAGGTTTTAAAGCGGAACCTTTATCTGTTTAGTATTGTAAATACACCTTGCTCCAAAAGAGGTTAAAAACAAAAAGTCAATATTATTACAGTTATGCAGTTTGGAATGAGCTCGATATCGCATCGGGCTCTTTCTTTTTAGTTCTTAAATTCTATTTTAACCATAGCGCACGGTTTCAACCGTGTGATACGAATTATGATAATACATTGCGTTCCAGCAGTTAAAACCGTTGCAATATTTATAAGATATTTTTTGTTCGCAATCAATTATCTGTAAATGTCACAAATAAAACTAGAAAAAGTGTAATGATTAGATTCTAAGAAACATAGAACTTTGTAACAGGTAATAAAGCCTTTAAAATAATTAAAAATAGTATGAATAAACTAAAAATTTTATTGCTCGGAACAGCATCTATTGCTATGCTATCAGCTTGTAATAATACAGGAAAGAAACAAAACACATCAGATATGGATATACATCAGCACGCTAATGAAGAAGCTAATTATGTTTGCCCTATGCATCCTGAAGTAACAGGAAAAAAAGGAGAAAAATGTTCAAAATGCGGAATGGAATTAGAACCTTCAGCAGCAAAGAAGGATAGAGCTTTTGATGTTAAGTTATCTAGTAATCCTGAAGTAATTCAGGCTGGAAAACCAACAAATTTATCAATCTCAGTTACCGAAGATGGTAAAAATGTAACAATGGATGTAGTACACGAAATGAAGATGCATCTTTTGGTTATGAATGAAGAATTAACATGGTTTGATCATATACACCCAAAAGAACAAGCTGATGGTACTTATAGTGTTTCCGAGACATTTCCGGGTGGAGGCAAATATTTATTATTTACCGATTACAAACCAGTTGGTGCGTCTGGTAACGTCAAAATGATGGAAGTTGAAGTAAAAGGAACTCCTTTGGATATACCAAAAACGGCAACAGAAAAACTAGTATCTAAAGTTGATAATTATACAGTTACATTAACTAACGGAAATGATTTAAAAACAGACAGAGGTCAGTTACTAAAATTTACTGTAGAAAAAGGGGGTAAGAAACTAGAGGAGAAAGATATTGAACAGTATCTTGGAGCAAGCGCTCATATTGTAATGGTTGCTAAAGAAACTAAAGACTTCCTGCATATTCATCCAATATCTGATAAAAACTTCCCAATTTACGCAGAGACTCAAGTAAAAAAATCGGGTATTTATAGAATGTGGGTACAGTTTAAAATAGATGGCAAACTTCATACAGCAGATTTTACAGTAAATGTTTCTGAAGGTCCTAAAGCTACAGGCGATAATCATGATAAACATGCTCATCACTAAAAGCAAACTACTATCCAATAAAATAATTTATTTTGCTGTATAGATAAAGTACTGTAAGTGTTGCTAGAAATTTATTTAAGTATTGCTAAAATTTTTAGTGAATACAGTGAAATTCTTTTAACCATAATAGGAAAAAATAAGTGAATATAAGTACTCCTAATCGGCGTAAACTTAAATGACCTTACTTCTCTTATTATGGTTATTTTTTTGCTGTAATATTAATTTCATGAATCTCACTATGTAACTTAATGCTTTAAATTGGCAGATAGATACCCCTGTAAATCATGAGTATAAACCAATCCTTACAAAAAATTTGATAATTAACACTAAGAAAATATTAAATAATTTAATAAAAACAAATCATCATAATAATCATATCTTTTGTTCTACCTTAGTATAAGAATGATTTAGTGCCTTTTAACTAGATTCCATCCTTAAACATATTTAATTGCCGCATTTGAATTTTATTTTTTGCAGAAAATAAAGCCGCAACAATAACCGTTCTTAAACAAAACAATATTATGGGCTTATTTGATTTTATGATGGTGGAGATAGCTATGGATTTAGGAACGGCTAATACTTTAATAATATATAACGGAAAAATCGTTGTTGACAGTCCTTCTATTGTAGCCAGAGATATTAGAAACGGAAAAATTATCGCTGTAGGCAAGGAAGCCAGTTTAATGCAGGGAAAAACACACGAAAATATTAAAACAATCCGACCACTTAAGGATGGGGTTATTGCCGATTTTGATGCCTCTGAGAAAATGATTAGTTGGTTTATAAAAAATATACCTGAACTAAAGAAAAGTTTTTTCACTCCCGCATTACGAATGGTTGTGTGTATTCCGAGTGGTATTACCGAGGTTGAAATGAGAGCCGTAAAAGAATCCTGTGAACGGGTAAACGGGAAAGAAGTATTTTTAATTCATGAACCTATGGCTGCTGCTATCGGAATTGGTTTAGATGTGATGCTCCCAAAGGGAAATCTTATTGTTGATATTGGAGGAGGAACCACCGAAATTGCAGTTATTGCGCTTGGAGGAATAATTTGTGACAAATCGATAAAAATTGCAGGGGATGTCTTTACCAATGATATCTTGTATTATATGAGAACACAACATAATTTGTATATCGGAGATGCTTCTGCAGAGATGATAAAAATCGAAGTTGGCGCTGCAATGGAAGAACTTGAGGAAGCTCCTGATGATATGTTGGTTCGTGGAAGAGATTTACTTACAGGGAAACCAAAAGAAATAAAAGTCAGCTATAGAGAGATTGCAAAAGCATTGGATAAATCAATACAAAGAATTGAAGATGCAATAATGGTTACACTTTCATTAACACCACCAGAACTTTCTGCCGACATTTATAATACCGGATTATATCTGGCAGGAGGAGGCGCAATGTTACGTGGTCTTGATAAAAGAATATCTCAGAAGACCGATTTACCAGTATATATTGCAGAAGATCCGTTAAGAGCCGTAGTTATTGGTACCGGAACTGTCTTAAAAGATATAGCTAAGTATAAAAGCGTACTTATAAAATAGTAGGAGTCAAAAAAAATCATACAATACCATAATTTTATGGCGTTGTATGATTTTTTTTTAAACTTCTTAAGAATTTTTAATTCTCACAGAAAGAACCTATTTGCTTTAAATGTTTCTCTGTTTGGTATTTATTAAAGTTATCCCATTTAGGAGGGAAGTTTGTTTTTTGTCCGTACATAGAATCCAAGCAAACATTATTGTCTTTGTATTTATCATGTAAGACAGCCAAAATTTTAAAGAAGAATTCATCTAACATTATGATAGCATCAAATTCAGCTTTTAGCGTATTATAATTACTATCAGCAGGATTTAATACTTGCAATAAATTTAAAACTTCATTCTTTTCATCTTCATTAATTTCAGTTAAATAGCCCGTTTTTAAAGTTCTAAAAACTAGATTATTCCATGCTTTACTATCATGTCCCCATTGTACATCGGGTAAGTTTAAAGAATGCTCACAAATTAAAATTATAGAAAAAAGAACATCGTTTAAGTACTGCGCTGGAAACTCATCAAAACTTCTGAATTCAAAACCACTTTGGTACATTTTTTCCTGATTAAAATCAAGACCAACTTCCGAAAGCATTTCATATTCCATATCAGATTCAACCTGATCACGCCACCAAACATTTTCTTCTTTTTCAAATTTTAGTAATTTTCTAAAATCATCTACTTTATAGGTCAGAATTTTACCTTTTGGCATTGCTTTATTATAAGTTCCTACACCTATATATCGAGACATTGCATTGCGCATAGAGCCCAAAGTAAATTTTTTGTCCATGCTATAAGTATCACTTATCACTCCCATAATATCAGGACTTCCAAGAGTAGCTATAAAAAATGGCTCAAACCATTGCAACAAATAAATAGCATTGGCATGTGTTTTTTCAAATTCATTATAATCTACAATTCTGCTATCTTCTGTTAATGAAGGCAAAGTAATATGAAAATGGTACGTTCCGTTATTAAACAAAACCAAATTTTCCTGATTGGTCATAAACATATTAAGACCATTGTTATAATCCGGAAAGTTTAATTTTCCGTTTAATACACGTGATTCATTAATTTTATCAATAAATAACTTTTTGGTAGCTTTTAGTTCTTTGCACGAATCGGCTATTGTTCTGTTTTCAAAATATTTAGTTACAAATTCGATAGAATCACCATCAAAATGAACAGAACCCATTGTTTTGTTTCTTTGGGTAATCATACTCTGAATATTGTACGGTTGATCCTCAAGGAAAAGTTCCATGATAGATTTTCCAAGATAATCAGGATTATCAAGTGGTTCTGCGATCACCTCACCATTTTCAGTATCAATTAATGGTTTTATTGGTGATAATGTTTTGTGTTGATAGTTTATATCAAGTTTTTCCAGAGAATGACTATTCATCATTCGGCTTACTTTATAGCTTTCATTTAATCCAAAAGCTTTTTTTAAAATAGGAGCCAGGCTTTCTGGTTTATAGCATTTTCTATAATCAATACTGTATTTCTCAAATCCAATTTTTTCTTGTATAAATTCACCAGAAACTATTAGGGGGTCTTCAAATTGCAAATAGGTTTCGTTTTCTAATCCAATTCCCCAATAATATTTTTTTGTCTGATTGTCTTTCATTTATACTAATTTTCTTTTTTATGGTTGATAATACTTTTTTTAAGATGATACTTTTTATCCGCAAACAAGAGTCTAATCAGTTTAAATTAGACACAAGAAACCTTGTAACGGATTGAGCATCATTGTTGCCTCCATTATAAAAGTTTTCGTTTACTTTTAAAAATATAGGAAAATATATTTTAGATTTTTTGTACTTGTAGCGACTGATGAATTGAAAAAAAACTAAAATTTTATAATAAGGTTATAAAATTACTATTGTTATTAATCACTTTTATATCAATAATTTAAGCATAAGGATAGCTTAATTACAACTTTTGCTATTCCTAGTATTTTCTAAGTTGCAAAAGTAGTGAATTGTTTTATCATTTCCAAGTTGTTAACAGATTGAAAATCAATATGCTTTTTTTGGATTTAAAAATAAAGTGCAAAAGTTTTTTTATTCATGGTAATAAAACACATAAGAGGAATATAACTCATCATTCCACCAATCTTTTCTATCCTCAGAAAAGTAATTATAATTTAGCTTTCCTGCTTGCGATTGCAGCGGATACACTACCACATCATTTTCACGATATGCCTTATGTAAATCTGTTTCGGGAACAACAGGAACTATATGTCCAGACAGTCCTTTTTCTCTTCTTTTGGCACAAATCATTCCGATTCCACCATTTGCATTTACTTTTTCCTGAATTTCATCAACAGAAAACATTCTTTCCCAACCAAAACTGGCTCCCCATTGTAAAAACCAGTCGTGTATTGCACTAGAATAAATGCGATCTACGGTTTGCTCAAAAACAGCTTCCACATCTTGTCCGTTCAATATATTTTCCAGAGCTTCATCAGTCCACCAAACCGTAGGAAGATAAACTTTAGAAAAATAACAATAATCGTAAGAGTACACATTACAATAAGTATCTTCTACAGTTCTTTGATATCTAATATTTTTTTCAACATCTAATTTATCTATCAGTCGGGCAATACTTTCTTTTTTACTAGCAACATCCGTTAAATCTCTATACGGAATGCTAGAATCATAAAGAGGTGTTTCCTTCATTTCCATAGAATCTAACCTGGATTCTGGATTGGGTAATAAATCAGCTTTTATTATTTTATTATTCGGTATAGGATTATCCTCTAAAGGTAATGATGCTATTGATATGGTATTTTGTTCCATCTTGACTGCTTAAAATTAATCGGCTTAACCTACTCAAATTTACTATTCGTGTAATCGGGTTTTATCACCAAAAAAGTAAATATAAGTATTTTTAACTTTTTAAACGGTTATAGAAACGTACAAATTATGAAAACATTAGGATTAATTTGGTTCGTTTATAGCTTAAATATTTCTCTTTACCATCGTTTATATACATCTCTATTGTCTCCGTCTTTCTTTATTTAGAATAATCAACTTAAGAAAAACTATGCGTAATAATTTTAGGAATCACATTGCTACAATCTAAATATCAATGCTTTAATCGTACATGTCTTAGTTAAATTAGCCGTCATTTTTTTTAAAAATTTTAGTACTTTTATAATAAATCTTTTATTATGAGAATAATTAAACATTGCTATTCTACTGAAACAAAATGGATTGATGTACTGGCAGAAGCCATGGGCGGAACTGTGAGTGGTAATTTTATTAAAGGTAACAATGAAATCTACACTGGTACACATTACGTTTTACCAATGGAAGATAGGATTGCAGCAATGGTAATTGATACTACATACAAAGAAACTGTATTGCTAAAATACAAGAATGATAAAGATAGTTTTGTTGGGTTGTATTTTTATATTACCAATCATAATGTTGACTTTATATTAGATAATGAAGCCGCAGTAGTTGGAAAATCAGATTACAATTTTACAATAATTGATAGTGTTTTAGAAACAGATTATGCCGTTGTAAAGGGAACAGGGATATATGTTATCTGCATATTTATAGATAAAGTTGCATTAAAAGAGTATATGGATAAAATGCCCAGTCTAAGAACTGTATCCCAAGATGTATTTAATGCAGAAAAGAATACTATTATCAGTATGGGACGGATGAATATTGAGAGTTATCTTTTAATAAATGATTTCAGGAAAATACCATACGAAAATCCATTGTTTGAACTTTATTTTAAAGGGCTTGTGTATAAATTAATTGGTAATTACTTAGATCAACTATTAAGTAAAAAATTCATTATTAGTAAAGTAATACATGATGATCTAAAAAGTATTATTGCCTCTAAAGCTTTGCTACTAGAATCTATTGATGGGGTTTTTCCTGGTGTCGAATTTTTAGCAGAACAGGTATTTATGTCGCCATCCAAATACAAAAAATTATTTACCAAGATTTCAGGATTAAGTCCTGGAGCATTTTTTTACGGAAACAAATTAGAACGCGCCAAAGAATTATTAGGAACAGGACAATATACCGTTAGTGAAGTTTCGGAGAAATTGAACTATGCTAATATCTCTTATTTGGCAAAGCGATTCAATGATAAGTATGGAATTTTTCCAAAAGAATACCAAAGTTTATTATAGCTAGAATTATGAGTGAATTAATCCCTGAATTTAAACATATATTTTCGTTAACTCCTGAATGGCGTCAAAAGTTTGTTGATGAGCTAGGCTGTACTGTTGTAGATAAAAACATGTACTTTCCTGAAAAAATTGCTAGTGGCTCATCCTCTTTTCTGGAAATTCATCCCGATATATCGGTAATAATTATTGATCTAATATTAAATAAACCAATTCGGTTTACACGAATGCCTACTGATGATGATTTTTGGATTGTATATTATGATTTAAGCGACAGCTTTAGCAGGCATGTTCTAGACGATGTAAACCATAAAATAGGATATAAATCAAAACTAAATTTTGCTATTGTCGATAATCATATTAAAAGCACCTATTTAGGTACTGTAGGTGAGCGACTGTATTCACTAAGGCTATTTATTAGGAAATCGTATATGAAAACTTTTTTTAAAAATGCTGGATTAGAAAAAGATTACAGAGATGTTTTTGATGATAAAAAAAAGAAAATGTTCTTTTATGGACATATCGATAGCCGAAGTAAAGTCATAATTCATGATTTAAAACAGCAAACTATAGATAATCCAAATTATGAGTTTTTATTAAAAGGAACAGCTTATAATTTATTAGGTTATTTAATAGAAAGATTAAATTCAGAAATGCCTAATGCAGGAACGCATTTAGAAAAAGATATTGAGGCAGTTATGCAAAGTCAGCAGTATTTATTGTCCAATCTTTTGATTCCTTTCCCTGGAATAGAATTTCTGGCAAATATTGCCAACATGTCGTCTTCAAAATACAGAAACTTGTATACTAATATATTTGATATGAGCCCCGCATTATTTTTTAAAAGAGAAAAATTACTTTTGGCAAAAGAGTTATTAGAAAGCGGTGATTTTAAATATATTAGCGATGTTGCCTTTGAGTTAGGATATAATAAAACTACTTATTTTTCGTCTATTTATAAAGATTATTTTGGGGTTTTGCCCAATACTGTACTCAAATAATTTCATACCATAAATTGCAATTAGAAAGCAATTATACTATTTCCCGATTACATAAAGTAATCGGGATTTTTTTTGCCTAGAAAGAACTAAAAGACAGCTACTTATTTCATTTATGTAACTTTTGATGTTGATTTTATGGTTCTGTGTGGTAGTTCAAAGAGTGGGTGCGAATATACTTTTGCAAAGTACTTTTAATTGCATTGTTTATAAAAAAAATCATGAAGCATTCATTTATTAAAAGTAACAAAGAAGCTGAACAAATTTATAACTATAAATAATGAGTGTGATAATAGTACCTATTAAAGATCAAGAGCAATATACAGTTAATGGGCATTTAGTTTATAAAAATATACTAAAAAATTGGTCTTGCGAGCATGACTTGACAGCAAAGGAACATGAGGCTTTTGGAATCTATGAAAAACTTGTTATAAAGAAGCGTTTGTTAAGAAAAAAAGGAAGTTACATACTCGAATATACCGATTCAAATTTCACTATTAAGTACACAGAAGATTAACGACTTCCTAATAAAATATCATTTAGCAATATACTCATATGTAGTTTATATACAAACCATTATCACTAAAATTTCATCTCTTAATTTTAATTAACTAGTTGAAATAAGTGTTTTTTTTAAAGAATTTATGAAAGAGAATTTATGAATATTAAAGTCAATTTTTAAAAATGAAAACAATTACACATGATTACAATACACACCTTAACTGGATTAATGTATTAGCAGAAGCTATGGGAGGCTCAATAGAAGGAAATTTCATAAAAGGAGACAATGAAATGTATAGAGGTATTCATTATATTTTACCTCTTGAAGAGGGCATTTCAGCTATGCTAATTGATACAAATTATAAAGAAGAGGTACTATTAAAATACCGTAATGAAAATAGCAATTTTATAGGTTTATATTTCTATCTCACTAACTTGGATGTTGATTTTCTTCTGGATGATGAAGCCACTTTGATAGGGAAATTAAACTATAATTTATCTGTTGTAGATTGTACAATAAATATGGATTATGTTGTTAAAAAAGGAACTCGAATATTTGTTGTTTGCATTTTGTTTGATAAAGATGCCTTAAAAAATTATTTTAGCAAAATAACCAAAGTAGCACCAATTGCTAATATCATTCTTGATTCTGAAAAGAATACAATTATTCGCTTGGACCGAATGAGTATTGAGAGCTTGATTTTGATAAATGATTTTAGAAAAATAGCATACGATAGTCCATTATACGAAATATATTTTAGAGGACTTATATATGGTTTAATAGGAGATTATCTAAAACAGTTAAATAAAACAAAAATTGTTATTGATAAAACAATCGGTGTAGACATAAAGAATATTATAGCCTCTAAGGCAATGTTACAAAATACTATCGAAGGTCCTTTTCCAGGTATAACCTTTCTGGCAGAACAAGTTGCGATGTCACCTTCAAAATATAAAAAACTATTTGCCAAAATCTCAGGGCTAAATCCAGGAACTTACTTTTATAATAATAAATTAAACCGTGCCAAAGAGTTACTAGAAACAGGCAAGTTTACTGTTAACGAGGTAGCTCATAAATTAAATTATGCAAATGTTTCTTATTTAGCAAAACGATTTAATGAGATGTACGGAGTTTTTCCAAAAGAATATCAAAGTTTATTTTAAAAAGAATGTATGGATATAACAATACCCGAATTTAAACACACAGCATCGCTAACACCCGCATGGCAACAAGATTTTGTCGACGGATTAGGATGCACAATAAGTGCTGACAATAAATTAATGAGCTTTCCTGAAAAAAAAGCCAATGGTTCTGGTTTTTTTATAGAAATCTCTCCAGATGTATCGGTGCTTATTATTGATTTAGTATTAAATAAACCAATGCGTTTTACACGAATGCCATCTGAAGAAGATTTTTGGATTGTTTATTACGATATGAGCGACAATTTTAGTAAACATTTTGTAGATGATATTAAGCATCAAATAGGATATAAATCTAAACTGGGGTTTGCTATTATAGATAGTTTTCTTAAAAGCACATACGTTTCGCAAGTTGGAGAGAGAGCATTTTCTTTGCGATTGTATATTCGCAAATCGTTTATCAAAAATTATTTTAAAAATGCCGTATTAGAAAAAGATTTTAAAAATGTTTTTGATGATAAAATAAAAAAAATGTTTTATTATGGACATATAGATAGTAGGAGCAAAGTCGTATTGTATAATCTAAAACAGCAAAGAATGGATGATACAAATTATGAATTTTTATTAAAAAGTGCTGCTTACAAACTCTTTGGCTATTTTGTAGAAAGATTAAATTCTAATATGCCAAATGCTGGGTTATTTTTGGAGAAAGATTTAAGTTCTATTATGAAAACGCAGGAGTATTTATTGTCAAATCTTTTAATGCCATTTCCAGGAGTAAAAGTATTATCGCAAATTGCTCATATGTCAATTTCAAAATACAGGAACTTATATACAAATGTATTTGGCTTAAGCCCAGCTACATTTTTCAAAAATGAAAAATTAATACTCGCAAAAGAACTCTTAGAAAGTGGAAATTTCAAGCTAATTAGTGATGTTGCCTATGAATTGGGCTATAATAAAATATCCTATTTTTCATTAGTCTATAAAAAATATCATGGAGATCTACCTAATGTAGTATTTAAAGCTAAATCATATTAAATCACTTATTATTCAGATAATTATAAATTAAAAATTTTATTTTTTGTTTGTTTTTTTTAATTTAAGGTTTACCCGATTACATTAAGTGGTCGGGTTTCTTGTTTTAAAGAGCAAAGGTTTGGAGAAGTTCAAAGATACAAAGATGCAAAGGTTCAAACTTACTGAGATTAAGATATTGTTTACTGCTACTGAAACTGAGAACTGACACTGAGACTAAACTTAGCAGCATTCGGTCTTTGAACCTCTAATTTCAAACCACAGAATCTTTAAACCTTTTCATGATGATTTTATGAATTTATGTGGCAGTAGTAAAAAAGGATGATGCTATAATTTTGCCCATATTTTTAATAAATAGTATGAAAATGAAAAGATTAAATTTATTTATAGCAGCTGTATTGTGTTCTTATTCGAGTACAATGCTAGGACAGCAAGATGCTCAGTACACACAATACATGTATAACACGATTAATATAAATCCTGCTTATGCTGGTTCTCGTGGTACAATTAGTGTTTTTGGATTACACAGAACCCAATGGGTTGGACTAGATGGAGCCCCAATTACAAATACAGCATCTATCCATTCTCCCATTAGTGCTAACATGGGATTAGGAGTTTCGATAATTAATGATCGTATAGGTCCATCTACAGAAAACGATATCTCGGTAGATCTTTCTTACTCAATTAATACTTCTCCATTTTATAAATTATCGTTTGGATTAAAAGGGACAGCTAATTTACTAGATGTTGATTTTACTAAATTGAATATTTATGATCCGGCAGATCCAAGATTTCAAAATAATATCGATAATAAATTCTCGCCAAATATTGGAGCAGGAGTATATCTTCATTCTGATAAATCTTATCTGGGACTTTCTATTCCAAATATGTTAGAAAATAGCCATTATGATAAATCAGCCAAAGATGAAGCACAGAGTTATGTTGTAAAAGAACGCATGCATTACTACTTAATGGCAGGTTATGTTTTTGATTTAAATTACAATCTAAAATTCAAACCATCCTTACTAACTAAAGTTGTTCAGGGAGCGCCGTTGCAAACAGATATTTCAGCAAATTTTTTATTAAATGAAAAATTTACAGCTGGACTTGCATATCGAGTAAACGCATCAGTAAGTGGGCTAGTAGGATTTCAGGTTTCAGACTCATGGTTTATAGGATATTCTTACGATGCTGAGACTACTAAGCTCGTAAATTACAATTCGGGATCACATGAAATCTTTTTAAGATTTGAATTAGTAGGCGGATCCAAATCAAGAATGATGTCACCAAGATTTTTCTAAATAATACTTAATTAAACTAATTATGGGAATAAAAATACACAAAGTGCTTGTTTTACTTTTTTGTTTAAGTAGTGCTATCGGTTTTTCTCAATCGGAAGATAAAAAGCTTGCCAAAGCAAATGCAAAATACGAAGAGTTTTCTTTTATAGACGCAAGAAAATTATATGAGCGATTGGTTGAAAAAGGAAATAAATCAGGCGAAATATATGGTCGTCTGGGAGATACCTATTTCTTTAATTCCGATTACTCTAATGCCGCACAATGGTATGCTAAATTAATGGAAAGTGGAGATAAAATATTACCAGAGTATTATTACAGATATTCTTTATGCTTAAGAGCAAATAATGAACACGAGCAGGCATTGTCTGTAATGAGAAAGTATTATGAGAAAGCTGGAAAGCCCGAAGAAGCTGAAAAATGGAATCCTACTGCATATTTAAAAGCAATCGAAGAGCAATCGAATAGATATGATCAGCTTGTAAATGCTGAAATAAATTCGGCATTATCAGATTTTGGAGCAGCATTTGTTCCTAATGAAGAAGCTATTAAACAAGCCTTTGAAATTGCCCGATTCGAAAAAGCCGAAAAGGCCAGAATGATAAGAGAAGCAGCTGAAAAAAGAAGAAAAGAAGATAATAATAAACTTTCGACAAAAGCAGAAGTTTTAAATAAAAACAATGATAAGAAGAAAGATGTAGAAAAAGTTGAAACTAAAAAATTTGAAAAACTTCCAGCTTATAAAGAAATAATTTACGCTACAGCCAAAGATTCTGGTTTTATTACTAAGCGTAAACATAATTGGAATGACAAACCATTTTTAAAGCTTTATTCTGCACAAATTACAGAAGATGGCAAACTTGAAAATGAAAAAATACTTTCTGGAGACATTAATACTAAATACCACCAAAGTACTCCAGTTATAACCAAAGATGGCAACACAATGTATTTTACACGCTTAGTTCCTTTTGAAAAAGCAAAAAATGCAACAACTAAGACTAGTCCTAAAAATGAGATTAGTCAGTTAAGACTTTTTCAGGCTCAAAAAGTAAACAACAAATGGGTGAATATTAGAGAACTTCCGTATCCTATAAACATGGAAGGAACTTCGTCTGCACATCCAGCTTTAAGTCCAGATGAGGAACAATTATTTTTTGTTACCAATAGGAATAAAAAAATGAATGATACCGATTTATATGTCGTAAGCAGAAAAAAAGGTGGTGGTTTTGCTAATAAAGTAGAATCCTTAGGCGATGAAATAAATACATACGGACGCGAAACATTCCCTTTTGTTGATAATAGCGGAATATTATACTTTTCTTCAGATGGATATCCAGGACTGGGCGGTTTAGATGTTTTTGCTGCTGCAAAAGATAGTGAAGGCAAATATGTAGTTGTAAATGTAGGTGAACCTATAAATTCAACAAATGATGATTTTGCTTATGTTATAGATAATGAATCCAAGAAAGGATTTGTTTCTTCTAACAGAAACGGAGGAAAAGGAGATGATGATATATATAGATTCGTAGAGACAAAATCTATCGTTTTTCCATTTAATCTAAACCCTGTTTATTTTGGCATAGTAAAAGATAGCATTACGGGAGAACCGTTACGAGATGTGGAAATCGTAATTTATAATGATTTAAACGAAAAAGTTAAAACATTGTTTACGGATGAATCAGGGAAATATTCTTTGGATTTATTGCCGTTAAAAAATTATGATTTTGAATTTAAAAAGAAAGGATTTGGTACAGAAAGAATACTTGTAGAAGGCCAAAAAATTTCTGAGAAGAAAGAGATACCTGTAGCATTATTTAATGAGTTATCAGTTATTGTCAATAATGAAGTTGTTACCCTAAAAGAAGGAGATGATCTTACGGATAAATTAAAACTTAGCCCAATTTACTTTGATTATGGAGGATATACAATACGTAAATCATCTAAACTTGAATTGGATAAAGTGATTAATTTAATTAAAAATCGCTCAAGAATTTCAATAGAAGTAAGATCTCATACAGATAGTAGAGGAAAGAATAATTATAACTTAAAATTATCCAAAAACAGAGCCAAAACTACAATTGATTATATTGTAAATGAAGGTGGAATTTCCCGAGATAGAATTTGGGGAGATGGATATGGAGAAACACAACTAATTAATAAGTGTAGTGATGGGGTAAAATGTACCGAAGCTGAACATGAATTAAACAGACGTTCAGAGTTTATTATAATAATAAAAGATGCAAGTACAAACTAAAATCTGATATTCTAAAACACGTTACTTTTAATAAAACGGGTTTGATTTTTTAAGTAAAATCAAACCCGTTTTTTATTGGATACAATTGATTTTTTTTTTGATACCAAGCACTATAAACACTCTAAAACAAACACGCAACTACCTATACTACAAAGAACTAATCGCTTTTGGTTATTTATAACTTTTCATGCTGATTTTAAAAATTTATGTGGCAGTCCTAGGGAAGATTTAGAGCATAATTTTGCCAATAATTTAAGTTCATGTTGTGAATAGATGAAGATTTGAAAGCTAATAAATAGCCTGATTTAATTGATCTAACTTAAAACAGAATCGCCAATTATAATTTAAAAAGAATAACTCATAATAATTAAATCTTATGAAGAACAAATTACTCCCTTTAATTTTTGTACTAGGTAGTTACTCTGCATACTCTCAGGTAGGTATAGGAACACCAATGCCAAATTCTTCTTCTCAATTAGAAGTTGTAGCTAATGACAAAGGTGTATTAATACCAAGAGTTACATTAACTAGCTCTACAGATGTTACCACGATTAAAAATGGTAACGTAAACAGTTTGTTGGTTTTTAATACAGCCACAGTTGCAGACATTAAACCTGGTTATTACTATTGGTATGATAGTAAATGGAATAGGATTAGCATATCTAATGAAGCTTATGGAGTTGCTGGAGGAGATGGTGCTCCAGGTAATAAAGGTGAAGTAGGATATCCAGGTGAGAATATTAGCATATATACTGATCATACAGCAGGTGTTGTTTATGTTCAGAATTTAGATGGAACCTGGACAGCTATCAACGGTAAAAACGGAATTGATGGTAAAAACGGTATTAACGGAGGTTCAGGTTTACCAGGAGATGCTGGATTAGATGGTACGGTTCAAATGTATATTGATTATACAACTGGTATTGTATATGTAAGAGATCCACAAGATCCTAACAAATGGATTCCAGTAACAGGAAAAGACGGAATGTCTGGTGGTACAGGTTTACCTGGAGAAGCAGGATTAGACGCAACAGTTCAAATGTATGTTGATAAATCAACAGGAATTGTTTACGTAAGAGATCCTGAAGATTCTACAAAATGGGTACCATTAAACGGTAAAAACGGAATCGATGGTAAAAACGGAATCAATGGAGGTTCAGGTTTACCAGGAGATGCTGGATTA
>NZ_JAYGJP010000004.1:396802-421302 GCF_035013205.1 Flavobacterium sp. PL02
ACAGGTTTACCTGGAGAAGCAGGATTAGACGCTACGGTGCAAATGTATATAGATAAATCTACTGGAATTGTTTACGTAAGAGATCCTGAAGATTCTACAAAATGGGTACCATTAAACGGTAAAAACGGAATCGATGGTAAAAACGGAATCAATGGAGGTTCAGGTTTACCAGGAGATGCTGGATTAGATGGAACTGTTCAAATGTATATTGATTATACAACTGGTATTGTATATGTAAGAGATCCACAAGATCCTAACAAATGGATTCCAGTAACAGGAAAAGATGGAATGTCTGGTGGTACAGGTTTACCTGGAGAAGCAGGATTAGACGCTACGGTGCAAATGTATATAGATAAATCTACTGGAATTGTTTACGTAAGAGATCCTGAAGATTCTACAAAATGGGTACCATTAAACGGTAAAGCAGGAAATAATGGTAAAGACGGAATCGCAGGAGGATCAGGCGTACCAGGAGCTGAAGGAACACCAGGTATAGATGGAGTTATTCAAATGTATATCGATTACGAAACTGGAATTGTTTATATAAGAGATCCGAAAGATGAAACTAAATGGATGCCTCTAAATGATAAAACTCCAGAAATAGTAACCACTTTAGTAAACAACAATAACGGAACGTATTTATATACAAGTGAGGACAAAACCGCTACAACTATAGATGTTGTTGCCGATGTAATTAATAATGCATCAACAATTATAAACGATTCTAAGTTTGTTACTGAGTTAACCAATGTTATTAAAAACGAAGAAACATTGACTTCTTTAGCATATGATGATGTAGCACATACATTAACATACAAAGATGAAAAAGATCTATCAACAGTGTTCAAGTTAACTGATCTAGTAGGTAATGCCGAAACGCAAACCACTTTAGTTTATAATGCAACAGATAAAACGTTGACTTATAACGGAGAAAGCGGAGTGCCAACAGTAATTCAATTAGTTGATTTAGTAGGTGATGCAGAAACTGTAACAACGTTAGCAAATAACAATAACGGAACGTATTTATACACAAGTGAGGACAAAACCGCTACAACTATAGATGTTGTTGCCGATGTAATTAATAATGCATCAACAATTATAAACGATTCTAAGTTTGTTACTGAGTTAACCAATGTTATTAAAAACGAAGAAACATTGACTTCTTTAGCATATGATGATGTAGCACATACATTAACATACAAAGATGAAAAAGATCTATCAACAGTGTTCAAGTTAACTGATCTAGTAGGTAATGCCGAAACGCAAACCACTTTAGTTTATAACGCAACAGATAAAACGTTGACTTATAACGGAGAAAGCGGAGTGCCAACAGTAATTCAATTAGTTGATTTAGTAGGTGATGCAGAAACTGTAACAACGTTAGCAAATAACAATAACGGAACGTATTTATACACAAGTGAGGACAAAACCGCTACAACTATAGATGTTGTTGCCGATGTAATTAATAATGCATCAACAATTATAAACGATTCTAAGTTTGTTACTGAGTTAACCAATGTTATTAAAAACGAAGAAACATTGACTTCTTTAGCATATGATGATGTAGCACATACATTAACATACAAAGATGAAAAAGATCTATCAACAGTGTTCAAGTTAACTGATCTAGTAGGTAATGCCGAAACGCAAACCACTTTAGTTTATAACGCAACAGATAAAACGTTGACTTATAACGGTGAAAGCGGAGTACCAACAGTAATTCAGTTAGTTGATTTAGTAGGTGATGCAGAAACTGTAACAACATTAGCAAATAACAATAACGGAACGTATTTATATACAAGTGAGGACAAAACTACTACAACTATAGATGTTGTTGCCGATGTAATTAATAATGCATCAACAATAGTAAACGATCCTAAGTTTGTTAATGAGTTAACCAATGTTATTAAGAACGAAGAAACACTGACCTCTTTAGCATATGATGATGTAGCACATACATTAACATACAAAGATGAAAAAGATCTATCAACAGTATTCAAGTTAACTGATCTGGTAGGTGATGCAGAAACGCAAACCACTTTAGTTTATAATGCAACAGATAAAACGTTGACTTATAACGGTGAAAGCGGAGTGCCAACAGTAATTCAGTTAGTTGATTTAGTAGGTGATGCAGAAACTGTAACGACCCTAGCAAACAACAATAACGGAACGTATTTATATACAAGTGAGGACAAAACTCCTACCACTATAGATGTTGTTGCCGATGTGATTAATAATGCATCAACAATTGTAAACGATTCTAAGTTTGTTACTGAGTTAACCAATGTTATTAAAGATAAAGAAACAATAACCTCTTTAGTTCATGATGTTACACAAGAAACGGACGAGAACGGACAAGTAGTTGATAAACATACTTTAACTTATACAGATGAAACAAATAAAGCAAATGCAATTGATTTATCGGTTTTAGTAAAAGGTACAGAAACTTTAACGTCATTAGTTTATGATGGAGCAGATCATTCCTTAGTTTATAAAGATGAAAAAGGAATTTCTTCAGAATTTAAACTAGTCGATTTAGTTGGAGATGCAGAAACATTGACAACACTAGAAGTAAACTCAGCAACGGGTACTCTTGATTATAGAGACGAAGACAAACAGTTAAAGTCACTTGATTTGGCATCGGCTGTAAAAGAGCCATGGTTTAGTGCAGAAACTAATATAGGAGCTACATCCAATACAGAAAATATTTATACGAAAGGATGGGTAGGAATTGGATATACAAAACCATCTAATGCTCCTAATGAAATGTTAAGAGTAAATGGCTCAATTACAACTGTAAACAGTTTTTATGCTGATTATGTGTTTGAAGATTATTTCCATGGATTCTCAGAAATTAAAGCTGATTATAAATTTAAACAATTAGCAGAAATTGAAGAATATATTAAAAAGTACAAACACCTTCCAGGTATTACACCAATTAATGAATTAGAAAAAACTAAAGAAGGGTATTCGTTTAATATGTCAGAACTATCAATACAATTATTAGAAAAAACTGAAGAAATTTATCTACACATTATAGAACAAAATAAGATTAATGAAACTCAAAGTAAAGAAATAGAAGCAAAAGATAAAAAGATTAAGGAATTAATAAAAGCTTCAGATTCAATGAACCAACGTTTAGAGAAATTAGAAAAATTCATAGGAGATAAATTTTAATTACGAGTAAATTAAAGTTAGTAGAGAAGTGAACAAGGTATTTAAGACTTAGTCTTAAATACCTTCACTTTGACTACTAAAATTCAAATGTTTAAATATTAAATCATGAAAATAGGAATATATAAAATACGAAAAATTGCTTTAGCAATGATTTTCAGTTTACTAAGTTTCTTTTCCCTTTTTGCTCAGGTCGAAAGCACAAAAATAAAAGATGGAACAGTAAGTTCAGGAGCAGAAAAAGCGGTGCCAGGTGCTCTATTTGAATTAGAGAGTACCAATAAAGGAATGCTAACCTCTAGAATAACAACGCAACAGCGTGATGCAATATCGGCAGCAAATTTAACCGATGGGCTGTTGGTATTTAATACAACGACAGGATGTTTTGATTATTGGAGCAAAGCACAGACAGTATGGTTAAGTATTTGTGGTACGCCACCACCTGCAGTATTTGATGTTTCAGCGGCACAATGCAATTTAATAAAAGCTAATGGAATTTATAAGCAGGGAGAGTCATTAACCTTAGCAAATTTCTTAACAATTCCTGTAACGGTAACGCAACCAGGCACCTATACCGTTTCGGCTATAACGGCCAATGGGTATTATTTTAGCACAAACGGAGCTTTTCCTGGCGCAGGTACTTATACATTGACATTACCAGGTGTTGGTACACCAAATAGTGGTTATGATGCCGGAAATCCTGGAGATGAAGTAGCTATTGCATTAAATGGAAAAGACATTACATGTAAACCTCATATTTTTGTAGAAAATGCTAACGTTGATTTTGTAATATCTTGTGCAAGCATAAATCCAGAAGGAGCATACTTTATAGGTGTTCCACTTACAGCTTCAAATAAATTAACGGTAACCGTAAATGCTACAAACACTGGTTTTTGGAGTATGAAAACTAATACTGTAAACGGATATGCTTTTAGTGCAACAGGTACATTTACAACTCTTGGTAACCAAACTATAGAATTGTTAGGAACAGGAACTCCAATTGTATCAGGTACAAATAATTTTAATCTTTCATCGAATGCAACAACAGTAGCAGGAGCTTCTTGTAGTGGTATTCCAGTTATTGTCGAAACTGTATCTTATACAATAGATTGTGCAGCTGCAACACAAAACGGAACTTATATGCAAGATATAGCATTAGTTGCCGCCAATACAATATCATTACCAATTGATGTTAAAGCAACAGGTCAAACGACGATTACGACTACTAGTGCTAATGGAATTTCATTTACATCAGGATTAATAAACCTATCTAAGTTAGGACAACAAACTGTAATACTTAAAGGTACAGGAAAACCAGTATCAGGAGGAACAACAACATTTACAGTATCTGGAGCTCCAGGAGCATTAGGTTCATGTTCACTTGATATTATAATTGCAGGTCAACCAGTAGCTTATACTACAAATTGTTCAGGAATTACCACTAGCGGTACTTATGCACCAGGAGTAGCAATGGTAGGGACAAATACAATGACTGTTCCAGTAAACGTAAGTTATGTTGGAGCTTATACAATAACAACAAATGTAGTAAACGGAATTAGTTTCTCGGCAACTGGTACGTTTACATCAACAGGAGCACAGAATGTAATAATGACAGCAACTGGTACACCAACATCGGGTGGATCATTTACCTATGCAGTTACAGCAAATAGTACCAATGGAAGTACTGCTTGTAATGTAAATAGAACATTTGTTTTCCGTACTATGAATATTCTAGGATTAGGACAAGGTATATACCAACCAGGAACAGCGGGGACGGGAGAAGCTGCCAGGTCAATATTGCTTAATTCAAGTAATTTTGGACCTAGCGGTAAAGTACAGATAGAAAGATTAGCAATTTACAATGGAGGAAGTCCTGATGGGAATGCATTAAGAAACTCTATCAATAATAATAAGATTGATATTATAGTGATAGGATATAACTATACACCAAATGCTAGTGCAATCGCAATTTTAAATGATTTTGTTAAAAATAAAAAAGGAGTATTAATCCATTCTCAAGAAAATGATGCAGGTAGTACTGCTAACTTAATTAATACTATTTGTAGTTCATCAGTTTCTGTTAGTGGTACAGGTTCTACTTTCGCAAATCCTATTTTAAGTGTTTCAGATCCAGTTTTAGAAGGTCCATTTGGTGACATTAAAGGTCTTAAAGCTGGAAGTGACGTAAATAACTCTTACTATGTAACTGGCTTGCCAGCTAATGTAATAACATTAGCAACTCAAGACGGAAATGCAAGCAGAGCATTTTCTTTCAGACATAATACATTAGGGTATATGTATGTAGGTGATGGTGGATGGGCTGCTGGAAACTCATCAAATACAGCGAGAGATATCTGGCCAGCAAGTGTATCATCAACTGGTCTTCCACAAACAAAAACTTATAATCCTGGAGGTGTTACTGTTTATAATAGTATGATGTATGCAAATACAATAGCATGGGCAATTCAATACGCACAGGAAAATAATATTCCGAGTTATATTATTCCTTAAATCAAGAATAAATATAAAACACCTCTTTTATCAATATAATAATTGAGGTGTTTTTCTATAAGGCAACGTTTTTAATTAAGAAAACAATTAGTTGCTTTTTTGAGGTAATATTTTAAATAATAAGAGATGACCAAAATTTATATAAAAGCGATTCTATCAATATTGTTTATTGGTAAACTTAGCGCACAAACAGTAAATACAGGAGAAATATCGATTCTATCGGGGACAGAATTTGCTACAGTATCAGATTTTGATAACAAGTCTACTGGAGATTTTATTAATGATGGACAATTTATTGTTTATTCTAATTATAATAATGATGGACTAGTAACATTTAGTCCAAAAATGACTTCAGGCTTAACCTATTTTAAAGGTTCAGACGTGGCACAAACTATTTCTGGTAAGGAGTTAAGCGAATTTAATAATGTACGGTTTGAGAACAGAATGATTCAACCTGCATTCTTATTGTCAGGAGCAATTAGTGTTTATGGAATATCCGATTTTTATAAAGGGATAGTATCCAATACAACTTTGGGAGGAAATTTTACTTTTGAATATGATGCGACTCACAATAATACAAACGATGATAGCTATGTAGATGGTTATGTACATCGTAACGGAAGCAATGAATTTGAATTTCCTATTGGAGATGGAGGTTTTTTTAGACCATCGGCAATAAATCAAACCAATTCGACAAAAAATCAGTTTGTTAGTAAATACCTGTTCAAAAATTCAAATGGATTATATCCTCATCTAAAAAAAGATGAATTGATTACAGCAATCGATTCTCAAGAGTATTGGGAGTTCGAAAGCAATCAATCAACAGTAGATGTAGCGCTAACATTAAGTTGGAATACAAATACAACTCCTAGTGAGATATTGAACGAAGATCCAGATACATCTCTTGCAATTGCAAGTTGGGATGATTCCGAATCAAAATGGAAATTCTACACATCGGCAGTCAATTTACAAAATCAAACAGTTACGGCAGCAATAGATAAGTCAGGAGTTTATACTCTTGCCAGAGTCAAAGTACCAACAGTAGATGATATCGTTATTTATAATGCTCTATCTCCAAACGGGGACGGACATAATGATTACTTTAATATCACAGGATTAGAGAAATTCTCGGATAACTCCTTAGAAATATACAATCGATATGGAATAAAAGTATTCGAAACGGTACAATACGGTTTTAACGAAAACTGGTTCAGAGGAATATCAGAAGGCAGAGTTACAGTAAATAAAGGAGAAGGATTACCTACAGGAACCTACTTTTATGTTTTAAAATTCAAAATGTCTAATGGAGGTTACAAAAATAAAACAGGTTACTTATACATAAGTAATAATTAATACAATTAAATATTGCATTATAATAAATCAAACTTACAAAGTATTTATCCCCCTGTTATAGGGGGATTTTTTTGTATAAAGAAGAGTTTAAACAAAACTTATTATTTTATTAATTATTAATAATGAATCTTTTATTATTAATTTTACTAAACTATTAATCAACCTAATAGTCGATAATTTCACATTAATAACCCATAAATCAATTTAGTCATGCATTTAAAAGGAAAGGAAAAACACTTCTGGAGAAGCAACTTTGATATTGGAAATCTTGCTGCTATACCATCAGAAATAGATGGTTATAAAGCTATTGATACCGAACTCGATGATGACTTTTTGTTTACAATGATATCTAGAATTCCATCTATTCATCGGCTTTATTTTAAATTTAATCTCATAACCGATGAAGGAGTAAGGCATATTAGTAACATTAAAAACTTACGGGAGCTTACTTTAAGAGAGCATGAAAAGATCACAAATAAATCTATACCATATCTTAATAAATTAGTCGATTTAGAATACTTAGATATCTTAAAAACAGAAATTCATTTAGAAGATTTACCAGGATTATTTAACCTTCAAAAATTAAAAGAATTGTATGTTTCTTCCGAAAACATTGATAAAGAATACCTTCTGGAACATGTTATTACAATGAAAAAAATACTGCCTAATTGTGTTTTGTATATCAATTATGAGACTTATGAATAGCTTATAATTTAAACTGTTTTTACATAGCAACTTCTTCAACTATCCGTTAGTTTGAGGTTAGAGTTTTGCCTATCTTTGCATTTCTAAAAATACCTCATGAATTCCCCTGTAAAAGCCGTTCATCCAATCTATAATCTTCAGTTTGGATTAGTATGTTTAAGTTCCTTACTCTTTTCTGCTAGTTTTAATATGCTAATTCCTGAACTTCCAGAATATTTAAGTAATATGGGTGGAGCAGAATATAAAGGATTAATTGTTGCGCTTTTTACTTTAACAGCCGGAATTTCAAGACCATTCAGTGGTCGGTTAACCGATACATTAGGAAGAGTTCCTGTTATGGCAGTTGGATCAATTGTATGCTTTGTTTGCGGAATTCTCTATCCAATTTTAGGAACGGTTTCAGGTTTTTTATTCTTGCGACTAATACACGGATTTTCTACAGGATTTAAACCTACAGCAACAGCAGCTTATGTTGCCGATATTGTTCCGAGAGAACGTTGGGGCGAAGCGTTGGGCTTACATGGTCTTTGTTTTTCTATTGGGATGGCTTTAGGGCCAGCCATTGGGAGTACAATTAAGATATATTCATCCATGAACATGCTTTTTTATGCATCTTCCGTTTTTGCTCTTTTGTCCATAGTCATTTTAATGAATATGAAAGAAACATTGAAATACAAACAGCGTTTTAGCTTGCATATCCTAAAGATTTCCAGAAAAGATATTATTGCTGTCGAAGTTTTACCTGCAGCCATAGTAACATTCCTTTCTTATATGGCATATGGAGTCATACTTACATTAATCCCCGATTGGAGTCAGCATTTAGGAATAACCAACAAAGGCCTATTCTTTATGGTTTTTACAATTACATCAGTAATGATTCGTTTTGGAGCAGGAAAAGCATCCGATAAATATGGGCGTTTACATTTAATAGGAATCGGACTTTTCTTTTTAATAATATCACTAATTATTGTTGGATTTTCAACCTCAATTGGCGGACTTCTAGTAGGAGCAGCAATTTACGGAATTGCCACAGGAATTGTTTCGCCTGCACTAAATGCCTGGACTGTCGATATGAGTTTTGCAGATCATAGAGGTAAAGCCATGGCAACTATGTACATTGCCCTTGAAGCAGGAATTGGTCTTGGCGCACTTATCGCCGGATGGATGTATCAGGATGTAATTGCAAACATTCCAATGCTTATGTACGCCAGTGCATCAATGGTTTTCCTTGCGCTTGGATATGTTTGGATGCGATTGCGAAAAGCTGAAAAAGTCTAACTTTTTCATAACGTCAAATAGTACTTACAATACCGTTTACTTTATCATTTCTCGCTGCTTCGATTTTATCGAAGTGTATTTTCATGCACCACAATTTTATCAAACCACTAATTTGTATTCTCGACAAAGATTGTCTATAAGGGAACGCGGATGACACTGATTCGCTAAAGCGAAAACACAGATAAACGCAGATTTTCTCTCGTCCCGCAATGTCGTTAAGTCAATAGATTTTATATTTTACGCAGTTTCACACATCTGAAATCAATCCCGACGCTTCGGGACGTTAGTCAAAAATCTTAAATCTTTTTATCATTTTCCCTTAACTTAGTGACATTCCCCAACGGGTTGTTAATGATAATTTAATGAGCTAAATAACCGCAATTATTTTCTAGTATTTACAATATATTTACTTCGCAAAAAACTAAACCAAAATGAAAAAAATCCGTTTATCATTATTATTTACGCTAGCTAATTTGTCTGTTATTTTAGCCCAAACCACCCAACAAGAATTATTTGATACTCCCGAAAAAACTGCTGGTGTACATTATGCTTATCCAGATAAGGATATTGTAGCTTATACACCAGTACCAAAAGGGTATGAGGCATTTTATATCAGTCATTTTGGGCGACATGGTTCCCGTTATTTAATAAGTGATAATGATTATAAAGATGTAATCAACCTATTTGAAGATGCAAATAAAAATGGAGCGTTATCCCCTTTAGGTAAAGACGCCTTAAAACGATTGCAGGAACTTTGGACAGAAGTAGAATTTAGAGGTGGCGACCTTTCGCCTTTAGGACAAAGGGAGCAAAGAGGAATCGCAGAACGTATGTATGCGCATTATCCAAAAGTTTTTGCAAAAGATGCTCAAGTCGAAGCCAGCGCTACAACAGTTGTGCGTGTTGTTCTAAGTATGGATGCTTTTAGCGAACGTATTAAAGAACTTAATCCAAGCCTGCAAATTTCTCGAAATGCGGGTATAAAATGGCAACAGTATTTAAACTATCATACAAAAGAAGCAATTGCTTTTAGATCTGCTAAAGATACATGGAAAGAAGAATTCCTAAAATTTGAAGCCAAACATACAAACCCAGATCGTTTGGTAAATTCCCTATTTTCTGATACTGATTATATCATTAAAAAAGTGAATCCTGACGACCTCATGAAAAAGTTATTTGCCATAGCAGGAGGGATGCAAAATACCGAAACAAAACTATCATTTTATGATTTATTCGAAAAACAGGAATTGTTTGACCTATGGCAAAGTGGCAACTATCGCTTATATGTAAACGATGCAAACTCAGCCCTTAATAACGGAATCATGTTTGAAAACCAAAAGCCTACTTTAAAAAATATTCTGGAAAGTGCCAATAAAATAATTGCTTCTAAAGGAAAAGGAGCAACTCTACGTTTTGCTCATGATGGTAATATAATTCCGTTGGCGATGTTACTTCATTTAGACGGAAGTTATAATAGTATCTCTGATCCTGATAAATTTTATGAAGCTTGGAGCAACTTTAAAGTAGCACCTATGGCTGGTAACATACAAATTGTATTTTTCAGAAAATCAAAATCTGATGATATTCTTGTGAAATTCCTTCTGCACGAAAAAGAAATACTTGTTCCAACTATACAAACAGATAAAGCACCATATTATCACTGGAAAGATGTGGAAGATTATTATAAAAGTTTGCTTTCTAGTTAAAACAATGCATCAATTAAAACGGATTTTCTATCTATCATATTTTAAAAAATCCGTTTTTAATCCGCGTTTTTACTTTTGTAAATCCGTATCATCCGCGTTCCTTTCGCAAAGAATTTAATATTGCTGTTAATTAAAAAAGATCGCAAAATTGCCCAGCATAAAGATCATTTTTTATCTTTATCGGTTTAATACATTATAAATATGAAAAAACTTTTTATTCCTATTGTTATTGTTACTTTACTCGTTTCCTGTAATAAAACAGGTGATGATAAAGCTACAAACGAAAAATTTGAGAAATATAAGGATGGTTTTATTACCGACTTATGGAAACTGAATCCTGATTGGGCTGCAAGCCAAGGATATCACAAATTAGATAGCGTTTTGGTTATACCAAATGCCGAAAATCAAAAGAAACAATTGGATTTTACTAATTCTCAATTAGATTCATTAAAACAATATTCTTTAGAAAGCCTTTCAGATAATAACAAAACTGATTTTTATATGATTAAAAATCAGCTAGAAGGAACACTTTTTAGCATAAACGAGCTTAAATCTGGACAATGGGATCCATCTGAGTATAATGTTTGTGGTGCTTTCGCAGAAATATTAAACGGAAAATACGATTCATTAGATGTAAGATTGCATAATTTTAATTTGAAGATGAATGCAATTCCTGCTTATTATGAAGCAGCAAAATTGAATATTAAAAACCCAACTCAAGAACATACATCACTTGCAATAGATCAAAACCTAGGAGGAACTTCGGTTTTTAAAGAAGATTTAGTTGCCGCTTTGAGCAAAAGTAAATTATCTCCTGAAGAGAAAAAAGCGATTACTACTAAAGCAGATGCATCAGTAAAAGCAATTACAGATTATGCTAATTGGTTGAAAAAACTAGATAATAAAACCCCTCGTTCTTTTAGATTAGGATCTGAGTTATATGCTAAGAAATTTAATTTTGATATTGAGTCAGGATATACTGCCGATGAAATTTTTAAAATTGCAGTAAACCATAAAAATGATCTACATGATAAAATGTTTGTTCTAGCTAATAAACTGTGGCCAAAATATAACGGAACAGCAGTAAAACCAACAGATAAACTGGAATTAATTAAGCAAGTAATCGATAAGATTTCATTACAGCATACAACTCCAGAGAAATTTCAATCAGAAATAGAAAAGCAAATCCCTGAACTTGTTGCTTACGTTAAGGCAAAAGATTTACTTTATATAGATCCATCAAAACCGCTTGTAGTAAGAAAAGAACCTGCTTATATGGCTGGAGTTGCAGGAGCTTCGATATCTGCGCCTGGACCTTACGATAAAAATGCAAATACGTATTACAATGTTGGTAGCATGGCAGGTTGGACACCCGAAAACGCCGAAAGTTATTTAAGAGAATACAATGATTATATCTTGCAGATTCTTAACATTCACGAAGCAATTCCGGGACACTACACACAATTAGTTTACAGCAATCAATCACCAAGCATCATAAAATCTATTTTAGGAAATGGAGCAATGGTCGAAGGTTGGGCAGTTTATACCGAAAGAATGATGCTTGAAAGCGGGTACAAAAACTCAGATGAAATGTGGTTGATGTATTACAAATGGAATCTAAGAACAACTTGTAATACAATATTAGATTATAGTGTACATACTAAAGATATGAGTAAAGAAGCTGCAATAGCTTTACTTACCAAAGAAGCTTTCCAACAACAAGCAGAAGCCGATGGAAAATGGAAGCGCGTAACATTATCTCAAGTTCAGTTATGTTCTTATTTTACAGGATATACAGAGATTTATGATTTTAGAGAAGCATTAAAGAAAGAACAAGGAACGAAGTTTAACTTAAAAGAGTTTCATGAAAAATTTCTAAGCTATGGTAGTGCTCCAGTAAAATACATAAAAGAGCTAATGACAAGCAAAAAGTAATAAATGAAAAGCCTTTAGATAAAATTCTAAAGGCTTTTTTGTATTAATTACTCTAATGATATTTTTCCTTTAGTATGTGTGAAAAAGAAGTACGCAGATAAAACGGATTTACAAAAGTAAAAACGCTGATAAAAACAGATTTTTTTAAAGTATTAAAAGAAAATCCGTTTTATCCGTGTTTTCGCCTTAGCGAATCTGTCCCGACGCTTCGGGATCGCGTTCCATTATAGATATTTCTAATTCGATTCCAACTCAAATAACTGAACTTGGTTTTTAAGTCTTTCTATTACCAGATTCATCATTCTTTTGTTCAGACTAGATGAGTTTAATATATAAGTCTGATATTCATCTAATGTAAAAAGAGCGATGACCATTCCTTTTAGTGAATTTCTAAACTTAATGTCTTTCTGAATAGAGTTTTCAATTACCGATAGTTTCTTTTCTACGGTATAAGAATAAAAATCAGTTTTGTTTTTATTCACATAATTTATAAAAACAGCCACCAATAAATCATTTTGAAGTTGTAAAATTGGCCGAAGTACTTCGTTTTGAAATAATTCATCTGCAGAAGATTGAGCATTTACAGTGCCTAAAGTTGGTCCTCGGAATTCTTGTAAAAAAGTATCTCGCTGGCTCATGTTTTTCTTTTAAAATTAAAAAAAATAATGATACTAAAATGTTATTTTTGTTACTAATAAATTAACAATTATGAGATTTCATACTCGAAAATGGGTTAAACCCGAAGACCTAAATCCAAACGGAACTTTATTTGGAGGACAATTACTGGCATGGATAGACGAAGAGTTGGCTTTATATACAATTATTCAGTTAGAAAACTACAGAGTAGTGACCAAACACATGTCCGAGATTAATTTTAAAAGCTCAGCCAGACAAGGAGATATTGTCGAAATTGGGATAGATGTAGTTAAGTTCGGAAACACTTCGTTAGTATTAAGATGTATTGTGCGAAACATGATGACCAGAGAAACGATTATTACAATCGATAATATTACAATGGTAAATCTTGGAGAAGATGGCAAACCAAAAGCACACGGAAAAACGAAGATAGAATACGTAAAAGACCGTTTGTAGACTTAAATATTAACCCTATAAGTTATGTAAGTTCATCTAAGCAAGGCTTATATTTTTCTTAATGTTTAAAACACACAAAGCTAGCTATGTGAAAGAAATGTATTTCTTTTTCGTTCTCTTTTTTACACATAAAATCTATGTTTCTATGTGTTAAATGAAACTTTTGTAGATTTTAAATTATAAAAAAATAACCACATAAGTTATGTAAGTTCATGTAAGCAAGGCTTATATTTCCTTATATAACTTATATGGTTTAAGAATTGTATTTTGAGTATTTAATCTAAATGCCCAATTTGAGAAGGCAACTCAAAAATCTCAAGATCAAAATATACTATCGAAGCCATAACGTGATCAAAGATATCAGCCATTATATATTCATAATTGGCCCAACGTTTATCACTCGAGAAAGTATAAATTTCTAAGGGAACACCATGCGCAGTCGATTGTAACTGACGACACATCATATGCATCTCTTTATTTAATCCAGGATGATTCAGCATATACTGGATAATATATTTTCTGAACAAACCAAGATTAGTCATATTGCGACCGTTTAAAGCCAACGACTTATCTATGCCATGCAACGCATTAAACTTTTCTATTTCAGCCTGTCGAGATTCAATATAAGGAGTAATAAGTTGGATTTTCTTCATCAAAGCCAAATCTTCATCATTTAAAAAACGAATTGTGCTGGTTTTAATCAAAATATGTCTTTTGATACGACGTCCATTCGATTTTTGCATTCCGCGCCAGTTCTGGAATGAATCCGAACTCAAAGCATAAGTAGGAATGGTAGTGATAGTATTGTCAAAATTTCGAACCTTTACCGTAGTAAGATTAATCTCGATAACATCACCATCGGCACCAAATTTCTCCATCGTAATCCAGTCACCAATACGTACCATGTCGTTTATCGCAACCTGTACGCTAGAAACAAACCCCAGAATAGTGTCTCTAAAAATCAAGATAATAATTGCCGAAAGCGTTCCTAAAATAGTTAGCAATTCGCCTTGCTTGATTCCAAATAATTTAGAGATAATAATTGCTACCCCAAAAATCCAGAGCACCATCATGACAACCTGAATAAAACTATCAATAGGTTTGTCGCTGTATTCTGGTTTTTGTTTTAAATAATCTTTAAGCGAATTAAATACAGTACGGATAATCCACAACAATAATAGTACAATATAAACACCTACTATTTTTCCGAAAATCAATTCCCAATATTCATATTTATCCAAGATTATCGGAACAGCTTTATAAATAAAGAAAAACGGAATTAAGTAAGCCGTATATTTAGTTGTTTTATTATTGATTAAAAAATCATCAAACTTAGTTTTTGTCTTTTGAGCAAAAATTGCAGTTAGCGTAACCAAAACAAATTTTGCTACATAATACACGGCATAAGCCATGATTATTAATAAAGCAATATTAATAGTAAGGCTGAGATAAGACGCAATATTGCGGCTCATGCCCCAGTCTCTAAAAAGAGGGTATAAGAAGTTAAATATTTTCTCCAAAAAATTAGGCATTTTTTAAGTATTTATACTCAACATAAAAAGTTCCAAACGGTATTACAGAAGCAACCAAAATCAACATAAATGTTTTAAAATCCCATTTTTGAGCACTTTTTAATAAAATTGCCAATAAAATATAAGCAACAAATAACAAACCATGACTCATTCCTATAGGAAACAATAATGTTTTATATAATGGGAAATTTGTAGGCTTAATAAAAAGCATGTTAGAGAATAAAACCAAATATGAAATTCCTTCTAAAATCGCTGTAATCTTAAAAATCTTGAGCATTTAATTATTTTTTTAAATTATTAACGGTAAAATTAATGATTCTGCTTGATTTTTAGGGTATCGAAAGCTAAAGTAATTTACTTTTACAATCTTAAACAGTGATAATGAGTAAACGCGATTTAAAAAAATATTTAAACGATCTTACCAAAGAACAACTCGAAGAGCAAATAATCGAATTATACGAGAAATTTAGCCCAGTAAAAGTGTATTACAATTTTGTTTTTAATCCTAAAGAAGAAACCCTTTTGCAGGAATGTAAATTAAAAATTTCGCACGAATATTTTCCCGTAAAAGCAAAAGCAACACGCCGTCGGGTAAAACCAAAAATGCGTCGCTCCGTAGCTCAAAAATACATCAAACACTTTATACTTTTAGGAGTAGACCCCTTTGTAATCGCCGATGTTATGCTTTATAACATCGAAATTGCTCAAACATACTCTTCAGAAAACGCAATAAAGCAAGAACTTTTTTACAAAAGCATGTTTAATTCATTCGAACAAGCCGTGAATTTTATAATTTCAAACGGAATTTTAGCCGAATTTAAATCCAGAATCAATCAAATTCATCAGGAAACTATTACCCAAAAATGGAAAAACGAGCCTGATTTTGAAGTAATTTTGGATAAAATGTCCTTTTAGAACCAAATTCATAATTAAATAATAGCGAAACTTTTCCTTTTATTTTAAGATAAAAAAGGCAGAATAACTGTTTTTTAGGTGTATTTTTGCAAAAACCAATAAAATACAATGTCTCAAAACACTTTAGAAATAGAAAGAGAAGAAAAAAAAGAACTATATGCATACCAAAAAGGCGATATCGACGCCATTTTTGATCGTCTAGACAACGGTTCAGCGCAACATCATTTGTTGTATCAATTGCCTACAGGTGGAGGAAAAACAGTAGTTTTTTCCGAAATCGTACGCCGTTATTTGTCACAACACGATAAAAAAGTAGTAGTTTTAACACACAGAATTGAACTTTGCAAGCAAACTTCAAAAATGTTGAAAGGTTTTGGTGTTAAAAATAAGATAATCAATAGTAAAGTAAAAGAGCTATTAGATCAAAACGAATATTCTTGTTTTGTGGCGATGGTCGAAACATTAAAAAACCGTATTAATGACGAAAAACTACATTTAGATAATATTGGTTTAGTAATTATCGATGAGGCGCATTACAACTCATTCCGTAAACTATTAAGCTCGTTTAAAAATGCATTTATATTAGGAGTAACAGCAACGCCGTTAAGTTCGAATATTAAATTGCCAATGCACGAAAGTTACGATGAACTAATTGTAGGAGACACAATAGGTTCATTAATCGAAAAAGGCTTTTTGGCAAAAGCAACCACTTATAGTTATGATGTAGGTTTAACATCATTAAAAGTAGGTATCAATGGAGATTACACCGTAAAATCTTCAGATGATTTATATACAAATACAATCATGCAAGAAAAATTATTGCATGCATATACAGAGAGATCACTTGGTAAGAAAACCCTAATTTTCAACAATGGTATTCATACATCATTATATGTGTATGAAACATTTAGAGAAGCAGGATACGATATACGCCATCTGGATAATACGAGTAGTAACGAAGAGCGAAAAGATATTTTGCAATGGTTTAAGAAAACTCCAGATGCTATTTTAACATCAGTAGGTATCTTAACTACAGGTTTTGATGAGCCTACAGTAGAAACTATTATATTAAACAGAGCTACAAAATCATTGACATTATATTACCAAATGATTGGTCGTGGTTCAAGAAAATTACCTAATAAAGACGAATTTACAGTAATCGATTTAGGAAACAATGCAGCACGTTTTGGTTTATGGAGCGAGCCGGTAAACTGGCAACATATCTTTAAATCACCAGAATTCTATTTAGAGAATCTACGTGACGATACCGAAATCGAATTATACTTTAAATACAGCATGCCTCCAGAATTGCGTGCAAAATTTAGCAAAACTGCCGATGTAACTTTTGATGTCGATGAAGAACACAAAATCGCCATAGCACAAAATTTACGTTCAAAAGTAGTTTTAGATAAATCATTAGAGCAACACGCAGCAATGTGTGTAGATAATACCGAAACATTACAAGAAGCAAAAGCATTAGGAAAAGAATTAGAAGACGATATCGATTGCCGAATCAAACGCTATTCAAAATGTTTAAGTCAGTGTAGTAAGAATTACCGCGAGTGGCTTATAGACGATTATAAATTAAGATTAGTATTATTAACTGGTAAAAAATACCGCGAAAAAATAATGAACGAACCAGATTGATACAATTGAGTCTGAAAGACGAAAGTTTGTCACTCTGAGCGTCCCGAGACTTCGGGAGAAGAGTAAGGAGCTATTTCCTGCTGTACACTATATCTTTTATTTTTATAAAGAAAAAAATAAAAGGATACCGTTACCATCAGGGCTAGGAGTTCCGTAGTTATAATAAAATAAAAAAATTGAACCATCAAGAGATTAAACTTAACTTTTCTTAATCTCTTAATGGTAAAATAATAAAAATTAGCCTTATTTGTACAATTTGTAGCTAAGAAAAATAAACTATTTAAGAGATTAAGCTTAATTTTCCTTAATCCCTTAATGGTTCAAAAAAATACAATCAGAAATCTTTAAATCTTTAAATTTTTCAATTTTTAAATAAATTAAAACAATGTCAAAACAATTTTCAGATTTAGGAATTTCAGCACCGATATTAAAAGCGTTAACCGAATTAAACATAGTTACACCAACTGAAATACAGCAGAAAACAATTCCGCTTATTTTAGCAAATAACAGTGATGTAGTAGGTTTAGCTAAAACAGGAACAGGAAAAACTGCTGCTTTTGGATTACCATTATTGCAGTTAATCAATCCTGAACTTCCTACGGTTCAAGCTGTAATTTTAGTTCCAACAAGAGAATTAGGACATCAGATATTTAAAAATTTAGAAGATTTTTCAAAACACCTACCACAAGTTTCTATTGCAGCAACTTGCGGAGGAATCCCAATAAAACCACAAATAGAGCGCCTTACGCAACCTACACATATAGTAGTTGCAACACCAGGACGTTTAATCGATTTAATTCAGCGTAAAGCGGTTAACCTAAAAGAGACACAATACCTTATTTTAGACGAAGCCGACGAAATGGTTTCTATCCTAAAAGAAAGTCTTGACGAAATCGTAGCCGAATTACCAAAAAAACATACAACATTATTATTCTCGGCAACATTACCAGGAACAATTAAGCAACTAATCCAGAATTACTTATCTAAAAATGTAATTCAGGTAAGTGCAGATATGGAAACGGTAGGAAACCAAGGAATTGATCATGAATATATTGTAGTTGACCCTATCGAGAAACTAGAAGTTTTAATGCATTTCTTAAACTCCAGAGATGGAGAACGCGGAATCATCTTTTGTAAAACAAAAGCAGCCGTAAATAAATTGGCAAAAAACTTAGCCATTAACCGTTTTTCTTCAGGAGCTTTACACGGAAGTTTATCGCAAGGAATCCGTGATAGAATCATGGAACAATTCCGTGAAGGACACATCAATATATTAGTAGCTACAGATTTGGCAGCTAGAGGAATAGATGTTAAAGAAATTTCTTATGTTGTAAATTACCATTTACCAGATGCTTACGAAGCTTATGTGCACCGTAGCGGTAGAACCGCTAGGGCAGGGGCAAAAGGGCTTTCGCTTACTGTTTTACAACCAGAAGAAGTAAAAGAAATAGCAGATTTTGAAAAAGAACTAGGAATTAAATTCACCGAGTTCAAGAAACCATCTGTAGCAAGTCTGGAAGAAAACAATACCTTATTGTGGGCAAAACAAATCTTTAAAACAAAGCCTAATCACGACGTTTCTACAGATTTAAAAACCAAAGTAAAAACAGTTTTTCATCATTTAACCAAAGACGAATTGATAGAAAAGTTACTTGCCAATTATTTGTTGCAAAACAAAACTGAGATAGTCGAAAAACCTGTTAAAAAATTCAAAAAGTAACAAAACTGACAATTGTCATTGCACATTAATGTTGTACTTTTATAAGGTAATTTTTTTAAAAACAATCTTACTTATAAAATAACAATATATGAAAATAGTTATTATAGGTGGCGGTTTTGCAGGAATCAATCTTGCAAAAGAGCTAGTCAATCACAATCAAATCCAAGTCACACTTGTAGACAAAAACAATTATAATTTTTTTCCGCCGCTTATTTATCAGGTAGCTACAGCTTTTTTAGAACCATCAAGTATTAGCTACCCATTTAGAAAATTTTTTGCAGGTAAAAAGAACCTTAACTTTAGATTAGGAGAATTACAAGAAGTCGTTCCTGCTGAAAATAAAGTAATTCTTAATAACGGAGAATTAGCATACGATTATTTAGTATTTGCAACTGGTGCCGAAACCAGTTATTTTGGATTGGAAAACGTAATGAAAAACGCCATTCCGATGAAAACACTAAATGATGCCATCGTAATGCGTAATACATTGCTTAAAAATCTTGAGAAAGCAGCTATTACCAAGGACATTCGTAAACGCCGTAAATTATTAACGATTGTTGTAGCCGGAGGCGGACCAACAGGAGTAGAAGTTTCGGGAATGTTTGCCGAAATGCGTAAAAACATCTTATTAAAAGAATATCCAGAACTAGATACCACAGCAAGTAATGTTTACTTAGTCGATGGAGGAGATGCGCTATTGGCACCAATGAGCAAAGCTTCACAACAAGACACCCTTAAAGCACTTACAGAATTAGGAGTTGTGGTAAAACTAAACAATCGAGTTACCGATTATGTAGATGATATTGTATATTTTTCTAACGGAGAAACCATTCATACCAAAAACCTAATTTGGGCAGCTGGAGTTTCAGCCAAAGCTTTCGATGGTATTCCTGTGGAAAGTTACGGACGCGGTAAACGTATGGCAACCGATGCGTATAATAAAGTAAAAGGAGTTGAGAATATTTATGCTATCGGTGACACATCAATCATGGATACTGATCCTGCATTTCCAAACGGACATCCACAAGTAGCACAAGTAGCGATACAGCAAGGAATAAACTTAGCCAAAAACTTCAAAGCAATTGCTCAAAACAAACCATTAAAACCTTTTATATATGTAGATAAAGGTTCGATGGCAATTATAGGTAAAAATAAAGCAGTTGTAGATTTACCAAAACCAAAATGGCATTTTAACGGATTCTTAGCTTGGGCAATTTGGTTATTTATACACTTAGTTTCACTTATAACATATCGTAATCGTCTTAGTACATTCTATAACTGGATGATTGCTTATTTTGCAAAAGACCAATCATTGCGTATGATTATCAGACCAGATAAAAAAGCAATAAACTAGAAGGGATTTTCCGCACACAGATTTACTTGATAAAGGAACGCGGATTAAATGAATTCGCTATCGCGAAAACACGGATTAAACAGATTTTTTATCTTTTAATCCGTGTTTTTATTTTCGTAAATCCGTATTTCGCATTCCTTTAACAAAGAGTTAAGACAGAGTAAATAATCTAAGTTTTATTTTTTCATTAAAAGCTCCAGCCGAGCGTAATGTTTATAGTCAATTTGTACGTCTATCTAGTTAAAGCTCCAGCGGAGCGACATCTTAATGTTTTTAAAAATCCGTTTTTGATCTGTGTTTTCGCGATAGCGAATCCGTTTAATCCGCGTTCCTCATACAAACTATATTTATTTCATTAATGAATCATTGCTGTTTCTTCATCATTAGAAGCAGCAATTTTTTCTTTTATAAAACGTTTCCCTATATTTAAAATTATAAATGCAGTAATTGTAGTTGTAGTCATAATCGCAACCATCGGAATAATTGAATTTACAACAAATATACCAACTGCAAATGATGCAATTGCACCCAAACCAAGCTGAATTGCACCCATTAATGCCGATGCACTTCCTGCATTTCTGGCAAAAGGAGCCATTGTAAGACCAGCTGTATTAGGATTAGAAATTCCTAGACAAGCCAGATAAATAAACAACATACCAATTGTTTCGTACAAACCAAGAAGATTGTTCATTGCCAAAATCAAGAATACAATGCTTATTAAAGATTGAGTAATTAATGCTCCAAATATCATTTGTTCGCTAGAAAACTTTCTTAACAATAAAGAATTAAGTTGGCTCGCACCAATGAAACTCAACGACATAAAGGCAAAAATCCAACCATACATTTTAGCGTCAACCTTAAAAATATCCATAAAAACGATAGGAGAGGACGCTACATAAGTAAATAATCCAGAAAAAGATACTGCGCCAGTAAAAGCATAAGTAAAGAACTGAGGCTCTTTTACAACCTTAAGGAAGTTTGCAATAATTGGTTTTGGTTTTAATGAAATAGATGTATCTGGTTTATGAGTATTTGGCAAACCAATTTGCGAAGCCAATAAAATAACAATTCCCATACACATTAATATAAAGAATACTGTATGCCAACCAGAATACGATGTTACGTAACCACCAATAGTTGGCGCAAGCATTGGAGAAAGTCCCACAACAAGCATTAACATAGAAAATACTTTAGGAATATCTTTTACAGGAAAAAGATCTCGAACCATTGCTACAGAAGCAACAGTTGCAGCACAACTACCAACGGCTTGCAAAAAACGTAAACCAATAAAAGTGTCAATATCTGTAACGAAAATACATCCCAAAGAAGCCAAAATATAAACCAACAATCCGATAAATAAAGGCTTTTTTCGTCCAAATCTATCCAATAAAGGCCCATAAAGTAATTGTCCAGCCGAAATTCCTATAAAATAACTAGATAAACTCATCGAAACTTTTGCTACAGAGGTATTTAAGTCTTTGGCAATATCAGAGAAACCAGGTAAATACATATCAATAGAAAATGGTCCCAGAGCAGTTAAAGAACCTAAAATAAGTATAAGTTGAATGTATTTTTTTGTAGTCATTGTATTTTAAAAATATATTTTTTATTTGACTGCAAAGATAAATATTTCGTACCTTGTTAATTCATTAAAGAAATTTTTAGTGAAAAAACTATTTTTTTAACATAGTTAGCTTTGTAAAGGGCTATAATTATTAATTTAAAATTATCAATTATGAAAAGATGTGCCTTATTATTACTATTAGTTACTACAGTTTCTTTTTCTCAAAAAGTGGTTTCCAAAATTGAGCCTGTAAGCGTTGAACAGTATGAATTTCTTCAAAAAGTCAACAAATTTTATCCGGATATTCCGCTTACAAAACAAATTACCAATTTTTACTCAGATGATAAAATTATAGATTCTAAGCAAGAATTTGATTTAAAAGGAACGCCATTTACAGATTATAGCTTAGGCATAGGTCCTTATAATAAAAAAATTATATTTGATTACACAACAAAAGCTGACGGAAGAGTCCATGGTGACATTTCGATATTTAAAGGAGACGTTTATAAAACAGCTTATTATGATGATAACGGTCGATTTGAAGTTTTCTTAAACGGGAAATCTGTTTACTCAAAGAAATATTAAATTCATTTGTATTAAGCATAAGCAAACCATCTTAGCAATAAGATGGTTTTTTATTTGCGCCTATTCTACTAGTATATAAACGACCTATAATTTATATTATGCCTTACAGTATGATATTGAAGAATTTTATTATCTTTGCATTGATTATTTCAATGAGAGCCGAGCTATTCCACTAGCGTTTGAGGCTCTTTTTTTGTTTATAATATTACCAGTTGTTTTTTACTCTGCCCCTACTCTGGAAAGTGGGGTAGGAGTCTAAAAAATCCCCAATTCTATAGTAACAAAGGATTTGTCTTGTACGCCTAACGTAAACTAGGAGGTAATCCCATTGTATAGCCTGTTTTTGAAGCCATTGACCGTAAGCGTAAATGTTGTGCACGTATTCTGTAAAGAGTCTTTTCTCCTGATTATGATATACTGTTACTGAGTAATCATTTTTCTTTTTAAAATCTTCCATTAGTTAGGAGTTAGAGATAAAAAAAAGAATTGAAGTAGGGGGTAAGAGATAAAAAAAAATAGTACACCCAAATTAATGAGCATACTATTGGTATAAATAGTTTCTGGAATATACATAATATCTGATTATTTCGCCGAGAGAAGTATTCCACTACTTTTGCCTCTCCTTGAAGTTTAGACAAATATACATATTTATTTAAATTAATTATTAAAATTTTTAGGTTGGCATATAGTGCTGAAGAATATTAGATACTAAACCAATTTCCGCATCTTTAAGCCTAAGAAAGTAAGTTTCATTTACTTCAATCATAGCCATATTTGTGAAAGTAGAAGCCCCCTCCGTACCGTTAATTGGTACAAAAACACCATCAACGGTATTGCTTCTTAATACTACCACTGGGTAAGGATATGACCATAACGCTCTATCAGTATATACAACATCCAAAATTAAAGGTAATTCTATTGGACACAAAGGAGTTAAATAGGTGTTTGCTCTTCTAAAATCGGCTTCATTTACTAGGCTTGAATCAAAAAACTCGCTTGAGATAATTAAGCGCTCCAAGTCTGTAAAATCGACACATTTATTAGGTTCTTTAATGAAATTAATCCCTCTACGGATATTACTAAAAATTAGATTCTCAGGAATAAGCACAGGCGCATCCAAAGAAGCTACTTTTAAAGTACCCATTTGCAAGTTTTTGTTTAAATAGTATAATGTATACATAATCTGTTTTTATTAGTTTAAAGCCAATTATAGCCCTTTGATTTATAAAATTTTGCCAAGTCATTGTATTGCGAGCTCGAAAGATATTTAAGAATATCATTCCTAAGATTTTTAGATTTTGTAGCCGTTTTATAATACAACTCTTCTAAAATTGGGAATGTACCTGTATGCTTTTTGAGTATCGAAATTGCTCCTTTTTCATCCTCTGACCAAGCACTTATATTATACAAATCTATTGTTCCACCTAAT
>NZ_JAYGJP010000005.1:0-292505 GCF_035013205.1 Flavobacterium sp. PL02
GTGTTCTACTAAAAAATCAGGCAGCATAAATTTTAAAAGGTCTATAGGAGTCATCTCAAATTCTTAGATTACAAAGTTCTTATTTTATTTTGACATTCCTCCCCAGGTTTTGTTCTTGATCCACATTAACTATACCTAACTTGGTATCGTTTACTATACTTATTCCATATATATATATTCCAGCCACGAAATGGAGTATATTTTTACCAATATCAGTATTATTTGCTAAGTCAACCATTTGGAGCTTATTCATTAAAACATATGTTTTATCCAACGTTTGTTTAAATTGCTCAGTATAAACATCATTAAAAGTTTCTCCTGTTTGCTTACACTTGATAAGAATCCAGTTGCCAGGATCTTCTTCTTCTATTTCCTTCCAAACGGAAAGATGGTCATTCATCATTACGCCCCATTCATCAACATCACGCATAATATCGAATACCAAATCAAATTCCTTACGGTCAAACCTGTCCTCTATTATCCATATTGCATATGTGTACATTCTCAAGAGAATTACGTCTCTGCGATTTTCAAGGTATTCATCAAAAGATTGTGACCATCTGTCTACTTTGTGTTCAGTCTGACAGCCTTCAAAAAACTCGACCATGATCAATAGATAATATTTTTTTAAATAATCATCTACTCCAGATAGAAATCCGATCATTGCTTTTATAAATTCGAGGATACTTGTAGGTAACGTCGGATCAGGATTTAATGTTTTTAGACATTTGATTGCGAAATCTGTCATAAAATTTTTATCACCTTGGGAGGAATCATCTATATCGATAAGGGTTACTGTTAAAACAAAGTTTAAAAATAGTTTATCATAATTTTTGCTTGTTGGGAAGAAATATATTGGAACATATACCAAGTCTTCGTGACATCGTGGACTTGTTTTTTCATACTGTTTAAACCATTTCATAAATCTGCTCCTTAAAGGGAGATGATATGGATTTATTTTGAAATATTCAGTCAGTATAACTTCAACAGGATCTTCAAATGAAGGATCATAACTTTTAATTTCATTCCGAGTGATTTTTCGGAGTTGTTCAAAAAAAGAAGGATTTGGGAGCGTGTTGTTTTGCATAAAAATGATTTTTTAAAAGATTAGAATTTATACAGGGTCTAAAGAAAATTAATGAAATTATATTTGTTCTAGTTTTTCTTATGCTTCAGCTCAGTTTCCAATGCTAATCATTCGTGTAAAGTGGAGCATAAACTGTGATAATTCTTAGCTCAATAAAGCCAGAGATACTCTGTGAATTCATTGATTTTTTATAATTGTTGCATGATGAGAGGGAGACAAAGTTGTGAAAGGATATTTAAATTTATTGCAGATCAGCTCCAGAGTGCTAAAATTTGTGTAATTTGTAATTATTTGATTTTGAATTAATTAGATATGATAATTTAAAAAAATATTTAATGTGAAATTATTTTTTTTTCATTGAAAATAGATGTTTAATGCAAAAATATTTGAAGCACTATATTCATGTAAATTATTTAAATCAAAAAAAAAATTTATCCACAGGTTTTAGATATGGTTCAGTCTCTTAGTCTTTTAAACATAAATTTGATGTTGAACTTATTACTTTTAGATTGATAAAATTTTACTACTTCACATGATTTTTAGATTGCTTAAATTCTGGCAAACGATTTAATTTTATTGTATTTGGAAATTCGATTAGTTATAATCAAAAAAGCGTCTTATATTTGCACTCGCAATCAGGAAATGAAAGCGACATACTGGAGAAATGGCAGAGCGGTCGAATGCGGCAGTCTTGAAAACTGTTGACTGTAACAGGTCCGGGGGTTCGAATCCCTCTTTCTCCGCCAGACGAAGTTTCAAAAGAAACTTTAAGAGTCAAAAGCCTTTAAATACTAGTATTTAAAGGCTTTTTTGTTTTTTGTACTTTGTCAAAGAACACATATATTATCAAAGCACGGTGACCCTATAGGTGACCCTATTTTTTTTCACGAAAAAAGTGGAAAAAGGGTCACTAAAAAACAATGGATTCCTCGGGAATTCCTTAAAAACACTACAAACTTTCAGCGCTTTTAAATCAATTTGATTATTAATTTAAAATCGTGAGTTATGTTAAAAGTAATTTTTTATCTAAAATCAGGTAAGTTTAACAAAAAGGGAGAATCTCCCATTTACGCCCGCATCTCATTCAAGAAGCAATCTATTACATTGGCAACAGGTAAATCAATCTTAAAAGACAGATGGCAATTTACCGACAACTTAAGATGTGTTCTTAAACTTGAAAAAGAAAAGGTAATCAAAAGCACTATGGATATTTTTCTTTTGAATTTGGAAAAGAAATTTAATCATCTGCTTAAAATTGATCCAGAGTTTTCTCTACAATTGCTTAAGAATGAATTTAAGGGAAAAAGCACTACAAAGGCGAACGACATTAGCATAGTAGAAATCATGGAAAGACACAATGAGTTCTTTCAAAGAAAGGTCGATGCAGGTGAACGATCTATCGCATCTCACCAAAAATATGAGCGTGCAAAAGATTTACTGGTGTCTTTCATGACGAAACAGTATGGAATGACGGATATGTCTTTAAATGACGTGACCAATTCCTATGTTTATAATCTTGAATCATTTCTTAAATACGATAGTCATTTTAAAGGCAAGATAGGCATCCAAAACAATTCTGTAGTGAAATACATTAGAATGTATAAAACAGCCTGTAAATACAGTGTTAGAATGGGGTTAATAGATAAAGATCCATTTAGTGTTTATGATGGTAAAATATATGTGACTGACGCTATATTTCTTACTCAAGAAGAATTAGATCGAATTGAAAGTAAAAATTTCTCAATTAAACGACTAGAGCTAGTTAAAGATGTTTTTCTGTTTAGTTGTTATACGGGGTATGCTCCGGTAGATGCTGCGAATCTTACATCAAATAACATATCGGAAGATAGTTATGGCAATCTTTGGATAATAACCTATCGAGCAAAAACAGCAATTCGGGCAAATGTTCCTGTTCTTCCCCCCACCCAGACAATTATTAATAAATATCGAAATCTGCAAATTGGATTAATACCGCAGATATCAAATCAGAAGATGAATGCCTATCTTAAAGAGATAGCTGACCTTTGTGGCATCGATAAACATCTTACGTGGTATGTAGCCAGACATACATTTGCAACAACAGTGACATTAGGTAATGGAGTTAGGATAGAGAATGTTTCTGCTATGATGGGACATACAAACATTAAGCAGACGCAGCATTACGCTAAGGTTTTGGATGTTAACGTGATGGAAGATATGTCAAAATTAAAACAGAAGTATAGTTAATTTGCAAGGAAGGGTTACATGAAGTTATTTAATACAAAAGGCAAGTAATTCATAACTGAATCACTTGCCTTTTTTCTGTGTCTTTATGGGTAATCACATGTTACTTATTCTTAATGCCTATTCTCATTCAGAATCTTTTCTATTTTACTGGCTTCATATAAGAAGATATCACCCATTTTGGTATAGGGTAATATACCTGTTTGCCGGTACTTAATAATAGTATTGTTTGACAGTCTGAAGATTTTTTTTAGATCTTCATTTCTATAATATCGTAAGGTCTGCTTGGTATCGTTCCCTTTAATTTTAGAATCTATTTTTTCCAGTCTGGCATATAAAGGATCCAGTAATTGCTTAATTGCTACGATATAAGAAGTTTTTGTTTCTTTAGACATAAACGATAGTTTTTAGTTTTTGTAATGATATAGGCTACCAACAAATTAGTTTCTCTCGACGTTTTTGAAGTGTACCGATAATATTTTCAAGGAATCTGATCTGTTTGTCTTTATAGGTAAAACCTTTTGCTTCAGAAAACTGTTTACTTATCGTATCGATGTCAGTTTGAAGTCCGCCATCTCCAGCATATGTAAAATTGTCCTCTATAAAAACCTGAATTTTATTTCTGTTGCGTTTCTGATTATGGTCATCAAAAAAGAAAATTTTTTCATCCATGAGAATATAGAAAAGTTGTGCTAAATCACTTTTGTTTAAGTAAGTACAACATTTTTCCTTTGTTAAATGATTGAATGATAATCCCTTTTTGCTTGAACTGTTATCAAAAAAACGTTCCATTCCCTCCATTTTTCCATACAAGTCTGCAACAGCTTCGGGAAGCTCTTCAAATGTGAATTTTTTCATAGTATTGTCACTTTTGCAATTTTCACTTCTACTTATTGGAGCGAGAAAGGAAATATATTTTACTCCTCTTATACTTATTGCGTGTTGGCTCATACTTTATATAGCCGTACTCATTTAATTGTCGCATACATTTATGATACGTTTTGGGAGAGTAGATTTTAGCAATAGCTATAATTTCAGATCGGTATACCAAAATGGGATTAATAAAACCTTTATCAACTCTAAATTGAAGAAGAGCAGCATACATACCAATATGGACGATACTAATTCGCTCATCTTTTTTTATGGCTTCAAAGAAATCGGATAAAGGTTTTAAAGTTTCCATTGGAGCAGAATTTTTAGCTTATATGCATACCAGTACGTTTGGAATGAGTTTCTTGTTGAGTTTCATTTGTCTTTTGCAGTTCCTTTACGCTTTCCATTGTATTGTTTCCTAAAGCACTTGCTAGTGTAATCTTTTTGGCATTCTCATCATAAATATTTACAGATTTAAATTGCGGATTGGCTTCGATATAAAACCGATGTTCGTTTCCGTTTTTTGTTAAGGTCACGCATTGCCTGTTTCCTTGTTTTAAATTATCCAGTAATTTATCTGATTCCGTTCTATTCAAAAGTTCCTTTACTGGTAACTGCTCTATTGCTTTTTGAAGATTGTATCCGTATCCTGAGTGAAATTCTTTGAAACGATGATTGCCAAAGGAATCCTTGTCATTAAGATCCAGCTGAATCCAAGTTCCTTCTTTCTCAATGGCTCTCCCGGCAAGTAGATTATAAGCTTGTGTTGTGGTCACAGAATTTCCTTCCTGCATTTTAAAGAACTGTTGTCTATTTTGATCCGGTTTTAATTCATTTTGTAAAGTAGTTTTATAGCTTTCAAATTGATACTTTCCAGATTCATCTTTTCTAAAAGACAACTCATGATTAAGCCTTTCTTTTTCATTAACGTAGTACGAAACTGGTATACTGAACTCTGGGTGTCCCTGTCGCACGTTTTGATCAATTACACTCGAGAGATTAGTAAAACCAATACGCTGCACCTGCTGATGCAGCGCTTGGTTATTTTGTTCCTCTTCTTTAGCCTCTTTCCGAACTGCAATTTGATCTATGAGTGGTGCAACGACCAGCTTACGAATAAGACGCACTAATAAGTTCGGATAAAGCTGTTTTAGTATCTTGTTTTTTTCCTGCCTTAGAAGCTGTAAAGCGATCCGTTCTTCAATATTATTGGTTCCCTTATATTTTGTAGCAATACGTTCGTAGTGATATAACTTTTCTTTAAGTAGTGCTCTATTTTTTGAAAGACTGAAATTAAATAGTTTGCTGAAACGTTCTTCCCTTGAGCGCCATTGGTTTAATTCCATCTCCACTCTGTTATTAGGAATTTGATCTTTCATTACTCAGAATTTTATTGATTATCTACTAAATAGAACTGGATTGGCTTTTCCTCTTTTTCTTTGCTTCCTTAGGTACTTCAGGGCCGTCATCATCCGTGCTTTGATTTTGTTTTCTGCTATTTTGTTTTACAGAAACTTCTTCACCTTCAGATTGTTTTTCCTCTTTAGCATGGCGATTGTCGATACGATTCATGTTTGTATCATACACATTGATAGTCTTGAATTGTGGACTGGCTTCGATGTATTGTTTGATTTCATTTCCATCTTTCAAAAATGTTGCGGATTGGAGATTTCCCTTTTTCATAGAATCCATTAAGTCTTCTTTGTACTTCGGATTTTCCAGTTCTTTGATAGAATGCTTAGCTAAAGTTGCTTCAAGATCATAACCGTAATTCTGATGGTATTGGTTCAATTTAAAGTTTCCATTGGTATCAGCCTGTTTAAAGTCGAGCTGCAACCAAGAATTGTATAGTTCCCCTTCTTTGTTGGTAAGATCTTTATTTACAGCTCTTCCTTCCAAAAGATTGTACGCTTCCTTCATAGTGATGTTGCTCCCTTTGTTGATATAAAAAGTTTGTTCTAAAGCCTCTTTAGAGTCTTCTTTATGAAGCTCCACTTTGTAAGAGTTAAAGAAATACATATCACTTTCGTTCGACTTCTTGAAATTTAATGTTGCCTCAGTAGTATCATCGCCGTACTTCGCCGTATAATTCAAAGTGAAATTTGGTTCTTCTTTTTGCATCTTTTCCTTTAACTCGCTTTCCAATCCTTCACCGAAACCGGTGTACTTAACTTGGTCTTTTAAGTATTCAAAATTTTTCTCGTTCATGATTACATTCTTTAAATGATTAATAGTTTACAATTTTGGCAATACAGTTACCTTGACCAGCTTTGTATTATTGACATGAAGTTCCAAATGCCTGCCACCATTTTTTTCCATAAGTTGTATGGCAAGGTATTTTTTCTCAGGAATTGTAAATTTTGGCAAGGCAAATACAAATGTATTTTCCGCTTCTCCTTCTATTTTTGGTTCATTATTAAGAACATAAAGTGGCGTAATTTCGATCTCCTGTGAGGCAGTTCTCTTGACCTTTTTAGTGTCCCTAATATAGAAACGTAATTGATCAATGTCGTAATTGATTTTAGAAGTGTTCGTAACATTTATCCTATAATACATGACATCATCGCGAATAAAAATTCCATTGAGTGCAAATGCAATATCATATTTACTTTCTCTTTCACCGTATACTTTTTTCTTATCATAATAAGCCAATTTGGAATACTGCTCAACATCCTGATCATTGATATTCTCTTCAGAAAAGTAAATCTCTTGTTCTTTGGGTTTACTTTTGTTTAAAGTGAGATTCAATTGTGGTGACTGCTCGTCGTAATTCAATACGAAAGAATAGAGTTTCCCGTCGGCTGTGACCACTGTAAGGTTGGTCTGGAAAAATCCCCTTTGGGCTGCCTTGATCTGAAGAATGTTTTCAAGCCCTTTTGCTTTTTGTACCAATATGTCCTGACTTCCCTTGTCTACGCTTTTAATTGCAAAAGGAAATACGATGTTGGTAGTTTTTGAATAGGCGATCAATAATGAATCGGACTCAATTTTAGAAAGACCATTTTTAGTTGATTGTTGTGCAAATGCACTAATAGCGATAAGGAATACATACCCGATCATCCATAGATTAAAATTTTTCATAATATTAATTTTTAGTTTTTAGTTGGAATCTTTTTGTTTCTGTTTTTCGTCACGAAGTAGTACCTGATAACCTGCCTTTACAACTACTTTGATTAGTTTTACTTTTTTACTCAGGAGACTTTTGGCAGCTTCAATACCAGCGCCAGCAGCTTGAGATCCCCAGGAATCATCAAGTGAGGCAACACCAAGAGTTTGCATGGAGCGGTCAGCAGATGCTTTGGCAACATCGCGATTGATAGCTCCCGGTATATAAATTCCAGAGAGTCCATCCATGTCGTAAACTGATAAATCAACTGGGAAAAGAGAGTTGTTATACCTAATACTATTGATCTTAATTGCCAGTCTTTCTCCTTTTAGAGATGCGGTGCCAAAAAGGAAGTTATCTTTTGGGATCTGTATACCATTGATAAAGATATCATTGACAAGACGCAATTTAATTGTAGCACCATTGACAATCGTCTGTGTTTGGTGAATGACAGCTTCAACCGCATTTTGTACGTGATCAGTAGTTTCGGCTTGATCAAAGGAATAAAATCCATTATGTGTAGCTTTTCCACCGAAAGTTGCCGTTTTTGCTGGGGTGTTTTGCAATGAAGAAATGTTATCTTCTTTGGTTTTAGTGGCAATCGCAAATACCTGACCCCGTTGCTGTTCTGAAGCTTTCCTTAATTTTTCCTGAACCCTGTCAGGATGCTGGATATCCAGTATGCTTTCGAGCATTCCACTGAGTTGTTGCATTTCAGGATCCTGATCGCTGGTTTGGCTATTCATGGATTGCATCATCTGTTCTAATCGGTCTACATCACCGGAATGTATTGAAGGTTCACTTGATTTTGCATACCTATTTAAATCTCTATTTTGTACTGGAGGCGCCACCGGTGCATTTATTGCTTTTTGTAATGCTTCCAATTTTTGATGTACTTTTTGTTCGTTCGAGTCATGATATACTGATGTATTCAAACCAGTTCGACCTTTTTTGTAGTCGGATTCATTACCATCCTCAGTAGAATCAGTTGGAAAAGATTGACTTAAATAGTTGGGATCTTTTTTTATAAGTTCATCAAGTTTCGCGGAATCAAGAGCTGCCTGATCGTAATAATTCATCTTATCCAGGGCAATACCTTTTTTAAGATTGGCATTAGGAAGTTTTATATTAAAACCTCTTTGTTGCGGTGTCGCTAAATTGGCAGCATCCATCTTTCCACCGCCCAATGCCCAAAATATAGTAGTTATAAATGGCAGTATCAATAATGGCAATACCAAGAGCATTTTACGCTGTTTCAGCACTTTTAGTGATTTTGTTTTTTGTTCCATGATATTATTTTTTTAATTGTGATTGATAATATTGCTCTACCAGTTGGAGACTGTCCAAAAGACCAGGACGAAATCTGACTATGCTGTCGTAGGTCTTTTTTCCTGTCGGACTGCGCCCCAGACTATCTATATGCCTGCGCAAGAGAATAATATTTTCAAATTCGGTTGTACTGATTACCGGATTTACCTTCATAGTTTCATGCTCGAATGCTACCGCGTTTGTTGGTTTATTAATCGGTGTTACAGAGACATTCTTAATTGCATCACCAGTGATACTATTCACAATCAAATAAATGCTACAAGCACCGGTGCCGATTGTAAAACAAAAGAGGATTATAATCCAGTTCAGCCGTGAAAAATGTGAGGTCTTGCGCTCTAGCCAATTAGCACACTTATGTTGCAGTCTAAGATTTGCTTCATCAAATCGTTGCCACAGATTACTTTTAATATCTTCTATAGTAGGATTCTTTTTGCTATTTCTTTTAAAGTTGAATTTCATAATCAGGAATTTATTATTTTCTGTTTTCCGTACTTAAATCTCGATTTTCAATAGTATTCCATCGCTCTATTAAAAAACCGTGAGGATTGTTGTCGCTTCGTGATACATTGCGAAGATTACCTTCGGTTATCAGGTTTCGATGTGCAATGCTCGTTGTACGAATAATTTTCTGAGAAGCATAACATCGGAATCTGTATGGATAAATATTGATGTCAATAGTCACACTATCAATCTGTATAGTCTGACTGATATTTCCTGATATGATACCGGAGTAATAGCCATTTTCTTTTAGATCATAATAGATTCGTTTGGCACTTTCGTCCGCCAAATAAAGGGATTTGGTAACATTACTTTTAATTACTTTATCATCAGGATCAAGAGTAAAGAATAATTTGTGAAAGGTCTTTACATGATCTCGTGCCTCGATAGGTATATTGTCTTTTCGATCAGAAGCATAGGCTTCCAGTGCTTTTCCATTAGCCAGTATATATACTTTGTCCTGCATTTGTGATACTAAACTGAAACTTTTATAAAGTGAAAAACAACAAATTATAATGCAGCCGCTAATTACCAGCATAGTAAAGCCTCGAACATGTCGAAAAGCAGTGTCAATATTTTTCATTTTGCTAAACATGATATTTGTATTTAGGAATTAAGAATTGCCTTTTAATTTATCACCCATATAGCTATCCTTATCTTTAAAATAAGGAGCAGAATTACCCGAACCTGACATACTTTGAGACATACGTCCTGCTGCATTACCCATCGCATCGACAACCATGCCTGCACCTTGAGATGCCGTATTAACCACGGACGTTGTTGAATTACTGAAAATGCTGGTCACTTTTTGACCCAGTGCGCCGCCACCACCGGCATGAACAATATAATTGGCAACTGAAGGGACAGTAAAATATCCAACAATCCCAATAATCATAAATACTAAATAGGCAATATCAATACTGGAAAAGAAGGTATCACCGTACTGATCAACCTGCGCTATGTCAATTTTGAGCATGTTTTCCTGAATTTTTCCGATGATACTGCCAAATATATTGGCAACAGGAAGCCATAAGTAGATATTAATGTAACGGGCCAGCCAGACCGTAAGGGTGTGCTGAAAACCATCAAAGACAGCAATACCAAAGACCAGCGGCCCAAGAATAGAAAGTACTACCAATTGAAAAGTTCGAAGGGTATCAATACAAAGGGAAGCAGCTTCAAATAAAACTCGTAAGACCTCGCTCAGCCACTCTTTTACAGAATTTCGAAAGTTGTAAGAAGCTTTTGACATGGCAAACTTGATATCGTTTCCAATACCCTCCAACATTCCCTGACTGCTTGGATCAGCATCATCATTGGTATATTTAAACCACTTTTCCTGATCCCCTGATCCTGTAGAACCAACATACATTTTCCACGGATCAGTGTCTTTAAGTGCTTCTTCTTTTTCTTTCAATAATCGTTCAATGGCTTTGTTTGACCCATCAACCATAGCAGCTGTCGCTGTAACAGTAGGTTTCATAACGCCATTAATCATATACAATACAGAAGGAAAAATCATAATGCAAAATCCAATCACAAAAGGACGAAACAGTGGGTAGAAGTCGATAGGCTCTGCACTGGCAATATGTCTCCAAACCCTGGATGCGATATACCAGATAGCTCCAAAACCTGCAATTCCCTGTCCAACTCCCAAAAGGTTACTACATAAAGGCATCATCTCATCATACAATTGTTCCAAGACACTATGAAGACTATTCATATCATCTGCCATCCCTTGTGCGTGGCTCGTAAAGGGCAATGTGAATCCTAGGATGGCAAATATTGCCCCCTTCTTTCTATTTATCATAATAAGTAGCTTTTAGTTATTTACTTTGTAGATGTGACGCATTGCATTTACATCATTACGCTGCTTTGCTCGCTGTATAGCCAGGACTGAAGTAGTATTGTTGAAGTTTCTTAGAAACAATAACTTATCCTGCATATCCGTATAAATTTTATCAATTGAAGCCAATCGCTCATCATCTGACATGCGCATTTTATTAGCGGTAATCACTGTGGTGAGTTCGTCAATATTCCTAAGACTTTGTTTAAATAGATTTGCATAGACTTTTTCGAGATAGGCAATCTCATCAGGATTAAAATTGCCATTGTTTCTGAAGCGTTCAAATGCTGTTTTATATTCCTTTACCAAAATCACCTGATAATTAACGATATCCCCAACACGCTTGTAGTTCCGTACCGTTGGACTTACCTGCATGAGCGCATCAAGAAATGTTTCATGAAGGTTAAAATTTCCCTGAGATAAATCTTTCACGGTGTTGTAACCACCAGTCAGCATTTCATAACCTTTTTTCATATCCTTGAGGATCTGTCTGAATTGTGCCAGTTTTTCTATGTTCAGGATAAGTTGCTGCATTTCCTGCATTTGCGCAGTCGCTCGAACCGGGAATAAAAAAACAACAGATACAATTCCGGTAATAACTAATTTTTTCATGGTAGAACAGTTTTAAAACCGCCTAATGAGCGGCTGGTTTTTACATCATTTAATTCCTTCATTCTTGATATAGTCAGCACCCTTGTTTGATTGCTAAAACCTTCACAAAAAATTAGATTCTCTAGCATATTTTGGTAAATCCCGTCGATGCATTTGATTCGCTCATCGTCTTTCATTTCAAGGTCTCCATCGGTTATAATTGTCAAAAGATTGTCCATGTTGTCATCGCAGTTTTCTATCAGGCGTTCAAATACTCTTTTTATATAATCCACTTCATCTCCATGAAACAAATCATCCTGTTGGACCTGCCCATAAATCCGATTATAGCTTTTCAGGATTTTTACCTGAAGTGCTATAATTTCTGTAACTCTCGTGTACTTTTTAATTTTGGGGTTAACATGAGCCAACGAAGTAAAATAATCGGCATGAAGATTAAGTTCTCCTCGTTTGAAGTCCCCGATAGCATTTAGCCCATTTCTTGCCACTGAATACCCCTTTTGTGCATAGCCTATATACATTTTAAGAGCTGCAATTTGTTGGAACATTACTTTTTGTTGACTTGCCTGCGCATACAGGTTTCCTATTGTAACTGCTGCAAAAAGCAGCACTAAAAATATCTTTTTCATCTTTTATCGTTTTATTACGGTATGCCGTAAAATTTCTTAGCCGCATTTACATCACGTTGTGTTTTGGCTCTCTGGATGCTCAGCAATACATTCTGTCTGTTGAATTGCATGAGGTCATCATAGTTGGTGTCAATCTGATCCGCAGCACTATTTATAATTTCCAACCTTTTAGCATCACTCATCTGGGTGGTAAAAGAATCAAGCACTAAAAAAATCTGATCTATATTTTTTAAACTTTCATTCAATATGCCGGAATAGACCCTTTGCATATAATCCAGTTCGGAGCTATTGAAATGAGCATCCTTTTGAAACAAGTCCCATGCTCTTTCATACTCAGCTACCAAACGAACCTGTTTCTCACTAATATCTCTAATACGCTGGTAATAGGTAATGATAGATTTGACTTTTATCAGTTCATCATAGTAATTCTTGTATAGGTCTTTTTGTTTTTGTGTCCAATCAGAAATCTCATCGAGTTTCAGTTTGGATAAGACAGTTTCCAATTTTTTCTGTGCATTCTGTAGCCAGATTGTTTTGTTCTGTAAACGCTGAATCCGAAGGTCAATCGCCTTAATTGCTTTTTTGATGACTGTCTTTATAGCACCAATAATAGGTAAGGCAGCAACCGTTTCCGCTGGTCTTGCGGGTGTGCCTACCAGCAACAGGCAAAGCAGGCATACCAAAATCTTACTCTTTGTTTTCATAATGTTTCATTTAAATTCCATTTCTCATATCTATTGCCAGTGCTGCAATACCTTTTCGGATGTCGCCATCAAATTTTTTGGCGTATGCCTGCACTTTTACTTTTTCGGTTTCCTCGGTAGTGTAGGCTAAGTATTCTTCAAGGGATACTTCAGTACGATAAACTTTAGAAAGCATTCCACCTAAAGAGATAAACACTTCCTTATACTTTTTGTCGGGATCATTTGCCTTGTTTACGGAAAGGACAAGTGCTTTTTCTTTTTCGGTAAGCCCAAGTAATTCCTGAATTTGCTCAAACTTATTTTGGTACTTACTTTGATCCAGTAGTATCTTGCAGTCGCTATTGTTGATGATAGCCTGTTTTACTACAGGTGATGAAATAATATCTTCTACTTCCTGAGTGACTACAATGGCTTCACCAAAGAATTTACGCACAGTCTTGAATAAGTACCGAATATATTCTGCCATTCCTTCCTTGGCAATGGCTTTCCAGGCTTCTTCAATCAATATCATTTTTCGGATTCCTTTGAGCTTGCGCATTTTGCTTATAAAAACTTCCATGATGATAATAGTGACTACTGGAAAAAGTATCGGATGATCCTTAATGTTATCTAACTCAAAAACAATAAAACGTTCTTTTAATAAATCGAGATTTTCGGTAGCATTAAGCAGGTAGTCAAATTCACCTCCTTTGTAATATGGACGCAGTACATACAGGAAATTATTCACATCAAAATCTTTTTCTTTTACGTTGTCACCCTCCAGGATTTTTACAAAATCATCCTTCAGGAAATCATAAAAAGTATTGAAGCATGGAAATAAATTGGAATCACTATCCAGTTTTTCATAGTACAATTGCAATGCATTGGATAGTGCTACATATTCACTTCTATTGAATGTTTCGTTGTCTTTCTTCCATAAAGCAAGCAATAGCGTTTTGATACTTTCTTTTTTTTCAGTATCCAACGTATCCCCATCACTGATATAGAAAGGATTAAACCGGATTGGGTTCTTTTCATCATAGGTAAAATAATAACCACCTACCATATCACACAATCCTTTGTAACTGTGTCCCACATCGACCAAAACAACATGAGTTCCCTGTTCATAATAACTTCTGACCATGTGATTGGTAAAAAAAGACTTTCCGCTTCCCGAAGGACCCAATATGAACTTATTACGATTGGTGCAAATACCCATTTTTACAGGCTCATCACTAATATCCACATGTACAGGTTTCCCAGTTAAGCGGTCACCTAATCGAATACCAATTGGACTAAGTGAAGAACGATAACCAGTTTCCATATTCAGGAAACAGGTCGCTTGTTCTGCGAATGTGTCGAAAGTATCGTTCATAGGAAAGTCTGCTGAGTTTCCCGGAATACCTGCCCAGAAAATCTGTGCAGCACCTACGGTTTCTTGTTTAGCGGCAGCATCCATCTGAGCTAGTGCAGAAGAAACTTTATTCTTAAGATCTTTCAGCTCTTCTTTATCCTGAGTCCATACCAAAACATTAAAATGTGCTTTGACTGGTAAACGCTGCTGACTAAACGCTTCATTCAAAAAATCATTAGTGGCGTCACGAGCGATAAGATTCTCTCTGCTGTATGCGGACAAGGACTGTAACCGTAGTCTTTTACTTTCCAGTTTTTGTAAAGTCTTTTGAAAATCTTCAATGAAGATATACTGATTGTAAATGTGGTTGCAAGAAAGCAATTGACCTAGTGTTGAAGCAAATCCAATGCTAAATTTGGTCTTATCCGTAGAATAACGATCGTAGTTAATTCTCGAACCACACAGAGCAGGTAAGTCGGCAGCATCTCCTAGGCTATATATCTGGCAATGTTTATCTCCAACCTGTAAACCATCATTGAAAGCAATGTCTTTAAAAATAAAGGAGTTCTGCTTTTCAGACAAAAAGCAATACCGTTCGATAAGACCAATCTTCCTGTTATGGCTTCTGAGTTCATCATCTTTAAGACGAGTTAATTTCACAAAGCCGCTATCTTCCAATATGCGTCGGAACTGTCCGGTACTATCAATGAATTCCTGACGCAGTTGCTCTTTCATAGTTTCTTCCGGCACTATTGTAGTGCGAAGTAAATTAGAAAATAATGAACTTGATGTTTTTCTTCCGAGTGGTTTTTTAGTAAGGAATATGTAGCAGGAATGATCCAAAAATGGACGCTCGTTAAAAAAACGTTCGCTGCTTCGGGTAAGAAAACTATTGTCTCCACTGATAAAATCTGGTTGGAACTTACTGTCTATAAACCAGTCTTGTTTGTGAAACACGCTAAATTTTGGAAGTAACTTTATAGCCTTGAGCCATGTCTGATGGAATGCCTCATATTCCTGATCCGATAAAGTAAATATCTCAGGTAGTTCCGCCTTGAATACGACCGTTACATCTCCTTGTTTGGACAGGATGCAATCGTGCTCTACATCCATAATCGGTAAAATATCATCTATCATCTTTTCCATCTTCATCTTTATTTACCACCCATTTCATTTGAGCAAGTTTCACTTCTGCATCATAAATACCTTTCTGCTTTGAGATTTTACAGCCTTTGGTACCTGCCGTTTTGCAAGCGACTTCATCATACCAAATTCCCCATATTTGTGACTCATTTTATAGATTTTCAAAACCAATAGCGTACCTGATATTCCGATAATTCCTATGCAGACAAATGAGGGTAATCCCGCTATATACATTCCCGCAAAAAGAATCATAAGAACAATAACACCACCTCCCAGATACCATATGTATTGTGCTTTAAGACCACGAAATTCTATACTCTGGTTAATTCCTTTATTAATCTGATATACACTATTTGACATACTATACATTTAAAATTTCATCCTGTTGCTACGTCTTATTTCGGAAAATGTCCGATGCTGCCATTTAGCACTATCACTTTCTGTCGTAGTAGAGTGTTTTGATTCTTCATTATTCTGTACCGGTAACTGAATTACTGATTCTACTCCAGATTCTACCGTTTGTTCATTGCTATTGCTATCTAGTGGATTGCTTTGTTTGAGTTGGTTCTCCTGAATTTTTAAGGCTATTTCTCTTTCCAAACTGGAGAGGTCGCTTTTCATTTGTTGCAACTCATGCTCTTTGCTAAAAGCTTTTGTACTTAATTTTTGCAATTCCGGCAACTGATTTTCAATTTCATTCAGGGACTTTTGGTACTTTTCCCTGAGGTGTTCCACCCGGTCAATAGCATTTAGAAAATGACGGGCTGCCAGTTTTGGATTGTCCACATTCGGAGTCCCGCCATTGAAAGTATATTTAATCCCATCCTCTAAACGTTGTGCATAAAAACTGTTGGAGTAGCGGTACTCATACAAACCATCATTTTGATAGGCTTCGCGTTCTCTTTTGATATAGAGTCCAAAATCATATAATTTCCCAATCTGTTTGCATTCATTTTCTCCTTCAGGAGGTTTCCAGTGTTTATAGAGTTCGATAATTTGCTTGCCAATATTCTCGGGATCGGTTACTTTACAATCATATAATTGTATCGGATTCCCTTTAGATCCATCAGGTTCATATTTTAGATTCTTTTTGTAAAAGCTGTCGTCGGTAATTAGCTTATCCAATGTTTTAAAAGTGACTGCTTTTTCCTCCAGCTGATATTCAACCTGATATTTAGTTCTGGAAATTTCCTTATAATGCGCTTTTTTGAGGCTTTCCATTACTGCTACTTTCTTCTCCAATTTTGATTTTTCTAATAAAGAAGTATCACCTGAAAGTACTGCGATGTATTCTGAAAAGTTCATTCCGCTTTGCTCATCCATTGCCCCTTCATCAATAGATCTGACATTCAGTTCACAGTTTTTCATCTGACTGATAAAAGTCTGTTTGTTCTTGAGTAGATTAAATTTGTAATTGTCTAAGGACTGCTCAGTGGCATAAATGAAATTCTTTACTTTATTGTTGTAATGCTGTTTGGCTACTTCGTTCCCTTGTCTGCCACCTCGTCCATTGCGCTGCCCCAAATCCGATGGTCGCCACGGAATATCTAAATGATGCATGGCAACCACACGTTTTTGTACATTAAGCCCGGTACCCGCTTTTTCAGTACTGCCCAACAAAATGCGTATTTCACCAGTATTCATTTTGTAGAACAGCTCTGCTTTCTTTTTATCAGTCCAGTCGTGGATATAGGTAATTTCATGGGCAGGGATATTAAAATCTGCTACTAGTTTTTCTTTTAGCGCATCGTACATATTGAACGCATCCGGTTTAGGAGTTCCGATATCTGAAAAAACGATCTGTGTTCCTTTGTGTATAGCCGAAGCATTGTACATTTCAGCTACATTTCTGGCACATGTATTGACTTTATTGTCGGGATGATCAGCATACTTTTCATCTATAAGCCTCATATCGCAAGCCATTTTTTTAGCGTAATTGGTAGCAATTAGCATTCTTCCGCGATCTTCCTCTCTGGTAAGAGGGGCTCTTCCGATAAGTGTTGCATTACCGGTTTTTGCAAACTGCATAAGCTGTACAATAAACTCGCTCTGCTGGGGTGTTGGGCTAATATTGACAAGCTGTTCCTCAATTTCAGGTTTATCTAGATCAATATGTTTTGCTGTTTTATAATCCGTAATCTCATTATAGAATAATGCCAGTTCCGGAACTTTAATAAAATGACGAAAACGCTCTTTGGCAATAATCTCGTTGGTGACTGAAAATTCAAAATCAGTTGTTTTTCTGGCAAATACGGATGCCCATCCATCAAAGTTTTCTATACGCTGACGTTCCATTTCTTTAGGTCGCAGGTATTTGAATAGTAAATACATCTCGGTAAGACTATTGGAAATAGGAGTTCCCGAAAGAAAGGTCACACACAGATCGGAATCAAATTTCTCTTGAAGAGTCCTTACAGCAAATAACATATTAAGCGCCTTTTGGCTTCCCTGCATATTTCCAATTCCGGCAACACGATCATGACGGGTAGTGAAAGTTAGATTCTTGAATTTGTGTGATTCATCTACAAACAGATGATCGATACCCATTTCTTTAAAGTTGATGCCACTGTCTTTCTTGTCTTCTATATCACTCAGTACTTTTTTTAGTTTACCATCGAGATTGTTTTTTCGTATTTCAAGACCTTTTAATATTTTTTTGGAGATATCGCCTCCCAAATCTCTTGCTGTATCAAGATCTCGTTCTACATTGTCCAGTTCATTTTGGAAAATCTCTTTTTGTATTTCTGGTGATTGTGGAATTTTGCCAAACTGATCATGCGTCAGAATAATACAATCCCAATTGTTATTTTTGATTTCATGGAACAGCCGTACTCTTTTAGCCGGAGTAAAATCATTTTCCCCAGGAGCTAAAATCCTTGCATTGGGATATGCTTTGCGATAAGTTGTAGCAATTTGTTCTACGTTGGCATGTAGCGCAAGTATTGCAGGTTTATGGATAATTCCCAATCGCTTCATTTCATTGGCAGCCACAATCATGGTCAGTGTCTTACCAAGTCCAACCTCATGATCGATTAAAGCGCCCCGGTTCTGAATAATCCTCCATGCAGCATTTTTTTGAGAACTGTATAAATCTTCAATTTCAAGTGCTTTTTTATCCAAACCAGGAAAACTCAAATGACTTCCGTCATACTCACGTAATACATAACAGTTGAATGTTTTGTTATAGAGGCTTTCTAATTCATTCTTATCACTCATGGGCAATTCCTGAAGCCATTCAATAAACCCATTACGGATGTTCTCGATTTTTTGATGCGCCAGTTGAATGGCTTCATTGTCCGGTAATCGAATCGGTTTACCTGCTGGACCGTCTACCTCATAGGTAAAAAACGGAGCCGTGTTTTCAAGTGCATGCTCTAATATGGTGTAGCCGTAAGTAGTTCTTCCACTTTTTGGAGTTACTGCAAATTCCCTGTCGATCTTGGTATTATGCCCCGAACTTACTTTAAAGGTATCTAGTGATGGGAAATAACTAATTTCAGTTGCCTGATCAAATAATTGCCCAGCAAAATTTTCATAGTAATGCATCGGTATCCATCGTTCGCCAAGGTTAAAGTCGAGTAATTCAAAAGGGATGCGTTCTGGTTGTACCTTTTCCAATGCCTGCATTCCTTTATAATACTGTGTGTTTTCAGGATATTGTTGTACCGCCTGTTTAACCTGTTGTAATTTTTCTACCACATTACCACTGAGATACAAATCTGAAGTCTCCCAATCCTGATGCATCGGATTTAGATAAATATGTTGGTTAAGACTTTCTATAACCTCATTTTCTTCAAGACCAGTCGCAGCGGTTATAAATCCTAAATCGACAGTTCCTTTTTCATTCAGACTACGAGCTAGTGCTTCAACGGGATCATCTGTATAATAGCGTTCCTGAAGTTTTATTACAGATTCACTTAAAATATCGGACTTCACATAACGTTCCCCTTCTTTGCGTTCCAGTGAAGAAAGAATGGTGAAACCAAAAGCGGAATCTTGCATGATTAATCTGCGATTCTCCGCGCTATTAAGAATACCATAGTGAGCAACAAATTTGGTATAATACTTATCCAGATTTTCTCGGACTTCTTTACTTGCAGCTTTATCCGATTGTTCTTTTTCAAATAGTTCCAGATAATTATCCCGAATAACAATATAGGAATCGTAAAATTTCAGGTTGCCTTGTGATGGTAACGGTTGAAAAAAGGCTTGTTTATGGGTACCATCTACATCAGTGATAATTCCAACGACTTCTCCAAATCGAACCAGTGTGCCTTCTTTATAAAACGGTTTGAACGAGGCTATTTCTTCATACACTTGCCTTTCCAAATTAAAGGCAGATTCCAGGGTTCTGTCTCCTTCATATACATAGGTATGGTCATACTGCTGAAGTGTATTGGACAACCCCAATAATTCATGGGGCAATAATCCACCATTCATCCAATTGGCTGAAAAGCCATCGATTTCTTTTACATTAGAATATAATTTATAGCAATACCGATTGGACTTGTTTTGTTTGGCGGTAACAAGTACCACATTTTCATGTGTCGGATTATCAGTGGTACGTATGGTACTGAGTATTCTTGCCGTTTTTTTATCTACTATAGTTTCATCAAGCGGATTGATATAATCCATCGCGCGGTTGATATTCTCCGCTGGTACAGTATCAAACAATCCCAGCTGAACGGAAATACCACTTGCTATGCTTCCCGGCATGGGTAAGTAGGTGAATTTTTTACCAGATATTTCAGGTTGCTGAATGACACCTTCTTTTTGGGCTGATACAAAACGCTCTAAACTGAAATTATCTTTTAGTCCACCTCTAATATTTTGTGCCAGAGGATTTGCTATAGAGTTAATGTCGCCACTTTGTCTAACACTTTGATGCGCCTGTCCATATTGGTTTTTACCAGCAAAAACTTCATCTCCAATAAGAAGTTCAGGTCTATTGTACAGGTATTTATTGGTATTGTATTTTCCAAACTCATTTTCCAGTTCAACGGTTTGCAGCAGTTCATTTTCATCGTCAGACAAGGTTTCCTTGTGCTCATTTTTCTGCACAATTAGCAAATGATTGGGAGCATCTGTATTACCTGTTTCTTTCATCAGGTTATCAGGCATAACAGCCACACTCACAAAATCTGCATTTTGAAAAAGATACTCCCGTACATTCTGATTTGAAGGACTATTTAAAAAACCGTCTGTTGTGATGTAAGCCATAAGACCACCATCAGCGAGTTTATCCAGTCCTTTTGCAAAGAAATAATTGTGAATTTTTCCGGAGATTGCTTTGTCGGGATAAGCCGGGTCATAAACTGAAAAATTACCAAAGGGAATATTACTCACTACAAGATCATAACTGCCATTATTATTTATGGGTGCTTCCTCCAATCCTATGATATGAGTGGTACTTTTTGTTGTCAGCGTACTGTTTAATACCGAAAGCACCAAACCGCTCAATCTGTCTTTCTCGATAGCTGTAATTTGTTCTAAATTTGGAAAAGCCTTATCTGCTTCCGTAATAAAAATACCGGAACCTGCTGATGGTTCGTATAGTCTTTTGGGACTAATGTCTTCTTCTTGCAAAACAGTGTACAGAGTTTTGGGTACAATCTCTGGAGTGTAAAATGCTGTTAGTACACTGTTGCGTAGCGAAGAAACAACCGCATTATAATCCTTTTCAGAATAGTGTTGCTGTAGTAATTCGTGCAGCCGAATCATCTCTGAATGTAGTTTCTGGTCTTCGATAGTCGCTCCCGATTTAATCCAATCTTCGGCAGTACCATTAGGGTATAATACAGCTTTGATACCTCCAAAGCCAGCATATGCCTTAAGTGTCGCAATAGCTTCTTCCGATAAAACATCACCTTGCTGCCATTGCATTGCAATGGTAATCGCCTCGATGTTGGTGCTTAGTTTTTGAGATAGATTGTACGCCATAATTACTCCTTTTCATACTACATATTGCTATAAATAGCTCAACTCAGATAGTCAGCAATCTGACCAATAAGGGCATTCCTCAAAGTAGGATCTTCTTCATTTTCTTTTGTAAAACCGATAGTTTCAAAAATGGGCTGGCAACTTTCCATAAGGTTGATTACCTCATATGTAAGAATACCAGATTCCTGAAAGGCGGTATAGGTTGTCTCAAACTCATCAGAAAGTAGAGATTGGAGATAAATAAACCGGGAAGGTTTTAGATCTTCGGTAAGTATGTTGAGACAAATTTCTTCGATGATATATTGAGGTGTACGCTCGGATAACATATCTTCCAGTAAGGATTTTACACTACTTACTTTTTCATTGAGATAACCCAATACATCATACTCTTCCTGTAGGGCAAACGTTAAGTCAGGATTATTATGAATGATATAGAACCATAGTTTTTCTTTGAGTAGATCTTCCATATCTATTGGTTTTAAATACCAAAGAAGGATTGAATCACGGTAGCAACTACAACCAGAAATACACAACTTCCAAACCAGGCTGCTGCTACTTTCCCGGTATCTGGATCTCCCGCGTTCCACTTCTGATATACTTTGACAGCTCCAATTAATCCTAAGAGCGCTCCTATGGCATACATTAGATCTGTACCAGCATCGAAATAACTTCTTACTTGTTGATTGGCTTCATTGATTCCCGCAAGACCATCTTGACCGTAGGTCTGATAATTAAATACCAGAAGTGCAAGGATTATAGCAACAATAGCTAATTTTTGAGGGTTAAACTTTCTAAAATTCCATTCGCATTTTTTCATGACACATTATTTTAAAGTTCAAATAATTAGGTAAAAAACGAAGGAGGCTGCCGCTGTCACAATTCCACTTTCCTGTCACATCTGCCATACCGCATCGGGACGGACAGGGCATTTCCTCCGTATAAAAAGTTCAAGTTTTTTCAGATCCATAATGCTTCCGCTTCCTGCTGAGTAAGAACTATAGCATCGATTTTCGTACACTCTGAAACAATTAGTTCACTCACAGAAGAACTAAAAGAAGAGTTTTTGATGGAGGGGTATTCAACAAGAATTGATCTGAGATAATCGATAAATTCTTGCCTTGGAATTTTCTTTTTGGTTGAATCCGTGATAACAGTTTTTAATCGCTCTATTAAATGATCAACATCTTCAAATGTGGTGTCAAATTCTCCAAACGGAGATTGTACGGAATTACGTTCTGTCGATTCCTGAGAATGCAACAATGGATCAGGTTCATAAGAACTGGTATGCTGTGGTGTACGGAATTGAAGTCTCCGCTTGCCATTTAGAAGGTCTTTGATCTCACCAAAGTAAAATCGGAATCCTACAAATAAATACCAGCTTGCTAATAAAAGAACAATTACAACTATGTAATTGCCCCATGAAATGTTTGTAAACATACGCTCCTCATTTTATCGTTCTACATTAGTTCTTTACCATCCGAATTCCTGGGTTATTTTCACATCCGGATGTTCGTAATTATAGGGCAAAGAAATGTTAGTGAATCAACTGCTACAAGTCCAACTTTTTGTTGTACCCCGGTTGTACCCCGTTGGACCCCCAGTAAAATCAGGGAGAAAAAAAAATAGAAAAAATGAAAAAAAATAAAAAAGCCTCCCAGTGGGAGGCTAATCAAATGGCATAATTATGAATGAATCGATAAAAAAGATAATTTATACCTAATAGTTAGAGATAACTATTAGGCAGGCTAGCTGTCAAAAATTAATACCTTCAAAATCTGACTTCCTCATAATTTGCCATCCGTTTTTTGTTCGTATAAAATAGGCCTTATGTTCTTTTACTGTTGTTAGGTCTTTATTGAATAATGAATTAAAAATAGTATTAGTTCTTATTGTGGTATAAGATACAATTGCTTTTTCACCAGGGCTGTTACTTGTTATGTCTTTTATACTTTCAAATACTTCATCGGCAATCTTTACTTTTTGAATATTGTGTTCTTTATCCTCGTGGGAAGTGGGCAGGAAATAGGGTTGTGCTTTTTCTGTAAATGTTATTAATGGTTTTCCTATATCCCGCAGTTTTTGGGTACGTTGTACAATCACAAATCCTTTATCTTCTAATCCCCCTTTTAATAGTTTTCTTGCATGCTCAGGATCACTACAAAAAATATCATAATCGACTACCTTTGGGTAATGATATTCTTTTTTAATAAGTTCTGCTGCTGTAGCCTTGTCCAATTCTTCAGTATTGCATCCAACCGTTATCAGGAGGATTGTCATTGTTAAAATTTGCTGTAGTTTTTTCATGTCGTTAAATTTTAAATGGATTATTGTTCAGTTAATATTCTTTAATCTGTTTAATCATGCGTTCCAACGTCTCAATGGCTATCTCTTTATCCCGTTCTTCGGCAACATATGCCTTACTACGCATAGAATCATAAGAGAGATCTGTCTTGTTGGGAGTCGATAAAAACGGGACTATTGTTTTAAATAAATGGTTCATCGATTTTGACATTAGAATTTTCAGTTCATCGGAGGCACGTAATATTAAGGCTGTCTGATCTGTTGAAAGTTTGCATAAGACTTTTCCAGAAGGATAATTTGCTGTAGGAGGTCTAGCTGTCCTACCTTCAGTTATTTGGAAAGGTGCACTCAGGTAATTTGCAAATCTAGATTCAACGAAAGCGATTAATTCACCCAAACAAGTAATTAAGGTAGTTGTAACTTCCTTTAGATTGTCAGTACAAAAGGTGTTATCACTATTAATTTCACTGATTTTATCCTGAAGAAAAATCAATGTGGAATAGTAATTCCCAACTAAAATTTTGATTTGTTTTTCCTTAGTAAGAGAAAATACCTGGATAGTAAACTGTGATTGGATAATTAATGTTTGCTGAGTTGCTTTTTCAATAATCTCTTTTGATTGAACTGGAGTAATCATAGTAAGGTCTGTTTTATTGGGATCAAGGGTTGAAGTCACCATTAAATCCATCCATTCTAAAAGATAGGTTTGAGTCATTCTTTTTACTTTTAATTAGTAAATATTGCTATCGACTTGTAATCGACAGTATTCTAAATCAATAGTTGCAGAACATTACTAACCCAGCCAAAACAATTATTTCATAGTATTGGGTATATTTAAACTTAAACGATATTCACTTGGAGAAAGGAAAGTATGTTTTTTAAAAAAATTGCTAAACAAAGAAGAATTGCCAAATTGCAATTCTTCTGTTATGTTGATAATCGTTAAGTCTTGATTTTGAAGTAAGTACTTTGACTCCAATATTATTGCATCTACAATAAATTCCTTGGCTGTTTTTTGTGTACTTTCCTTAACAATTTTCGTTAAATGATCAGCAGTAATGCATAACACGTCTGCATAAAATTTTACACCATGCTGCTTTTTATAGTTTAACTCAAGGGTTCTGAAAAACTGTAGTAGTATTTTTTCTTTTAGGGTATTATCAATATTTAATTCTTTATAAAACTGATAATATCGCTCCGCAAGATCGTAGATCAATAAATTAAAACCTAGCATCAGTGTTTCTTCTTTGAATACGTGTTTGCGGTACCGTTTTGCTTTACTAAATAATAATCTGAATAAATCAAGCAGATGTAGAAGATCTTTATTTTTAAGTGATATTTTTGATGGGTATTTGGCAATATATAACTCAAAATACCCAATGTGTGGATGCTTTAAACTATTTATATAGGCAAATTCTAAAGTGAATGACAACACGCAGATCTCTGATGGCTCGTTTATAAATAGCACTTTACAGAATCTACTCAGTGGAATAGTGATAATCTCATTAGTAAAGAGGTGAATTTTATTTTCATTAATTTGAAGGTTAACAGAACCAGATTTAACCAGTACAATCGAAAAATAATTTTCATTAAAAAGATCCGTCACTGAAAATTTCGGTACCGAATTTTCAAGTAAGTGAATTTTTAAACCTAACGGAAGAGATATAGATTTTATGTTTGCCAAGACAGTATTCTTTGTTTAGTTTTCAGTTTTACTATTTTTGAAATTACATTACTTTATAGATGCCTCATGTATGTTTGAGAACTTTACCATAAGGAAAACAGAGACAAAAAACATATTAGAAGCCGTAGTTCCGAAGAAAAGAAATGCAAGATTCCTCGGATTACTACCCTTCAACTCACCATCGGCGAGATAGGCAATTATTTCATCATAGCTTAGCAAGTCCATGATGAAATAAAGGCTGATAAGATTGAAGACAATTAACAGGATACAAAAAATGCCGATTAATTGTTTTTCAATCAAAAATATTTGACTCATCATCTGCTGAGGATATTTTTTTGTTTAATAATATCTAGTACAACTGCTGTGGTCACTGCCTGAAAAGGACTCTCAATTAGACCTTTTACGCCTCCCTCAAAATTTCCGATAGATGTTTTCCAATCTGGATCTTTCCGTTTTTTGATTACACGAAGAATGTGTTTGGCCAGGGATGACGACAAGAGAATTATTTTCTTATCATCAGTGGTGAAAGTGCTATTATTGATGACTAATATTTCGAACGCTATGATCTGTTGATAAATGATATCGTATTCTTCGTTCTCTTGTAAAAGAAGTGAGTTTATGAAATCAAATAAGCAACGTTTTGCATCAATGGTCATAGAGGACTTCGCTAATGTTTCCTGTAAGCTGGACATAGGGTTTTTTAAGAGTAGTTCTATTTCTTTGGGACTAACAACCGAAGTGTTATTTCCCATGTTTAAACTCATTAAATCTTTATTTTGTAAAGCTATTTTACTAACCCGCTCACTTATTCTTAGAATTGTAGTGTCAGAATTAGTGTCTAAAGTCTCATAAACAGTAAGTATGTCTTCATAAGCTTGTCCTAACTTGTCATAGGGATTTACTGGATTCGCAACATCAGTAGGACTTAAACCTGTAGAAATTTGGTCAACTTCTTTAGATGCATTTTCGTTGGTATTAATCACCTCATCATTAGTACATGAGATTAATAGCGATGATAAAATCACTACCCATAATGAAATTGTTTTCATAATTAAGATGTGTTAAATGTGGCTGACTTATAGAGTCAGTTCATTTTACCCGGGTAAGCAGAACTTTAAATTAGCGCCTTGCTAATTTTTTTGCTTTTGAATTCAGGACAAAGCTAAAAGGAGCATTCCAGCTTCACAACACAATAGGTATGGATTTCCGAGAATAATGGTATGGATTTTCGGAAAATCCACACCTCTTTTTTTAGAATTAACATCTTATAATCAATAGTTTATGTTATATTTGACGGAATTTGTTGCAAAAAAACCTTACGCTATTTCTAAAGGCTTAAGTCATAAAAAAAATAGAAATTGTATAGGAAAATCCCTCAATTTTAATTGAACTAATGATTAAAGTAATCTTCCTTATACTATCCCTTTGCCTGGGAGAACCGATTTGCGCACAGAAAACTGGGTTCAGCTTTCCTGATACGCTTCGCAATAAGAATTTTGATTATCTGTACGAACGAATAGAAAATCTAACTGAAGATAGTACTAAGCAGTCCATATATCTCAAATCATATCTACACAAAGCTAAGTCAGAGAAAAATTCTAAAGAAATAGTAGATGGATATAGAAACTATCTACTTTATCTACCCGACAATTTGAAACTTGTGTATGCTGATAGTATGATCTCTACGGCGATAAAATCAAAAGACAATGCATTAATAGGATCTGCATATTTATCGAAAGGAATTGTCTATTATGGACAGAAGAAGCACAGAAGAGCATTAGATAATTATTTAGCTGCTAATAATTTTATATCCCAAACCAACGATCAGTATCTAATTTTTAAAGTTAAATACAACATTGCCGGTATAAAATACTATCTCGGATTTTATAATGAAGCAATAGCATTGTTTAAGGAATGTATTGGCTACTTTAAAACAGACAAAGAAAACGACCGAGCCTATCTGAACTCAATTCATTCTCTAGGGTTATGTTATAATAAAATAGGCAATTATGGCTTATGTACTGAAACTAATAATCTGGGGCTACAAGAAGGAAAGCGACTTAAAAACGAAGAAATGAAGGATTATTTTATTCATTCAGAAGGTGTCAATGAATATTTTAAAAACAATTTGGCAGCATCTATTAAAAAGATAACTTATACCCTTCCAACATTGGTAGAAAATAAAGATTTTGGAAATGAAGCTGTCGGATATTTCTATATTGGCAAAAGTTATTGGGATCTCAAGAAGCTAAACTTAGCATTGTCGTATTTTAAAAGAGTAGATAATATATTTGAAAAGAAAGGATATATCCGACCAGACTTAAGACAGAGTTTTGAGATTCTCATTGATCATTATAAATCTAAAAACGACCTCAAATTACAATTGCATTATATAAGGAAATTGATTAAGGCTGACAGTATTTTAAATAAAAGATATAGATATTTATCAGGAAGAATCCATAAAGAATATGATACAAAACAATTGTTAGCAGAAAAAAAACAAATTGAAACTTCTCTTGAGATTAGAAAGCACAACGATGTTATTCTAACAAGTGTAATTGTTGTTTTATTTTCATTACTATTATTTCTGGTATATCGATATAACAGAAATAAGCGGGTTTATAAGCGAAAGTTTGATGAACTAATGGGGAAAAATGAAACGAGCAAAACTTTAACCAAAAGTATACAACCTAATATACTGGATATAAATCAGGAAACGGTCAATTCAGTTCTTAATCAATTAGAAAAATTTGAAAGTGAAAAGAAATTTCTTGAAAAAGATTTAACATCAATAAAACTTGCTGTTGCTTTTGATTCTAACGCCAAGTATCTCTCAAAAATAATACAACACTACAGAGGTAAAAAATTTGTAGAATATATTAATGACCTTAAGGTTGATTATTTAATTAGTCAACTTAAGGTAAATAAACAGCTAAGAAAATACACAAATAAAGCGCTAGCAGAAGAAGTAGGATTTAGCAGTACACAACGTTTTGCAAATGCGTTTTTTGCCAGAACAGGAATGCCAACAGCTTACTTTATTGAAGAAATAAAAAAAGAGCAATCATAGTAACATTTCCATGGCTTTCTCAGGTGTGATTCTTCTCTTTTTCCATTTCCCATTTGGCACATTCTTATTTAAATAGTTGAAAGACTGTTTGATAATCTTTCGCAAATTCTACACTAATTCACACTTCTATACAAAGATAATGGGCTATCTTTTTATTTGATAAGGTAAATTTTGCCTACCTAAAGCGTCTTATTTCCTACCTTTTACATTAGGTTGATTAGATCATCTGATTTGCTATATCACTAAGGTACTGGCGAATAAACTCCATCAATAATAATACAGTCCTATATCTTTTACACTTAAGCGATAATTTGTGCATTTAGTCGATAATTTTACTTTTAAAATCACTAAAAGTTGGTATTGTATATGGAGCAAAGAGAGTCTATCATTGCACAAATTATATCTATTTAACTTCATTACGAAGCAAAACATAATATATCTTCTTAAAATGCTATCCTAAATATATGAGAAAAAACTACTTACTACTTTTATTTATTTGTCCATTATTTATGCAGTCCCAAGATATCCTTTGGGAAAAATCGTATGGAGGCAAACATGCCGATTATCTTTTCGATGCACAACCCACAGCCGATTATGGTTTTATACTGGCAGGCAGCTCTTTGTCTGATAAAACTGGAAACAAAACCGATAATAATCATGGTGATTTAGATTATTGGATTTGGAAAATGGATGAAAAAGGCGACCTCGATTGGCAAAAAAGCATTGGAGGAAGCGGTTTTGATTTACTACAAAGCATAAAAAACACAAGAGATGGCGGTTTTATCCTTGCAGGAACTTCTAGCTCCCCAAATGATTTCCAAAAGAAAGATCCTTGCAAAGGAATTACTGATTTTTGGGTAATAAAGCTCGATGCCAAAGGCGAAGAGCTGTGGCAGCGAACAATTGGTGGTAGCGGACAGAATGAACTTTTATGTGCCTTTCAAACAAAAGACGGCGGGTATATGCTTGGAGGATCATCAAGTTCGAGTCCGGCATTAATAAGTACATCAAAATCTTTACCTCTGGATACCAAAACTGATATCTACGCTAAATCTGAAAAAAGCCGTGGAAACATGGATTATTGGATTGTGAAATTAGATAAAGCAGGAGTTGTAGAATGGCAAAAAACCTATGGCGGTCAGTACGCAGATTTATTAAGAAGCATGGAACAAACCCAAGACGGAGGATACATTTTAGGAGGCTATTCTAATTCGCCACAATCAGGAGACAAAACTGTACCTAATAAGGGAATAGGAGATTATTGGATTATAAAAATTAACGATGTAGGTGGGATAGAATGGCAAAATACGTATGGTAGTAATGGTGATGATCAGTTGTATGTAATACACCAAACACATGATGGAGGTTATATAGCAGGAGGAAACTCTAATAGTACCCAACCCCTTACTACTTTAGGCGGTACAGTAGGTAACGGTACCGATTATTGGGTATTAAGACTAGAGGAAAAAGGAGAAGTAATCTGGAGTAAAACCTATGATTTTGGCAAAGTAGATATCTTAACCTCATTAGTAGAAAATAAAGATAAGACCTACCTGATTGGAGGTTATGCCCAAAGCGAAAAAAAAGCTCCTAAAGAAGGTATTGTTGGGAAAGTAACTGGTTTGATAGATAAGGACAAAGAGGGAATTAATGATTATATCGCTTTAAAAATAGATGATAAAGGCGAAGAACTCTGGAAGAAAACAGTTGGAAGTGCAGGAGAGGATATCCTTCGCAAGCTTGTAGAAACCAGAGATGGCGGGTATCTTATGGCAGGAACCTCAAATTCCAGTGCCTCTAAGGATAAAAACGGAAGCATAGGTGATAATGATTTTTGGGTAGTCAAGCTAAAAGACAAAACCAAACTCGAAAAAGTAAAAACAAGTGTAGAAGCCATTCCTAATCCAGTTGTAACATTTACCAATATCATTGTAGGATATGAGTATGAAACGGGTACTGCAACAGTTGTAGATGTGGCAGGACGGATCCTACAACAATTTAGTATTACAGAACGCACTGTTCCTGTAGATTTAAGCCGTTATGCCGAAGGTATTTATGTGATAAACATAAAAACAAATGTACAGAGTGATGGCGTGAAAGTAATAAGAAGAGGAAAAAATTAAAAAAGTCATAATGAATACAATACATACCAACAAGAGAATTAATTACGCATTTTTTCTGTTGTTCATTTTCACATTCTTACAAGCAGTTGCACAGGATAATAGTAAATTCATGCCTAATATAACACCACCATCACCTGTAGCCGGGGAATTAGGTAAATACGGTAACGTTCCTGTTGGAATGTTTACTGGGGCGGCAAACATATCAGTTCCATTGATAAGTTTTAAAACAAAAGATTTAGAATCTCCTATGTCACTTTTTTATGGCTCTAACGGAATTAAGGTAGATGAAGTTGCTTCGAATGTGGGATTGGGTTGGAACCTCAATTTTGGAGGCGTTATTACCCGAACCGTAAGAGATAAATCCGATGATTTACAAACAATGATTTACCCACCAGATGATATGCCTAATGCTACCAATGCTGAAAGAGTAGCGTTTTATAAAGCAGCTGCGCAAGGCAATGCTGATTCAGAAAGAGATATATATTCTTTTAATTTTAATGGCAACTCAGGAAAATTTATATATGATAAAAACAACATACCGGTTTTAATAAATAATCAAAAAATTAAAATAGAAAGAATCACTAATAATGCCGATTTTTTATTGACCACCACCAATGGTGTTAAATATTATTTTACCGAAAAAGAAATAACTTCTTTTAGAAGTCAGGGAGAGGGACATTCGATAATAAGTGGCAGTGTAACGGCATGGTATTTAAGTAAGATGGTACACCCAAACGGATCAGAGATTTATCTTACTTATGACGGAGCAAATATGAATTATACGGCTTCAAATTCTCAAACGCTCACTATGTCATATCCAAAAATGCAAAGAGGCTGTGATGTTAGTGCTCCATACACTAGTGATCCAGCTCTTAGTGGTATTGTATCGTATAATATGAAGGTTATTGGGAAACGAATAAACAAAATAAGTAGTAATAATAGTAATGACGGGTACGTAACTTTTGCTTATACAGCTTCTGGAACCAATGAGGAAGTGGATGGAAATAGTAAAATCGAAACCATCACCCAATACAATGCCGATGGGCTTGTGATTGAAAAAATAAACTTCAATTATTTAAAAACGCCCAACGAACGTGTTTTTTTGCAAAATATCACGTTTAACGATCCAAGTAAGAAATATGCCTTTGAGTATATAAATCAGACTGGTTTCCCTAGAAGACTCTCAACAAGTCAGGACCACTGGGGGTATTATAATGGTAAGGATAATATTAATTTAGTTCCTAAAAACATAAAAGATTTTGATATAGGTTTAGACAATATAGAGTACGATGGAGCCGATAAAGAACCAAATGGGAATCTTGCTAAAATAGGACTGCTGAATAAAATTATTTATCCAACCAAAGGATATACGGAATTTGATTATGAGAGTAATACTTATTGGGGAGAGAAAACAACTTACCCCAAAAAAACTACACTAACCTTAAGAAAAACAAAAGAAGAAACAAACAATGAAGCAAAAACTATAAATATCACTTCACCTATTGATCAAACAATTGAGATTTATGGTAGTGTTGTTTATTCAGGTAATGGTCCAGCACCTGGACAGGATGGAAATGACCCTGGAAATACAGGACATTATAGTGCCTCAATGGGAATAATCTGCGTAGATTCTTCAGAAAATTGTCTTGGATTTTATGAAAAGAATGACCGTGGTAATATCTATCATGGAGGTGGTTTTGCTTTTTTGACTGGCAGAGATAATGCTATTGTTGATAATGTTTTTTATTTTGATGCAAAAGCAGGAAAAACATATACGCTTCTTCTTTCTAAAAATGGAAACGGGGCTTCAGCAAGGGCAGATATTAACTATTATGCTACTGCCTCAGTAACGATATCTACAAATATAGAAACAGGGGGTGTACGAATCAAAGCCACTAAAGATTTCGCAGAATCATCGGCTAAAGCCAATTACAAGCGCTATTACTATGCTAATATGAATGATATTAATCATTCTTCGGGAGATAAAGGGAAAACTCCTTTTTATGCGGATATATCTACTCAAAGAAGATTGTGTCCAAAAACAGATGAAATCGATGGAGGATGTTATTATGTGGATAATAGTAATCTTACAATTAGTTCTAGTAGTATAATTTCTTTATTTGATACTGGTAGCAGCAATTGTTTTTATAAGTATGTTACGGTTAGTGAAGGCGGTGATGCTTTTGAAAATGGTGGAGAAATGAAAGAATTTATTATTCATAGAGACTATTTTAGTAATCCTATTTTAGGAGGTGAACTTAAAAGCGCTCCGCTTACTAATACTGGATGGGATAACGGTTTGGAAAGAAAATCAAAGGTATTTCAGAAAAAAATTGAAGGTGCTCCGTTTGTAGTTGTAGCCGAGAATGAAAATATGTACAAGTTAGATCCTTCTTATAACAAGGAGATAAAGGGGTATACGGTTAGAAAAGATTTTGAAGAACTCTGCGCCGATGTTAGATCTGTTGATAATTTGAGTATAGCAGAATATAAAACAATAGCATACTGGTTTTATATGGAATCGTCCATATCTAAAAAATACGATCTTAAAGGATTAAATCCAATAGAAACTACAACAAATTATGGATATAACAATCCTACTCATCTTCAGCTGACTTCACAAAGTACCAAATCCTCATTGAAAGAAACTTTGCAAACCAAATATTATTATCCTCAGGATATGACTGCAGAACCTTTTGTTTCAGAGATGATCACAACTAATAGAATTGATACTCCATTGAAAACAGAAACTTTTAGAGGGGGTACAAAACAATCCGAGCAAAAAACAGAATATGCAAAGGATGCCACAACGGGTAATTTGTTGTTACCAAAATTTATCTATGCTGCCAAATTTCCTAATTCCCTTTCTACAGCAAATTCATTAGAGAAAAAAATTACTTACGATAAATATGATGATGTCGGGAATATACTCCAATATACTTTAGAGAGTGGTACACCAGTGGCAATCATTTGGGGATATAATAAAACAAAACCTATTGCCAAGGTTGAAAATGCAACTTACGATCAGGCAAGTGTAGCATACGCAACAAACGAAAATACATTTAGGAATAACTTACCCAATGCAATGATTACAACCTATACCTATAAACCATTAATAGGCGTAAGTACTGTAACAGACCCCAAAGGTTTAACTACCTATTATGAATATGACGAGTTTAATCGTTTAAAAGTAGTAAAAGACAGTCAGGGCAATATATTATCAGAAAACCAATATCATTATAAAAACTAGTATGAGAACGATGAAAAAATATATATACAGTTTCTTACTACTATTAATCGTTTCATTAGGATATGGACAGGATACAAGTCTTAAAGCTGCTCCTCCTGGCGGAGGAGGAGGAGGAGACCGCCCTGTTAAAATGTATAGAGACGGAGATGGAGACGGATTTGGAGATCCTACTAAATCTATTATGAGTTCAGAAGCAATAGAGGGATATGTATCTCAGGGTAATGATTTAGATGATAACAATCGTTTTATTACCAATAGACCTCCTACCCAATATTTTTATGAGGACATAGATGGCGATACTTACGGGAATCCCAATTCCAGTGTGTTTTATACATTAAAACCACCAGGATATGTGACTAATAATCAAGATTGTAATGATAGAGAAAAATTAGTAAATCCAGATACAGTTTGGTATTTTGATGGTGATCACGATAGTTTTGGTAACCGATCAATTACTACAACAAGTTGTTTACAACCTACAGACTATGTAGCAAATCCATGGGATCTTGATGATGGTAATGGAGCGATTACCAATATTACACCACAGACTTTTTACAGAGATTTCGATACGGATACTTATGGTAGTGCGATAGAGACAATATACTGCAGTGTAATGCCTGAAGGTTACGTAACCAATAATCAGGATTGCAATGATAGAGCCATACTAATAAATCCTAAGACGGTTTGGTATTTTGATGGAGATCATGATGGTTTTGGAAATCGGGCAGTAACGGTAGCAAGCTGTACGCAACCTACAGATTATGTAGATAATGCAAATGATTGTAATGATGCCGCTACAGATTTAAACCCAGATACCGTTTGGTACTATGATAACGATGACGATGGTAGTGGAAACGATAATATAACATTTAGAGGATGTGCTGCACCTAAAAATTATGTAAGGAGAGCAGGCGACTGTGATGATAACAATCCAGAAATAGATAAATATACAAGATGGTATCTTGATGGTGATGGTGATGGTTTTGGCGTGGCTGCTAATTTTGTATTGAATTGTACAAAACCTGAAGGGTATGCTGATAAGTTTGGAGATTGTGACGATGGGAATAAATTCGTAAATCCTGATACTATTTGGTATTATGATAATGATGGAGACGGTGCTGGTGATGCTTCTGTATTTATCCAAAGTTGTACAAAACCAGACAGGTACGTTCAAAATTCAGACGATTGTGCTGATGGCAATCCGGCATATAAATATGCTAGAACTTGGTACTATGATAAAGATGGGGATGGTTTTGGACGAAGTACAACTACGCTAGAGAAATGTATCCCACCGTATGGTTATGTAGATAATGCCAGTGATTACGATGATGAGTCAGGATGTATCACTAATATTCCTCCGCAAACTTTTTATGAAGATTTCGATAAAGATACTTTTGGAAATCCGAGTGTGAGTATTAGCTGTAGTCTTCAACCTGTTGGGTATGTAACCAATAATTCTGACTATGATGATAGGACAGGCAATATTACTAATATTCCTCCACAAACTTTTTATGAAGATTTTGATACAGATACTTTTGGGAATCCAAATGTAAGCCTGTATTACAGTATTCAGCCTGTAGGATACGTAAGCAATAATTCTGACTATGATGATAGGACAGGAAATATTATTAATATAGCTCCACAAACTTTTTATGAAGATTTTGATAAAGATACTTTTGGGAATGCAAATGTAAGCCTGTATTACAGTATTCAGCCTGTAGGGTATGTAAACAATAATTCTGACTATGATGATAGGACAGAATTTATCACTAATATTCCGCCGCAAACATTTTATGAGGATTTTGACAAAGATACCTTTGGGAATCCTAATGTAAGTGTATATCGTAGTCTTCAACCGACTGGATATGTAAACAATAATTCTGACTATGATGATAGGACAGAATTTATCACTAATATTCCTCCGCAAACATTTTACGAAGATTTTGACAAAGATACCTATGGGAATCCAAATGTTAGTTTGTATTACAGTATTCAACCCACAGGTTATGTTGCCAATGCTTCAGATTGCGATGATAGAGCTACACTGATAAATCCCAATACAAAATGGTATGCAGATAATGAAGGTGATGGTTTGGGAGATCCTTCTAATTTTGTGCAACAATGCACCAAACCGGCTGGGAATTATGTAGATAATTACTCTGATAATTGCCCATTGCTTTATGGGTCAGATTCAGATTGTTCTAGTATTAAAAATCCTTCATCAGACCATAATTATGTCATAACAACTAATTACAAAGAACCAGTTAAAACTGTTTTAGCGAATCCATCACCAAATCAAGCCCAAACTAGTATTACTTATTTTGATGGATTAGGCAGACCCATACAACAAATTGCTAATCAGCAATCCAATTCGGGTAAAGACATTATAACACATATCGGTTATGATGATTTTGGACGACAAACGCAGGAATACTTGCCTTATGCCGCAACATCAGTAAATATGGCTTATGAAGCAAATGCGGATGTAAATACTATTAATTTTTATAGTACAGAAAAATATGAAAATACAGCTAATCCTTTTTCTGAAAAGGAATTAGAATCGTCTCCTCTTAGCAGAGTATTAAAACAAGCTGCTCCAGGAACAGACTGGGCTATGGGTGGAGGACATGAAATTAAACTGGATTACCAAACGAATTCAGGTAGTGAAGTAAAATCTTTTAAAGCAGCTACAAGTTGGAATGCTTCGGAAGGAATATTTGATATTGTTTTATCGGATAATGGATATTATGAGGCTAATGAGTTATTCAAAACGGTAACTTATGATGAGAATTCTTCTTCTAATCCTTCTGAAACTTCGGGAAGTACAGTAGAATTTAAAGATAAAGAAGGCAAGGTAATTTTAAAAAGAACCTACGAATCGCAACAAAAGCACGATACCTATTATGTTTATGACGATTACGGGAATCTAACCTATGTAATTCCTCCAAAAGCTGATGGAGCTATTAGTGACGAAGTTTTAAATGGGTTATGTTACCAGTACAAATACGATTATCGCAACCGTTTGGCTGAGAAAAAATTACCAGGAAAGCAATGGGAGTTTATTGTATATGATAGACTTGGTCGTCCTGTGGCTATAGGACCAGCGAATTCTCCTTTTAAAGGAGAAAAAACAATAGGTTGGTTAATTACCAAATATGATGCTTTTAGCAGACCTGTCTATACTGGTTGGTTAAATTCTACCTCGAATACATCAAGTAGAAAAACCATGCAGGATGCCCAAAATGCAGTCACTGCAGCCACTGCTTTATTCGAAACGAAACAAACTTCGGGTACGATCGATGGAGTTGCTGTCAATTATAGTAATCTTATTGAGCCAACTAGTTTTAAGTTACTTACAGTAAACTATTATGATAATTATGAGTATCCTAATGTTTCGACTGTAGCTACAAGTATTGAAGGACAAGATGTTTTGGCTAATACCAAAGGTTTAGCAACAGGTAGTTGGGTAAGAGTACTCTCATCAGCTTTTGTAATTTCGGGAGAAACTACAAGTCTTTTTTATGACGATAAAGCCAGAGCAATACGTAGTTATTCCCAAAACTATCTAGGAGGAAATACGAGTACAGATAATAAACTCGATTTTGCAGGAAAACCAGAATATACTATAACTAAGCACAAGCGTACGACAGGAGACGTAGAGCTTACAATAAGAGAAGAATTCACTTATTCAGCACAAGATCGCCTGCTCACTCATACCCATCAAATTAATGGAGGTGCCGTACAACTCCTAGCCGAGAATATTTATGATGATTTAGGCCAGCTCAACGCTAAAAAGGTAGGTGAAAGTACTGGAAATCCACTCCAAAAAGTTAACTATAGTTATAACATAAGAGGGTGGTTAACCGGAATAAATAAAACAGATAATCTACAACAAGATACAGATCCAAAAGATTTATTTGCCTTTAAGATAAATTATAATAAAGTTGATTGGGATGCAGGAGCTGCCCAAAAACTATATAACGGTAATATTGCAGAAACTTCTTGGATAACAGGAAATGATATTACAGGTGTTACACGAGGGTATGGGTATAAATACGACCAACTAAATCGCTTAAAGGATGCTACCTATCAAACTCCAAATCTAACAGATAACAAGAATTATTTTGGAGAGAATCTGGATTATGATAAAAACGGAAATATTATTCGACTACAGCGTAAATTCATGGCTGGAGTATCAAGCAACCCTTATGCCGGAGACATGGATAACTTAGGGTATTTTTATACTGACAACTCAAACCAGTTGATGAAAGTAAGCGATACATCTAATTCTCCGCAAGGATTTAAGGATGATAGTAATGGTTATGATGACAATTCAGACGATTATAGCTATGATGCTAACGGTAATTTGATTACAGATGAAAACAAAAACATTACCGAAATACACTATAATCATCTTAATTTGCCAACTCAAATAACTTTTGGAACTGGAAATTCAATTGCTTATATTTACAACGCAGCAGGACAAAAGTTAGAGAAAATTGTTACGGAGGGAACGACTACAACCTACACCAATTACTTGGGAGGGTTTCAGTACAACTATAGAGAAAATCAAGATGGTGGAGATCTTCCTGTACCAGAAGATCCACAAGGTCCTAAAGATCCTCCTATTGATGGTACAGATCCTCCGCCCATAGAAAACAATAGGAATAGTGCGTTAAGAGGGCAATCAATAAATCAAGAAGTCCCATCTACACCTACGTTGCAATTTTTCCCGACGGCAGAAGGGTATGTAAATAATACGTTTGTAAATGGAACAAACAGTTATAATTATGTATTTAATTATACGGACCATTTAGGAAATGTTCGTGTGAGCTATAAAAAGAATGCTGCAAAAGTTCTTGAGATTCTTGAAGAGAATAATTACTATCCTTTTGGTTTAAAACATCAAGGATATAATACGGATAATAATCAGCCAAATTTCAAAATTAAGTACAACGGAAAAGAGTTCCAAGACGAACTGGGGTTTGGGATGTACGATTATGGGTTTAGAAATTATGACCCTGCAATTGGACGTTGGATGAACATTGACCCGCTGGCAGAAACGAGTAGAAGATTTAGTCCATTTGCCTATGCTCTTAATAATCCAGTGTTTTTTATCGACCCTGATGGAATGGAAGCACAAGGACATAATGGAAGAAAAAATGACCAAACTGAAGCGGAATTAAATGCTAGTAATAAAAGTTTTGTTCAATGGGTTAATAATGGTGGTAATAACGACATTGACCCATCTAAAAAAGGAGCAGGTACAGACACAGGAAATGCACAGTATAATGGTGCTGACGGTTTACCTAATGGAGTTGATAGGCCAGCGGAAGAATTAAATGAAGTTGTAGTAAATGGAAAAGGAGAAAGTATAACTTCTTCATTAGCAGGAGGTTGGGCGATAGCGATTGGTGAACCAACACCTGCGGGCGAAATTATTATGGGAGTAGCTACACTTTGCATGGTAATATATTATGCCCCTGAAATTACTAAAAAAGCTAGTGAAGAAATAGTAGGTATTATGGACAGGCTTAAGGGGCCGAATGGAGTGCAATATTCACTAAGAGCTACCGTTTCAGGAGACTATCCTATTTATTCTTTTGGTTCAAAAATACCAACTGGGTATAGGTATTTAGAAGCTGGAGCTGTTTGGAAATATGGAGAAACAATTAACCCAAATTCGAGATATTCTGAAACTTTTAAAAATGGAATGCAAGTTAGGCAGGTTGATGAATTTCGGGGTAGTCAGATATCGATTAAAATAGCTGAAAAATCAAAAATTTACAATTATTTTTTTGCAAATGGGCAATTACCCGCGGGAAACAAAATATTTAGATAAACAAAATTAAAAATATGAAACTTGAAATTTCAGTACCAATAGTCAATGATGAAAAAGCATTTAATAAATCATTATTTATAACAACTTTTAATGATATATTATCAGGTTTTCATTTTGAATATAACCTTATAAATAAGCTGGAAATTGGAATATTAATGGTTTATACGGAAGGTGATAATTTTGAAGGTTATGACGATTGGTATAAACTTAAGAAACTAAAATATAAAGATTTTGACAAAACTCTATATTATGAATTCTTTTTAAAGAACGATAGATTAAATGAGTTTATTTTAGCAGATGATGACGAAAGTAAAAAAATACTAGCGGATGAAATTTTGAATTCTTTCTTCAATCTCGATAAATTGCCCAAAAAAATAATAAACTTTGACAAAGAAAGATTTAAGTCAGATTTAAAATCATTCTTTGTGGAGCAAAAATTATTATAGAGCAGATAAGCTGATTAGTAATCAGTGTAAAAAAAAAGTCTATAAGAAAGCCATTCCATAACGAATGGCTTTTGTTTTGGTAATGTATCAGATGTGTTGGTGTATAATTATTTCACATAAAATTGGTAGAAAATCAACTATTTTTATTATTACTCAAGATTTAATAGAAGAATTACAGGGGTATTTGTGAGGAATGATTGATGATGCTTTAGAGGCAATGCAAAAATTTAAGGAATATTTTAGACCATAAATCAAAATTAAACAATGAAGTATTATCAGGTCGATGTATCTGCTGAGCCAAAAGTAATTGGAGTTACCAACGGTATTCATCAAATCGAGATAGCAAAAAAGTCAATGCAAGAAGATATTGCCTTTAAAGAATTTTTATCTTTTTTCAGCACTAAAAATGCTGATTTTTGGAAAAGACAAAATGAAATTAAAAATTTAAAAATACCTGTAATCGAAGCAAAATTGCTTAAAAAAGCAAAAGTAACTGACATTATGGGTTATACTGAGAATATTTCTTTTTTGAATGGAGTATACAGTGAAAAATATATCAATATTTTAAAAGCATTTAATATTGGTAGTTATACTACTTTTGAAATAGCTATAGATAGCGTAATAGAAAAATATTACATGTTGTTTATCGAAACAGTTTGTCTTGATCAAATTAATTTTGAAAAATCGATATTGTATACTGGATTTAAACCTCGTAATTATAACGTTCAATATCACAACATTAATAGTTATGAAGAGTTTAAAGAATTTATAAAGCAAAAACCAATTTATGATTTTGAAAGGATCTCTATTCCTAAAGAATCTCTTGGTAAGGACGTTGTCAAGATTCAAGCATCAGGTAAGCCTTTTTATTCTGAAAAATTAATAGATTTTTTATTAGACTGTGGTATAACGGGATTACAAATAAATTATAATAATTCCATAGAATTAGATTTTTATTAAGTAAAAAACTAAAACTCGCTAATGATGTTAACTGATTGATTATAAGGTATGTAGATGAAGTACTTGAATCAGCACAAAAAACAAATGAGATATTATCAAAATAGGAATAACAGCAGAACCCAAAATAGTTGGTGTAAAAGATGGAATATATCAAATAGAAATTGACATACCTTTAATGTTGAAAAATGATGAGTTTAAAATTTTTTTAGATTTTTTTGATTATGCAAATAGTAATTTTTGGAAAAGACAAGATGAAGTAGAATCTTTTAAAGTCCCTTCAATTCCAGCTAAATTACTTAGAAAAGCAATTGTTACAGACATTATGGGCTATACTCCAGATATTTCTTTTCTGAATGAAGTGTATAGCGAAAAATATATTGATATTCTAAAAGCATTCAATATAGGTAACTATACAACTTTTGAAGTAGGCATAGAAGGTGTATTAGAAAAATACTATTTGCTGTTTGGTGAGACGATTGTTCTTGATGACATAAATTATGAAAAGTCAACTATAATAACTGGAAATAAACGACATAATAATGTAAAGTATCATGTTATTAATACTCTTCAAGAGTATAGAGAATTCAAACAAACGAATCCTTTAGGAAGATTTGAGAAAATATCTATATCCAAAGAATATTTAGGAAGAGATGTTATTAATATTCAAGCGTCTGTGAAGCCTTTCTATTCAGAAAGGCTAATAGATTTTTTATTAGATTGTAATATCACTAATATGTTAGTTAATTACGATAACTCAGCTGAATTAGATTTTTATTAAATAAAAAACGGTAAAGTATCCTATTGGTCGGGTATTTTTAAATATGACTCTAATTTTGAATATTTTAGCTAAAAAAAAAATCAAGACAGAATAATAGATGCTAATTTTATGTTCAAGTAATTTAAGTGGATCTTTGTTTTATGGTATGTAAACTCCTATTTTTACCTCCCTAATTTAAAAAAAAATACAATCATGAAAGATTTATTCAAAAAAATCAATACAGAATTTGAAACATTTAAAACAGAATCTGACTCTCTAATCGAGAAAGGTGTTAAAGCTGCTGGTGCAAGAGCTCGTAAATCAACTTTAGAGTTGGAGAAGCTATTGAAAGAATTTAGAAAGGTTTCTATAGAGTCTAAGAAATAATTGTAAAAATATACCTCGTTTAATATGCTTAAACGAGGTATGTTTTTTATAATCTATAATATTATATTTAATTAAAAGTTCATTGTTAGTCTTCTAATCTATGTTTTGTAATCAATTCTTGATACTGTTTGTATATCCATTCAAAAGAATCTTTTCTATAGTTATGTAAATCAATGGAGTCTTCCAATAAATCACTTAGCTTAATGCCACTGTCAGCATATTCAAAAGCATTCATCAATAAGTTATCTGTAATTTTCGGTGCAATTAAAACTTGGAAACCTTTTTCCGCATGTTTTTTTAAGTAGTAAAGAATGGAAGATGTATTTGATAAGCCACCACCTGTGCCTTCAAGTGCAAAGTAATTATAGTGATATTGATACGTTTTTCCACTTCCTCTTTCTACTATTACAGGGGCAATCAAATTCCAAGCGCTATGTTCTTTGTTTTTTTGTATAAACAAGTAAACAATTATATCATCTTTGATTTTATCTATCAATTCAATCTTTGAACTTCCTAATGTAGTTTTCCGATCTTTAAATGTTGGGATTTCAGTTACAGTTGGAATCGCTTGTTCTATTGTTTCCTTTTCTTTCTTCCTGTTTAAATTAACCGAAACATTTAGAAAATTATTCTCATTTAATGTATTACTAATTCCATTCAAATTTAGATTGATCATACTTTTTCATTTTTTATATTAAGATTATGGACTTTACATATTATACCTATTATTGACCCTCTTTGTTTTTATTTTTCTAAACGGATTATCCTTAGCAATTAGAATATCTAATTCTTCATTATAGACCCATTTTTCCTCAATAAATTGCCAAAAGAATTCAAAATTATCTGACTGTTCTTTGTCTTTATAAACAATTAAACCAATACATTTTGTTGCTTTGCTATCATATTTATGTGCCATAGTGTAATTCAAAAGTGTATTTTTCCAATGTTGAGATCGACTGGAATGCACCGGAATAAAAACAAATCCGCAATCAGTTCTAGGTGTATAAATTCTATACGGAGTCACTAAGTCTATACTTTCAGTTTTTTCCATAATTCGTATAACACGCTTCTTAAATTCGATGAGTTCTGTTCTATTTAGTTTCGCTATTTCCTGAATAATCGGATAATATTCAGTCTGATGATTTATTAGCTTAATATTTTTATTGAAATTATTTATAATAAATGAAACATCAAATTCTTCTGTTTTTATATTTTCATTTTTGAGGTTATTAAGATATTCCGAATTAAAATGATCAGCATATGGAGTTTCCAAAAAATGAGATAAGAAGTATTGCTCTGCTAAAGCATCACTTCTTATCTTATCAGATAAGAAAAGATCTTCTCTAAAATTTAAATATTCATTTATTTCTGTAGGTGTTATAAGATACTTACAAATCCAATAATAATCTTCAGAATGAAATTGATGTATTAATCCTACGTCAGTGCTTTCATAAAATTTTTGGTTCCTCAACTTTTCGGGAAAATCCTCATTTGTAGAATAAATGATTATTTTTTTGACATTAGTATTTGCTTTTGCTTTCGTAACATCAAGCTTATGTCCTTTCTCATTTTCAATAAAAATTTCAGTGTACTTTGAAATATACTTCAAAGTCGATTTTATCTGTTTTACAGCTTTGTTTCTTATTTTGCTCTCAAACCACTTTTCGTCACTCAAAGCTCCATTTTCTCTTTCTTTGATCTGGAATATAAAGAATAAATCATCTAGCCAAACAACATTGTCAGCAAACTCTAACTGCTGATTGGTATCAAGTTCTTTAAAGTCATTTTTACTAAAAGTAAATTCTTTAAAAAATACACTTGAATTTATTTTCGAAACTATTTTTTCAGAATCTGTTGATTGCATATAATTCTTCTATACATTGAAATTTTTGCTTAGACCTTCTAGCTGACATAAGTAATTATCAACTTCTGTACTCAATATTTTATAGTCTTCCGTTATTTGTTCTTGACTTTTATTTGATAAGAAAAATATTTTAGAAGAGATTTTTAAAAGCATTTTCATAATATCATGTTCAATTGAAATGTCATTTTGTTCTCTCCATTTTTCGACGGCATTAATAGATAAACCTGCAAGATGAAACCTGAAACTATTATTACTATTAACAATTTTTATTGCTCTTCTTTGAATATCAATTCTGTTTAAAAAATCACTCATTTATTGTTTTTCTTATTAATTTATTAAACCAATTTTCAACTATATTTAGTTCACTTAAAACTAGTTGGTATTCTTCTTCAATAAGATTATTTCCAATACCGCGTGTCGATAATATTCTTGATTTTTCAAGTATTGAATAGCAGTTGTCAGATATTATCAAAGAATCATCATTTAACTTAAGTGAGGAATTTCTAGAAAAATTGTATTCTTTTAAATGTCCTAATGAATAGCACGAAGCAAAATTTCTAATTGCTAAAAAGATCATTGAATAATCAAAATCGATAGAATCTTTTGATTTCGCAACTGAATCACAAGAATCTTTAAAAAGTTTATAAAATTTCTTTAAATCATTTTCCATATTACTGTAAATATTAGGCTCATCTAATTGTTTTAAAAAATCAGTATCATCATCCGAAGAAACTAAATTTGATTCTTTATATAGATGCCATGCAAATGGATTTCCTTCTTTCCATAAATCTTGAATTCTATCTTGATTATATATAGAGTATTTATTTAAGTCGTAGGCAGTAGTCTTCTCATTTTTAGTCTTGATAATTAGTAAGTCAATATCTGAATATTGATCAATTTCTCCTCTACAAAATGAACCAAAAATGTATAAATGCATATTATTACCTGCGATTAAATCTTTTTAAGATAATTGACATAAATAGCGCAAAACCAATTAATCGATAAAGAGTAATTGATGAAAGATATAAATTAGAATAATCTTTAGGCTTTTCTATACCAAAAAAGATAGCAGGCATCTCTATAAAAGAAACCCAATAATCTTTGATATTAAGTGTATCTTTAAAAACAATTCCATCAATTGCTGTCATACCTAGCCAGATAAGTAAACCAGTCCTTAACAAATACCAAGGTATTTCACCATTACCCCATATAAATTCTTGAATTTTAAAATAGAACCAACTAAAAAACATTCCGATTCTTTTCCAACCTGAATATTTTTGTCTATAGTAGGCTTTATTAGATTTCCATGCATCGTATAAATGTTCTTTAGTTGCTCGCAATTCTATTCTAATTGCTTTATTAGCCGATTCAGCATCTCCCAAAGCTTGATAATTTACTCTTAAAGTTCTAGCAAATTTTAAAGTTAGATTATCACTACTAGGGCTGTTATTATAGAGAATATCATTGTCGACAATAGTCTTATCAAATGTGGCATATTCGAATTGACTTCCAGGAAAAGAACTTCCAACAAAATTACTATTTATAAATTTGCAGCCATTGAAATTGCAATTGTCAAAGGTGCATTTTCTAAAGTAGCAATGTTCGAAATATGTATGACTGAAGTCAACATTTTTAAAATATCTATCTTTTGATCCCACTCTAACAAAAAGTTTATTGCGGAATTTAATGTTTTCTAAATTACCATCAATAATTTTATCTTCTATTTTTTCTCTGTTATTTTCTGTCATTAATATGCTGTAATTTAAAAAGTAATAGTTTACACTATGTATAAGTATATAGCTGTTACTAAATGATAACTTTTCTATTTATTCATTTGTTTTCTGTAGTAGTTTGCAAAAGTTTCAGATTGCAATTCTCCTATACTATTTTCAAAAAAAATTATTCCTGCCAATGACAATTCTCCAACCTTCATAAACGGACCCCAGTCTCTAGGTTTTATGAGTTTTGCTTGTACTAAATATGAATTATCATATGTAACCTTGTATAAGTGTCCATTAGCATTGTGAATTTCAAAATGGTTGGCATCCATTTTAAAATTTCCATTTACGTCAGAATGAGTTATCATTCCTCCAATAAAATCATCTTGCGAAAAACCTTTATAGTATACTATATAATGCTTTCCTTTTATTAATTCGCGATATGTAGCTTCTAGTATATCTCCCTTTTCAAACATATTTTTAGGTTTACAGTAGTATTTTTAGTTGTTCATTTAAGAAAGAGTAGAAGTATTTGTATTTTGTAATTGGTTGTTGAACCAATTTGAAAATCTTCCACTGTTATTCTCACCTGCAACTAATCGACCATCTGATGTGATAGCGCATTGACATTCCTGAGTCAAAAGCTTAATTTTTTTGTTTTCAATTACAATTAATCCAGTATCTATTAACTTGTCAAAAAAAACTTCTACTGATTCATATCCCTCTTTTAAAACATTTTCTTCAATATCTTTTTTGCAAGTTTCAATATCGATTTCCGATTTTACACAAAGTTGAGTGATTATTTCAAATTGGATAATGTCTAATTCTATAGGTTGCCATTTGTTAATTTCTGTATTTGACTTTAATGTGGTATTACTAATTTCAAAGTAATTGAATTCCCAACCGATATGTTGGTCTATTTTTTTAAGACGACAATCCAAAAATCGATTAGCTGGCTCCATATCTAAATCTTCACCGAAAATTTCCATAGGTAATTCATATTTGTATGAAAGCCTAGTCCATATAAGCTCCAAAAAGAAATATGTTGGATTATATGATGAGGTTATTAAAAAAGGCCAATATTTATCTTTTAGCATTGGTGAAATGACTGGCATCCCATTTGCTTTGATAATTGATAAATTATTACAGATTATCATATTTGGGAAATTATGTGGACCAAAGTAGCCGATTTTATTATTGAAATCAGTGGTTAAATTTTCATTTATATAATCCACAAATGACTCTCTAAAATTAAATTCACTTTTAAATCCATTATAGCCCCAAACGATTCTTACTGGTAGTAATGCTTCAATTCTCAAAGTATGATATATATACTCTTCTTCTAAAGTTAGTTCTCCAAGATTCTTAGCAGTAATATCTTTTCTACATGTCGTACGAAAACTATCTCTAAATAATCTTTCTATATATGGTTCCACAACTTTAATATTTTCATAATAATCCACGAGAAATTTTAAATTTTCATTGCTTCCTTTTAAATCTTTAGTGTATAAATTTTTTTTACTTTGTACAATGGCAATTACTTTTTCGGGGGTGTATTTATAACGATCAGTTTTAGGTATTTTCTCTCCGGATCCCTCTACAAGCATAACATCAAATTCAGTATCACAACCTACAATAAAACTATTCTTGATAATTTTTAGATCTAAGCCTTTAAAAATAGTTTTTTCGAATATTTCTTGGGTTAATCCTTCGAACATCGTTCCAATAGTGGTTGGATGTTTCATATCATAACTATTAAGAATTTCAACTTCTGCAGCGACAAATTCTTTTAAAAGGTCGGCTATGGAATGTATCATAATGCATTTATTAATAAATTTTGTAAAATATCATTAACATACTATTGCGAAAGAATGTTATTATTATGCTGAATTTAAATCCGGAAGATTTACTAAGATTAAATATTGGTTTTATAAATATATGTAAAACTAAAAGAGTAATTAGTAGGTAAAAACACCTGTTTTTTACTGCTATGTGATATTCTTAAAACAAAAAAAGATGCATAAGCATCTTTCTATTTTTCATTAAATATCTTACTATCAAAAAAGTCTTTAAGAGTAATTCCAAGGACTTTGCAGACTCTACTAATAGAATAAATACTCATACCTCTGTCAATATCGAGTTTCTCCCATGCTTGAAAATTTTGTCTATCTATCTCAACATCTTTTGATAGGTCAGATTTATTTTGACTGGCTTTTTCCCGTAACTCTTTAAGCCTTAATTTAATCTGATCTCGCAATATTATGTCTTCTGCTCTTAATTTACCCATACAGCAAGTTTCTTTTTTTTGATGATTTTCACGTAATGCATTTGCATTACATAAATTTTTTCTATACTTTTGAATAGAATTGTTAAATTTGCGATACTTCATTTAGAAAAATTTGAAGCATTCGCTTTGAATCTTGCATTAAAAAACTGGAAATTTTTGAGCGCGCAAGACGATAAGTGTGAATGTTCACGCCATATTTATATTGGCGTGGGCTCACTTATTTGCGCGCGGGTCATTCCAGTACCTTTAATGCATAGTAAGCTGAGAACACCCCACGCCTCTATATTTTTATAGATTCTTCTCAGCTTTGATTCATCGCGTATTACTTCCTTAATTTCATGGTCTCGCAATTAGTTATTGTTTAACCAATACTAAACTTGTGTGCTTATGATATAAAATTCTTGCTTTGTTTTTTTGATGCCTGCGCTGTCTTTTTCAATTTTTGAGTTAGTAACTGTACAGTTGCAGGCGATTAAAAAGGAATGGATCTAAAGATTTAATAAAATATTAAATCGAAACGCCATAAAAAAAGACCCTCTACTCACCAGTTTGCAACAAGAGTAGAGAGTCATAATTAAAAAACTTGTGTTTATTAATCTTATCCAAAATTATGAAAAATATTTCATTTTGCAAGGGGTGGGAGGTTCTGTGGTACGCGTTTATTTCAGCGATCTATCTAACTTGCCCTGATACCTTTGCTAAACCCATAACAAAATATTCCCCTACACAACAGCAGTTGCAAATTAGTGGTACAATCACTGATGGTGTCGGTACTATGCCAGGTGTTACAGTAGGAATAAAAGGATCTATAATATCAGCCGTTACTGATCTTAGCGGTAAATATACTATCAATGCTTTCAATACAGATATATTGGTATTTTCTTATATCGGGTATAAAACGGTGGAAATCCCTATCGGTTCACAATCTATTATAAATCTGGAAATGAAGATAGACGCAACCAATCTTCAGGAAGTTACAATCAATGCAGGATACTACTCTGTAAAAGATAGCGAGCGTACCGGAAGTATTGCGCGAATAACATCAAAAGACATCGAAAAACAGCCTGTTACAAATGTACTTGCTACGATGCAAGGAAGAATGGCTGGGGTTAATATTACCCAGACTACGGGAACACCTGGAGGAGGATTTGAAATCCAGATAAGAGGACAAAATAGCCTGAGAACCGATGCTAATAGACCATTATACATTATTGACGGTGTTCCCTATGCATCAGACCCAATTGGTAATGCGCAAACATCTCAAATATTACCGTTTAGCACGAATCCGTTATCAAGTATTAATCCTGACCAGATTGAAAGTATTGAAGTATTAAAGGATGCTGATGCGACAGCCATTTACGGCTCACGAGGGGCAAATGGCGTGGTACTAATAACAACCAAAAAAGGTAAAAGAGGACAAACCCAGTTTTCTGCTAACTATTCCTATGGTCTTGGTAAAGTGACGAGATTTAGCAAACTTCTCAATACGGAACAATACCTCAACATGCGTCGTCAAGCTTTCTCCAATGATGGGATAACAGAATATCCAGAAGGAGAATATGACATTAACGGCAAATGGAGTCAAACAAGATATACCGATTGGCAAAAGAAATTACTAGGTGGAACATCCAATTATACAAATATATTAGCATCAGTTTCAGGAGGAAGCGATAAAACTCAATTTCTCATTAGTGCGGGTTATAATAAAGAAACTACGGTATATCCCGGTGATTTCAGGTATCAAAAAGGGAATGTTCATGTCAATCTGAATCATTTGTCCGAAAACGAAAAATTTAGAGTTAATTTTTCTACAGGTTTCACAATACAGGATAACAATCAGCCAGGGACAGACCTGACCTATGCAGCAAGATCTTTGGCGCCAAATGCTCCTGAACTATATGATAAGAATGGAAAATTAAACTGGGAAGACAATACATTTGATAACCCATTAGCAAACCTCGAGGGAGAATTTCTAGCTAAAACATATGACCTCATTGCAAACACAATGCTATCCTACCGCATTCTCCCATCTCTTGAAGCAAAAACAAGCTTGGGATTCACCAATTTAAATCATGAGGAAAGTACAACTTCCCCCAATACAATTTACAATCCGGCTTATGGCATAACAAGTGCTTCATCATCTATAGGCATAAACCGTAATAACAGGCAGTCTTGGATAATAGAACCACAGCTACATTGGAATAATAGTTTTGGGGAGCTCAAAGTAGACGTATTGGTTGGCGGAACTTTTCAGCAACAAACGGGGAATAGTTTAATTGTTCGTGGTCGCGGATTTGTAAATAATAGTCTGATCTATAATTTAGCTTCTGCTGCAAGAATTACAGTTCTTGGTAATGACGAATCGGTTTATAAGTATCAGGCATTTTTTGGTCGGATTAACATAAATTGGAAACAACGTTATATTTTAAATTTTACTGGTCGTCGCGATGGTTCCAGTCGTTTTAGTGTAGAGAACCAATTCGCAAATTTCGGAGCACTGGGTGCAGCATGGCTATTTACAAAAGAAGCTTGGTTAGAAGACAATACAATATTGAGTTTAGGTAAACTACGGGCAAGTTACGGTACAACCGGAAATGATCAGATTGGAGATTATCAATTCCTAAACACCTATGGTACCTCATCAACAACATATCAAGGTGTGTCTGGACTAGCTCCGACACGATTGTACAATCCCAATTTTGGCTGGGAAACAAATAAAAAATTGGAAGTAGCCCTTGAAACAGGATTCCTAAAAGACCGTATTTTTTTTACAGCCGCATGGTATAGTAATAGATCATCAAATCAATTAGTAGGTATTCCATTACCCGGTACAACTGGTTTTAGTTCCATGCAAGCCAATTTAAATGCTATAGTAGAAAATCGTGGATGCGAATTCACGCTACGAACAGAAAACATAAACAATAATAGTTTTGAATGGACAACATCTTTAAATATAAGTCTTGCGAAAAATGAGCTTATTTCGTTTCCCAGTCTTGCTGGTTCCACCTATCGTAACCAATTCGTTATCGGCGAATCAACAAATATCAGAAAGCTATATCAGTTTACTGGAGTCGACTCTCAAACGGGATTATATCAATTTAAAGATTTCAATGGAGACGGTGCCATAACATCAGATGATAAGCAACTTGTCCGCAATTTCAATCCGAAATACTTTGGAGGTATTCAAAATTCACTTCGTTATAAACAGGTGCAACTTGATTTCCTGTTCCAATTTGTAAAGCAGGAAAATCTAAATCAAGAATATGCGTCTGGTATGCCAGGTATGCCTGTAAACCAAAGTGTAGAAGTACTTAATCACTGGCAACAGCAAGGAGATATTGCAATACATCAGATGTTTTCCGCAGGATACAATGATGCAGCACTTAGTACTTTCGACCAATATCTTGACAGCAATGCAATTGTTAGCGATGCTTCTTTTATTAGGCTTAAAAACATAGCACTTTCTTTTGAATTACCAAAGCGTTGGACAGGAGGTTTAAGATGCCTTATTACAGCACAAGGGCAAAATCTAATAACGATAACAAAGTTCAAAGGTGCTGATCCTGAATTCACAGCCGGAGGTTACCTTCCTCCCTTAAAAATATTTACTACTGGTTTACAACTAACATTCTAAAAGGATTATCATGAAAAATATAAAAAATAAAACAATCATGGGACTATCTCAGGTTAAGAGGAAAATGCTTTTGACATGGATTACAGGACTAGTCCTATTTTGTATGGGATGTGATAATTTCGTTGATATTGAATTGCCAAAATCTCAACTAAATTCTTCAGATATATTTCAGGATAAAGCAACTGCTGACGCAGCAATGACAAACATTTATGCGAAAATGCGTGATACAGGGCTTTTAACTGGTGGAATGGAAGGTATGTCTCATCAGCTAGGTAATTATACTGATGAACTAACTTTTTATGGAAATGCTTCTGCTACTTCCAAAAATTTTCACACAAACAGCTTGCTTGTAACAAACAGAAACGTTGCTGATTGGTGGAACTTTACGTACAATCAAATTTATGATGCTAACGCCTTGTATGAAGGTGTACATAATTCAACTGCTTTATCAACAGAAGATAAAAACAGGTTAAAAGGTGAAGCTCTTTTTGTTAGAGCATTACTTCATTTTTATCTTGTAAATCTTTACGGAAATATTCCCTACATAGTTACAACCGATTATACAGAAAACAGTGGGGTTCATCGCTTAACTGAAAATGAAGTATATATTAAAATTAAAACTGACCTCACTACAGCTATTGAACTATTACCTGAAGAATATCATAGTTCTGAGCGTGTACGTCCAAATAAGTTTGTTGCACATGCGCTTCTTAGTCGTGTTGATTTATATATGGGGTTATGGGATGAAGCTGCAAACGAAGCATCCGCTGTATTAAATAATACAATTTATTCTTTACAAACTAATTTGGACCTGTCCTTCCTTAAAGATAGTCCAGCAACAATATGGCAATTTTCATCATCGGCTAGTGGTAATAATACAATTGAAGCCACCACTTTCATCTTTAATTCTGGTCCACCCCCTAATTCCGCCTTATCACAAAATTTGATAGAGTCATTTGAGGCGGGTGATAAGCGTAAAGCCCAATGGACTACTGCTATAACAGATGGTAATGAAACATGGTTTTATCCCTCTAAATATAAGCAGAATGAAAATACTGGAAGCTCAACAGAGTTTTCAATTGTTCTGCGAATTGAGGAGCAATACCTCATACGAGCTGAAGCTCGTGCTAGACAGGGTGATCTTATTGGTGCTAAAGAAGATTTAAATAGTATCCGGAATAAAGGCGGAATTGGTGAAACGAAAGCCGTTTCTCAGCAAGAAATAATCGATGCTATATTACGTGAAAGAAATGTGGAACTATTTACAGAATTCGGACACCGTTTTTTTGACTTAAAACGCACCAATAGTCTGGATGCTGCATTAATCTCAGTGAAACCGGGATGGAATTCTTTTGAAAGACAACTGCCGTTACCACAAGCAGAATTACTTATCAACCCTAATCTACTACCCCAAAATACAGGATATTAATCATACTATGAGACTATTTAATATATATAAGATTCGCATCATTTTTTTCTTCATTATGGTTTTCATTCAGGTAAAAGGACAGTCTATACAAAAAAAGACTCTTACTGAAAAAGACTATCACTTATGGGGAACACTACGAAATGAAAAGATTTCACCTAATGGAAGTTGGGCAAGCTTTGCAATGCAATATGATTCTGGGGAAGACACACTGTTCGTGAAAAATACCAGAACCAATAAGAGATATTCCTTTCCAAAAGGATATAGCGGAACCTTTGGTTCAGACAATTGGTATGCTTGCAAGATCCCAGGTGATACTCTTTCTATAGTAAATCTCGCAAAAGGAATTATTCAACATGTTCCCCAAACAACTGAATATCATTTCTCAGGAAATAAAAAATTCATTGCTTCTTTTTTTAAGTCTGGCGATAATGGATACCTTATTTTAAGGGATATGTATGGGAAAGAAATTATGAGAGTAAATGAAGTGCTGGCATGGAAGGTTTCTCCTTGCGCTAACTTTATAGCATGTGTTACATCTAAAGAAGTAATCATTTTAAAATTAGGCAAAACAATCGAACCGATCAAAGCAATCAATTCTTCAGAAAGCTCATTTTATAACATTGAATGGGATGAAATCAGTACCGGTTTGACTTTGTTATCAAAAGCCAACACATCTACTACAAGTTTACAACAAAACAAAAATATCCACTACTTTAGGTTATCCGATAAACGACTTTTTACACTCAGTAGCAATGCGATTGTACCAGCTTCAGTTGATTGGGAATTCACACCAATAAAACCTGCAGTTTCACCTAATGGCAAATATATCTATATTCCTATGCACATTCCCGCAGAACAGTTAAAACCCGAAGTGGTAGAAGTTTGGAATACAGCAGATGATTACATTCATACATCGTCAATCAGGTCATCAAAACGTCCGCAGAAGAAAAGTATTTTTGTATGGCTGCCAGAGACCTCCAAAATCATCCCATTGACTGAAAGAATTGATACAAGCATCCTTCTGAGTTCCGACATGGAAAAGATTCTAATAGCAGAACCTGTCCTTCCTCTGAAATATAATACGCTTGTCCCAAACAACAATTATTTTGTAAAGGATTTACAGAGCGGTAAAAAAACATTGATACTCAAAGATTTCCCTGGTCATGCCAGAAGTGTTACAGAATCATCTACAGGACGTTATTTTACCTATTTCCTTGATGGAAATTGGTGGGTTTATGATTCTAAACAATGTCGTCACAAGATGATATCAGGCGAAATAAAAGTGCCTCTTAGTAATGTAAACGATAATGCTGGTAGCATCGGAGAATACGGAATAGCGGGTTGGACTGCCGAAGATAGTCATATATTGATCTATGATAAATTTGATATCTATAAGGTGGCAACTGATGGTTCGTCAAGTCAACGGCTAACCAAGGGGCGAGAAAAAAATATTATTTACAGAATAGTTCGGAACTCTAAAAAATGGCAACAGGCTTATATTGGAAATGAGGAAATTTACAATCTTGACAAAGGGTTTGTTATACTGGCAAAGGAATTAAATCATACTACATCAGGATATTTTTTATGGACATCTAATGGCATAAAAGAGATTATCTCAGGATATTATAAATATTCTGAATTCCAGCAGTCTGCAAATGGAAAAATGATAACAGTAATGGAACAGGACGTTGCCACTCCCCCGAGACTGATTAAAATTCAGGAAAATAATCATAAAGAAAAGCTCTTTCAGAGTAATACACATTTTAAAAACTACAATTGGAGTTCCTCTGATCAAATTCAATATAAGGGGGCTAATGGACAAAACCTGAGCGGAGTCCTTTATTATCCTGCTGAATATAACCCTCAGAAAAAATATCCCATGATAATAAATATTTATGAAACTATGGGATGGACTCGTCATCAATACTGGAAACCAACCTTATTAAATGAAGCAGGATTTAATGCTGCAAATTTAACGGCTAAAGGTTACTTTGTATTATTTCCTGATATTGAGTATGTGTTGGGCGAACCAGGGGAATCTGCATTAAAATGTGTTCTGGCTTCCATTGATTCAGCGTTACAAAAGGCTAATATTGATAAGACGAAAATTGGACTTATAGGTCATTCTTTCGGAGGATATGAAAGTTCGTATATAGCAACACATACTAACCTTTTTGCTACAGTTGTCAGTGGAGCAGGATTTATGGATTTTACAAAATATTATTTGTCAATAAGCGGCAATCATAAAATTCCTGAATATTGGCGCTCTGAAAATTCTCAGCAACGAATGAAAGTTACTCCTTTTGAAGATTGGGCAAAATATGATCGTAATTCACCACTTCGTGCATCTAAGAATCTTAGTATGCCAATTCTTACATATATTGGAGCAAAAGACACACAGGTCAATCCTGACCAAAGTCTTGAATTTTGGCTCGCCTTAAAACGGCTTGGAAAGGAAAATATTATGCTTGTTTACCCTGACGAAAACCATGTATTTGAAGACCCAAAAAACCAAGCTGATCTGACACAAAAAATAGAACAATGGTTTGGTTATTATTTAAAGGACGAGGCGTATCCTGAATGGGCAAAACCCTATCAAAGCAATTAATTTGTAAAATTACAATGCGGCTTTAGTAGAAGCCGCATTGCATTTTAGAGTTATTTGATTATTAATTTTGAATACGATACAATTTGACTGGGCAGTCTGTATCGGATGGGTTTTCTTTTCCCCAAAGCTTAACACCACCACTGATGGTACAAAGATCGGGAGTAATTAAAGTTTCGCACATAATTTCTGAGTGACAGGGATTACCATTGAATGCACGATAACCAGGCACCTGTGTAAGTGAAGCTGTACTTTGTGCCGAAGTCGTTACAAATGCTCCTCCAATACCGGCAACAACAAATAATGCCGGGGTTACGAATTTTACAAACTTGTTTTTCATAATAATAAAATTTAATTGGTTTATGATCTACTCTTTTACAGGTTTTCGATCAAATTCCTGATACCGGCCGGGTATGTTTTATTTGATTTTAATTTTGTAGTAATCAGTGATTACAGGAGTAATTACATATCGTATTAATTGATTGTCAATTAGTACATAAATATTGTCCCTATAAACCAGTATTTGTTTAAGTTTATGATTCCCTACATTATAAATATAGAGGCTCAGTAGATAGCGCCTATCGCTCAATTTATAAATATCAATTATACTTGCATCTTTCCACATTTTTTCAGTTTCATATTGTCCACGGAGTCCTGAATTGACGAACAACAAATCATTGTAAGAAATACTTAATCTATTTACAATAAGAGGTGGTGCAGCAAACTTTCGCTCATTTCTACTTTGAATGGTATCAACAATTATATTGGCTTTACTTACAGTATCAATTGTTTGTCCGTAATGAACCTTTTCTAATCTGTTGTCCATAGTCATATATTGATTTCTATAGCGGTATAAATAAGATAACTCAAGGGTAACAGGATCAACATGCAGGCTGCCGTCTGTATCAAAAATGCCATCAATCTGTTTTTTAAGAAAACCAATTCCATATTTCACTTCTGAAGAATCTTTTAAATTAACTACTGCCAAAATATTTTCTCCTGTTCGAGGTACTTCAGCTCTTAATGCTATTGTAATAGAATCGATAGGTTCTGCTTGAGTGAAAGTTGGTTTTTTAAATTTTAAAAGTTTCGCAGACCAGTCTTGTATAATACCGCGAAATATACATGGTACAGTTCCGTCGGTCATAAAGAAATATGGAGGAGCCACACGCAGTTGCAAAGACTGAAATGGCAAGTCTTTTTTATCAACTTTTATTTGATGGACAGTTCTTGTTTTCAGGATAGTATCATACTCCAAAACATGCAGTGCAGCTGTATAATTACCTAGATAAATTTTTCCATTTCCCGCGCCTGCAAAGTAGTAAGAGTTGAATTTTAAATCAATTGGGGCTGTTTCGATATTTGGATGTTGTGGAAATCTTCTAATGAAAGTATTGTGATATTGAATAATATTTTCAGATTTATTAAATAAGAAAACAACCATCCCCCCACTAATTAAAAGCAGGAATAAAAGAAGAAAAGCAATATTCATTTTTTTTGACCTTATCCTTCTGAAAGAAGTCTCGTTCACTTTCTCTTTTTCGTAGTACAAAAATAATCCTAAGATGGCAAGGACAATAAAAATAAGATTGAAAATCAAGTGTTCCTTCCATCCCAATTTTTCCAAAATACCTCCGCAAGAACAGGGAACAAATGAACTGTAATTTAAAATGATATAAATATAAGTTGTAAACATTACCATTAGGCTAAAAGAAGCAAAAAGACCAATGTTCCGTAGTTTTGGAAATATAAGAAAAACGACAATTATCAACTCTACCAATGGGACAACCCAAGCAACCCAACTTGCAAATGCACTTAGCAAAGGAGATTGTCCTAGTTGAGTTTGAAAGTTTTCAAAATCACGAAATTTACTTACGGCTGCATATACAAATAGTAGTATATATAGTAAGCAGATTGCATCTAAAATTATGCTTTTAATATTTACATTCAATTTCATGATATTTGGAGCTTTAATTGAAACGTAAACAAAATTATAGAAGTTTGTTTTACAGTATGTTGCGAAAATCCTGCTAAAACATCCTAAAAGTTTAGAAAATCCTGCCATTTTACAATCAAAAGCAAAAAGAGCGTTTCATTTCTTACAAAATGAATTCATAATAAATAAAAATGCCATTCAATAGTTACTATTGAATGGCATCACTTCATTTTTAATTAAATCGCTTTGATTTACTTACTGTTTTCACTCAGAGTAGTTAGTTTTTCACTGAATTCTATCAGACCTGCTTTTTGAAGGCATTCTTCAGCAAGTACTTTTAATTCATGCAGATTTTCATCAGGAATACTCTTTAAAAGAATCGATGGTTTTTCACTGTCTTTCCCAGATAAACCGCGTTCAATAACATGATTTAATAAAAGTACATTCTTTCGCGAAATTTTCAAATCAATCTTCACCACCTCATTCATTCCAGGGATACTAAGTATAGTATCGAGTACCTGGGCCACGTCATTTGTTGTTAGCATAATTTCCACGTTTTAAGTTAATAATCTATTACACAAATATATAAAGCCATTGTCAAAGTAACATGGGCATAATATACCCATGTTAGGTAGGATTCATATCACTTATCTAATTTCGTATTTCAAATTGAGTGTGAGAGTAAATAAATTCAAAAGGGTTCTATCTGTTAAGTTGTTGGGATAGCAGAAAATCAAAAAGGATAAAAAAGCGATAGTAATACTTTTTTAAGACTGGCTTTTCACTTGACATATTATTTAAAAAAAAAGAGTTCAATTTAAGTAGTGTTACAACTGTTTTTTACATCAGAAAATAACAATAAAAACCTTCCTGAAAACAGTCAGGACTTTATTGTTTTAAAATGGGTTTATTATTTTGAAAGAGCACTTTTTTTTATGAGAAAAAAGTGAATTTGAATTGGTTTGGCTGTTCAGGATTCACAACAGTGAAAATATAATCGGCAGTGTGCACTTTCTTGGAGTATTAAAAATAGCACTGAAATGATTTTTATAAAAGCTACTGATATTTTAATTCCATCAGCTGTAGCCGGAATGAAGGACTGAAGTAATAGTAGGGAAATGCAATTTTATAAAAAGAGGTTACAAATGGGAACTTTGAATTTTGAAGGTTTTAGAAATACTGGAATGTCTAATAGACATTTAAAGTAGCAGGAAGATCACAACGTTCCTGTGATCGGCCAGATGTCCGGTTGTTAAACAACCGACTCTGGCTGCTCTACACTCGGAACTCGTGAGCAGTGAAACTAAAAGGATAAAAAGAGTTTGATAATAATGAAAAAGAGAGAAAATGGAAAGAGAAAATTCAAACAGAACACGCATAGTTGGGTTAAGATTTACCCCTGAAGAGTATGTGAAAATTGAGCGTAAATGGAAAGCCAGTACTTCCCGCAAGCTAAGTGACTACATCCGTAAACACTTATTAGATAAACAAATTACGACTAAATTTCGTAACGAATCCCTTGACGAATTTATGTTGGAGATTATACGGCTTCGAGGCGAACTAAATGCCATTGGAAATAACTTTAACCAAGCCGTAAAAAAGCTGCATACACTTAACCAGATTCCGGAATTTAAAGTATGGATTATTAGCGCTGAACTGGATAAAAAAAACCTCATGGAAAAGCTTGAAGAAATCAAAAAATTTATCCAGCAAATTTCAGTAAGATGGTTGCGATCATAAAAACCGGACATTCGATACACAGTATTTTTAACTACAACGAAAACAAAGTAAAACAAGGAGTAGCAGAATGTATAGGCGAAGGAAATTATCCTATGGATGTGGATAAAATGAGTGATACTATGAAACTAAATCGGTTTCTAAAACAAGCAGCTTTGAATGACAATGTAAAGCGAAACAGCGTACATATATCACTAAACTTTGATCCCTCAGAAAACTATTCAAATGGTAAACTGATGGCCATTGCTAATTCATATATGGAAAAAATTGGTTTTAGAGAACAACCCTATCTGGTATATCAGCATTATGATTCCGCACATCCGCACATTCACATAACCTCAATAAAAGTAAGAGCAGACGGAAGTAGAATTGACATGCATAATATTGGTCGAAATCAATCTGAAACGGCAAGAAAAGAAATTGAAAAATCCTTTGGACTTGTCGTAGCTGAGGGACGTAGAAAAAATCACAATAAGGAACTCCAACCTATTTCAATTGGTAAAGTTAAATACGGTAGAATCCAATCCAAAAAAGCAATTTCAAATGTATTGTCTCAGGTACTTACGTCTTATAGATATGCAAGTCTGGCAGAACTCAATGCAGTACTCAAACAATATAATGTTTTGGCGGACCGAGGCAATGAAAATTCAAGAATATTCAAAGCTAAAGGATTAGTGTATAGAATACTGGATGATGACGGTAAATCTATTGGAGTACCTATAAAGGCTAGTGACTTTTACTATACACCTACTTTAAAGTTTTTGGAGAAAAAATTCATATCAAATGCTACTACTAAAACTTCGGATAAAAGCAGAATAAAAAATGTCATTGACAAGGCATTTTTAAGAACAAAAATGTCAATGACTGAATTGGTAGTACTATTAGAAAAAGAAGGAATTAATACAGTTTTCAGGAAAAACGCAGAAGGATTGCTTTACGGAATTACCTATGTAGACCATACAACCAAATGTGTTTTTAACGGCAGTGCGCTGGGTAAAGAATACAGTGCTAAAGCCATACAGGATCGTTGTACATCAATTCGTCTGGTAGAACAAAAAACAACTGATTCTAATACTGAAAAATCGCAAAATATCACTTTTGAAACACCTAATTCGGAAATTATGGCAACGTTGTTTGGTAGTGATTTCCAGAATAATAAATACGTTGGATCCAATACCTTAATGAGGCAACTCGCAGCTATACTTACTGAATCTCAACAGACAGCAAACTACATTCCCAATCAGCTTAAAGGGAAGAAGAAAAAGAAAAAAAGAAGAGGACAATCTGATAATCAATAAAAATTGAAATCATGGCGATGCAGACAGGAGAAAATGAACAGGCGCTACGAAAGATCTTGGATATGACAAGACTCATCAGTATCATTATTTTAAGTATACATTTTTATTACTATTGTTATGCCGCTTTTAGAGAGTGGCATCTTGTTAGTGCATTCAGTGATAAAATTCTAGGCAATCTATACAACACCGGATTATTCAGTAATTTTCATAAATCCAAACTATTTGCCTTAGCCTTTTTAATTATTTCACTCATTGGTGCTAAAGGACGTAAGGATGAAAAACTTAATTATAAAACGGCTTTTGCCTATATAATTACAGGGTTGTTGGTTTATTTCATCAGCTATCTTTCTTTGCTTTTAAAAATTGAAATTGTACAAGTTGCTACGATCTATATGGGCATGACCATAATAGGATTTCTTTTGATGCTTTCAGGAGGTACTTTACTATCCCGAATTATAAAAAACAGGCTTAACCAGAAGGATATTTTCAATAAAGAAAATGAGACCTTCCCTCAGGAAGAACGACTTCTGGAAAATGAATATTCCATTAACCTGCCAGCTCGTTACCATTTAAAAGATAAAATACGGAACAGTTGGATAAACATTATTAATCCCTTCAGGGCATTGATGGTCCTGGGCACTCCTGGCTCAGGTAAATCCTACTTTGTAATTCGGCATGTAATCACGCAGCATATTAAAAAAGGATTCAGTATGTTCGTCTATGATTTTAAGTATGATGATCTTTCCAAAATAGTCTATAATACCTTTGAAAAATACAAGCATGTTTATAAAGTACTGCCCAAATGTTATTTTATAAATTTTGATAAAATCATGCATCGTTGTAATCCCTTAGATCCTCAGAGTATGGAAGATATTACGGATGCTTCCGAGTCTGCCCGAACGATATTAATGGGTCTTAACAGAGAATGGATCAAACGGCAAGGTGACTTTTTTGTGGAATCACCCATTAACTTTTTATCTGCTATTATATGGTATCTCAGGAGATATAAAGATGGGGAGTTTTGTACCCTGCCTCATGTAATTGAACTCATGCAGGTCGATTATGATAGTCTCTTTACATTACTTAGAACCGAAAAGGAAATTGAGGTATTAATTAATCCCTTTGTCAACGCCTATTTAAATGATGTTATGGAGCAATTGGAGGGACAAATTGCTTCAGCGAAAGTAGCAATGGCAAGGCTTTCCTCGCCGCAACTGTATTATGTATTATCGGGAAATGACTTCACTTTGGACATCAATAATCCGCAGGAACCTAAGATTATATGCATGGGGAATAACCCGCAGAAAATACAAATTTATGGAGCTGTTTTATCGTTATATGTAAACCGTCTTGTGAAGCTGGTAAACAAAAAAGGTAAAATGAAATCCAGCCTCATCTTTGATGAATTTCCTACCATTTACCTCAATAATGTGGATAGCCTCATTGCCACTGCACGCAGTAATAAAGTAGCAACTTGTTTAGGAATTCAGGACTTTAGTCAGTTGCGAAAAGACTATGGACGGGAACAGGCTGATGTAATTATGAACATTACCGGAAATATCATTAGTGGACAAGTCACCGGAGATACTTCCAAGCAATTATCGGAACGTTTTGGAAAGATTATGCAGGATCGGGAAAGCCTATCAATTAATAGTGGAGATACTTCAATCAGTCGTTCAAAACAGTTGGAATCGGCAGTGCCTCCTTCAAAAATTTCCGGTCTTAGTTCTGGTGAATTTGTGGGGATGGTCGCCGACGATCCTGATTGTAAAATTGATTTAAAAACCTTCCACTGCGAAATTGTAAATGACCATGAGGCAATTAAAAAAGAAGAAGAAAACTATAAAGAAATACCTCCGGTACGTAAACTGGACAACATAATGATCCAGCGAAATTACCTGCAAATAAAACAGGACATTCAGGATATAATTCATTCTGAAATGGAACGATTACTTAATGATCCTAGACAGATTTATTTAGTAATTAAGAAAAAGTAAAGCTTAGAAATAGCATAAACAAAAAGCTTCTTTAACAGTCATTAATATTCAATATATTAGCAGATTATATTAAAGTTTATGATAATAAAAACTTGTCAATATTGTAATGCAGAATATTTAAAAGATACTGAACATGTTTTTCCTTTAGGTTTGGGAGGTGAAGATGTTTTTTTGGATTGTGTATGTAGCGCTTGCAATAATAAATTTTCGGCTTTAGAAAGAGAATTATATCAAAAATCTCCAATAGGATTAATCAGGAGTGTTGAAGGTGTGCGTGGATATAAAAGAGGGAATTCTAAAGCATCATTTAAAGCTCCCCTTCTCCTAAGTCATGAAAAGATAAATAACATAGTCTATGAAGTAGGACAGTCTGAAAAAATGGCACTTCATTTGAGACCTCAAATAATTGAAATCAATAAAATTTTATACATTGAGGGGGATTCACAAACTAATGTTGATCGCTTACTTATGAAATTCAAAGATTGGAAAAATAGTAATCTAAAAGTCGTTTTAAAGTTTCCAGAAACCAAAAATGATAAAGTAAGGTTCATCCAAATAGGAGATTCAAAAAGTAATTTTGAACATTCAATTTCAACTGATTATCTAAAAATAAAAAATGAAATAGTTCTAGATTTGCTTCCAAAATCTCATAAACTTTATAAGTATCTAGAAACGAGAATTTATATGGATGATGACTTTCGATTAAAAATTAGAGCTCGTACAGAAAATCAGGGAATTAAATTCATTCTTAAATTACTCAAATTCTCCGATACAAAACAAGTAATAAAGAGTTTTCCTGTTACAAACAAAAATCTTCCTGAAGTTTCTGTGGGAATGAGCTTTGATTCAAAGAAGTGTGAGCAAGCTCTTGTGAAAATTGGAGTCAATGTTCTTTTACATTATTTTCCTCATATTAAAAATAAACCACAACTTCAGAACTTTAAAGATTTTGTAAAAACGGGAAATCGTACTTTCAATGTACAGATGGAAAGTAGAAATAAAATTATTGATACCATTGCTGGTACTCATAATATATTTATATACCAAATGGACAACTTCTTAAATATAAGGATTAGTCTGTTCAATGGACAGTTTGCTTTTTCATTTTGTATTCCTGATTTAGGTATACTTTCACAAAATAATTGCTGCAGAGTTGTTATCGATTACAAACAGTTTAAAAATAGATTAGAAAATCATACCACTTTCTTGGAATCATTTAGTTAGTTACATAAATTACACAGAAAACTAATAATAAAAAATTTAGAAAAAATCATATGCAAATAAGAATGAAAATATTCGACGGTATTCTACTAATAATAATTATAGCCTTAATTTTTATGTCTCTTGTTGCATTAATAACAATCCATTGGACTCTTTATAACAAATATTCTTTTTCATTTTTACCAGATGACATAAATACTTACCTAACTTCATTTGGTCAATATAAAGCATTATTTACCGCAACGGTAACAACTATTGCAGCTTATTTTGGGCTTAATCGGTTAAAAGTAGCGACCGATGCAAATAGTGATAAGCTAAAACAAGACCGTTTCTCAGAATGGAAAACAGTCCTGGATATAAGATTCATTGAGATTGAGAAAAATGACCCATTTATGAAAAGAGAATTTGTAAGAGTAAGATATAATCTATTTTTACAGATTTACAATATAGATTTTTCAATAAAAAACAAAGCGCAACTGGTCCAAATTTTTGAGTTAATATTTCTTGATCTTGTGCCATTTTTTGAACAGCAGAATGAAAAATATATTAGTAAAGGGGGGATTTATAATAATGTTTTATACTCCTATTCATTTGACAGTTTTCGATTTTTATTTCTTGGATCTGTAGATACTCATTACCTTGAAATTATGAATGACCTAGAAACATTATATCTAGCGGCAGTAGTATCAGACAGAACTATGAGTAATGAAAAAAAGTAACATTACACTAAAATTAAAAGCCCCTATATGGAAAAATCATATATCGATTATAATACACTAGTTTATGAAAAAAAACTAAATGAAGAATACATAACTTATGTAGAGAAGCTTAATACAAGCGAATGGCAAAAAAAACGTTCTGAGATAATTGACCGTGATAATCAAATGTGTGTTAAGTGTAATGTCAGACAATCTAAATACATTAACGGACAAGCTTATATTAATTATACAAAAGAGGAAGAAGACGAATTTGTTCAAAAAGTTAGAGAAAGCATAAAAAAATTCCTTGAAGAAATGAATATAGTAGCTCCTATACCTGATAGAATTGAAAATCCATTGCATATTGATTATCAACCAACATTTCTACATGTTCATCATAAATATTATATAAAAAATAGACTGCCATGGAATTATCCCTCTGAAGCACTAATTAGCTTATGTAAAAATTGTCACCAAGAAATTCACGATACGGAAAATATTCCAGTTTATTTAAATGATTTAATGCAAACTGAATTGAATTTAAAAAAATGCAATAGATGTAATGGTAGCGGTTATGTACATCAATATCAATATTATATGAATGGTATTTGTTTTGAGTGTAATGGAAATGAATATGAAGAATTTCTATAATTTAAGTTCGACGGAATTGAGGTATTATTCGTTTTTATCTATAAATCACATGCTACAAACCTATTAAACGACTTCAAATAAAGTTAATATAGCAAATAATATGAATGTTCAAAGAAGAAGTAATCTAGAAAAAGAAATTACAATCATTAATAATATTACAATCAAAGCTCAGGAAGCTTATTTAATAGTTAAGTATTTGCAGGAAAATGAAATCGATCAAGATGTTATGTATGAAAAACAAATGAATACTTTTTTCTATTATTCTCGAGTTATTTACTGGCAAATGACGATAATAGAATTAGCTAAATTATTGAAAGAAAAAGAAAAATTCAGTTTATTTAGGATTATTCAAAAACTGAAAAAAGATGGTGAATATAGTGAGCTTAAAGTACCTGTTTCACAAATTATAAAATGGGAGAAAATATTAGAGGAACAAGAGCAATCAATAAACAATTTAAAACTCCAACGTGATAAAATCTATGTACACGAGGATGGCAGTGACAATATTAGTAATTTAATACCTCTTACAACAATTACTCTTTTTTTAGATTTAGCAAAAGAAATAATATTGTTTTTGGGTAAGCTTTTAAACTTAACCCATAGAATGTTTGATGTTATAAATTCCCCTGCAGTAAGTTTGAAATATAGTATAAGTTCAATCGTAGTAGAAAAGAAAAACTCAATGGAAAAGTATAGAGGATTGGCTAAGGAATATAAGCTTGAAAACGAACTCCCTCCTCAGTCATAATAATGTATAAATTGAGAGTTAAAAACTTAACGAAAGAAAATCAAAATTATATCTAAAGTAATGAGTCTTTTATTTTTACTACATCTCTTTTTAGTTCCATAATTAATTCTCTCAGACTTTCTGTCTCTGTCGGTGCTTGTTTTTTATCTGAACGTCCAATATTACATTTATATTCCCATATCTCAAGAATGTCAGAAGCTTTTACTTCATATGGTGGATAAAAGTTATTATCTGATTCTAAAACGAGTATATTTTTTTTATTTTTATTGAGTCGTTTATATACCATACCGTCACTTTTTGTAATTAAGATATAGGTCTTCCCATCAAGAACTTCTCCCAGCCTTTCTACATAGCGGCCAACTATGATAGAACCATCTTCATGAGGTGGCATAGAATCACCTTCTACAGGAAATCCTCTATGCTTGCCTGGTCCTAAAAAAGGTAGTGAAATCTGTTGTAGGTTTTCAATATATTCCGGATCCGCATAACCATTCAAATATCCAGCTTTTACTTTTTGAGTCACGACTTCGATAAAACTTTCTCCTTCCTTATCTACTGTAATGGGAAGTACTAAACGGTTACCTTCTAGCTTCAGCAAATCATCCATCGGAATTTTTCGTACATCTACAGAAAGCAACAAATCGATACTAATATGATAGTAATGTGCGATTTTCTTTAATATTTCATAGGGAGCTTCGGAGCTGCCATCTTCGTATTTAACGTATCTCCCTCGCGTGATTAGAAGGCTTTCAGCGACTTTTTCCTGAGAAATCTTCTTTTTAAGCCTAAGGCTCCTGATGTTGTCGGAAAATAAAGACATGTCGATTTTGTTATAATTTGTAACAACAAATGTAAAACATTTTGTTACAATCTGTACTAATTTTGTCGTGTATAAAAAGAGACGGCGTTGGAAAGAGCAATTGTACATATGGATTTAGATACTTTTTTTGTGTCCTGTGAAAGATTAGGGAACTCAAAATTAGAAGGAATACCTTTGATTATAGGCGGTGGCGATCGTGGAGTAGTAGCATCTTGCTCGTACGAAGCGCGCACATTTGGAGTGCGCTCCGCTATGCCTATTAAAATGGCGCTTCGACTTTGTCCACAAGCAAGAGTGATGAAAGGTGACATGGAATTGTATTCTAAGTTATCTCATGATGTTACCCAGGTTATCGAAGAGAAAGCCCCAGTTATGGAGAAGGCAAGTATTGATGAGTTCTATCTTGATATAAGCGGGATGGATAAATTCTATGGAGGTTATAAATGGACCAACGAGTTAGCTCAGTCAATTACTAAAGAAACAGGTCTACCAATAAGTTTCGCTTTATCTGTTAACAAAACCGTTTCTAAAATTGCTACTGGCGAGGGAAAACCCAAAGGAAATCTGGAAATAACTGAAAAAATGGTTCAACCCTTCTTAAATCCTCTATCGATAAAGAAAATCCCTATGGTCGGTGATGTTACTTTTCAATTATTATCCAGAATTGGTATTCGAACAATCCAGACGCTTTCAGAAATGCCTGCTGAGGTATTACAGCGAATGATCGGTAAAAATGGTGTTGAGCTATGGAAGAAAGCCAACGGTATAGATAACAACCCCGTTGAACCCTACACAGAGCGTAAATCTATCTCAACAGAACACACTTTCACTCAGGATACAATCGATATTCAAAGACTCAAATCAATACTGGTGGGTATGGTAGAAAAACTGGCTTTTCAATTGCGATCTGAGCAGTGGTTGACTTCTACTGTAGTAATTAAGATACGGTATTCTAATTTCGATACGGAGACCAAGCAATGCAGGATACAATACACTTCTGCCGATCATATATTAACCAAAAGCATTACCGATTTATTCGATAAGTTATACCAACGTCGTATGCGTCTCAGATTGATAGGAATTCGTTTTAGTGGACTGGTTCGTGGTACCTATCAAATCAATCTCTTTGAGGATACAGAAGAAATGTTAGCATTATATCAGGCGATGGATAAAATGAAAAGCCGCTATGGTTTCGATGCCGTGATGCGTTGCGCCGGTGCTACATTCAAACCCAATAACAAAGCAGAAATTTTAAAACGTAAATACTAACACATCATGTACCTCAATTGTCATTCTTTCCATTCCCTGCGTTACGGTACGATACCCTTGACTGACTTGGTGCAGCAAGCTGTGCAATGCAATGTGAAAGCTATGGCACTCACGGACATTAATACCGTTACAGGTATTTATGATTTTATCAAAGAATGTAAAGCAGTAGCTATTAAACCGCTTGTTGGTATCGAATTTCGCTGCAATAATGAACTGCGTTATATTGGGCTAGCCAAGAATGCTGAAGGTCTTGCAGAAATGAATCGTTTTTTGACCAAACATAATTTCGACAATACAGTTTTACCTTTAGAAGCGCCTGAATTCAAAGAGGTCTTTATAATTTATTCTTTTGAGAATGCTCCGACAACTTTGAAAGAATACGAGTATATCGGTATCCGCCTTGAAGAGCTTCCTAAATTATTTGGTTCCCATTGGAAACAAAGACTTGATAAAATGGTTATTTTTCAACCTGTTACTTTTCGGGTTAAAAAAGAATTTAATCTGCATAAGATCCTACGAGCTATTGATACAAATGTCATTCTATCGAAGCTTACCCTGAATGATTATTGCAAAACCACTGAAGTGATGCTACCACTTGAAGAACTGATTTCAAAATTCAGCGATTATCCTGAGATTATTGGCAATACCGAAAAAATTATAGACCAGTGTAATTTTGAATTTGATTTTAAAACCCCGAAAAATAAAAAGTACTATACCAACAGTAGAACTAGTGATATGGCTTTACTTACAAGTCTAGCGAAGCAAGGTCTTCTCTGGAGATATGGTGCTACTAACACTCAGGCTACAGCACGAGTGGAAAAGGAATTAAAAGTAATTGAAGAACTGGAATTCAGTGGCTATTTTTTAATAACCTGGGATATTATACGCTATAGCAATAGTTGTGGTTTTTTGCATATTGGACGTGGAAGTGGAGCCAATAGCATCGTAAGTTATTGTCTGGGTATCACTGATATCTGTCCAATAGAACTCGATTTATACTTTGAACGTTTCTTGAATTTAAACCGTAAAAGCCCTCCTGATTTTGATATTGACTGGTCATGGAAGGAACGTGATACCATATTGGAATATATTTTCAATCGGTATGGTGCTGAACACGTAGCTTTTTGCGGAACTAATGTGGAATTCAAATACCGGTCTATATTTCGGGAAGTGGGTAAAGTCTTCGGGCTACCCAAAGAAGAACTGGATATGTTGGCTAAAAATCCAATGGCTTTGCATGATGGAAATTCAGTGGTAAAATATGTACAGGAATATGGGATGATGCTTGAAAAATACCCTAATCAGCGCAGTATGCATTCTTGTGGGATAATAATTTCAGAAAAGCCACTCACGAACTATACAGTACTAGAAATGCCACCCAAAGGCTTTCCTATTGTGTTGTTTGACATGCATATTGCAGAAGATATAGGTTTTGAAAAGTTTGATATCCTTAGCCAACGTGGTATCGGGCATATTGACGACAGTGTGAAACTAATAGAAAAGAATCGTGGTATTAAAGTAGATATACGCAATACGTCACTATCTAAAAATGAAGCCAATGCCAATCTATATTTAGAACGCGGAAGAACAATTGGATGCTTTTATATTGAAAGCCCCGCCATGCGTGGATTACTCCGTCGCCTAAAATGTGATAATTATAAAACGCTGGTTGCAGCTTCATCCATAATCCGCCCAGGGGTAGCTCAATCAGGAATGATGAAAGAGTATATATTCCGTCACAACTATCCTGATAAGTTTGAATATTTTCATGAGGTATTCAAAGAGCAGTTAGGAGAAACCTACGGAATAATGGTATATCAGGAAGATGTTATTAAAATTGCTTTGTACTATGGAGGTCTGCCAGCTGCTGATGGAGATATTTTGCGCCGTGCCATGAGCGGCAAAGGGCGTTCAAAAGAAGCCTTACAAAAAGTAAAAGACAACTTCTTTGCTTCTTGTCTGCAAAAAGGACATCCCATAAAATTAAGCGAAGAAATATATCGGCAGATAGAATCCTTTGCAGGATACTCTTTCTGTAAAGCACATTCCGCATCTTATGCAGTAGAAAGTTATCAAAGTTTATACCTGAAGGTACACTACCCTGTTGAGTTTATGGTTGCAGTTATAAATAATCAAGGAGGCTTTTATCGTACGGAGGTATACATTCATGAGGCGCGAATGTCAGGTGCTATTGTGCATAATCCTTGTGTGAACAAAAGCGAATATGAAACAAATCTGTATGGTATTGATATTTATCTTGGTTTGATGCACTTGGAAGGTTTGGAAACCAAAATAGCTCAGTTTATAGTCAAAGAAAGGAATATGCATGGGGAGTTTAAATCTTTGGAAGATTTTATCAATCGCATACCCATAGGAATTGAAGGCATTCAAATTTTGATTTTTATTGGTGCATTTCACTTTACTGGTAAAACTAAAAATCAGTTACTGGTAATTGCCAGATTAATACTGGTGAATTTTAAGCCAGAAAATAGAAATCTGATGCTCATTCAGGAACCCGTTAAAGAATATAAGCTACCTGTATTGGAACGCTCTGCTTTTGAAGATGCCTTTGACGAAATAGAGTTATTGAGTTTTCCCGTGTCTTGCTCTCCTTTTGATCTCTTACAAACCACATACAGAGGTGCTATAATGGCTAAAGATTTAGTTAAGCACCATAAGAAATCGGTAAAAATGCTCGCTTATCTGATTTCTCGAAAACATGTTCCTACCAAAAGAGGAACAATGTACTTTGGTACTTGGATTGACGTAGAAGGTGAATATTTCGATACAGCACATTTTACAGATTCACTGGAAAAATATCCTTTTCAAGGTGGTGGCTGTTATTTATTATTAGGAAATGTTGAGGTCGATTATCATTTTCCAACAATAACCGTTACCAAAATGGCTAAGATGCCCTTTATACCGGATCCGCGTTATTCTAATACTAACGACAGGCAATTTAAAGTGCATGAGCATATTCGGGAAGATGTGAGTATGACACACCGCGCTCCATACCCACAAGAACATGAATACAACATGCCACGGCATAAAATGGGATAGTAAAATAAGATATTTCATAGTACCCCATTAGCAAGAATGCAAAAAAAACACGTTATATAATAGATGAAAAAAACGGAATATGCCATAGTAGATATAGAAACCACAGGCGGTAATGCCAGTGGCAGTTGTATTACGGAAATTGCAATTGTAATCCATGATGGTACAAATGTAATTGACCGTTTCGAAACACTTGTAAATCCCCAAAAGGAAATTCCTCTTCCCATTTTTGCATTGACGGGCATCAACAATGAAATGGTAAAAAATGCGCCAATATTCGATGACATATCTGAGAAGGTATTAGAGATGCTTACCGGGCGTATCTTCGTTGCTCATAATGTCAACTTCGATTATTCTTTCGTTCGCCATGAGTTGGAGCAAGCCGGTTTTAAGTGGACAGCAAGAAAACTATGCACCGTTAGGGCAGCCAGAAAGATAAGACCTGGGTTAGCCTCGTATAGTCTGGGGAAACTTTGTCACTCACTGGATATACCTTTGGAGAATCAGCACCGTGCTGGTGGTGATGCGGATGCTACTACTGTATTGTTTTCCCGATTACTACAATGGGATGAAGAGGACGAAATTGGCAAAATGGTAAAGATGACAGCACAAGATCAGCGTCTGCCTCCAAATCTGCCTCCTGCAGACTTTGAGCAATTACCTGAAAAACCGGGTGTATATTATTTTTATAATCAGGCTAATAAAGTCATTTATGTAGGTAAGGCTGTCAATTTAAAAAAGCGTGTAGCTTCACATTTTAGTGGGCACAAAATTACGCCCCAAAGACAGCATTTCTTAAGGGATATATACGCTATTTCTTTTGAGATATGTGCCACTGAGTTAATGGCGCTATTACTAGAATGTACTGAAATTAAGAAACTTTGGCCAATATATAACAAGGCATTGAAGCGCTTCGAGGCAAAATTTGGACTTTACGAATATGAAGCACGCAATGGCTACAAGTATCTGGCAATTGGCAAGGTGAATAAATTTCAGAACTGTATCGAAGTTTTCAATACAATCTATGATGGGATAAACGTACTACAGAGTTTGACAGAAAAGTTTGAGATTGACTACAGGTTTTGTAGATACTGCACCTCTACAGAAGCAGAAGCTCCTCAACAACATGACCTCACAAATCTGCCTGCGATTGAGCATCATAATCAGCAAATTGAAAATGCTATTGATTATGTTTTAAAAAATAGGCCAAGCTTTTTTATTAAAGATAAAGGCAGAACGGCAGAGGAACGTAGTTTTATATGGATTGAAAACGGACACTTTTACGGAATGGGCTATATCACATCGGACGTAGGAATTACGCAGCCATCGGAGATCAAGGATTATATTACACCCTATAAAAGCAATCATTATATCATGCAGTTAATCTATACGTATGCAGAGAAACATCCAGGTAAAGTTCACGGTATGAAAAAGGAAAGTTAATCAGCCTTATATTTACTGCTGGTCCAATCTTAATTTTTCCAATATAATTATTTTCATTTTCAGGTATAACTGCAAATACATTAGTACTTGAATTTTTACTGTCGAATCATCAGCTTTGAATTTTAAATTGTAAATATGCCCTGAAAATATTCAACTGTTATTTTTTTAAATTGTAGTTCATATTTTAATGCTGTGGTTTCATTTTGAATTTTAAGAAAGTTATTTTTTTCTGTTAGATATTCGAAATAAGAAATAAAACCTTTTTCTTGTCTTATTGTTGCTGCCTTCAATGCAATTCCTGCATTTTCTAAAGCACTTAGGGAAGAATTGTATTGTTGTAAGGTTCTTTTATACTCAATACAGGATTTATATATTTCCTGCTTTAATTTTTGTTTATTTTCTTCATCGGTAATTCTAGCTTTTTCTAAACCGATCTTAGCACTTCTAATAGCGTCTCTGGAAGAAAAATTATTAAAAACAGGAATATTAAGTCCTAATCCAACAAAGTGGGATAGGTTATTGTTAAACTGTTTTCCGAATGAAATTAATTGGCTATCACCTGAAGGCAGTACCTCATAGTATGAAGAAGAATAGTTTGTACCTGATGAAAAATTTAAACTCAATTGAGGCAGTTCTTTCGCCTTGGTCAGTTGGATATCTTTTTCTGCTACTTGTACATTATAGGTGCTACTTTTAATCGAATGGATATAGGTTAATGCACTATTATAAATAGCCTCAGGATCTATTTCTTCAACTGATAAAAATACACTTTCATTTAAATTTGGAACAGGTACAATTTTTTGTTGCAAATCAATATTTAGTATAACCTTGAGATCAATTAAAGATTGCTCATAGTTTAGTAGTGCTTCTAAGTATATTCCTTTGTCATTGTAAAATTGTGTTTTCGCTTGGGAAAGCTCTAAGATATTACTTCTCCCGGCTGTTGTAAGTTTTTCAATTCTGGTTTGATTATTAGTACTTATCTCAATTTGATATAATACATTAGTAATTTGTTCTTTGGCTAATAGCGCTCTGAGGTAGGCTGTTGCAACATTAAGCAAAAGATCATTTTTTAATTGTTCCATGCTCTCTTGTGCTATTTTATATTTTAATTCATTACTCTGTATAGCATACCTTTTTTGAAACCATCCAAAGAGTAATACACTTGATCCGGCAGATAATCCTAGAGAGGAAAATTTTGTATTTTCAAACTGGTTTGTTGTTGGATTTATTGAACGTCCAAAGCTAGTTCCATAATTTGAGGATAAGTTTAAACTTGGAATATGACTGTATTTACTGGATTGATAAATCATTTTTGCAGCTCTGGCATCCAATTCATCTTGTTTAATCGATAGATTGTTTACTTGGGCATGTTGAATACATTTGGATAAAGTCCAGATAGAATCTTGTGCATAAGCCTGACATAGTGCCCCAAAATAAGAGAGGGTAAACAGTATTAATATCCTTTTCAAGAGGTAGTTTAATTTTAATTAATTGAAATTATCGTTTGAATGTTTTCATAGTCTGACATCGTAGCTTTATTTTTTCATCTGTTTTATAACATCATAATACAAGCTCTCTGCCAGTCGCATATCCTTGGTAACAATATCAGACTGTACTGTAAGTCCTTCGATAAAAGGAATCTCTTTATTATAATTTGTCTTCAGGTGATCTGGAAGTATTACTTTGACCAAATAATAGCCGCTGTCGGCAGGAATCGGACTGATGTATTCTACTTTACCGGTTACCTTACCATATTCATGAGAAGGGTAAGCATTAAATTTCAGGAATACTTTTTGTCCCTCTTTTACCTTACCAAAATTTCCCTGAGGCACAAGACTCTCAACATAGATTTCACTATTTTCTGGAATGATATACGCTATTATTTTACCGGCTTGTACTATTTGGTTTTCCTGCAAAAATGAAGTGAAAACTAACTTCCCTTTTTCAGTCGCTACTAAAAGATATCTATTTTTCCAATCATCTATTTTACTTTTAAGATTATAAACTACTTGCTGAAATAAAGCTTGTTGCGAAACAATTTCCTTGTCCAATTCCACAATCTCTTTTTGAATTCCGTTTAACTCTGAAGAGTTATTTATATAATTGGATTTCATTTGTGGTTGGGACATCTTTTTTCCAATGTTTTGGCTTGTTAATTCTCTAAACTCTTGTTCGGATATAATTTTTTCTTCTAGTAATTGCTTATTCTTTTCAAGTGTAGTTAAGTTTAACTGCAAATCTGCATTATACAAGTCCTTTTGCTCATTTAGCACATTTCGTGATTGGTGGGCATTATTTAAGTCTTTATTCAGAAGATTTTTCTTTTTGTTCGAGTAGTCGCCTAAAACATAATCACGGTAAGGGATATAAGCTTGCATAAATACTTGATAGTCACCTTGTAATTCTCCTAAATGACTAAACTCACTTTTCATTAATAGCTTCATAGTTTGCGGGTTATGCTCTTGTAAAAGGGTATAAACCTCATCAATAAATTTTGAGAATTGCAATACCTCATCTACTTGTGCGGTTGATTCGAGGCTACCAATAATGTCACCTTTATTTACTAATGAACCGTTTTTTTTATCCAATGAAATTAATCTGGCAGCTTGTTTTGCCATAATAGGCTTGGGTGCATTACTACCTGTCAATTTTGCTTTTGAGGAAACTGTTTCCGGATATTGAATAAACCATGTTAAAATCCCTACAAACAATAAGATCCCAAAAGTAATCGGAGTTCCATATCTGCTTAAAATGTTGGGTTTGATGTTGTCCATTTCTATATAATTAATTACCTAATTCCAATTGATTTTTTACTAGTTCAAAATATTTGCCTTTTAGTGCGGTTAGCTTTGAATGCGTTCCTTCTTCAACAATTTTGCCTTGTTCAAGCACTACAATTTTATCGGCGTTTTTCACTGTGCTTAATCGATGAGCGACAACTACGACAGTTCTTCCTTTAAAGAAAGATTCCAGATTTTCAAGAATTACTTTTTCATTATTGGCATCAAGAGAATTGGTGGCTTCGTCAAACAATAAAATATCTGGGTTTTTATATACAGCACGGGCTATTAGAATTCTTTGTTTTTGCCCAGCACTAATTCCATTTCCTTCCATTCCAATCTTAGTAAGAAAACCTAAAGGCAATGTTTCAATAAAAGGCAGGATATTTGCCACAGTAGCCGCGTATTCTAAACGGGCTCTATCGGGTTCTTCTACCCCTACAGCAATATTGCCACTTACAGTCTCACTGAAAATATAACCATCCTGCATCACACTTCCAATTCTGGATCTCCAGTGTTCAGGAATGATCATCTTTAATTCCTGATTTTTAGAGAGTAGTTCTTTTTCATTGGTTAATAATGGCTCATTTTGTGCTTCCCAAATTCTAATACTACCTTTGTATTTATCGTCATAGAATTTTTGTATAATTTTCAAAATTGTCGTTTTTCCACTTCCGCTCATCCCTACAATAGCTGTGACTTTTCCAGCCGGAATCTCTAAATCAATATTTTTTAGTACTTGTTCATCTTCGCCAGAAAAATAACCGAATGTTAAGTTTTTGATTGATATTCCAATTTGTGCATTTTCTGTTTTTGAGGCTGAAACGGGGCCTTCGGGTTCATCTTCTTCCTGATGTATTTCATTTAGTCGTTCTAATGCAATATTTGCATCCTGGAATTCCTGAATAAAACTGATGAATTGCTGGATGGGACTATTTAGCGCTCCCAGAATATATTGAATAGCTAACATCGCACCTAAGGTTAGATCACCCTTAATTACTGATGTAGCAACTATAGCTGTAACAAGAAGATTTTTCCCTTCATTTATAAATAAAGCACCTGCCGTTTGTGCCTGGTTAAGGGATAGATTCTTAAAACCAATACTGAAAAGCCCTCTTTGCATATTTTCCCATTTCCATCGAAAAGGTTTCTCTGCATTGTGCATTTTAATCTCCTGCATACCTTGCACCATTTCCAATGTGGCGCTATTTTCTCTGGATGCTAAAGCAAATTGTTTATAATTAAGCTTTCTTCTTTGTTTTAAAAACAACGTAACCCAAAAGATATATAATGCACTTCCAATGATAAATATTAAAAACACCTGAAAACTATAGAGTAGCATTACAAATGAATAAACCACTAGATTCATTAAGGAGAAAAGAATATTGATGCTGTTTCCGGTAAGGAACCGCTCTATTTTATGTTGATCACCGATCCTCTGCATAATATCGCCGGTCTGCTTGGTATCAAAATAAGAAATAGGTAAACGCATTAATTTTTTCCAAAAATCAGTAAGTAGCGAAAGATTAATCCTTGTACTGATAAATAAGAGTAGTCCTTGTCTGGAAAATTCTACGATTGCTCTTCCCAGCATTAATACGAATTGCGCAACAAGGACAATATATATAAAATTAATATCTTGTGTATTTATACCTTTGTCTACAATACTTTGTGTTAGAAATGGAATCATTAGCTGAAGAACACTCGCTACCAATAAACCTAAGATGATCTGAAAAAAGTATCCTTTGTGTTGAAATAAATAACCTGATAATTTACTCCATGAGAGTTTCTTATTTACCTGCTTTTCATGGCCAAACTCGTCTTCACTGTTATTGAATTCAAGCGATGGTTCCAGAAGCAAAGCAATTCCTTTATGTTGAGTATCTCCTAACCACATCTGTTTAAATGTGTCCCCCTCAATAGTCAAAAGACCATCTGTGGCGGGATCTGCAACTAGAAAATTCCAATTTTTAGGACTGGATTTGGTATTGGTTATTTTATGTAATACCACAAAATGACTGCTTTTCCAATGCAGTATAGAAGGCAGAGGGATGTCCTTTAAATCTTCAATACTAACTTTAACTCCTAATGTATTAAATCCTATTTGTTCGGCAGCATTGCTAATGTAATACATATTAACACCTTGCTTACCTGTTTCACAGATTCGTCTTAATTTGTTAATACTGTACTCTTTTCCATATTGTTTAGCTACCATTCTTAAACAGGTAGCACCACAATCCATTTTGTCCAATTGTTTATAAAAAACGTATTTCAATTTGGTAGATAATTAAGGAAATTAAAATTAAATTTTGTTTTTAAAACCCGATTATAGTTTACAATACTTATTGTTTTTTGATTAATTCCTGTAAGCCATAGTGAGAGATTCCTTTTTGTTTTAAAGGATTCAGACTCCATTCTTCCCACTCACAGGTATACGGGTTGTAACCACATTTTAATGGAGCAGAATAAATATCATCCGGCACATCGATAAATGCTCTGCAATCAGTACAGACATGTCGAAATTCGCAGTCCTGACATTTCGTTATTTGATCCTTTGTAATGTTCCAGTATTTTTTAAAATAGGGATTAGCCACAGCTTCTTTTAAAGTTGTATCTCGAATATTTCCATAACTTTCTTTCATCGACGGACAGTTTTTAATATTGCCCTCAGTATCTATCGCGATTTTACGGTTTAAACACGTATTAGAATTTAATGATTCTGTATAATGCAAAACGTTAATTGAAAATTGCTCTAACTGTACTAAACCACAATGCAGATTGTTTGTAATATTTTTATCCGTTAATACCGCAGTTCCTGAGAAATCATCTGGTTGTAGTATTTTATATTCATCCGCTGAAGTAATAATTAAGTTTTTAACCTTACGATTGAATTCTAAAAAATGGACAATGTTTTTTTCGTCTCTTAAATAATTATTTATGGGAAGTACTATTTCCAGAGATTTAATCTGATTTTCATTTATTAACGTTAGAACTACATCCAAATCTTCTTGTTCGACTGGAGAAAAAAAACGTAACTGAATATGATTGCAGCAAAGTTCCTCAAGCTGCAAGAAAAATTGCTCGTTAAGAAATTCAATAGTACCATTGCTATCGATTATACAATTTGTAATATGGGCAGGAAAACGCCATTCTTCAGACATTTTCGGAAAAATTGCTAATTCATCACTATCGCAATAGAAGCCTAATTCATTGTCGATTAAAAATTCTATATATTCATCTAAGATTGGATAATGTTTTTCCTCAATAATTTGCTTTGTTTTCAGCACATTAATGGCATTTACCTGTTGATCTATGAGATCATAAAGTGACAAAGGAATAAAGAAAATTTGTTCTCTCTGTATGTCTACAATAGCAGCTCTGCTACTGCCTTTTGTAATAGTACAACAACTGAATATTTTAATATACATTTCTATCTTAATTTCACTATTCGGGAAAGGGGTTTGTAAAATTTATTTGTACTCAGGTCGATAGAATTATATTTACCAAAAGACATTTCTCTTACGTTTATTTCTATTGCGTTATTTTCATATACATTAATATCCCAATAGTCAACATTAAGGGGGAGTATTTCTTTATTGTCATTTATCCATTCTCTTATTTCAGAAGTTATTTTGTCTTTATCCATAATACATTAAATCTTCTGCAATTTCTTTGCTTATTGGATAATTGCAATTTTTCTCCAGCCATTGGTACTGTCCAATTGGATTAACTTCCAAAAAGACATATTCATTATCTATAGAGTAGATTAAATCCAAAGAGCCTGTGTCTAAACCTATACACTGCATAAATGCTGTAATCTTGTGTTGTATCTCATCCGGTAACGTATAGGGAACAGTTCTGTTGGGCATATCTTTATCGTAATTCCTAAAATCTATTTTGGTTTTTTCATTTCGTTGTGAAAAAATAGCCATTGAGTAAAATTTACCTCTTAAATAAAACACCCGCAATTCATATTTTTTTTCAATATATTGTTGAAATAATGCCGGTGTACAGTTTTCAATGTTGGTGTTTTTAAAACTTTCGGGAGTAATAATCGTAGTTGCTAAAGTCAATGAACAATTGAATCCTGGATAGTTTTCAAGAGTCATAACGTCAATATCTATAGCTTTGGTTATTATCTTCGAAGGACACAATGCAATAAATTCATTTAATTTTTTCGTTTTCCCAGTGACAATGCTTTTAGGTACCTTTAAGCCTGAACGCACTGCCAGAACCAGCATCTGTATCTTGTCAATTGTATTATCAGCGTATTTACCTATAGCATTCTTCCCTGAGGCTAAATCCACTTTGGCATAGGCAGAATCAATCTCTTTAAATAAAGGTGTACTAAGTTTCTGAGCCAAATAAGTAAGGTTTTTTAGCTTGTTTTTAGGAGTGCGTAAATTTCCTCTTCTGTACCAATACGAACTTATTTCTTCAAGATCCAATTGAGTATTTTCAAAGCTAAATACAACTTTCTCATCGATAGTAATACTCTCGACAGCGATGGAGTCATTTAATCGTAAGACCGGATCACTCTTGGAAAAATATAGCCAATCCAAAACGTCATTCGTTGAAAAGTCATCACGAATGCTTTGTATAACAATCATTCTTTTATAACCAATGGTTGATTCAACGAATAAATGCAAAGGAATGGATCTAAAAAACAATAATCGCCTCTATAGTATAGCTCATTTTTAGTATGATAGGCAACTTTACGAATATAGTCTTCGATAGGCTCTAGGTAAATTTCGGCTCTTTTTTTATTGATAGCATCAAGTTCCTCCTTAGTAATTGGATCATAGGGAACAGCTACAGGATAATCACTGCCTTGGTAAAAAAATCCCATTGCGAATCTTCGGGCATCATAGACGCCCTTTTTCACATTTTCAAGTCCTATACTATATATTTCTTCCTCTGGCAATCCACGTGTATGCCAAAGCATCATATCAAAATTACCTACATTGGTAGCTTGAATTACACCCTCCTCCAGCACACCAACTTTTTTGTAACTGGGAAAACCATAAGTATCGATAAAAGCATATAATTGCTCTCTTACTTTTCGATCACAACTTAAGAGATTATCTTCGGAGCCATTATTTCTGCAGTCTTGATCCATCTTGAAGATTGCATCCATTTTTTTTGCTAATAAGGGCATTTCACTCTTCATTACTTTCTCATGGATGTTTTTATAATCTTTTGTAACAAAATCAATGTATGGATTCGGTTTAGGGTCAGAGTGCAAAAAGTATTTAATGAATTTTTCTTTATCCTGACCTAATGCTGCAAGATCATTAAAGTATTGTATAGACTTAATGGTATCTTTCATAAAATAAGAAACGGCAAACGCGTTAAATTTATCGGAAGGAAAAGAATAGCCCGTTCCAAATGCCTTTTCATAATTTTTTTTAGCCTCAGGTAGTTTATTATCAATTATTGAAAGTTCCGCCAAATTTACAGTATAGTAGTAATCTCTTAGTAAGTTTTCGCTCTGGGCGTAGCAATTTAAAGTCAGATATAAGCAACAGATAAATATATAAAAGTGTCTTTTCATATTGATTTATGATATGGTATAATATAGTATTGAATAATATGAAATGGAATGATACTTAATTAGTTTAAGTACCATTCCAAAATCAAAAAATAAATAGTTTAATAAAAATAGATTAAACTATTGTAACCCAATTGCCTTTCATGTCTTGCAACTCCAGGCAGGTATATTCTCCTGTATCCAAATCTTGAGTAAATTTGTCAGCTTTTACATAGTACTTCACTCCTTTATGAACAAACAGCATAGGTTGACCTTCTCGAGGTGATTGGCTGCTTCCTTCTCTCTCTGCACCACCTGTAACATTTTTCAATTGTTCTTTAGTAAGTGGTTCAAATCTTGCAGATTTTAATGTTTCTAATTGCATAATTAATAGATTAAAAATGGTTGATTAATCCCTTTAACGCATATGGGTTTAGCGCTTCCTTTATTTCATTTTTTCTTTGGTCTAATAAAAGGTAAGACCTCAATCTATCGCGACTAAATATTGTTATATTGACTGTAAGTTTTATTAAAAAAACAAACAAAACATTATCATTATGATGATAATGGTAGTAATTCAATTAAAATTTAAAGGTATTTTTATGATATTATTGGGTCGAATGTAAAAAGAAAACTGATACAGATAATTACTACAAATACAGAATTAACAAATGAGATAGTAGAACCCCCATTGGTGTTAATTATTTTAACAGTTATAAAAAACCTTGCCTAATTACTTCTTTTACAAGTGTGGTGTCATCTATTACTCCAAAGATTTTCTTTAAATCTACAATGCGTCTTTGAATCGTGCTGGCAGCTAATGGTATTACTTCTTCCAGCTCTTTAACTCTGTACCCTTTAGCTAAGTAAAAAAGAATTTGTCTGTTGGTGTCTTCTACCATTAACTCCTTTTTCCAAATTTCGCTAACATATTCTTTTACCAATACACTTTGATACAGATTACCTTCTAAGACATGGGTAACAATATTGGTAAAACTTGACGTGGTTACATCTGCTTTTACAGCGATCCCTTCAGGTTTGATTTTCCTAATAATATCATAAACCAGTAGCTTTTGCGTATGTGATGTTATAATTATGATTTTGCAGTTTTCAAAATATTTTCTAATAAGGTTAGCCAGGTCAGCTCCGGATAAAATATTTTTCTCTTGATAAATAGGTAAAGAATAATCGAGAATCGCTAAATCAAAAAATAATTCATGATTTAAGTTAGCGTATTCAATCGCAGTATAACACTCTTTGCAGTCAAATGCTTTTGTAATAAAAAGAGGCTTGTAGGATGCAAAATCTTGTAGAAGTACATTTTCATATAATTCTACATTCATAGGATGGTCATCTACGATAAGAATGTTCATTATTCAAATTTTTAAAATTGTAATCTAATCTGTATGATTTTTAAAGAGAACTGTAGAATAAATCTAATCCATTAATTGATAAGTTGTTTCAGAAGATTCAAATTTTGATGTTTTATTTTGTGATAAAAATACTACTTACTTTCTTCTCTCAAATATATACACAACTATTTACTATATTTACCTTACTCACTTTTACCGGTATCCTACAAAAAATAATTATGCTGTGGTCTTTTGAATAGAGGAAAAATCACAATCATAATTGCCGAATACCACATCCCTGAGACCAGCGCATAACGGCTGGTCTTTTTTGTATGGTTAATTTTTCGAAGTTGTCCTGTTTGGCATCCCTTGTCTGGGTCGCGCTTTTCATTCCAATCTTTTCTCAAAAGAAAAGGATTTCCATTACAATCACTGATGCTTTTTCTCTTCCATAACTTCAAAGGTCTTGCTTTGATTATTCTTTATGATACACTACTCCCCAATAAGTCTTTTCCGAAAGTGACCTCAAAATTTGTGAAATAATTTGAATTGAATTCCAACTCAAAACGGAGTAAAAGGGCAGCCAAGATAGTGCCCGCCGTATGCCCCGTGCGCATAATGGCTTCGCTCACGCTTGCGCCACCCTTCGGGACTTATAGCACTTCGCATCCGTTAACCGGTCACTTGATTCTTGCTTTCTTTTTTCCCGTTTTTTCTTTTGAAAACAATTTTTTGTAGGGATTGGGGAAGAAATCAAAACAGTAGTAATCATTAAAATTTTACATCATGGAAATCACAGGACGCATTACAAAAGATGCCACAATTTACAAAGTGAAGAGTGACAAAGAGGTGGTCAATTTTTCAATTGCCATCAATGACAGTTACAAACCCAAAAACAGTTCCGAGGTAAAGGAAATTACAACCTATATCGATTGTTCGTACTGGTTAAGCGCAAAGACTGCCCAGTGGCTTAAAAAAGGCGCACTCGTACAACTATTCGGGCGTATCGGTCTGAATGTGTACAGCAGTAGCGATGGTAAACCTTTGGGTAGCCTTACGTTTCATACCAACAACATTAAAATTTTGGCTTTTGCCAAAAAAGCAGAACAGACCCAAACCGAAATAACACCCCAATCCATTAAGGGAGTAAAACAAGAACCCGCAGACGACCTGCCTTTTTAATCCATTCAAACAGTAACATTCTAAATTTAAATATCATGGCACATCATATATATTATAACGAGCAAAGCCAAAAACACAGTTTTTTCAGCGTTAAAGAAAAAGCATGGCACAATTTAGGGCAGATAATTTCGGACTACCCAACAAGCGCAGAAGCTATTGCGCATGCTGGATTAGATTACGAAGTCGAAAAACGCAAGTTATTTACACCCTGTTCTCAGGAAATTATTGTAAATAATGAAACCACCCACAATAAAATCGAAGTACCGAATTATTTCAGCACCGTACGCACCGACAATGATACTGTTTTGGGTGTAGTGGGGAAGGACTACCAAATCGTGCAAAACCGTGATGCCTTTTCTTTTTTCGATAGCATCGTTGGCGGTGACGGCATCCTATACGAAACCGCAGGGGCTTTGGGTAAAGGCGAACGCATTTTTATAACTGCTAAACTACCCAATTATATCAGGGTCGGCAATGACGACCTTATCGAAAAATACCTGTTCCTTACCACTTCACACGATGGAAGCGGGAGCATAACAGCCGCTTTTACTCCCATACGAATTGTATGCGCCAATACCCTTAATGCCGCTCTGAACAATAAAACCAATACCGTACGCATTCGTCATACCTCCAATGCCAAACAACGTTTGGAACAGGCGCATAAGGTAATGGGCATATCAGATATGCTATCATCACAAATGGAATCCATTTTCAACGATTGGACAAAAGTGCGCATCACAGATAAAGAGGTTAAAAAACTCATTTCGTTGGCGCTTGTTCCCAATAAGGAGGTTTTAAAATCCATACAGAACGGTAAAGAAGACGAACTTTCTACCTGTTTTACCAATATGGTGGATAGTGCTTTTGAGTATGCCATGAGTGACCCCACACAGCTAATGGACACCACCAAAGGAACGGTGTTTGGGGCATACAACAGTGTAACGGGTTACTTTCAGAATGTCCGAAATTATAAAGACGATGAGGCTAAATTAACCTCCCTTTTAATGGGTGGTACAGGACAGCTACGCACACAGTCCGCATTCAATTTGTGTATGGATTTTGCGAGCAAAGGAACAGATGCATTATTGCTAAACTAATCTCATAGGTACAGGCGCAACCTACCTGTACCTCTTTTTATCCACTTAAAACGCAACATTATGAATTTCTTTCAATCCCTAATCGCTTTGCAGGTTGCAGGCGATTGGAAAATAAATATAGCCAAAGAAACTACCGACAGGCTTATCGTATCGGTACTATTTTTTAATGATACCATTGGCGATGAAGCGCGTAAAAAAGTACCGCCCATACTGCTTAAAGGTACAGCCGAGGAATTGGATGCAGGATTTTTTGAAGCTATTGCAGAGCCTGTAAAAGATACGGCACAGCTCTTTACCAATATGGAACACTTCCTCAAAGAATCAGCACAGGCAAAAATCAGCTCCCAAATGGAAAAGGACAATATCCTTAAGATGGGCAAGGAAAAAACTGAAATGCAGAAGAAATATGAAGAAGCCATGAAAAAAGCCGATGAACTTGAAGCGATAGGCAAATTCAAAGAAGCATGGATGAAAGTCCCCCCTGCTGACCTATATCCCGAACATAAGGACATGATTCACAAACGCAAAGCGGAACTCTCCGATAAGTTTCCAATAGACCTTTTTAACGACCCTAATACTTCAGCACCATGTTAACAGCCACACTATTAGAAAGAGTTTTTTCCTTTAAAGATAAAGAGCAGGAGATAAAACTTGCTGACCCGTGCGCCTCATTTAGCCCCGAAGCGGTACTGAACTTTTATGCGCAGACCTATCCCATACTAACAACAGCAACCATCGAAGGACCTGTAATAAATGATGATGCCGTACACTACAAATTTGTATCACAAATAGGCACAAAAGGATAAACCATGAAAACGAAATCCATAACAGGCAGTATCAAATTGCCTAAAACGAAAAAACTATGCAAACTATACCAACAGTTAGGCAATTGGGCAGAAAACACCAACCGTCTCCCCGATGCTCAACAAGTAAAAAACAACAAGCCTGTCTCAGTTTCTTTGGAACTCTTACCGATGGTTTTTTAAAACACCAGTTGTTACCGTTATACGAACAAGGCGAGGAAATACCAAACTGCGAAGAATCCGAAAAGGGATTTTTTGATTCATTGAACATCCTGACAGGATTATATGGATTCGAGCAGATAGAAGTAGAGTGTCAACCCTATCCGTATAACATCTTGTTAGCGCATCAGTATGCTCAAAGACAACTTAAAAAGTCAGGTCAGGACATAGAACTTACCATTATGCAGGAAGATGATGGAATCATAAAATTGGCAACCAATCACAGTTATAATACAGGCACAACACTGTATTATATTCCAGTGCTTCCTTTGTACCGATTATTGCAGGACAAAAAACAGAAACGAATTGCTGAACTTCTCTTGTCTGTGTTTGGGTATCTCTACCATATTGCAGGGATTCCGTACTACAGGGAGAATCATACCTATCTATTTTATCAGTATGAGTGTATGGAAGAATGGATGATAGATGATTTGGAAAGTTGCGATAGTGATGATGCAAACAATGAATTTTTAGAATTTAACGAGGCAAACCACTATGGGGATATTATGCTTCGAAAAATATACAATCCCTATCATCTGAATGTTTTTAAAAAGCGAATAGATACCTACAAGCCAAAGTCTTCTTTTAGTCGGGATTGCCTTAGCGTAGCACAAAAAGCGTTTACCCTGTTAACCGATTATCCCGATGCCAGTATTTTCCGAAATACCCTGAATCAGGAACGTGAAGAATATGATAGCATTATTCGTGCAGAACAATACATCTCTTTTATAGCGGACAGCGATGGTATGTTATATGAAAATATTGCTCGTGTTGTGAATGATGAGTTCAATGAATGTGGGGAAATCGAAGAACCCACACTACAGCAAATCTATGATAGCGAAAGCCGTCCGTCTAAAGATAGTCTTGATTTTGAATACCGAATTTTCCCTTTGATTAATGAACTATGTACCCTTTTAAACCATGTACCATGAAAGACATAACAGCCGACTTCGGAACATTGTACAACCCTGTAAAAGCTCTTGTTATTTATCAGAAATATGCGTCTGACAAGACTATTTATGTGGAAAGCTATGACATGGACAAAAATGGTTATCCTACCAATGCGCATCCCTTAAGTTTAAAAGAAAGTACACAGCTAGCCAATGCCTTAGATACTTCTGACGAACTTAAACGCAACTTTTTGAAACCTTTAGGACTGCTACCTAAAAATGTACTGTATATCAATCCCGACCATGATGGTTATGCCATTTGGCATACCCCTTCACAAAAGGCAGATTTGTTTTTTGTCGAGAGTTTGGGTATTCCAAATGGCAAGGCATCAATACCTCCTTTGCTTTGGAAAGCCTCTAAAAACACGCTTTGGATATACGCTTTGGACGGAACTACAGCCATTACAGAAACGACCTCTTTATACCATGCCCCCTACTTTAATCTATACTCCGATGGTAGGGTTTGCATGGGAACCGTTTCAGTCAATATTAAAACAGATTGCCTATTGGAAGAATTTATTCAGTTGTGGGAACAATACTTTTTTAACAGTTATTTCAGCCACCTGATTAGCGAAAAAAGTCCAGTAAAAGGAAACATCATTCAGTTGTGGCAAAGCCTTGTAAATACCCGAAAAAAGTTCCCTATGAAAGTGCTGATAAAAAACGGTCTAACCCTTAATAAATTACTGTCATGAACACATTAAAACCAATGCATTACACCGATAATTACCTGATAAATCCAACCAATCCAATTACAATAAATCTTATTGGTGCAGGAGGGACAGGAAGCAGGATGCTCACAGAACTCGCAAGAATGAACCATAGCCTTATGGCTTTAGGGCATACAGGATTACAAGTCAATCTATACGATGATGATAGGATAACCCAAGCCAATCAGGGGCGACAGCTTTTTGCTGATACCGAAGTAGGGTTATACAAAGCAGTAGCACTCATTAACCGAACCAATCGTTTTTTTGGTACGAATTGGAAAGCCATAACACAGCAGTTTTCTACAGCAAATCTTAAATCCCTGCCCAACCGTGGTAAGGCAAATATGTATATCAGCTGTGTCGATACCGTATCGGCACGATTTGATATTGCAAAAGCGTTACAGGACTGTATAGGAAACAGCAGTTGGGAACGCAATAAATCACTCTATTGGCTCGACCTTGGTAATTCCCGAAATACTGGTCAGGCTTTTTTGTCTACTATCGGAGAAATCAGGCAACCAACATCCAAACTATACAGGACTGTGGCAAATCTTCCAATGGTTACCGATGAATTTAAAGAACTGTTAGAAGCGCAGACAGAAAACAAAGAACCGAGTTGTTCGCTTGCCGAAGCACTCGAAAAACAGGATTTGTTCATCAATGCTACGCTAGCAAGTATGGGGGCTTCTTTACTTTGGAAGCTGTTTCGTGAAGGCATGACAGCCCAAAGGGGATTCTTTTTGAATTTGAGTAATTTCAGGTCAGAACCCATAATGGTGGGCTGATACCCGCCGCCCCACAATTGCACTTCCTTCGTCGGGACAATTGCGGGGCGTTCTAATCGGATGCGCCCACTTGCACAGAACATGCCTTTATAGGCAGTTCATGCAAGCGGGCACGAGGTTTTTATTACCTCCAAGGATAACTCCTCTACAATGATGTCTACTTAAACTTAAAACTATTTAAGAGCCGACTATCTATAATTAAATATCAAACATTTTTTATTTTTACTTACAAAACACATTAAATCTTACAAAATTCATGTATTAAAAATGTATAAGGTTATAAAATAGAATATATTAGCATAATGAAAAACACTACTATTATTACAAGACTGCGTTTCAAGATTAAGTCTAGAATCAAATTGACAGGTTCTATGTTATAATGAGTATAGAATATATTTTGAAATAAATGAGAAAAAGTCTTTTAGATCTGATTAATAAAACAATTGTATATAAATATGATTTGCCCAATAGCGGTGCAGGAATTTTCAGTACTATTTACTCAACTGAAAATGACAGATGCTATGCTGCAAATGACAAAGATGATATTGCTGAAATAATATTTAACTCAATTATTGAGTATTCTTTTAATGAATTTGATATTACAGGAAAAGATTATCAGGCATTGCATACTGTCGCATTGCGAAATAAATTAAAATACAACCCGGCTGCCACCGAAGAAACGAAAATAAAATATGGTTTTTTTGGTGAAGTTTTGCTTTACAGCTTACTTATGGTCATGTTTAAAGCGAAGCCCTTAATTGCCAGAGGTTACTTTTATAACCCACTTGAAAATGCTGAAACAAAAGGCTATGATTCATACCAGTTAGTGGAGAATAAGGGAATTACTGAACTCTGGTTTGGAGAAGTGAAGTTTCATATAAGTCATATTTCAGGTATAAACAGTGTGATGGAAAATATTGATAAAGCACTATCAGATTGGTATTTTGAGAACAATATTATAGCTATTCATAATCATAAGAACAACTTGAATCTCAAAGGGTCTAAAATTGAAGTAATATTAAACGAGTGGGAACAAAATCCTATAATAAAAATTGGTGATGAGATCAAAAAACATGGAATAAAACTAGTATATCCAATACTACTTCTCTATGAAGATGATTTAAAAGGATATGATGGGAACATTAAAAAAATTCCCGAATACATTAAAAAAAAATTTTCAGCAAAGAAATTTTCATTATCAATCGATTACAGCATATTTTTTATACTGCTTCCTATCGAGAAAGTCAAAGAAACTAAATTAAGTGTTATTCAATGGATAGAATCAAGGAAACCGCCAATGTTGTAATTGAACTAAACAAGTACAGAAAAAATGAAATCGAGGATTACGATTTAATCAAAGTTGTATGTGATTATTTTGATGAGGTAAAAGATGAGCAAATTGGATATGCAGATCTATGTTTCTTAAAATATATTTCAAATGTCGTTGGGATTCCACATTTCTATGATCTTCTTTCAAAGTTTGAACAACAAACAGAAATAGAAAATTTTGATTTAAATACCTTTTCTTCAATTTTATATGAAAGTACCTTACATACAAGCGAAAACAATAAGGTACATAAATATCAGAAAGAAATTTTGGAACTTTTCAGTATTGGGAAGCTGAATAGATTTTTTTTATCTGCCAGTACCTCATTTGGAAAAACACACATTGTTTTTGAAGTAATAAAAAAAATGGACTATAAGAATGTTGTCCTGATTTTTCCAACAATTGCTCTGTTATCAGAAAATCTGGAGAGAATAATTTCAGACGGCAATTATGTCTATTTCAAAGATAATTTTACAATTCATACCTTAAGTGAGGTAGAAAATTTTGGAGAAAAAAATCTTTTTATATTTACTCCGGAAAGATTTTTGTCATTTATAGAGAAAAATGAAACCAATATTCATTTTGACTTTGCTTTCGTAGATGAGGTATATAAAATAGATAACGATTATATTATCGATGAAGAAGTAAAAGAAAATGAGAGAGATGTTGCGTACAGGCTTGCTGTATTTTATACGTTAAAAGAAAATGTGGATGTACTCCTTGCTGGCCCTTACATCGATTTTTCACAGCCTGGTGACCAAAATTATAATAATTCATTTAATAGTTTTCTATTACAAAACGAGATAAACCTCATTGATTACAACAACTACGAAATCGTAAATAAATCATACAACGAAATTAAAACTAAAAAGCAGATCAAAATTGATGACGCCTTAACTTTTAACTTTCAGACTAATGATAAAGAGAGAAGGTTGATCGAAATAATTAAAACAATAAAGGAGATAAATGAAAATACTATTGTTTATTGCTCATCAAGAAATGGAGTTGAATCTTATGCAAAGAAAATAATAGCGTCTGAAATTTTAAAACAGCATGATAGCTCTAATTATATTGATTTTATTACACATACTTCGAAGAACTTTAATGAGCGCTGGGTTTTGATTCAGGCTTTAAAATATGGTATAGGTATTCATCATGGACTTATTCCTAAATATATTCAAAAAGAGATCATTTCCCTGTTCAACCGAGGCGAGTTAAAAGTTCTGATCTCCACAACAACAATAACGGAAGGAGTGAATACTTCTGCAAAAAACCTTATAGTATTACACAGTAAAAAAGGTAATAAAGACCTCAAAAAATTTGATGCAAAAAATATTGCGGGAAGAGCAGGAAGGTTTCTATATCATTACAGTGGTCGGGTTATGGCTCTTCAGAATGATTTTATGGACGCAATTAATTCTAAATCTGAAGGAATAAAACACAAAAATTTTGATCTTGATGCCCCAAAAGATGAAATAGATCTATACTACACAGGTGACGAATTCTTATCTCCAGCTGATAAAGCTAAACTAGAAAACATCAAAGCTGAGCAATTACAACGGAATATTCCAGACTTTGTATTTGAGCAATACAAGGTAGTAAGCCGTGTTGATAAGATAACAATATATGACAGAATAAAAGCACTTAACCCTTCAGAGAGGGAATCCATTCATGTGCTTATCAGAAATCTTAACTTTAGAATGGATATAGATTACAATGGATTTGAAACGATACTAAAAGTGATTGAACCTATTGTAAAAAATCAGAAATTGAAATTCTTCATCGAATTTAAAGGAAATGGGCAGTATTCAACATTAACTAATTTAGTCCATTTTTATCTTATAGGAGGATTTTTGGGTTCTATGAGATATAAAATTGAACACGGAAAAACTATTGATGAAGCTATAAAAGATACTGCTGATTTTGTGTATAATATGCTAAAATATCAGGTAGTGAAATACTTAGGAGTCTTTAATATTATGTATAAGTTTTGTATTTCGCAAGAGACTAGTAGACCTTTTAAAGAAATTACAGGAATCGATAAATTGCTAGTAAAACTAGAATATAATGCCTTGACAGAAAAAGGAAGAATTGCAAGTGATTTTGGAGTCCCGTCAAACATTGTTGAATATTATGAAAATGAAAATAATTCTGCAACTATCCGAGAAGGATTTGATTCTTATGAGTTTGAAATATTTAAAAAGATAGATCATATTATAAATAAAACTGATTTCACTTAAAATTAAGTTTCTTAAGTACCTGACACCTTAATCTCAAAACTATCAGTGTTATAATATATTGATTTAGAAGGATGGAGGATTTACAGATATATTTTTGAATAAAACCTTTAACTTTAAAAAAATATGCGACTAGCAGCTATATATATTGAGGACCATTTTTTATTTGAAAAACCGGAAACCATTAATTTGGGAGGGAAATTTTATTATGATATTCGTTCAGGTAACAATAAATTGAGGGTGAGTAGAGAAAAAAATGATTTGTTCATAGATGATTTCTTTTCAGAGACTACGGCCATATCTAAGTTATCTCTAATTTCAGCTATTGTAGGTCAAAATGGAGCTGGGAAAAGTTCCCTTTTGGATTGTATTAGAAGTGGTTTTGTAGAATACAGACAGGCATTTCCTCATATGCGTTTAGCTCTGGTTGGTGAAGACGATTGCGAATCATTGCCATTTATAATGTTCTCATCATTTTCAGACAATTTGTATTTATTAAACTCCTATGAAATATTAGAAAAGGTAAATTCTACCTCAAAAAAAGTTACTACTGAAGATTTTTCCCAATTAATGGAAAAACGGGAAACAATTTCGTCTATATATTATTCTCCTCATTTTGACTATTTATACAACTCTAATTTTGATGATGTTGACTTGAACGATATTTCCTTCGATGCAATTTTAGAAAAAGATTTGGAGGACCTTGAGAACAAGGATTCTATAAGCCAAAACCAAAAATTTTCAGCATCTCAGGAGCTACGATTTAAAAACTCATTAAGGCAACTTCAATTTCAAACGTCAGAATTGGTACAACAAAAAAAAATATTTGCTGATGTTTTCAATTTTCCTGATCACGGCTTTCCTAAACTTGTTTTTAGAGGTCATGAGGCTTTGGAATTAAAGGAACTTGACTTTGACAATACACCTTTTCAATTTCGAGATCTATTCAAAATTCTTCAAGAAAAAAAGGACAGTGAGAAACTTTCTAATCGAAAAAATAATAATGAGTCCTCTTTAGAAGAAAGAAAAATTATTCAGTCTGTTAATGATCGTGCCAGCTTTAAGAACGAAGTAATTAATGATTTACTTTCTGTTGTTGTTCGCCAAATGGAGAAAAAGAATACTTTTTTGTCAGAAGGTTGGCTTGACGAGAACTTCGCTGACCGTACAAAATCACTGTCTTTTATCGATACATTTAAGCTTTTTGTTAAGGAACATAAGATTATTTATCACGGGGTAGAACGAAAGCCGCTTCCTGAAAAAGTAGTTTTAGATTTATTAGATGCTATTTTCGAGCAGATTGACATATTACCTAATGATGAGCAATATACAATTGGTTATGCAGATAATAAAATAGATTTTTATAAGAAAACCATTTATCCTGACCCTCAAATTGCAACAAAAATTCTGAAATTACAACGTGAGTTTATTATAGCACTTGAACAGTACTTTTTTTTTGGTGTAAGAAAAGATGAAACTCGTTATCTGGATAACAGGAATAAAATTGATGGATTTATTAATTATGAGCCATTTGAAAAAAAATTAAGTTCAGGAGAAAATTCACTATTGAATTTCTTCTCTAGACTGTATACGCATTTAAAAGAAAATTTTATAGATAATCCATATTCACTAAAAACGGAAAAGCACTTTATACTACTTTTAGACGAAGCAGATTTATCTTTTCACCCTACTTGGAAAAAACTATATATCACATCTTTGGTGAAAACAATTCCTTATTTTTTCGAATTGATTGATGGAACACCATCTGTACAGATTGTTTTTACGACACATGATCCTTTGGCCCTGTCGGACATTCCAAACCATAATATTGTATTCTTAAAAAAAGAGGACGAAAATAATTTTGTAGAAGTTTTAGACTATAAAGATATTAGCCGTCCAAAATCGTTCGGAGCTAATGTCAATGACCTTTTATCTGATTCTTTTTTTGTGAAAAAAGGCTTGGTTGGGGACTTCGCTAAGAATAAAATAACACGAACAATCAATTGGCTTAATAGGGAACTAGGCAATGAGTATGATGTGTCCGTTCGTTATTCTGAAAAAGATAATTCTTCTTCTTATCACAAAAAACTTATTGAGATAATAGATGAACCTATTGTGAAGGAAAAGCTACGGAGAATGTACGTTGATGCGGTTGTCGATGAGGATGCGATCAGAAAAGAAATTGAAAGACTACAAAACAAGCTTAAATGATATCAATACAAACAGAACGTACCAAAAGTGCAGCAAGAAAACACTTCAAGGGGCTGAAAGATCAAATAAAGTTACGCATCACTAGAAGAAAAAATTCGCCCGATGTTTGCCTATCAATAGCCGACTTCCTTATTTTGGAAAGTCATTTAGATTTAAATATTGAAAAAATATTGATTGGTGATCTTAGTTCGGTACTAGAATGTTCTGAGGTTCTAAACATTCTCGTTACTGATTTAGCTAATTTAATTGGAGATTTGGAATATATTTTTGACTACTCTTGGTTCCGAACGTACAAAAAGACACTCTATGACGGATTTGATTTGGCGGTGGCACTATCTATCGATGTGTGCCCGTACTGTAACCGGAACTACACCACCTCACATCGAATAAATTCGAAAAACAAAAATGTTTTTCCCGAATTTGATCATTTTTATCCGAAAACAACTTTTCCCCTTTTGGCATTATCGTTTTTTAACTTAATTCCTAGTTGCAATGTTTGTAATACGTATTTTAAAGGATCCATAAATCCTGATGATCATAATTTATTAAATCCTTATACGGATAAAGACGTCACTAAACATTTTAAGTTTACTTTTATTCCAAGTGATTATGATAGTCTCTTAGGGAAAGGCGATAATTTTTCTTTAGCTATAAATACTACGGTAGATTCTCCTTCCACTCAATTAAAAGATCGAATGGAATCTTCGTTTGAATTTTTCAGCTTAAAAGAAACTTATGAGCAAAATCACAAGGGACTAATTAAAGATATATTGAACAAACGAATTGCCAATAGCGATGAGTATATCCAATCATTACAAGATTATGGTATAAGTTTCAACGAAGCATATCGTATTCTTTTTGAAACATACTTTGAGGATGAAAAGCAATATAAAAGACCTTTTAGTAAAATTAAGAAAGACCTCTTTAATGAAATAAAAAGCTTAAAATTTAAGCTATAATTATCTGTGTGCAAGGAGTCTGGCGAGTAGTTAATACTCGTTGTTTTCCATTTACTACATATAAGATTAGCTAAAATTAAATAAAAATAATATTTTAAAAAAAGTTTGCTAATGACAGATTTTTAGTAGCTTTTGCTACTAAAGTTCTTTTTTATTAAACTTATCTATTTTACCAAAGTAATGTTTATTAACTTCAACCTTCCATTTTACTTCTAATTATTCATTTTTTTAATACGTTAAAAAAATGTCTGTATTTTGGTTTCTAAATATAATTTAAAATTAATTGAATGATACAAATAGAAATATTTCCTGCCATTAATGGTGACTGTTTTTTAATACATACCGATGAAGGATTAATCTTAATTGATTGTGGTTATGTGTCAACTTATAGTTCTCATTTAAAACCAGCATTGGAAAAATTAAATGAGCAGGGTAAATCTATTCTAAGATTTATTTTGACCCATATTGACGAAGACCATATTCAAGGCGCTATTAAATTTCTAGCCGAAAATGGCAATGCAAGTAATCCTCAAATCATAAAAATCGATCAAATTTGGCATAACAGTTACAAACATCTTCAAGCTGAAAGAGCAGACGAAAAAATAAGTAGTAATGCAGAATCGATATTGAAGTCTTCTTTTAAAACAATTGAATTACAAACGGAGAAACAGATAAGCGCCAAACAGGGAAGTTCATTAGCTGCTTTAATATTACAAAATGGATATAATTGGAACAACGATTTTGAGGGTAAAGCATTTTCTATAGATCATTTCCCAGAAGTGAAAGTCAGCGAAAAAATTAAATTCGAACTTTTATCCCCAGATGATGCGGCGCTAAATCGTTTGGAAAAGTACTGGAGAAAGGAATTGTATAAACTCGGTTTTCGAGATAAGATAACGAAGCAGGCAATATTCGACGATGCTTTTGAATTTGTTTTGATGAATGACAAAATAGCACCAGATGAAACTTCATCACAAGAAATTTCAGCCTCAGACTTTGATGTGGAAGAACTTCGAAAACAAAGTTGTGTTCTGGACAGGACACCTAAAAATGGAAGTTCTCTTGCTTTCATATTAACTGTTAATGATAAAAAAATGCTGTTCCTAGGTGATGCCATACCGAGTATTGTCAACGAACAATTAGAAAAAAAACTTGCCTCCGAGTCAAAGCCAGTTCTGTTTGATCTGATCAAATTATCTCATCATGGTTCTTATGCTAGCAATAGCCCTAAGTTATTCGAAATAACAGATGCAAGAAATTACCTCGTTTCAACTAAAGGAGAATCTAGCCCCCATCCAAGTAAGGCGACATTAGCTTGGTTGGTTGGTCGTTCGACAGAGAACCTACGAAAAATTTATTTTAACTATGAAAATTCGGGATATGATGTTCTCAATAAGCAGACTTTAAAGACAAAATATAATTACGAAGTAATCCTTTCAGATCAATTATCTAACCGCAAAATCACCATATAATGCTTATTCATCCTGAACAACTTGTTGACAATGTAAGTCGGATTTCATGCGGTGATGAGCAGGGTACCGGTTTTTTTATTTCTCCTACACGACTTTTGACGGCTCGGCATGTGATAGTTGATCATCTAACAGATGCTTATGAGATAGCCATTCAATTTCCAGATAAAAATCAAGAAGGATTTACGGAATTTTTAGCTAAGTTAATTGACGAAGATGAAAATTTAGATATTGCAATAATTGAGATTGCTGGAGAGAGAACCAATAAGACATGTTTACCAGTCTTGCTTGACTATATTCGTTATAATGAAGAATGGGTTACTTTTGGTTATCCGTTTGCTAAGCTTGCTGAAGGACAACATATAAGTGGAACTGTTCTTGCGTTGATACGAAATCTTCCTTATGATTTAAGTTTAGTTTCCGCTGATATAGAGACTTGTTTAGATTACAATGGATTATCAGGTTCTCCCTTGATAATGTCGGGTAGAGTGACTGGAATAATTACATGGAGTACTATCAGAGGTTTGGGAGCTATCAGTATAAAGAAAATTATTAAATTCTTGACTAAAAACAATGTGGAGTTTGAGGATATGATCGATGCATCTTGGTCGAACGATTTTTTGGCTGAAATGGATCGCGCAGTAGCAAATGAGGAAGTCATTAAAACTCTGCAATCTGCTGTAAGTTCAGCTGGTCACTACTATTTGTTACATGGTTCACCAGGTTCTGGAAAAAGTATTATAGCTTCCACCATCAAACTGGAAGATCCAAAAATAAAGGTGATTGGTCGTTACCTTATCAGAACTCCCGGAGATCCAATTCCAATTTATGTCAAAGCTACACGTGAGAATTTCATGCAGTGGATGGAAGACCTGATCAGTAAAACACTAACAGGTGAACCCATTGCTAAAGAGATGCTCGGGTGGAATGAGCGGGTGGCTCGCCTATCAAATTGGCTAGGGCAATTCAATGACTATTATTCAGCTAAAAATGAGTTTGCTGTAATTGTTGTCGATGGACTTGACGAGCTTTTAATAAACGGAAATAATACCATAGGTGATTTTTTGAGTGTTTTGCCAGAAAAATTACCAACAAATCTCACTGTAATATTATCATGCACTACAATTGAGATTCTGCCGGTGAGTATTGCCAGTAAATTGACTGAAGAACAAAAGATTTATGTGACACCGCTATCTCAATCGCAAACTGTTAGGTTCATTCAACAGGAGAATAAAAGAATAGACTTAGGTTTAACGCTTATTCAGGAAACATTTCTGACACAAAAATCTGAAGGACATCCGCTTTATTTGCGATATCTTATTGAAACACTAAAAATCAATTTACCAACTGATAGGGATGAATGGATTACTGCATTACCTGTCATTGGTGGTGACATAAAAAACTATTATGAATCACTTTGGAGTTCTCAAATTATGTCAGATACAGACAAATACTGGATGGCACTTATTGGATCGCAGTTGAGAGAATCCGTGACAACGAATGAATTTAAAGGTATGCTTCCTGAAGCAACCCGTTATCATTTCCAGCGTAAGTTTGCAAACATTAGACATTTGTTTAAGACTGGTGGAAAAGTGAGCATTTATCACAATTCATTTGAAAACTTTATTGAACAAAAAGGCCTGGCAGATATTAAAGATGCGCACAAATATATATCGGATTTTAATCTCTCGACAAACGAATCTGTATATGCTTTGAAAAACCGATTGCATCATTTACTACATTCTCCTAATCCTGTTCCGGCTATGGCGTATTGTAATCAAAAGTGGGCTGATGATTGTGCCTTGGTTCATATGGAGCCTGATCGGATTATTGACGATATCCTTCGAGTTGAAGCACTATGCATCGATCAGGCTTCTGCTGCTGATCTGATTCGTATCAAATTACTATTACAGCGCTTGAGATTTCGCTATAATAATGTCTTAGCAAAACATGCTTATGAAATTACAGACGCTTTGATTCAAATGGGGAATTCTGAGGATGCTTTGAAATATATACTTAGAGGCAACTTACTTCTCGTATCGCTGGATGATGCGGTCTATTTTTTGCAAAAACTTTATGAAACAGGAGCTTGTAAAGAAGCTTCTTTAATTAATGATGCGATTGATATTCGCTTCAAAGCCATGATTGAAAAAGCTCATCAAGGTCAAGAAATTGATTTGCAAGGATTTGTTTATAATCTTCAAGCAATTACTCTACGATGTAATATAGAGCCAATTAACAGTGTCATGCTCAAATTTATGAACGGCATGCAAATTCTTAAAGATCTAGAGGATTATCCAGATACACCAGCGAAAGACAGACAATATATTCATGAACTTCGTGACTATATTTCGACATGGTATTTGGGTTATATTATTTACCGTTTTAATAGATACCCTGGAATTGAAAAAATGGCAGAGATTTCAGATGAAATCTACAACAATAGCTCTGCAAAGTATTTGGCAGAGGCCGCCATTCACTATTATCATTTAAAGGAAATTGGGATACAGGGCAGTGAAGACAATAGTGCCTACCTACATTTAACAGATGATATTGAGGAGCTAATTACCAACTATGGTTATCGCGATCAGGATAGCGAATTTTTAATTAAAACCCTTATAGAAGAAAGTAAAAATCCAACTTTAATTGAAGGCATTATTAATAAACAATTAACTAATAGGGTCGAATTTAACTTTAGGAATATTAATGGTGTTGATGCTGATTTTGATTCTTTTATAAAGCTGTTCAATGAAAGGACTTACGATGGTTACATTGATCAGCTCAATGCTTTTCCTATTTTAAGAAGTAGAAGTGCAAATTCATGGGAGTTATTTTTTAAATCTGCATTTGAACTAGCAGGTTTTATCACAGGTAAAGTATATCGCCTAAAAGCTGAAGGTCTTCCGGAGTCAATTGTCACTTTAGAGCAAAAAAGCAGAGATTTAGTATTACAGCTAAATTTCACTTTGCTTGACAGGACAAAATTCGAGCGCTCATACCAACTTATAGAAAAGATAATGCCTATTCTTTACCATCGGTTGATAAGTTTATATTTGGAATTTAAACCTCTAACTCAAAGTTGGTTCATTGGGCATATCATTAAGGCTTGTGAGAACCAATTGGGCCAATACACAGAAGGTTATCGCAAATCAATGGCTGAAATGGCAGAAAAGCTAGCACAATATCCTTCGCAAAAGCAAAATGCATTTAAATTGATCGAGATACTGGAACAGCATGTTTATGTGGCAGTCCAGAATCGTTGGGAACGCACACCTGAACTCATCCATATTGTTAATTTATATTCTAAGTTAGGCTCGAAATCTAAAGCAAAGTACGTATATCAGGAGATGTTAGATACCTCAATGGGGCCTAGCTGGTATAAGGAGGGGCAACTTGCTCTGATTAATTCTGTTTTGAGAAAAATGAATGTACCAAATGCACATAAACACTTTGTTGATTTCGCAGCGTGTCTGGAATTCGCTTCGGGTGAAATGACCTTTCAACGTTATGTTCAGTCTGAAATACATGGTTTTATAGGAACACTTACAAAAGCTGGATATCTTTCCAAAGCAATAGAATATTTCAAATTTCAGTTATTACCAGATCCGATTGTTATTTTGGCCAACGCTGAATCTAGTTTGATCGATGCTCCTATAAAAGGTGACGGCTATGTTTTAGGAGCTCGAACAATTATTGAGCCAAGTGCGATATTAGAGCTACTGGAGACGACAACCTCTAACTCCATGCTAATAATTGCTCTAAGTGAAGTATTTTTGATTAGTTCAGATACTGAAAGATATCTGAAGGGGTTTACAGAAATTCAATATAAAGTGTATCAAGATGCGAAATCAACCTCCAGGGAAGATTGTGAGCACATACTACATCGACTTACAAGCATTATTTTATCACCTCGTCTAGAGGGAGAAAAGTCGAGTTATATATATAAACTTTCTGAAGCCTTTGGGGAAGAGTTTGAACATTTGGAGAGAAAATTGCTTGAAGCGGGCTTGAGCCCAGATATTCTTCCGGAGAAAAAACAACCAAAATTAGAAAAGAAAAGCCCAAAATATACAGAAGAAGAGGACGAAAAAATGGCCAAATATGGACTGCCATTTCCTGGAGTCGGAAAAATGAGTAATTTTCCAAAAATTACAATCGCAATTCAAGCTGCTGAACAAGAGTTTGCTATAGAAAACGATGAAGGCGGTCGGCAGCTATTGATAGATTGTTTAAAGATGTTACACGCCGATGAATCTGATATATGGCAGGGCAGGTATTTAACTTCAGAACTGGGGCTATTGTTCAATCTTCTAAAAGATCATAGTTCTTCTAAAGAGTTAATCCTTTTATTTAAAGATTTGATTCTTGAGCATTTAACTGAAGACTGGCATGTAGCCAGTTTCTTGTTGGGATTATTAGATAATAAGTTACCTGATGATGAGAAGGAAAAAATTATTTTAATAGTAAAAGAACATATCGAAATCTTAATTCGTTCTAATGGAATTTTCAAGGAAAAATATGAATGGCTTGCAGATGGAAATGGACAAATCGAAAATGAGGATATCCAATTAACAAAATTCTTAGTTTGGCTGCTGAATCATCCTTATGCTTCGGTTCAAAAGGTAGTTCTTAATGCACTTCAATGGTTAGGAACCGTACAGCCAAGTCTTGTAATACCTATTCTAATTGAATATTCTTTAATTGGCAAAATAGAAAGAGCTAGCGAAATGAGTGCATATTTATTAAAAAATCTTTCCAAGACTCATGCCATTTATATTTGGAATAACTTAGTCTATAAAAAATCTTTTCAGGATGACATTTTTAAAGTCGGACACATAATGATTCGGATTTATTGGCGAGATGTATTAGCGGCTTGTAGGTCACAGGATGCATATGCTGAAGCTTTATACAAACGTTTTTCAGATGAATTTCCTGTTGGGAAGATTATTGGTTCTGATGTTTATCTCGATGATGTTTCCTTGCAACCTATTGAAAATTTGATTGACGAACTAAATAGCATGGAGGTACTTAACCGTACTTTCTGCGAAAATCTTATGGATAATATCAGTGAACTGTCAGAACCTCTTAGCATTGTCGATCAGCTGCGGGTAGAAAGATATATTCGAAGAAGTTTTTATGAAGAGAACATTAATATGGGGCACTATACATACCTATTACGTATTGCTATTAATAAAACACTAATTGGACGTGTAGGTGATTTGCAGATTGATGAGATTAGTACAATTTTAAAATTATGAGTAATATGAAAATGGAAAAGATGAAAAGTATTCCCAGAACTAGGGATGAGTTTGAACGCAATATGTATATTCTTGTAGATAGAATTAAAAAAGGGCAACATTTCTTTCCGCAAGGTTCGGGACAGGTGGAAGAATTGTCTAAAGTAAGGGAACTACCTAACAAAAGGATAAATTTCTTGACAGTTAACGAAACGGCCCGACTAAAAGCTAATCATATTGCAAGTATGATAGACATGGACTTAAGTATTTTTAAAAAAATAAAAAATGAGCATCAAAACACCGAAGAGTAGAGAAGAATTTGAGCATAATCTACATCTCATGGAAGAGCGTGCTTTGAGGGTAGTACGGTCTGAAAACGAAAGTGCAATGCAAAATTTTTCAAGTGCAACATGGCCACATTTGAAGAAAGTAAAAAGATTACCAAATGCCCGAATAAACTTATTGACAATTAATGAAATGATAAGGCTCCAAGCAAATATGGAAAATAACGATAGTTTTCGTTAGTACTTGCTAGTATACTACTAATCTAATAAAAGATGGTATTGTTATTCTGTGTATTGACAAGGAGGATTTTAAATAATGGAATAAAGTCTTGAAAAAATACAATAAAATGAATTTGCAAAAAATAATAAGTACCACATACGAAAAAGTTATAACAGTATTTCACACTCTGCATCAGAAAGTAGAAAGATACATCCAAATCAATCAGAGAGAAGAACACGGAATGAAAATAACAGGACTTATCACGACTTTCGCTTTAATACTTCCACTTTCTGCATTTACATATTGGAGATTACTTCTTGAAGAATTTCACGTTGATTATTTTGAATTCTGCTATAGTTTTGATGATGTCTACTATATCCTCTACAGAAAGGGTACATTACTTTGGTTTACAATGTTAATTATGGTATTTGCCATTGCAGCCTGCGTAATTTCTGTCCGCTTTTGGAAATACCATCTTCCATTTGGAATAATATCATTCACATGTCTAGTTATTGGAGTCATAGGTAATATTGGACATTTTATGTGGTATCAAATCGTTTTATATATAGTTATGGCATTTGTAATTGTAGTTTTATATTTATTTGTCAATAAATATGCTATGTATGGTCTTGCCTTACTTGCTGGATTATTTCTAGTTACATCTGCAGGAGCTGATGCAAGACAAATTAAAATTGTTGCGCTAAAAAAAGACATAAAGCTAAAGGACGGAACTTTTTTTTTACAGAAGACGGATAAAAATAGATACTATGTCGTCAGTACATCAAAATATATTTTGATATATGATTTAGTGAAAGATGAACTATTGAAGAAAGAAAGAGAGTTAATTGATTAATTTGTTCTCAAACAAAATATAAACTATTTAACAAATCACTATGAGTAAATCCTCCAAAGTTTCCACGGCTCTTACTTCTTACACTTTGGAAGAATTATTACGCAAAAGGACTGGCGGAGCAGTCAATTTTCGTGGCATAAACTATCAAATGCTTTACAGTTGCCACTTGCTGCTAGCGCAGCTCACCGATTCGAACACAACAACTAAAATTCGACTAGAAGGTATTGAGGACGCAGATCTTATCCGCCCCGCCTTAACTTTAGACAGTCACAATTATATCCAATTAAAATCCTCTGAAAACAAAATTAATGCGGCTGATTTCTGGGCAATGGGAGTGCTTCAAAATTTTATACCGATCTACCTCGCCGATCTCCAGAGTACCTTCAGGCTCGTTTATAACTTTAAAATAGCTGAAGGTCTTTTGCAGGAATTATTTGACTGCAGACTAAGTGCCCGAGCTTTTGAACATTGGCAGAAAAAAATAAAATTAGCTTTTGAAAATGAATTTGATATTGCGGATTTTTTACGAAGAATTACCTTTGAAAAACATACTGTGTCAGAACTTACTCAGGAAATAAATGGACAGCTCTACGAGAATTGGAATGTTAACCGGGGTACTGAAATGCAGTTTATTAGCGGTTTGTCTTATCATGTGCTTCAGTGGTCGCAAAAACGAGAAACCATAGGGTATCAAGATCTGGCTCAGCTATTTACAGATATTAATGATGCTTTTTCCAAAGCAAGTATAAATGAGGCTATCAAGTATAAATGGATCGAATCCGTAGATTATTTGAACAGCGGCGAAGGCAATGTCAGTCATTATTATGATGGTAAGGCTGCGCAACCTTATCATATTGCCTCAGGACTACCAGCCCGCAGGAAGTTTTGGGAAAAGGAAATATACGATACCTTGAAATCAAACGATGTTGTAATTATACGCTCATCAAGCGGACAGGGTAAATCTACACTGGCCTGGCAAGTGAGCTATAATCTTTGTCCGCAACATACTGTTTATCGCATAAACAGTCTAAGAAATCATGAGCAAGCCAACTCCATTAGAGAGTTTATTGAATCCCGGGTTGCTATTGGGCAATATCCACTTGTGGTCATAGACGGTTTATCATCTTCTCTGGAATACTGGGCACATCTAGTGGAGCTTACTGCGCAGCAGCCTGTAAAATATATCATTACCTCTCGTCACGAAGACTGGATACGTTATGGAGCCGATATATCTAGGATAGCAGTACGCCATATAGATATTTCTCTATCTGCGGAAGAAGCTAGGGAAATATTCAGACAGTTTAGTAATAAGGGCAAAATACATCCAGATATCCTTCAATGGCAGCCTGTCTGGGAGCAGGTCGGTCAAAGAGGTCTCCTTATTGAATATACCTTTCTGTTAACGCGTGGCCAGATGATACACGAGCGAATAGATGCCCAAATAAAAACACTCAATCAACTTACTGGAGCCGCGTCCAAATTAGAAATACTCCGAATGGTATCTCTAGCAGATTCTATGAATATGAAAATCAATACATCGCAGCTACTTGGGTATATTGCCACATCCACTGGATTTTCTCAAGACCGTGGAGAAGTACTTTCCGAACTGCAGGACGAGTATTTCCTGAGTTTTGAAAATACTTTTATCGAAGGCTTGCATCCAGTGCGCTCCATACATATGCGTGATATACTCCACAAGACCCTTCCTTTGTCCGAATCCCTAATCAACCTTTATTCTATTCTTAATGAAATCGATACAGAAGATTTCTTTATAGCTGCACCTCAGCTCCTTCGACAGACCGACCGCCAAGCTTTTTATCGTCAAATGGCACAGATACTTAAGGAACGTCCCTATATTGCCATTGCAAACGCATTGGACGGTATTGCTCATGGCGAACCTCAAAAATATTGGCTGGAGAATAAACATATCTATGATAAGGCATTTCAAAAAGGAGGAATAGTACTCTTTACCATGCATACCATTCCTGGCTTGAACTTAAATACATTCGAAAGCCTAATTAATATTGTACCGCAAGGCATGCGTAAGAATCTCGAGTACTACGTGGAAATCTTGAAAGAACTGCCTCCGTACAACCCTGACACGACGGATGTTTGTTATTTTGCAGAAATGTTAAAAGAAGCTCTAGTTACAAGAACAGTACAGGCAATATCCTACTCAGGACTCGACGATCTTTCCAAATGGTTCGGAAAATTAAAACTCGATATAAGCTTTTTGCATTTATTTGATACCAAGGCTCTTCATGCAAATCTGGCCGCCATGCCCTTGGAACAAGCAAAAGGTCTCATGCAATTCCATAGGATATTCCACCCCGCTAAATTTCAAGACTTTACAAAAAAACATAAAATAGATATTATAAACTACCTGAGAAAAGCAACCAATACTTTATCAATAAAGCAGGAAGGAAAAAATATTTTGCTTGAATATATATTTGATGGTAATGAAAGTATCTCTGCCAATGATTTAAGTGTAAACCGTATTGAAATCGTATTTAATTTTCTTCCCTTTTTCAAAATGTACAAAGCTACTGCTGTAATGCTACCTTATCCTTCCAGAGAGATTGTAGAACATACTTTAAGGGATTCACAAAAGAGCATGAGCCCACAAAATATAACAGATCGCTTTGAGAGCCGTTACAACCGTATCTGGATCGACACCATCGAAAAAAATTATGAAGTCAGTTCGGCTTATCAGTGGCAAAAAAATATGCTTGATATTCGCGATATAGCAATAGAATGGGTGCGAAACCTTCTAAAGGTAACCGATGCCATATTTGAAGCCAATGTATCCAAACGGGATGGAGCTCTAAAGGCTTTTGAAATTTCAAGAGAGAAACTCGGTAACTCCATAAATCCTGAGAAACCTTATCCGAGCTATGGCAGGAAAATGTCTGATAGCAAACATAGACTCAATATGGAAAAGCCGATTAAAAAATGGACTAGCTCTTTAAATAGTTCCAACAAAGAGGTGTATAGCCTATTTTCTCCAAAAGGGGATAATGACCGCAACCAAGCTTCCATTAATATAAAAGCTGCTTTTTTTAACCTGAAACAGATGCAGAAGGCTTTCCACGAAATGGAAAAACTTACTATTGCTTATTTTGATTCTGCTTCAAGGGACCGACAGGAAAATATTCTATACACAAGACTTTACCAAAGTGTACTTTATACTATGGCGCACCTCCCTATTGAAGAACAGCCAAAAGTAGCTGTAGCTAAAAAGGCTATTGAGCTGTGGTACTATAATTTTCAGCTCAATCGTTTACACCAGCTCTCATCCGTACTTAGTATTGCATCACAAATTACAGGGGCAAGTCTTACTGCTCCCAAACAATTTATAGAAACGGAGACCTTAACCACTGTACCTATTGCTATAGAAGGTATAGATTTCCGCAATGAAGAGTCCGTAGGAAAGATATTGGCAGCGTTAAGTTCTCTGGCGATATACCCTGCAACTTTTTTTACATTGGTCAGTGTTTCCAATAATACGATAACAAATGCGGTACGTGCCTCTCAAGACTTCTTTATCACAATGGATCAGTTCCTTACTTCGGGAAATAACAAGGCGTTAAAAATGGAAAATATATATCCCATTTTACCAACCGATGAATTACTGCCGTGCTTTCCAGGGCTGAAGATTCTTCCCATGCAAACTAATGAAAAAACTGAAAAAAAGGCACAAGTCGTAATGGAGTTGTGGAAACTCAATCAAGCAGGTAAAATCCTGGACACACGTCAGGCATTTGACAAGTCATGGCTACTTGACATCAGGGACAGCAGCCAAAGGAAAATTACTACCTATCTGGCTGAGGCAAAAATAGATAGGAAAAGCGAATTTGCGAAATGGATAAATAATACCCTTGAATCTGGTCGTACAAAATCAGAAAACGATTTTTTGCACAAGATAATTGAGATTACCCAAGAGCAGGTAGCCAACAATGTGCCTTCCTTATAAAAGATTTAAGATTATTACAGCTCAAGGTCATCCTGAAGATCGGTACCAAGATTACCTGCAACTAACGAATAGGGATAGTGGTCATATTCAAGATTGAATCCTAGTATAACCGTACCTCGCAGATTTTCGGTATCTTTATTAATAATATCCTCTAACATGTTGTTTCTTTCGTCGATATCTATGTTGGTATACGGGTAGCCGACTATAGAATAGCATCTTCGTTCGGGGCCACTAAGCAGGCGCATGTAATTATGTTTTAGGGACATACTGCCAGCCTTTATTTTCTTCTTAAGCTCTTTTAGATTCTTCTCGAATTGCTGCTGGTCCTCTTTTGCCACATTCAAAAGGATAAAAGATGACTGCAGCCACATTGGGCCTTTAGACTCTTCAAGGGAATGTAATATGTCTTCCCAATAGGAAGATTTTTCCAGCTTCGGCTTGGAAACATCCACTCCTCTGGATTTACCTATTATATAAGGATCAAGCTCTTTGGATTTTAATGTAAGATTCAGCCACATTGAATTGTCATATTCTGTCGGACCGATGTTGAATCCAGTTCCCAGATAGAAACTAAAAAGATCCATCTCATCTCCCTGAAAACTCACATGTGCCTCAAATTCTCTCCTACGCATCAAATAATGAATCTTCTCTGCCTGCATGGGTAGCAACTCAAAAATCACCTCAAGATCAGTGATACTGATTGAGGGTGCAAGTTCATTTAGGCCACTATTGATTACCCCAGCCTCGATAAGTTTTTTTAGGTTGCAACCAATGGAACCTAAGTTGGATAAAGTAACACCCAACGGCACATAATATTTGATCTTTGAAGCGTCAACTACATTTTTCTTTCCTGACTTGGTTTTGAAATTATGTATTTTCTTGTTAGCTTTAAGATATTTCTCAAAACGTATCGCCTGCATTGATGGTGCCTCAACCAAATCTTTAAGTGTTCCAAACAAGCGATCTGGCGCCCCTCTTTTTGCAGGAGGGCTTACCGTGCCCGACTTTGCTTCCACAATAAGCGCAAAGTCATCTATAATGACCAGAAGATCATTCTCATATAACCGATCGCTGTCGGCATCCTGCCACATGCTCCCTGAAAAAATCTGGCAATCTGTAAAAGCATCCTTGAACAATTTTTCAAGTTTATCTTCCAGATACTTCCCTTTTTCAGCAGCATATTGTTTCTTGAGCTTTGGATCTGTATTGATTACGTTTTCTAAAATATCCATTCCTAAATGAGGTAAAAGGAATGTAATTGCTGAAAAATAAGAACCGTCCTCGAGCTTAATAAAAGGCTTTTGGTGCACTGGATTGTTCAAAAAAATATGGTTCTTATCAAAGCCTTCCAAATCGCCAAAAACATAGGAAAGCTCATCAAAGATTTCAACCGTCAAGACTTTATTTATTTCTGTTTTATTAATTGCTCGAATATCCTCTACACTGTAGGTGAATGCCTCTCTTAAAACTATATCTGCATGTTGCATCATAATACTTTGCAGTTGCTTTAGGTTTTTTCCACAATGATGCCACATGTTTTCCCGCTCTGTGGGAGAAACGATTGATACATGTGGAAAAGCACTCTCGTATAGATTGAAAACATCATTATAATTTTTAGCCTTTAACATTGGCTTCATTTTTAAAATGTGGTTGGTAAGCCTGATATTGGTAATGTCATTTAGGCTAAAAAGTACATCTAGAAGCATTACTGGGTCATGCCCTTTAGCACTTACAAAACGTTCTCCAATGATATGGGCAAGGTCAAAGGCAATCTCCTTCATCTGATGCTCATAAGCCCAATTACGAACTGCTAGGGTGTGCATCATCATTTCAATTCGCAACGAAAACCGCGAAATATCGTCCAGATTTTCCGCCTTTTCATTTAAACTCAAATAGCTTAGGGAAAGATTTTGATTAATCCCCATGAGCAACTTTTTAAATGTATGAACCTCATTTTGTAAAGGTTTTGCTGATATGGCATTAGGCTGTAACAGCGCGAAGCACTGTAGTACCTCAAGCATAAAAGGATGGAAATCCAGCTTACCATCAATCGCCTCCCGGTCGACACCCTCTGGGCCTGCAAGAAAATACAGCAGGCAGAAAGAACAAAGATACCTAGCGTCATATTCCTTAAAATATAACATAAGCTCCTCATACTGTTTTTCGAATTCTTCACCCGCCTTTTCAGCTATTTTAAGGATATGAGCCTTGCGTTCTTCAAAGGTCAGCTCTTCCTTAATAGGATTGGGAAAACTGTACAGGTTTTGCTTAACAACCTCATAAGGTTTATATTGCTTTTTCTTAGGATTTTTGGAGGGATTATTTTTTATGGCTTTCTTTCTTTTCCTGCTTTGTGGCATAGTAGTTACGTTTTTGAATTGTTTAAATATACAAATTTAACATTCCTTCTCATAGCAGCTACCCTATAGGTGACCCTAGCTTAAATAATATATCGCAATCCTTGTATTTACTGGGATTGAAATAAAGGCATCGGAAGCTCCTTCTCCGTAAGAGATTTTTTTTTAAAAGTTATAAATTTAACATATTAAGTCATAATTTCAAGCTATCAAGAAAAGTTAAAACGGGAATATGGTGTTCGATTGTAGCCTCATCGACTCCATAAAAAAGCCTACTTATATTAAATAGGCTTTTTTAATTTTAACACATGTTTGGATAGTAAACTCAACATAAACAACCTGCATTTTCATTATCTCTTCTACATCTCTATAACTTAGGGTAAATCGTAATTTGAAATACGCAACCTGAAAAACTACAGTTTTAGGACAACAATCACCTTTAATGTTTATCTGATATTTTTTTAGTCTTTAAAGAAAAAGTTTTTCTTAAATGCGACAGAACTGGGTTTTATTTTAAGATACTTACTTTTTTGAACCTAGAAAAACTGCATGTTTTTTGGTTAGAATTTTGGTGTTAAAATTTATTATCATACATTTATGTAATTAAAAACCAATTAATTATGAAAATATTCTTGATTTTGGTGTTTATTTTTGTAACACCTATATATATGTCAGCGCAACACGATGTGACTACCAAAGAAAATAATGGTGGACAAAGTCATGAATTTCATGATCCAATTGGTGTAGAGGGTCGTGTTCCTGAAAGAGGGCCAAAAGGCGAGCCCGGGGGGAAAGGAGGTAGTGACGGAGGAAAAAAAACAGATGCTGGTCCAAATACAACTGTTCAAGTTGGTGCTGGGAAAGTATTAGTTTCTCAAAAAGCAGCGAATCAAATGATTGCTCTTTTGCAAGAATATTTTGGAACTGACTTTTGGTCGAGTTTATTTAGTCCTTCTTCATTGCCAACAAATGGGATGGAAACACAAATGATTGAACGTATTCGTGCTTTAGCAGCTGAAGCTGCATTAGATAATCGTCCAGCTGACGCAAAATTTTTTAATGATACTGCCACAAATTTTTTAAATAAATCAAGTGTAAAGATGCAATTCACGGTTCCTTCTGGATCTAAACAAGAAATTTCCTTAAATGAACCTTTGATTTATCATAATGTTGCTGTTAGAACTCCTGCTGGCACTTTTGCTGGAATGGTTATCACCATCCCTGGATTTATGAGTAACGCTCAAGGTAATAATGCAGAACTTTTAGTTCGATTTTATACTCCTAACGGAAGAACTTTATATGCTCATCCAAATGAAACTTTTTACAGGGATATTACGGGATTAGTTGTTACTGGTACTGGTGTACTTCCTATAACCAATAAATTTGTCGATCTTAGTTCTAGAACATTTCAAATTCCGTATTATGCGCTAAATCTTATGCCAACTAATGGAAGTGCAAAATATGAGATACTTGCAAAAGCTAGTTTATATATCAATAATATTGAAGTTATGACCTCACAGTATACGCAGATGTTAATAAATTATTAATCAAATAAGTTTTTATAAATTTTCTAACATAAAATCATTTAGAGAATTAATTAAAATTACTGAACATTTAAAATAGCACTGCCTATTATACCCGATCGTATGTAAAGCACTATAAAGTTTTGAACAACTTTAAAAAAGGGGTATATGTCGGTTCTTTTTCGACAAAAAAATCTCTTTCGAGCGTTTGTTGGAAGTTTGGAAAAACTTTTTTGTAAGCAAGCTAGAAGCTTTTTTTTCGCTAGAAATCATCTCTTTCGAATATACGAATTTCCAAAGCTCACAACTTAGCAAAGCGCCATTACGTTACGAAAAATTTCATTTTATACTTTCGAAAAAAGTCAAAACAGGTATCAAGTGTTCGATAGAAATACAATCGACTCCGAATAAGGGAAGAACTAATACAACTGAATTTTTCATATAAATATACTATATAAAAAATAAAACCAGTGCCCAAAATTACAAGTTTAAACAGATATTCATTATCTTTACATTGTAATGATTTAATACGCTGAAAGTTAAGTGACCCTATAGGTGACCCTAGCTTAAATAATATATCGAAACACTTGTATTTACTGGGATTAAAATAAAGGCATCGGAACCTCTTTCTCCGCCAGTATTTAAAACCCCAAACGAAAGTTTCGGGTTTTTTGCTTTTATGGCTTTTCTTATTTCTGCTCTTTGTCTTGTCAGACATGATTTATTTGATGCTTTAGAAAGTAAACTACTAGGCTTGATTCCTGTTTGTTGGTATGGATCAGGCAGAAGTTGTTGCATCCATTGTTGGAAATCTTGTAATGGTGTTTTGACTTTTTTGTCCATTTTCTGAGACTATAAAAAATTATTCATAGTAACTATATTTAATGGGTTGGAAAAGAACGATCTTTTCCAACCCATTAGATCTGGTGTTGTATTACCTCTTAGAGATTCTCTTTTGTCACCTCATTTGTTAGTGTAAAAAGTTTTTGGGCTTTCTTACATAGTTACAGTTTTTAGAGTATTACTCTGGAGAAATAAATGGATAGTATTTTTCATCTATAATTGGTTCAATGCCGAAAAAATCATTAAGAACAGATTCGGCTGTACAAAAAGCACCTTCTACCCAAGCCTGATCATTTGAGTACGTTTCACCAACTATAAAAATATCGCAATCTGTTTTTGGAACAAGTTGTGATGGTTTTCTAATTTTTCTTTGCACATCACCTAAATTATAATGTGATTTATAGGCATGGTAACCCGCATTAAAAGGAGGGAGCGACCAGTCCATATACTTAGTTTCTAAAGGTTCTGGTACAGCTGAATAATCTGTCTGTGGTCCAAAATGTAATGCCGCCAATTGTGAGCGAAGCATTTTTACCATTACAGGTGTGGCCTTTCTCGGTCCTTCGAGTGGTTGGCAATCTCTGGATTCAGGAATTTTACGTGTTGCTTTTGGACCGAGTTCTAAAGCTTTCCAGAATGTTGAATACTGGATATCATCATAACTGGCAAGAATACCATATACTTTATCTCCTTTTTCATTTCTGGCATTATCCCCAAAATAAACTACTTGTCGGATAGGCATATCTGTAATACTAGGCCCAATGGTATCTAATTCGGCTACAGTTAAAATTTGACTTTCTTGTTTAAAAGTTAAATGCTCTTGAATTGCATTTTCTACAGCAGCAATAAAACTGGCTTTATCGTTAAACGGAATACCTATAATAGCTGGATTATTTATTTTATTTAGATATTCAGCAGGGAAATTCTCTTTTTTTAATTTAGCTATTCCCTCCAGTGTCAGAAAGTAACTTGTTAGTTTGGCAGGATAAGTTGGACCTCCGTCTGGTGTTTCTCTCCACCATGGAGTCTTGAAAAACATACCTATTTTGTATGAAGGTTCCATGATTACAGATTCTAAATACAACTGAACTTTTTCGTGATTTAATACATCCATACCTTCTGTGTCGGAATATCTAGTTGCTTCAGCTACTAATTCTATGGCAGCTCTTGGCATTGCAAGAAATGCAGCATCACATTTTTTACTTTCTGCAAGTTTATCAGGAGATTCACGTTTTGCTGTTGTAAAATGTATTCCTGACTTGGTATGTAAAATAGAACGCAATCGTGTATTTGGATAATAATTTAGAGTAATCCCTTTTTGTTTTGCTAGTTTTTCGACTTCTTCAAATAAGGAATCAAATAAGCTCGAATATCCTTTTATTAAAGTTTTGTATTCTGTTCCTGGAGTAAACTCGTCATTGACATTAAAGGACTGTGCACTATTGCTGTTTACTACGTTTGAACTATAGCCATTACCATCAGATAAATAGCTGAATCCTTCTTGTCCAAGCATATCATAACCGAGATTCCAGTACCCAATTTCTTTTAGCAAATCGCCTTTTTTGAAGATAGAACTTTCAGGCATTTCAATATTAATTTTTCCATCTTCATAAAATTTGCACCACTCTCTTCGGGTAACTGGTCCGGAATCTTGAGTAATAGCTACAGATTGTATGACAGTAAATCCATCATCTGGTGGAGCATCTTCGCCGTAATTGTTTGCGGCATACGGAGCTGGCTGGTTAGAAGTAACATCTGATATATACATGTTTTTAGAACGCAAAGACATTAGTGGGTCTGCAGATTCATTAAAAGGAATTGAATCTTTCTTTAAATCCAGTTTTTCTATGGCTTTAGTTACTAAACGATGCCCTGGTCCCTTAGGGGTTCCGTCCCAATACAAATATCTCATACCACCCAATTCTAGGTACGAATTATCTTTATTGTCTTTATAGTGCCATGTACAAACACGTGCACCTGGTTCTCTGGTTCCAGGATTTTTTTTAGAAAAATCATATTTCCCCCAGTCATAGAGTTCTAATATATCCCCTTTGACAAGTAATTTTTCGTTTTTTTTGTTTTTGGAAGTTCCGTCAAGTAATCTCCAAGCGGTATAGAGTCCAGCTGCACCAGCTCCAAAAATTGAATATGTTTTTGTACTCATGATTATATGTTTTTAAAATTTTTATTCGATTGTTTTGTGATTGCTTTTATTCATTACCCAATCTTGCCATTTGCTGCGCCAGATCTTTTTGAGGAATTACAATTTCGACTAAGGTTGGGAGGTGGGTTTTCTTTTTGAGATTAAGTAGTACTTCGTTTAGCTCAGTAACTGTTTCGACTCGGTAGCTGTTTGCACCAAATGCTTTGGCTAGTGCCTGATAATCCCATTTTGGAAGAATATCAAATGCATCAAACTTATGAGATGGTCCTGCTTTAAATGCATCTATATTTACATATACTTGCTCTATGGCATATACTCCGTTACTCATTACAAAGAGTATTGAGTTGATATTGTATTTTACAAGAGTCGAAAGTGATTGTGCTACCGTCATAAAACCACCATCGCCAGCTACAGTCCAGGCTTGTTTACCACTCCCAAGTTGCGCACCAGATGCAGCACCGGTTTCAAAACCAATACATTGCCAAGCAGCCGAAGAAATATATGCATTCTTAGATAATCCGTAGATATTAGTTGCCACATACATAGAGGTACTTACACCAAAAGTCATAACAATATCGTCTAGCATTTTGTTCTTTTTTAAGAAAGAAACAGTATGTTCAAAAAAACGGTTAAACGTTATTACTTCGGGTGTTTTATCATATTTAGGATCTGAATTGGATATCCAGGGTTCTGGGAATTTTGGTTGAGCTGGCGCCACAGTTTTTAAAGGATATGTTGCGGCTTTTTTAAAACGTTCTATTAATGCTTCGATAAAGTCTTTTAGGGTTACATTATTATACGTAAAATAACCAACTCTCATTTCTTGAGTGGTTGCCTGAATCATATCCGAAAATTTATTTTCGACCAACCATAAATAATCATCGGTAATGATAGTTCCTAGCGATAGAATACAATCAGAAGCTTCAACCAGTTTGATAACTTCGGGTATTGAAGCTTGATCAGAATATGTTCCTATAAATTTATCTCCTTTCTCATCCAGAACTGTTTTTCCTAGTGAAGTTGTAGTGTACAACATGCCACTTTCTTTAATAAGTTCTTCTAATTGATTTGATAAATCGTGTCGTAAGATTTCTACACCTGCAAGAATAAGAGGAGATTTTGCTTGACTAATTTGACTCCAAGCTTGAGAAACAGCATTGTTAAGTGCTGCTACTTCACTTTTTATTATCAGCGGTGTTAGTTTTTTGTTCGAAGGTTTGGGGCAAGGTTCGCCCCAAACTTCTTTAAAACATGCTATGTACACTGGTCGCTGGTGTGTAAGTGCTGCAATGATTAATTTATCGATTCTTTCGGGAGCATTTACAGAACTGCTCAGAGTCTCGGCTGCAACAGTTACTCTTTCGTAAATTTCCTGATCGGCATTGAGATTACCTGTAGAATGATGATAAAGTACGTTGTACATACTGCCTATTTGCCGGGCATCTGCTCCGGGAGTAGCACTAATTACAATAACTGGGCTACGCTCTACATAAGCTCCGGCAATAGCGTTTAATGCACTATAAGTACTTACTCCATATTGTAAGGAAACTGCGGCTAAACCTCGGGTACGAGCATAAGCATCTGCTGCATAAGAAGCATCCAATTCGTTTGAAGCTCCAATGGTTTTAATGCCTTCAAAGTCTTCTAAGGCCTGCGTAAAGTGTTTTACATAATCGCCTGGGATTTGGAAAACTTCGGTAACATTTAATTGCTTGAGACGCGTGAGCAGATAATCTGCCACTGTAAATTCTTTTGTAGGTTTCATTTTTCTGATATTGTAGATTTGGAGACGTATTTATCTTTGGGTTATAAATACTTCATTTTAAAGTGCCTTTTTTAGTATTTTAAACTTTTATGCGTACCTGTAAACTACCAACGTTATCGGCTAATCCAGCTCCGCCTTTAGCATTTAAATCATCGTCAATACATAAACTTAATAGTCCAGTTTGTCCTGCAGGAGTTGTAACAGGGCCGTTTCCTATCAAGAATGGAGGATTTGTACCAACTTGACCTATAAGCGATCCCATATTTACACCTTGAAGTGGATAGAAGGGTAGATCTATCTTATAGCCTGAATATCCATTTGCGTCATATAAATTACCATTGTTTGTAGCAGGATCAGCAGTCCATAGGCCTGAATCGTAATTTATACTTATTGGTTTCCCCGGTTGTACAGTAATTCCTGTATTTTGCCATGGTAATTTTGCATCGACCTGTACATACGTTTCCACAAGTTGTAAAGTGTTAGCATCAATATGTGAAAACTGTTTTGGATAACCATTAATCTCAAACTGTAAAATAATATTTTGAATGTATTGTAATTGAACAGTTCCGTTACTCAACGTTTCAATATACCAGGTAGTATCCATTGAAACTACTTTCCCAAAAGAAGCCTCAAAATGGATATTATTTATTCCGCCTCCTAATATTTCATTTGAGCTAACATTAATGCTAGAATAGCTAACAACTGTGATGCCTTTGTCGTTCAATGATTTTAATTGGTTCGTTAAATAGGTTGATGGGTCAATAATATTAGGATCTGTAAACGGTAATTGAGTTCTATTTGCGGTTGGGAAAGTCGGATTTCCTGTTCCGGTAACAACTGGACCTCCTACCATTAAAACGGAAACTCCATGAGGTACCGAAATTTGTTTGTTGTACTGAACTTTTGGATCTTGTGCAGGAATTGAAGGGTTTTGAACATTGCCAGGACCATAAGGACCTTCCATTTGTTGTCGTATAAAATGATATAACCAAGTGCCATTTTCGGCATGAATTAAAGTGTTTTCAATTGGCTGGCTTCCAGTTGGCTGAGCATTGTTTGCAATGTATACTCGTTGTTCATAAAACAACACTCCACTTGTTTGTGTAAAATTTCCCGCGCGATTTGGTGCTCCACCTGCTATAGGCGTAAATGTAATTTCTTCAAAATAAGGGAAGTTTTTAGTAATGTATCCATTTGGAGCATCTGTCTGTGGCAAAGGCATAACATTATAGCCCGTTGCAGCATCTCCGGTAGGGCTGTTCCAGGTACCAATAAGATTATTTAAAAGCCCGAGATTAATAGGCCCCACAACTGGTGGCTGATTAGTTGTTGATACAAGTGGCGTTGTAATGTCTGGAATTAACGCTACTGTACTTGCTTGTTGAGCTTGTAGAGCATTTTGAGCTTGATAAGGGCATGTTTTTTGTTCTAAGTCGATTGAATTTTCCATTTTTTTTTATTTTTTTGTTCCCTACTCATATGGCTTTTCAGGTTACGCCTCGTTTATTAAAGTGGTTTCTGAATTCCACTTTTTATTTCTTATTGATATAGTATAACACGCATAACTTTATAGCTACGAGAAAACAGTGAGGCTGATACTTATGAAGTATTAATTAAAAAAACATATTTTGAAAATAAATCCAGTTGGGGTTTATTTTATAATAAAGTTACTAGTACACAGTAGTTTAAAAGAAAAAAATGGTATGAATGCCGAATTTTTATCCATGGGAAACCGAAATAACAGCAGGAGATTACTTTTTAAATTTTAGAACATAAATTTTACTTAGTCTACCTTTAGAATTATTTTTACCGTCTCTGCTTAAAATAGATGATTTCGGATTTTAAAATACTGTATTTGAGTTGTTTATAGTGTATTTAAAATTAGAAGAAATGCTGCACATTCCAATAAGTATAATTACCTGTTTCTTTTTGAAATGTATTTATTGTGTATTAATTTATTATTGAAACCTTAAATGTATATTTAGGATATGCCATTAATGAGAAGTAGAATAGTTTCGAAGTTTTAAATAATAAAATGTAGTTTTAGGTTTAGCAGTGATTGGATAGGGGGAGTTGATTCTTGTATCAGAAATTGCTAAACAATTTTTTATCCCATGATGATTTACGAAGCTGAAAATGGTGCAATCTTCGTTTAAATTATATTTTGTAATCCTTATTTTTTCTAGGATTAAGAGTAAAGACTTTAGAGTTTTTCTCCATAAAAGTTAAACCCCAAAACGAAAGTTTCGGGGTTTTTTATTTTTATGATTTTTCTTGTTTTTATGACTAAGAGCAAAAAAGGATCAGGTGCAAAAGTTGAACTTTACGAAATATATAATTCAATATTATTTTTTGAGTATTTTAAACTTTCTCGATTCTCCATTTTGTTTTACATCGATAACGTATAAACCACTACTCATGTTTAGCTGAATATCAAGATCTTTTAATTCCGAAAAAGTTTTATTGTAAACTGATTTTCCTGTTAAATCATTTATGTTTATTGAAACATTCTCGTTCATTTCTTCTAATTCTAATTTAAAGGTATTTACAAACGGATTTGGATAAAGTTTTATAGTATTAGAATTGAAGTCAGATACGCTTAGAGATGGTGTTGGTAAAGGGAAAAAAGGCATTATTGGTAGAGAAAAAACTAGCTCCTAAATATTCTGGTAAAGTAGCAATCCCAAAAAGCATAGTAGAAAAATCGACACCAATAATTTCATTAGGTACCCAAGTTGTATTGCTTACACTATGTCTCCATAGAATTGGATCGGTTGAATTCGGTAAAAGATACTTGCCTTTGTTGTTATCCCATAAAGCAATTAAATCATTTTTGCTATTTGGGTTTACAGGAATAAATCCCGCAATGATATGTGGAGATACTATCTGATCATGATTATCGTTTATGGCATCTGCGTGATAGGAGGAAGAGATTGCAGAACCTGCACCGCATCCCCATTGATAGGAATTTCCTCCCTGATTATTCCACCATCCTAAATCGGCTTGTTGAGCATTTTTAAAATACACCATATAATCATTAGAAGTCGTAAAATAATTACATAGATAATAATTAAATTGATGTGTAAATGAAGGCATAAAGCGCGTATCATTGTCTGATAAAACAGGAATAGAATTATAATTTACTTTAGGCAATAGGGTTGGTGAAATATAATGATTATTCCATAATGCATTTCCGGGGTCATTAGGAGATTGTGAAGCATTTTTTGCCAACCAAGCTGCAATCATATATTCGTTATAAGGGCCTGCGGAACCAGGAATACCTGTTCCATTTGCATTCATTGATAAATAAATACCGCCTCCAATAGGATCAGAAATGGCAGCTTCAAATACTATAGAATTCCACATTTCTAAGGTATACTTTGTGATTTCATCATTTTTAAAATATTTCATCGCAAACAATGCTCCCGATACTAGAATATCTGTATCGATAGTACTGTATTCCGAACCCCAAGCTTGCTGCCCTGTATCAATATCCATAAAATGTCTGTAATAGCCATTAGATGTTCTATCGGGCGTAAAACCCTGAGTATGTCCAGTTGCAGTTTTAAGCGTAGCCAAAGCCAAATCTTGACCGTTAGTAATCCATCCCATGGCATCGGCAATACATATAGCGACCAATCCCATACCTGTATTTGCAGATGATATTGGGTGGTAATCATTTCCGTTAAATAGTTTTGAATCTCGGTACATTCCGTTAGGAAGTCTCTGAAGTTCAAAAACCTTATAGCTATTTCTAAATAAGATGTCGATAGTAGCGTTGGATTGGGAGTAGGTTGGGGTAAAACAAATTGCTAGAACGAGAATTAGAGTAATTTTTTTCATAGTAATTAAGTTCAGTTAAATTATTGTTTTTTAGATGTTGGGGCAAGTATTTCTAAATAACAAAACGTTTATTTATCAGGATAAAAAATCAAAATTACGTTGCGTTTCATGTGTGTATTTAATTGGTTATCAATGCGTATGAGTAAAATTAGTTTTTTTTGTAATTGATTTCAGAGAAAAATATGAAAATGTTATAGGTGGGTTTGTGTTTTGATTTGAGGGTTGGTTTTGACTTTGTTTTCTGTAGTGTTAAAAAAGGAAGATGATAGCATAGATTTTTAATCTGTGATAATAATGAATAGATGTGAAGAAGGGTTATATGCTTAGAGAATATAACAAAGATTTTTATGAGACTGTAATATTTACAAGAGAGAGAGTTTTTGTCTTAAACAAAGGGTATAAATACCTAGTAGTTTAGATGGTTTAATTGATATTTTTGAGAAATATTGATTTAATATTTATGAAAAAAGGTTTTCCGTAAAATAACACTAGTTATAAAGTTAATATTTGATTTAAGAAATTTATTCATATTTATCAAAAGATATTTCTTGTATTTATAATTTAAAATTATTTTAATATGATAAAGATTCAGATTCCCGTGTTAGAAAATTTATGCTGGAGCAAAACAGGAAGTAAAAATTATGTAAAACAATTATTGATTCCGTCTTATGAGGATAGTTTTAATTTTATTTCGATTCACAGAGGATATTCAATAATTGAAAAAAATGGAGTAAAATATTGCTTAAGTTCAAATAAGAATATTATTCCTGATGAATTTGAATATGTAATTTTTTCAAAACAAAAAGTTACAGAAGAAAGTTTATTGTCAAATGAGGTAACATTAACAAAATGGCTAAAGCATCCAATGTTGCTAAATTTTACTACTGATGAGACAATATATTCATGGAATAATGATTTTAATTTCATTGAAGAAAATCTAAGCGAAAATCAATTAGGATTACGTGAGCCTCAAATTGCAGCGTTATATGCAATTTTAAGTCATTTGAAAATATCAGATGAAATTGGCACCGTTGTGATGCCTACAGGAACAGGAAAAACAGAAACAATGTTGGCTACACTAATTGCTAACAAATGTCAAAAGGTTCTAATAACCGTACCATCTGAAGCTTTGAGAAATCAGATATATAAGAAATTTTATTCTTTAGGATTATTAAAACAATTTGGTGTTGTTGGTGCAAATTCAAAATATCCTAAAGTTGGTATTATTAATGAGAATTTTAGTAGTATAGAAGAAATTAAAGAATTTCTACATGAATGTAATGTTGTTGTGACAACTATGGGGCTATTAACAAGGAATTCAAATCTAATATTGGAAGAATATTCGAGTTTATTTTCGCATTTGTTCATTGATGAAGCTCATCACATTGAGGCTGAATCTTGGAATAGAGTAAGAAAATCATTTTCAAATAATAAAATACTTCAGTTTACAGCAACACCATTTAGGAATGATCGTAAAAGATTAGAGGGCAAAGTTATATTTAATTTTTCTTTGAAAAAAGCACAAGAGCAAGGTTATTTCAAGCCAATAAAGTTCTTGCCTATTAGAGAATATGATTTTAAAAAAGCTGATATATTAATAGCAGAAAAAGCTGTAGAGCAATTACAAGCTGATATTGCAAATGACTTTGATCACATTTTAATGGCAAGATGTGAGACAAAACGGAGAGCAGAAGAAATTTTTGAAATTTATAAAACATATACAGATTTAAATCCCGTTGTTGTATATTCTGGAGTTAATGGAAAAAAAGAAATTATTAATAGGATAATACAAGGCGAACATAAAATTATTGTTGCTGTAAACATGCTTGGAGAGGGCTTTGATTTACCACAACTAAAAATTGCAGCCTTTCATGATATTAGAAAAAGTCTTCCTATTACTTTACAATTTGCTGGACGTTTTACTAGAACTTCAGGTACAAATCTAGGAGATGCTACTTTTATAGCAAACTTAGCTGATGCCACAGTATCAGAAGAATTAAGTGAATTATATGCGCAAGATTCAGATTGGAATTTACTGCTATCAAAATTAAGTTCTGATGAAATTGCTGATGGAATTAATTTTGATGATTTTATAAACGGATTTCAACATATGGCAAATTCAAAAATTCCATTTCAGAATATTCGTTTTGCAATGAGTGCAGTTGTTTTTAAAAATAATTTTGACAGCTCAAATGAAGAATTAGAGATAGAAGACACTTATGATTTAAAGAAGTTTATAAATGGTATACAAAATTATGAAGATTTAGAATATAAGTTTTCGGATTATAATCCTGAATCTAAAACTGTTGTAATAATTACAGCAAATAAAAGCGAATTAGAATGGGTTAATTACAAAGAAGTTTATGGATTAGATTGGAAACTTACTGTTTTGTATTATGATTCAGAAACTAATTTACTTTTTGTGCACAGTTCGGATAAATCAAGTTTATATGAAAAATTAGCAAACTCTGTTTTAGAGGGAAATGCTGTATTAATACATCAATTGAATGTTTTTAGAACATTTTATGATATTAAAAGAGTATCTCTGCAAAATGTAGGTTTAAAAGAATTTTTAAATAGAAAAATAAGATTTACAATGCGTGTTGGTACAGATATAGAAGAAGCTTTGTCAATTTCGGAACAGCAAGGTGGTCAAAAAGCTTTTGTTTTTGGCTCTGGATACGAAGAAGGAAATAAAATAACACTAGGATGTTCATATAAAGGCAGAATATGGAGTTATTTAAAAGGAGATTTAAAAGAGTTTATAAATTGGTGTAGTAAAATAGGTAATAAACTCATTGATGAAAATATTGACCCAAATCAAATTTTAAGAGAAACATTAATACCCGAAATCATAGCTGAAATACCTGATATTCATCCAACTCACATTGATTGGGATGAGCATGTTTATGATTATTCAGAATCAAAAATTTCAATCATTGTTGATAGTTGTGAATTCAATTTAGCTAATTGCTCTTTGAATATTGTTAATCCATCAAATAATAGAGAGATCTTTTTTGAAATTGTGACACCCTTTAGTGCAATTAATTTCCAAAAAGAGTTATTTATAAATTCAAGTAGAGAACCAAATTTTTCTGATTTTAGAATTAAGAAACTGAGTAGGAATAAGGTCATAATTAAAATTGGTACTAGAGAGTATGATATATTAGAATATTTTAAAAATAATATTCCTACTGTATGGTTTGCTGATGGTTCTGCACTACAAGGAAATTATTATATTGTTTTAAAACAATTAATAAATCCATACCCTGCTAGTAACTTAATTGGTTGGAAATGGGATGGAGTTGATTTGTCTAAAGAATCACAACACGTTTATCCTTTAGTTTTGGATTCAATTCAATACAAAGTAATTATGGAATTAAAGAAACTTGATTTTGATATTATTTACGACGATGATTATTCAGGAGAAATTGCAGATATTATCACTGTTAAAGAACACCAGGATCAAATTAATATTCAATTTTATCATTTGAAATTTGCAAAAGATGGTAATGTTAATACCCGTGTCGATAATTTTTATGAAGTTTGTGGTCAAGCACAAAAATCTATTCATTGGAAACATAAAAAAGGAAAAGAATTTTTTGAGCATCTCTTAAGAAGAGAAACTAAAGTTCGCGGTGCAAACGAAAGAAGCCGACTTGAAAAGGGAACAAAACTAGAGTTAGAGCGATTACTTACAATTGCAAAAAACAGCAAGCCTATGAATTTTGAAATTTTTATTGTCCAACCATCTCTATCTAAGAAAAAAACATCAGAAAGTATATTGACTTTATTGGGAGTTACTGAAAATTATTTAAAAGAAGTAGCAGGTATTAATTTGAAAATCATAGTTAGCGAGTAGATTATGAAAGTAAAAGTTAATATCATACTAGTTATTCTATTCATTAGTTGCACAAAATCAGAAAAAGAAAAAATTGAACTTAATGATGTAATCAAAAATGCAGAAATTTTATGTTTTAGCGATTTAGATCGTTCTCAAAAAGAAAAATTAGAATATTGTTGTTTTTATTATCCCAAAAATTGGAGAGACGGTGTAGAGTATAAAAAGAAGATGCATATTTTGTAAAGATGAATATTGAAAATATTCTTTTAGCAAAACTAACAGAGTCGGAAGCTTTTTCAGTAAAAGGTTTGTTAAGTAATAATAATTTTTTTCTTTATGGTAAATATAAAAATCGTTGGGGTTTCGTTTCAATAGATGGAGATACAATCATAGAAACTGAAAAATTTGCAGGACATAGAACTTTAGATATTTCTAGAGATAGAAACATTGATGAAGTGATAATTGGACCATTACCCAAAAGACCCAAAAAAATGTATATTGAAATAATCAACTCAAAAAAATATCCTAATACGACGCTTGAATTTAATATTAAATGAGTTTTATAATCAAGGTTAGTATTAGAGAAAACAATCATTTAGGTTGGATTAAATCAATGTAAAAACAAAACCTCATCATAAAAACCAGATCCCTAGCCCTGATGGGAGCGACATCCTTTTATGCCAGGGTTTGGCATAAAAGATATAGCGGGCAGCAGGAAATAGCTCCTTAATTTTATTATATCTCACAATTTTAGATTTTGTTTTGTAGTTACTTAATCGTAATTCTTTTCTTCTTCAGGATATTCAGATATGGTTTTCTGGCGGGGTCTTTTTCCCAATCGGTGATTAAATCTTCTAGCATTTGGCGGTCGATGTTTTTGGTTATTTTTTCTACAAAAGCAGTAACTCTTTTCTCGAAGTTTTTTTGCTGATGTTTTGAATAGGTTTTTTTTACATCTTCAAGAGTTATTTTGTTGCTGTTTAAGACGTTTTTTTCTTTGGTGTAGTTCTGTTCTCTTATATCGGCTTTTAGTTCTAAATAGGCAGGATACCACTCTCCGTAGATTAAATTAGAATCGACTCCTTTCTTGGTGCTGCCAAATTTCCCGGTGCGTGCCATTTTAAAAAAGACGATGATATCTTCCAGGCTTTCGTATTTAAAATTTTCCAGCGTATCTACGGTTAAAATCTCGATTTGGTCATTGGATAGTTTGGTGCTAAAACCAAAGGAGTTTATGAATCGGTTTACGAGAACATTTACAACGCTGAAACCAATTGTTCCGTTTTCGTTTTTAAAAACCGTTCTTATATTGGGTTTAGAAAAAGTTTGATCTATCGAGAGGTTCATCTCGACAAGTGCCATTTGTGCATTGCCCGAAATTATTGATTTACTTAAATTTAAAGTCTCTTCCAACCTCGCTGTCCATGGCAGCTGTAAAGATTTGTTCGCTTGATTTGTTATTTCCATTTTCGGTATTTTTATACTTGCCTTCGATAATTTTAATAAAGTTTGCGGGTTTTAATATCCAGTCAAAATCTGCAGTCCAACCACGGTCATTTTCACCGTTTAAAAATCGGCTTTGTGCCACTTTCTGGAAGGCATCGCCTAATCCTGACAATCCCGATTCTGTGATTCTATTTTTTATGGCAGATTTTCGCTGAATCGTTAGTTTCTGAACAGCTGGCAATTTGTTGCAAACAGAATTGAAAATCGAAACTATTTTATCGAAATCAATTTTCTCAGGTTCTTTAACCGTAATTTCTTTTTTAGTTGCAATTACAAGCTCTTTTTTAGCTTCTTTTTTCTGGATATGTTCTTCCCGAAACATAGGTTCGTAAATCAGGTAATTGTCTTGGATAATTAAAATGCCCTCAGCAACCAACTCTATTAAAGGGGTTTCTATTTCATGCAAATCAAAAGTGGTTAGTTTTGCAATTTGCAAAGCAAAATTTGTAGTTTGATTTTCGCTTTGTTTGAACTTTTGCTTAAGCATAAGTGTTCCACAATTATTTTCTTTATGCAAAAGACATAATATGGAAATTAAGATTCCATGTGCAGCTGGTGAACATATTTTTAATTGGGAGTTGTTCATCCAGTCATCGATATATAGAGGGAAATAGGGTTGGGTTGCTAAGGTCATTTGGTTATTGTTTACTTTGTTTTGGTTATTATATCATAAACTTTTTTGGTCAATTGGATATCGTATAGACTGTCGTGTAGTTTTTTTTCGTCGACAGTAATTCCTAATTTATTGGCAACAGTTTTAAGTTTAAAATTTGGCATTTCGTGCCTAACATCCTTCAGATATTCTGCAGCCAATACCATCACATCGATGATATTGGACCAAAACCAAGAATCGAAACTCGTATCGTTGCATTGTTTAAAAAATGCTTTGAGAAACGCATTGTCGAAATGCGCATTGTAGGCACAAAAGAAATAGTTGTCTTTAGGGTCTTTTTTACTGCAATTCTTTTTTAGCAAGGCTATTAGCTCGGGATATACAATTGTTTGGTCAGGATAAGAATAGATGGTTTCAAGTTTTAAACCTCCCATATCTAAAGCGGCTTGATCGACTTTGCTAGTCTCATGCGGTTTTACTTTATAATCGAATGTCTCGGTTAATACGTTATCAATGTATATCGCTCCGGAAATTTGATGTATGGCGTGCTGCCAATGATTTAATCCCGTTGTTTCGACATCTATAAATAATTGTTTCAAAGTTATATGTTTCTAGTTAAGAATTGGTTTTGGTTCCAAGTAGGCAAAGACATTTGGATTAATCCAAAGTTGTTTTCGTGCGAAAAAACGTCATATCCTTTTACCAATTGGTTTTCGATTATTCCTTTGGCATTATTTAAGGCAAGATGATATTTGTATTTTCCTGTTTCGATATCTTCGGCGGACCAAACCAAAATTGCAATTGCAAATGGTGCAACTGTTTGTAGCATTACCATAATGGTGGTATTAAAATCACGCCCGGTAACCTCAGAAACTACTTCCTGACACATTCCTTCGGATAAATCATAATGCAATCTTGCAGCTTGATAATAAAATGCTTGCAGATCTTCGATTCCTGAGCTTTTTACCGATATGATAGCATCTACGCCAATGTTTTCTTTAAATTGGATCGCATCGGGTCTTACTTTTAGTTTTAATCCTGTTTTTGTGTCGGTATAATATACCGAAGCTTCTCTTTTGGAGTGGAGAATGAGTCTTCTTAGAATTCCGTTGCCGTATTGTTCGTAATGTTTTTTTAGAATTTTGATTTTAACCATATTTTCTTCAGAAACAGGTTCAACATCCGAGCAGTTTTTTAAAGTTTTGATGTAAGCGCGTTTTCCATCAATTTTATCTAAGCTCAATCCCAATGTTTCGACAACAGTTTTGTGGCAATGTTCCAGAACGATATCAAATGGTGTTTCCTGCATCTCGATTATACCATATCCTCTTTCGGTTATTAACTGTTCCCAATATTCAACCGCTTTTGTAACGCCTTCATTTGTGTTAAGCGGAATATTTGGTTCGATTATAACTCGGCTAAATTTGGTTGGTTCCAGAATTGCCTGATGCAAAAAGGTACTTAAATTAAAGTGGTCGGCAGTTTCCTGTAGTTTTTTGAGTTCTTCTTTATCTTCGCTTTTAGCAAACTCAAAATGCAATGGAGTTTTTAAAGCTGCTTTTAGCATAGATGAACTTAAAGCATCGTTGTTTAGGAATTTTTCTTTTCCGTCCTGAATAACTAATCCATTGGCATTTAATGTTTCAGTATAAATGTGTTTTGGTTTTACTTCCGATTGAATAAATTCGGCTATAAATTGAGCTGTTGGATATTCGTTTAACGGGCGTGTAAAGTCGATTGTGTTGTTTACTATTTCTTTTTCGGTTGCAACTGGAGAGTTTAAATTTGTCATAGTGATTTTTAGTTGTTATGGGTTAGTTATTTACTTTTTTATAGCTTTTAATTGTTTCTTCAGAGCATATTCTTTCGGATTTCTTGATTACGTGACCAGCAGTGTTTCTTCTTTCCGGAAAAGGATTTCCTTTTTCGTCGACCAATTCTAAAGTATGCATGCCTGACCTTCTGACGGTTTTGACTTTTAGTAATGATCCTGTTGCTGTTTTATATGTTTGGTTTTTTTCGATTGCCATTGTTATTGTTTCTTAAATTAAAAAGACGATTAGCGCGCCTATTCCTAGCCCAATCCAAAAAGCAATTAATATGCTTATAATGTAAAAATGGAAAGTTCTGTTTGGTTTTTCTTGCTCTAATTGTTTCATAATTATTTAATCTTGTTTAATGCTATTTGTAGGTGTGAGGGATGATTTCGGTATATATTCTTTGTTTTTATTAACCAGTCTAGAAAGAATAATCGCCTGATTTCTATTTCTATATCCAGAATTGAAGTATCGGTCGTAGTTTCAAACCTAAACGAAATCTTTTCGGATGATAAAAATTCTTTTAAGAAGTCGATAAGTGCTTTTTTATTTGAAACCGCAAGACTGTAAAGTGGTACTTTGTCATTGTTATAAACCTTGAAAATAGTACCGTTTATTTCTTCGTCTTTTTTTGAAAATGATATAAATAGATAATCGGGTTTGTTTTTGGCCATTTTTTTACTGGTGTCGAAAACTGTACGTATCTGAGCATCTATATTCATGATCAAAAAGGGTTTTGGGTTACAAATAGTAAGTCGTTCTTTATCTCTTCTGCATTCTTTGTTTGTAGCTTAATTGCTAAATCTGAGATTGTGGAGCAGGTTTCGTAATTACTTTCTTCTTTATCAAAAAGTATTCTTAATGCAGTAGCCAGGACGTTTTTTTCTTTGGCTGTTAATGCATCCATGATTCGTAATTTTTGATTTTTAAAGTGATAGTTTCACGAATTATAATTTTAGGTTGCTGATTAAGAAGTTGTAGTCTTTCTTTTTCTATCGGAATCAACTCACTGTGCAAATTGTATAACCTTGATTTTATTTTGGACAATCGTAGTTTCATGCAGTCATTCATTACCGTATTTCCTTCTCGATAATAGTAAACTGAAAGCTTTAAGCAAGTATTTCTTAATTTTTCATAAGTCGAAATGTTTTTTTTAATACGTTGTATTTCTTCTGAAATTTCTTCTAACTTTGCCATTCTATTTAGTATTAATGCCCCTAGTCTGGGCGTTATTAAAATCTGGATTAAAAACCGTTCATTCCCGTGAGCGGTTTTTTTATTTGCCTAATTTTAAGCTTTAGTGTCTTGTTTAATAGGTGTTTGTGTTTTGGTGTGGGTTTTTATTATTCGAAAATTTCATTCTCTTTAAGTCCTGTAAATTTTGTAATTGCTTCGATAGATTTGGTTTTGGTCAGGTTGTCGTGGTTTGTGTTTATCCATCTTCTCATGGTTAAATATGACTTGCCTAACGCTAATGCTATTTGCATCTTGACTTCATCAGTTCCTAGTTTTTCTTTTGCGGTTTTTGTTAGTTCCATTTTAATTGCCTACTTTTGATTAGTTATTTTTGTATAGTGCAAATATAAAGTAAAATGAAAGTATAACGCAAGTAATTTGAATAAAATTAATGTGATTTACTTTTATTTGTAATGATTATAAATAAAACACAAAATGGATACAGTTGGGTCTAGATTAAAAACCCTTATCAGAAATAAAGGTATAACGCCTTATGAGCTCTCTGAGAATACGGGTATTTCGCAATCGACTTTAAGTAGAATCATAAATAAGGATTCTAAGCCAAATATTAAAAACCGTAAAATACTTGCGGATTATTTTAATGTTCCAGGAAATTACTTCTTACCTGAAAGCGAACAGGAAGTAGTAGTTGAAGAAGAGGAATATTTGGAAAATAAAAATGGTAATAAATTTAAAGAATTAGAGAACGGAAAATTTATTATGACTGTGCCACTTGTACCTGTAAAGGCTTATGCTACTTATATAAGCGAATGTTGTGAAGGTGATTTTGTAGATGGATTTAATGATGTAAATTTTTACGTAGATCAATTTGCAAGAGGTAATTATGTAGCTTTTGAAATAAAAGGGGATAGTATGGATAACGGAGGATTGTATGATAATCCGGAAGGTTCTATTACGCTTTGCAGAGAATTAAATCGTCAGCATTGGAAAGACGGATTTAGAGGTTCTCAATATGGCTGGATAATCGTGCATAAGGATACAATAGTGTGTAAAGATATTATTGCTCAGGATTTAGAAAATGGTACAATAACGTGTCATTCTAGGAATCAAAGTCCAGAATATCAAGATTTTACTATTGAATTAAACGATGTTAAGCAAATTTTTAAAGTAATAAAAAGAACTTTTTAATATCCCCAATAAAACAATATTTCAAATTTATTAAAATAAAAAAAAAGTATAAAAGTCTTTAAAATGAGTTAGTTATAAGGGTAAAGTTATTTTTTGAGTAAAAAGCAAAACTTCCTTATTAATTGCTGAGATTGGTTCTTAAATGGCAGTTTGTTCCGCTTAAAGATATATAGATTTAAAAAGGTATAAAAGCCGTAAATAAAGCTCATGCGAGTTTATTTACGGCTTTTTTTTATGGAATAAAGTCAGATTTGATTTTGATTTAATTCTTCTGATTTTTAGGCTGGGTCTGCATTTGGGTATTCAAAACAGTGTTTTCTTGAATGCTTTTATGAGGTTTTAATTGCTAGTTTGCGCAGTTTTTTGCTGAAAATTATCAAACTCAAGACGTTTAATAACATCTTTTATAATTGCTGAATTGTGTCTAATTGGTTGATTTTTAAATGTTTGTTGCTGTGTTCTGTTCTTTATAAATAAAAACTTGTATTGTTTCTGCTTATTTAAGGTGCGTGGTGCTCTTTATTATGCTGATTATACATCTTTCTATTTTTTGATGTTTTATAAGGATTTAATTCTTAAGCCTATAATTTACAGTATGTTTTGTTTTGTATGAAAGTAAAATGAAATTATTTATTTCAAATTACTTGCATAATACTTTTGTTTTGCTTTATCTTTGCTACATCATAAAAAACAAACAGCGCAATGGACAAAGAAACTAAAAAAAACAAAAGGTACACTTACAACCAGCAAATAATTAAGGCATTGGTTGATAAACACGGTTTTACACCTTTTTTTATCCGACAATGTTTATCCGGTCATCGTAATAGTATTACAGCAGATAAAATTAGGGTTGATTATAAAATGCTCGAAAAAGAACTGAAAGAAACCATCGAGCAATTCAATACAAAATAAGAATTCACAAATCGATTCAGCTTCGAGGATTAGGAGTAAACAAAGTAAAATTTTCTAAAAAATGCAATTATGCCATATCTGTGGACAAATAACAAGGTTGCAGTAGAACACGAAGAATTGGTTCCGGAGTATTGGAATTGTTTAAAAAGTTTGCAATCAGAACTTAATCGTTACAAGCAGAAACCTTTTGGCATAAAGCGTTTACAAGTAGGAGGAAATGGCCGAAAGTTATTGATAGACTTTGATAGTTTAAAAACAACAATTCAGGATGCATTAGGAGATCCGCGAAGAATTGATAATCCGTTGGAAGTTTTTTTTGATTTTGATGCTGCAGCCGTTCGATATTATGCCAAGTTTAAAAGAGCAGGAAATGCATTAGAGGCTGAAGAACAGGAGCGATACATTATTAATGCAAGTGTCATGAACGCTGCAATAAAGCTAGAGCAGGCTCGCATACAGGAAAGGATAAAGCTAAGAGGTTCGATACGAGGAATCATTGCAATATTGGTAAAAGATGTGGAGAACTTCAATAATACATTAAAGATTAAACACGAAGTAAATCACAATTTGCCAGCGAGCGAAAAGCAATTTAAAAAACTTTTGAAAGCCTGTAAAGACGATTTGTATTATCCGATTATAAAAGATCCTAATGGCGGAAAAACAAACAATGCGCGTAAAGTGGATGACAAAACGGAAATGATTTTTAATGGTTTGTTTAAAAATCAGATGCATAAACCAACGCCAACAGAAATAGCACGGAATTATGAAGCTTTTTTAAATGGTTATGCCGAAGTTTTTAATGAAGAAACGGGAGAAATGTTTGACCCGAAAGACTATAAAAAACTATCGAATACCACGATTATTAATTACATCAATAAATGGGAAAACAGAATTGCGACGCATTTATCCAGAAGTGGTGACAGACAAAAATATATGAGTCAATATACGACTCCGCACCAAATGGATTTGCCAGTTTATTCGGGTTCAATTTTATCTATTGATGACAGGAACCCACCATTTTGGTATGAAAAAGGTAAGAGAGCCTGGTTTTATATTGGTTGTGATATTGCTTCTCAATGCTTTACTACAGTGGTTTACGGGAAAACGAAAGAGGGTATTATCGTTGATTTTTACCGACAAATGGTTCGGAATTATACGGAGTGGAATTTGCCTTTGCCGAATGAACTGGAATGCGAGAGTTCATTAAATAGTAGTTTCAGGAATACGCTGCTTCGTCCTGGCGCCATGTTTCAGAGTACTCGAATTATTGCCAACAAAGCAAGTGGGAAATATATAGAAAGGATGTTTGGGAAAGTACGATATGATGTCGAGAAAGAAGCTTTTGGATGGATTGGACGTCCGCATGCTAAAAAAGAATCCAATCAGGCTGGTCCGGGAGAAAATAAAATTATTCCGTACAACCAATTGATTAATGAAAGAATGCTGGAAATCGAACAATGGAATAATATGCCACATCCTGAACATGCTACGATGAGTCGTTTTGATTATTTCCTGAACAAACAACATCCTGATTTAAAACCGACGAACTGGGAAGCAATTTTACCAATTATTGGTTATAAAACCGAAACCTCGTGCAAGTTGGGTTATGTAACGCTCCAGGGAAAAAGAAGAGCAATTGCCGAGGATGGAAAGATTTTGACAGGAGAAGCTTTAGTCGATATCATGAAAGTTATCGAAAGCAAAGAGGTTAATGTCTATTGGCTTGATGGTAATGATGGGCAGGTTATGAAAGCTTTTGTGTATTTAAATGACCGATTGATTTGCGAAATAATGGAAATGCCACGCTACAATCGAGCATCTATAGAAAGAACTGAAGCCGATAATATGGCTAGAGCTTTACAAAGTTCTTATGTGGCTTCGGTAGAAGCTTTTGCTAAACGCCAAAGAGATAAAATAGAAAGAATCAACATTATTGATAATACGCCCAGAACGATTAATTCCAATTTTAAGTTTTCGAATATTAAACGCTTTGAAGCGAAAGAAGAACAGCCAGTTGAAATATTTGATGATGAATCCGAAGATGATTTTGCAATTGTGCCACAAGGAAATGCAATACCAAGCTGGAAAAGAAATTTTATGTAATAATAAAAAGTAAAAAAATGAACCTAACAAACGAATTTAAACAAAAAGTAAGATTGGCACTTATTGAAGTTCGCCAAAATTATGGAGGATCTGATGCTGATTTTTCTAAGTCGAAAGGAATTAAACCTTCCATTTATTCCCGATTAAAAAACGGAGAAATCGAAAGAATTTTATCCGATACAATCTGGATTACTTTAGGAAGGGAACTTCAGGTAAAAGTATTTGAAGATAATTGGAAAGTAGCTAGAACATCGGTTTATACTGAAATAGAAGATAATCTCAATTTTTGTGCGGCTTTAAGCAAATCGATGGTATTGGTTGATGATTGCGGGATTGGTAAAACATTTTGTACCAAGCATATTATCAAAAAAATGAAGAATACTTTCTATGTCGATTGCTCTCAAGCCAAAAGCAAACAACAATTTATCAGGCTTCTTGCCAAAACTGTTGGTATAGACAACCAAGGGAAATATGTAGATGTAAAGGCCAATTTAAAATATTACGTCACAACACTTGAAAAGCCCTTGATTGTTCTTGATGAAGCTGGAGATTTAGAATATAACGCATTCCTGGAACTTAAAGAATTATGGAATGGAACTGATGGAGCATGTGGCTGGTACATGATTGGCGCCGATGGTTTGAGAGCCAAGATTCAGAAAGGAATCAGCAATAAGAAAGTAGGTTTTGCCGAAATATTCAGTCGATTCTCAGACGAATTTATCAAGTTGGTTCCTAATGGAAAAGTAGACAGAACTATTTTTTATACCCAATTAATAGGTGATGTTGCCAATGCCAATATAGAAGATCGTAGCAAAACCAAAACATTGGTTAATAAATGCATCGGAAAAGAAACTACACTTAGATATTTAGAAACTCTCATAAAAATAGGCGCATAAATGGCACGAGCAATATCTCCCAAAACATTATTTGAAAAGAAGTTCGACGAGTTTGATTTTGAAGGAATCTGGGGCGACGTATTTGGCAAACCCGAAAAAGGCGGTGTTTGGATTATATATGGAGCTGAAAAAAACGGAAAAACACTCTTTGCACTTAAACTGGCCGAATTTTTAACCAAATATGAAAATGTTTGGTACATATCTGCAGAAGAGGGCACAGGAAAAGAATTCCAAGCCAATGCACAACGTGCCAAAATAGATCCTGCTTCGAGAAAAATAAAATTCTCTGAGTATACCGAAATAGAAGTGGTGAAAGAAAGATTATCTAAACGCCAAGCACCAAAAATTGTATTGTTTGATAATATGACGATTTATAATGATGAACTGAAAAATGGTGCTTTCAGGCGTTTTACTTCGGAGTTTCCAAACACAACAATGATATTTCTGGCGCACGAAGAGAAAAAAGAGCCTTATACTGCTACAGCAAAACTAGCCAAAAAGTTGGCTAAAATTTATATCCGAATAGAAGGATTAACCGCTTTTGTTGCCGGAAGATGTCCAGGAGGAATAATGGCGATAAATGAAAAAACAGCCATGCTATATCACGGAAGTGACATTAAAAATAAAATTCAAAAATAATAATTACACAAAATTTAAATTAATATGACAGCAAACGAAATCACAAACCGTTTAGACATTTTGTACAATGTCCTTCTTTATTGTTCCGAAAAACACGCGACTTTTAGCAAGTTTCAGCGTATTTGTATCAACCAGGAACGAGGTGCTTTATTAAGTAGATTCTCTTTTTTATTGGATGAAATATCCGAAGATGAAGTTAGAGATTATAAATGTCCTCCAGAGATTGAAGCTAAAATTCAATTTACACTTCAGAAAATAAAAGATACCAACTGGCTGGCTTTTGAACAGGTCAGGTTATCATAAAGAGAAAATAGCAAGAAGATTTTTCAGCGCCTTTAACAAACCAAAATCTATGAATAATACAATAATCTTATTAGTGATATTGCTTATCGGTACAAACCTAAAGCCGATTAAAACCTATATCGAGTGGCTAAGATTTAGAATTAAAACAATGTATAAACAAAGAAAATATGAGCGTAACAATCAAACCAATAACCGATCACGAATCGTATGAGGTAAATGGGCATTTGGTTTATAAAGACACCTTAAATAACTGGATATCCAAATCTGATTTATCGGAAAAAGAACGATTGGCTTTTAGCCAATATACCAAAATTGTCATCCAGAATCCCCGATTTAAAAAACACACTAAAGCAACGTATAACGATTAAATAAAAATAGTATGAGCAGAAAAGCAAAATTAGACACCATCGGTTTTTTAACAATAATAACAATTATTTTCACCGTCTTAAAAATAACCAATGTAATTACTTGGAGTTGGTGGTTGGTTTCGTCACCAATTTTAATTCCGTTTGGATTAATCCTAACTTATTTAGTTCTGGCAGGATTACTCTTTATGATTAAGCAATTACAGGAAGAATAAAAGCAATGTTTTTGATAATTACATAAATAAGTAATAGACTTCAATATTACAAAAATATGTAATAAATAGGCTAATAAAGCTGTTTAGAGAGTCAAAAAAATCGCCTTGCAGAATTAAAATTGTCTGTTTATCTTTGTAATATGACACGCAAGGAAAGACTTCTCGAAAGAAATAATTTAGTACGTAAGCACTTTTATTCATTAATGGCAAAGAATCCTAAATGGAGGATTGATGCTGTAGTTGAGGAAGTTGCGAAAAAATATTTTTTATCTACAAGAACCGTTGATGCTATTGTAAACTACGAAGGTATTTACAACGACAACCTCAAAGATTCAAATAAAAACAGCCAATTAAAAATGTTTTAAACAGCATTTAAACACAAAAAAAGATATTAAACACAAATTGCACGAATTGTCACTAATTGGTTTGTGGAATTAATTACACAAACTAAGTTAACCATTAAGATTAGTGCAAATTAGTGTAATTAGTGTTTAACTTTTGTACTATCCCCAAAGAACCTCCTTTTCAGGAGGTTTTTTTATGCCTAAGAAATAATGCTTAGTTTTTTGTTTGAAAATAACGGATTTATTTCTCTGCAAATAGTAGTGTTAAACGATAGTTTATAACTCATAAAACCATCTACAGCATTATCAACTTCTTCATTAACTTGTAATAATGGAGCAAATAAACTTCCTTTTAAATGCTGAAGTTTTTCGGATAGTTTATGGATTAAATTAAACTCGGCTAATTCATCCGGATTTTCGACTGTTATATTAAGATGGTCGATCCAGCCATTTTTGCAATACAAAAGTACTTCTACAACACAATCTCCTTCCTGATTGCTTTCGGGCATATTTTGCCAGGCAATACTATTTATTTCGATGAGAGCAGCGGTCCAATATACAGGATCGCCAGAGACAGGATTAGAAATTTGTTTGCGTTGCAAATCGACCAATCCCAATTCTGGAATTGTCTTTAAGGCTTGTTTTATTTTTACAAATAATTCGTTGCGTGGTGTCATTTAAAATTTTGTTTTTACGTGATTAGTTTGCCCATTACACTTGAAGTATAAGCATAACAATTTGAAGCTGATGTATAACAGCTTTTATTATTTTCATTAAAACAGACTTTTCTTTAAAGTCTATTTATATTGTCCATCGACATTTAAGTTCCCATCGTCATCGAGCTCAATATTATTGATCTTCATACCATCGTATTCCAGATTTTTTTTGGCTTCAATTAAAACGTTCATGTAATTGTCGTCGTTTAACATTTGCAAAATACCTACTCCCAGTTCAGGAAATTCACGATACTCGCCTTTGTTGGCAATCAAGATATGTTCTTGATGCAGGTTTTCTGAAAAACCAATCAATAGGTCTCCGTTCTGGAAGCCTAAATCCCCGTTTGTGTCTACTATTATATCATTCATAAAGCAAAATTCGGCTTTAGATACGTACCATAAAATTTACGTTCCAATGTTTGTATAAAATCTCTCCAAACTTTGTATTTATCATATACAAGGATTGGAAGACTATTTTTTTTGCAGCAGAAAAGCCCACAACTTTGCCTCAGAAATCAATCGGAAAATTACTTTTTAATACGAGTTACTTGTTTAAGTAAAACCAAAAGAAGGGTAACGAAACGAGAATAAAAAAAACAAAGTGAGACTAATAAAGTACTTAGCCGTGCATTGCACAGCAACCTCTCAAAACACATCAATAAGTAGCATACAGAACTACTGGAAAAATCAATTGGGTTGGAGAATGCCAGGTTACCACTTTATTATAAAGCCAGATGGGGAAGTAGTTTCTTTATTGCCAATAGAACAGGTTTCGAATGGTGTACAAGGATTTAACCATGAAAGCATCAACATATCTTATGTAGGTGGAATCGACGAAAAGGTTGTTCCTAAAGATAATCGAACGCTTGCCCAGAAAGCTTCTTTGTTAAAATTGCTTACGGAATTGAAACAAAAATTTCCGAAAGCTATTATTCAGGGACACAGAGATTTTCCGAATGTAAAGAAAGCATGCCCAAGTTTTGACGCTAAAAAAGAATATCAACATGTATAAAAAAACACTTTTGTTATCAGTGTTTATTTTTAGTTGTTTGTTGATTTCCTGTCGTACGACGCGACAGGAAACTCAAAAAACCGAAAATCAGACTCAAATAACATCTGAAAAAGTAGTCATCTATAAAGATACTACAGTTTATGCTCCGAGAGCAGAAACGGAACTAAGAATCCCTTTATCTGAATTGGTTGCAAAGAGCCAATTGAAAACAGATTCACAACCCATTTTTTACGTTCAGAAAAACGCTCAGGCAAAGGTTAAATTAAAAATTGTACACGATACAATTTCGATATCTGCTACCTGTGATAGTCTTGCTATAGTGGCCAAGATAAAAAATGAGTTCAAAAAAGAGAGTTCAAATGTTATTAAAAACAACAATATAGAAAGCAAGCAAAAAACTGGATATTCTTTTATTCATATCGGTATTGCTTTTTTACTCGGATTTGCATTTTGTTATATAATTAAATTTTTTAAAATAGTATGAGTTTACCAAATATAAAATTCAACATCTCTAGCAAGGGTCTAGGGTTGTTACAATCAGACATTCAAAAAGTACCAGGATTGGTATTAACTGGAGTTACAGTTACAGGAACTGGAAAAGTTGCTGTAGGTAGTTCGTATCAGATTTTCTCGCTTGATGAAGCAGTAAATCTTGGTATCGAAGAGACAGGTGCAAATGCTTTTGCTTACAAGCATATCAAAGCATTTTACGACGAAGCCAAAAAAGGAGCAGAACTTTGGTTTATGCTTGTTTTATCGACCATTACAATGGAAGATATGGCCGATTTGACAAAACCTTATGCAAAAAAGCTTTTGGCTGATGCATCTGGAAAAATTAGAGTTTTAGGACTTCTTAAAAAATCAGGAACTGCCGAAACAATCACAAACGGATTAGACGCCGATGTTGCTCTTGCTGTTGCAAAAGCGCAAGTGTTAAATCAGGATTATGCAGACAGGTATTTCCCGGTTCGTACAATTATCTCAGGAAATAAATTCTCTGGAGTTGTTGCTGACTTAAAAGATTACACCACTGCAAGTTTCAACAAAGTATCTATTTTGTTAGCAAACACAGATGGTTCTAAAGAAGCTTCTGTAGGTTTGGCTTTAGGAAGAATTGCAAGTATTCCTTCTCAAAGAAAAATCTCTCGTGTAAAAGATGGTCCGGTAGAAGATTTTACCGCTTATTTTACTGATGGATCAAAAGCAGAAACCCTTGATACTTCCTGGAATGCTATCCATAACAAAGGATATATCTTTTTACGCAGTTTTGCTAACCGTTCTGGTTATTATTTTACAAGTGATACAACCTTAACTGGACCTACAGATGATTTCAATACGTTGTCAAGAGGTTTAGTAATGGACGAAGCAGTACTTATTGCTTACGATACTTTGGTTGATGAATTATCAGACGAAATTCCGGTTACAGATGCTGGAAAAATTCACCCAGTTACTATTAAATCATGGCAAAATGCTATCGAAAGACAAATCGATGCTTTAATGGTACAAAACGGAAAATTATCTGGTGTTAAAGCATTTATCGACGAAAACCAAAATGTATTGGTTACAAACAACCTTGATATTGCTTTACAATTATTGCCAGTAGGTTATAGCGATTATATAACTGTAAACATCGGATTTACAACAAATTTAGAATAAATATGAGCACATTTAGCAGCAAGCAATACGCTTGGTCAGATGTTTCCATCTCAATTGGAGGCAGAATTATAGAAGGAATTACAGAAGTGGAATACACTGTAAAACAGGAAAAGGAAACTTTAAGAGGTCGCGGTAACAATCCTCATAAAGTAACACGTGGTAATAAATCTTACGAAGGAAAAATTACTATTTGGCAAAGTGAGCTTGAAGCTATGGTTTTAAGCGCTCCAAATTTTGATATCCTTGACTTGACTTTTGATGTTATCGTTTCTTACGTTCCATCTGATGGAGGAAAAACGATAATTGATGTTTTATCTGGTTGCGAATTTACCGAAACTAAGAAAAGCATGAAACAAGGTGACAAAAACATGGTAGTCGAATTGCCAATTGTCTTTTTAGGAGTAAAAGCACAACAATAATCTTAATCAAAATCAACCAACCAAAACAGTTTAGCTTGTCTTGGTTGGTTAAATAAAACAAACAATGAAACAGCAAATAAAACAAGAACAAATTAATGAGTGGAAAGAAAAATACGGTCAAATTTATGAGCTTCCTGTAGAGGATAAAGTAGCTTATTTACGCGAACCGAAAATGACAACTTTTAAGCATGCCTTTAGTGCTATGCAAAAAGATGGAGAAATGACCTTTGGAGAGGTCATGTTAAACGAATTATTTATTGGCGGCGACGAAGAAATCAAGACAAATGATGATTACTTCTTTGCAGCACGTAAAGAGCTTGCCAATTTTTTCAATTTTGATGACGCCGAAATAACTTCAGAAGGAAACAACTCGGTTATTGTAATCGGTGAAGAAAAATGCACTGTTAGAGTAATTACACGCCAGGATATTAAAACTGCCGAAAAGAAAAATCCAGCTTCAAAGCCATTTGTTACGCAGGAAAAATTATTCGAAATGATTTGCATCAAAAAAGATGATGTTTTTAATGATAGAGAAAATGCTTCGATTAGATTCCCTCTTTACCAAGCAATTGAGAAACTACAAAACAAAAAAGTGGCAACGCTAAAAAAGCTTTAAAAGGGGCCATCATCGATACCGATGATGCCTCTTCCTTTACAATTGCAGAGAATATCAACATACGATTATTTGATGCGTATCTAAAATTCTATATGCACATTCCAAAACCTCATAAATTGAGTGATGAAGATTGGGCAGAAGAAATTCAGAATTTACATTTTATCAGAACCAAAGAAAAAGAAACCTCACAAACAGCATCATGAACGCCTTCGACTATATTACAGCCATACAAAACGCAAACGGCCCGATTTTGAACGTGTCGCAATCCCTTGGAATTACGATAAATCAGATAAATGTCATGAACAATTCGTTTAATCGGATAGATAACTCTGTGCATAATTTTAGTGAAGGAGTCAAAGAAAGTGCCGCTTCAATGGGATTTTTTAAATCCAAGTTAATGGAGATTGGAGGTAAAATTAAAGGCATTTTTTCTGTAGAATCTATTATTGCGTTTGGAAAAGAAGTTTTTAATGCCCGAGTAGAATACGAAAAACTTCACGGGATAAAAGGAGGCGTAAGCGACGAATTTGAAAAACTAAAAACCAGTCAGAGTGAGTTTTCTACAGCATGGAATACATTCCTGGTTTCACTAGGAGGTGATGCTACCGACTCATTTAAGGGATTTATTTCATTTTTAAATAAAGGATTATCTTTTTTAACAGGATTGCTTCCTACTCTTTCGGCGGCATTTAGTGTTTTATGGACTTTTATAGGGCCTGTTGTAAACTTGGTGCAAAGTTTAGCTACTGGTATACTTGATTTCATTATCGGGATAACAGAATCTACACCTGATATGATTGCGTTCGGAGGAATTCTTCTAGCCTTAGGAGTTAATTTTTTACTTGCTAATATTCAAACATATGCTTTTAGTGTAGCTCTTGGAATATTAGAAGGAGTGATTTGGTTAGTCGAGACTGCTACAGCAGCATGGAACTTTGTTATGGCAATGAATCCTATTTCATTGATAATTATTATTATAGGTGCATTTATTGGTAGTCTTTGGCTTTTATGGGAAAGAGTTGATTGGATTCGTGGTGGTATAATGGGGCTTTGGGAGGTTATGAAAGGTCTTGGGACAATGATAAAAAATTATGTCATTAACCGTTTTCAGGAATTATTATCGGGGATTACAGGAATTGGTCAAGCTTTGCTTGCATTCTTTAGTGGCGATTTTAAAAAGGCTTGGGAAATAGGAAAAAAAGCAGTTGGTGATTTAATGGGAGACAATTCAGCAAAGCAATTTTATGATGAAGGTAAGGGACTTGGAGATAGCTTTAATAAAGGGTACGAAAATGGAGTAAAAATGGATACGCCGGAGATAACCACAAAGAGTAAAATTGCCAAAAACAATCCAACTAGTCAGGTTAAAATTCAACAGCAAACTCTTTTAGGCGAATCAAATTCACCTGGCGTAAATGCAAGGATGGTAAAAACTCCAAAACCTACTAAAACGAATAATATAAATCCATCTGATACAATCGTTTCAGGAGGTTCAAAAGCAACCAATATTATAATCAATATACAAAAACTACAAGACGATACTAAAATTTATGTAGACTCGTCTGAGAAAGGGATAAGTAATTTGGGCGATAAAGTACAAGAAATGCTTTTAAGAGCCGTGAATAGTGTAAACCAAATGCAAACAGCAGGATAATGGCAGAATTTAATTTAAAAGAAATAACAGCAAGAGCTTTTCTAGACTATGTTGGTCCAGCTTATCCAGGCTTTTTGTTTGATGTTAGCACTAAAGATGGTAAACTCAAAATAAAAAAGAATGGAAGGAAAATAGATTTAAATTCTATTAATATATCTAGTTTTTCGGGAGGAAAATATTTTTTAACACTTACACTTAAACATGGTAAGACTCCTTATAAATTGCCAAATGAACCCCTAATATCATTGGGGTTAAGTAAAACAATTGTTGAAACGGCTACAGTAGGAAAAGAACGTAGAGGAACCGTAAAAGAGTATATCAATACCGAAGATTATACCATTTCGATAAAAGGAATTTGTTTTGATGAAGAAAATCCAAATTCGTATCCTTCAGAGCAAGTGAGTATGTTAAGAACCATGGTTGAAATTAACGAAGCGCTTGATATAGAAAGCAACCCTTTTTTCACACTTTTTGGTATTAGTAAAATTGTAATCAAAGACATTCAGTTTGATGATATGATGGGGCAAGGAGGAATGCAAAAATATACGATTTCGGCAATTAGCGACCAAGATTTCTATGCTGATTTAGAAGAAAAGAATAAGGCGAAAAATGAACTAATAAATACACCAGAAAATGTTTCTATTGGAAAGTAATGTTGTGTTTACCCGAATGAATAAAGGTGTAGAAGAATCTAGTTATACTTTTAAATCGGTTCATGAAATCGAAATAACCAAATCGGTTGATGAATTAGGGGATACAGCCGTAATAAAATTGCCAACACGTTTTAAAATAAAACAAAACGGTAAAGAAACCAGTGGACAAATGTTTGTTGAAAAAGCATTACAAGTTGGAGATAAAGTAAAAATTACTTTGGGCTACGAAGGAAAAAGTTCAAAGGTGGAATTTGTGGGATATATAAAAAAAATTAGTCCAAAAACGCCTCTAGAAATTCACTGTGAAGATGCTATGTGGTTGCTTCGAAGAAAAAACATAAGCAAAAGTTGGAAAGAAAAAATTGACCTTAAAACCGTTTTGCAGGAAATTGTAAAAGACACAGGTATAAAAGTTAGCGATTCTATTGCAGATTTTAAGTTGGATAAATGGATGATAAGTGAAAATGGAGCACAGGCTCTAGAGAGACTGAAAAAAGATTTTGGTTTCACAGCTTTTATAACCGATGACGGTATGCTGTATTGTGGTTTACAACAATTAACGAATATTAATCAATCGGCTTCTTATGATTTAAATTATAATCTGGTCGAAAACAATTTAGAATATAAAACGAAAGAAGGACAAGATTTCAATGTGAAGTTTACTTATATAGATCCTAAAACAAATATACCTATAGTAGGCCAGGCGGGAGATGAAGGTGGAGAACAAAGAACCTACAGAACTTCGACAGTTTCGAATCAAGAAGAACTTGATAAACTTGCAAAAGCGGAATTGGAGAAATTACAATTTTTTGGCTACACAGGTGATATAACCAGTTTTTTAATTCCTTATGCAACGCGTGGTATGAAGGCAATAATACTAGATAAAGAGTATGTTGATAGTTATGGACATTTTTTTCGGGAGGGAAGTTATTTTATAAATAAAGTAGTAACCACTTTCGGGATGAACGGAGCAAGAAGAAAAGTAAGTATTAGAAATAAAATATAATGGATAAAGATCTGCAAGACGCTTTTAGGAGAATAAAAAAACGAGATGTCGATACCTTTATTGCAAGTATTGTTTCGGTAGATAAAGTAAATGGAACATGTGTAATTTCAGACGGTAAGCTTCAATATATTGATGTGCAACTTGCTTCGATTGTAAACGATAGTAATCAAAAATTTTACCTTTTCCCAAAAGAAAAGAGTTGGGTTATTGTAAGCCCTATTAACGAAGATTTAAATCGTTTGTATGTTGAAGTTTATTCGGAGATAGAAAGCTTAAGTCTTGTAATAGATAAAGTTCAATTTCAGGTGGATAAAGATGGTTTTTTGTTTAAAAAAGAAAATGAAAATTTAAAGAAATTGATGGCAGATTTGATAAAGGCAATCAAAGATTTAAAATTCACAACCAATAACGGGCCAACGATACAATTAATAAATTTAGCTGATTTTACGGCTCTCGAGGATAGATTCAATCAATTTTTAAAAGATAAATAATGTTAAGTATAGATAGACTAAAAGCAGATATTCTTGAAGCATTTGAAGCCGAGCAAAATGAAAAAGTAAGTCATAATGCTAGTTTAGAAAGGATTTCATTAAAGTTGGCCACTGCAATTGTTGAGGAAATTAAAAATGCCAAAATCCAATATCAGGCAGGGCTTGTAGCCCCAAATGGAAGCGTTACTGGAACAATAATTCATACAATTAGTTAATAAATGAATGAACTCACAATTGCTTTAACCGGATTATTAACAGCTGGAGGAACCGGTTATTTTACTTTTTTATTAGCCAAGAGCAAGTATAAACAAGAAGTAGAAAAGCTAAAAGTTGAGGTTTTGCATGCCAAACAATATGCCGATACAACCGCTATTGAAAATGATATTAAACTCTCTGGGCATTATAAAGAAATTCTGCACGACTTAAAAGACCGATATGAAACTCGGTATAAAGAGTTTGAAGATATGATGAACAGAAAAGTTTTGCTCCTGGAAGAAGAACTTAAGCTTAAGGATAGAAAAATTAAGCTGCAACAACAGGAAATTACCGAATTAAAGAAAGAAAACAGAACATTACGAACCCATGCAAGAAACAGTATTACATAACCAATCGTTAATAGATTTTACCCTGCATCATTGTGGTACAATCGAAAGTCTTGTTGCAATGGCTGTTGCAAACGATTCGAGTATAACCGAAGAATTACAACCTAAAAGAGTTTTAGAAGTTCCTGCTAATATTATGAAGGACTCAGACATTGTAGGTTTTTATACAAATAAAAATCACGTTCCAGCCTTTAATTATTCAGGACCTAGTTCTGCAAATGACGAAGGTATTGGCGAAATGATAATAGAAGAAACATTTATAGTAAGATAAAAAAATGGCAAGAAGTATATCAGAAATACAAGCAAGAATGATTGAGTCGGTTAGTGCCAATCAAATTCTTTCAGGACAACTTACATCAACAAGTAAAACATCTATAACCAGATTATTCACTTTTATTGTAGCTACAGCTATATGGATGTTGGAAGTTTTCTTTGATCAACATAAAAAAGAAGTCGATGAAAAACTCGCAAATCAAAAATCAGGAACGCTGCCTTGGTATCGTACTATGGCATTACGCTTTCAATATGGATTTGATTTAGTGAAAGATGAAGATTATTTTGATAATAAAGATAAAGATGGAAATGAAATTGAAATTACAAAAATTGAAGCTTCAAAGATTGTAAAATATGCAGCGGTAAATGAAACCACTGAAAGCAGTCGTGTGATTATAAAAATTGCTGGTGAAGACAGTAGTGGTGTTTTAGCTCCTATAAGCGATGAACAGAGTGAAGGTTTTGAAGCTTATATAAACAAGATAAAAGTGGCAGGAGTTAAAGTTACCGTACTTAATTATAAAGCAGACCTTTTGTCTTTGGTAATCCGTATTAAGCGAAATGCAATGATACTCAATGAAAAAGGAATGAAAGAGGGTAAGTTCCCTGTAAATATTGCAATTGAAGAATTTATGAAAGAGCTTCCATTTGATGGTGATTTACGTTTGTCAGCTTTGGTAGATAAATTGCAATCTGTAGAAGGGGTTCTAGACGCAACAATTGTAGGAGCAAGAAGTGCGGGCATCGACCCAGTGACTGGAAAATATGGTGAAGAAAGAGATTTTTTTATTTCGAAAATACCTTTTAGCGGTTATTTTAAAATTACTGATTTTGAAAATATAACATACGATGTGGTATAAAGTGAATTTTAATGTGTTGGCAATACAGTTATTGCCCACTTTTTTGCGAAAACCAGCTTTTATGGCTTTTGTTCAGATATTGATGAAACCTATAATTTCGATTTATGATGATTGGATTATAGCTCGAAATGAGAACATATTTAGGCTTTATCATACTGGACAAGTTTGCCATTTACGTAAATCATTGAATTATAAATTTGATGAAGAAAAAGATCGGATTGAAATAGAGAAAGGTGATCTGTATGATACAACCTATATATATACTGAAGATGAAGGAATTAGAAAATATGTACATCTTGAGACTGCCCCAGAGACAATTTGGTTAAGAACTGAAGTAGAAACTGCAGATACGGGATTAGATTTTATAGTTCTAGTCCCAGAAGAAATCTTCAAAACACGATTAGAGAGCATAGAAGCTCATGTAAAATTTTATAAAGCAGGCGGCATACGCTGTAAAGTAATTAGTAAGTAATGAATAAAACAAATTTTAACCAGGCGGGTGGGTTTCCACTAAAAACAGAAAGACTTCAAGAGTTACAAACGGCTTACGAAATCTTCAATCATTTGGGCAATATAGCAGGAAACTTATCGATACTTTCTGGCTGCGCAGTTACGGGATCTAGTGTAACGGATGGAGTTGTTGTAATAGATAATGAAGTTATAGTCTTTAAAGGAGGGTATGTAGCAGCAAATGTTATTATTATAGAAGAAGCTATCGATAAAGAATTTGAAGATGGTTCTATAAAAAAGATTCACACTGTTCGCTATGCTACTTTTGGTACAGCAGCCACATCATGGCCGTGGGCAAGTTTTAAAAAGCCAATTGAGACCAAAGCAATTCCTGCCGATTTAGTTTCTAGACTTGAAATTCTAGAAAAGAAAAATGCCGTTTTTCAATCAGGAGGAGGTATGGTATTGTGGAATAAACCTGCAAACCAAATTCCAGTAGGTTGGGCAGAAGTAATTAATTGGCGCGGACGTATGCCAATTGGTTTTGATGCTTCTCAATCTGAATTTAATACCATGGGTAAAATAGGTGGTGATAAAATCAAGCAGCTAACCATTGCTGAATTACCAGAAGTGAAACCTGAAACAATTAGATTGAATAAAGGAGGGAAATTTGGAGGGAATGCAGCTTTAACTCAAGGTGATTATTCGAATGGGCTTTATGGCGCTGGAGAATTTATTAAACCTTTTGGAGGGAACCAACCTTTCTCAATTATGAACCCATACAGGGTAGTATTATTTATTGAGTATATAGGATAATGACAGATATAAATACTATTTTGAGCTGGTTTAAAACAGGTTTAAAACCTACTCAAGCTCAGTTTTGGGCATCATGGCAGTCGTTTTGGCATAAAGACGAACAAATACCACAAAGTAGTATTGCAAACCTGTCGACAACACTAAATGCTAAGGTTGAGAAATCGCAGTTTGATGGACATATAGTAGATCCAAATGCACATGCTGATTTGTTACAATCAAAAGTAGATAAGGTAGTCGGCGAACGCTTAATTAAGACAGTCGAAATTGCTAAATTGGCAGAATTAGAAAATGCGACAACAACCATTAAATCAATTTCGTCAACGGCATTAATAACTCAAAATGTAGCTGGATTTGTTACGTACATAAATGCCTTAAATCCTGTTTTGAATGTTGGAGTTAATGAAACAGTAAAGTTTAAAACCGATACAGGTCGCATTTTTGAATTGCTTTTGAATGATAGAAATTTTGGAGTAGGAGAGTCTCCGATAGTTGCATCCGATGTTTTGGAAATAACAGAATTTCTGAATAAGGATATACAATTAAGTAATTACCCATCGACTAGAAATGATGGACAATTACCAACAAATAAAGTATTAAGTACAGATGTAAATGGAAATTTAAAGATGTACACTATCGCAACTGCGCCAGCACCATTTTTGGAAGAGTTAATTCCAGATAGTCATTTGCCAAATGCAACAGGTAATTTTATATTAAAAGGATCATTTTTTACACCAACTATGACGGTTGTTGTTCAGGGACAAACTCTAAACTATATTACTTTTATTAGTGATAATGAGTTACATGTTAACTTGACAACAGGTTTTGCTGAAGGTATGTTTGATGTTACATTAGATAACGGAATCTCAAAAACGTTCCCTAAAGTTTTATTGATTGTACTAGGAACAATTTATGTTCCAACTCCATCAGATTGGGTAAATATAATTCAGCCTATTGACTTTATGGATGGTTCATTATTAGTTAAAACTATTGGAGCTGCAGGAAAAGCTGAATACATAAAAGAGTTAGATACATCCAAAAAAATTAGATTTAATTTCACACCAACTCTTAGTCCATTTGACCCAACTCCATTAAGGGGCAGCGGAACTCCTAATACATTTGAAATATATGATACTCAAGGAAATCTATTGTTTTGGTGTTATAATTATAACAATGAGAATTTGATACTTAGGACCCAAGGAAAAGATACTTTAGGTTATTTTGGGATTAGAGGAGAAATTTTTAATGAAATTAGGATAGATTATATTGATGGAATTTGGTATTTCTATAAAAATAATATTCTGATTTATACGTCAATTTATCATAACAATATGACTACAAATGCTAAGGTAGTATTAAGAGTCGCAAGATTTGATTTAATAAAAATAAAGTATATAGAATTAGCAAATTAATACAAATATGAATGCACAAATAGTATTAGGCTATTATTTAGAGAAGTATCAAACATTAGCCAACACTTTGACTGATATTCCGTTTGAAAATCTCTCTTTTTTGCAGGAAAGAGAAGCAGTTTATAATGAAAAAGGTCAAAAGGTGTTAAAATCCTATTATGATAAAAATGGTAAAGAAGCAATTCGGATTGTTTACAAAAGAATTGTTGAAAATTATCTTTATCAAGGAAGAGAATTTACGGATGTGTTTATTGGTATCCAAAAAACGGTGCATTATTTAGATTGGGCAGGAGAAATCGTTTACTCAAAAAAGAAACAGTTCTATGAATTTGATTTAAAACCTGTTTTTGCAGCTAATGATAATAAAACTATAATTGGTTTTTCAAGTAAAAAACAACGCCAGATTTTAAAATCAGAACGTTATAATACAGATGATTATTTACAAGAAAATATTCCAGAATTATATGCAATGTTATACTCGATTTACAATTCAGAATATAATTATTATTTAAAAACAGGAGCCAAAAATAGTCTGATAGAAGCAATGAATTCAGAAATTAATCCTGAGATAAATGCAGCTTTGAACAAAATTAGTCCTCATGAAAAAAGTGGTACAATCAAAGAATTTGTTTTAAAGAATTTGCAATAAAAGAAATTGTTTTAACGGATAAAAGCTGTTTGAACATTTTATTCCATCACAACACCTCAAAAAATATTTATTAAAAAGAATAAAAAAATATGGCAACAGATATAAATACCATTTTAAGCTGGTTTAAAACAGGTTTAAAACCTACACAAGCCCAATTTTGGGCATCATGGCAATCGTTTTGGCATAAAGACGAGCAAATACCACAAAGTAGTATTGCAAACCTGTCGACAACGCTAAATGCAAAAGCTGAGAAATCACAACTTGATGCTCACATGGTCGATTCTCAGTCACACGCAAGTTTATTTAATGCAAAATTAGATAAGACCTTATTTGAAGAACATAAAACTGAATTTGAGGAACATAAAACAGATCCAAATGCACATGCTGAACTTTTTGGTAGAATGGGTTTTGTTCCTGCGGGTAAACTCTTTGTATTTAAGTATCCTAGAAATTCTAATCCAGTAAATGCTTCTGTACTAGAAGTTAACGATATGGTTATTGGGTATGTTGGAACTAGTTGGATAACTGGAAATTATTTGGGTGGAGATATTAGCCAAATAGAAAGCTTTGATGTGTACACAATAATTTAATTTAAAAGATGAAAAAAATATTTTTGTTTTTACTGTTGGCAGTATCATTTACTGTTGTAGCTCAAAAAACATATACGATAGAAAAACCTTTGCAGTTAAATACTGTTAATGAAGGGGTTAAATCAGATAGTATATTGGTAAGAGGTGCTGATAAAATTGTTAAGTATGTTCCGATATCTACAATTAAAAGTACTACAAATCTTGATTACTTAGCTACCCCATCAGGAGGTACTGTATTCTCAAGTTCTGGGAATGATGCTATTGTTCCTTTAGTAACAGCAACAAATGCTGGTTTACAATCTCCAGAAGACAAGATAAAGCATGATGTACTAGTTGTTTCAGATGCTACTAATGTAAAAAATGCAGAAAACTTTACCTCGGGTAGGATCCCGTATACCACAGGAGTAAAAAGTTTGGCAGATAGCAACAAGCTACTTTGGGACAACACAAATACTAAAATGACTCTTACTGGTTCACGTCCAGACATTACTTTTATTGAATCATTAAATAGTTACAGTTTATCGTTGATGCCGATTAGAAATCAATTTTCTGCTTTTTTCAGCCAGCCATTTTATGCATCGGATCAAGGTTATAATGTTTTTAGACCTTCAGGAACAAACATTTCTTCACGCTTTTATATAATGCCTAACGGGAATCCTACAGGCACTACAAGTAAATTCGAAATGTTTAATTGTGATTATTTTGATAATTATATGACTTACCAAGGTTTTAACATATTGATGAATAACACATCTAATGAAATTAATATCGGCCCTAATAGAGGTGTGTCAGGTGCAGCAAGACAAAAAATGATTATTGGCGGTGATTATACAGGAAGTCAATTATTAGGCAATCCAAATCAATTAATCTTCAATACTGATAATACAGTAAATCTAAATCCTTTTGGGGGTGCTTTTTCTTTTGGGTCACTTATAACAGATCCTTTCAGTATTTCATTAGCGCATCAGGTTACATTTAAAAATCCTGTTGTAGGCGAACCAATGAGGGTAAACATCATTGGTAATGGCTGGGCTGCAGGTTTATATTTTGGTCGTGATGCGATTAGAACAGCAAGTATTGCCACGCAAGCGACTTTATCGGATTTGGAGATTTCTACAAACCCGACTAATGCGGGTAATGGTTTAACGGCTAATATGAGATTTTTTTCAAATTCGGGAAATGTAAAAGTGCAAAATGGGGGTACTTACACTGATAACGGTAGCAGATTTCAAGTAAATGGCAATATAACAGCAGATGCTGCTACTACAGCCAATCAAGTTGTTGTTAAAAGTCAGTTAGATGCTTTAGGTGCTAATGTTATTCATAATACTGGTGATGAAACTAAAGCAGGAAGTTTAACAATAACCAGTTCAGGACTTCCAGCTGTAAGCGGCTACCATAGTGGAAACGGTATAGGCGTACTTGGCAATAGTTTGACTGGTGACGGGCTTCGAGCAATAAGCAGTAGTGGAATTGGGTTACGAGTGCAAAATGCAAATGGTAATACGTCTAGTCTTGCGGAATTTGGAACACTAGGTATTGCATCTAAAATAGATTATTTAGGCAATATAACAGGAAATTCTTTTATCAAAACGGGAGGTTTACCAACTCAATCATTAATGGCAGACGGTAGCGTAAGTACAATTTTATCAGGGAGAGCCGTTTTAAACTTTCCAAGTGTAGCAGCTGGTGCAACTTCTGATTTAGCAATTGCGGTAACAGGCGCAAGTATTGGCGATGTAGTTTCAATAGGTGTAGATTATGCCTCGGTATTAGCAGGAATACAGTACACTGCATGGGTTTCAGCAATAGATACTGTAACTATTAGATGTGGTAATTTAGATTTAGTTACTGCTAGAGATCCGGCATCTGGCACATTTAAAGTGAAGGTTTTTAAATAATTTTAAACAAAAATAAAAAGAATAAATTTTTAAATCTCATTCTTGGTACAACCGATGTGCAACCTATTTGGCTGGGGCTGGACTTTTATTTGCTTTAATTGATTTAAAACAGGTTTAAAACCTACACAAGCCCAATTTTGGGCATCATGGCAATCGTTTTGGTATAAAGACGAGCAAATACTCCAAAGTAATATTACAAACTTGTCGACAACGCTAAACACTAAAGCTGAGAAATCACAGCTTTATGTACATGTAGTTGATTCTCAGTCATACGTAAGTTTATTTAATGCAAAATTAGATAAATCCTTATTTGAAGAACATAAAACCGACCTAAACGCACATACTGAATTATTTGGAAAAATGGGATTCATTCCAACAGGTAAACTCTTTGTATTTAAGCACCCTGATAATTTTAATCCAGTAAAAGCTTCTGAACTAGAAGTTAATTATATGGTTATTGGCTATGTTGGTGTGAGTTGGATAACTGGGAATTATTTGCGAAGAGACATTAGCCAAATAGAAAGCTTTGATGTGTACACAATAATTTAATTTAAAAATCTATTTTTTTTCTTGTTAGTAATATCATTTATTATTAACACTAAAAAAACATGTTATTTAGAGAAAAACCTTTGGAGAGATGGGGAGAACATATAATGATAACTGTGTAATAGCTTAACTCCAAGTAAATGAAAGAGGTTATAAAAAACAATAATCGGATAAAATGCAAGTACCTATAAATAGTTATAAAATAAATAAAACTTTAGAGTTAAATAAGATAAACAAAGGTGAATCTACAGATAATGTTTTAGTTCATGGAGTAGATAATGAAGTGAAATCTGTTCCTAGAAGTGAGTTCGGAGGAGGTCCTCAAGCATTAGATGAAACATTAGGTAATGGAAATGTATCTAATAAAACGATAGAGCTTCAACAATTAGGAGAGAGTGGTTTTGTCGTTAGAAGCACATCACTATCTCCTCAAGAAGTTACGGTTCTAACCCCATCAACAGGTGAAACAGCTAGTTTAAGACAGAAGGGCGTTACCGTAGTAAATGCAAATACAGGTAAATCTGTATTAGTAGAAAGTGATAGCTTCTCTTTTTCAAATTTTGGTCAAGACATTAAAAATAAAATTGTTAGTGAACAATTTTCAGAAGATTTTACACATACATTACAAGCAAAAAATGGTATTATAGCTCATATTGGTGATATTCCCACTAGTAATACTTTAATTCATACTACAGGTAATGAAGTAAAAACAGGTACTCTTAGGTTGATAACTCCGGATGTTATGCCTGGTATTGCAAACTTAAATGCTCAAACCCCCTTACTAGTAAGGGGAGGAAATGGAGGAGACAATACTAATACTACAGGAACTGTTGTAGCTGGAAATGCAGCAAACATTTACATACAATCAGGAGGTGGAGGTGCTGCGGTAGGAGTTGTTGGTACAGGTATTTCTGGTACAGGTGGAAATATTACAGTTGTAGCAGGAGATGGAGGAGTGACATCTGGGTCGGGTACATTGTTTCCAGGCTCTGGAGGAAATATAATTGTTAAAGCCGGAAATACTCAAGGTGGGATAGCGGGGACTACTGAATTTAGTGCTGGAAATAATGATAAATTAGGGGCTTTAGGAGGCAATATACACTTAATTGCAGGTTGGGGTAATGATAGCACTGCAGATAATAGTCTTTACAATGGTACTATATTTCTAGGTGTAAGTACAACAAATGTCGTTAGAGGAAATGTCGTTATTGGAAACTCTATTGATAATAGAATTGACAGATTACAAGTAGAAGGAACTGTATCTGTAAAAGGAACGGTTTCAGGAAGTGCAGCGAAATTAGATAATCAATTTGTTACAAAAGTGCAATTAGATGAAGCTGTAGTACCTTACAAAACTTATGTAGCGCAAATAACCCAAATAACAGAAGCACCACCAATAGTTATAAATGTTCTTGAGGATTCCCTAGGGCAAGCGGTAACTTTTGAATATGGGTCAATAGGTAATTTTTATGTAAAAATGGAGGGTGGATTCCCCGAATCTAAAACCTATTGTATGATTATGCTTTCAGGTGCTGGATTTGGAGGTACAGTATATGCTCAAAGAATAGCCACTAAAGATATTCAAATAATTACCAGAGGTTCTAATTTCATGCCAACTGACGGATTGCTAAGAGGTGCGACTATCGAAATAAGAGTATATTCTTAATTTATTGATTAAATAAACATTAGAGTTGAATGAAGTTTCAGGTATAATTGGTTTTCTGCGATACTTTGTTTTTTCAAACACATATACAGACATCCATTTTAGAAAGTATTCAGAGTAAATATTGATTACAAATAATAAAAAGAGTCAAGACTGAACTCCTTAACTCTAAATAAATTGAACAAATGAAAGAGATACAAAAGGAAGAAATACAATCATCGGTAGATACTTATAAAGTTAACAAAGCTTTAAAGTTAAATGTAGTAAACAAAGGTGAATCGATAGATAATGTTTTAGTTCATGGGGTCGATAATGAAGTAAAATCTGTTCCAAGAAGTGAGTTTGGAGGAGGTTCACAGACATTACAGCAGCTATTTGACAATACACCAACAGCTGCACAAGGAAGTTATACAAGTCCTGATGCTACAAACGAAAGTGTATTATCAGTTGCGGCAAATGATAGAGAGTCTCATGCATTATTTGACTCTAAATACGGTACATACAGTGGTACTATCGGAATATTAGATGGAAAAACAACTTTGACGCAAGGTTCTGTTGGTGATGGAGTCTCTTTAGCAACAACAACGGTTGGTTTTGAAAATCCTTTGGTTAATACAACTTTAAATTTACCTGCACCATCTGTAGATGGGATTTACACATTAGCGACTACAACTGACATAGCTGCAAAGCTAGATCGAAATGATGCGACTGTAGGTTATCCCAGGGTATATGCTGCTAGAGGTAATGGTACACAAACGATGTATAATTTACAAACCTCTCCGATAATTACTTCTCCTAATAATGTAAATGCGGTTCCTAATGTTCAAGTAGTTAAGGATTATATCGATATTCCTGCATCTGCGACTGTTATAGGTGTAGTGAATAATGTTCCATTACAAGAACTAGGAGGTACTGATAAATTAATAAATAATATAAGGATAGGTAAGGGATCAGGTACGGGAGAAGAAAATACTGTTTTAGGTGAAAATGCCCTTACTGTAAATACATCATCTTATAATACTGCTGTAGGATTCGAAACTCTAGCAGCTAATACCACAGCAGAAAGCAATACAGCAATAGGTAATTGGGCATTAAAAACAAATACAACAGGTGGTTTTAATACTGCAATTGGATCTAGCGCTTTAGAATTGAATATAACAGGAACGCAAAATATAGCAATAGGTTCTAGTGCTTTAAGTAAAAATCAATTTGGATCATATAATATTGCTATTGGAGTTGGTGCCTTATCATCGAATATAGGAAATGCAGGCTCTAACATAGATGGTGTTAGGTGTGTAGCTATTGGTGGATGGGCTATGTATCAAAATACAACAGGAAATGGGATTGCTATTGGGGAGTTTGCACTATCTAGCCAAACTACAGGAATGTATAATGTAGTTATGGGGTGGCAAGCTGGTAGTGGAATTACAACAGGACAAGGTAATACTATTATAGCAGGAACTGGATTTGTAGGTAAAGGAGGGGGAATTACAACAGGAAATAATAATTTAATAATAGCCCCAAATAATGGAAATACTACAGGTATTACCACAGGTAGTGGAAATGTAGTCGTAGGTAAAATTTCAGGTTTATCTGCCACATCATCTAATACAGTAGTTATAGCTGATGGTATAGGAGGATTAGTTTTAAGAAAAAATACTAACGGTGAAATACTTGCTCCTAATTTAACAAATGCTCTTATTACTTCTGGGGGAGATCAATCTCTTATTACAAAGAAATATTTAGAAAGTAAAGTTCAAGTGGTTGATAATACAACTATTTCAGTATTGTCTTTAGCTACTTTAAATTCAACTTATTCAACTTTTAGTATTGGTAGTAAAGTGCAATGTATGTCTATTACAGCAGGTGCGTTAATTTATGAAAAAACTTTAACAGGATGGGCACAACATTCAGTAACAACTGTACAATAGCTTAACTTCAAACAATTTAAAAATGAAAGAGATTACAAAAAAACAATCAGAAGAAGTACAATCTGCATCAGGTACATATAAAGTAAACAAATCTTTAAAGTTAAATACAATAAACGAAGGTGAACCAACAGATAATGTTTTGGTTCATGGGGTAGATAATGAAGTGAAATCTGTGCCTAGGAGTGAGTTTGGAGGAGGTTCGCAAAATTTACAGCAAGTTTTTGATACTACTGTAAATGTTGCGGAGGGTTTATATACAAGTCCTAACACTCAGAATAATGTGGGTATGTATATTAGTGCAAAAGATGATTCTTCAATAGTTAAATTTGAATCAAAATTTGGTGATCGTAAAGCTATATTTGGAGCATTAAATGGTAGGATATTATTATCTCAAATGTTAGACACAGATTTTGAGGGAGAAGATGGAACAACTCTTTTATTTGAAGACCCTATTGCAAAACAAAGCGAAATTTTAATTCCTGCTAAAAGTAGTGGGAGTTATACTTTAGCAACAAAGGATGATATCACTCTTCAGAAAGCTATAGAAACGGATAATTCTACAAATTTACCTATTAATTTTGTAGGGGAGCATGGTTTTTCTACTTTATCAGTACATGGCTTAACTACAGCTAAAGACGGAAGTGGTTTTGTATTACCAAGAATCACAGACGGAGAGGGTCAATTAGATTTATTGACTAGTAACGACGCGGATTCAAAATATTTGCCTAAGAGATTTTCCCAGTCTTCACATGAAGTATATGGTACAGACACACTTGGTGATACCACAATGTTTACAGTAGAAGATACATTAAGTTCTCTTACTACTTCTTTACCCTCTTCGTTTGCTGTTAAAACGTATGCGGATACTAAGTTGTCTATAAATTCAGATCCAGTAGGTTATCCTAGAGTATATGCCGCTAGAGGTAATGGTACACAAACAATGTATAATGTTCAAACTGCACCGATAATTACTAGTGCTGGAAATGTGAATGCGGTTCCTAATGTTCAAGTTGTAAAAGATTATGTAGATATTCCTACATCTGCAACAGTTTCAGGTATTGTTAATAATGTATCACTGCAAGAATTAGGTGGTGCCGATAAATTGATAAATGGGGTTAGAATAGGTCAAGGCTCTTATACTGGTACAGGAGATTCGATGAATACAGTATTAGGAAAAGGAGCTTTAGCCAAAAATACAACAGGAAAGACTAATATTACTATTGGGTATCTGGCAGGATCTGAATTAACTACTGGTCAAAGAAATATATTGATAGAGAATATCAGACTTGTTGGAGGTGGACTTACTACAGGAATAGGTAATATTATTATTAGCGGTAACACCGCAGCAAGTTCTGGAATCAAGACAGGTTCAGGAAATGTAGTAATTGGAGCAGTAAGCGGGTTGCCAACTGATGCGGAAAACACCCTTAACCTAGCTGACGGAGTAGGAAATGTAGCCATGCGCAAAAGTAGATTTGGCGAGATAACGTCACCTAATTTAACCAATGCTTTAATTGAATCAGGAGGGGATAGATCTCTGGTAACAAAAGAATATTTGGCATCCAAGACTGTGGAAAATACTTCTACGACAGCTTTGACAGCATCGGATTTAAACACCTCTTACCCAACAGCATCAAATAGCTTTAGAGTTATTGCGGCTCAAATTGCATCTGGTGGACAAATTTATGAAAAAACAACTACAGGCTGGATATCTTATGATACTAGTATAGTACCTTAAATTTAAAATAAAATTCATAAACAAATCTTTAAACCTCATACTTGGCACAACTGATGTACCGATATATCTAGCAGGATTATTCTTTTGCTTTAATTGGATTGATTTTTTATTATAAAGGTATAATAGCGAAACAAGATAAAGCTTCAAGTAATACACCATATTATTTTCATTATCGTTTTTTACATAGCATAATTTGGTAGAGCTTGTACTTTCAATCCTAGCTGTTTTTTTTACACTACGTTTCTTGGTATTATATTTTGTTGTACATACATAATTAAAATAAATATCAACCATCCATCAATAAAGAGTTAAGACAAAAGAGCTTAACTCTGAACAATTTTAATAAATGAAAGAGATTACAAAAATAGAATCATCAAGAGATACATATAAAATAAATAAAAATTTAAAGTTAAATACAGTAAATGAAGGAGAACCAACAGATAACGTTTTAGTTCATGGCTCGGATAATGAAGTAAAATCTATTCCTAGGAGTGAGTTTGGAGGAGGAATTGTTGATTTAGATTATTCTGCAACTCCAACTGGAGGTACTATATTTTCAAGTTCAGGAAATGATGCCATAGTTCCATTAGCAACTACAGTAAATGCAGGTTTATTATCTCCAGAAGAAAAAGTAAAGCTAGAAGGCTTTACGATAACGCCTGATGCTACGACATCCGAAAAGGGAAAACTTAAATTAGCAGGAGACTTAGGAGGTACAGCGGATTCACCTACAACTCCAAGTGCATTACATAAAACAGGAAACGAAACTAAAACAGGTAGCTTATATGTAGTGTCTAGTGCAGGAAATGCTGCTTTGTATGGAGATAATGACAGTTTTGGTAATGCTGGACATTTCTCAAATAGAGGTACAGGGCGAGGTGTTACTGTTATAAATGGCCCTGCAGTAAATACTAATCCTGTAATTCTTTCACAAGTAACAGGGGCAGCATCTGGTAGTTTATATGCAGGGGCTGATACTAATGGGACCACCATTTTTAAAGTCTCTAGTATAGCCGATGTTACGGGAAATTCATTTATAAAGACTGGAGGAAGTGCATCGCAATTTTTAAAAGCAGATGGAAGTGTAGATTCTAAAATCTATGCTCCTTTATCAAGTCCAAATTTTGCTGGTATTCCCACAGCTGCTACTGCTACAGTTGGAACAAATACTGAGCAACTTGCTACAACTGCTTTTGTTTTAGCAAATAGTCTAGTAACCCCTGATGCAACTACAACTGTAAAAGGAAAACTTAAACTAGCTGGAGATATAGGAGGTACAGCAGATTTGCCTACCACGCCTACCGCTATTCATAAAACAGGTAATGAGGCTTTTACTGGCGTAAAATCTGCAACTAATTCCAATAGCCCCGTTAATAACGGCATAAAGTTGACTAACAATGGTAGTAGTGCGTTTGGAGTGTTAGAGGTTACTAACACCGCGGGGGGCTCGGGTATAGAAGTAATTAACTCCCTAGGCCGAGGTATGGATGTTCAAAACTCAGGAAATTATGGCATTACTGTAATTAATACTGGTACGGGGGTTGGTTTATACTCTGTAACTAGCGGTACTGGGAACTCGATAGAATCAAGTGTGGGTGCTACCTCTTCAGGTAAAGTCTTTGTAGGCCTGAATGATACTACCCCTACCTACATTGTTGATAAATTCGGCAATGTAACAGCTAATTCATTTATACGAACAGGAGGTTCGCCAACTCAATTATTAATGGCGGACGGAAGTACTAACACCGTATTATCAGGATCGGCTGTTTTAAACTTCCCGAACATAGCAGCGGGAGGCACTTCTGATTTGACAATTACTGTAACAGGGGCGGCTGTTAGTGATAGCGTAGCTCTGGGCGTAGATAACGCCTCTGTTTTAGCAGGTATTCAATTCACTGCGTGGGTATCGGCAACTAATACAGTAACTATTAGATGTGGTAATTTAGACTTATCTACAGCTAAAGATCCTGCATCAGGCACATTTAAAGTAAAGGTTTTTAAATAATTTAAAATAAAAAAAATGAACAAATTTTTAAACCTCATTCTCGGTACAACCGATGTACCGACCTATTTAGCAGGATTATTTTTTGCTTTAATAGGATTGGCTTTTTATTACAAAGGTAAAATTGCCAAACGTGATAAAGCTTCGGGTAATACACCGTATTATTTTTCATTATCGTTTTTTACGCAGGATAATTTAGTTGAACTTGTATTCTCAATCCTGGCTATTTTTTTAACACTACGTTTTTCAGTAGAATATTTTGGCGTTGAGGTTACGATGTTTTATGCGCTCGGGATTGGTTGGACATTACCGAAAGTAATTGCCTTTATGTATAAAATCCAGGATAAAGCACGAGAATAAATTTTTACATTAATTTTTAATTCATATACCCAAGATTATTGAAAGCTTAATTGCTCTCGATAGTCTTGGGTGTTTTTTTGTTCTAATAATCCTAATTTTTATTTTAAAATGGAAATTTTGATTTAAGAAAATGGAAATTTTGATTTAGCGTTTATATGTGGGATTAACCGCAAAGGGCGCAAAGGGATACGCAATGTTTTTAAATCCAAGACTTATTTTTTGTTTATATATTAAAATCATTTTAATCCTTTAAATCTGTGGCTAACTCTTTGCGAAAATGATATGCGGATGATACGGATTCGCTAAGGCGAAAACACCATCCCGAAGAGTCGGGACGGATTTTTTTTCAATTGTTTTAAAAATCCGTTATTAATCCGCGTCTTTACTTTAGTAAATCTGTGTCATCCGCGTTCCTCTATAGACAATTTAAATTAGTAACTTAAAAACCATTTTCATGAAATTTGTAACCTTATAATAATTCATGTAAGTTTGTGTAATTGCTGGCAAAAAGCAATAATCAACCAAATCATATATAAATGAAGTTTTACCTCTTTATAATTTTACTAATTACTATTACTGTAAAAGCACAAAATAAGATAGATTGTTCTAAATGTTCGTTAGAGCTTATTGATGAAAGTAAGCTGAAAAACGAAGATATTTATTCTCTAAAATTATTAAAGAACGAAATTTACGCAAGAAAAGGATATGTGTTTTCGAGTCCAGAATATGCCAATATTTTCAAAAAGTATAGTTGGTATAAACCAGTGACCAATAATAGCAGTATTGTTTATTCGGATACCGAAATAAAAAATATCGCAATTCTGACACAACGAATTGGTGAGATTTCAGAATTTCTTATGAATGAGCAAAACAGTAAATACAAAACCCTTTCGAAAGAAAAAATAAATGAAATTTTCACAAAAGAAAAAAGAAAAGAATTAGGAATAAACTTTAATATTTGGAAAGTTTACAACTATAAAGATAAAACCGGTGAATATTATTTAGTCCTGACAGAAGATAAATTTAAAGAACCAGTTGATGGTAATAATTTTAATAATGCCGTTAAAGCATTCAATTTTAAAATTGAAAATAACCGTTGGATAAAAACTTTCGAGACCAACGATTTCAAACAGAAAGAAGAAGAGAGTATTTGGTTTTGGACAAAGTATGTCTATGTAGAAGATTTTGATAATGATGGAATTATCGAACCAATAGTAATTTATGGTACAAACGGATATAATGGATATGATGATGGGAGAATAAAAATCTTATTATATTATAAAGGTAAAAAGATTGGGATTCGAATCCAGAATGGGATTTTGGATGATGAAAGGAATTTTAGTTTAGATGCTGAATTTTATACGATTCCAAAGAAAATACAAGATAAAATCATAGGACAGATGAATTCTATGGTCGAAAACGGACATTCGATTTTGCCTTATGGATGGCAAAAAAAGATGGCAAAAAAAATGACTTTTATTCAGGAATAAAAAAAGCATATCTTAATCTATAAAATTGAAAAAGTAGATTTTTACTACAATGTATTTTTTTAACTATATAGTTAATAATAAAAGTCAATCAAAAGTGTTGCAAAACAAAATCGTTTTATATATTTGAAATCACGATAATTTTTGCATTATTTGTAAAATAAAAGCAAAAAGCCAGAAAGAAATTAATTATTAATAGCAAATACACCTATGTCGTTTTCAAGTCTATTTCGAAAAAAAACTGTACAAGATATTTTAAGTCAAGTCGAAAAAAATAATGCCGATGGTCATAATACATTGGGAAAACATTTGACGGCGCGTGATTTAACCGCTTTTGGAATTGCTGCAATTGTAGGAGCAGGTATTTTTAGCACAATAGGTAAAGCCAGTGCCGATGGAGGTCCTGCTGTTATTTTTCTGTTTCTTTTTACAGCCATTGCTTGTAGTTTTGCTGCTTTTGCGTATGCCGAATTTGCTTCGATGGTTCCAGTTTCAGGAAGTGCTTATACCTATTCATACGTTGCCTTTGGCGAGATTATAGCCTGGGTTATCGGTTGGGCATTGATAATGGAATATTCGGTCGGGAACATAACCGTCGCCATATCATGGAGTGATTATTTTACAGGATTACTCGCCAGCGGAGGAATACATTTGCCCCAATGGGTTCAAATGGATTATCTAACAGCTTCTAACGGATTTAAAGATGCCACAGCGTTAATGCACGGTGGGAAATCATTCGAGAATCTAGAACCAGCCTTACAATCAGCATATACAGCATGGACAACATCACCTTTAATAGGTTCATTCCATTTTGTTGCCGATCTTCCAGCCTTATTGATTATTATCTTGATTACCGCTTTAATTTATCGCGGAATGAAAGAATCTCGTAATGCGAGTAATATCATGGTTGTTGTAAAATTATGTGTTGTACTTTTAGTAATTGCAGTAGGAGTTTTTTACGTAGATACTGCCAATTGGGATCCGTTTGCACCAAATGGAGTAACAGGAGTTCTTAAAGGAGTTTCAGCAGTATTCTTTGCTTATATTGGTTTTGATGCCATCTCAACAACTGCCGAAGAATGTAAAGACCCACAACGTGATTTACCACGAGGAATGATGTGGGCAATTATAATATGTACCATTTTGTATATCGCAATTGCATTGGTACTTACCGGAATGGTAAGTTATAACCAACTTAATGTAGGAGATCCACTTGCTTTTGTATTCGATAAATTAGATTTAAAATGGATGTCAGGAATTATTGCTGTAAGTGCAGTAGTGGCTATGGCAAGTGTTTTATTGGTTTTTCAGATGGGACAACCTCGTATCTGGATGAGCATGAGCCGTGACGGATTATTGCCAAAACGATTCTCTAAAGTGCATCCTAAATTTAAAACACCGTCTTACGCAACCATTGTAACAGGTTTTGTTGTAGCGGTTCCAGCTTTATTCCTAAACCTTACTATGGTAACCGATTTATGTAGTATCGGAACATTATTTGCCTTTGTATTAGTTTGCGCAGGAGTTTTGGTATTGCAGAATAAACCAAATATTCCAAGAGGAAAATTCAAAACGCCTTATGTAAATTCAAAATTCATAATGCCAGTTTTATTAATAATCGGATTGGTTTTTTCTTTTGGATACAACAAAAAAGCAACAATGAGTTTTATTACCAATGAAACTCAAATTAATGAATCGGCAGATATTATCACATCATTAGATAAAAGCCATACAAAACAAGTATATGATTATTTAGTGACCGTTGATGCTAAAAATGCTACAACTGGAAAACCAGATTTAGAGCAAATATTAAATCAATATCAAAAAGATGAAACTAAGTATGCAAGTGTAATTGCAGGATTACCAGTTGCAGATTCTATAAAATACGAAAGTGGTTTAAGTTTATTCAAACATAAAATTCCAATGTGGATTTTCTTAATTGTTTTGGTTGGATTAACCGTTTGGGCTTTTAAACAAAATTTATCTTTAATTCCGTTATTAGGATTAATTTGCTGCTTATACATGATGGCCGAATTAAGCGTTTGGAACTGGATTTATTTTACAGTTTGGTTGCTAATAGGACTTTGCATATACTTTGGCTTTAGCCGAAAAAATAGTAAACTGAATTTTGTTGAGAAACAGTAAGTTCTACTTTTAGTAAAAAGTTAAAAGTTAAATGTAAAAGCCGTTCTGATACTTTCAGAATGGCTTTTACATTTTGTTCTATTCAAATAAAGTCAATACAATCTAAGAAGTCTAAAATAAAAATCCGTTCTGAGTATAATTCAGAACGGATTTTTATTTTCAGTACCAGTTTTCAGTACCAGTAAAAAGTAACAACAACCCAATAATCCAAGATGTCTAAGTAAGTCTAATAATCTAAGAAGTCTAAGTAAGTCTAATAAAACTAATAAATAAAAAAATCCGCTAAGAGAATTTCTCCAGCGGATCCAAACAAAATTTAAAAATTAAGCAAATTTATTTATAAAGAAATGTTTTGTGTTTCTAAAACCTCAAGCTCTATCATACAGGCTTTCATCATTTGGTAAGTTCTCTCGATGTCGTTATCCAATCCAATCGAGAAACGAATTAAGCCATCTGTTAAACCCATCGTAGCTTGTTCATATAGCGGAATTTCACTAGAAGTTGAGGTTCCTGGAGCGCTAAATAAAGTTTTGTAAAAACCTAAACTTACCGCCAAATATCCCAGATTACGTTGCTGCATCAACTCCATTAATTCATTGGCTTTAGCCAGAGAACCAACATCTATTGTAAGCATACCACCGTAACCATATTCAGGATTAATCATCGTTTTGTATAATTCGTGGCTAGGGTGACTTCTTAAACCAGGGTAAACCGTTTTAAGGCCGTCTTGTTCAAATTTATCGGCTAGAACATGTGCGTTATGACTGTGTTGTTTGATTCGAATGTGCAAAGTTCTTAGGTTTTTCATCACACTAGCCGAACGTAAACTATCCATCGTAGGGCCTAAAAGCATGCTTGCACCACTATTTACATTTTTCAAACTGTTAATGAATTCTTTAGAGGCACAAGTTACCCCACCAACAGTATCACTGCTACCATTTATATATTTTGTCAAACTATGAATCACAATATCAGCACCTAGTTTGGCAGGCGAAACCGACAAAGGCGAAAACGTATTATCGACAACTAATTTCAGGTTGTATTTTTTTGCAAGGCGAGACAAACCTCTAATATCCGCAACTTCTAATAAAGGATTACTTACCGTTTCGCAGTAAATAACCTTAGTTGCAGGAGTAATTGCAGCTTCTACAACGTCTAACTTTGTTATATCCACAAAAGTCGTTTTTACTCCAAATCTCGGAATTAAATTTTTTAAGAAAGCATACGTTCCACCGTATATAGTACGACTCGAAACAATATGATCTCCCGCGCTGCACAATTGCATTAATGTAGGTGTAATTGCACCCATTCCCGAAGCCGAAACATTTGCAGTTTCAGTCCCCTCCATAGCAGCAAGAGCTTGGTCTAAGTATAAATTACTAGGCGATGAATGGCGGGAATATAAATAACATCCTTCTATATTTCCTTCAAAAGTATCCGACATTGTTTTGGCCGAAAGAAAAGTATAGGTAGAAGAATCCGAAATAGACGGGTTTACACCTCCGAATTCTCCGAAATATTGTAAATCCTGAATACAGTTTGCTGGGCTGAAATTTTCCATAGGTTTTTGTTTTAAGTTTTAAATAATAGATTTAGGGAATTGAAACAATAAAAACTTGTGAGCAGTTTTTCTTTGCGATTAATAATTAGTATGTTTTGTGTAGGTTTAAACATATATAAAGATACATTTAATCTAGTTAAAATTATATAAATAATTAAAAATCAATAAATTAAAAAAAAAAACAAGAGCTTTAGTTTTTACCTGTATTTAAGAAGCTATTCCCGCTATCCGCTATATCTTTTTCTTGAAACCCTTCCTCCGTCAGGATATCAAGAAAAAGGATGTCGCTACTATCGGGGCTATGAAACCCGAGTACACCATAAATCTTATTCAAAATAAAAGTATATCAGAATAACAATCAATCATAGTTGTTATATTTAGATTATTAAACTATAAATAGATGTTTAGTTAGATTTATTGTCTAAATTTACTTTTGAAATAAGATCAAAACAGATTATTTTTCAGACTAAAAAACCAACCAACTATGATATTAGATTCCACCGATAAAAAACTACTATTATTACTCCAAACCGATAGTAAAAAAACAACCAAAGAGTTATCCTTAAAACTAGACCTATCCGTAACAGCAGTTTATGAGCGAATCAAGAAACTAGAGCGAGAAGGAATCATTCATAAATATGTAGCGCTAGTCGATAAATCCAAAATAGAAAAAGGATTTGTAGTCTTCTGTCACCTCAAACTCATTCAGCATACCAAAGAATTCTTAACCAAATTTGAAAACGAAGTAATACAGCTAAAAGAAGTACTCGAATGCCATCACGTAAGTGGAGATTATGATTACATTCTAAAAGTACTCGTAAAAGACATGGAAGCCTATCGGGAATTTCTAGTAACTAAACTCACAAACCTACAGCATATAGGCAGTACACAAAGCACCTTTATGATTAGCGAAGTAAAAAATACAACAGTGATTTCTTTTTGAGGCTCTAAGTTTTTTTAGGTTCAAAGGTTCAGAGCAATAAAGGTTCAAAGGTTTTTTGAAGTTACATAGATTCAGAGGTACAAAGAATCAAAGGTTTAGCTTTGCGACTTAGCGTCTTCGCGAGAAATACCAAAAAAAACTGTAAGGTTGAGCGGAGTCCAAACCCCGCAAAAAGGACAGGTTCATGGTAGATGCATTGTAGACACGCACTGTAGAGGCGCACCGCTGTGCGTCTCCGCAATATGGGTTTATCCATAATATAACACCAATCTTGTCACTCTGAGGAACGAAGGGTTTCCATAAAAGACTAACACAAACTTGTCATAAATTGGCGAGCTACTCGCGGAGACTCTTCGTTCCTCAGAGTGACAAGATTGGGAGAAAAGGTTTTGAGAAAAAAAGATGATTAAGAGTATTTACTCTACACTTTGTGTTATCGCGTCTTTGCAAGAGATTTTTCAAATCAAAAAATCTTAAATCAACAAACTGCATTTTCTGCTAAAACCGAGATAAAATTTAACATTTTTATGTATTTATTACAATAAGTTTTCCATAGTCCAAGAAATCCTGAGAAAAAACTCAAACTTTAAACTTCAAACAAAACTTAATTCCTTAATTTTGTATCGCTAAAAAATAAAAAATCAAAATACTATGAGTTCATTTGACGTAGTCATTATAGGTTCAGGTCCCGGCGGATATGTTTCGGCAATTCGTTGCGCACAATTAGGTTTCAAAACAGCTATAATCGAAAAGTACAATTCGCTTGGAGGAACATGCTTAAATGTAGGATGTATCCCTTCAAAAGCATTATTGTCATCTTCACATCATTATGCTGAAATTAAACATTTTGCAGATCACGGAATTGAAGTTTCTGGTGATGTAAAAATCAATTTAGAGAAAATGATTGCTCGCAAACAAGCGGTTGTAGACCAAACTGTTGGTGGGATTAATTATTTAATGGATAAAAATAAAATTACCGTTTTTAATGGTTTAGGTTCATTTGTAGATGCTACACATATTGCAGTTGCAAAAGAAGATGGAACATCAGAAACAATCGAAGCTAAATATACTGTTATTGCAACAGGTTCTAAACCTTCATCTTTACCATTTATCAAAATCGATAAAGAAAGAATTATTACTTCTACAGAAGCATTAGCATTAAAAGAAGTTCCTAAACACCTTGTTATTATTGGTGGTGGAGTTATCGGAATCGAGCTTGGGCAAGTTTACCTACGTTTAGGAGCACAAGTTTCAGTAGTAGAATTCATGGACAGAATTATTCCAGGAATGGATGGTTCATTATCTAAAGAATTAACTAAAGTATTGAAAAAACAAGGAATGAAATTCTACGTTTCTCATAAAGTAAAATCAGTAGAAAGAAACGGCGATGTTGTTGTAGTTCAGGCTGAAAATGCAAAAGGAGAAACAATCACTCTAGAAGGAGATTATTCATTAGTTTCTGTAGGGCGTCGTCCATACACAGACGGATTGAATGCTGATAAAGCTGGAGTAAAAATTTCAGACAGAGGACAAGTTGAAGTAAATGATCATTTACAAACAAACGTTCCAAATATCTATGCAATTGGAGATGTAGTTCGTGGAGCAATGTTAGCTCACAAAGCGGAAGAAGAAGGAACAATGGTTGCTGAAATCTTAGCAGGACAAAAACCACATATCGATTATAACCTAATCCCAGGAGTAGTTTATACTTGGCCAGAAGTTGCAGCTGTTGGACAAACAGAAGAGCAATTAAAAGCTTCGGGAGTAGAGTACAAAGTAGGAAGTTTTCCTTTTAAAGCATTAGGACGTGCAAGAGCAAGTGGAGATTTAGACGGATTCGTTAAAATTCTTGCCGATGCTAAAACTGATGAGGTTCTTGGAGTACACATGATTGGAGCACGTACTGCCGATTTAATCGCAGAAGCTGTAACAGCAATGGAATTTAAAGCATCTGCTGAAGATATTTCAAGAATGAGTCATGCACATCCAACATTTGCAGAAGCAATAAAAGAAGCAGCATTAGCAGCAACAGATAACAGAGCATTACACGTATAAAAAAGTTGTAGAGACGCACTACAATGCGTTTTTAGCATAACAAATTATACCAAAAATAAAAACCCGACAATTAATTGTCGGGTTTTTTTATGAATTTTCGGTAACGCACAGTCGTTCTGTAGAAACACACCGTTCTGTAGAGATACACGCAGTGCGTCTAATAAAGTACGTTTTTATTACGCTGTAAAAACAGTTTTATAATTATCCCAATATCTATAAATCAAAAATATATTACCTAAAAATAACAAAGCTGCAATAGGTAAGTTTTCTGGAGACATAAAATAATTAATAAATAAGATGTTTATGGTAATAGGCAGGATTAAAATGTTAGCAAGCGTTACAAAACGACCAGTTACAAAAGCAATCCCACAAATTAACTCTATTGATTTAGCTAGTGGCATTAAATAGGTTGAAGCAACCAGCCCCGAATTAAAAGCTTTAAAGTTATCGTTTGCTGCAGGTTCTGCCGGCATAAGGTGGAAGAAAAAGCTGATTGATGCAAAAAGCAATAAAAGACCAATTAAAGTTCGGATAATAATAGTGGCGATTTTCATGATATAGATGATTTTTATAGGTTAAAAAATTAAAATTTCTGATATAAAATAATCTTCTTTTAAATAATTAAAAAACGGGTTTAATTATTAATTTATTATGAATTATATAAACTATTCTTGAGTGTTTTGGTTTTTGTTTAATGCTATATCAAATATAATGATTTTTACGCTATAAATAAATACATGAATTCTTATATTTTAGACTGATTTTTAACATATTTTCTATAAAGGAAAAATCCACCAGTTCCAATTAAAATAAATGGCCAAAGATTTATAAAAAAGACAATTATACCTTGTAGTATATACCAACCACTTTTTAAAGCATCAATAATTTCAATACCAATATTAGGTTTGTAAGTGTTATTATCTTTACTAGGAACTACTTCTTGTTTTAAAGATTGGTTTTGGTACAATTGTAAAGTAATGGTACTAAAATTTATCTGATCATTTAAAGATAGTTTTTCGATTTTACTAGAGTCATTTTGTTCTTTTTGAGCAGCAAGAGTATTCTCTGCTTCCATAACATCGTTTATTTTCTTGCCTTTAGTATCGATAGCATTTTCGATTCTTTTGTTATTTTCTGCATTTCTGTTTTGAGCAAGCTGGTTCGAAAGCAATTTTAAAGAAACATCATCGGCTTTGATAACACGGTAATCCAGAAAATCTATTTGCTTAGCAATAGTCTTTATAACCGTATCAAGTTGAGTGTTGGGAACACGAATAGTAATGTCGTTTATTACCGAATATTTAGTGGTTTGTAGAGTACTATCTTGACTTATTTTGGTTTGAATTTCGTCATGAACTGTACTTTGTAAATTAGTGTAAGTAACAAAACCTCCAAATTTTACCGTTGCGTTTTCAATTGCGTAAGTTGATTTTGCTACATTTTTTACCTTAAATTTTATATCGGCGGTTCGTATAAATTTATGATTACTATCTTTCTTTTCGACAGCTGCCGATGAAGAAACGATATCGGATGTACTAGTCGATGATTCTGCAGCAGAGTCTTCTTGGTACGTATCTGCTTTTTTACAGGAGAATAATAGTGCGATGATTACTACTGTAGTCATGCCAAATTTTGCAATTGTTTTCATGGGTAAATGATATAATTATAGATTAATAAATGGGTTACTTAATAGGATATTTTTTTTAAAGGGTAAAAGTAGTTTTGTCTCAATAATCGTATCAATTTTATAAAATGGATATAAACTGGTGTAATAAAAAGCGTGCCAATATTTTTTGAGATTACATTATCGAAGGAATTTTTTTGTCGTAATTTTGACGGATAAAAAAAATAATTTTTTGAGAGTTTCAATTCACAAGCATATTTCAAATCCTGCGGCCTTTAAACAGCAACTTTTAGTTTGGGCACAACAACACCGAGAAGTTGTTTTTATGGATAGTAATTTGTATCCACAAGAATATTCAAGTTTCGATTGTTTGCTGGCTGTCGATGCCTTTACATCAATAAAAACTGATTTCCATAACGCATTCGAAGATTTAAAACAATACCAACAAACGACCAGAGATTGGCTTTTTGGTTATCTTACCTACGATCTAAAAAATGATATCGAAGAACTACAATCGACTAATTTTGATGGATTAGAATTTCCTGATTTATTTTTCTTTCAGCCTAAAAAAATATTTTTGTTAAAAGGCGATCAACTCGAAATTCAATATTTATCGATGTGTGATGATGAGGTCGAAGAAGATTATAATGAGATTGTAGAAAGCCGAAAGTCAGATGAGAAAAGTCAAACGGAACTTCATATCAATCAAAGAATTTCTAAACAAGATTATATCTCTAAAGTTAATTCGGTTCTAGAACATATTCATCGTGGAGATATTTACGAAGCTAATTTTTGCATGGAGTTTTACGCAGAAAATGCAACGATAAACCCATTAGATAAGTTCGAAAAACTGAATGAAATATCGCAAGCGCCACTAACTGTCTTTTTTAAAAATCACAAACAGTTTTTGTTATCGGCTTCACCAGAAAGATATATTCGTAAGATAGGAGATCAGATAATTTCGCAACCTATCAAAGGAACTTCAAAACGTTTTGAAGATAAAGTAGAAGACGAAAAATCTAAAAATCAGTTAGAAGCAGATCCAAAAGAACGTGCAGAAAATATCATGATAACCGATTTGGTTCGAAATGATTTATCACATACTGCCCAGAAAGGTTCGGTAGAAGTGGTGGAGCTATGCAAGATTTATTCTTTTTTGCAAGTACACCAAATGATTTCGACAATTACTTCAAGGCTTGATGCTCAATATTCGCCAATCGATGTTTTAAAAACAACTTTCCCGATGGGAAGTATGACTGGAGCGCCAAAGATTTCGGTAATGAATATCATCGACAAACTAGAAGAAACCAAACGAGGATTGTATAGCGGGGCAGTAGGTTATTTTACGCCCGAGGGAGATTTTGATTTTAATGTTGTTATTCGAAGCATCTTATACAATCAGGAAAAAGAATATGTTTCCTTTTCAGTTGGTAGCGCCATTACATCACAATCGGTTCCCGAAAAAGAATATGAAGAATGTTTGCTCAAGGCAAAAGCCATGCAACAAGTATTACAATAATATACAAATCTATTTTTTGTATTTTTAACCAGTTGATTTGCAAAACCAAATCACAATAAAAGACGTAAATTAAAATATGTTCCAAAAATTTAAAAATCATATCACACAAACATTTCCTTTTCTTGCAAAAAAGAAATTGTTACTAGCTACAAGCGGAGGTTTGGATAGTATGGTTATGGCACATTTATTTGCTCAGTTAGATTATGATTTTGCAATTGCGCATTGCAATTTTCAGTTACGAGGTTTAGAAAGTTTTGGCGATCAGGAATTTGTTAGCACAGCTGCCGATAATTTAAAACGTCAATTTTTTATCACACAGTTTGATACTGAAGCTTTCGCAAAAGATTATAAGCTATCAACACAGGTTGCAGCGCGAGAACTAAGGTATAATTGGTTTTACGAGCTTTTAGAAACCGAAGGTTATGATTATATTCTAACGGCTCATCATGCCGATGATAATCTCGAAACCTTTATAATTAATTTAAGTAGAGGAACAGGATTGGATGGATTAATTGGAATTCCAGAGCAAAATGAATCTCTTATTCGTCCATTATTGCCATTTTCGAGAGAAGAAATTAAACAATATGCAGAGGATAATGTTATCGAGTGGAGAGAGGATAGTAGCAATGCATCTAACAAATATTTACGGAATAAAATACGTCATGATCTAGTTCCAGTTTTAAAAGAAATAAATCCTAATTTTTTAGCTGCTTTCCAGAAAACACAAGAGTTTTTGCAAGAAGCACAAATTATGGTCGAAGATGCTTCGATTATGATTTATCAGCAAGTTGCAAAAGAAATTGGCGAAGAAATTCATTTCGATTTAGAACAGTTAAAGCGATTAACTAATTATAAATCGTATTTGTATCAATGGCTTAAGGAATATGAATTTTCGGCTTGGGATGATATTTATGAATTGGTTGAAAGTCAGTCTGGAAAGCAGATTTTTTCTTCAGAATATAGATTGTTGAAAGACAGAACAACATTAATTTTAAGCCCAATTCCTGAAATTCAGCAAGAAGAATTTTATATAGAAATCAACGATAAAGAAGTTAATTTTCCCTTAAAATTGAGGCTTTGTAACGTAGGTCACATAACAATAGATTCAAATAAAGCTATATTTGTGGACGCCGATAAAATAAAGTTTCCTTTGCTTTTACGAAAGTGGAATGAAGGTGATGTTTTTCATCCATTTGGAATGAATGGAAAATCTAAAAAAGTTAGTAAGCTTTTTAAAGATGAAAAATTATCCTTGATTGAAAAAGAAAACACATGGATTTTGTGTTCGGATAATCAAATTGTTTGGGTTGTAGGAATCAGACAAGATGAACGTTTTAAAATAGAAAATACTACAAATAAGATACTTAAAATAGAATTACAATAATGAAATCAAACTATTACCCGCAAGCTTTACTATCAAAAAAAATCTGGAATAATTCGATTGTGTTTTTGTTGCTTTTCTTTTTTGCTTTTGCAAAAGGAAATGCGCAAATCTTAGAGCCAGTAAAATGGACTTCTAAAATTGAAAAGAAATCTGGAAACAATTTTGTATTGATTTTTGATGGAGTTATTGAAAAAGACTGGCATTTGTATTCGCAATTTACTCCAGATGGAGGGCCGCTTCCGCTAGAAATTTCATTTAAAAATCAAAAAGGAAACTATAACTTAGTTGGTAAAGCCAAAGAAGGAAAAACCAGAACAGCATTTAATGATGTTTTTGGTGTTAACGAAACTTTCTTTGAAGGGAAAGCACATATCGAACAAGAAATAACAATTACAAATGCTAAAGTAAAAACAATCGAGATTGAATTCGATTTTCAGGTTTGTAAAGAAGTTTGTATCAATTTAAATAAGAAATTTTCTATCGCGCTTCCAGCTAATTTTAAAATGGATGCCGATGCAGCAGCGACTGCTATTGTAAAAGCAGATGAGGTTGTGGCAGATCCTGTAGATGCTCTGGCGGTTGATACTACAAAGGCTATTGTAGGAACTAAAGCTTTAGAAACAGCAAAAGATAATGTTGATGTAGATTCTTCTACTTCAGATCCATCTGCACCAGCTCCACAAAGAAGTTTATGGTCAATATTCTTTATTGCATTTTTATCTGGTTTTGCAGCATTGCTTACGCCATGTGTGTTCCCAATGATTCCTATGACAGTTAGTTTTTTTACAAAACAAAGCAAAAGCAGGGCAAAAGGAATTAGAAATGCTGTTATTTATGGAATTTCTATTATCGTAATTTATGTTGCATTAGGTTGGTTGGTAACTTGGGTTTTTGGTGCAGATGCACTAAATGCTTTGTCTACAGATGTCTGGTTTAACTTAATATTCTTTGTTATATTAGTCGTTTTTGCAACTTCATTTTTGGGAGCTTTTGAAATTATGTTACCAAATTCATGGGCAAATAAAGCCGATCAACAAGCGGATAGAGGTGGGATAATTGGAATATTATTTATGGCTTTGGCTTTGGCAATTGTATCATTTTCTTGTACAGGACCAATTGTTGGAACTTTATTAGTAGAAGCTGCTTCAAACGGTGGAATTGCTCCTGTTATTGGAATGTTTGGTTTCTCATTGGCTTTAGCCTTACCATTTATGTTATTTGCAATGTTCCCGGGATGGCTAAATTCATTACCAAAATCGGGTGGATGGTTAAACACTGTAAAAGTTGTTTTAGGATTCCTGGAATTGGCTTTAGCATTCAAATTTTTATCAAATGCCGATTTAGTTTTACAATTGCATTTTCTTGAAAGAGAAGTTTTTATAGCAATATGGATTGCGATTTTTGGAGCTTTAACATTATACTTATTCGGCAAAATTACATTGCCACACGATAGCCCTTTGGCACATATATCAGTTGGACGTTTATATTTAGGATTACTTACACTTGTATTTACGGTGTATTTAATTCCTGGACTTTGGGGAGCGCCATTAAAATTAATTAGTGCTTTCCCACCACCACCACAATATAGTGAAAGTCCGTTTGGAGTAGGAGGGTCAAGTAATTCAGGTCTTGGTTCGGATAAAGGATTACCTGATGGAGCAGAATTAGGCCCACACGGAATCATGGTTTTTCATGATTATGAAGATGGAGTAGCTTTTGCTAAATCAATCAATAAACCAATTATGCTCGATTTTACAGGTTATGCTTGTGTGAATTGTAGAAAAATGGAAAACAATGTTTGGTCTGACGAAAGAATATTACCAATCTTAAAAAATGATGTAGTGCTTATTTCTTTATATGTTGATGATAAACGGGAATTGCCTGCAGAAGAACAATACGTAACGGCTACAGGAGATAAGATTATTACAGTTGGTGATAAATGGACTGATTTTATGATTTCTAAATATAAAACCAATACACAACCTTTATATATCATAACCGATTTAGAGGGTAAGAATTTAAATAGTTCTAAACCAACAATTAGTTATGTTGGTGCAGATGAATATTTGAAATGGTTAAAAGAAGGAATTTCAAAATTTAAGTAATAAAAAAGACCAATCTTAGATTGGTCTTTTTGTTTTTATGTTACTTGGTATATAAAGATGCTTTAAAATAATTTTTAAGGCATTTTTTTTATAAAAATTCTCCGTGTTGAGAAATGTCTAATCCTAGTTCTTCTTTTTCTTCAGTAACTCTTAGAGGCGTAATTTTATTTACAATAAAGAAAAGGATATAAGAACCTACAAAAGCAAAAATGGATACAATTACCATTGCTATTAATTGGTTTGTGAATAATGTTGAGGTTCCAAAAATAAGACCTTGATTATCTCCAACAAGCGGGTTTATGGCTTTAGAAGCAAAAACACCAGTTAATAACATTCCTACCATACCACCCACACCGTGACAAGCAAAAACATCTAGCGCATCATCAATTTCTCCTTTAGGAAATTTAGCTACTACAAGATTACTTACAATGGCAGCAAATGCTCCAATAAAGATTGCATGAGGAATACTTACGAAACCTGCAGCAGGAGTAATGGCAACAAGACCTACAACTGCACCAATACAAGCTCCAAGTGCTGATAGTTTATGTCCTAAAATTTTATCAAGAAATACCCAAGCCATTGCTGCGGCTGCGGCTGCAACTGTAGTTGTACCTAATGCCTGAACAGCTAGACCATTTGCTCCTAACGCTGAACCTGCATTAAAGCCAAACCATCCAAACCATAATAATGCAGTTCCTAGTAACACATATGTAATACGAGCAGGATTTACTTTTTGTACTTTTCTTTTTCCTAAAAATATAGCTCCTGCCAATGCAGCCCAACCAGCGCTCATATGTACAACTGTTCCTCCTGCAAAGTCAAGTACACCCATCTTAAAGAAAATACCTTCAGGATGCCATGTCATATGTGCCAAAGGAGAGTATATAACTAGTATAAATAAAACCATGAATAATAAGTATGCCCAAAAACGAACACGTTCTGCAAATGCACCTGTTATTAATGCAGGAGTTATAATGGCAAATTTTGCCTGAAATAATGCAAATAGCATAAACGGAATAGTAGGGGCAAGACTCCATGCAGTATTGGTACCTACACCTTGAAAAAATAAATTAGAAGTTGGATCACCTATAATTCCCCCTATTGTTGGACCAAAGGCTAACCCGAAGGCAACAACAACCCATAAAATGGTTACAATTACCATTGCCATAAAACTTTGCAGCATGGTGCTAATTACGTTTTTCTTGCCAACCATACCTCCGTAAAAGAAACCTAATCCAGGAGTCATTAATAATACAAATGCAGTTGCAACAATCATCCAGGCAGTATCACCAGTATCAAACTTTACAGCTTCGGTTGGGGTAGGGCTATCGGACAGGATAAAATTAGAGAGAAAGGTTAGTACCAAAATCGTGATTAGAATCACAGTTAAAATAATTTTTCGCATAGTTGGTTAGTTTTAAATTTCGATAAAAGTATAAAATGATTTAACACCCCATTAAAAAATAGTATTTACTGTTTAATTTTTGTTAAATTTTAATTTTAACCCCCTTAATTTTGATGGTAGTAATTAAAAAACATGCTAAAATTGAATTTTATGAATGGCGAATTTTATGAATGCTGAGTTTGAAGATTAAGTTTTAATTAAAATTGTCAGTTTTGTTTTATGACATCAAAAAACATTATCTGATTCTAAGAGTTTATTATTTTATGTAAGGTATTCTAAATAAAAAAGGGACTAAATGCAGTGTACATTTAGTCCCTTTGTATTACGGTATAAAAACTATTTTCCTTTTAAAACACTTTCATAGCGTTTTGTTAATCCTTCCAGATAAGGAGCTTTAATTTCTGTAGCAATTTCTACAGATTTTTTTAAAGCTATTATGGCGTTACTTTTCTTTCCGTTTTGTTCCAGAAGATCACCGTATTTTAAAAAGGCAATAGGCGATTTTGGATACAACTCGGTATTGCTCTTTAAGATGGATTCGGTAATAAAAGGCTTTGTCTTTGTGTATTGTGAAGCTAATGCATCAATATCATCTTCTTTGTATAAGTTCGATTCAGTTAATTTTTTTACTACATTAAATATTTGCTGATCCATTTTAGCAGAGTCACCTTCGTTAATTGGTTTCGTTTGTTGATCAACAGTTTTTTGTAGTTCCAGATAAAGATTTTTAGATTCAGCTGCCTTTTTATTTCTGTAATCAAAAGCAGTTTTTTGTGCTAATTCTACAGCTTTATCATAAGCCATATCTGGAGTAGTTTTATATTCTGGAATTACACCAACACCTTCCCAGTTTGTTTTTGTAATTGGGTTTATTCCAGTTCCGGTAGGAACGAATATTTCTAATCGACTGTTAATTTCATAGGGTTCGCCAGGATTAGCTCCTCCACCAGTTGTTTCTCCAACTAGTGTTGCTCTTTTTTGGGTTTGCATATTATAGCTGAATTCTTCGGCTCCCGAAAAAGTTTTTGGACTAGTAATAATGAACAAAGGAACATCAATCAATTTTTTTCCGTTTACTTCTTTTACCCAAAATTCCTCAGTAAAATTATCTTTTCTAAAATATAAGGTGTTTAGTAATATAGGATCTTTGAAAAAATAACTACATAAATACTGAACAGTTTTTGGACTACCACCTCCATTATTTCTTAAATCAATAATAATAGCATCGGCATTTTCTAGTAAGCGCATATAAGAATCGATGGTTTGATCGGTTTCGTGTATGAAATTATTATATTTAATATATCCTACATTGCTATCAATTAGTTTAGCTTCTCTAAAGCCATTTGCTAGTTTGCGATTGTCGGTGTAATTGTGCAGGTAAATTTCATAAGAATCTTTATTTAAATCTTTTTTCTCCTCAACAGGAGGAATAAATTTAGTCCAAATTCCAAGATGCTTATCATTATTAATAAATCGTACTTCTTTTGTTAATGCTACTGCAAAAGAGTCTAATAAGTCATACTTTTTAAATTTACCTTCTTTATATGCGGCTTTTAAATGATTACCAATTAATTTGGCTTTATCAGGAAATATATAATTTACTTGTAATAAAGAATCAATTTTTAAAACAGTTTCTTTCTTGAATTTCTCCGTAATTGTTTTTTGTTGAGCGCTTGTATTTATTGTGAAAACAAAGAACAGTATTAGAAGAGAAATATGTCTGTGATTAAAATAGGAAATCTTGCTTTTTGAAGGGGGGAATTTGTTTTTCATGATTAGTTAGGTTTGATTGATTGAAATACTTTGATGCTTAAATAATAAGTGGTTACGGAAATATACATGCTAATATATAATTTTATTGTAAATCATTTATAAATAATAAATTACTCTGTTTTTTTAATATAATTGAAGTTATAATAAAGAATAGGACTTTTTTATTAGTGATGAATCAATGCGAAGTATTGATTTTTATGGCAATGTCACAAGTTAAATATTTCAAAATGGGAAGTAGATTTATAATTGCATCTTTTAAATTTGTTAAGCTCGAAATTATTTGAGAAACAAAAGTTGTCAAAATTTAATCATTATTAGAAGCAAAAATGAGTGAAAACAATAAGATAAAAGCAGTAACAAGGTCAAATCCAAGTACATTATCAGCTCCAGTTGGTAATTATTCTCATGTTACGAAGATATCAGGTAATGCAGATATTTATACTTTTTCTGGTCAGATAGGTACAAGTAAAGAAGGAGATTTGCCAGATAATTTTAACGAACAAGTTGTTAATACTTTTCAGAATATAAAAGCTGTTCTGGAAAGTCAGGAATTGGTAGCCGATGATGTTATCAAGGTAAATATCTGGGCAACTCAAGAAATAGATTGGGATGCTTTTTATGCTGTATGGAATGCATTTTTTGGAGAAGTATATCCGTCAATGACTGTTGGATATATTACTGCTTTGGGATTACCAGAGATTAAATTAGAAATCGAAATCTGGGCTGCAAAATAGAGATACTGAGGCAGAAATAAATAAAAAACGAGATGATAATCATCTCGTTTTTTATTTATTTTAATTAGATAGTATTCATTATTATACTCATAATTGATATTTACAAAACTATAAATTCCATAGTTTTTGCAATATGTTCCTCTTTAATTATTCCGTGAGCGTAAAAAGAATTATCACCTGAATCGTACTTTTTTAAGTAGGCTTCGTTTATTTTTTTGTTGAGTAAGGCGATATCTTTTGGTATAACAGCAGATATTTTAATAACTCTTTCTCCACATTTTATTTCTCCATCAGCATCTTTTAGGAATGTATTGTACCAACTTCTTTCAGCAAAACCCCATGATCTTGCAAAGATTCTATTATCAACAGTAACCATCCAAATATTAAGGAAGTTTGGTCTTTCATTTCCCGCTTTTATTCCAATAAGATTGTTGTTCTCAATAAAATCGATTGTTTCAGTATCAAAGTTTTTCATATTGTTGTGCTAAAATTATATTTTATATAAGATTGTAAATAAAAGTATTTACTAACGAATATTTTGCACCATTTGATAGAATCGAGTTATTTAGGGATAGCATTATAATATTATTAAATTGCGATTGCTATTATATAATTTTATAGATAATTATTTTACAAAGAATTATTTATTCTATAGTTTTTTCGATATAATCGGAGTTTAAAAGATATAGTGCGCCCATGTATCTAATGTTAAACGATACTAAGTCGCCTACTTTATATTTCTTTTTAGACTTAGAAATATCAATTACTAACATATCCGAGCTGGCATCGACAATGCTTATTTCGGCATCATCAGATTCTAAATATTGAGGTTGCATATCGAGTAAACCAATATCCAGAATTGCACGTAAAGAAGTGCCGCCAAAATCTTCGGTATCATTCATAGAAAAAGTATTTCCTGCTACATTTTCGCCTAATTCACCTGTTGGGATATCTGGTTTTTCGGTTATTTCGATAATCTCTGTATAAAGCTTGAAAACATCGTTGTGCATTCCTTCGATAGTTTCTCCAGTAAACAAATCTTTCCCAAAGAACAATGCTTCACCAATCCTGAAATGGTTAACCTCCATAGGTCTTGCATTCTTTATGATTAAAGGCAATGCAACTGAAGTTCCGCCAGAAACCCACGGAATGCTAATATCAAATTTAGCTTCGATAAGTTGTTTGTATAAACTTAGCTGAATCAGTTTGTCCTGAGTTGGCATTACGCCACTCAAGCAATTAAGGTTTGTACCGATACCAAGAACTTCAATATTAGGCAGACTAAAAACCTGCCCGTAAAATTCAACTAAATCTTCGCCCATTACGCCCTCGCGTAAATCACCCATTTCAATCATAATAATGATTTTATGGATTTTATTTTGTTTCTGCGCTTCGCTAGAAAGCATTTGTATCGTATAAATCTCAGTGTTAAAACTAACATCGGCATATTTTACAATGCTTGCAATACTTCGCTTTGCAGGTGGTTTAATATATACGGTTTGAATATTTGGGTCTAATGATTTAATTTTTCTTAGGTTACTAACCCTCGAATCATGAATTTCGGTAACACCCAAAGCAATTATTTCTTTAAGATATATTTTATTACCGCATAAAAGCTTAGATACAACACCCCACTTAATATTTTTGGAAATAAAAATGTTGTTCAGAAAAGTATAATTCTCCTCTAGTTTTTTGCGGTATAATTTGATGAATGCCATTGCGTTCTTTTCTTTTTTTAAATTGAAATACTAGTTGAGGTTTATTTAATTAAACGCATTTCTAGGTATTTATTTGTAAAGCCTAGTTTCTCGTATAGAATTTTAGCTGGATTATCTGGCTCAACATGCAATGCAATATTTCCTTCGGCAGTATCAATTACTTTTTGCATTAATTTCTTTCCGTAGCCTTTTCCTCTTTGGCTTTTGTCGACTGCTATATATACCAATATATTTTCGGGAATATAATCTTTCATTCCTGTATGGTTTAGGACACAAGCTCCCACAATGTTTTCTTCTTCTATTGCAAGAACAATTTTTCCGCCTTTTGCAGGGTTCATTACATATGCGATAGCTTTTAATATATCTTCGATTGTATCGCCATATTGTTCCAGATGAGTATGAAGAAATTTAGCAATTATTTCATTAGTAAATGTTTTATCCTCTCCTTGTTCAGGAGTAATTATTTTGAATTCCATTTTGTTATTCTTTTTAGATTATTGTGCCCGATTATGAAATTTTTTCGATAGGCAAAAGATGCAATATAAATTGCAAATTGGTATGTTTTTTAGTCAGATTCCGGATTGGTAAAATCGCATTTAATAAAATGTGAAAATGCATTTTTTGACTGAAAACGTGATAGATATTTTCGCAATTTAAGGAAAAATAACCGAAAATAGGCAAAAAGAAGCCGCTTATTTTGTTTTGGACAAATAGTAAGCGGGTCGATTTTGTTGATTTTGGAGGGTGAAAAATATAATCTGTAAGAGGGAATTAACCGCTGAGTTTGTAAAAATTAACCGCAAAGCAAGCAAAGATTTTCGCAAAGGGCGCAAAGTTTGAAATCTTTTTAATCCTTTTAATCAGTGGCAGTAAATTAACCGCAGAGTTGGCAAAGGATTGCGCAAAGACCGTAAAGTTTAAGAACCCTTTTTATCTGTTGCAAAAAAAAGTAGCTCGCAGATTTAGCAGATTCAGCAGATTTTTTATTTGTGTAAATTTGTGCAATTGCTTCGCCAGTTCGATCTCGCTCGGGTTGTGGTAAAATAACCGCAAAACTTTTGGAATCTTTTTAATCTTTTAATCTGTGGCAGTATATTAACCGCAGAGTTCGCAAAGACTTAATCCTTTTAATCTGTAGCAGTAAATTAACCGCAGAGTTCGCAAAGTTTGAATCCTTTTAATCTTTTTAATATGTGGCTAAAAAAACATTAAACTTTATCAAAACAATACTTAATTTTTCTTAATCTCTTAATGGTAAGAAATCCTTTTAATTTTTTTAAATCCGAGAAATAAAATAAAGTTTATTTAGTTATTTTTCTTCGTGAGAATTCCTTTTTGGACACTTTCGTTAATTAAATTTTCGGCATAATTCCAGATTGTATCAGAGCCTTCTTGAATCACTTTTTTCTTTTCGTGAACTTTCTCGTAATCTACATTAAATTCTCTCCAGGTTCCTCCATTATTAGATGTGTTTTGCAAAAGAGGTTCAAGTCTGTCCATCGATTTTGCAAATTTTGCTTCATTGGTTAAACCAGCCTCAAATTCTTCCCAAATTGCAATAAACTCCTGAGCTTGTTCTTTTGGCAAAAGCCCAAAAATTCGTTCAGCAGCAATACGTTCCTCATCGGTATTATCGTGACTTTTTGTGGTGTCATAAATAAAAGTATCACCAGCATCAATCTCTACAATGTCGTGTATTAAAACCATTTTAAGGACTTTAAGAACATCTATAGGTACATTCGAATGCTCAGCTAGTACAATTGTCATCATAGCCAAATGCCAGCTATGCTCAGCATCATTTTCATTTCTGTCGCTGTTGAATAATTTAGTTTTGCGCTGAATGTATTTTACCTTATCAATCTCTTTAATGAAATCTATTTGTTTTAATAAACTATCAGTTTGCATCTCGGTGTTTTTTTAAGTTGTGTAATGATAACAAAGTTATTAAAATCAGCGATAGGACCGTGTTAACTATTTAGGTCTAGTCATTTTTCATGCTATCATGTCCGTAACTAATGATCCTCGAGATTCTCCATTCTCCATCTTTTTGCTGCCAAACATGAATAAATTTATAAGTTCCGCTTGGTTTTTCTTTTTCACCTTTATTTGTATGATAAAAATTATGAACGGCTATTTCGACTGCACCATAATTTTTAATTGGATAAACTTCTAAGCTACTTTCTACAAGTTCTCTTCTAAATATTACTTCCTCTAGCACACATTTCCTTAAATGAGGCTAATTCGCTTTTAAAAGAAGTTGTTAAGCCTCCAAGGTCATGGTAAAATTCTAAATCATCTAGAAAAAACTTTTTGTAAGCTACAGTATCGCATCTATTAAAGGCAGCAAATAAAGTGCTATCGGCTTTTTTAATTTCGTAATATAATTCACTTTTCAATTCAGGAGTATTCTTTTTTAATTTTTTGACTTTCTGAGCAAAAGTTGAACTTACAGAAAGAATGGAGAGCAGTAAAAGAACAAGGATTTTCTTCGACATTTTTTTTTGTTTTGGAATTAGATTGAATTATTTTTTTGTTTTTTGGTTTGCAAGTTTTAATGCAAATTCTAGCTGAACATCTTTGTCCTGAATGTACTCACTAATAGTTGGAGTTATTTTATAATCGGGTAAAATGCCTCGGTTACTATATTTGTCTTTTTTGACTGATAAAATATATTTGGTTGTAGGTATCGAAACATAAATTTGAGTGTTTGGCAAAACCAATTCCACAGCATTACCAGAAGTATTTCCGAAATATCCACCGCCAGTTTCTTCCCCGATAAATAAGGCCCTATTGTTACTTTTTGCAATAGCACAGAACTCAGCAGTTGTCGAAAAACTCATTCCATCAATTAAAACATAAACTTTACCTGCGAAATTATTCAGACTTGGTTTTTGGGTGGCCAAATTATTTCTACCTCTAAAGTAATCTTCAGATGGGTTTTCTTTCGGTTTATAACTACTTAGGTCGTTTTTGGTTAATTTTTGCGAAGTACTTTCTAGAGAAGTATAATATTCAAATGGAGTATTTGTAAGGTAAGAATATAATAATGAACCATAAGTATCTCTTCCTCCACCGTTTCCTCTTAAATCGATTATTAGTTTATCTATTTTCTTATCTTTTATTTCTTTGAATGTTTGCTCTAAAAACGGAATATAATTTTCTTTTGTTTGGTCGAATATTTCTCCATTAAAAGTTTTGATGGTGAGAAGAGCAATACCATCTTTTTTATAATCGATCGATAAATATTTATCTGGATCAGGTTTCTGATTTTTGCATTCGGTATTTTTATATAGTTCAGAACTGAGATTAATCGTTTTAATTTTGTTATCCTTAGACTTATATTCAATTTTAAAATCAGATTGTTCGCCATAAACTAATCGATAATAAAACCAGAAATTATTATTTAGTATCACATATTTTTTGGTTTCGATTTTACCATCAGAAACAATATATTGGAAAAGTTTTTCCTTGATTTCGTTTATTTGAATACCGTTTATGCTTAGAATTTCAGTTTCGGGTAATAGACTTCCTTTTTTGCTACAAACAACATAAGCATTATCGTTTATAAACCTGATTTGTAGCGGAAAGACTTTCGCATTTTCATCAAAATATTGTTTTAACTCTGGCGATGCTCCTGCATAAAAGTGACCGTCTTGCAAATAACTCAATACGAGTTTTATCTCTGCTAAAAAATCAATTTGAGTGGTATTTTTATTTATAGATAAAAAATAATTATCAAATAATCGATCTATATTTTTTTTGCTGTTAAAGCGATATAATGAAGGATATGATTTTTGTAGTTGAGTCCTGAAAATTACAAAATCTTGTTTTAAAAGCGGACATTCAATAACTTTTGGAGTATTATCAGAAGCTTTTTCAATTGTTTGAGCAGAACATATATTTATGGAAACAAGTATTAGTAAAAGTATTTTATATAACCGATTCATCTTTTGTCTTTTTATAGTAGTCATACTAAAGTTGTTTATGTTACAAAGAAGTCGCTATTATAATTTTTGATGGGTTTAATTTTCACAAGTTAAAGTTTTTTATGAACGGATTATTCAACAAATTATACTGTTAAAAAAAATAAGTTGAATGCTACAAGAATAATTTCATTTTACATTTACGTAACCATAAATAAAAAATCAAGATGAATATAGTAAAAATGGAAGATTTAAGCATCGCAGATTTAAAAGCTGCTTATGATTTTAATGCGATGGAAAGAAAAGCTTTGAGGAAATTACTTAAAGCTAGTAGCCGTACGGTAGATTATAATAGTAATGCAGGTTACCAAGAGTTAATGGTAATTCAAGAAAACCTTTATGATGCATTAGAAAATAGGATTAATTGTATTGAGATGATATGGTAGAATTAGAATTCATAGAATTAAAATCTAAGTAGCTTTTTCAAAAAGTTCAAATTATTTTGAATTAATTCATCTATTTATGCGATTAAATAAAAAGTAAATTTTTTACTACAAAATACTACTTTTTCAATTTATAATTAAATACTTTTACTTTCATAAATAAAAGGGATTATGTTAGTTAAAGTATACGGAAGTGCAGTTTTTGGTGTAGAAGCTACAACTATTACTGTTGAGGTAAATATGGATACAGGAATTGGGTATCATTTGGTAGGTTTACCTGATAGTGCCATCAAAGAAAGTTGTTTCAGGATTGCAGCAGCACTAAAAAATAACGGGTATAAAATGCCTGGAAAAAAAATAACTATAAATATGGCGCCAGCCGATTTGCGTAAAGAAGGTTCGGCTTACGACCTAACTTTGGCAATTGGTATTTTAGTGGCTTCAGATCAAATAAAAGCACCCGAACTAGATAAGTATATTATTATGGGAGAACTTTCGCTTGACGGAAGCTTACAACCCATTCGTGGCGCTTTGCCTATTGCTATAAAAGCAAAGGAAGAAGGATATAAAGGATTTTTTCTGCCAAAGCAAAATGTAAAAGAAGCTGCAATTGTAGCAGGTTTAGATGTATATGGAGTTGAGAATGTACAGGAAGTAATTGATTTTCTGGAAGGAAAAGGAACTTTAGAAACGACTGTTATAGATACTAGGGCTGAGTTTTATAAAACGTTAGATTTCCCTGAATTTGATTTCTCAGATGTAAGAGGGCAGGAGAGTATAAAGCGTTGTATGGAAATTGCTGCTGCGGGCGGACACAATATAATTTTGGTTGGACCTCCAGGAGCAGGAAAAACAATGCTAGCCAAACGATTACCAAGTATTCTGCCACCAATGACATTAAAAGAAGCATTAGAAACGACCAAAATTCATAGTGTTGCAGGAAAATTAAAAGAAGTTGGGTTAATGAATCAAAGGCCTTTTAGAAGTCCGCATCACACCATTTCGAATGTAGCATTAGTAGGAGGAGGCAGTTATCCGCAACCAGGAGAAATTTCGATGGCACATAATGGGGTTTTATTTCTAGATGAATTACCTGAGTTTAAAAGAGATGTACTCGAAGTAATGCGTCAACCTCTGGAAGATAGAGAAGTAACAATTTCGCGAGCCAAGTTTACCGTAACCTATCCATCTTCTTTTATGCTTGTGGCGAGTATGAACCCGAGTCCAAGCGGATTCTTTAATGATCCTGATGCACCACAAAAATCATCTCCACACGAGATGCAACGTTATTTAAGCAAGATTTCAGGGCCTTTATTAGACAGAATAGATATTCATATAGAAGTTACGCCAGTTCCTTTTGAAAAATTAGCTGATGATAATAAAGCCGAAAGTAGTGTGCATATTCGCGAACGTGTTACGGCTGGACGCGAAATTCAAGCTAAAAGATTTGAAACATTCGAGAATATAAATTATAATGCGCAAATGAATACGAAACAAATCAGAGAGTTTTGTGCACTTGACGAACAATCAAAGTTATTATTAAAAACCGCAATGGAACGACTTAATCTTTCAGCTAGGGCTTACGATAGAATTTTGAAAGTAGCCAGAACTATAGCCGATTTAGAGGCGGCTCCAGATATTGTTTCTTCTCATATTGCCGAAGCAATTCAATATCGCAGTTTAGATCGTGATGGTTGGTTGGGGTAAGAGAAATAATAGTATATTTAAATAATTAATTCTCGACCTATTATAATTATGAAAGCACTATTTGTTTTGTTCTCACTATTTATGTTTATAGGGATGTATTCACAAACGAATGAACCTGCCTTTTTTTTAGATGGAAATTTTGTACACAAAAACGCCATTGCAAATTTTGATGTAAACGAAATTAAAGATATTAATGTGATAAAAGATACAATCACGATTGAAGCAGTTAATTATATAGGGAGAATAATGATTACTTCAAAAAATCCAAAAGAGGTTAATTTGATGACTCTGAATGATATTAAAAATAAATTCACGAAAAGTAAAAGTAAAAAGTTTTTGTTTGTATTAAACGGGGTAGTTATTCTTAAAGATGTAGGAACTTATAAAATTGACGAAAAATATATATTTAAAACAGATGTTGTTAGTTCTGATACAATTGAAAATTTGAAAGGCACAGATTTAGATATTATTAGTATTCTAACAAAAATCAAAGAGAATACTGAACCTAAAATGCTTATTAGAGGAAGTAATATTTTGGATTCTCTTAAACCAGAATAAAAAAAAGGTTTAACATTGAATTCAATGTTAAACCTTTTTTAATATATAAGTATAATGTAGTTTTATGAAGCTACTACTGGAGCATCTTTACGCTCTAATAATGCCATATAAAAACCATCAAATCCAGACTCAGAAGCCAATATTTTTTGGTCTTTTACAAAAGTAAACTGTTTTCCAATTTCTGTTTTTAAGAATTTCTCTACTTGCTCTTGATTTTCAGAAGGTAATATAGAACACGTAGCGTAAACTAGTTTTCCTCCTGGTTTTACAATCTTAGAATAGTTCTCTAAAACTTCGGCTTGAACTTTACGAATGTTATCGATAAATTCAGGCTTTAATTTCCATTTAGCATCAGGGTTTCTTTTTAAAACACCTAAACCACTACATGGAGCATCGATTAAAACTCTATCGGCTTTTTCGTGTAATTTCTTAATTACCTTAGTAGTGTCGATAATACGGTATTCGATATTAAAAGCACCATTACGTTTCGCTCTTAATTTTAATTGCTTTAGTTTACTTTCGTATAAATCCATTGCAATTAATTGTCCTTTGTTTTCCATCAAAGAAGCAATATGCAATGTTTTTCCTCCAGCACCAGCACAAGTATCAACTACACGCATTCCTGGTTTTACATCAAGAAATGCAGCTACAAGTTGCGAGTTAGCATCTTGAACCTCAAAGAAACCTTGCTTAAATGCATCTGTTAAGAATACATTTGCTCTTTCTTTTAAGACCAAAGCATCTGGCTGATTTTTTAAGAATTCGGTTTCGATATTCAAATCCATTAAGATTGCTCTTAACTGTTCTTTGGTAGTTTTTAGCGTATTTACTCTAAGTATAACTTTAGCCGGTTGGTTTTGAGCAGCAATTTCTGTAGCCCAAAGTTTTTCGCCTAATTCTTTAACTCCTAATTCATCCATCCAATCAGGAATAGATTCTTTAATAGCTCTAGTTTTAGAAAGCTCGTCAAAACGACCTTTTATTTTTCTTTCAGGAACTCCTTCCAGCTGGCGCCAATCAGGGATTGGGTAACCTCTTAAAACTGCCCATACTGAGAACATTCTCCAAAGGTTATCTCTGTCAAACGGTTCTTTAACTTCAGCAATTTCACTGTATAATCTTTTCCAACGAACTATTTCGTATATCGTTTCTGCGACAAATTTCCTGTCAGAACTTCCCCAACGTTTGTCTTTTTTTAATGCTCTTGCAACCACTTTATCAGCATATTCACCTTCATTGAATATGGCGTTTAAAGAATCGATGGTCGTATAAACTAAATTTCTGTGTAATCTCATTTTAAATAATTGAGCTGCAAAGGTACTATTAATTGGTTGAAAGTTAAATTTTTAATTTTGAATGTTCTTTTTATATTTTCCAACCAAAAAAAAACACTCTTTTAAGAATTAAAAGAGTGTTTTGTAAATGTTTATCAAGGCTTAATGAACTCTTGTTAAACCTATGTTTTCTGGAGCATGAAGCACCATTGGGAATTTTTCTATTTTTACAGAACTGCTGTCTAAACCAAAAGCGCGTTCTTCGGATAAACTTAGTTTCTTTATAAAGAAATAAGAGTTCATGATAATATTTTCATGCCATCTCAAGTCATTATCGTTAGAAAGGAATTTCTCAGATAACACAAATTTGAAATCTCCAATAATATTATTTTTATTCAATGATTCGTATCGGCTTGTAATATCAACTTCTCCTTTTTTTACCATATCACGAATAACTTCTCTAAACATTAAGTTGATCTTGGTAGGTTCTCTAAATCCTAAATTAAAATCGACTCTATAAATATCGTCTTTTGCAATTTCGGTTACTTTATATTGAGTTTTATAAGGCTCAGTTAAAATGTTTACGTGTACAAACCAATATATATCGGCTCTTTTCGGACGCTTTTGCAAAATGGAATAAATTACTTTTTCCTCCAATTCATCTACACGGCTAGCATTGGTCATATAAACTAAATGCGTTGCATATTTAGGAATAGATAAATCTTCGCTCAATTCCATCAACACTTTTTTATAATCTTCAATCTTGATAACCTTGGTGTAGTTTTTATTAATTTTCTTAGCCAGGAACCAAATCGTCATAATAGAGATAAGAACTGCAGCAATAATTAATGTTACATAACCACCTTCGGCAAACTTAGTTACGTTGGCAATTAAAAAACTAATCTCGATTGCTAGATATATAGTGATTAATGGAACCATGAAATATAATTTTACTCGTTTCATAATCAAGTAGAAATTAAGTAAAATAGTGGTCATAATCATGCATAAAATAATTGCAAGACCATAAGCATGTTCCATTTTTCCTGATTCTTCAAAGTGCAATACGATACCTACACAACCAAAAAATAATAACCAGTTTATAGATGGGATGTATAGTTGACCTTTTAATTCAGTAGGATATTTTATTTTTACTTTTGGCCAGAAATTTAATCGCATGGCTTCATTTATCAATGTAAATGAACCACTAATAAGTGCTTGCGATGCAATTACTGCTGCAAGTGTTGCGATAACAATACCAATTGGTTGGAACCAACTTGCCATGATTAAATAAAAAGGATTTCCGTTACCTCCTAATTCTTGTAAAGTACGTCCTTCATGATGAATAAGATAAGCTGCTTGTCCAAAATAGTTTAATACTAATGTTGACTTAACAAATATCCAGCTTATGCGAATGTTTTTTCTTCCGCAGTGTCCCATGTCCGAGTATAAAGCTTCGGCTCCGGTTGTACATAAAAATACAAAGCCTAAAACGAAGAAGCCATCAGGATGGATTGATAATAAGTGATAAGCGTAGTAAGGGTTTATCGCTTTAAAAACTTCTGGATGATGTGCAATTTGTATGACACCCAAAGTACCTAACATGGTAAACCAGATAAGCATCATTGGAGCAAAAAACTTACCTACTAATTTTGTCCCGAATTGCTGAATCGCAAATAAAACAAATAAGATTGCAATAACAATAGGAACAGTATTTATACTAGGATAATAGGTTTTAATACCTTCAATTGCCGAAGAAACGGATATTGGCGGTGTAATAATACCATCTGCGAGTAAGGCACTTCCCCCTATAATGGCGGGAACAATCAACCATTTAATCTTTGTTTTTTTAACCAGTGCGTATAAAGCAAAGATTCCTCCTTCGCCATGATTATCGGCACTGAGTGTAATAAGCACATATTTGATGGTTGTTTGGAGCGTTAATGTCCAGAATACACATGAAATACCACCCAAAACAATATCAGCTTCGATTATATGTTTGCCAAGAATGGCTTTCATTACATATAAAGGAGAGGTTCCTATATCACCATAAATAATACCTAATGTGATTAACAAACCTCCTAACGTTAACTTACTATGTAAGTTCTTGTGTGATGCGCTCATTTAATTTTTTAATTTTATAAAAGTCGCGTCAAATTTACTGTTTTAAAACAAATTAACATCAAATTATGAAGAATAAAGATAAAAAAAACACGATCGTTAAATCGTGTTTTTATTTTCGTCTGATAAGTGTATTAAAATTAGCCTCTTCGATTGCTACTTCTTTCAGAAGAGCCACTTTGTCTTGGGCTTGAATCACCTCTGGAAACGGAACTTGATCTTTCGTTTCCAGAACTTTGAGGACTTGATTGCCTAGCTGAACTAGTTCTGCTTTCAGAATTCCCTCTTGATGATTCCGTTCTTTGAGAGGAGTAATCTCTTGTAGCACTTCCTCTATTTTGAGTATAATCTCTTGCCGTTTCTGTTCTTTGCGTAGGCGTTACCGTAGTAGAACTTGGTCTGTTTTGAGTATAATCTCTCGTAGTTTGTGTTCTAGGGGTTGGCGTTACTGCGTTAGAACTCGTTCTGTTTTGAGAATAATCTCTTGTAGTTTCTGTTCTTTGAGTAGAATTAGCTCTATTGTAATCTCTAGTAGTATTTGTTCTATCTACAGTTGTTCCTGTTGAGTTTGTTCTGTTTTGAGAATAATCACGACTTGGTCTTGCTGTAGTACTGTTGTCTCTAGATGTACTTGTTCTGTTTTGAGAATAATCTCTATTAGGTGTTGCAGTTCTATCAGTAGTTCTGTTAGTATTAGAATAGGTGTTTCCTCTTCTGTTTGTTTCTCTACTAGCAACACGTCTTTGATCTAGCTCGTATCTGTTGCTTACATTACTATTACGTTGTGCAAAACCATTGTTAGGATTACGTCTTTCATATCCGTAAGAACGATTAGAGTTATATATTACAACAGCTGTATTACTTCTTCTAGAACTTACATAGTTGTAATGATTGTTTACATTAATGCAAATATTAACATTGTTTCTATATCTATAAACTGGGTAAGGTCTCCATGCAGTATAATAAGTTGGATAGTAGTTCCATGTCCAGCTTGAATAATAAGGACGATAGTTAGTTACCCAAAATGATGTATATATTACAGGAGCAATAGTATAAACTGGCTCATAGATGTAATTTGGACCGTAAATAAAATCGTTTCCAACAACTTGTATGTGAACTTTGTTAAAAGAATCTCTCTCTAAATCAATTGTTGCAACATCTTGGTAAACATCACGATCTAGTACAGCTTGTATGATAACTACGTGAGTTCTGTTTTCTACGCTTTCGATTACACGTAAATAATCAACTTGATTATCATCGTTTAAATCTAGATTTGATATTTGATATTTTGGTTCATTTAATCTTCTTTCAAAATCCTGAAGATTTGCAGATTCCCCAAAAATAGAAGCTACGGCTCTTAAATCTAAATTATCACTAATATCAGAATTTTTAGCATATACTGTAGCTCCAGCTTGAGCTTGCATTGTAGCAAACCCTAAAGTTAGTAGACTTATTAAAAGTATTTTCGTTCTCATGACGTATCGTATTAAGATTGTTATTTTGAATTATCCAATTACTGTGCCATAAAAAATATATTGCGTTTTGATTTTATGTAAATAATTGTATTTTAGCATAAAATAATTTAAAATACCATGAAAAAATTAGCACTCTTTTTAAGTTTTTTTAGTTTCGCTATGTATTGTCAAACAGTAGATTACAAAATAAACGGTAAAGGTTTTCAGTCTATAGAAGTCGATACACTGTTTAAAGATAAAATAAGTATTAGAGCGCTAGTAATTGATAAAAATAAGATATGGTTTGGAGCTGATAATTCGCGATTTGGATATTACGATTTAAAGGATAAAGAAAAATATGTAGAGCATATTTATAAGGATACCTTAAAGTTAGAGTTTAGAAGTATTGCTGAAACTTCAAAAAATATTTATTTATTAAGTGTAGCAAATCCAGCTTTGCTTTATCAAGTTTCTAAAGCAACCAAAAAAACAAAATTGGTTTATAAAGAAATTAATGATAAAGTATTTTATGATAGTATGCAATTCTGGAATGATAGCGAGGGAATTGCGGTAGGTGATCCTACCGAAGATAGTTTTTCGATATTAATAACTCGTGATGGAGGTAATACGTGGGTAAAATTACTTTCGGATCAATTGCCAACAATGGGAAAAGGAGAGGCAGCATTTGCAGCAAGCAATACTAATATTGTTATAAAAGGTAAAGATGCCTGGTTGGTTTCTGGCGGGAAAAGGGCAAGGGTTTTTCATTCATCTGATAAAGGGAAAACATGGAAAGTTTATGAAACGCCTATTGTACAAGGAAAAACAATGACTGGAATTTTTACGGCTGACTTTTATGATTCTAAAAACGGAATTATTGCTGGTGGTGATTACGAATTTCCAGAACAAAATTCAGATAATAAAGCAATTACTACAGATGGTGGGAAAACCTGGAATTTAATAGCTCAGAATTCAGGTTTTGGTTATGCATCTTGTGTGCAATATGTACCTAAAAGCGGAGGGAAAGAAATAGTTGTAGTTGGGACTTTAGGATTGCATTATTCGGCAGATGGTGGCGCTACATGGAAACAATTATCGACAGATTCAAGCTTTTTTACGATTCGTTTCGTGAATTCAACAACTGCAATTGCTGCTGGTCATAATAAAATGGTTCAAATTCGCTTTAAAAAATAAAAGAGCCCTAGATAATAAAGTAATTATTATAAGGGCTCTCGGCTGTTGTTATTTTTAAACAGGATTTAGTTTTTACCTGCTTTGTCTCGATATTGGTGTAATAGTTTGCGATTAAAATCATCTTCGGATTTTCGAAGGATTATGATTTTTTTTGCAGGAAGTATTTTCTTTAAACTTGCAATATATTTTTTGCGCAAAAGATATAATTCTTCATCGGTACTTTCCATTTGAGAAAGAAGAGCTGCAGCTTCCTTTTCAGACATATTCTTTAACGTTTCTTCGCTTAATTTTCTGGTATATGATTTCATCTTCTGATGTCTTAATTCATATTGCTTATCATCATAAGTGTTATATATAGGCCAGAATTTTTCTGATTCAGCTGAAGTTAACTCTAATTCGGTTGTTAGGAAAGAAACTTTATATGCTTTTATTTTCTCCCTTTTTTCGTCCATTTTCTCGCTTTGAGCGTAAAAAGGGAATGTAATCAGGAATAGTAATATCGGAAGTATGTTTTTGATTTTCATCTGCATCATTTTTATGTAATTGTTCTTTTATTCTAAAATAAGATGTTCGATATTAGGATTCGAAGCCAGAACATCTTCTATAGCATCATCACCTAAAGCAATATTTTTATCTAAATTGTTAATGTCGTTTGTATCTAACTCATGAATTAAATCGTACTGATTTAAATTTGATTGATAAGATAAGTACGTTTCTAGAGTAGCTTCGTCAAGTTCCTTAGATTTTGTTGTGTACTTATATACTATAGGAACCGTTAATGCAATTACAAGTACGGCAGCAACAGCCATGAATGTTTTTCTATTTCTTGCAAATAAAGAAATTGTTTTAGGCTCATTTTGTAGCAACTTCTCCTGTAAACTTGCGGAGAAATTTTCAAAATAATCTTCTGGAGTTTTAAATCCAGTTTCAATTTTCGGTTCGTTATCTAATTTAAATGCTTTCATGATGTATGTAAGACTTTATTAGTTGTAAAAGGTTTAATTGGATGTAACATGAGCTTCGATTTTTTTTACGGCATGATGATACGATGCTTTTAATGCACCAACAGAAGTGCCTAATATCTCGGCTATTTCTTCATATTTTAATTCTTCAAAATATTTCATTTTAAAAACCAGCTGTTGTTTCTCCGGGAGCGTAACAATAGCTTTTTGTAGTTTCAACTGAATTTCGTTTCCGTCAAAAAAAGCATCGGCTTCAAGATTCTCAATGGTTTTATTTTGTAAAGCTTCAGAGGTTATTCCGCTTAGTTTTGCTTTCTGACTTAAAAAAGTCAAAGCTTCATTGGTTGCAATGCGATATACCCATGAAAATAGTTTGCTATCTCCTTTAAATTTATTGAGATATCGAAATACTTTCACAAAAGTATTTTGCAAAACATCGTGTGCATCATCATGATTCAAAACAATGTTCCGAATATGATTGTACAACGGTTTTTGGTAAGTAGATACAAGTTTTTGAAACGCAATATTTTGCGTCTTCGGGTTTAATAACTCTTGTATAAATACCTTTTCGTCTGTCAACTTTACTTTTTATATAAGTTAGAATAGCATTATCCGAAAAGGTTTAATCTGCATTTCAGATTTTTTAAAATTCTGATTCCTCTTCTTTTGCAGGAGGAGGGGTATGTACAGGAGTATGTGTTGGAGTTACTTCTGCTTTCGGAGTACTAATAACAGTTCTCTCTACAGGAACTACCTTTGGTTTTATAGGATAATAAAGCTCTGTTACCCATTTAGATGGATTTGCAATTTCAGCTTTACTTATCGTATAAATTTCAAGATGTGACCAAGTAAGATCAGGGAATATTTTTTGGCTATTAATATAAGCTGTCGATTTTTCTATCGCTTGTTTAGTATGTGAGTAGTCTCCTTTTAAAGTTGTTTTTACAGCTTCAAATGGTTCTAGTTTACCAGTTAAGATGTCACTTCCTGAGCTTGTAAAGATTTCTTTTTTGATAGGTACACAAATAGATATTTTTGCTAATCCGCTTGTGGTGTCATAAGTATGGTATATTACAAAAGGCTTTCCGTTGGTCTCTATGCCGTTGGCTTCACAAAAAGAAGTTAACTGAGGGACAACAACTCGAACATTTTTGGCAATTTTCCCTATTTCGCTAGTAAACGATTGGTTGATATAAAATGTCTCTAATTTTTTTACTACACCATCTACTTTTACGTCAAATGTGTTAGTTTCATAAACTAATATCTTATCTAAGTTAGCCAAACTTTTCTCGTACATAGTACCGATAACTTTGTCGGCTCCGCCATTAAGCGCCGAATATATTTTGAAAAGAAAACTCATTGTTCCTTTAGATTTCCAGGTAACTTTTGTTCCTCCAAGAGTATCTTTAAAAACCCATGAAACATCCGTCAGAGTTCCATCAAAATTCATTTTTTGAGTAATATTTTGTGCATCAGTTACAGCAGTAGTTCTCACATCTCCATTGCCATCATTTCCTGTCCAGGAAAAAGAAGCGTTTAAACCAGATGTTTTTGCAGGGAAAACAACATGAATACTAGGGTCTTCAGTAACCCAAGAACTAAAATCTTCCCAGTTTCTATAATCGTTTACAAAGTTGAACAAAGAAACACGTTGTGTCTTTATAACCTTGCTTCTCTCTACCGTAAAATCACCTTTTTGAGTGGCAACAAATACAGTTAATGAGACAAAACTTAATAGTAATAAAAGGAATATATATTTTAAAATTCTCATAGTATCTCGGTTGTTTTCTGATGTAAAGTTATAAATTTTATTAATATCCGACAGGAGATAATAAAAAGTCAAAACTAGGCCTTTTTTGTTAATTTTTCCACTTTTCGTGTAGTTTTATAAAAAAAGTTTTGCAAGAAAAATGGTAAGAGCAAGATAAAGAAATTTGGCTTTTAAAAATAGCCCTGAGGTAATATTAACGTTGTTTTTTATGTTTTTTTTAAAGAAAACGTATCTTTGGTAGATAATAATTTTTTTATAAACTAAATATCATTAATAATGAAATTACTCAAAGCTGCAGGATTTTTTATGACTGTTGGAGTTTCAGTTCTTTGCAACGCTCAGGTTGCTAACACAACTGTATCGAAAACAAATAATGAGAAAACTTTTGATTTTACAGTAGAGCAATTTGCCGACATTAAAGTATTGCGCTATCAAATACCTGGTTGGGAGAATTTAACGCTCAAAGAACAAGAATTAGTATATTATCTTACACAGGCAGGAACTGCTGGTCGTGATATAATGTGGGACCAGAACTACAAGAATAATTTAAAAATCAGAAAAGCTCTTGAGCAGATTTATGTAAGTTATAAAGGAGATAAAAAAAGCACAGATTGGAAAAATTTCGAAATTTACCTTAAACGTGTTTGGTTCTCTAATGGTATTCATCATCATTATTCTAATGAAAAAATTAAACCTGATTTCTCAAAAGAATATTTTGCAGGTTTGTTAAAAGCTACAAAAACTAAATTATCTCCAGAGGTTACAGCTATTTTATTTAATAATGAAGATAGTAAAAAAGTAAATCTTGATGAGTCTAAAGGATTGTTAGCGGGTTCTGCAATTAATTTTTATGACAAAGGGATTACATTACAAGAAGCAGAAGATTTTTATAAAAAACAAACAAGCCCAGATCCTAAGAAACCTGTTTCTTATGGTTTAAATTCTAAGTTGGTTAAAAATGCCAAAGGACAATTAGAAGAAAAAGTTTGGAAAAGCGGTGGAATGTATGGAGCTGCAATTGACAAAATTATCTTTTGGTTAGAAAAAGCCAAAACGGTTGCCGAAAATAAAAAACAAGGTGATGCAATAGGATTATTGATTGAGTATTATAGAACAGGAAGTTTAAAAACCTGGGATGATTATAATATTGCCTGGTTGCATGCTACCGAAGGAAATATTGACTACATAAGTGGTTTTATCGAAGTATATAATGATCCATTAGGATACAGAGGTTCTTATGAAGGTGTTGTGCAAATTAAAGATTTTGATATGTCGGCTAAAATGGAAGTAGTATCAAAAAGCGCACAATGGTTTGAAGATAATTCTCCGTTAATGCCAGAACACAAAAAGAAAAATGTTGTTGGGGTTTCATACAAAACTGTTATCGTAGCAGGAGAGTCTGGAGATGCTTCACCAAGTACACCAATTGGAGTGAATCTTCCTAATGCTGACTGGATTCGTGCAGAACACGGTTCTAAATCGGTTTCATTAGGTAATATTATCGATGCATATTCTAAATCGTCAGGAAGTGGTAAGTTAAAAGAATTTGCTAATGACGAAGAAGAAATTGCTTTGGCAAAACAATATGGTGAAATAGGAGATAAATTACATACTGCTTTACATGAAGTTGTAGGTCACGCTTCAGGACAAATTAATGAAGGTGTTGGTACTCCAAAAGAAACTTTAAAAAGTTATGCTTCGACTCTTGAAGAAGGTAGAGCTGATTTAGTTGGTTTATACTATTTATACAATCCTAAATTACAAGAACTTGGATTGGTTGATGATTGGAAAAAAGTGGGAATGGAATCATACGATAGTTATATCCGTAACGGATTAATGACACAATTGGTTCGTTTAGACTTAGGAGCTAATATCGAAGAAGCGCACATGAGAAACCGTCAGTGGGTGAGTGCTTGGGTTTTTGAAAAAGGAAAGAAAGATAATGTAATCGAGAAAATTACTCGTAACGGTAAAACGTATTTTAATATTACTGATTATGATAAATTACATGATTTATTCGGACAGTTATTACGTGAAGTACAACGTATAAAATCTGAAGGAGATTACAATGCTGGAAAAGCTTTGGTAGAAAATTATGGTGTAAAAGTAGATCAGAAATTACATGCTGAGGTTTTAGAGCGTAACAAGCAATTTCCATCTGCGCCTTACAGCGGATTTGTAAATCCTATTCTTGAGCCAAAAGTAGATGCTAAAGGAAAAATTATTTTGATAGAAGTAAAACAACCTAAAACATTTGCAGAACAAATGCTGGATTATTCTAAAAACTTTGGTTTCCTACCTTTAGAAAACTAATAAGTAATAGATACTAATAATGAAAATGCCCGCTAGTTTAGCGGGCATTTTTTATGAAATAAATTATCGTTTGAAGAATATTTTTATCAGAAATAAAATGACTATAAAAGCTATAAAAACTAATAAAACCTTATAATTTCCTTTGTAGAATATTTTGTGAAGTCCCACATCTTTTCTGTAGGCAAATATCATTGCGATAACAAAAGCGATAAAAAAACACAATGCAAATATTAATTGACCCTGACTAAACATATGTTTAAATTTTTTGTGGCAAATTTAGACAATAGTTTAAGAATAGTTGTTAATTTGGTATATCATTTAATCAAATATAATTATGCAAAAACAAATTGATGCAGTGAAAGAATTTCATACTGCTTTTAAAATTGGACATAGCGAATCGCCAATTGCCGATTTGGGAGAAATAAAAAATATACTTCGTTACAACTTGATGAAAGAGGAAAATGAAGAATATCTTGAGGCAGTAAAAAATAATGATTTAGTAGAGATTGCTGATGCGCTGGGAGATATGATGTATATTTTGTGCGGGACAATTATCGAGCACGGTTTGCAGGATAAAATTGAAGCAGTTTTTGATGAAATCCAGCAAAGTAATATGAGTAAACTTGGTGAAGATGGACAACCGATTTATCGTGAAGATGGAAAAGTAATGAAAGGTCCAAATTATTTTAAACCAGATTTCTCTAAGATTTTAAAATAGTTTTTAGTCTCAGTCTCAGTTTACAGGTGTTTAACAAAAAAAGATATAAAAAAGGCGATTTTCGTTAAGAAAATCGCCTTTAATTATATAATGTAAGGAATTATTTTACTTGAACAGTCCAGCCAAAAGTATCTTCAGCTAGTTTGTTTTGTATACCAGTTAATTTTTCTTTTAAAAGAGAAGCATAAGAATCATTTGCTTTAGGTAATTCGAAATATTCATCTTTGTATGAGAATCCTTTAATAACGCTTATTACTGCAGCAGTTCCAGCACCAAAAATTTCTTTTAATGATCCGTCTTTAGCAGCTTCAACTAATTCAGAAGCTAATACAGAACGAACTTCAATTTTTAAGCCTTCTTTTTCTGCAATTGCTAATAAACTTTTACGAGTAATTCCGTCTAGGATTCTTTCACTTGTTGGTGCAGTTAATAAAGTATCGTTTATTCTGAAAAATACGTTCATTGTACCTGCTTCTTCAAGTTTGGTATGTGTTGCATCATCAGTCCAGATTACTTGTTGGAATCCGTCTTTATTTGCCAAATTTGTTGGGTAAAACTGTGCTCCGTAGTTACCAGCAGCTTTTGCAGCTCCGATTCCACCATTTGCAGCTCTACTATAGTGCTCAGCAATAATAACTTTTACTTCTCCAGCATAGTATGATTTTGCAGGTGAAAGTAAAATCATGAATTTATATTCATCAGAAGGATTTGCAACAACTCCAGCGCCAGTTGCAATCATAAAAGGACGGATATACATACTGCTTCCGTTTCCTCTTTTAACCCATTCTGCGTCTAATTTTAATAATTCATTTAATCCATCTAGAAAAATAGCTTCAGGTATTTCTGGCATTGCCATTCTTACTGCAGAAGCATTAAAACGTTTGTGGTTTTCTTCAGGTCTAAAAAGCCAAATAGCGTCTTTATCATCTTTGTAAGCTTTCATTCCTTCAAAAATAGCTTGTCCGTAATGGAAGACTTTTGAAGATGGATCCATTAAAATTGGAGCGTAAGGCTTAATGACCGATGTTTGCCATTCTCCATTTTTAAAATCACATTCGAATAAATGGTCTGTAAATACAGCACCAAAGCTTAAGTTATCAAAGTCTACATCGTTTATTTTTGACGAAGTTGCTTTGATGATTTCAATTTTGTTTGTTTGAGTTGTACTCATGATAAAGTATGGTTTTTATGAACTAAAATTCATTGTTTTAAGACTGTAATCTAAAACCCTGAATAGATGTGAAATAAATTTTAACAATTGCAAAATTAAGTAAAAATATATAATTTGGATGCTAAAAAGATATTAATTATAGGGTTTTGCTGTGATTTATTTATTTTATAAAAAAGTTAAATAAAGAGCTTCTTTTTATATAGAATTTATGAAAAAACTATGGTTTTTTAAGGCTTTACGCATTTGTTTTGATTAAATTTGACTTCTAAATAAGACAAAAACAGCATTAATCTGATTTATAAATTGTGAAAAGAGAAATAATTCAAACCCTAGATGGTTCAACTACAATTCATTTGGAAGAATGGGATGAGTGTTATCATTCTAAACATGGAGCAATCCAGGAAGCTAAACATGTATTTATACAAAATGGGTTTTCTTTATTTGAGGATAAACCTATTTCGATATTAGAAATTGGTTTTGGAACTGGGCTGAATGCTTTTATTACTTTTTTACAATCCAATGAAAAAAAACAGAGCATAAATTATGTTGGAGTAGAAGCTTATCCTGTTGCTGCAAATGAAGTGCTTATGATGAATTATGTTGCCGAATTGGGAGCAGATAATTATAAAGAGATATTCAAAAAAATGCATGAAAGCAATTGGGATGAAATAATCGAACTTAGTGATGCGTTTACATTAACTAAGAGAAAACAGTTCTTTCAGGAAATTGATGATGTCGAAACTTTTGATTTGATTTATTTTGATGCTTTTGGATATCGGGTGCAACCAGAGCTTTGGAGTACCGAAATATTCAAAAGAATGTATGATTCTTTAAAACCTAATGGAGTTCTTGTAACTTATGCCGCTAGAGGAGTCGTTAAAAGGAGTATGATTGAGGTAGGATTTACTGTTGAAAAACTTGCTGGACCTCCAGGAAAAAGAGAGATGTTTAGAGCGCGTAAAGTGATGTAAATCACGCTATTTAGATTAATTTTAAATTGCTATATCTGTATTTAAAAAAACGTTTTCGTGCTAAATAAAACAAAAAAATAAGTTAAAAGCTGAGTAGTTGTATGTAAAATGCTTATTTTTACGTCGAGTTAAAAAATAATGAGATAACCCCATAATCTTAAATTATTATGTCTAAAATGATGTTTGATTACACGAAATCAATACTCGAAAGAGTAAGTTTCGACCCGGTACTTTTCTTAAAAGAATTAGAGAAAGCTATCAAAACACTATTACCATACGAAATGGAACAATTGCAAGAGTGGTTATTGAATTTTACAATCGGAAAACCCGAATTAAAAGAATGTCTACTAATAGCTAAAGTATAGATAAACAAAAAAGGAACCAATTGGTTCCTTTTTTTATTTCTTTTGAATTGGACTTATTATCTGAACGTTTTGAAAAACAATAGCTCCTTTTACAACACCAGCAATTGTGTTTCGTAAGGCATCGATGATTTGAATTTTTAATTCGCTTTTTGGGTAAATTAAGCTTACCTCTCTGGCAGGTTTAGGTTCCTTAAAGTGACGAAGCTTTAATTTGTCTGTTTCTTTTAAATCTAATGTATGTAAATAAGGCAACAAAGTTGTGCCCAAGCCTTCGTCGGCTAATTTTATAAGTGTTTCAAAACTTCCGCTTTGTATCTGGAAAGCATTATTCTCTATATCACTACCATTTTTACAAAGGTTTAAAATACCATCTCTAAAACAATGTCCATCTTGCAAAAGCAAAATTTCATTAATGTTTAAATCTGATACTTCGATTTCTTCTTTCTGGAAAATAGAATGTTGTTCTGGTATATAAGCTACAAAAGGCTCAAAGTATAAAACGATTTCTTTTATTTTTTCGTCTTCTAATGGTGTCACGGCAATTGCAGCATCAAGATGTCCGTTTTTTAATTTGGTAATAATTTCATCTGTATTAAGCTCCTCGATTAATAGTTTAACCTTTGGGTATTTCTTGATGAAGTTATTTAAGAACATAGGCAAAAGAGTAGGCATAACCGTTGGGATGATTCCTAGTTTGAATTCGCCACCAATAAAACCTTTTTGTTGTTCTACAATGTCTTTTATTCTATCTGCTTCGTTTACAATGTTCTTTGCCTGATTTACAATTTTCTGACCAATTTCTGTTAGTTGTATTGGTTTCTTGCTTCTGTCGAATATCAAGATGCTAAGTTCTTCTTCTATCTTTTGTATTTGCATACTAAGAGTAGGCTGCGTTACAAAACATTTTTCGGCAGCAAGGGTAAAGTTTTTGTGTTCAGCTACAGCAAGAACATATTGGAGTTGAGTTATCGTCATTTTTTTAATAGTATTTTCTGATACAAAAATAATAAAATATAATTTTTTTTTATGGCTTTTTCGAAAAACTTATTTTAAATTTACAATTAATAGAATTAAAAATTAATAAGTATGAAAACTAATATTTTAGGATTACCAGTAAAAGAGTCAGAATTAATTGTAAAAGAATTGAATGTCTTACTATCAAATTTTCAGGTTTATTACCAAAACTTGCGAGGAATTCACTGGAACATTCGTGGAAAACGTTTTTTTGATTTGCATGTAAAATTTGAAGAATTATATACAGACGCTCAATTAAAAATAGATTTAATCGCCGAAAGAGTTCTCACAATAGGAGGTACACCACTACACACTTTCGAAGATTATATTAAAAATAATAAAATTGTAGTTGGAAAAAATATCTCGAATGATGAGAAAGCGGTTCATTTAATTGTAAGTTCATTAACTGATTTACTGAAGATTGAAAGAGAAATTTTAAAACAATCGGATGAAATCAGTGATGAAGGAACAAACTCTATGATGAGTGATTTTATCTCAGAACAAGAAAAAACGATTTGGATGATGAAAGCGTGGTTAGAAGAGGATTTAGAAAAATAGTATAACTATAAAAACCAGAGTAGCATTAAATAGCTAGTCTGGTTTTTTTTTGGTTAATGTTAAATTTGTTTAAAATTTTGGACTTACAGTTTTGATTTTATCAGTTTAGCTCTATTTTTGCACTAATGAAAAAAATTGCATACATATTATTAATTGTATTTATCGCTTTCTTATCGACGCCACCTATAGTGACGATGATCGAGAAAAAGAGCGATGTGTCTGCATTTTATAGCTTATCAGAAGAAGAGCATTCGCATAAAGAAATTAAAGTTTATGTATATCATCCTGTATTTCAAGGTGAGTTTGTTTTACCAATGTTTGATAAGTCAAATCCTATATTGTCAGAAAAATTATCTAAACATGATAAGATTTCTGCTAGCATTTTTGCCCCTCCACCTAACTTCGTATAGTACATCCGGTTAATTTTTTAAACGTTTGCTGTGTTTTAAGTAATGCAGTAGGCCTTTTATGAACTTTTTACTATTGTATTATGAAAAGAAAAGTAAATCTTTTTGCTAACCTTAAGTCAGATTTTGCTTCAGGGTTAGTAGTTTTTTTGGTGGCTCTCCCGTTGTGTTTAGGTATTGCAATGGCTTCAGGAGCACCATTGTTTTCTGGAATTATTTCAGGAATTATTGGAGGAATAGTTGTAGGATATTTGAGTCAGTCACACATTAGTGTATCTGGACCAGCAGCTGGTTTAACAGCAATTATCCTTACAGCAATTACCGATTTAGGAGCTTTTGATGTCTTCTTAACCGCAGTTTTTATTGCTGGATTGATCCAGTTGGGGTTAGGTTTCTTAAAAGCAGGAAGTATATCTAATTACTTTCCTACCAATGTTATCGAAGGTATGCTAGCAGGTATCGGAATTATTATTATTCTGAAACAATTGCCGCATGCATTTGGATATGATGCTGATTTTGAGGGAGATCAGGCGTTTGTTCAAAGTGATGGAAATAACTCAATTTCATCTTTGTTTGAAATCTTCAACCATATTCATATGGGTGCAGTTATTATTACTCTAATCTCTTTTGTTATATTAATTGCTTGGGATAAAGTTCCTTTCTTGAAAAAACTTAAATTAATTCCTGGTGCGCTTATAGCTGTAATTTCGGGAATAATTATAAATGAAATTTTTGTTTCTACAGGAAGTTCATTGGCTATTGGTAGCGAACACTTAGTGTCATTGCCAATCCCAACTTCATTTGATGAATTTAAAGCAATTATTGTAACTCCTAATTTTGCAGGAATAACAAATCCTCAGGTTTGGGTTGTAGGTTTAACAATTGCAATTGTAGCTTCTATCGAGACATTATTGTGTATCGAAGCTGCAGACAGAATGGATGCACAAAAAAGATATACAAATACCAATGTTGAGCTTAAAGCACAAGGAATTGGAAACATTGTAAGTTCTCTTTTAGGAGGTTTACCAATGACATCAGTTGTTGTAAGATCTTCGGCAAATAATAATGCTGGAGCAAAATCAAAAATGTCTGCAATTATCCATGGTGTTTTATTATTGATAAGTGTATTGGCAATTCCGGTAATATTAAATAAAATTCCATTGGCTACTTTGGCTACTATATTAATATTAGTAGGTTATAAACTAGCTAAGCCTGCAACTTTTATTCATTTCTGGGAAAAAGGAAAATATCAATTCGTACCATTTGTTGCAACTTTAGTATTTGTTGTAGCGACAGATTTACTTAAAGGTGTTGCAATTGGAATTGTAATTAGTGTAATTTTCGTTTTAAGAGGAAACTTAAAAAGAGCTTACAGTTTCAAAAAAGAAGAATATGAAGATGGAGATGTAATCCATATCGATCTTGCTCAGGAAGTTTCTTTCTTGAATAAAGCGGCTATCAAGCTTACTTTAAACTCTGTTCCAGAAAATTCAAAAGTAATTATCAATGCACATGACACGGTGTATATTGCACATGATATTCTAGATCTGATAAAAGAGTTTAAAGAAACCAGAGCAGTTGATCAAAACATTAAGGTAAAACTTAAAGGATTTAAGAAAGCTTACGAGCTAGAAAATACTCCAGATTTACCGAACCATGTATCTATAGAACATTATTATGATGTTGCAAAAAGAGCTATGGTTAAAAGAACAGAAAAAGAGAAGTTTTAAATAAGTTGGTTAAATAAAGCTGTAGTGAAGTGTTTATTGAGGATTAAAAATAAGTAACTTTACGAGAGGCTTTTTGGAGTCCTCTAAATGCTTAATTACTCAGCAACAAAAATTAAAAAAAAAATGAAAGAGTTTTATAAACAAATATTAGATAATAATAAAAAGTGGGTTGAAGATTCGTTAGCTAAAGATCCTAATTTTTTCGCAGATTTAGCGAAAGGGCAAACTCCACCATTATTGTGGATAGGTTGTTCTGATAGTCGTGTTCCAGCAAACGAAATTATTGGTGCAAAACCAGGAGAAGTTTTTGTACACAGAAACATTGCTAACATGGTTGTTCACTCAGATATGAACATGTTAAGTGTTTTAGATTATGCAGTAAATGTTTTAAAAGTTAAGCACGTAATTGTTTGTGGACATTATGGTTGTGGTGGTGTAAAAGCTGCAATGGGTAACCAATCTGTAGGGATTATTGATAACTGGATTCGTCATATTAAAGATGAGTACCGTTTACATGACAAATACTTAAACTCAATTGAAAATGAAACGGAGCGTTTTAATGCCTTTGTTGAGGTAAATGCTAAAGAGCAAGTTTATAATTTAGCAAAAACTTCGATTGTACAAGGAGCTTGGAAAAATGGACAAGACTTAATGTTACACGGTTGGGTTTACGGTTTAAACTCAGGATTTGTAACAGATCTAAATGTGAATATTAGTTCAAATGATGAGCTTGATGAAGTTTATCAACTGAGTAATCTATAAAATAAAAAAATCGCCTCAAAAGGGCGATTTTTTTTATTCGTTTTCATCTAAGTTCTCATTAAATGCCGATGGCAATAGAGTAGGGATGAACTTAATTAATATTGGTAATAACAAACTTCCGCCCGGGAGTAAGAATATTGTTAGTGATGGAATCGTTTTACAAATATCCAATAATTGTTTTTTTACTTTCTTCTTTTCACTAGCATCTAAATCTCTACGGGTAGAATAGGCCAGAAGAAGCATTAATTCTTTACTTTGGATAATTTCCTTAATTAACCTGTTTTTATTACGCTTTATAAGTGTAATAACTCCCATAGTCATTTGATCATAAAAATGTTTGACAGGATTGGAGTAATTAAAATATGGAATTTCTTTTTTATGCTCGTTGATAAAAGCATCGGTACTTTTGATACTTTCGGAAACAAAATCATCAGATACATTTAAAATATGGGCTAATGTATGTAAAAAATAAGCTTCTTCATTTTCTACAACGCCATCGCTCCACAGAGCCATTCCGGCCATATCTATTAAATAATATCTTTCTAATTCGTTGGAAAAATGATGTAATTGTAATGTTTCTAAAGTTCCAACCGTAACCTTCGAAAATTTGCTGTAGCGTATTGATGCCTCAAAAAGTTTAATCAATAAATCATCGTATTGAGATTTATTGGTTTTGGTTTTTAAAGCCAATGCTACAATACTCATTACAGTTTCTTCTATTTTCTTGAGATATTTTTCTGGAATTGATCCATGAATTAAATATTGGCGAAATGCTAAAACATCTATGAATAGGAGCGCATTTGTAACTAAATGAGAGAAGTTTTTGCTAATAATACTATCATTAGTCTGAACTCGTTCATCGATTATATTCTCTAATGTTAGAGAATCACTACTTTTTGGGAGTAATATCTTGAAGAGGTTAAAACCTTCAGGATTCATCTGATTATAGAAAGCTAATGCTTCTTTAATAAAACGTTCCGAATTATTGTCGTTTTTGGTAAGAGAATAAATCCCGTATAAAGTATTTAATAAAGCTACTTTGGAAATTTCGGTTTTAAACCAGCCTTTTATTTTAATAGGAACAGGAGTTTCTATTGTTATTATGTGTCCATAAATAAATCCTGTCGCTCTGACTTTTTGATAAAAGGAATTGCTAGTTTCAGTTACTACTTGTTCTGGGAACTTTTGTTCACTAAAAAATTTATCTATCCAACCTGTTGCCGAAGGGTTAATCATTACTTTAATTTGAAGCTACAAAGCTATCTTTTTTTTATGATTTGGTGATTGATTAAAATAAAAAAACCATTTAACTTTGTGAATAAAATGGTTTTTTAAAATCTATATAATTATTTTATAATTGCTGAGCAAGCTACTCTCGCCCCTGCATTTCCTGTAGGTTGAGTTGTAAAATCGTCTGGATCTTGGTGTACAATTAATCCTTTTCCTAAAATATCTTTACTTGGATCTCCACAACCAATACACCATTCGTTTGTTGTTAGTGTAATTGTACCGTTTCCTTTATCATCTGCAGTAAAGTTTCCGATATCTCCTTTGTGATATTCTCCAACACCCCATTTTCCATGTTTTTTAAATGTTGGGTTCCAGTGTCCTCCAGCAGAAGTTCCATCGGCAGCCGAACAATCTGATTTTTCATGAATGTGTATTGCATGAACTCCTGGTTTTAAACCACTGATTTTTGCTACGAAAGTTACTTCTCCTTTTTTCTCTACGAAAGTTGCTGTACCAGATACCGAACTGTTACTTTTAGGTTCTAGTGCGATGGTTAATTTCTTAGAATCATCAGTATTATTTTTGGTTTTACATCCAATAATAACTGCAGCAATTACTACAAGAGATAGAATTATTTTTTTCATAATTATGTGTTTTTGTTTAAATCTAAAGTAAAGTTAGTTTAAAATTATTGAATGAAAATGATCTGAAAGTTAAAATACGTTTCTGTATTAAATGAAAAATAAGTTTAAATTTACAAAAGGAGATGAAATATTGCTTAAATTCGTGTATGTGTATTTAATAGTAAATAATGCTAAACTTATTCATTGATAATTGTTTATAAAACTTAAAACTTTAAATTATGATAAAAAAAATAGCAATGTTCGCTGCATTTGGGATTGTTTTATTTTCATGTAATTCTGCTCAAAATAAAACTACAACAACAGATTCTACATCAAAACTTAATGGTACTTGGGAGTTAAATTACGTAACAGGACCTAGAATTGCCTTTGATGGTTTGTATCCTAATAAAAAACCAACGATAACTTTTGATACAAAAGAAAATAGAGTATCTGGAAATAATAGCTGCAACTCTTTTACAGGAAAATTAAATGTAGATGGTTATAGTATTAATTTTAGAGATGGATTAGCTACTACCAAAATGATGTGTCAGGATAATCAAGGAGAGCAGGTTTTTATGACCACTTTGCAAAAAATAACTTCTTACGATGTTACCGATGATGGTAAAACGTTGAATTTTATTTCAGGTGATATTGCAATGATGCGTTTCGTGAAAAAATAAATTAATCATGCTTTTATTTTTGCATTCAATATTTTTTTGAACCTAAAACCTTGTGATGTAATAAAGCTAATTCGCAATAAATCAAATAATTATTATAAATTTTAAATCTTAAATTATGAAAAAGTTCCTTATCGCATTGTTATTGGTAGTTTCAGCAAATTCTTTTGCTCAGTCTTTGGCAAAAGAAGATGTAGATGTTATTCAGAGTATTTACGGAAAATCAAAATCAGATCTTGTAAAGCAATATATGAATTTGTCGGATGAACAAACTGCAGCCTTTCAAAAAATATATGATGATTATGAAGTAGAACGTAAAGTTTTGGGGCAAAATATAATTAAGGTAGTTGATGATTATGCTACAAATTATGCTACTCTTACTGATGCAAAAGCGGATGAATTAGCAAAAGGAACATTAAAAAGTAATCTTGGGTATGAAAAATTATATGATAAAACATATACTAAGGCCAAAAAGGCAATAGGAGCTATTAATGCAGCTAAATTTATACAATTAGAGGTTTATTTACAAACTGCGATTCGTAGCCAAATTTTGGATTCTATTCCTTTCATTGGAGAAATTGAAAAATCTAAAGTGAACTAAAAAGGGTAATTTTAGTCCAAAAAAAGTGCGTTAACAATTCATGAAATTGTTAACGCATTTTTATTTTATAGTATTCTTACTTTTTAGTTTTTACTTCATAAATGGCATCAACCATTCCGTCTTTGAAAGTATCTAAAGGTAATTCCCAAAACATGATTCCGCCTAATTTCTTAGATACAGCATATTCTGTTTTTTCTTTTATTGAAGGAATATCATCTCCAGTTGCAAATTTTTGTTCCTTTTCATTATACCAATAACCTGCTTTTGCTTTATTGTCCCAGAAATATTTCCATCCATTAGCTTCTGTAAAAGTAGTTGCATAGTTTCTAAAAGGTACGCCTTCGATATGTACTCCCGGTTGGTATAAACCATTATTTACATTAGCAACATCTTTCCATATTCTAGTATAAAAAGCACCACCAATTACTAATTTATTAGCTGGAATTCCTAGTTTTAATAAATAAGACACGGCTCTATCTGTAGATTGAGCGTCTGGAGTTCCGCCATATAAAGGAGCATGATGACCAGTTACAGTTGCATATCCGTTTACTAAATCATAACTCATTATGTTTACGCGATCTACTAATGGCATAACAATTTTCCACTCTATAGATTCATCTAAGAATTTTTGGAAACCTCCGGCAGCAAAACTAAGTTCATGTTTTTTACCTAAACTTGTACGTAATGCTTTTACAAGTTCAGTAAAGTTTGGTTTGTCTGCAGCCTGATATAAATGTCCAGGAAGACCTTCAATCGCTGGATATTCCCAGTCTAAATCTAAACCATCAGTTTTAAAATAATCATTTATTTCTTTTACCGATTTAGCAAAAACATTTCTCCCTTGTGCAGTCGAGAAAACTTCAGAACAAGGCTCGCATCCTGCCCAACCTCCTAATGAAAGCATGATTTTAAGTTTAGGATGAGTTTTTTTTAATCCAACTAAGTGTTTTATTGAAAGAGAATCTTTGGGAGTATCTACGCTTAGTTTTCCGTCTTTTAGGTGACAGAAACTAAAGATTATGTGAGTAAGTTTGCTTACATCATATTGATCAATAAGTTTGTTATCACCTGTATAATAAGCAATAACGTCAATTTTTTTTCCTGATTGTGCAAAAGAGTTTGTGGTAAAACAGCACAAGAAAAAGAAAATAATCGGTTTTAATCTTTTCATTTTTTAAGAATTTTTAGTTTTTAATAGGTTTTTGAATGCTAAATATAGAACATTTCAAACAAAATATTAATCAAATAGATACACAGTATTAGGCTTATTTGTTACAGTTTTTGCTTTGCAAAGGAAGTTTTATAGTGTTTTAAGGGAGAAATTATTTCTTTTTCCTTAAATTTACAATTCTTCTGTATACAAATTATCAAAGTTATACTTATAAAAACTTCCTCAATCCGAATTTAAAATTTGGATTTACTTTAGATAATAACAGTGAAAAAAAAAATTACCATGAATAAATCTACAAGCTCAAGTGTCTTTAAAACCAATTTTACAAAATCAGTTGCATTACCAAGTTTAACCATAATTATTGCAATTTCATTGTTTTGCATTTTCTTTTCAAAAGATGCGGAGCAGGCACTTAATTTTGTAAAAGACATAATATTTAAAAATCTAAGTTGGCTTTATGTATTGTTGGTAACCATTTTTGTTTTGTTTTTAGTGACATTAGCCATTAGTAAATTTGGTAAAATCAAATTAGGAGCAGATGATTCTGAGCCTGAATATTCTTTCTTTTCCTGGATAGCAATGCTTTTTGCCGCCGGAATGGGAATTGGGTTGATGTATTTTGGAGTAGGTGAAACTATGGCACATTACGCAACGCCAGCCAATGCTAATTTGGCGGAAAATTTAAGAGCGAAAGAAGCACAATTATATACTTTTTTCCATTGGGGTTTTCACGCATGGTCTATATATGGTGTAGTAGGACTCTCATTAGCTTATTTTGCTTATAGACACAATTTACCTCTTGCAATCCGTAGTGGATTTTATCCGATTTTAAAAAGTAGAATTCACGGAAAGTTTGGAAATATTGTTGATGTTTTTGGTCTGTGCAGTACTTTTTTCGGGATTGCGACAACTCTAGGTTTCGGTGTAGTGCAGTTAAGTGCTGGATTAGTAAGTCTTCATATAATTCCAGAATCTAGTTTTAATTATCAAATCATTATTGTTTTGGTTGTGATGATAATTGCTGTTTCTTCGGCTATTTCAGGTTTAGGGAAAGGCGTTAAAAAACTTAGTGAACTAAATATTCTTATGGCTGTTTTATTAATGTTGTTTATACTTGTTTTCGGGCCAACTATTTATATTCTAAGTACGTTTACTGAAGGTTTAGGACATTATATCAGTCATTTTATATCGTTAACTTTTAATACTTATGCTTACGAGAAAGGAAGTCAGGAATGGTTTTCTAAGTGGACAATTTTGTATTGGGCATGGTGGATTTCCTGGGCACCTTATGTAGGATTGTTTATTGCCAAAATCTCTAAAGGAAGAACTATACGAGAGTTTATTTTGGCAGTATTATTTATTCCGGCCTTTTTTAATTTTCTGTGGATGACTGTTTTCGGGAGCAGTGCCGTATGGATCGATGAGCATATTGCACATGGCGCTTTAAGTGAATTTGCTAAAAATCCAGACACGCTTTTGTTTAGTTTCTTTACTTATTTCCCGTTCACTACCTTTTTGAATATTTTATCAATTCTGATTATTTGCGTGTTTTTTATCACGTCTGCAGATTCGGGGATTTTTATAATGAATGGTATAGCATCAAAAGGAGCTGTAAGTTCACCAAAATGGCAAAGTATCTTTTGGGGCGTTTTATTATCACTACTGTCCTTGAGTTTATTGCATTCTGGTGGTTTGGCTTCTCTTCAGACAATGACATTAATTACCGCTTTACCCTTCGGAATTATTATGTTGCTATTATGTTATAATTTGTGGAAAGCATTAGTTGTAGATAGTGAATACAGCGCCAAAAAATACTCACATGGAAGTTTAAATTGGAACAATACTAACTGGAAGGAACATCTAGAAAAGATTGTGACAGTCTCTAAAAAGAAGGATATTCATAAGTTTTTGAATGAAACTGTAAAAAAAGCTTTTGAAGAATTAGTAATTGAATTGGCTAAAAACAATATTGAAGCACATATAAATTATTTTTCTTCGCCCCAACAAGCTATTGAGTTAGAAATAGAATATGATGAATTGCGAAACTTTAAATATGGTGTTATGGCTCAGGGGCAAACTGTTTCTGAAACATTACTAAAAGAAAAAAATACTCCGGATATGGATTTAGAAATCATTTTTCAGCCAATTACTTATTTTGGAGATCATCGTAAAGGATATGATATTCAATATTTGAGTAAAGATGGAATCATCTCCGATGTTTTGAGGGAATATGAACGCTTTTTAAATCTAAGTTCAGAAGGAGACCATGATTTGATTATGAAACCAAATAGTTAATTGTGAATGGTTAATCGTTAGTTGTGAAAAATCTGTACTTGATTTTTTTAATCATTTTAATCCTGTAATCTGTAGCAAAAAATAATTAAGGAGTTATTAGGTTGATAATGTAGAGACGTACAGCAGTGCGTCTCTTTTTTTACGTAGACACTACTGTGAGCTTCTACTGTTTGTGATGATAAAAAAAACCGCACTGTTTTCGGGACAGGTGCGGTTTAAACAAATTAAAATTGACTAAAAACTATTTTGATTTTAGAAGCAGTATTCGTTTTCTGCAACTAATTTTGAAGTAATCGTTTCTCTAAGTGCTACTACATTTGGCATATTAGTGTATTTTGTAAAACGACGTAATCCCATTAACATCATACGTTGCTCATCTCCTTCAGCAAAAGAAATAATACCTTCTTTTCCTTTTTGAGTTACAATATCTACAGCTTTATACAAGTATAATTTTGCCATAGCGATTTGCTCTTGTACTTTAGCTTCTCCTTCTTTTTTGGCTAATTTCTCAGTTCTAAGAATAGTACTTTCTGCCATATAGATTTCGATTAAGATATCAGATGCAGCCATTAATAATTGTTGGTGAGCATCTAAGTCTGGGCCATATTTTTGTACAGCACTTCCTGCAACCATTAAGAAAACTTTTTTCAGGTTTGCAACGATTCCTTTTTCTTCAGCAAATAATTCAGAGAAATCAGGAGTGTCAAAAGATGGAATACCCATTAATTCTTCAGATACCTTCATAGCAGGTCCTAATAAATCAACATGACCTTTCATCGCTTTTTTGATTAACATACCTACAGAAAGCATTCTGTTGATTTCGTTTGTTCCTTCGTAAATACGAGCGATACGAGCATCTCTCCAAGCACTTTCCATTGGAGTGTCTTCAGAGAATCCCATTCCACCAAAAATCTGAATTCCCTCGTCAGCACAATTCTGAACATCTTCAGAAACTGCAACTTTAAGGATAGAACACTCAATAGCGTATTCTTCAACACCTTTTAATTCAGCTTCTTGATGTGTAGAACCTTCTGCTTCACGAGCAATAATTCTATCTTCGATATCTTTTGCTGCACGGTAAGAAGCACTTTCTCCAGCGTAAGCACTAGTTGCCATTTCAGCTAATTTATAACGTATAGCACCAAAACTTGAAATCGCAGTGTTAAATTGGATTCTTTCGTTAGCATATTTTACAGCTCCAGTAGTTACTCTTCTTTGAGCATCAAGACAAGCAGCAGCAAGTTTAATACGACCAACGTTTAATGCGTTCATTGCAATCTTGAAACCATTTCCTCTTTCAGATAGCATGTTTTCAACAGGAACTTTAGTATCGTTGAAGAAAACCTGACGAGTAGATGAAGCACGGATTCCTAATTTATGCTCTTCTTCATTCATAGAAATTCCATTAGATGGATCATTTTCTACGATGAAACCTGTAATATTTTTATCATCACCAATACGAGCAAAAACGATGAAAACGCTACAGAAACCTGCATTCGAAATCCACATTTTTTGTCCTGTAATAGAGTAGTATTTTCCATCTTCAGATAAAACTGCTTTAGTTTTTCCTGAGTTTGCATCAGATCCAGCTCCTGGCTCAGTTAAGCAATAAGCTCCAAACCATTCGCCTGACGCTAATTTAGGAACGTATTTTTTCTTTTGTTCTTCAGTACCATATAAAGTAATAGGCATAGTTCCGATACCTGTATGAGCACCAAAAGCAGTCGAGAATGAACCTGTAGCTCCCGAAATGTAATCACATACTAACATAGTCGATACAAATCCCATTCCTAATCCACCGTATTCTTCTGGAACTGCAACTCCTAAAAGTCCAAGTTCACCAGCTTTACGCATACTTTCTTCTGTAAATGCGTAATCTTTTTTCTCGAAACGATTTTTGTTAGGCCAAATTTCTTTGTCTACAAACTCTTTTACAGAGTCACGCATCATTAATTGCTCTTCCGAAAAATCTTCTGGTGTAAAGATGTCTTCGCACTTTGTTTCTTTTACTAGGAATTGACCTCCTCTTGTTTTGTCTGACATGGCTATATATATATTTTTTTTAAAATTAAGATGCAAGAGTCAAGAAGAAAGATTGTTGTCTAACTTATTGATGAAACCTGTGGTCATCTTTTGAAATTCAATTATTTTGTTTTCTATTTCTTCAGTTTTTTCTTTTGATAAATAGTCGTTTTGACATGCTATCAATAATTGTGTTTGTAATTCAAATGAAGATCCTAAACTAATATTCAAATAATGTTGAAAATGTTTATTTCCTCTGTTTGAGCCTTCTGCAATATTAGATGGCATTGAAACGGAGCATCTATTCATCTGACTTGTCAAGCTATAGATCTCGAATTTTGGAAAAGTTAATGTTAGTTTATAAATATCATTTGTAATATTCATTGCTAAAATCCAAATTTTCAAATTCTTAAAATTATGTCTCATGTTTTTTGAGCCAAGATAAGAAACTATGAATTTAAAAAGTAGGTTTTTTATTACTTTAAAGAATCTTCACTCTTACTTCTTACTTCTCAAAAAAACTTCTTTCCTCTTGCTTCTTTGCTCTATTCTCTTCTTAAAGAACCTCGTAAATCCCAGCGCTACCTTGTCCAGTTCCTACACACATAGAAACGATTCCGTATTTACTACCTCTGCGTTTCATTTCGTCGAATAATTGAACAGAAAGTTTTGCACCAGTACAACCCAGAGGGTGACCTAAAGCAATTGCACCACCGTTTACGTTTACGATATCAGGGTTTAAACCTAATTCGCGAACAACTGCTAATGATTGAGAAGCGAAAGCCTCGTTTAGCTCTACTAAATCAATATCTTTTAATTGTAATCCTGCTTGTTTTAAGGCTTTCGGAATTGCTTTTACAGGTCCGATACCCATAATTCTTGGCTCAACACCAGATGAAGCAAAGTTTACTAATCTTGCAATTGGCTCAAGGTTTAATTCTTTAACCATATCCTCGCTCATGATTAAAACAAAAGCAGCACCATCACTCATTTGAGAAGAGTTACCTGCAGTTACACTTCCGTCAGCAGCAAAAACAGGTCTTAAACCAGCTAAAGCTTCTTTAGACGTTCCAGCACGTGGACCTTCATCTTTATTTACAACGTATGATTTAGTTTCTTTTTTACCATTTTCATTGATAAAAGTTTGCTCAACAGTAATCGGAACGATTTGTTTGTCAAATTTACCTTCAGCTTGCGCTTTCAATGCTTTAATGTGAGAGTTATAAGCAAACTCATCTTGGTCTTCTCTAGAGATTTTGTATTGGTTGGCAACCGCTTCAGCAGTTAAACCCATTCCCCAGTAATAATCTTCATGACCTTCGGCAGCAAGTTTATAATCCGGAGTTGGTTTGTAACCTCCCATCGGAATAAAACTCATACTTTCGGCACCACCAGCGATGATACAATCTGCCATTCCCGATTGGATTTTAGCAGTTGCCATTCCGATAGTTTCAAGTCCAGATGCACAGTAACGGTTTACAGTTACACCAGGAACATCTTCTACTTTTAATCCCATAAGAGAGATTAAACGACCAACGTTCAAACCTTGTTCAGCTTCTGGCATGGCATTTCCTACCATAACATCATCAATACGTTTTTTGTCAAAATCAGGTAGTTCAGCCATCATATACTGAATGGTTTCTGCTGCTAATTCATCAGGTCTTTTAAATCTAAAAACTCCTTTTGGTGCTTTTCCTACCGCAGTACGGTATGCTTTTACTATATATGCTGTTTTCATTTGTTTTTGTTTTTTTAAGAGTATAGAAGAAAGAGGCTAGAGGCAAGAAAAAAGACAAAACTCTGTTTTGAAATCTTGCTTCTTGTTTCTTGTATCTATTCTCTAATTACGAAGTGGTTTTCCTTTAGTTAACATATATTGAATTCTTTCTAATGTTTTTCTCTCAGTACAAAGAGATAAGAAAGCTTCACGTTCGATATCTAATAAATATTGCTCAGATACTAAAGTAGCTTCAGATAAATCACCACCAGCCATTACGTAAGCAAGTTTGTTAGCAATTTTCTTATCGTGCTCAGAGATGTATTTACCAGCTTCCATTTGATCTGTTCCTACTAAGAACATTCCTAATGCTTGTTTACCAAGAACCTTAACATCAGTTCTTCTGAGAGGTTGTGTATAACCAGCTTCAGCCATTAACAACGCATGTTTTTTAGCTTCAGCAATCTGACGGTCTTTGTTTACTACAATAATATCTTTACCATGTTGTAAAAGTCCAGTGTCAAAAGCTTCATAACCAGAAGTCGATACTTTTGCCATAGCAATAGTTAAGAAATATTCTTGAAGAACATTTAATTCCACATCGTTTTTACGGAATAAATCAGAAGCTCTTAAAGCCATTTCTTTAGATCCACCACCACCAGGAAGTACACCAACACCAAACTCAACCAATCCCATATACGTTTCTGCAGCAGCTACAACTTTATCAGCATGTAAGCTCATTTCGCATCCACCACCAAAAGTCATTCCGTGAGGTGCTACAACAACAGGAATTCCTGAGTAACGAACACGCATCATAGTGTCCTGGAACATTTTGATAGCCATGTTTAACTCATCATATTCTTGCTCAACAGCCATCATGAAGATCATTCCGATATTAGCTCCAACAGAGAAATTCGCTGCTTGGTTACCAATAACTAAACCTTGATATTCTTTTTCAGATAAGTCGATTGCTTTATTGATAGCCTGAAGTACATCGCCACCAATAGTATTCATTTTAGATTGGAATTCTAAGTTTAAAATTCCATCTCCAAGATCTTGGATAATTGCTCCACTATTGCTCCAAACTTTTTTGCTTTCGCGAATGTTGTTCAGGATAATAAATGAATCTTGTCCAGGAACTTTAGTTTGTGATTTTGTTGGAATATTGTAAAAATAAGTAGCACCTTCTTTTACAGAGTAGAAGCTTTTGCTTCCTGATGCCAACATATCGTTTACCCATGCAGCAGGAGCTAAACCTTCTGCTTTCATGATTTCGATTCCGTTTTCGACACCAATAGCATCCCAAATTTCGAAAGGACCATTTTCCCATCCGAAACCAGCTTTCATAGCATCGTCAATTTTATATAATTCGTCTGAGATTTCAGGAATTCTGTTTGATACATAAGCAAACATTCCAGCGAAACTCTTACGGTAAAATTCTCCAGCTTTGTCTTTTCCTTTTACAAGAACTTTAAAACGGTTGATAGGTTTATCGATAGTTTTAGTTAGCTCAAGCGTAGCAAAATTTGCTTTTTTAGCAGCACGATATTCCAGAGTATCTAAGTCAAGAGTAAGGATATCTCTACCTTCTTTTTTGTAGAAACCTTGTCCTGTTTTGCTTCCTAACCAATTATTCTCCATCATTTTTGTGATGAAATCAGGAAGTTTAAACAATTCGTGTTGCTCATCTGTTGGGCAGTTTTCATAAATACCGTTGGCAACGTGCACCAAAGTATCCAAACCAACTACATCGACAGTACGGAAAGTAGCCGATTTTGGACGACCAATTACTGGACCAGTCAATTTATCAACTTCTTCGATAGTTAATCCCATTTCTTTAACTAAGTGGAATAAACTTTGGATACCGTAAATACCAATTCTGTTTCCTATAAATGCTGGAGTATCTTTAGCAACAACCGAAGTTTTTCCTAAAAATTTAGATCCGTATTCGTTTAAGAAATCCAATACTTCAGTTGAGGTTTTTGGACCAGGAATAATTTCAAATAATTTTAAGTAACGCGCAGGGTTAAAAAAGTGAGTTCCGCAGAAGTGTTGTTGGAAATCTTCGCTTCTTCCTTCGCTCATAAAATGAATCGGAATACCAGATGTGTTAGATGTTACTAAAGTTCCTGGTTTACGGAATTTCTCGATTTGTTCAAAAACTAGTTTTTTAATATCAAGACGTTCTACAACAACTTCTATAATCCAATCAACATTGGCAATTTTTGCCATATCATCAGTCGTATTTCCAGTCGTAATTCTGTTTGCGAATTTCTGACTGTAAATAGGAGAGGGTTTAGATTTTAATGAGTTAGCAAGATGTTCGTTTACAACTCTATTTCTTACTACTTTGCTTTCCAGAGTTAAGCCTTTTTTAGTTTCGGCCTCTGTTAACTCACGGGGAATGATGTCTAGGAGTAAAACTTCCACACCAATGTTAGCAAAATGACAAGCTATTCCTGAACCCATAATTCCGGATCCAATTACGGCAACTTTTTTAATTGTGCGTTTCATTTTCTATTTTTTCTGTTTGATTAAATATATTTTTATCTTGTATTAATTCATTTATGATTTCTGCCACCTCAATAAAATGTTTTAATTTTTCTTCAGAAACGTGATTTCTAACTGTTTCATTAAACTTCAAGACAGTATTTTTAGATAAGTCTCTTTTTTCTTTTCCAAAATCAGTTAGATAAATCAAAACCCCTCGTCCATCGGTTGGATTTTTCTTGCGAACAATCAATCCTTTGTCTTCCATAGATTTAAGCGTTCTGGTTAAGCTAGTAGCTTCCATTCCCATTCTGGGACCCAATGCCGTCGATGGAGTGCCTTCCTCTTTATCGATACTCAATAACGCAAAACCAGTTGCCATTGTCGCATCATATTTTGCAGCCTCCTCATTGTACATCCTTGATACAGCTTGCCATGTTGCTCGTAAAATATAATCTATAGTTTTTTCTTTCATTTGGTAGATTGTATTTGATTATTTAATTTTAATGTGAAATACTTAGATAATATCTTATACATTAATTAAAATCGAATTCGTCTTGTTGGCAACTATATCGATTTCAAATATAATAAAAAAATATTATGCACGCATAGTATTTCTAAAAATATTTTTTTGTTAATTAAAAATTTGCTCTGAAATAGAGTCTGTTAAGTTCTTTTTTGAATGAAATATAATGTTTTTTTTGAAATTTTTATTATTCCAATATTCTAAAAACCACATCAGGCCAGTAAATTAGGAATTTAGATTATTGCTATTGAAAGATAATTCTTCGATTTAAAAACAAGAATAATCAATCCTCATATTTAAGTAAAGCTTTCCTAAGTTTATCTTTTATTCTCAATCGCAATCCATTGGGGCTAATAACTTCCAATCCGTCACCAAAACCTAAAAGCAAACGCTCAAATTCATAATTAGTTTTAAGTTTTAGCGTAATAATAATACTTCCGTCTTCATTTTCTTTTTCTAGTTTTTGCGAAGCATGAAAAGGCTTTGTCAAAACATAAGGCGCATTTTCTTTATCAATCCAAAGTTCTATTTTTCTTGCATTCATACCTTGGTTTACAGTAACCCCAACCACATCTTTATAAAATTCTTCGGCATCAAAATTTTCCTCTATATAAGGTAGGTTAAAATCAAAATCGATATTGGTGATTCTGTCAAGAGCCAAATTGGTAATAGGCTGAGAATCTTTTTTCTTCCCAATTAAAAACCAACGATTATTAAACTCCTTTAAAATAAAAGGATGGAAATTGAATTTTTGTTCCTCTTTCGATTTAAAAGATTTATAAGTAATAACCAGAACAATCTTCTTGACAATAGCCTGATAAATTTCGTCCAGATAATGCAAACCTTTCAAGTTCTCGTTTTTATCCAGATAAATAACCGAATTAGTATGCGATTTCTCCGAATAGATTTTATCTTCCAAACGCTGCAAAATATCCGAGACATCGCTAAACAAAGAAAAATCCTTAAACTGTTTTAGCATCGATACCGTTTCAGTCAAAACATTCATATCCGTTTCCGTTAGCGGAATATCAGTAATCGAGAAATCTTCCTCATCATACTTATAAAACTTCTTATCATAAACGACAATAGGAGCATTGTATCCTAATTTCTCACTTCGCATAAGCTGAATATCCATTTGTATCGTACGCTTACTTATACGGTTTTCGCGGCCTTCATATTCAAATAAAGCATCCGAACACGCTTCGATTAAATCATCAAGAGTCCAGGTTCTGTATTGATTCTGCAGACACTTATCGATTGTTTTATAGCGAATTAACGCATTTTTGTTTTGTGACATACTATGTGTTTTTTTGTCGCGAAGGCGCAAAGTTTTTTTTGTTTCACGCAGATTTTACAGATTTAAGCAGATTTTTTTTGATCATTTTAATCTGTGGCTTTAAATATAAAACTTTGTGTCCTTGCTTCTTTGTGAGATTAATTTGGTCAATAATTATTTGGGCGTGTCCCGCTGAAAAAGCGGGTCGGGCTTTCGGCTTTATCTTTTGTTCCGTTCCACTTCACAAAAGGATATCGCCTCTATCCCTCACGCAAATCAACTTTTGTGATAAAAATAAGCTTAATGATTTTACTGCGCAAGTGGTTTGCGTACAAAAAAGATAGTTTTTATAATAAAATGAAATTATACTTTAAAAAAAGAAATCCTATTGATGTTCAGAATTATAAGAAATAATGCTAATATTTTGAATATTTTTCATTTTAAAAATTAAAAAAAGAAGAGATTATTACTAGTGTTAATTTTGATTCCAAGAAAAACGCACCTACTTTTGCGACCTTAAAAATTTGATTTACACCATATGGGGAAACTTTACTTATTACACCTACATTTTTTTTTTATAATCACAAGTTCAGTTTATGGTTTTAGTACAACCGATAAAAGTAATTTTTCCACCAATAAAGATTACAAAAGTCTAGTTTTACCACCCAATGTCGATTTTAATTTTACCAATGACGGAACTTGTTCAGGAACTCCAGTAACATTTAATCCAGTTGTAAGCGGTAATGCTCCTTATACCTATAAATGGGATTTTGGAGACGGAAGCACTTCTACCATTAGTAATCCAAGTCACTTATTTAATGCAGTTGGTTGTGCATTTCAGAACTTTAGCGTAAGCTTAACCGTTACAGATGCTAATGGAGACTCTAATACAGTAACAAAAGTTATTTCGGTAAAGCAAAAACCAGATTTAAAATTTGGGAATGCAAATGCACCAGGTTCACTAAAACCTTTTGAACGATGTGGAGACAATAACTCAAATCCTAAATATAGTATTAGCGTTGCAAATAATTCGGCTTCTATAGGATGTATTACATCTTATAACGTAGATTGGGGTGATGGTAACTCCGAAACTAACGTTGTTTTTCCTAAAACACATGAGTACCAGAAATTAGGTTCTTTTAATATGGTAATAACTGCAATAGGTAATAATAGTTGTAGCAATTCTATTACCTACGTAGTTAAAAATTCCAATAACCCAATCGGAGCACTTATAGCTCCGGGTAATACAATCAATTTATGTATTCCTGTTGATCCAATGCCATTTGCAATTGGTTCATGGGGACTCAATCCTTCAGATACTCAATATTATGTTAACTATGGCGACGGAACAAACGATACTTATTCGCAAGGACAATTAGAAAGTTCTCCATATTATAATGCAGCAAATCCAGAGGCTTCTCGAAATTTTCCTATACCACATAAATATACAAGAGCAAATTGTGATACAAACGGAAGCACAGTTAGCTTAACAATAATGACATCTTGTGGAACCACAGATCTTAAGGCAGGGCCAATAAAAATATTAGACGTACCCCAACCAAATTTTAGCGTACAAAGCATAGCATGTGTTAATTCAGCTGTTAGTTTTAGCAATTATACTTATGCGGGATATACCAATAATTGTAGCACAGTTAATGTTTACACATGGGATTTTGGAGACGGAACTACTTCTAGAGAAGTTAATCCTTATCATGTATATTCAACACCAGGAACCTACACAATCAAGCTGAATGCAACAACGCCTTGCGGAGTTGGCATGGAGACAACAAGAACAATATGTGTTGAGCCTGTATTGCAGCCAGACTTTACTTTTGGTAATGCGTGTGCTTCAACCAATATTCAGATGACGAATACCACAGACACAAGTTTTAGCTGCGGAACCGAAAGTTATTATTGGGATGTTACTAATTATTACGAAGGATATTGTGGTAAAGAATCAGTACCAGGATTAGGAAGAGGACAATGGAATTTTGCGAATGGAACTTATTCCTCATCAAAGGATCCTGTTTTTAACTTTACAATGCCGGGAACTTATTACGTAAGGTTAACAACTAGAAATTCTTGCGGAATAGTGCGAGAGATTATAAAAGCAATTCCAGTAAAAAAGCCGCCAGTTACAACCCTAAAACCAATTTCAGATTTTTGTAATTCTGCAACAATTAACCCAGTAGGAACAGTAGAAGAAACTTGCTCACCAAGTTCGGAAATTACGTATCTATGGAGCTTTCCAGGAGGAACACCTTCCACATCTACATTACTCAATCCAGGACCAATAAATTATACAGTTAGTGGTAACTATGTAGCTACTTTTAGTGTTAGTAATAGTTGTGGAACTACAACAAAAACAGCCCCTTTTTCTGTAGATCTGGTTCTTTCACCAGTTATAAAAGATAAAACAGTAAAAATATGTAGCGGTAATAATTTTCAGGTTACGCCAGTTACTAACGGAATAGATAATGTGCCAGCAGGAACAACTTATGTATGGTCAACGCCAGTAGTTTCTCCTGCAGGAGCAGTAACAGGTGCAAGTGCAGAATTTTCTCCAAGAACAAATATTAGTCAGTATTTAATAAATAATACCGCCAATCCTGCTACAGTAACCTACACTGTATCGCCAATATCAAAGGTGTGTCCTGGACCTAATTTTACGATTACAGTAACAGTAGATCCATTAATAAAGGTAATCGAAACAACAAAAAACAGTACTTGTTTTGGAGCAAATGATGCTTCTATTACAATAAATGTAACAGGAGGAATTCCTTTTGTAACAGCAACCCCTTATACTTTTTCATGGACAGGTCCTAATGGATTTGCAAGTACCGATAAAGATATTGCTAATTTAAAACCCGGAGGGTATACTTTAAGAGTTATTGATAATGGCAATTGCCCATTTACAAAGACGTATTATGTTAGTGAGCCAGGATTATTTCAATTTTCAGGAAGTAAAAACGATATAACTTGTTTCGGATCTAATAACGGAAGTATTTATCTATCAACATCAGGAGGAACACAGCCATATACATATGTATGGACAAAAGACGGAAATCCTTACACAGCAACTACAGGAAGCCCTAATAATCTAGGACCTGGAGTTTATGGAGTTACAATAACTGAAGTTAATAATTGTAATATACTTACAGGAAGTTATGAAATCATCGAACCGCCATTATTAAAGGTAAAATTGGAGAGTCAAGTTGATATTTTATGTTACGGATATTATACAGGTGAAATTAATGTAAGTACAACAGGAGGTCGATTTACCGAAACATCTCCAGGAGTTTTTAATTACCGATATAGCTGGACAGGACCAAACGGATTTAGAAGTAATCTTCAGAATTTAAAAAATCTTGCAGCAGGTACTTATGATTTGACCGTTACAGATAATTCTAATTGTATCGATAAATTGCAAGTAGTATTACTTCAGAACGACGAAATACGTTTAAATTATAGTAAAACTGAAATTGCATGTTATAATTATGCTAATGCATCTATTACCATTAATAGTATTACAGGAGGAGTTCCGTTTACAACAGGAGATCCATATATCATAAAATGGAGCAATTTAGGAACAGGTTTAGTACAAAATAACTTGTCAGCAGGAACCTATATCATTACAATTACAGATGCATTAGGTTGTCCAAAAGTGTTTCCTATAGTTATAGATAATGCACCAGTATTTACTATAAACCCAGATGTAAAGAACGTTTCTTGTTTTGGTGCAAATGATGGTCATATCCGACTAAACCTTGTAGGAGGAAAAGCACCAGTTTCTTTAGTTTGGGATGATAACTCTACAGCAGGAATTGAACGTAATAACATAGGCCCAGGAAAATATAGCGTAACAATTACTGATGGTAAAGCCTGTGTAATAAAAGAAACCTTTATTATAATAGAGCCATTGTTGTTAGAAATAAGAGCCGATGTTTCGAACCCATTAGATTGTGTTGATGCAAACACGGGAGAAATCAACTTAGTTGTAACAGGAGGACTACCACCATTTACCTACACTTGGTCTAATGGAGCAAAAACGGAAGACCTGACAAAACTTCCACCAGGTACTTATGCAGTTACTGTTACAGATGCTAATGGTTGTAAAAAATCTGAAGAATGGAAAATTACCCGATTCGACCAACTTACGCCAACAATAGAAGTCCTAACAGATTTTGATTGTAATACTAAATATGTACATCAAACTTATGTAGGACACGTAAAAGGAGGGATTCCACCTTATACTTTAAGCTGGTCCGATGGAGTTGTTTCTGGACCTAATAATGAGATTATGAATACCGAAAATAATGGTTTAATTATATTTAGTGTCACCGATAGTTTTGGTTGTACAGCAAATTTCCCATATAATGTTAATAAACCAGTTTTAGGAATAGCCAATTATTCTACAGGTTCATTTGCTAAAGATGTTTATGATTTATATTCTATTTACGATCCAATTTTATTTACAAACTTAGCAACAGGCGATTTTACAAACATATCTTGGGATTTTGGTGATGGAAATTTTTCAAACGAAGAAAATCCAAAACATATCTATACCAGAGAAGGAACCTATACCATAAAACAAACTGTAACATATCCGTTTGGTTGCCAATATAGTTACACATCTACAATAGTAGTCGAAAAAGGATATAGTTTAGTAATGCCAAATGCTTTTACACCAAATAATGACGGTTATAACGACACGTTTGCACCCGTATTTTTAGGTCTTGAAAACATCACACTCGATGTTTATGATACCTGGGGAGGAATTGTATATTCCGAAACAGGAAAAAATATTAGTGGATGGAACGGACAAATTAAAAATCATCCAGCCGAAAACGGAAACTATTATTTTAAAATCACTGCAAAAACCTTTTACAATCATACCGTAACCGAAAAAGGAGCATTCACATTACTTAAATAAAAGCAACAGATTACAATGAGATTAAAACTATATATTACAATAATTATTACCTGTTGCTTTTTTTCAGAAACGAGAGCACAAGACCCAATTTTTACACAATACTTTTTAATTCCAGAAACATTAAATCCAGGTTTTTCTGGATTTATGGAAACAACATATGCAGGAATCGTTCACCGCGAACAATGGCCAGATCTGGATTTAAAAATAGATACCGATTATGCGTTTGTAAATACTTGGAACGAAAATATTAATAGCGGTTATGGTATAAGTGTTTTAAACCAAAGAGAGAATCTAACCAAGTATAATTACACGCAAATAAATGCCAATTATGCTTATAGAGTAAAGCTAAATGATACTTGGTATTTTAGACCAGCCATCGAAGCTGGTTTCGGATTAAAGTCATTTGCATTTCAAAACTTATTGCTCGAAGATCAAATTAATATAAGAACAGGAGTTATAAATTCAAGTTCGATAGATCCGATGTTAAAAAATGACAAAGTCAGTTTTTTCGATTTCTCGGCAGGAATGGTTTTTAATACCGAAAGCCTTTGGATTGGTTTATCGATGAAACACCTTAACAGACCTAATATTTCCTTTGCAGCAAACGGAAATGTGCCTTTGGATACCTTTTTCTCACTAAGTTCAGGTTACGAATTCCTTCTGGCAGATTATGTCGATGTGTTATTCTTACCGTATGAAACCAAATTGCTTATAACCTCAAATTATATGCAACAAGGACACTACAATCGATTTGATTTAGGAACATCAATCCAGTTCGAAAAAATATTTTTTGGAGCAACAGCAGTTACCAATCCATCAAAAAACGGAATAAACAGAGAGTTACTTACCTCAATAAACCTTTTTACAGGATTGCAATATCAAAACCTAAAATTAGGGCTTTCCTACGATTTAAATACATCAAGTATGGGTAGAACAGGAGGCGTTTATGAAGTTTTACTAACGTACCAATTTAACTTAAGTGTAAAATGCTTTGGCTGTCCTAATTATACAGGAAGATAAACAGAAGTTATTATCTAATCAACAGTTTTAGCCTAATATGGGCGTGTCCCGCCGAAAAAGGCGGGTCGGGCTGTACGCTGTATCTTTTTTGGGCGAAAAGCCCCAAAAAGGATGCCGCTCCCATCCCTCACGCATTACGATAATAATGCAATTTCTTTTTCAATATTAATTCTCGCTTTCTCCTCATATAAATTTCTGAATTCCTCTGTCTGGTAGATAAATTCATTCTCCAGAAAATGTTTCAACGCTTTTGCACGTCCGGGTTTATATAGAAAATCAGGATAAATACTATATTCCTTTCTTATTTGCTCAAAGTATATTTGATATTCATCCCAATCTCGGGCTAGAATTTTTAAATCAAAATCTATTAGCCAATTAATATCCTCAATTATATTGTGCTGATGTTGTTGAGTCGCACAAATAGCATCAAAAACTAATTGTTTATCAAATGATATATTTTCAGGTAAAATAGACAACGCGTATTCGGCACTTTTGAGTTCATTATCTTTTTTAGAGCTTTTATAGATATAATCATGATAAAAGATAGCGAACAAAACTTCATTAGGGAATTCTAATTTCTGCAAGTAAGTATCATAACATTTAACCATATCAGCAATATGAGTAAGATTATGGTAATATCTGGATTTATTGGAATATGTCTTTTCTAAATCCAACCAATTACGCTGAATCTGTTTTTCTTCAAAACCAATATTTATAAGCAGCTCAGTATATTTTTCTTTTAGATTCATAGGGCTAATTTACATAAAAATAGAAATCTTTGTTAGTACGCAAAATAATTGCGCACCAACTATAAACCTTTGTATCATCAAAAAAAGAAAGGCCTTGTAGCTTAAAAGGAAAAGCCTACAGAAAAATTACTAGCTGTAGAGTTTGCGGATATTCCGGTTAGACCCGCGCGGACTAATGGGTAGAATTTACAGAAGCACCGAAATCGTTAGGGAAAGTAGGGAAGCGTATTTAGAGCCGCAATGCCCGAGAGGGAATATGAGTTCGAATCTCATCAAGGTCACAAAATTTGAATCAGATACATTTTAACCCAAAACGAGGATGGTAGATACAATGGAGATAAACTCGAAAATTTAGGTTGTGATAATTACAAGAAACACCTAATTTTGAACAAATAGATAATGGTGGTATCGGTAATGAAGATGGTTTTGACAATAGGATAATTAATAAGCAAAAAAAATGAGTAAAGTAACTAATGTTATTATTTTATTGTCTTGTTCAGAAGACGAAAGTAGAATAATTAATGAATTGAGCCTATTTGAATATAAGAAAGATAGTTTTTTTATCATTAAATCCATTGAAGATAAAATTCTTCCAAACTATTGGTATGGTGGTACTAAAGGTTTTGAAGCTTCAGTTCTGATTGGAGCATATAATTATTTGAATATACGAGATTTAATTAGCTATATGCGAAATATAAAATGGGAATATATTGAAGATGTTCAATTACTTTATAAAGAACAAGAAGACGAAGTTTTTAAGTTGATTAGCTTAATCTAATCTAGATGGCTTAGATAACAAATTTCTCAATCAACCAATTCTATTAATTAAATAATCAAAAATTTATGAAAAGTTCTAATTTAGATCTTTTAAAAAATAAAACAGTAATAAAAATTTGCAAGATTTCTATTAATGAAAACAATTCCTCATATAATCCTTCTGATACATTATTATTAAAATTAGTTGATGGTTCATTTTTTCAAATCGTAGTTGATTACGATATAAAAGTGTATCCATTGTCTTCAATAGAAAAACTTGTAATATTAGGAGATTATGACTTAAAAAATATTGAAATTGAATTAGTGGAAATAAGTGAAGTGGTTGACAGCCAAAAGATAATGGCTATATACGATTATTCACAATCAACATACCATTTTGGTTCAAAATTTCTAAATGCTGAAAATGAATTTATTTTTGGTTTTTGTTTTGGTTGGGATGAGATTATTTTATTAAATGAAAAAGATTTTATAACAATGTTAAATTCTTATGAAAATAGGATAGAAATTAAAAGATAGCGAATGGATATAAGAAAGAGAACCAGATAGCTTAGATATGTTGACGCAACGATAGTGCTGATTAATCAGTGCCGTAAAGAGAACTGAGCTCTGCTATGCCTAATGCTCTTGATAGAGTATATACTGGAGATCCTGTACCAATAACAGTTCTAGAAGAAGTCTATGAGGAAAAGTTTGTAAATACTACAATTGTAAAAATAGAACAATTGCCTATTGTTAAGAGTGGTATTATATATGGAGAAGGTAAAGATGGTAGGCACGTTTTTAATGTTGTTAACCAAAAAGGAACAATAAGATACTTAGATGGACAAACAGAGAAAGCAGCAAATATTAATATCTATAAGAGTTTAAAATTTTTGCCAATAAATTAAAAAATATGATTGATAAAGGAACTGCATATAATAGAATAAATACTGTTTTATTAGAAATGGAAAAAGAAGTAGGCTTAAAATTAAAAATAAATGATAATTATTTTTATGATTTTTATGACTTTATGTTTTTTATATATGACTCATATGAATATTTAGTAAATGGTAACAATTCTTTCGCATTGGCGGGTAATTTACCTCTTATTATAGATAAAAATGAAGGGAATATTTATACTCTTATAGATTTTACAGATGAATTAGAAGATTTTAAATTTGAAGAACTTCTTTTAAATGGGTTTTTAGAAAAAAAATCCTACCTCTTCGAAGAGTTCTAATGAATAAATTTGTTGTATGTGCTGCGAATGTCTTCTATGTTTAGTGGTTCTCCTATAAAAAAAGGTGTATATATGGATATGCTAAAAAAGATGAATCCTAATGGATTAAAAGTTGAAAACATAACAAATAGTCTACAGAAAAATTAGATGAAAAATAGCGAAACGAATAGAATGTTATATATATCTTTAAATTCAATAGGATATGAAATTGAAACTTCTAGAATTAATATGTATTCAATAGAAAATAGATATTCATATTCTCCTTTTTTAAGATTTAGATTTAAAAAAATTGAGAAAAATGACTCTATTTATAGTAAAATAAAATTGGTCATAAACTCTTTTGAGGGTAATTTAAAATGGGATATGATTACACATGAAAACACTTCTAATTTTATAATTATTCCAAAGGTTTTTAGCGATGTTAATAATTTGTCTTATAATAATAGAGATTATTATTCAAAAAAGTACACAAAAGAAAAGTTTGAAGAACTTGTTGACTTGTCAATAAATGATATAAATGAACTAAGTATAAAAATTTTTAGTTTACAAAAACTAGATGGTATCACTTCATCGAAGAGTTCTAATGAATAAATAAATTTGTAGTATGTATCATGCGAATGTCTGCTGACTTCGTAGCCACTACAATAAGCAATTCTAAGATAGCTCTATTTTTAAATCTTTCCATTTAGGATGGCATAAACATTAAAAAGCAGTTTAATATTATTTTAATCTGAAGCAGGTCTTCAAAGTTCTTTATTTCCAAGAGCATCAGATTGACAATTTGAAGAATTTACATTAACTAAAAAAAATAAAGCACTACATTCTACAGTAGATTTAGATAGGCAAGTAGGAGTGAAACAGTTATATAGTAAGAAAATTAAACTAATTCTGCATCTAACATTGGTTAATCCTTAATTTCAATTTTAATAATTATGAATAAAATAGACGAATTTTGGTATATTTTAACGAAAGCAATACTCAACAAGAATGAAGATATGATTTATCTATATGATAGGCCAAATGATTTGATACTAAGTTATTTATTTAAAAATAATAACGCAATTCCATATTATAAAAATGAGGAACTTAAACAAATTAACAGTGTTTATAGAAATAATGTAGTTGAAAATTTTGACCATGTTTATTCTAGATTCACTCAAAATGATTCATCAATTTTTAAATTAAAAGCAATCAGCGATCAAGAGAAAAAGCAATTTTTGGATGATTTTATATTTGATATTGAAGATTCTTATAAAAAACAAATTATCGAATGTGTTAATATAAATAATTTAGAAAAAGGAGGTTCTTTACTTAGTAAAATTAATTTTGAAAAATCTATGACTTATAGCAATAAACTCGGAATTTTTTTAAATGAAAAATTTCTTGACCTTTATTTTCCATTAGGGATAAGTACTAATACAAATGTTGTATGGTAATTTATAGTTACAGTTCGAAGTTTAGTTTTAGTAAAGGAGCTCTTCAATTTGTTCTTATGAATGAAAATATTGTCGTATGTACGCACTGACGAATATCTCTTAACTTCTCACTATGATAGTAATTGTAAGTTTGTAGACATTCAAAATGGTGTTGAACATACTAAAGCTGGAACGAGTAAAATATTTTCAACATATAAAAATATCGAAGTAAAATAACTATGGACGATTTAATAGAAAAAATTTTAGGTGAAGACTTTGAGATATTAAGAAGAGTTGATTTTAATGATTTAATATTTATTTTTTTTCAGGAAAGAGGATATTCAAATCCTTATAATGATGAAAGATTAAATTTAATTTCAGGTCGAGGACCATTAAAAATTAATAAAAAAACAAAAGAATATGAATTCACAAATGTGTATGAATTTTATTCTGAATATGGAGATAATGAACTAATTTGTCCAAAAGAAAACAAAACAGTTGTTGATTGGGATAAAGTGTTATCTAATATTAAAAATCGAAAACATATAAATGTTGATGACTTTATTTTATTATTAGAACATAATAATTTATCTATTGATACTTTTGATATTTATAGTAAAAAGCCGCCTGAAATTTATGATATAGAAGTAAAAAGCGATGATGATGCAAGTTTTTTAGTTGAATTTCTTAAACTAGTAAATGCTAATTATTTAAAAAAAAGTAATAATCATTTTGTAATAAATTTGAATCTTGATTTTTGAACACACTTTTAGAGAGTTCTTATAAATAAATTGATCCATCTTGTTACGCACTAGCAAACTTCCCCTGATTTAGTACTCATTACAATTAGCTACAAACATAGTTTAACAACAAAAGCAACCTGTAAATAGGTTGCTTTTGTTGTTACAGAAAGGTAAGTGAAAAAACAAATAATAAAAAAGACAACTCATCTTAGAAAAACTTTATGTTTTTAGATGTTAATTAATGCTTTCATAAATTGCACTCATCAACTTAAAATATAAATCAATGTTTAGGAACAATTTATATTACTCAAAATAAGATTTTTTTATTGCGCAAAATAACTGCGCACTAACTTTTGAATCTTTGTTTAAATAAAAGAAGAAATGAATACAGTACTTTTAAAAGAGATGATATCCAAAAATTATATTAGAGTGAATAAACACCCTGATTATGATTTATATATTTATAATTATACTCAAAGTGCTCAATTTGAAAGAATATGGAATGAGATTACATTAAGTTGTAGAGGATTGATTCTAGATGAAAACTTTGAAGTTGTTGCAAGACCATTTCCTAAGTTTTTTAATTTAGGAGAAATGGAAAATCAAGAAATCCCTAATACAACTTTTGAAGTGTATGATAAAGCAGATGGTTCGATGGGGATTTTATATTGGATAGATGAGATTCCGTTTATAGCAAGCAGAGGTTCATTTGCAAGCGATCAATCCGATAAAGCAAACGAAATGTTGCATGGGAAATATAAAGATTCGTGGACATTATTGGATAAAAGCAAAACCTATTTATTCGAGATTATTTATCCCGAAAACCGAATTGTTTTAGATTATGGCGCTACCGAAGAATTGGTTTTACTGGCAATTATCGATACACAATCGGGAGATGAATTTCCGCTGGTGGATATTGGATTTCCTATAGTTGAAAGATATAACGGAATCAAAAATATTCAGACTTTAAAAGAAATGGATATCGCTAACAAAGAAGGTTTTATTATCAAATATTCGAATAACTTTAGATTAAAAATTAAATTTGAAGAATACCTTCGTTTGCACCGAATCCTTACACAAGTTTCTAATTTGAACATTTGGGAATATTTAAAAACTAACCAATCTATAGAAGAAGTTTTAGAACGAGTTCCTGATGAATTCTTTGATTGGGTGAAAGAAACTAAAGCCGATTTAGAGAATCAATATGCAGTAATCGAAAATCAATGTAAAAAGGATTTTAAAGTATTCGAAACGGTAAAGGAAACAGCCTTGTATTTCCAGACATGTAAACATCAGGGAGTATTATTTGCAATGTTTAAAAACAGAGATTATTCAGAAATAATTTGGAGAATGATTAAGCCAACATTCGAAAAACCATTTAATAAAGGAGAAAAATAAAATGAGAAAAGTAATTTTAATGAAAGGATTGCCAGGAAGTGGAAAATCGACTTTGGCAAAAAAGATAATCTCAGAAAATCCAGAAACATATAAAAGAATCAATAGAGACGATTTACGAGCAATGTTCGATAACGGAACAACGAGCCAAAATAACGAAAAGTTTGTAAAAAAAGTTCGTGATTTATTAATCGTAAAATGCTTGGAAGAAGGAAAAAGTGTTGTGGTAGATGATACTAATTTATCAGAGACCAATTTGAGACGAGTTACACAATTGGTTCAGGAATACAATGCAAAATTTAGCGAAAAGGTAATTGTTGAGGTTCTCGAAGTAAATACAGATGTTGCAGTTTGTATTGAGAGAGATGCTTTAAGAGAAAAACCAGTTGGTGAAAAAGTAATTAAAAAAATGCATCGACAATTTTTTAAAGACTCACCCGAATACGCAATCCAAAATCCAGAATTACCAAAAGCAATTATCTGTGATCTAGATGGAACATTGGCATTGATGAACGGGAGAAATCCTTTTGATGCAAGTAAGTGTGATCAGGATTTATTAAATGAACCAGTTGCAAACGTGTTAAGGAATTATAAGAAATTGGGTTATAAAATACTTTTGGTTTCAGGAAGAGAAGATAGATACAAAGAACCGACTTTGCGTTTCCTTGAAAAACATGCCATAGAATTTGATGATTTAATCATGCGAAAAAGTCAAGACAACCGAAAAGATTCTATTATAAAAACAGAAATCTATAATGATTTTATAAAAGATAAATACTTTGTAGAGTTTGCTCTCGATGATAGAAACCAAGTAGTAGATACCTGGAGAAACGACCTGAAATTACCATGCTTCCAGGTATATTATGGGGATTTCTAAAGGTGCAAAGGTTCAAAGATGCAAAGGTTCAGAGGTTTCGCTCTGTCGATAAATGATAATCCAAAAGGTTCAAGTTCTTCCTGTGTAGCTGTGTAGAGACGCACAGCAGTGCGTCTAACGTAACATGAGATACAAAACGAAACAAATAAACTTTGTACAAAATAATAAAAAAACAATCAACAGACGGAGGTTCAAATCCTTCCTGCGCAGCTAATAAGTCGCGGTAGTTTAGTATGGGAAAACAGTTGGTTTTTTTTAAGGTTCAAAGGTTAAAAACTTTGCGACTTCGCGTCTTTGCGAGATTAAAACAGACTAAGGAATAAAAAAACTTAGCCCCTTCGCGACAAAAAAATAAAAAAGAAAAAAAATATAAAGACACAAAGAGAGAAAACCTTTGTACTTCTGAGCCTTTGTGCCTTTACAACTTAAAAAAAATGAATACATATATAGATATCGGAATTAATTTAACCAATAAACAATTCCATAACGACATAGACGATGTCGTACAAAATGCATTAGATGCCGATGTATCGCTAATGATACTTACAGGCACAAGCGTAAAAAATAGTGAAGCTTCGGCTGAAATAGCAAAAGAATATCCAGGAATATTATACACAACAGCAGGAATTCACCCGCATGATGCGAAGAGTTTTGATGCGCAAAGCATTTCAAGGCTAAGAAATTTATTAAAGCAGAAACATGTAGTTTCGGTAGGCGAGTGCGGACTCGATTTTGACCGTGATTTTTCGCCAAGAAATGTACAGGAATTATGCTATAAAGCCCAATTAGAATTGGCAATCGAAGTTCAGAAACCTTTGTTTTTACATGAAAGAGCGGCTTTTGCTCGATTTATGAGTATTACAAATGAGTATTTACCACAATTACCAAAAGCAGTGGTACACTGCTTTACAGGGAGTTTGCAAGAAGCCAAAATCTATCTCGATAACGGATTGTATCTTGGTTTTACAGGAGCAATATCAGACAGTAAACGTTTTAATCATTTAAAAGAAGTGATACAATACGTTCCGCTGGATAGAATGATGATAGAAACCGATGCGCCATTTATGCTGCCAAAAAATACGCCTGTTTCTCTTTTGAAAAAATACCACGAACGCCGTTGCGAACCTGCTTTTCTGCCTTTTGTTGCAGCAACAGTTGCACAGTTTAAAGGAATTTCGGGGATTATAGTTGCAGAAGAAACTACTAGGAATGCAAAGACCTTTTTTGGGATTTAAAATTGTAAAAAGTTTTATATAGATTTACAGTAAAAACCTAATATGGAGCAAGAAAATAACGATTTCAAGATACTTACAGATTATATATTGTCAATGAATCTATGTGACGATTTTGCTTTTGCTTTTGACTTTGATTTAATTGAAGATTGGGCAATACAATTTATTAATTTGGGATGTGAGAATGAACCTCTTTATACCTTAGCTACTTTTTATAAACCCATCAATCCTGATGAAATTATGCCTTACCTAAAGCGTACTTTTTTAGAACTGAATTTAAAAGAAAAGTATAATGATGAAGCTGAGATATGCTATGCACGATATCATTTCAATAAAGTTGTAAAAGGAGAAGATGTGAAAACAAATTTATTTCTTGCTGCAATATTCTGTGATGGAGATGGTCGAAAAACACACCCAGACGAAGAACTTAATTTTAGTGTTCTTAGTGAAATTTGGCTTGATATGAAATATGATGCAGATTATTGGTATAGAGGAGTTAATATTAGTAATATTGAACAAAAAGTTATAGAAAAGGCTAAATGGTGGTTAAAAAACAATCCTTTAAAATAAAAAGATTAAGAGTTGTAAAGTCAAAAAATACACAGAAACTTTGAGGCTCTGCGTCATTGGTCAATAATCCGGATAGAGTAATTGCAGAAAGTGATTTAATTGCCATAACTTCTGATGCATGGATTTTAGATAATAGTTTAGCCAATTTTAATTTGATAAAATATGTTTTGGCCCAATTAAATATTCATGAAACTATAATAGATAGCAAATAAAATGGAAGAAAATAGAGATTATGCTTTTAGTAATGAAGAATGGAAAGCCTGTATTAAGGTTTTAAAGACTTTGAAAGAAGCTCCGTTTGAAAATCCTGATAACGATTTGTTTGCTGGTTTGATTACGAAAATTCATAAAAATGCAAAAAAGAATATCCGTAGCACGAGTTATAGTTCTAAAAAACAAGAAGATCTTCTAACAAGTTTAAATGCAGAATTGGTATCAAAAGCTTTAAATGGAGAAACATTATTTTCGGAAAAAGAAAAACCAAACGAGCAGCAGTTTAAAGCATTAAACCTGCCTAAAAATTGTTACTGTTGTAACCAATCGTATAAATTAGCACATAGTTTTTACACAAGACTTTGTCCAGAATGTGCAGAAGAAAATTATGAAAAGCGTTTTCAGAATATAGATTTAAAAGGTCGAAATGCAATTTTAACAGGTGGTCGGGTAAAAGTTGGATTTGCAACGGCTTTAAGATTATTGCGTAACAATGCCAATGTGGTGCTTACAACACGTTTTCCTGCTTTGGCGTTAGAACAATTTAGTCAGGAAAATGATTTCGAACAATGGAAAGAAAATCTGATTATCTATGGTTTAGATCTAAGAAACCTCAATGCTATAAATGAGTTTGTATATTTTTATAAATCTAAATTTAAAAGTTTAGATATTTTGATAAACAACGCAGCACAAACGATAAAATACCCAGATGAATATTATTTGCCTTTAATTAAAAAAGAAGGCAAACTGCTTGGGGAGTTTAAATCAAATCTAAATTTAATTTCAAATCAAACTGCGATTGGCAAAGAGATAAAAGCTTTAGAGTATGGTTTGGAAGAAAAAACCGAAATAACACTCACACGCTTTGGACAACCTGTTGACAATCGCGAAAAAACAAGTTGGAATTCGACTTTGGAAGAAATTAGTATGTATGAATTGGTTGAGGTCAATTTGATTAATCAGATTGCTCCTTACCTTTTAATAAAAGAATTAAAACCATTATTTTTAAATTCAGATTTTAAGGAACGTTTTATTGTAAACGTGACATCATCAGAAGGGATTTTTAGTTATACCAACAAAACTATTTTTCATCCGCATACCAATATGACAAAGGCAGCGCTGAATATGATGACGCTAACTTCTGCCAAAGAATTTGCTGCCGATTCGATTTTGATGACAAGTGTTGATGTTGGGTGGATTTCGACAGGAGCCAAAGAAAGTCTGCGAAAAAAACAATTTGAAGAAGGGTATATTCCGCCATTAGATTCTGTTGATGGCGCAAGCAGAATTTTTGATCCAATGGTTCAAGGTATCAAAGGAAAAAGTATATTTGGGGTCTTATTGAAAAATTACAAAGTTTCTCAATGGTAAAATATGGGATGGTAGTTTAACTGGAAAAACAATTGCTGCCACTGTAGTAGTTTTGGGTTCGAGTCCCGACTGTCCCACAAAGGTGTTAGCTCAATTGGAAGAGCGTCTGTTTGCTAAACAGATGGATGCAGGTTCGAGTCCTCGCACACCTTTACTTTTTTAGATTCAAAGGCTTACTTAGAGGTTGAGAGATACAGAGAAAAAAGGTTTAAAGATTTAAAATTTTTTGCTTCTGACGCTCCGAGATAATGTCTTCATGGCAAATCATACAAAGGTGTTAGCTCAATTGGAAGAGCTCTTGCCCTGCAAGCAAGTGGTTGCGGGTTCGAGTCCCTGCACACCTTTTTTTTAGGTATAAAGAAACTAATATAATTAAGGATTAGATTCTCTACCTTTTTAGAAGTAACTATTACACAATTTAAAAGAATTTCAAGAGTTAAAGTTGTTGAAAAGACTACTAGAAATGCTATAGAGTTTTTAGTATTTAAGGTTTTCTCAGCTAGAAAGTGGGAAATTAGAATCTTGTAATGGATAAACAAACAACAAAGAAACACCTTTTTGTACAGGAACGATCTGAAAAGTTCCATTTATAGCTTCCATTCGCAAAGACATATTGGTCAAACCATTTCCTTTTAGGATAGTTTCTGATAATCCAATACCATCATCAATGACGGTAATTTTAAAAGAAGTATCGGTTTGCTCAAATTGAATGTGGATGTTATTTGCCTGACTGTGTTTATAAACATTATGAACAGCTTCTTTAATCACTAAAAAAAGGTTTCGTCTTGCTTTTACCGATAAGTCAGTTTCTTTTTCAAGAATGTTCAAATCCAATTGTAAAGAAATTGAGGTTTTATCCAAAAAGCGTTTGACATATATACTGGTGTATTCTATAAAATTGTCGATAGTATCATTTTGAGAATTCAAACTCCAAAGGATTTCTCGCATGGCCAAATTCATATCTTCAGAAGTATTTATGATTGCTTCTAAATCTTCAGAATAACTTTCCTCAGGCATTTTATACTTTAAAAACTCAGCTTGAAGTTTTATAGCCGAAATTCCGGCACCTAAATCATCATGCATATCTTGCGAAATACGTTCTCTTTCTAACTGAATCGCTTTTTGACGTTCTAATTCTTTCTGCAATAATTGATTTTTGAATTCACTTTCTTTTATTTGATCTTCTTGCTGCTGAATCAATTGTTTTTTATTGTAAATGAACACCATCATAATTATAAAACACACAAATAATAGCATTATGATAATGGCAATAATGTAGGTAAGTTTTATTTCGTGTGGTAGTTCGTTCATTTATTTAGATCTTTTGCTATTGCTTCATATTTCATTAAGCCCTTAAAAAATAAGATATACATAATACTACTAATAAAATATAAGAATTGCCATAATAAATTTAAAAAATCTTTATCTGTCTTATTAAAAAAATCTCTTGGAATTTCTCTAAAAATAAAGAAACAACTCCAGAAAAGTAAGGCAGATGAAATCCAAAAATTAGGGTCGTCTGTAATTTTGTCTTTGGATGGAAAAGCTATTTTTTGGTAAAACCATAACATACTGTACAAAATATAAAAAAAGGGTAAAACACTAATTAATTTTGAATTTAAACTTTCTCCCAAAAAGTTAGGGAATATCAAAATAGAAATCATAAGAATAACAGACAGTAAATTGACTTTCTTTTTTAAATTTCTATTGAATTGTCTGGAATAATAAAACCAAAAAAACAGTATGCAGAATATACAATATAAAGTATATTGAAAACTCCATTTTTTTTCTAATAAAATAATTACCTCTGAAAATAATTCTACAAGAAAAGTAACAAGGAGATAAATAAATAAATAGTTTTGGCTAGAAAGATTAAATTTTCTAACCAAAACCATTGATTTTAATAGTGTGATTAATAATACTATTTCATAAATATTATTCATTTAAGGTCTTAGATTACCTAAGTCATAACCAGAACTTTCAGCAAATATTTTGTTGTTTTCTGAATCATTGACTAGAGCATGGACACAGAAAGAAATTCTATCGTTTTTATTTTCAAAATTGGGTAAGCTTGTACCATTTAAATCGGTAGAACGATATTGAAACATATTAAATTTTAAATGATTAAAAGTGAAGTGCAATTCCAAACTCTTTATGTAAGAATCAACAATTTCAAAATCATATGAAATCATATTGCTTTCAGTACCTGTTTGACTTACTAATTTATCTCCTATGCCTTCTTTAAAATCAATAATCATACTGTTAAAACTTTTGAAATCTGTTTTAATAAAGAGCTCGTTATCTAAGGCATATAAAATATCGTCATTTTCTTGAATAAGCTCTTCTTCATTATCTGAAAAAGACAAACCTAAGTTCAAAGAACCATTTTTTTGTATGTAATAAAATTTACAGTAGCTTTTGCTGTAATTTATTAAAAGTAATTCTTTTAACCTTTTTGCATCAATTAGAAAACTTTCAGTTAATCCACTAATGCTTCTAGTTAAAACTTGATACCTCATGATAAAAAGTTTTTCTTCTTGATGGTTAATCTTTTTTTTAAAGATAAAATCTTCAATTCCTTTTCTTTGTAATTCTTCTAATTCCATGATTTCTTAGTTTTTGTTGTTAAATTTATTAATTGCTTCAATTTTATTACTTACTTGTAACTTTCTATACATATTACCAATGTGCTTTTTGATGGTATCAATTGTGACATTTTTTTTATCAGCAATTTCTTTATAGAGTAATCCTTGTGCTAGCAATTCAAGGACTTCTTTTTCGGTTGCGGTAAGTAATGCTAAACTTTGTACTTGTACTTTCGATTCCTGAAAATGTTGTAAAACACGCTTTGCAATGGTAAAACTCATTGGGGCACCTCCTTTATGGGCTTCGAGAATTGCTTGGATAATTTTATCCAACGGGTCTCCTTTTACAAGATAACCACTTGCACCTGCACGCAAGGCTGAAAATATTTTTTCGTCATTTTCAAAACTTGTACACATTACGAAAGTGGTACCTGGCATTAATTCTGTTAGTTTAAAAACAATATCGATACCTGATAAATCCTGCAATTGTATGTCCATTAAAACCACGTCTGGCTCTGAGGCTTCTAATTTTTGCAAAGCATTTTTACCATTAAAAAATTGAGCTACACACTCCATGTCTTCCTGAAAATCGATGATATTCTTCAATGCCTGATTGTAATTTTTATCATCTTCTACTATGGCTACTCTTATTTTCATGGCGTTACATTTTCTTTTACAAAGTTGGGATATAAGCCCATTGAGCGCAATTACCCATTCGGGTGATATTTGAAATTAACATGGAAAGACAAATGTAAATATCTAATAAACTTACAAAAAAAACATAAGAAAGTAATAAAATAAAAATATCACCCTAAAGGGTAATTGATTGGTATACTGTTATCTAAATATATTTGAAACATAACTAAAAACACTCCGAATCATGAAAACAACATTATTTATCCTTTGCTTTTTATTCTTCGGAATAATAGGCTATGGTCAGGTCACTACCAAAATTATAGAAGTCGATTTAGGTAAGCCACACAAAAAAAGTATTACAATTTATACAGATTCATTATTTACCGCTTTAGATAACAGTAAATGGCTTTCTGTAAGATCTAGAGATGTAGTCTCTATTAGATTAATAAATTGGAATCCTTTAAAGCACTCTTATAAAATTGACACGAAAGAGGTTTCTTTTTTTAATGAAAAAAAAACACTAGATAGCCTCATTGACAAAACAAAAAAAGGGGCAAAGAGCGAAATTACAGGAGGCATTTTTCTGAATGATTCTATAAAAAGAATTATCAAAGAAAATGAAAATTTGAATCAAAGTATCGATAGTTTAAACTTTGAATTAGAAAGATTTTATGAAATTTTAATACAAAAAAGTAAGCTTGTTGAAGATGATTACAATATCAAAAGGAAAGAATTCCTAAATACTTCAAAAATACAATTAAGCAAGAGTTACAGTTTATTAAAGAATTTGCAAAATATTGAAGATGATACTCCTAGTTACTCAGATACACAAAAAAACTTACTTGAAACCAAAAAGAAATCTGAAAAAAATATCGAATCAGTTATACAGAAATTATACAGCATCAATTTAGATATTTACACTTTTCCCATCGATCTTCAAGGTAAAAACATTGATGCTTTAGAATTTAAACTACGCCGTTTTGATAAAGAAACGAAAAGCGAAGATCTTAGTTTCGCATCAACACCATACAATATCTGGATTAAAGGTGGTCTAAAAATAGATGTCAGTGCCGGAATATTTTTTACGTCACTTTATGATGAAGAGTATGATAAAAGAGACGATCCTGCAACTGCGGGTAATAAAATCATCACTTTAAAGAATAGTGGAGATTATGATATGGCTTTTGGCTCTACTATAAATACGTATATCCGCATGAATTCCTGGATTGTCCCAACTCTTAATTTTGGTGCGGTAATAACTCAAGATGAAAAGCTGCAAGTGCTTTTAGGTGTTGGAGCTATATTAGGAAAACAGGAACGTATTATTTTTTCAGCAGGTGTTTCTATGGGAAAAGTAGATCGAATTGCAGATGATTATCAAGTTGGTAGTTCCTATAACTTGGGAGATTCTGGAACTATACCTACACAAAGCCAGTTCAAATTCGGTAGTTTTTTCGGGATAACATACAATTTATCTAAAGTTAAGAAAATAAGTTTGGATAAAGGAATCGAAGAAAATTAAGTACTGGTAAATAATCTTTACCAATTTATAATCATTAAAATCAATTTTATGAAAACAACATTTATTTATCCAATACTTGTAATTGCAATTACATTTTCAAGTTGCAAAAGTTATGACGAGATAACAAAAAAACCTGAGCGTTTATCTGAAGATGTAGAATTACCTAGCTATGAAAGTAGTTTTGCACTTGCTTTAAAGGTTGATTTATCCAGTTTGGAGAGCAAATTAAACGATGCATTAAAAAACGGATACAGCAATTCTGATGAAGGCACATTTCAATATAGATCCTGGATAAAAATAGAAGATCCGCTTTATAATCCGAATAAGTTAATAAAAACTAAAAATCCTTTATATCATCCAAATGAATGGTTTAAGACAAAAGATCCTCTATACAATCCAAAAAAATGGATTAAAATACCCTTTGGAAAAACGAAAAACCCTTTTTATCACCCAAATGAATGGTTTAAAACCAAAGATCCATTGTATAATCCAAACGAATGGATAGAGACAAATAATCCATTGTATCATCCAAATGAGTGGATAGAAACAAAAGGCCCAGCAGTAGCAATAGGTTATAAATATGATGTTGATTTGAAACTGAAGGAAGAAGAAAAAATAACACTATCGTATGTTGATGATAATACCTTAAGGATATCTATTCCTATTTCGTTCAAAGGAAACGTAGGTCTACAAGGGAGTGTACCTAAGACTTTAACTTTAAATAAAAAGAATTTTGACGGAGAAATTCAATTTTTCGTCAATACAAGTTTTTCCATTACACCAGATTGGTGCCCCAAGATTGGATTAAATGTAACACATTCCTGGATATCAAATCCGCAGATTGAGATTATGGATAATGTTTATATCTCCTTGACTGGATTGACAGATAAATATTTAAAAGAAATTGAAAAAGATGTAAGTAATCTTGTAAGTCAACAAGTTAAATGTGATATGTTTAAAGACATTGTTAAAGAAAGATGGAAATACTATGGAGTTAGCCTACCAGCACTCGCAAATGGTAAACAATATCAATTGAATATAAATCCTTCAAAAGTAGCGCTGTCTGGTCTAAAAGTTTATAAAGATACTTTAGCTTTATATGTTGGAATAAAAGGAAACATTAGTTTTAATGATAATATTGTCAACACGACAAGTTCACTTCCTTTATTAGAAGAACAGACTGAAGCAATAAGTGAAGTTAAGGCTTTTCTTCCATTAGTTATTAAATATAATGATATTGAACATGCTGCTAATCAATATTTAAAAGATAATGATGTGGTTTTAAAACCAGATATTATTCTTAAACAGAAAGCCAAACTAAAGTTAATTGAAATGACCTTTTATCCAAATGGAGACGAAATTGTTGTAGGAGTTAAGCTAAAAGCTAAACTGGCAGGTAACCTGTTACCAGTGTCAGGATGGGTTTATTTAACAGGTAAACCAGTTATGACGGGTAATAAGAAATTTGAACTCCAGGACCTGGATTTTAGTATGACGGTGGATAATAAATTTTATCCCACTATATCAACACTCTTCAAACCTTTAATTATTAATGAAATTAAAAAACAAACTACACGGGATTTGACCGATAGCATTGCGGGCATTAAGAAAAAATTACTTGAAAAAAGCAATTCATTCCAACATGATGATATTGGATTTTCTATTGATGATATTGATTTCGGAATTAGCGACATCATATTAGATAAAGAAGAAATAGCCATAATAGCAGAATTTACTTCTAGGTTTGATATATTTTTAAAAAGTAAAAAGGAACATGGTGATTTTACCAGAAATGACAGATAATTTAATTATTTCTATCGAAAATCATTATAGAACATCAACTTTACCTGAAAAACCAGATGAAGAAAAAGTAATAAAAACTTTAATCTATATTCGAGAAGAACTTTACAAATAAAAACAAAAATCGCCCAACATCAGGGCGATTTTGTTTTATAATAAAGAATCTAAATCCTTCTTTTTCTTTCCTAAACTTAGTTTGAATTAACTTGATTTTAACTACAAAATCAGGTGTTTATACGCTGTTTTTTACTTTCAAATAGCTCTAAATTTGATTATAATATCAAATAATTGATGTTAGGTACTAATTTGAGTTTAGAAATGGAAAGACGCAATAAAATCATATTAGTATTTTCTTTTTTGTTCGTTAGTACATTTTTGTTTTCTCAAGATGAAAGATTAATTATTGGGAGAACAACGGGGAAATTGACTATTAATAGCAATTTAAAAATAAGAACCTTTGGCTTTGCTAACTCGCTTTCTGGGCAAGTTACTTTACCAGGATCTTATATTGATGTGAAGGTAGGGGATAGTGTAAATATTGATTTTTGGAATATTTCTCAAGGAAACCCTGTCTCTTTGTATTGTAAGGAAATTGAATTCTTGCAACGGAATAAGGAAAAGGAAATAATGAAGATAAAAGAACCAGTTCATCATATGGAACATGGTTTTTATTCTTTTCAGGCTAAAAAAGCAGGAACCTATCTTTATTATAGTCCCGAGAATTACCCTTTTAATCTTCAGGCAGGAATGTTTGGAGTTGTAGTTATACGTTCAAAAGAAAATGATGTCGCAGCGGTTAAACCATCGAGCGAAGTACTCTGGTGCAGTTACGAAATAGATACAAAATGGCATACTGATGCTATTATGGGAACAGAATACGATTATACAAATAAGCCAATAATTCTTCCCATTTATAAGCCCAATTACTTTTTTATTAATGGTGAAACAGTTCTTAAAAATAAAGGATTACAATTGGTTATAAATAAAAAAGAACCAGTACTCCTTCGTTTGGTTAATGCTGGATTATACCTTCATGAAATAGTGTTTCCATCCAATACAAAAATTCAGTTAGCATATGGAAATGAGACTAATGTAAAGGTGTTTTCTGATGGATATAAAGTGCAGCTTCAGCCGGGTGAATGTCTTGAATTACTCATTTCATTGGAAAACGTAGGGGAGAAGGAATCTATTATGTATCATTTTATAGATCCGATTTCTAAAAAGGAATATTACAAGGCTACTGTTCCAGTTTTCTATTAAAATTTAAAAAAGCTAGTTATGAAAAAAATATGCTGCTATCTTATTCTTCTTTCTTTTTCCTTCACGTTTGCGCAAAACAAACCCACTTTTTCTGTGGTTGGTAATGCAATAAATAAGGAAAGTTTATTGAAAAATAAACGATTAGATGTTTCAAAAATTAAAGTCGAAAATATTTCTAATAAACCCATTTTCCTTGTTTGGGAAACCGTCTCTAATACATTTCCTAAAGAATGGGATTGCTCGATGTGTCAGCATGGAGCTTGCCAGATAGGAATACCAAAAGGATCGGTTTTTAGTAAGCTAAACCCAGATCAGCAAGGATTTATTGCTATTCATGTAATTCCAGTGAACAAAATAGGAAATGGGACTGTGAAATTTAAAATTTATGACAAAGCAAATCCTGCCTATTCTAAGATTTTAACTTTTGAAGTCGAAGTACTTTAATGTAAATAAACAATTGAATAATTAACCCTAAATCTAATAAAATGAAAAAAATTACTAACTTATTTTTAATTATCCTGATTACAGGTTTATCCTATGGTCAGAGCAAAGCCAATGCGAAATATACGCGTTGGAATGTTAATACGCCCAATGGAAAAGCAAATCTTGAAGCAATGAATGTAGCCTTCAAAAAAATGAGGGAAATGGGTTGTGAGAAAGGTATTTCCTGGTATTATCAGGGAGCGATACATAATGTTCCAGATACAATTAATGGAAAAAACAAACTTTGCCCAGAGTATCAAACTATTGAAAATAAATTATGGGCATGGGCAGATTGCACACATAATGGATCTGAAAGTGCTGCTTTAAATTTTCTGTTATGGCATAGAATGTACATTTGGTATTTAGAAAAAATTGTTCGCGAATTATCCGGAAAAGCTGATTTTGCGCTCCCATATTGGAATTACGGAAGTACACAAACGGTAGATAACATTCTGGCGGAAGAAGTAAGAGATCCATCGACTTCTTTGTATGCAAAAGCAAGGTATACTATTCTTAACAGTGGTAAACCAATACTTCCTAATCAGCTTAAGGATATTCAATTGGCACTTGCGGAATTACAAAAGAATCCTTCTTTTAGCGGAACGGGTGGATTTAGTAAAAATATGGAACGTGCTCCGCATGGCTATATGCACAATCTTATAGGAGGGGTATATGCAATACCTAATAGTGAAACCTATTATAATGAAATATTCCAGACAAATACTTCAGGTTTAATGGCAAATGTAGAATCAGCAGGGTTTGATCCAGTTTTTTGGCTACATCATAGTATGGTTGATCGCGTTTGGGAATCTTGGGATGTTTCAGAATATGGTCAACGCCCGACATTAGAACAGTTAGAAGCTAATTCTTGGCCTTATGAGTTTATAGCTCCCAATGGAGATCGCATTACCTATACGATGAAGGAAGTTTACGATATCGTTTTTAATCTGGATTATAAATATGATAATTTGCTTTACGGATCTAAAACTCCAGTTCTAGCCGCCAATGAGACAAAAGGAAAAAATAAAATTGCATTTCAGGATGCTAAAGAAGAAGTTATTTGGGAACAGAAAGTAGGGAAGGTACTTGGAGCAACTGGTTTTACTCAGAAAGTAACCAGTACATTAGCAAAAAGCACAAATAAAGCTTTTAAAAGTATTAATTCTAAGATACTATTAAATCTGGATGTAGTAGTTTACAAAGAACCTAAAGATTATTACACCGTTTATCTTCGTTATGCCGGAAAGCCGGATATATATGTTGGGACAATGACTTTCTTTGGAGTTGCTCATGATCACGGAATGAATAAGAATCATGCGACAGCAGAAAGCGGGATAAAACTTAATTTCGCCTATTATATTTCAGACAATTTATTAGATTCTGATAAAGATTTTGAAGTTATTATAAAAAAGAGTGGAGGCGGAGATGCTAAAGTAACACTAGAAAAAATTAGTGTAGTAAAAGCAAACTAAGACAGAAGCTAAAAAATAAAAAATCGCCCGCATCAGCTATCGTATGGACACAAGTACAAAACAAACACGAATTTCAAAAACTAAATCAATCTATTAAGATTTGTGCAAATTCGTGAAATTCGTGTTCAAAATTGTTTACTAATATTTGTGTCCAAACAGTAGTTTTATAAGGGCGATTTTTTTATAAAAGTAAAATCTAATTTCTTAAGAAATAGTCATTTTTACACCCAAAATGTGTTTGCAAATTCCTCTTTTTCCTTGGTAGGCAGTAAACCAATCGCAGGTACATCTTTGGTTAGCTCCTTCGATAATTACTTTGTGTATTACGCCCGAACCTTTTACTTTGGCTTCGATATAATCGGCTCTGCGTTCTACAATTTCGATATCCTCATTATCAATTAATTTTTTGGCATTTTTTAGCCTTGGATTTAAAGATAAAATACGCTCGGTTTTAAAAGGAAGACGTCGGTAAAAATGCGCTTTTTCGCTTAAATCATAACCCAATAATCCCATCGACGATAAATTAGAAGTAAGATTGTCCATAGTACCAAAATCGATATCATTTTCGATAGAAAGCATAGTTGGGTCAAAAGTTTCATTCGATTTTAGTAAACTATTTAAACCATAAACCCATTCTATAGGTAAGTTTTCGGTCATGGTTTCTAATACATTTCCTTCACCCGAAAATCCGCGGTAAGAATCAGGAGAGAATGCCATTAATAACTGCATTTTTCCAAATTCTGAAACTATCGCACAAGTTTGTTTATCTGAGGATTCATAGATATAAATTTTATCTACAATAGCCAGAATACCTTCTAATAAGCGTAGTCGTTGCACTCCGCCAATTCGTACACTATCATTTGTAGCGAGAGTCGAGAACATAAATTTCCCTGCTCTTTTGGTAATAAAAAAATCTCCTTTTACACTTCCTTTTGGTAAACTTTGGAATAACTGAATGGTCTGGATTTTATTCAATTCATATTTTACATCCATATCGGCAAGATAAAGCTGTACACTCGTTAAGCCTTTTATCCATCGCATAGGTAAGGTTACTTTCTTTTCGGTAACTTTTGCTTTGGTAGTAATAACCTGTACTTCCTGCTGACCAACGGCAAGAGTGACTTTTTCGTTTTTTTGGATGGCGTTCAGCGCATTCAGCATCGGATCATTAAAGTCGACATTGGTAGTTCCGTTGGCAATAAACTCTCCATCTATAGCTTCGGGTTTCATATCTAGTCTTACATAAACTCCATTGCAGGACGAGAAACCTTCAAAACGCAATCGTTCTGCTCCTGCCGATACAATAGGATCACGAAGACTTGGCGGAACTGGACCAAAACTAGAGCGAACGACTTTGGCAATCGTACTCCAGCATTTTGCGGTAACATAAGGATCTGTCAAGCTTCCCCAAAAAAAGCATGGTATATTATTTACCTCTTCAATTTCGGTTTGATGTGCCAAAACCAAATTATTGATTCCTTTGGTTTTACTATACGTCGAAATTCCTTTATAATTATATTCTAAATCTGTCATTTTTCTTTATTTTAAAATTTGCTTAATCAATGATTTAAGCGAAGCATTATCTTTCCATTGTTCAAAGAAAATAATTGCTTTTGGCGATGGTTTTTGGTTTGTTTTGGTTAAAACATCCAGATAGTTTTCAACTATTTTCTTGAAGCTTGTAGGCAATTTATCGTTTAGATCCAGATTATCAAAAAAGGAATTAAACAACTTCAGTAATGCACTATTATGCAATGGCGAAACATCTTTTATGGCAATTAAACCATCTACCAATCGTAAGAACACGCCATATTTTCCAGATGCTAAGAAAGCTAGTTTTTGAGCAAATAATTCGATATCTATAGTTTGTTTATCAACCAGATTAATCAAAACCTCAGAAGCCATTAATCGGATGTCTTTCTTTTCCTGAAAGAAACTACAAGCATATAAAAGTAATGTAGTATCTGAAAGCTGAAATTCAGGACGATTTATAATATCCAGAAAACCTTTTAAGTCTGGTTTCGATCCATCGCCAGTGGCACAATTATGCAATAATGTTATAGCGAGTGCATATGCGTTTTGTGGCGTTAGGCTATGCCAATAATACGTGTTTCCTGCCGAATTGAGTAAATAATCCCAACTATTTGGACGCTGATATATATCTAAACTGTACAATAAATAATTTGGAATTTTTGAGTAATTAGGTAAGTCAAATCGTAGTTCGTACCAAGATGGGGTTCTTACTTTTTCTTTGGTTTTGTAATCAACCCATTCATTCCATTTTTCTTTAAACGCCACTTTTGGTATAAATGGAGAAACCACAAATGGTACTTCTTTTAAATACGTGTTTTCAAATTCGGTAAAAGTATCATTAGGATAATGAGTTCTTGCCGCAACTGCCCAAAGAGATAAAAATCCCGTTTCTTTGGTAGTTTTACCCATTGCAGCCAATGCTTTTGAAAATAAAGATTCAGAACTTAAATTTATTTTTTCATTTACTCCCAAACAAAAAGATAACAACTCTTTAAGTTCTCCTTCTATTTTATCTAATAACGGAATGGCACTTTCGATATTTTCTCTGGGCATTCTAGAGATTGCAATACTTAAATCCAGTAAATCTATTTCTTCATTGGTGTTTTGGTATGCAATAACTCTTTCTAATAAAACATTTGGAGCAACCCAATATGGTTTATGAGTTGGGAAAGAGAGTAGTGGCAAAGCCGAATTTTCATCAATTTTTCGTTGTACTTTATTCAGCAACGATTGCATTAATAACAGCGTATTTATTTTGGAATAATGTTTATGCTTACCATTGAATTTAGTTTCGATGTTTAAAATTTTCTCCATCAAAAAGGACTTTATAAAATCCTTGTGCACACTTTCAAAATAGCTTTTTTGTAGCTGTTTAAAGTAAGGTTGCAATTGTGCCGAATAATCAGATGGGAATAAATCCCTTTGCATGATATATACGTTCAATAAAATTTCGGTGTCGATAATTTCTTCAGAACCGATGAAATTTCCAAACTGAAATAGAATATCATTCCAATCATTAGGCAGCTGAACTTCCTCGATAAGTAAAGTTTCTTTTTTTGGTTCAAATTTATATTCTTCCTGATCTGCGTCGTCAATAATTAAGGCATCATCGTCTAGAAATTTACTCAATCCTGATTTAATATTACCTTGCATTAATGTCACGTAAGAAGATAATTTTTCTTTAAGAATAGTATCTTTTTCGGTAGCAATTTTTACAATAATCTTGCTCGCTCGTTCTTGCAAAGCCAAATCAGCGATTACAAAAACATCGGCAATAATTGGCGTAATAGTTTTGTTAAGCTTAGGATTCGATTTATTTATTTTTTCTAAAATAGGTAACACACTTTTAATGGCAGCTTTGCAATCGCTTCGCATCATTAAAGGCTCTAACCATTCAAAAAAAGATTTGGTTTTAAATTTTGGATGTTCGTACATTTTCTTAACAAGCTCGATTCCGTAACTTGTTATCGGCGGATAGGCATTATGTAAAAAAGAGAAAATATTTTCTTGATAAATAATAAGTTCATCTGCAGTAACATTAAATTCTTCTATCCTTTTTCTGAAAAAAGATTTTAGGTTATTATTCCATTCTTTAGTTTGAATCAGGATGGCATTTTCGATAAAGAAAGCGCGATCCATCTTTTTATCATCTAATAAAGATTTGTAAATAACTGCCCATGTCTGGAATTCATCATAACTTTGAGAATCATTATCTCTAAAGAAACTATTATGAAGAGTCGTTTCATAATTAAACAATTCCGGAATATCCCTTTGATAAGTTATTTTATCATTTAATGAATTATCAATGAATTCTCGAGTCTTCATCTTTGCACGCCATTCATTAGTTGCCGCCAGAGTTAAAGCGTATAATTCAGGATTAAATGGCAATAAATCGTGATCTTCTAGTTTGCGCAGCGTATGATAATTAAAATTAACCCAGTCTTGTCTTTTTATCTTGTCTAGAATAAAAGTTTCCAGCCAGTTGGGTTTTGCCCATAATAAAACATCCAGAACCTGTTTCTTTTCGTCTGTTTCGTCTAGTAAATTTAAAGCTTCATCCCAGGAATTTATATCAGCTTTGTCAAATAAAGCAATAGCACTTAGCGTGATAATCTCTTTTTGTTTCTGATCTCCACGAGTTCCCCAATTAGAACCCCAATTGTTATTGGTTTTATTTTTCTTAAGGAATTCAGGATCATTAGATAAATCAGTATAAGTCATCCAATAACGCTTACTTTTCTTGATGTGCTTTTTTATCGCTTCGATATAACCTTTTGATTTCTCCTGAAGAAAAGGCAATAATAGATCAATGTTTTTAGATTTTATAATAGTGTCATATTCTTCTAAAATAGCATCAGAATTGGAACTTTTAGCCGTTTTTGGTTTTGGAGCGACAGTAACGTCGCCATTTTCTGAATATCCTTTTTTTATTTTTTCATCTAATAATTTATTTGCAACTCTCAGGCATTCTTCATCAGTAGCAAAACTTTTTGTTTGGGATGTTCCGGAAGTTCCGTTTTTACCATAAGTTACTGCAAATTCAAATCCTGTAACTTCTATTTGCCAAAACTTATCGGAATTTCCATCTATGTATTTTAGGTGTTTTTTCATGCTATTTTATTGACTTGTATTTATAGATTCTTGTATTTGTATTCTCTCAAAAATATAAAATTAATAGAGCATAAAAGGTGTTTTTAAGTGAAAATTTTGGTTAAAATTGTTAGGTGAATGATAAATATTTCAGGACTAATTATATAGATTTATTTAATTATATTAATAAAAGACCTACATTTGCCCTCGAAATGAAAATAAAGAATCTACATATCAACCTGTCTTTAAAACAAAATAGCGACCGTTTAGAGGGATTTTACCCTGCTAAAGGCTATGGGTGTGGTATGTATTTTATAGAATTGAAGTGTAAATTGTAGTTTCAAATTCAACATAAAAATATAAAAGCGTCCTAATTGGGGCGCTTTTTTTGTTTTATAGGCATTTCTCCTGTATCGAAAATTCGGAATCAGGATGCCCAATATGAAAATTTGAATGACCTAGAGTGACATAAAAGGATAAAAAATAAACGTTAACTAAAAAAAAATAAAAAAATAAAGCATCAAATGTTTAATGATTAAACCTAATAGCGAAATATAATCTTGAGAAGTAATCTAATGAGAGACAGTCATTTGATACAATTAAGGATCTGCTTAAGTAAGCGGACAGGGATTTTTATGGATTATTTTAATGTTTAACTATTTGATTATCAGTAAAATAAATTAAAAAATGATTTGGATAATTGATTTTTTAGACTTTATCTTTGCCGAAGAAAATTTGGAAAACGGATTTCTAATAATAACAATGATTTCAATATATAATAAAATACACAAAATGGATTTCAAACATCACACATATAACGTAGAACTGCTAAACCCGAGATTCGATCTTGGATTTATTACAATACAGGTGCATAGATACTGGCAATAGGATAGGTATATCTTATTGAATCTTATGAAGCACCTTTAATCGGGTGCTTTTTTTATGCCCAAAAATTAAATGATTTTGTATTTCAATTGGTAGAAGGGAGGTTAATTAACCTTGAATGAAGGTTCGAGTCCTTCCAAAATCACAAGTGTTCTCTAGAAGGAACTGGCTCATTGGGGTTACTGGCTAACCTTCCCGACTGTCTCTCGGGAGAAACGGGTTCGACTCCCGTATGAGCCGCTTTTTTGAAGTTGCTAAGGTTCTAAGTTACAAAGGTTCAAAGGTTCTCAAAGGTTCAGAGGTTCAGAGGTGCAAAGGTGCAAAGGTATAGAGGTACAAAGGGTTTAAAACCAAAGGTGTGAGATTTTTATAAAAGCTCAAGTTTAAAGATGGTCTGCGCATTTTTGTCATTTCGACGAAGGAGAAATCTCCACGAGTAGCTCGACAAAGATAATGGAGTTTCATGCGAAGATTTCTCCTTCGAAATGACAAATTTGAGATTGTTTTATGTAAAACTAAAGTTCCTAGCCCCTTGGTTTAAAACTTTGCGATTTTGCAAGTGATTGAAAAAGGATATAAAAAAGTAGAAATAAGAAATGAGTTTCTCGTAAAGACACAAAGTAAAAAATAGAATAAACTAAATGCCTTTAGGGCAAATTAAAATAATATAAGATGAAAAAGATAAGTACACTATTTACAAAAGACCCAAATGATTTAGGACGGGTAATTGATAAAATTAATGCAGAAAATAAATGGGTTATAAATGGTGATGCCATTGCAACCAGAAAATTTGACGGTACAGCGGTCGCCATTATAAATGGAGAATTGTTTAAAAGATTTGATGCAAAAAAAGGTAGAGCAATTCCTGTAGATGCCATTCCTTGTCAAGATGCAGATTTAATTTCTGGACATCACCCGCATTGGTTAAAATGCAATCGCTCAAAATCTGAAGATAAATTTTTCTTTGAAGGTTTTGATAATTTGGAAACTAAAACAGATGGAACTTACGAATTATGTGGACCCAAAGTTCAAGGTAACCCTGAAAATTTAGAGAGACATACTTTAATAAAACATGGTAGTGAAGTATTTGACTTTTCAAGTTTAGCATTTGATGATTTAAGAGAATTCTTATCAGAGAATGATATCGAAGGTATTGTCTTTCATCATATTTCAGATGACAGAATGTGCAAATTAAGAAAATCTGACTTTGGAATTAAACGATTAAAATTAGAAGAAGCTTAAAGAGTTTTGTCACGAAGGGACAAAGGTTCTCAAAGGAGCAGAGGTTCAAAGGTTCAAAGGTTCAAAGAGTTTAAAACTTTGCGGCTTTGCGACTTTGCGAGAGATTGACAAAGAATATAAAAACTAGAAATAAGAAATGAGTTTCACACAAAGACGCGAAGTCGCCAAGAGAAAATAGAATAGACTTAGTGTCTTTGAGTCTTCGTGGCAGGTAAAAAAATAAATTAGAAACAACATTAAATTATTAAAATCATGAAACAAGATTACAATAGAATTGCTTTAGTAGGTATTGAACAAGAAGAATATGATACTATAAAAGCAAGTTACTCAGGACATATTATCTGGCATCAGTCTATACCAAAAATTATAGTAAAAGAGGAAGTCCTTTATATGGAAAAGGCAAATGGTATAGGAATGTTGCCAGTAGATAAAGTAGTCTATTATGGTATTTATGATAATGATTTTGATTTTATTTCCGGTTTAGCTATCTGGAAAGGTGCTTGTTATCCTAATGCTGCTGCCATGCTCGACTGTCGATTTAAAATTCCTTGTTTGGTTAAAGCTTTATCTCTTTCAAGATTTAGCGCACCTCGAGGATTTATAAGTGCAGGAGCTTCTATAAATGTAACAGAAGATACTATTGCTAAATGGGGAAATTGGCATTGTGGCGAAAACAAACATCGTTTTACAGGAGAATGGATAAGTGAGTTCACAGCAACTATTGAACCTTATTATGATGGAGAAGCTGTTCGTATAATGATGATAGGTGATACGTATTGGCAAATTAAATTAGAAGGTGATACTTGGTTAAAATCTATTCATCCTGATCATGCTGGTTTTATGACTGTAGATCCGGATTTGCTTGCAGATACTTTGCATATTAAAAATACTTTGCAAATGGATATGATTGGGAATGATTATATCGTTGCAAAAGATGGTTCTAAATATTTGTTAGAAGTAAATCATATTCCTAATATAACACGATTTGAGGAAGTAAGAGAAGTCTATTTATCGACTATAATTGAATGGATAAAATAAGAATTTTATACTACGCAGAATAAATGCGTAGTATGATTTGAATATTTGCTCAAGAAATAAAACACGTTCTTTTAAATAAAATAAATAAAGAAAACCATAGACATAATTGTTGATGGTTTTAAAAAATATCAAACGAGTCTTGTTGCGTGTTTCTGTATAGCACCATTGTAGAGAACTTTTCGCGGAAGCGTATTATGTTTTTCTATGCAACTTGATTTGGAGGTTTTGATGGTTTTCCAAAAAACTATCTCACTCTATAAGTCGTGGGTTCGATTCCTACTCACAGAAATGTGATAGTTCAGTTGGTTAGAACAATAGAAAGCTGCAGGTTCGAATCCTGCGCCGAATTCAGATTCGGTTGGACGATTGGTAAGTCAACAGACTTTTATCTGTGTTTAGAGCGCATCACTCTTAAAAAGATGCATAGCCAAAGAAAACTGATTTGTCTTTGTCTGTGAAACTAGGATTGTAAAGTCCAAAATTTTACACTCACGATAAAACCAGTGCGAACAGAAATGTATTTTGAAATACTCGTTTTCTTTTCGGTTTGATTGTTTGAGTGATTTTTTTAGAATTTTGAATCACTTTCACAAAACAGAATCGCAAAACAATTGGAGTAAACAAACTACAAACTATTCGTCCGTTTTTCTCGGAGGAGAGAGACAATGAAGTTTTTTTATTTAAAGATTAGAGAAAATAGATGCAAGAGAATAGAAGTAAGATAGCTGAGATTAGAATATAGAAGCAAGATTTTAGAAGCAAGAAAATAGAAAATATAACTAAGTTTTTTACCGGTTAGAAAACATGAAACCAAAAAAACTTTAAACAAAAATAAAAATGATAAATAGAATTAAAATTAATGCATACCAAGTAGGATTGGTATTCGAGAACAGAAAATTGGTTAAGGTATTAGCAGATGGTTCTCACTGGATTTTGGGTAATAAAAATGTTATGATTTATGATATGGGATTGATGTTTCAAGCGCCATACGAGTTGAATATATTGTTGCAAAATGAAGCATTAGCTTCAATGTTAGAAATAGTTGAGGTTGCCGATAATGAAATTGTATTGCAATTTGTAAACGGTAACTTTAAAGAAGTTTTAACCGCTGGTAGATATGCTTTCTGGAAAGGTGTTGTAAAAAATGAATTTACTAAAGTAGATTTATCTAAAATTTATATCACCGAAAATATTCCAATGAATTTATTGGAGAACGCTAAATTGAGGTTGTACGCAAGAAAATTTATTGTTGCCAGCAATGATAAAGCATTGTTGTTTGTAAACGGAACTTTTACAACTGAATTAAGAGCAGGAACTCATTATTTTTGGAATAATGCAATTACTATCGAAGTAAAAACGGTTGACGCAAGACAACAACATGTAGAAATTTCTGGACAGGAATTATTAACGAAAGACAAAGCAGGATTGAGAATTAATTTCTTTGTAAGATACCAGGTTGTTGATATCATGAAAGCTTTGGTCGATAACAAAGACTTTGAAAAACAATTGTATGTTGCCATGCAACTTGCTTTGAGAGCATTTGTAGGTGGTTTAACCTTAGACGAATTGTTAGCTAAAAAAGATACAATTGCTGATGCTATTTTGGGCGAAGTAACGACTAAAATAAATGAGTTAGGATTGGTAATTTCTGATGCTGGAATACGAGATGTAATCTTACCAGGAGATATGAAAGAAATCATGAATCAGGTTTTGGTTGCCGAGAAAAAAGCGCAAGCTAATAGCATTATGCGAAGAGAAGAAACTGCCGCAACAAGAAGTTTGTTAAACACAGCAAAGTTGATGGAGGAAAACGAGATGTTGTGGAAATTGAAAGAAATGGAATATGTTGAAAAAATCGCTGATAAGATTGGAGAAATTACCATTTCTGGCAGCGGAAACGTCATTGGTCAATTGAAGGAAATCTTCGTGAAATAAAGACTCTTTTAAATGAAAGAGAAATCTAATTAAGATAAAAAGCAGATAATTTTTTCATAACACATAGAAACATAGATTTTTATTCTAAAAGAAGAGAGTCAAAGATAAATACATTTCTTTCGCATAGTAACTATGTTTATTTAAAATAAGTGAAACGTCTATTTTGTGGGCAAACCAAAGCTATGTTTCTATGTGTTAGAAAAATTATACGCAACAATTAAAAAAACAGAAAAATGAAAACTACAGATAAAATTATTATCATAGATTTAGAAGCCACGTGTTGGCAAGGCGATGTCCCGAAAGGACAGCAAAATGAAATTATTGAAATTGGATTAGCAGTCTTGGATTCTCAAACGGGAACTATTACTAAAAATCAAGGTATTTTAATAAAACCACAACGCTCCAGCGTGAGTCCGTTTTGTACAGAATTAACCACTATTACTCAGGATTTACTAGATAAAAATGGAGTAAGCTTTGAAGAAGCTATTGAAAAATTAGCAAACGAATATCAACCCGATTTATATACTTGGGCAAGTTACGGTCAGTACGATTTAAATATGCTTATGAAACAATGTAAATCCTTTGGTATTTCATATCCTATGGGAGAGGAGCATATTAATGTAAAGGTTCATTTTGCGGAGAAATTCGGTTTACAAAAGCCAACCGGAATGAATGGTGCTTTGCAGTTATTAAATATTCCGTTAGAAGGAACACATCACCGAGGTGTTGATGATGCAAAGAATATCGCCAAAATTCTGCATTGGTGTTTACGTAATTAAAAAGACTCTATACTATGCATTAAATAAGAAAAACCACGAATAGTACATTCGTGGTTTTTCCGTTTAATTGAGTTAATCTAGGATTATGAATTAATATGAAATTAATTTTTAATTATTTTCTTGGTAGTAACTGTTCCGTTATTCGATATAAACTGAACAACATATATTCCAGGAATCTGATTGGCTATATTCACACTAAATTCTTTTTTCTTGCTAGTTTTTTCTTGAAAAACAGTAACGTTATGAATGTTAGTTATTCTTAAAGTTCCTTGTTCCTCACTAGTAATACTTATTTTAAATATTCCGTTAGTAGGATTAGGATAAATTGTAATTAGTCGGGATTCGGCAGTTTCAGTTGCAAGAGCGGTATTTGCTTTAGTGTTTGGTTTGCCTTCTCTTACAAGTGCAAAACGTTCTCCTCCTTCAAGTTCCCCTTTTAGAGCATCTTCCTGAATAAAATCAACTGTGATTTGTTCATCGGCAGGCAAGACAGTTGCGACTCTAAAATCGAATGATATTGCAAATGTTTCTTCTAAATCAATAGGTAAATTTGCAATTGCTGATTCTCTGGATCTTATCAGAATTTTATTTTTGCCAATAATCTCAACACCTTTTAAAGATCCATTTGCCTGAGCTCTTTCAAATAGTTTATCATCTAGAGTAGCTTCTATTACTCCGCCTAAATCAAAGAAATTATTTTTTAATTGCTCATTATAGCCTTTATCTACAAATCTCAGATTTACAGTTTTAGATCTTATACCTCTAACAAATACGGTTGTTGGAGGAACAATATCGGTTGTATTTAAGTTGTAAACACTTAAATTTTTCCAAGCTATATTATTGTTACTTTTGGTATTCACACCTATACCTACGCCTGTTAATTCACCAACCATAGGATCATTTGGAGATTCTATTCTTGCAGCCAGACAAAAATGATGTTGGTCAGTAGGATATATTGCTGGATTTGGCGGATACCAAGGAATCATTACAATAGTATTACCTCCGGCAGGAATAGACGGAATACTTACTTCTCCTATTTCATCTCCATATTTAATAGGGCCAATATTAAAGTTCACAAAATTAGTAGGCCACGTTAATCCTGAAGAAGCTTTGGCAAAATACAATCTTACTTTTGCAGAAGCACTTGTATTTGTACTTCTATTATAGACTCTTATATAAACTCCGTTTGGAGAAGACAATTTAAATTCTGGATTTTGATGTACAAGTCCGGCATCGATGTTTTGTCTTACCCAGATATCATCGCTTATCCACATAGGGCCTAAATCAGGGTTTGGTTGTACACCAGTGTCGTAAGGTCTGTCTTTTATGTATAAATCGGTAGTAGGCAATGCAATTCCGGTTACGATTACCGAATATTTTTGCAGCGCGTTTACCAATGTTCCTTTATGCGTAATAGTAACAGTATAAATACCAGCCGCTCCATTAATACTAATGCGCTCAAAAGGATCTTTGGTATTATCACCTAATCCATTTGTTGTAGCCGATGTAAGTCTGTAAGGAAAAAAAGTACCAGATCCATTAGTAACTCGTATATCTAAGTCATTAACTAATCTTGCTGTAGCAATATTTGGCGTGCTACCTGAGTAGGCTATACCCGCAGGATCTGTCCATGATATAGAAGCTACAAGAGGATTTATACCATCAGAAACTACTTTAAAACTATAACTAGATCCTGAAGGTAAAGTATGCTCCTGAATAATAGAGTTAGTTCCGTTTTTGGTAATTGTCTCGGCAGCAAACTTTGCGTTTAGTAAACCCCAACCAAAAATAGCATCAGGACCTGTAGTTCCGGCATCATCAGCCGTATGTAGCGCCAAACCTTTTAATGTTGCTGCACGCATAAAATTGTTTGTAATGTTTTTGTAATGTTGCTGCAACAAGAGTAAAGTTCCTGTAACGTTTGGAGCCGCCATAGAAGTTCCCGTAGCATTACCATAACTACTGTTTGTTAATGGTGTAGGTGTCGCAGTAAGTGTAGCTGTAGAATATACGGAAGTTCCGTTTCCTGTTATGTCAGGCTTTATTCTTAAATCATCTGTAGGACCTTGACTGCTTGAGGTATTAATAGTTACACTCGTTAATACTCCTGTTGTGCTTATAACGGCATCATTTGCATTAGCAATTACCAGATTATTTTTAGCGGTCGAAAACCCTGTAAGTTTATCATAACCTGCACCTCCCAAAGGGCTTGGATTTGCAGTATTATCAGTCCCATCATTACCGGCAGATTTTACCTGTAAGTAATATGGAGCATTAAACATTACATTATCCCAATCCCTTGCAACAGTTTGGTAAGATCCAAATTGCCATGGAGCTATTAAAACGGCTCCTGTTGATGGGTTTCTTGTGCCCCATCCATAAGAATGATTGGATAATAACATTCCGTTTGTTGAAGCTGTAGTTGCTTCGGGTAAATCACTATTCCATTCATTGGTTCTTGCATTTGCCTGATTTGCCATTCCTTTTGCAGCAGCGACAGATCCAGCAGCGACAATAGTACCTGTAACGTGATTTGCATGTTGGCTATTGTTGCCTGCGCCAATAACTGTAACGCCATCGGCAATAGTAACTCTTCCTCCAAACTCATTGTGCGTAGGAAGCGTAGCTCCACCATCCCAAACATAAGCAGTCATGGTTTGTCCGTTAAGATTGAGTCCTAAACCACCTCCCGTGTTCAAAAAGTTTGCTCGGGTAGATTTGGCAGCATTTACGTTGTCGGGAGTATAATAAATTGGAGATTTTCCATCCGGACTAATATCTATCAATTCGCTGGTAGTTCCGTCTTTGTTGGTAAAAGAGGTGCTCCAACCATTGGTTCTTGCTGTGCTTAAGATTCTTTGTTTTTTTTGCTCAGCTTCAGATCTAAATTTTTGACTTAACGATTCTAATTCAGTTACATTCGAGTTCGCTCGAATTACTTCTATGTCTTTTTGCGTTTGCGAGTAGGTAATTCCGCATACACAAAATAGAGCAATTTTGTATAAATTTTTCATATAGTTTGATTTGGGGGTTAATCACTTTTTTATATTCTATTATATTTAAGAACAGAATAGGGGGGACTTTTGTCATTAATCATTCCCATGAACTCATAAAATAAGATTAGTTTCATTTTCATAATTTTCTAGTTTTAAAAGGTTATTAAATAGACTTACTTTAATAATTCAGCTTTCTGTTTTTTTGGGTATACCATTTATTTACAGAAGTTTTTTTTTAAAGCGAATAAAAATAGTTAATTTAATTAAAAAATAATCAGGTATAAATACTTGATTTTTAAGTAAGTGTGAATTTTTAATAAGAAATGTAATAAAGTAATTGAATGAGGAATTTTACTAGTTTTTCAATAAATAAAAAGATGCTTCCGCAAATAAAAATCAGATTTATGAGATAAAATATCTTATCAGGAATAAGAAATTAATACATATTTGAAAAAAATATTTTAGCTACGCAGAATAATTGCGTACTACAATTTGAATATTTGCTCAACAAATAAAAACACGTTCTTTTAAATAAAACAAATACATTAATCAGGTCAAGTCTAAAGTTACTTCAATAACCATTTAAGATATACTTTGGCAATTATCGATTAATACATTTATAAAAATATGGGGCAGTAGCTCAGCGGTAGAGCAGGTAGTTTTGAAATTATCCTTAAAAGGTCAATTATAACTTACTTCTCGCATTGTTAACGCCCGTGTCGTGGGTTCGAATCCCACCTGCTCCACAATTATGGTTAATAAAAACTTACTTCAGAAGACAGCCGATTTCGGCTCGAATCCGAACAAGTTTTAAAATTATCATTAATAAAACTGAGGGTCAAGATTAACTTACTTCTGGGGAATCCCCACCAAATTAAGGCTTTGTATAGTTAATCCATTATCCTCGAATTTAAGGTCAAGTGTTTCTTACTTCAAAAATCTTTTAGGTAGAACTAGAAACACAATTATCTAAATTTTTAAAAATTAAAAAAATGAAAACACAAGAATTATTAAAAATCAGTTTACGTCAAAACGTAATTTTTATTCCAACAGAATTAATTGCGAATGATGTTAAAAAAATATCAGGAACTACATTGGCTTTAGTAGCTAATGTTTCAAAACTCGGATTCACTTTTTCTGAATCGTTATTACATGCTTTAAATAATGTAAATCCGAATTATAAAATTGAAGTTTTAGATATTTTAAAAGATATTTTAGGAACCAATAAAAATTGGACTCCTTTGGTTAAAGAATGGAATATTCCTACCGGAGAATCAGTTATGGATCATGTTGCGACTTTGTTTGCTAATCTTTTTAAATCTAGTAACGGAATCACTTTGCAATGCGGACATATTATTCCTAATGGTACTTTTCCTTTAGAGAGATATAATGGTTGTCCATTTTGTGGAACTCCATTTGAATTTGGAAAAATTGAAAATTACGGGCAAGGGAGTAAATTAAAAGTTTTAGAATTATGGTCGGAAAAAGAACTGAATGATTTCTTTACTTCGTTATTAACATCAAAAACAGCTTTGGACGCTACTCAGGTTGAAAGCTTAAAAACTTCGATTACGTATTTACCATTGCCAGAAGTTGCTATTGCAATGAAAGAAACTTTGATGCTTGTTATAGACGCATTAATTGAACAAAACCAAGCCGAAAAAGCAACACAATATTTTAAAACGCCGACAGATATTTTGAGATATTTATGGTACAAGAAAACTAATTTATTGCAAATTATTGATCCAAAAACTATTGTACAAAGAGTGGAGAAAAACAACCAACATTTGGTTCATTTTTTGGATAATAGTGCCCAGTCTAAGCTAACTGCCAAAGAGAATTTAAAACTTAAATATTCCAGAAAAGAATGTTTGATGGTTGCCAATTGGTTGAATAATCTTGAAATGAGTGCCGATGCTGCTTGCGAAATCATGCATCCAAAAAGAGGAATGTGGGTTCGTTTTATACGAGCATTGCGTTTACCAGAATATAGCAAAAGAAAAGGGTTTGAGAAATTATCTGTTTTATTGGATACTTTCTATAACCAGACTTATGAAGTTTGGCAAGGGAATCTGAATCATTTTCGATTGAAATTAGATGCAGATAAAACTTTTGCTTTGCTAAAACAACGACCAGGATTATTTGCTCGTTCGTTATTTTCGAATATGCTTTGGTTTGGAGCCGATGAAACGATTGCACATTTTAATGAAATTATAGATAAAGTACCAGCACGTTTGGTTTTTACTTTGAATATGTATGCTCAAAATTATTTTGATAAAATGATTCAAAGAAGTGTGAAACCATTGGGTGGAACTACTAAAAGAATTGAGCCAAATCGCTTGTTGTCATTGTATACCGATGAACAATTAAATGCGATGAAAAAACAAATAGAGGATGTTTGTATCTTGGCAATGAAGAAGAGATTTGCTGCTGTAGCAAATGAGAATAAGACAATGTATATAGATCCACAATTGTTTAATATACCTGTTTCGATAGGTGATAGAAGTGAAAACGTTCAGGATTTACCAGTTGCTTTAATGGGGACACGTTTCCCGATTGAAGGTAACGAAGTACGATTGTTTATGCAATGGGGTCAAGATTTACCAGCGCAACATCTGGATATGGATTTAAGCTGTCATATTGCTTATGCAGATAGTGCCGATATTTGTTCTTTTAGCCGATTAGAAACTACAGGTTGTAAGCATAGTGGAGATATAAGAAGTATTCCGAATAAAATAGGTACGGCAGAATATATCAACATTAATATCGATGAATTGGCTAAAGCCAAAGCTAAATATGTAACCTTTACTTGTAATGCATATAGTAACGGAAGTATTACTCCAAATTTAATTGTGGGTTGGATGAATAGTAAACACCCGATGAAAATATCCGAGAGAACTGGAGTAGCTTATGATCCATCTTGTGTAGATCATCAGGTACGAGTGACACAAAATGTTGCGAAAGGTTTAGTTTTTGGAGTTTTGGATGTAGCCAAAAGAGAAATCATTTGGTTAGAGATGACTTTTGGAGGTCAGGTAGTACAAGGATTAGATTATAAAGGTGTGAAAGCACTATTATCTAAGCTGAACAGTAAATTGAACATAGGAAGTTTGTTAGTTCTTAAAGCCGAAGCGCAAGGTTTGGAAATTGTAGAAACACGAGATGCCGATGAGGTTTACGATACAAATTGGGCGATTAATTCGGCTGCAGTTACCCAATTATTAATAGATTAAAAAACAAAAACCACGAATGTAATATTCGTGGTTTTTACTTTTGTTTTTATAAGTGAGAGGATTTAATTATATATTTACCGACTTAAGATTTTACGTCATAATTAGTTTAAAAAGAAAGAAACTAACTTAATAGAATGAATACTACGAAAACACCTTTTTTAGATACGATTTATCATCTCAGAACAATTGAACAGGTTATTTTGTATGATAAAGTAATTACCATTTCCAAAGAAGAAGAGATAGATGTTATTTCATTTTTGGAAACCGAATATGAGAGGGAAATTTTAGATTATCCGGGTATTGCTCCAAGGTTTAATTCTGCAGCAGCTTTATGGGCAGCCAAAACGGTATATTTAGCAGCGCAACTATTATTATATAGAGAACATAATAGTAATGATTTGGTAGTGCTTTTACCTGATTATAACGGGAAACTAGATGCATCAGCAATACTTTCAGCAGATATTTGTTTGCGTTTTTTGCCCCAGATTATCATGGAAATGCAAAGGATTGATCCAGAGGATTTGGTTATTCCTATTCTTGAAAAACATTTATTTCGATTTCATTATTCGGCTATAGGATTTGAAGTTGATATACAAAAAATAGATTTTGAGATTCTTGATACTAATGACTGTTTACATCAGCTTTATATTGACCGAATTGCACAACGAAAAGCAATAAAATTTACCGAATCTGACTTTATAAAAAAACAATTAGAAATAGGGTTTGGAGATTATAGAAAAATCTTTTGGGCACAATTATAAAATTATACGAATAAAATAAAAATAGAAGTAAGTAAATGAAAACTACCGATAAATTAAATATTGTTTTAAAGCATATTAAAGACACTTTTGTTGGAAAGAATGAAATTATAGATTTGTTAGGAATTGGATTATTGGCAAGAGAAAATGCCTTTTTGTTAGGACCTCCGGGAACGGCAAAAAGTGCTATCATCAGGGCATTGTCTAACGGGATTGAAGGCGGGAAAAACTTCGAATATCTTTTGACTCGTTTTACAGAACCGAATGAAATTTTTGGACCTTTTGATATTCGTAAACTTAAAGAGGGAGAATTGATTACAAATACCGAAGGTATGATGCCAGAGGCTTCGATGGTATTTCTCGATGAGATTTTTAATGCAAACTCGGCAATTCTGAATAGTTTATTAATGGCGTTGAATGAAAAGATATTTCGTCGTGGTAAAGAAACTAAAAAGCTTCCAGCCCTTATGTTTGTGGGTGCAAGTAATGTTTTGCCAGAAGATGAGTCATTAAATGCGTTATTAGACCGTTTTTTAATTCGTATAAAATGTGATTACGTTGCCCCAGATTTATTGCACGAAGTATTATTGGCAGGATGGAAATTAGAAGGTGATGCTACTAGAGAAGTACCAACAATTTCAGCCGACGAAATTAGAGAGTTGCAGCAACTTTGCCGCAAGGTAGATTTAACCCCAATTAGAAATGAATACGTAGATATTATTCATAGCCTTAGAAATACAGGTATAAAAGTATCAGACAGACGTGCGGTGAAACTTCAGAATCTTATTGCCGCAAGTGCTTTAATGTGTGGTAGAAGTGAGGCAGTTTTATCTGATTTATGGGTTTTAAAATACATTTGGGATAACGAAGAACAGATTGAAATTCTAGAAGGAATAATCAATCAGATTATCGAAAAAGATAATTCAGATTCGTCACATCCCCAAGCTTTGTATAATAAAACTCCAGATGCCGAAAGTGTGATGAAAGAAGTTAATTACTTGACTGAAAAGTGGCAAGATGAGAATCTTTCTTTTGAAGAGCAAAATGTAATTAAAGATAAACTACGATATATTCAAACGCGTTGCGATTGGATTAAAGATACAGAAAAGAAAAAATATATTCAGGATCATATAGAATCGTTGTGGCAAAAAATACTTCAAACTATTTAATATGTATTTTTTAGAAATTAAAAAAGAACACAAAGATTTTTTGGGATCAATTAGGCATTGGGATAATCTAAAAGTGGCTTTTGGAACAGATACTATCTGGATTAAAGACTTTTCTTTGGAGCAAATAGATGCAACCGAAATCCAGCAAATTCCATATAAAACGATATATGAATTAAAGGACAATTTGTTGTTTGAAAAAGGAAAGCTTTTGCCTACAAGAAAATTGCCTTCAGGATTATTGTGGACTCCAATTTTGCGAGCATTACCAGTTTCTTTGCCTAAGTTCAATCATAATTTTTTTGGCGTAGACCAAAAGCTCAAAATAGTTTTAAAACATTCTGTAGATATAAAAGAGGCTATTGCTTTGCTTGTAGATTACGAGGAGTTGAAGCTGTATATAGAGTCGGCTCCAAAATATAGATTAGAACCTTTGCAATGGGTAGTTATAGATAAAAGCGCCTTAATTATAGGGAGTCCTTTATTGCCTATAAAAGGCACTACGTATTGGATCGATAATAATTTTTTAATTCCAACTGGGTATAATTTTGAATGGTTTGCTTTGGTCAAAATACTTCAGGAAAAATTAAATCCGTCAGAAGAAAATATAATATTCTGGAATACCGATAATAGCTATTCTATTATTCCAAAAAAAACGATAAAACAACTTTCAATAAGTTCATTTCGCTTAACTTTTTCATAAATTAAAAATGGAATTTCTAAACTACTTTCAATCATACGAAGACTATTTCTGGGAATGGGAGAATGAAATATTATCTGAAGATAGTGTCTTTGAAACAATAACAATCCCTAATGGACAAACTATTGGTTACGAGAAATTTGTTTTTGAAATTTTAGAATACCTTTCAGATGATAGTATTCCACCATTTGGCACTTTACTGTTGGCCATTGTAGCTACAAATCCAGAAAATGAGCAAGCAATTGAGATGATTCATAATTTGGTAAAAAGTAAGAATATAGTAACTGCTTTTCCGCAGTCTCAATCCTTTAGAATGGGTGCCAGTATAGATTTTTTAAAAATACTGTCTAGTTTACCAAATGAATATAAAGTTGGCGAAAAAAGGATGAGGTTATTTCAGACTATTTTTCATGAATGCCATAACAGAGTTTCATCAGAAAAAGCAAAAAATCTTCTAGAAGAATATAATAATCATAAACATTATTTATTAAAAACAGCTGAAAAGATCCCATTCAACGAGGCTAATTTTAGAAAAGATTTCAGGGCATTGGCTTTGTTAAAAGTTAAGTTTCCAACAGTTCAATCTATATTAGATGCGATGGAAAATATTCCTCATGACGATTTAAATGATGCGTTGAATGAGGGAATTTTAGAAGAAAAAAATCTATCTGATAACGTAACTGATTATGTAGACCAACTTATTGAGGAAGACAAAACATTTCATGTAGGAAGCCTTATTAAACGACTTTGGTCAGGATTAAATATTCCGCTACATCATAATCATCCGAGTGAGCAACCGTTGGGAGGAATTTCTGATTTAACCAATAAAGGAGATTTTGATAAACTCGTAATTTCTGAATTTGCGTATGATGATGATGTTTTTATGTCAAGAATTGCTAACAATGAAGCGTTGTATATTCAGCGAGAAGTGCCGCCTGAAGCAGATAAATTCAGACGTATTTTATTAATAGATAATACCTTAAAAAACTGGGGAAATCCTAAAGTTTTAGCTTTTGCTTCGGCTATCGCAATTGCCAGACATACTAAAACTGATATTGAATGTCAGGTTTATGTAGTTGGAGAAGATTACAAGGAAGTTTCAGTTGAAAATGTTAGCGAAGTCATTAATTCTCTAACTGAACTTAGTAGTAAATTAAGCTGTTCAGCAGGATTAGATTCTTTTTTTGCAGAAAATAAAATTAATAGTAAAAACCAGGAAGTATTTCTTTTTTCATCAGAAGAAAGTTTAAAGCTTGCTCCGATGCAAAATGCTATGAGTACGTATTTTGATGATATAAAATATGTTTTTGCAATAGGTATACAGGATATTAATGTTTTTAAAAATCAGAATAAAGGCAAGAAACTGTTGCAGCATATTATTATGCCGTTGGAGGAGTTATGGCAAAAAGATAATACAAACAAAAAGCAAAGAGTTAGAGAAATAGTAGATGGAAGTATGCCGTTGCTTTATCCTGTTGAGCGATCTTACCAAAATATATTTACTCATAACAATGAGTTTTATATGTACATAAATGGTAATTTATTTATGTTTTCTAATGATAGATTTGATAAGGGATTTGTGAAAATAGCTTCTAACCTTCCGTTTAAGAATGGCAATTTTGCGATGAAAACAAATAGTGAAGGAGAGAAAATACTTTGGTATCATTATTATGATTTAATGCATTATGCTAGCACCATAAATCTTAATACTAAAGAATTAAAAAGTTATAAAGATTTTGATAAAAAAATTAATGATACATCTCTCAAAGTATTTGAATATAATCAGGATTTTTATTTAGCAGGAGGTGTTATAGACCTTTTGCCAGTTTTTTACCAGATTGCTAACGATTTTCGTTCAGCAGCATTGAGAGATGAAAAACTAAGACAAGCTTTTAGGAATAATCTTGAAGAAAATTCTTCTTTCATTAATAATTATAAAAATAGTAGAGTTAAATATAGTGTAATTAAAAAAGTAGAAAGTGTTGTAGTTTATGGTAATTGCTTGATAATTAATGGGTATAGTATTGAGGATTTGCAGTTCAAAAAAGAGCATAGATTTTCATATAGAGAGTTAGAAAATTTATCTATAAAATTTGAAGAAAAAGTTAATCTTATTTTAAAAAACAAAGGAACATCCCCTTTGACTGTTGTACAGATAATTAAAACGAATAGTGATAAAACGTTAAAAGAAGCTAAAGATATTATCGATGGAGATTTTGGTGTTATTTTGAATAATGTAACGAGAGATACTGCAGAAAAATTGAAAATAGAAATTGAAAGTAATGGAGCAATTTGCTATATAGAAACCCAATATTTTCAGTCTAAGGATGGTAGTAAAATTACCAATCAAGATGGAATTTTGATTTTTGATAGCAGCGCTACGCGACTCGAGAAGTTTTATATTCCTTTTATTTTAAATACACAGACTGCTATTGTTTCGATGGACGAATGTACAGGAAATCCATATTTTATTTCAAATGAATTTAAACAAAAGAATATAGCAATTGACCAGTTTTTGGAAATATATTTTCAACCTTTTATTTTGAATATCACACTTCATGGAGCTTAAATTAAGAATAAATACAAAAAACACCTTTCCGAAAGGGGGCATTTTTATTAAAAGTGCCTCAGCGGAAGTATGGCTTCACGAAATTCAAAATATCGGGTTATCGCTTGATTCTATTGCTGTTTTTCCGGTTCCAAGTATACGCGCAAATGAATTACTGGGTTGCTTATTAGTTTTTAATCAGAGTAATATAAAAATTACTGAGATTGGAAAAAATAACTTTTACCAATTGGCAGCAAACAAGTTATTTATTCCAGAAAACACTTTAATCACACCTGAATTAACAGAAGATGAATGGTCTAATTTGTTTTCAGAAGAATACCATTTTTTACATCCTGAAATTGGTTTGGTCGAATTAAAAGAAGAAGTAAACTGGGCAAATTTACTTCAGTTGCCAATGCAAAAAGAAATCGAAATAACAGAACCGTCAAAAACGGTTTCGATTCCGCAATTCATAACTTCGATGCGTATCGAGATAGATCAGGAAAAGATTTTAGAGACTATTGAAAATCCACCTTCAGAAGAAGAAATAATTGGGAAAATGCCTTTTGATATGCAAAAAGTAATGAAAGGAAACCAAAAAGAAATGGATAAGTTTATGGCTTTTCTGGATAAGAACCCAAAATTAGCTTTACAATATGCGATTCCGCTTGATACATTAGGAACTTCGAGAGGCGATAATTACGGGAAGTTTTCGTTTGGTTCCGGTGGAAATGTTTTTCAGACTGGTTTTGCTAAAATTGGAGATTTTTTTGATAGAAAGAGTGGTAGCTCAAATCAAAGTCACGGTTTAACTATGATCTTTAGATTGATTTTTCTTTTGTTCTTTCTATCTAGTATTCGCAGTTGCAGCTCTGGAAAATCGAGTTTTAGTGCTCAGACTTTTTTTGTCTGTGTAGTTGTCATAATTATAATCGTTTTGATTATTGCACTTTTGTCAAAAGGAACATCCAGTGGAAGCGGTTCAGGTTCAGCTTCAGGTGGATCTTTTATGGTCGATTCTCAACGATTCAGCACTTTGCAAAGTAAATATGAAAAACTGGCTGAGGAATTTATTGAGAAAGGAGAGTATCAGAAAGCGGCTCACATTTATCTAAAATTATTAAAGAATTATCCAAAAGCAGCCGAAGTTCTCGAAAAAGGGGAGTTGTATAGTGAAGCTGCGGGAATCTATTTAAAGTATTGCAAGAACAAACAAAAAGCATCGGCATGTTATGAAAAAGGTCATGCCTACAAAGAAGCAATAGAAATCTATAAAGAATTAAACGACGATGAGAAAGTCGGTGATTTGTATCTGATTTTAAAAGACAAAAAAGAAGCCGATAAATATTTTAATAGAGTAATAGAAAATTACAAAACGAATTTTCAATATGTAAAAGCTTCGCTGGTTTATAAAAATAAGATTGGTGATGTAACAGAAGCTCAGGAAATCCTTTTGGAGGGCTGGAAGACGAATAAAGATGCCGGAAAATGTCTAAATAATTATTTTGTAAACATTGATTCGGCTGAAGACTTATCAATTGCAATAAATGATGTTTATAAAAACACAGTTATTCCAGAAAATGCGCCTGTATTTCTTCATTTGTTAAAACATGAATTTACAAAACACGAGGAAAATCAAGGAATGATAAAAAATATAGCCTATGAGATTGTTGCAGATAGAATTGATAAAAATCCAGATGTTGCTTCAGAATTAGTACATTTTAATAAAAATAATAAATTGATGCTAAAAGATATAATGAAGTATAAACTTAAAGCAAAGAAAAAGACTAGATAGATTTATATCTATTGTATCTAAAACAGAAAACCACGAACATTACATTCGTGGTTTTTACATTATATAGCTTTTTTAGTTTGTAATGCCATTCGGGTTGCTAGAATATGTTCACAAGGTCCTTTTCGTAATTGATTTGATTTGTAAAAAGAGCATTCGCAATAACCCTCGATAAGACGGTTATCTTTGTCTAATACTGCAAGAGTACTGTAAGTAAAGTTTTTATCGCTTACTTTTCCTTTAATTTGTAATTGATCAGCACTTGCAGCCGAAGTTATTTTTACTCTATTTTCGGTTATGTAATTATTGGCAATCTCTTCTTGTGGACTTGCAAAACGTAATGACTTCATATTTAGAGGTTCTTGAGTCAATTCCCTCACGCGATATACTCCTAAGTTTAAATCATAAATTACCCGTCCAGCCTGAGTATACGCGGTTAATGATGCCGAAACTACAGACGGATCAAGATTTAGTTTTTTAGCTAAATTATCAGACGTATCAAGCCAGTTTTCTTTTAATGCATTGAAGACTTTTTCTTGTGTAAATAAATCTACATTGCTTCTTGGTGCCATTAAATCAAAGTTACCTGCGGTACTCCAATCATTTTTTGTCCAACCAGATAATCCTAAAGTATAAGACATATCGCCTAAGTCGGCAATAAAAAAAGAAGGCAAACCAGATCCTAATAAAACTACTTTAAAGTTTCGGGCTACAGGAATTAGTCTTTCTAAAATTAGTAATCGACGTCTTCCCCATATACGGATTGTTTTAGATTCGTTTCCTTGATAAATAGAGCGATGAAATATAATTTCGTCATGGGTAGGTTCAAATATAGCTTTAATAGGTTTGTCTGGTTCTAGTACAAATCGTAAAGCTCTAGGTCCTTTCTTTTCTTTGAAGCGTCGTAAATATTGGCACAAGCTAAAAATATCCATAGGATGTAAATCGAGTACAGTTGCAGGTAAAGTCATTGCTGAACTTACTTGTAAAAATCCTCTAACCCATGAATCAGGCAAATCTATTTTTACCTCTTTATAGACTTGTTCATTTGTTGTTTTAGCTTCAAAACCAGAAGGGTCAATCTTAAACTCGGTTTCTTTATAATTTCTTATTTTTTGGAATTCATTATATAATCCTTCTGAATAATCAATATTTGTTGTACCACATTTAAAGTCACTAATCTCTGTGAATATATTATAATTACAGCTTAATTTTCCATAAGATGATTCATCTTTACTAAAACATTCAAAAAAAACTTCATCAGGATGTACCGTGATTACTGGATCTAATACGTACCAGGCATCTTTATCATTTTTATATAAATAATCAAAATAGGCAGTTTTAGCTTTGTTAAAAGGCCCTAGAATTGTTCTTTTCTCTTTTTGAACAACACTCAATTCTTCTTTTAATTCCTGAATACGGGCACGGACATTTTCAATCTGAAAATCGGCCATATACTCACTTAACCATATCTTTTCTTGCTCTGCTGCCCATAATTTGTATTCTTCTTTATCCTTTGGAAAAAAGCGTAAATCAGAAATGACTACGTCATGCAACGCAGAAATAGCTTCTCTAAAAGCTATTTTTTGGTTTAGTTTTCCAACAAAAAAAGTAGGTTCTCGCAAAGTATCTGGCGAAAAACTCATGCCAGTACTAGTAGAGGTGTTATTTACAATGGTGCTTCCGCTATATTTATAATCAAATAACATAACTTAGTTTTTAAGGATTAAATGGGTATGCAATTGCGGGTAAAGCGTTTTTAAATCGGTCAAAATAGAGATACAATTTGCTTTATCTTGTATGGCAACTGTAGCCGAAACTTCGTCGATAATTTCTGTTACAAAAACTGCAGCTTCTTCGCTTTTTTTCCCTTCCTGATGTAAAAACTGAAAAATACGCTGTTTAGCAATTCTGGCTTTATGTACTCGGGTTAATACGGAACGGAAATAGAAATCGAGTTCTTTTAACTTTGGAAGATTATCTGTGGCATACGTGTTTAGATAATTTGTTACAAAAAACTGAATATTTACGCTAGGATGCTGGCTTAATTTGGTTAGATAAGTTACACCATCATCTGGATTAAAATATCGGGTAATTATTTCTTTTCCAAATTGTTCAACAGCTGGCAATACAGAATCGACAATACTTATCAGACATTCTAAATCCCAATCAGTTTCATCAAATTCAGTTTTGAAAAAATTAAATGCAAATGCTCTGGTATCATCCCAAGTTGTATCTAGTATTACTAAAGCATTATTTCTTTCGGCTCGAATTCGTTCTTTTTTATCCACAAAATAATTCCAACACCATTGTCTTATAGCTAAGATTTCATGGTTTCCTAAAGAGATAATCTGGCGGATTGTAAAATCATCTTTACGGGAATATTTCTTCAAAATTTCATAACCAGTTAATTGACTTTCTCTATAATTAGCATGAATCAATTTTATAACATCTCGTGGTTGTAATGCTGTATCCCAATGATTGGTTGTTTCTTCAAGAATGAATTTTTTGAAGATTAAATGAGCACCTTCAAACTTTTCTTTTCGAATCATTGCATAAACCGCATTAGGAAGAGCAACCCCGATTATACCTGAATTTGATTTTCCTAATTGTGTAATACGCTCTAGAACTGACTCAATAACATCTGAGTATTCATTATGAAATAAATCTAACAAAGAGTCACTATTTGCTAATAAGTAATCTTCCTGATAGTTGTTTAATAACTGAATACCATTTTTTCTAATTTCAGCACTTTCATCTTCTAAAAAGAGAGCAATTAATGAAAATGGAATTTCCTTAGAATCTACTTTTTTGGATTTTAGAATTAAAATATTGCTGGCAAGTAAATTATTAGTTTTTAAATCCGATGAAATTAAGCGAGCTACAATATCCCAACTCAATTGTTCGAGTTGAGGTGTAGCAATTTTTTTAAGCCTATCGATGGCTAGTGTTGCTAGGGTATTGTTAGCTTCAGATTCTTCAAACGTAAGTAGTTCAACGATTACTTTTCCAGTAATTACTTTGGCTTTATCTTCCGTAAATGTAAAGTTCTCTAAAGTGCTAGTTATCCATGTTTTTAAATCAGAAACTTCATTAAAAATTAGTTTTACAACACATTCAATATCATTAATAAATAGTGCCGTGTTTGATGAAATATGGTTTTTAGACCAATTTCTTGCAGATTCGGTTTTAGAGTTCAGCACATCAGCAATAAAACTAACCTGAGTAGAAAGAACATCATTTTTTAGAACAATTGTTTCAAATCCTAAATTGTTTGGTATAGTAAAATCTCTATTTAATAAATTTAAAATACTTGTTTCGTTAAAACGATTGATTAAAGTATTATAGTCATTTCTTGCCTTTAAATTATGATAAGCAAACTCATGAATAATATTCATTTGCCCTTCCATTATAAGCTGAATATAAGCTTCAGGAAAAGCATCCCAATGTTCCGGAAATAATTCTAAACGGCTTGTAGAACTTTCTACAATAGTTTTTTGTTCTTCAGGAACGATAAGACTTTGAGTTTTTTTCTCTACTTCTTTCTTTCCAAAAAAAGTTGAAAATGCTTTTTTGGCAACATCTAATACTGAGCTAGAACTTTGGTCTGCAGCAGTATTTTTATTTTCAGTAGTTACTTTACTACTTACTTTAGTTACTTGATTTGAATCGTAATAATAGTTTTTGCTTGAGAATACTTCCTGATTTAAAATGAATTTCATCTTTGAAGTTAAAATTCGCTTTTCATCATTCCCAAATAAGATTGTAGACAACAATGCCAAGTTAGAACACTCAGGGTAATCTACTACTGTGTAATAATATTTCTGATCATTATAATTGTATTGTCCATAGATGTTTATAGGCGATTTTTCGGCTTTGCTATAATCATCCTCAGAATATTTTAATAAAATGGATACTGCAAACTTGAGGTATTTTTTTGAATCCATTTCTGAATCCATTTCTTTTAAAAATCGAAGACTATTTTTCTGAAAATAGAATTTGGTAAAATTAGAGAATGCAATTTTACTGTTTTTCCCTCGAAGTTCTTTCCCAATGTTTACTCTTTCATTTATAGCACTAATAAATTGAGAGTTGTCATATTCACTTTCTAGAGAAACTGTTCTTGTGAACATAGGATTTTCATTCTCAAAACGATAAGCAAGAACAGCAATTGCATCTGCATCGTTTCTTATATGAGCTAGTTTATAAATAGCTCTAATGTGCTTAAAATAAGGAGGTCTAAATGAAACTGCTTCTAGTAAGAAAACAACAATTTCATGTAATTTGCTATCAAATTTTGCAACTAAGTATAAAGCTGTTAGATAATTGATAGAATTATTCTCTAGTTCCTCTTTTAGGAAAATTATTAACGAATCGAAATCTTTTTTATCAATATGATATCTTGCTTCTTGAGGTATCGCCTCTAGAATTGTTGAGATATGTTTTTGTAATTCCTCCTCTTTTAAGATTCCTAGTAATCCCTCATGAGCCAGGTTTCTTATATATTCTTTTTGTTTGTTTTGTAAAGCATAGGATTTAAAAACTTCTTCTGCAGTATCTGATTTAAGCTTTATTAAAGCCCAAATAGCCGAATAGGTTTGTAAATCATCCCCTTTTGAGGCTAATTTAATGATATAAGGAATCGCTTCTTTAGTATCTAATAAACCCGCTTTCCAAATTACGCGACTGGTTTTCCAAGTTGTACTAAAAGTTTGTTTTCCCATTACAGCATCTTCTAAACGTTGAAGAATAACTCCGCTTATAGAATCAGGTTCTACACTTTCTAACGAAGGAAGATCTATTAATTTTTCTATTTCTGAAGCGTATCCTTTAACTTTTTTCTCATTTTCAAGTTTATCAAAAATGATTTGTGCTTTATCGGCCGAAACATATTCGGGAGTTTTAGTCCCATCTTTTAAAACGCTACCTCTTCTTCCATATCTAAAATTGACTACATAATTAGTATCATCAATACTACACAAGTCTATTTCGTATACTTTATCTGAATTCCCTTCTTTATAGAAAAGTTTAATCTGCTTAATTAATTTCATAATTGAAAAGGGTATTAATTAAAAAATATTCCACCAGTTTTCTGGCTTTTGATCCGTTACTGTTTCTTCTATTTCATCAAGAACAGGAGCAGCTATTGGGGTTACTTTTTCAGGAATACTTGTTTTTGCTATATTGGGTTGACCGTGTTTCTTTATAATGGTTTTTAAATTTTGTTTAAATGCCGTTCCTTTTTCAGGATTCACCATGTACACATAATTAATATAACCTTCTATGGCGTTAATCAGATGAATAGCTTTTCCCCATTGTTGGTCTTTCCATCCATTTTTTTCAATATTATGTAGTAAGGCACGAAATTTTCGTAATTGAATTCTATCTATATTTAGTTTTTTATTTACAACAACTCCAGTAACCTTTTGTTGCATCCCTTTTCGCATTACGTGCACTTTATCGGGATGAATTATAAAACCTTCAGATTCAATAATTTTTTTAGTATAATATAATAATCGGGAAACATTTTGACTGTTTTCTTCAGTAGTCGAAAAACTCATATCGTCTGCATAACGGGTATAGCTAAAATTTAATTTTTTGGCTAACCCATTAATTTTTTTATCCATTTTATAAACAATCATATTACTTATTGCTGGACTTGCAGGAGAACCCTGAGGTAATTTGCGTTCGCCAGATTGTACATAATAAGTAACTCCGTCTAGTGTAGTTTCATTAATCTCGGAGTAGGTGCATAATAAACCTAAAATTGTAGCGAGTTCTTCAGAGTAGCCCATTTTATGGAACAATCCTTTTACTCGTTTATAAGTTACAGTAGGGAAAAAATCTTTTAAATCTACATTAACAACAATGTCTTTGTTAATGTGTGGTTCTGCATTGGTAACAATAGAGCGTTCTTTTATAAAACCATGTGCCTCTATAGTATAAGGTATTTTGTGGAGTATGTTTTCTAAAATCCAGGTTTGAACTTCTTTTAGCTTTGGTTTTGGAGCAGATATCTTGCGCTTACCACCTGATTTTTTTTCAAGTTCAAATGTATGATAATGATTAATTTTAGAAACTTTTCTGTTATAAGCAAGATATTGTAATGCTTTTAAATCTATCTGCATGCTTTTTGCCAATGCCAATGCATCTTCATAAATAGGCAGACTATATTTTTCTAAAAGTGTAGAATCGGTTTCTTTAGCATTTAAACCTCTAGATACGGATTCACCTAAATATAAAATTTGTTGCTGTTGCAATAATTTCCAATTTTCAGCTTTATCCAGTCTTTTCTTCTCTTGGTTTAATTTGGTTTCTGCTCTTTTTTCTTTAGCAATTTTCATACGTGCTTTACGCATTTCAAGAACCATAGCTTCTTTATTGCTAAACTTTCTGTCTTGTGCTAAAAGATCATTTAATTCCTTCTCAATCTTTGCTTCCTGATTAATTAGAATTTCAGATAGAGTAGGTTCAGATCCTGATTGCCAAAATCCTAAACGTTGCATTTCTTCTAATATGTAGCTATCCTTTGAGGTAGCTTTTATTCTATCATAAATTTGTTGTTTACTAAGCTGTTCAGACATATTACAATCGCTATTTTACATTAAAAAGCCCTATTGTAGCAATAGGGCTTAAAGTTTAAAACCTTCGTATTTTCTAAGGACTATGTCTATCAACTCCCGAGAAAGGGTACTATACGTACAGTTAATCTCGAGGAGGTGGAACCGAAACTGTACGTATAGTACCCTTTCTCATCCATAAGATAGAAGTAGTGCTGAATGTTAAATAATCTTACATCGATGACGAAACATCATCATTTTCTTTATACAAGAAAAGCAAGGTATTTCTTAAACTCAAAACAAACATACTAAAAAACTTTTAATTGAATACTAATAAAATTAAAATAGATTATCCTTTTTTAAAACTCCCGTTATCAGCATCTTTTAAGAAATTAATTAGTTGAATATTTGCGATATATCGTTATCAGAACATTATAAAACTTTTTTTCGTAGCCAATTCCTAATTGGTAAATCATAAAACTTCATTGTAAGATATGCAACTACTATAGAAGTGATAACAGTTAGGAAAATATAAGGCCATGATTGTGCTAATGAAAGTTTGTTATTTGTTACCCAAGCCATATATGTATAAGCAATAGGGTAATGGGTTATGTAAATAGGATAAGATATATCTCCTAAAAACTTACAAACTTTGGATGTTTTCTTTCCTTTTACTTTTCCTCCTGCTCCGAGCCATATAACAAAAGGAAAGAGTATTATTATGCAAAAGCATTCAAATAGACGATTCCAGATATTATTATCTCCTCCTAAATGCGGTACAGATAAAAATACTACTAATAATAAGCTCGCAGATAGGAAAGCATTTTTAGTGTAACGTAATTTTCCGATTCTGGCTAATAGCAATCCAGCTAAAAATGGAAATGTTAAACGGGTAAACCCAATTCTTAATTGTGTAGGATCATCAATTGTCCAGCCTCCTATAATATTTCCCGCAGGATTGGTTAAAGCGTATTGAATTGTTATTCCTGCAGCTATTATAGTTAGAATTGTTAAGACAATTTTAGATGTTTTGCGCAACACAAGAGCATACACAATATTAGCAATATACTCAAAGAATAAAGACCATGCAGGACCATTTAATGGGTGCATTTCGCTCCATCCCCTTATATCCAATCCTTTGCCTACTGGTATCACTGTAAAGCCAATTAACATAACTAATAGCATTTTCCATAAAGGGACATCGTGTATTCCTCCCCAGCCCATACCGGGTGAATCCTGAAAATAAAATAATAATCCTCCAATTAGCATTCCTGCTATAATCATTGGTTGCAAACGAAGCACACGACGTTTATAGAAATCTTTTAATGTCATTGTGCCCCAACGGTCGTCATATGCATATCCGAGTACAAAACCAGATAGCAAAAAGAAAAAATCAACGGCTAAATAGGCATGATTAATAATTAGTTTTGTAGAATCACCATGAGAATGGACTTCGAAAACATGAAATATAACAACCAAAATAGCTGCAACACCTCTTAAACCGTCAAGTATTTCATAATGTGGCTTAGAATTTTTTAAATCTGTCACTTCTTGCATTCAATAGTATATATGAGAATTAATTATATAGAGTAGTAAAAATTTAGTTGAAAAGAGTCTGTAAAATTGTACTGATTTTATGATCTTTTAAAACTCCCGTTATCCACATCTTTAAGGAACTGGATTACACCAGGAAAGTAATGTTTAGGGTCATCATATTGAGAAAGATGACTTCCGTTAGGGCAAAATAAAAAGCGTCCGTTTTGTACTTCGCTAGCAATCCATTTCATATGCTCCGGATCCATAGTATCGAATTTGGAGCCAATAGATAAAGTAGGAACTGTAATCGTTTTTAATCTTGATTTTATATCCCAGTTTTTTAATGTAGCATTTCCAGTTATCCCAAATTCACTCGGACCTTGCATATACACATATACGCTTGGGTTTATGTGTTTGAAACATCTGTTTATAGATTCTGGCCATTCCTCTAGAGGCATTCTTAAAATATGTTGTGTGTAATAATTTTTAAAAAGCAGTTCGCTGTATTTAGGATTTTCAAAATCATTCTTTGCTTCAATATCCTGTAACTCTTTTAATACTTTTGGATCCATTTGCGGAGCCAGAACATCTTTGGCATATTTATTATATTCAGGAACACTTGCCATCATGTTAGAGATAATAAGACCTTTTAAGTTTTTTTGATACTTTAGCGCATATTCCATAGCAAGAATTCCGCCCCAAGATTGACCCAAAATATAAAAGTTAGAATTGTCTAAACCTAAAGCAATGCGTACTTGTTCTACCTCTTCTACAAAACGCTCATTTGTCCATAAAGTACTATCGGTAGGCTGGTCGCTATAATAAGAACCCAATTGGTCATAATATATATATTCGATACTTTCGTTAGGGAAATAACCATCAAAACATTCGTATAATTCATGTGTAAGTCCTGGGCCACCATGTAATAATAAAACCTTTATCGTAGGATTGTTACCAACAGTTTTTGTCCATACTTTAAATTTTCCTTTGGGAGTAGTAATCGGAATCATCTTAATTCCACCGGTAAGTTGGTCATCACGTTTAGAAAAATCTAAATAATTTGCTTTAACAGGATCAACTTTGGTTTCTTCTTTACAACTAGAAAATAATATAATGCTTAAAAAACAAATAATAAATTTTATTCTCATGATTTTATCTTTAGGATTATTCGGAATCTTAAAAATAGATAAATTTATTGAAATTGCTAGCATTGTCTAAAAAATAGAACGCGGATGATACGGATTCGCTAACGCGAAAACGCTGATAAAAACGGATTTTTTCTTTTTACAAGTTTTAAAAATCCGTTTTTATCAGCGTCTTTACTTTAGTAAATCAGCGTAATCCACGTTACTTCTTTAGGTAATATATTTTATTCGCCGTAGATTTTCTTATAAAGTGGCGCGTAAATTTCTTTGATTATTTTACGTTTTAGTTTTAAAGTTGGAGTTAATTGTCCGCCATCGATAGACCAAACATCTGGAGTAAGCTCAAAACGTTTGATTTTTTCCCAATGACCAAATTTTTCATTTACAGCTTCAACTTCTTCATCAATACGTTTAATTACTTGAACATTTGTAATGATATCGTTATTAGAATCTCCTAAAACTATTTTGTGAATTTTAGCCCATTCTTTTACAAATTCAAAGTTTGGTTGGATGAAAGCAGCTGGCATTTTTTCGCCTTCACCAATAACCATTATTTGTTCGATAAAACGAGATTGTTTCATCATGTTCTCAATCATTTGAGGAGCAATATATTTTCCTCCCGAAGTTTTGAACATTTCTTTCTTACGATCAGTGATTTTAAGGAAACCTTCGCTGTCAATTTCACCAATATCTCCTGTATGGAAATATCCATTTTGTAGTGCTTCGGCAGTTTTTTCTTTATCTTTGTAGTATCCCATCATAACGTTTGGTCCTTTACAAAGGATTTCTCCATCTTCGGCAATTTTAACTTCTACATTACGAATTACTTTTCCAACAGTTCCAATTTTAAAACCTCTGTTTCTAGTATCGTTTACAGATATTACAGGAGAAGTTTCAGATAAACCGTAACCTTCCATAACAGGTATTCCTGCTGCTGCAAAAACGCGAGTTAATCTTGTTTGTAAAGCGGCACTTCCAGAAACCATTAAATCTATATTACCACCTAAACCTTCTTTCCATTTACTGAAAATTAATTTACGTGCTATTTTTAATTGAAATTCATACCAAAAACCATTTGCTCCGTAAGGCTCATATCTTAAACCTAAATCGATAGCCCAGAAAAATAATTTCTTTTTGATTCCCGTTAATTCAGCTCCTTTAGCATAAATTTTATCATATACTTTTTCTAGAAGTCTAGGAACAGCCGTAATTACATTTGGTCTAACTTCTTTTAAGTTATCGCTTAATTTATCAATTGATTCTCCAAAGTATACCGAAATACCATAATATTGATAAATGTACAATATCATTCTTTCAAAAATATGACAAATAGGAAGGAAGCTTAATGCTACACTATTTCCTGGGTCAAACGGGATTCTTGGAGCACTGTCCAGAACATTCGAAACGATGTTTTTATGCGAAAGCATAACACCTTTAGGACGTCCAGTTGTTCCAGATGTATATATTATCGTAGCAAGATCTTCAGTATCGATACTGTCTTTTCTTGCTTCAACTTCATTCTGATTGCTTTCATCTGCACCTTCGCCTAATACAATAGTCCAGTTTTTGGCTCCAGCGATTTCATCAAAAGTAAATACATCTTTTAATGTAGGTACATTTTGTTTAATAGCTAATACTTTGTCTAATACTTCTTTATCAGATACAAAACAATAACTACTACCACTATGGTTTAAAACATATTCGTAATCTTCCTCAGATATAGTAGGGTAAATAGGAACGGTTTGCGCTCCAGTTTGTAAAACTCCAATGTCCATGATATGCCATTCCGTTCTATTTGTAGAAGTGATTAAAGCAATTTTATCATTTTTTTGAACTCCCATACGTAATAACGCGCGAGAAACGGCATTGGCTTTTGCAATATATTCTTCAGTAGAGGTTTTTTCCCAAACACCATTACGTTTGGTTACTAAAGCATCTTTTTTATTATATTTTTCTTTCTGATAATAAGGAAAATCAAAAAGTCTCGTAATTGTAACCATGGCGTTTAGATTGAATTTTACCGCAAATTAATAAAATTTATCGTTAATTTTTATTTTTAATAAATTAAATATGAAAACTTTAATTCTAATTAATATAAATTACGAAATCGATTTCTTTATGCGATATATTTTATTTTATTTATATTGCTAATTAACAATAGGATAATGATATTATTTGTTTGAAAAACTAAATTTAGGTATCAGATTTAAAGTACCGCCTTTGTGTTAGTTATGACTAGAGTTTTTTCCGGATTGCTTCTTGTTTTTAGAATAATGCAATTAAATTAAGAAAAAAAGATTACGGATTTTAGATTGCTTCGCCTATTTTGTTCCAAAATTTCAGGATCAGGTTCGGGTAACGATTTTTGATTGCGGTTATATGAAGCCTCCAAAAAATGACAATCTTTTTTACCAACACCAAATCATAAATCATAAACCTACAATCGTAAATCTACAATCTAAAATCGCTTAATCTTTCTTGTTTTTTTTAATGATTCAGAATTTTTTATTTCTTTACTTCTTCAGCATATTCTTTTACTCTCTCTCCAGAAATATACATTTTCTTTTTCTTAAAATGAATAGAGAATTGCGCGTAAATCCATTCGCTGTCTTCTTTATCATTTGTTTTGTACCAAAGAGAATATGAAGCACTATCAAATCCTTCTTTAAATATAGGGATTCCAATTTCAGAACATTCAAATCCCCAAGTAATGTTTTTCTTGGTAAGATCTTCATATTGATAAATTCCGGTTCCATTTGCATTTAACTGAACTATTGGTTCAGTTTTTCCATCATATAAATAAATTCCGTTTACAGGATAAGAGATTGTAGTAGTAATGAAACGTTCTTGATTTTTAGCTGTAATTTTTTCAGTTTTAATTTGAGAATATACGTTTGTTAAACAAAGAAAAAGTGTGATAAAAAGTAGGTTTTTAACTTTCATTAATATGGTATTTAGGGATTAATTTTATTTGTTTTTGGGGCACAATAAATAAGTCTATTTTTTATGCGGGAGGGCAAAACTAATAAAATCAGGTCAAAAAAAAAGACAAAACCAGCGCACTAATTTTATCTTTTTTATACCAAAAATGGGATGTATTGAGAATTAACTCGTTGTGTTTTTAGTGCTCAATTTTGTGTATGAGAGTAGTCTTACTTAATAAAAAAAACTCATTCAGTTACGAATGAGTTTTTTTAGTATGAGTATAAAAATTAGATTTTTTCAATCCATTTTCTAGCATTTACAAACGCTTCATGCCAAGGAGAAACTTCGTCGTTTCTGTCTTTTGGATAGTGCGCCCAGTTCCATTGGAAAGTAGAACGCTCAATGTGTGGCATCATTACTAAATGTCTTCCTGTTTTATCACACATCATTGCAGTGTTATAATCAGAACCATTTGGGTTTGCAGGATATCCTTCGTAAGCATATTTAGATACGATATTGTAATTTTCTTCTGCTAGTGGTAAATTGAATTTTCCTTCTCCATGAGAAACCCAAACTCCAAGAGTACTTCCTGCTAGAGATGATAACATCACCGAGTTGTTTTCTTGTACTTTTACAGAAGTAAAGATACTTTCGTGTTTGTTACTTTCGTTATGCAATAATTTACCGTGTACTTCATGTTCTGGATTAATTACCTCTAGTTCCATAAATAATTGGCAACCATTACAGATTCCTACAGATAATGTATCTTCTCTTTTGAAGAATTTATCCAAAGCTGTTTTTGCTTTTTCATTGTATAAGAATGCTCCAGCCCAACCTTTGGCAGAACCTAAAACATCCGAGTTAGAGAATCCTCCAACAGCACCAATAAACTGAATATCTTCAAGTGTTTCACGACCAGAGATTAAATCGGTCATGTGAACATCTTTTACATCAAATCCGGCCAAGTACATTGCATTTGCCATTTCGCGCTCAGAATTACTTCCTTTTTCACGAATAATAGCTGCTTTTGGTCTTGGTTTCGAAGCATCGATTACTGGTTTTTTTCCTGTAAAATGTGCTGGGAAAGTATAGTTTAAAACTTGATTTTTATAATTCTCGAAACGGGCTTGCGCTCTTCCGTTTTTAGATTGTTTTTGATCTAATAAATAAGAAGTTTCAAACCAGATATCTCTGTACTTCGTAATATCCAAATTATAAATTCCAAATTCCAAACTTGGTTTGTTTTGAACTGAACCAATTTTGAAGAATTCGATATTGTTGGCGCTTAGTTTAGCTTCAACAGCAGCATCAGATTTTGCCTGGAAAACGATTCCGATGTTTTCAGCGAAAAGAATTTTCAACAAATCTTTTTCTGCGAAAGCACTAAAATCAATTTTAGCTCCAAGGTTTATATCAGCAAAACATAATTCTAATAAAGTTGTGATTAAACCACCACTTCCGATATCGTGTCCAGCAAGAATTTGGTCTTCGCCAATTAATTCCTGAATCGTATTAAATGCATTTTTAAAGAAAGAAGCGTCTTTAATAGTAGAAGTTTCGTTTCCGATAGTATTTCTGATTTGTGCAAAAGAAGAACCTCCTAATTTGTACGCATCCTGAGATAAATTGATATAATAAATAGAATCTCCATTTTTCTGTAAAACAGGCTCTACTACTTTTTTAATGTCTGTACAATTTCCACCAGCCGAAATAATAACCGTTCCCGGTGCGATTACTTCATCATTTGGATATTTTTGTTTCATTGATAGTGAATCTTTTCCTGTTGGGATATTGATTCCTAGCTCAATTGCAAATTCAGAACAACCTTCTACAGCAGCGTATAAACGAGCATCTTCGCCTTCGTTTTTACAAGCCCACATCCAGTTTGCAGAAAGTGAAATTCCTTTTAAACCGTCTTTAATCGGAGCCCAAACAATGTTTGATAATGATTCGGCAATAGCATTTCTGCTTCCTGCTACAGGATCAATTAAAGCAGCGATAGGAGCATGCCCAATAGAAGTTGCAATTCCTTCTTTACCTAAATAATCTAAAGCCATTACACCAACATTATTCAATGGTAATTGTAATGGTCCTGCACATTGTTGCTTTGCAACTTTTCCACCTACACAACGGTCAACCTTATTTGTTAGCCAGTCTTTAGATGCAACTGCTTCTAAACGTAAAACATCTTGTAAATAACTTTCGAAGTCATTTGCTGTATAAGAAACATCAGCATATTTTCTATCGATAGTTTTGTCATTCATAATCGTTTTTGGAGAACTTCCAAAGAAATCTTCTAGTGCATAATCCATAGGTTTAGCTCCAGTCGATTTAGATTCAAAGGTAAAACGGTGATCTCCCGTTACATCTCCAACTTGGTACATTGGCGAACGCTCTCTGTCGGCGATTCTTTGTAAGATATCAATATCTTTTTGACCAATTACTAATCCCATTCTTTCCTGAGATTCGTTTCCGATAATTTCTTTAGCAGAAAGGGTTGGATCACCAACAGGTAATTTATCTAAATCTATTAAACCTCCAGTTTCTTCTACTAGTTCAGAAAGACAGTTTAAGTGTCCTCCAGCTCCGTGATCATGGATAGATACAATTGGGTTGTTATCGCTTTCTACCAAACCACGAATGGCATTGGCAGCACGTTTTTGCATTTCTGGATTAGAACGTTGGATAGCATTTAATTCAATTCCTGAACCAAAAGCTCCTGTATCTGCAGATGAAACCGCAGCTCCACCCATTCCGATTCTATAATTTTCTCCACCAAGAATAACGATTTTATCTCCTTCTTGTGGTTTCTTTTTAATGGCTTGATCTAATTTTCCGTAACCGATTCCACCCGCTTGCATGATTACTTTATCGTAACCAATTTTGCGGTCGTTTTCTGAATGTTCAAAAGTTAAAACTGAACCTGTAATAAGTGGCTGACCAAATTTATTTCCGAAATCTGATGCTCCGTTAGAAGCTTTGATCAAGATATCCATTGGAGTTTGGTATAACCATTTTCTTTCGTCCATTGCGTTTTCCCATGTTCTGTCATCCTGTGCAGATTCAGATTTTAAACGAGAATATGAAGTCATGTAAACGGCTGTTCCTGCAAGTGGTAAAGAACCTTGTCCTCCTGCAAGACGGTCACGAATTTCTCCTCCTGATCCTGTTGCAGCACCGTTAAAAGGCTCTACAGTTGTTGGGAAATTGTGTGTTTCGGCTTTTAATGAAATAACCGAATCAAATTCTTTTATTTCGTAAAAGTCTGGTTTGTCTGCTGTTTTTGGAGAAAACTGTTGTACGCGTGGTCCTTTTACAAAAGCCACATTATCTTTGTAAGCCGAAACGATATCGTTAGGGTTTTCCTGAGATGTTTTCTTGATTAATTTAAATAAAGACGTTTCTTTTTCTTCTCCGTCAATTACAAAAGTTCCGTTGAAAATTTTGTGACGACAGTGTTCTGAATTTGCTTGTGAGAAAGCAAAAATCTCAGAGTCGGTTAATTTACGTCCTAGTTTTACAGCTAGATTGTCTAGATAATCTACTTCTTCCTGGCTCAAAGCCAACCCTTCGGTTTTGTTGTAAGCAGCAATATCATCAATGTCCAAAATTGCTTCTGGTTGCACGTTGATAGTAAAGATTTCTTGATTCAGTTCAGTATATTTTTGCGAAAGCATCGGGTCAAAATCTGAAAAATCAGCTGTTGCCGGATAAAATTCTTCAATTCTGATGATGCCAGGAATACCCATATTCTGAGTAATCTCTACAGCATTTGTACTCCAAGGGGTAATCATAGTGGCACGAGGACCAACAAAAAAATCCGTCAGTACGGATTTTTCTATTTTATTGGAGTTGGCAAAAAGCCAGTTTAATTTTGAAATGTCTTGAGCCGAAATTTCGTTTTGCGTTTGTACTGCAAAAACAGTTTTGCTTTGGTTTTCAAAGAAATGAATCATTGTGTTGTGTAGTTTGTTGTATTTAGCTGCAAATTTAGTTAATTAAGATCAAAAAAAAAAGCGACAATTTGCTGCTTTTTAATTATTAGAGATCTAATTTTTAATTAATTGATTATTATCTTTTTAATGAAAGTTTTTTCCTCTTTTGTAGCTTTAACTATATACAATCCTTTAGGTAGATTACTTACAGCTATAGATTGCTGAGTTGTGTTTGCTTTTTCGAATACTTTTTGTCCAGATACCGAAATTATTTCTATCGTATAAGGAGTATTTGAATTATCGAAATTAATAAAAAAGTTACCATCTGAAGGGTTTGGATATAAGTGAATTTCATCTGAATCTGGCATTAATTCAGGGTTTGTTACTTTCAGTGTACTATTTCCTAAATTTTCACAAGAATCTACAGCAAATGAATCCCATTGTGAACTTAAATTAAATGTTGTGCTTGGAGAAGTTACAGTCGATTTTCTTCTTAAAGTTATATTAGCTGCAAAGTCAGCTGCTCCACCATTAAAAGTTCCGATGATGTCGATAAGTACTCCATTTTTAAATAAACCCATAGGGTCATTTCCATTAAAAGTAATCTCTGAAGCTGTTGTCGAAATATTGGCTGAAGCTTTAGGATAACATGTAGAAGCAATAGAACTATTTACAATAGTAAATTTGGTTCCGCTATTTAAAGTTCCGCTTAAGGCAAGACCAGAACTCCATGTTCCGCCTCCGTTTGTTTGTCTTTTTATAGTGTATCCAGATAAGCTAATTGGGCTACCTGTTGCATTCAGAATTTCTAAAGCTTTGTTATTTCCAGAACCTTCTATATATTCTGAGAATAATAAATCGGTTGTTGTTCCGCCGCCAGTTCCGCCACCGGCATCTGTTGTCTCGGTAATTGTATTGCTTGTAGCCGAAATATTTCCTGCAGCATCATTAGCTTTTACAGTAAGGTTGTAGCTGGTAGAAGCTGTTAAGCCAGTTATAGTAGCGGTTAAACCTGCAACTGTAGTTTTTAAAACTCCATTAGCATATACATTATAACCTGTAACTCCTACATTATCTGTAGATGCTGTCCAACTTACAGAAATAGTGCTGGACGTTTTTGAGGTACTTGCCAAACTTGTTGGCGCAGTTGGTGCTTGTGTATCGCTAGATGGGCTCCAAACCTGATTTACATATTCGGGATGATCGATATAAGGATTTCTATTGTTCTGACGTGCGTAAATAGCATTATTTCTTGCAATTTCTCTTGCGCTTACTGGATCTTGCGCGTTCCATGCCAAAAGAATATTTAAGAATGCAGCTGTAAATACTTTATTACTTGTTCCCTCAAACATAGGGTAGTTGTAGCCTGCAACGGTATTTTCATAACGCGTTGCAAAATAAAAATACATTCGGGCAATATCTCCTTTAAATTCGTTGATTGGCTCAAAAACAGTTCCCGAATATCCGGAAGTTGAATTTGCTCCAAGTTTCCCTCCGTTTTTAGAAATGTAAGTTGGCGTGTTTACAACTCCATGAGGGTAATTTGATCTTATGCCATTTACTTTTCCATCGGTTGGTGTGATAAAATGAGCATCAGAAACCATAGGTGATTTTTCACTAAATACTGATTGTGGGATTATATGTTCGCGGTTATAACAATCTCCTTCTACGACATAACTACCACATCGTTGTGTAGTTCCTATGCTATAATTATAAGGATCTGTTCCTGACGGATTTTCAGAATACATGTCTAGAACTGTTCCATCATTTTCATAAAAATTATCAATGTCAGATGCTTGATAAGTGACGTACAAACCAGCATAACCATTGTCTGTATGATCTTTTATGATATTGTACAATTGTGTTTTAAGGGCGTAACCTGTACCTGTTGCAGTGTTGTAATATCCCGAAGGAATTTGAGCAAAAGTCACAAAACTAAAAAGCAGTAATAAAATGGAAGAGTAGATTTTCTTCATAATTAATTTAATAGTTTAAAGTTAAAAAATAGGGCTTGTGAAACTTTTCAAAAAATTGATTTTAAGTTGGTTAGTTTTACAATGAAACAAATCTACATCTTTTGGCGATACCTTGTGTTAAGAGATGTTTAATTTATGCAGCATTTTTCTTACTCGTGTTTTCCTCAATATTGTCTTTTCGAGGAAGGAGAAATTTAAACGATAGTGAGCAGAGATATAAATTAAATTAATAGCTCGGCAATGAATTACATGTTTAAATAATATATTATAGATATTGCCAACGGTTTCAACCGTTGGAGCGCAATGGATTATTATGATCTGCATCACACAGTTGAAACTGTGAGCTATAATCAAACTATGCCGAGTTTCTCGCGAGGATTCTTCCTTCGTCAGAAAGACAAGTTTGTGGTTGGATTGTCTATAATAGGAGAAGTTTTGTGACCTGGCATTAAGTTTTAAGTAAAAGGAAAAACGTTGTATCTTAGTATCTCTTAATAAAGATTATTTAGGAAATGGCATGCTTTGATAAGCGCCTAAATCGGGAGGTGAAGTCCTTGTGTTTCCTATAATATCAATCGGAATGTTATACGCCTGATTTCCTTTTGCGAAAGCGCCAGAATTGGTGTCGATATTAAATTTGTTTTCTGAAGCATTATAAAACTTAGGATCCTGATTTAATATAATTGCATTATAATGTTGGGTATCGGTGTTAAACTGAAAATCGGGATTAGTGCTTGTGCTACTAAACTTGATTAGGCAATTATTAAACTGATATACAAAGGCTGAATTTGCTTTTTTGTTTAAAGATAATTCGTTTGTATTTGATCCGTAAACAATACAATTGTTGAAAGTTGCCTGTGTTAAATCTTTGGTTTCGGGAGTTGCGCCTGCGAGAGTATTGCTAAGGGAAACCGCAGCTTGTTGAGAACTTTGCCAATTGTTATTGAATGTACAATGTGTAAATTCATAATTTCCGCCATATAAACAAGCTAGACTCGATAATCCTGCACGATTTATTACAATGTTTTCGCCTTTTATTTTTGCGTTTTGTGCCAGAATACCATGATTTACAGAGTTGTAAATTTGTGTGTTTTTAATGCTAACAGTTGTTTGGTCGCTATTTTCTATTAGTAAACCAGTGGTTGCATTTTTAATCGTAAGATGATTGATGATGTTATTTGTACTTCCGTCAGCAAGCCAGATTGTTCCCCATTGTCCTGGAACATCGGAGTATAATGGTTCTAAACGATCTCCTTCAAAAATTACTTCTTTCTCTAATTTTTCTGTTGATGAAAGAGCTCCATTTACATTAATACTTGCTTTTTTGCTAACTAAAAGCCCTGAATTTGAATGAAAATAAACTCTTGAGCCAGCATCAAACGTAGCGGTTTTTCCTTCGGGAACGGCTGCATAGCCATATATTACATACGGTTTTTGGTTTGTAAATTGTAATTCGTTTTCTTCCAGATAAAAACCTGCTACTTCCTTGCCATCAATTGGTAATGTTTCGATAGTTCCGTCAGAGAGTTTTTTTGGATATAAAAAAGTAGCATCCTGAATAAGTGTTACCAATTCTACGTTTTGAAGATTTGCACCACTATCAAACTGGATTTGGTCGGTGTATAAAAAATCGGTTGGGTTTGCATCGGTAATTGCTGCAGTTGTTTCTATAAAAATATACATACTGTCTTTGGCCAAAAGCGTTACATCGCTAAAGACTTTACCTTCGGTTCCATGCATTCCATCAACAGTCATTCTGTATTTAGAGCTTAATCCTTTTCCTAGTTTGATAGACGGGATTGTAATGTCTTTTTTACCTTGATTAAATACTTTGAGTTGGTATGTACTCGAACCAATATTCGTAAAAACAGTATCTAGATAAACGGTGTCTTTTGAGAAAACTAAATCTCCAGTACTGGCAACGGTTTCAAAATCACTTCGACATGAGCTTGTTGCTAAAAGTATTCCGATAGTAAATAGTAAAAAAAAAGTACGCATTTGAATAGAATTTATGTAAAAATAGCAAAAAACTAATTCGATTAACATATGATTTTCAATTTAGAATTGCATTTTCTGTTTTGTGACTCATCTTTTATTTAATTTTACATTTTAAAGCCAAACAAATGAATTTTAGTAAAGAACAAATATTGGAGCGTTGCAATCAGTTTTCTCAAAACACGTTAATGCAAACTCTACAAATTGAATATATTGATGCTGGAGCAGATTTTTTAGTAGCCAGAATGCCAGTAAATCCAGCAGTTCACCAACCAATGGGATTATTACACGGAGGTGCATCGGTAGCACTTGCAGAAAGTGTGGGTAGTGCAGCATCATTTTTTTTTATAAATCCTGAATTACAAGAAGTACGCGGAATAGAAATTTCGGCAAATCATTTAAAAAGTATTCGTGAAGGTTATGTTTACGGAACAGCACGAATTATTCATAAAGGAAGAAGTTTGCATCTTTGGGAAATCAAAATTACTGATGAAGAAGGGAATCTGGTTTCTTTATGCAAATTGACGAACATGGTTTTGGACAGACAAAAAAAGTAATCTGGAAATCATGAATGAATTTTTTTCTAAAATTAAAAAACACAAAGAGCAGCTTTTGCCCTTTGTACTTTATAAGAAACCAAAATCGGATACAGTCATAGCTTTACTACAACAAAATAATACGTTGCATAAGGTTGTTGATTATAAAGAAAAGGGTTTTGTATTTGCTTCTTTTGATAAAAAACAAATTGTCCTTATTCCCGAAAAGGAATCTGAAATTTGTACAACTCAGTTAGAGCGAAAATCGATAAATTTAGTTGATATTGCTGATTCTGGTTTTGATGCTGAAGCTAAAAAACAATTTGAAACATTAGTTGTTAATGGTGTTCAGGCCATTGTGAATGATGAGTTTAAAAAAGTAGTTTTATCTCGTAGTGAAATTGTTCCTTTGAATGATTTTGATTTTATTGAGACTTTTCAAAATTTAGCAAATTTATATCTAACAACATTAGCGTATTGTTTTTATCATCCCGAAGTTGGTTTCTGGATGGGAGCAACGCCTGAGCAATTGCTTAAAGCAAATGGGAATATTTTTGAAACAACTGCTTTGGCGGGAACTCAAAAGGCTGCTTTGGCATCTGATGTTATCTGGCATCAGAAAGAGAAAGATGAGCAACAATATGTTACCGACTTTATTGTAAAAAGATTGCAGGACGTAGCTTCTTCGGTAGAAGTTACTGAACCTTATAGTGCTAATGCTGGAAGTATCTGGCATATAAAAACCGATATTTCGGGGGCTTTAAATACTGATTCTAGTTTAGATGAAGTGATAGATTTATTGCATCCAACACCTGCAGTTTGTGGTTATCCTAAAAAGAAATCCAGAGCATTTATTCTGGAAAATGAAAATTACGATAGAACTTTTTATACTGGTTTTTTAGGCGAATTAAATAGCAGTTTCGCATCTGACTCGATAAGCTCTGATTTATTTGTAAATTTACGAAGTATGCAAATACGTAATTCTGAAGCCGTTTTGTATATGGGATGCGGAATCACAAAAGAAAGTATTCCTGAAAACGAGTGGGAGGAAAGTGTGAATAAGTCAATGACGATGAAAAGGGTTTTAAATATAGAAGCAAGAGAATAGAAGCAAGATTAAAGAAGAAAGAGAATAGGGGTGTAGTAATTAGTAAGGATTAAAAACTAAGGCTCAAATTAAATTTGAAATAAAAACATGAAATTAGATATATTAGCTTTTGGAGCACATCCAGATGATGTAGAATTAGGTTGTGCAGGGACAATTTTAAAAGAAGTTTCTCTAGGGAAGAAAGTTGGCATTGTCGATTTGACCCGAGGAGAGTTAGGGACGCGTGGTTCTGCCGAATTAAGAGATCAGGAAGCTGCAGCTGCGGCAAACATATTAGGAGTTTCTGTACGTGAAAATTTAGCGATGCGTGATGGTTTTTTTGTAAATGACGAAGCGCATCAATTAGAGGTTATAAAAATGATCCGTAAGTACAAACCTGAGATTGTTTTGTGTAATGCAATCGATGATCGCCATATTGATCACGGAAAAGGCAGTAAATTAGTTTCTGATGCTTGTTTCTTATCTGGTTTGATGAAGATAGAAACAACTCTTAATGGAGAGCAACAAACAGCATGGCGCCCTAAGGTTGTATACCATTATATTCAGTGGAAAAATATCGAGCCAGACTTTGTTGTGGACATCACAGGATTTACTGAAAAGAAAATAGAATCGATTTTAGCGTATGGATCGCAGTTTTATGATGTGAATTCTAAAGAACCTGCTACCCCGATAACGAGTAAAAATTTTCTTGAAAGTTTAAATTATCGTGCACAAGACTTAGGAAGATTAGTTGGTGTAGATTTTGCCGAAGGTTTTACTGTTGAAAGGTGTTTGGCCGTCAATAGTTTAGGGAATTTGATGTAAAAAAGATGAAAATTTTTCATTTTTTTCTTTGTAGAAGTAAAGTTTTGCTCTATATTTGCACTCGCTAAGCAGAAATGGTGGTTGTAGCTCAGCTGGTTAGAGCATCGGTTTGTGGTACCGAGGGTCGCCGGTTCGAACCCGGTCATCCACCCAGAAATTTAAAGCCTTGAAGAAATTCAAGGCTTTTTTTGTATGTTTAATTTTTTGAGAAAAATTTTGGATCAGGTTCAAAAGTTGGGGATTAAGCAAAAAGATTAGATAATCTGAACAAGAAGAAATCAATATTTCTTACACCTCTAAATTGGCTTCTAAATGCTTTTATTTTTGCATTAAAAGATTCG
>NZ_JAYGJP010000006.1:0-290266 GCF_035013205.1 Flavobacterium sp. PL02
ATCGATTCTATTACTCTTATTTTGTTGTTTTAAGATCTCTCTTAAAACGGCTGTCAATTCAATATGTCTAGGAACGTGTTCTTCTTTTTTTAATATCGCTTGTTTCTCAAAGCGGGTGCAAAAGTAGAAAAGTCTTTTCTAACTGGCAAGAAATTTGTGAAGTTTTTTTTTGGAAAATTTTCGTTTCCGTTTTCTTCTTTCTTATCAATCTTTCAAGGAACTTTCCGTTGTTTTGCGGGGTGCAAATGTAACATCCGTTTTCCATTCTCACAAGCTTTTCTAAATCTTTTTTTTTAGAATTTTATTTCTAATTTGATTCGTCTTGCTTGCCAGTATTTAAAGGAACGTTTGTCGTTGTTGCGGGTGCAAAACTACCACCTTTATTCAGTTAATCAATACTTTTTAGAGAGTATTTTTGGTTTATTTTTTAACAGTCTGATAACATTGCGTTTACAGCTGTGATTTTTTCTTTCTATCTGGCTTTTTTAGGCTTTTTACCTGTTTTTGCTGGGTTTCGCGCAAAGTCGCTAAGACGCAAAGTCTTTTTTATTGTCTTCCTTATGGGAGTTTTGTTATGTTTTGTCGCCCCTAGCCCTGATAGTAGTGGAAATCCTTGGCCTTTTTTCTTTAAAAAGGACAAGATTGTAGCGCATAGCAGGAAATAGCTCCTGAAAAAACTACTCATATATAATATAGTACAATCTTACTCCTATATATAAGGCCCAAAAAAAAGCGGCTACTATATATAGTAGCCGCTTATCATAACTTGATTTGATTATTACTGAAACTCACAACAAGGTCCCTTCATCAATCTTACCTACTCTTATATACAAGAACAACATCACACCTTATATACAAGAGAAAATAGTCACGTAAAAAAAATCCCGTCATTTATAAAATGACGGGATTAACTATTTAGAGGTTTTTATTTATTCTAAAATAAAACTCACACTTACATTTGATACAATTTCTATTTCTCCAATCGCAAGCGTTTCATTAGAAGCTGCACCTGCACTATCCATAGCCATAGATTTCATAGCTGCATACATAGGTTGCGGACGATATCCTTGTGAGTTATCTGAAATAACAATTGCTTTACCTACTTTTTGCCCTAAAACTGAAACATAATCTTCTGCTTTAGACTTCGCATCTTTTATTGCCAATTTTCTAGCTTCTGACTCATGTTGTGCTAGTTTTGAAGATTCGAAAGTAACACCATCGATACGATTGATTCCCTGATCAACCAAACCTTCCATTAACTCATCGTACTTAGTTAAATCTTTCAACGAGATTTCTACTGTTTGTGTAGCGTTATAATTATGTTTCTTTTTTTCATAATCATATTGCGGATTTAGTGCGACTTGTTTTGTTTTGAAATCTGCAGTTGGAATATTCATTTTTTTAATGAATTTTAAAACAGCATCCATTTTCTGGTCGTTTTGCTTTTTTACATCTTTAGCATTACTTCCTTTGGTTTCAATTGTTGCTAAAATTGTTACCTGATCTGGAGCAACTTTTACTTTTCCTTCTCCAGACACACTAATTTGCGGAATTTGTTTTGTTTCTTGAGCGTAAGACATAGTCATAAACATAAGGGTTAAAAATAGAGCTACTTTTTTCATATTTGTATTATTTAATTGTTTTTTGTTATTCCTTTTCAAAAGTTGTGCCATTATAGTTTTCCTAGCTTAGCCATTACAAAAAGTATAGCAATTGGTATAGCTAACAAAACAACCATAAGACTGTGATCGTAAACTAAAGATGGGTCTTTTATCAATGTAATCATATAACCTCCAATGGCTCCGCCAAAATGCGCTGTATGCCCAATATTATCATTTTTAGCTCTCATCCCGTATATTGAATACAATAAATATAAGATTCCGAAAAGGTAAGCTGGCATCGGAATTATAAAAAATATCCCTAACATCATGTCAGGTTGTAATAATATCGCCGAATACAATATTCCTGTTACCGCTCCGGAAGCTCCTACTGCGCGATAACTATAATCATTTTTATGGAATAACATGGTTAGTAAACTACCAAAAACCAAACTACCAACATAAATCAATACAAACGAAAAATTTCCTAAATGATTAATAACTACTGGCGCGAAAAACCAAAGCGTTAACATATTAAAAAGTAAATGCATCATATCTACATGCAAGAAACCTGATGTTAACATTCTTATTTGTTCTCCTGAACGTATACTCCCTACGTGAAATTCATATTTTCTAAAAAAAGAAAGATCGTTAAATCCTTTATAACTAACTAAAACATTGGCAACAATTATTCCTATCAAAATGGTATTCATATACTATATTTATTATGAATTGTAAATATAGTCATTCTCCCAGAAATCACAGTTACTGATTAAAATATATACGTTATCCATTTTTGAGTTATATTTGTAAAAAATAAAACTGCATGCAATTCCTCGTTTATATACTGGCATATCCATTACTTTGGATTATATCTATTCTTCCATTTCCAATTTTTTATTTATTTTCTGATGTTGTTTATTTCATAGTTTACTACTTGGTTAGATACCGAAGAAAAACAGTGAAAGAAAATTTAGCACTTGCTTTACCTCATCTTACTGATAAAGAAAGAAAAACAATCGAAAAGAAATTCTACCAACACATGTGTGACATGTTCTTGGAAATGATAAAAACGATGACTATTTCTCCTGAAGAAATGCGCAAACGTTTTGTTCTTACTAATGTTGAACTTATAAAAGAATACGAAGAAAAAGGTAAAAGTGTCGTTCTTGTAGCTTCACATTATGCAAGCTGGGAATGGCTGTTAACTCTAAATGCTCAAATAAAATTTAGAGGAATTGGTGTTTACAAAAAAATTGTAAATCCTTATTTTGATAAACTAGTTAGAAAAATTCGCTCTAAATATGACGCTGATTTAGTCGAAACTAAAAAAATAATCCCTCTTATGGCACAAAACCAAAGAGACGGCATTTTGAGCATGTATGGTTTAGCGAGTGACCAATCTCCTAAACTAGACAGGGCTTTTCATTGGGATAATTTTATGGGAATTGAAGTTCCTGTACATACTGGTGCAGAAATGCTGGCTAGAAAATACAATTTGAGTGTTTTATTTGTGAAAGTAAAAAAAGTAAAACGCGGATATTATGAAGCTACTTTTATCCCTATTTGTGATACTCCTAAAAAAGCGGATGGCTTTGAAATCACTCATACTTATTTAAAGGAAGTTGAAAAACAAATCTTAGAAGCTCCTGAGTATTATTTGTGGACTCATAAAAGATGGAAGCACAGAAGATAATTCATAAAAAAAAAAAAAACAATCTATTTTATCATCAAAGAAAAGAAATAGACTGTATTTTTAAACATTAATAGAAGTATTCTTTTGTGGAGATTTTATTATTATCAATACTAGTTCTTAAAGTTGGAAATCCTTTTGAATTGTATGAATATTCAAATACACTTATCGTTTTTTGAAGAGAATCTGAGAAAAACTCATTTATGCTTGAAGCTGTTGATGTAGTTTTAACTAGGTTATTTTTATTACCATTTAATATACTAAGAAATCGGTCATCATCAAACAATAGATCACAACCCAAAATATTTTTATACGGATTGTTCTTAGTATCATACTCTTTTATTATCGTTTGAGTCACAACGTCACTATTGTCTTTCATTACATACTCTTTTTTTACAAGATTACCATCTACAAACAGAAGATTACCCCTCGATCTTTCTGTTTCCATCGAATTAAAAACATAGTACTTTTTAAACGAAACAGTTCCGTCCACGTTATGCATATAAATAGTTTTAGTGAAACCATTATCTCCAGTAAATTTTTCTGTATAACTAACTAACTTTCCATTATCATACCCAAACTCATATGTAATGTAAGCTGAAGCCTGTTTAGTAATATAATTTCCTGTATACGTAAAACTAACATCACCAATACTAACTATTCTGTTTCCATTATATACATATTCAGAAGAGTATATCACTTTATTATTTTCTTTACCAATCTCTTTTCTTAATAAAATATTCGCAGAATCATTTTCATAATCATCATCTTTAGAGCAAGAAGAAAGTATTAATACAGAAACTAAAAATATATAAAATATTTTTTTCATTATTTTTGATATTATTTTTTTTTTAATTTAGAATGCTATTTTCGTTAAATTTTATGAATAAAATGCATTTTAAATATTAACGATGACAGAGTTCAAATACATAAATCTCAACAAATTTATTAACTAATAAACATCATGTTAATTTCATAATAAAAATGCCCGAAATTAAATTTCGGGCATTTTTTATTCTATTTTATCGCAAAAATTAAATTCCTGCGATTGCTTTTATTTCATCTATAATTCTCAAAGCAAGAACATCTGCTTTTTCTTGAGAAGGTGCTTCGGTATAAATACGAATAATTGGTTCTGTATTTGACTTTCTTAAATGTACCCATTCTGTAGCAAAATCAATTTTTACTCCATCAATTGTAGTAATATCTTCATTTTTATATTTCTCTGTCATTGCAACAAGAATCGCATCTACATCTATTTGTGGTGTTAATTCGATTTTGTTTTTACTCATATAATACTCCGGATATGAAGCACGCAAAGCTGAAACTGTCATTTTTTTGTTTGCTAAATGCGTCAAGAACAATGCAACTCCTACCAAACTATCTCTTCCGTAGTGAGATTCTGGATAAATAATTCCTCCATTTCCTTCTCCTCCAATAATAGCATTGTTTTTTTTCATCAACTCTACTACATTCACTTCTCCTACTGCACTGGCTTCGTATTTTCCTCCATGAGAAACTGTAACATCTCTTAAAGCGCGAGATGATGACATATTCGAAACTGTGTTTCCTGGCGTTTTACTTAAAACATAATCTGCACAAGCAACTAATGTATATTCTTCACCAAACATTTCTCCGTCTTCACAGATAAATGCCAAACGATCTACATCTGGATCTACCACTACTCCTAAATGCGCTTTTTCTTTTACAACTAATTCAGAGATATCTGTAAGATGCTCTTTTAATGGTTCTGGGTTATGAGGGAAATGTCCGTTTGGTTCGCAGTATAATTTTACTACTTCAACTCCCATTAATTCTAATAATTTTGGGATTATAATTCCTCCTGAAGAATTCACACCATCTACAACAACTTTAAATTTTGCTGCTTTTACTGCTTCAACATCTACTAAAGGTAAATTTAAAACTTCATCGATATGAATATCCATATACGCATCATTCGATATAACTTCGCCCAAACTGTCTACATCTGAAAAGTCGAAAGCTTCTGCTTCGGCAATTTCTAAAATTTTTGCACCTTCTGCTCCATTAAGAAATTCTCCTTTTTCATTCAATAACTTTAATGCATTCCATTGTTTTGGATTATGCGATGCCGTAAGTATTATTCCTCCATCAGCTTTTTCTAAAGGCACAGCAACTTCTACAGTTGGTGTTGTTGAAAGACCTAAATCTATCACATCAATCCCTAGCCCAACTAATGTATTTACAACTAAATTATGAATCATTGGACCTGAAATTCTTGCGTCACGACCAATTACAACAGTTAGTTTTTCTTTTTTAATATTATTTTTAAGGAAGGTTCCATAGGCCGAAGCAAATTTTACTGCATCAACCGGAGTAAGATTGTCCCCTACTTTACCTCCAATTGTTCCTCTTATCCCTGATATCGATTTTATTAAAGTCATTATATTGAGTTATGGTTATAGCTACAAATATAAAAAAGTTGCCGAGTAAGTAAGAGAATAAAAAGCCAAGATTTTAAAAAAGTAGTCAAAGCATTCTGTTTTTAGACAAATGAGTTGAAAAGTTTTTATACTTTTACATGAGTAAACTTAGTGCCTTCTGTTTTTAGAACCTTAGTAACTCCTATAAAAATGAATTTCCTAGCTCATATATATCTTTCTGGCGACAATGATTTGATTAAAATCGGCAATTTTATGGCCGATGGAATTCGGGGGAAACAATTTGAAAGTTTTCCTGCTGAAGTTCAAAAAGGTATTATTTTGCATCGTGCTATAGATACTTATACTGATGCCCATCCTGTGTTTAGACAAAGCACCAAAAAACTTCATGAAAAATACCATCATTATGCTGGTGTTATTATTGATATATTTTACGATCATTTTTTAGCCAAAAACTGGAAAACTTATTCAGATGAAAATCTTAATGATTTTGTTGATAGATTTTACAATTCTTTGACTGAAAATCATAGCATTTTAAGCGAAAAAACACAACGTATAATGCCTATTATGTTTCACGAAAACTGGCTCGTTAGTTACCAAACCATCGAAGGGATTAATCATATCCTGACTCAGATGGATCGCAGAACAAAAAACACTTCAAAAATGCAATTCGCTACAGCGGAATTAAAAGAATTCTACACCGAATTTGAAGCTGAATTCACTAATTTTTTTGAAGATTTAAAACAACACGTTAATCACAAATTACTTTCATTATGAAGAAGATTGCCTTTTTATGCTATTTTATCTCGCTTACCTCTTTTGCCCAAAACACAACTAATCAACCAACAGGATTAGTTACCAGCAAAGCAATGGTTGTTTCGGCACGAGCTGAAGCATCCAAAATTGGTTCCGACATTATGAAAAAAGGAGGAAATGCATTTGATGCTATGGTTGCTACCGAATTAGCATTGGCCGTAGCCTTTCCATACGCAGGAAACATTGGCGGAGGAGGATTTATGGTCTACCGAAAAGCAAATGGTGAAGTTGGATCTATTGATTATAGAGAAAGAGCTCCTCTGAAAGCTACCAAAGATATGTTTCTTGATAAAGACGGAAACGTTATTAAAGGAAAAAGTACCGAAACTGCTCTAGCTATTGGAATACCAGGAACTGTTGCAGGAGTTTTTGCAGTACACAAAAAATTTGGTTCCTTACCTATGTCAACAATTTTAGAACCTGTTATTGCACTGGCAGAAAGAGGTGTAATTGTGACTAAAAAACAAGAAGAGCGTTTAAACAATTACCGAGATGTAATTATAGAAAGAAACGGCAAAAATACTTTGTTAGCAACCGTATATAAAGAAAATGATACTATAAAATATTCTGCTCTTGCAGAAACTTTAAAAAGGATTCAGAAAAATGGTCGTGATGAATTTTACAAAGGAAAAACTGCTAAAATATTAGTTGATTATCTTAACAAAAGAGGTGGGATTATCTCTATGAAAGATTTAGCATCATATGAAGTAAAATGGAGAAAACCATTAACTTTTAATTACAAAGATTTAAAAATTACTTCGATGTCTCCACCTAGTAGTGGTGGAATTTGTTTGGCACAAATACTAAAAATGATTGAACCCTACGATTTAGAAAAAATGGGACATAATTCGGCAGAAGCAATTCAGGTAATTGTAGAAGCAGAAAGAAGAGCTTATGCTGATAGAAGTTACTTTTTAGGCGATCCTGATTTTGTAAAAATCCCATTAAAAGGATTACTTTCTGATGATTATTTAAAACAAAGAATGTCTACTTTTAGTTTTGACAAAGCTACTTTGTCTTCGGATGTAAAACATGGAGAAATAAAATATAGCGAAAGTACTGAAACAACACATTATTCAATCGTAGATCAATTTGGTAATGCTGTTGCAGCAACAACGACAATTAACGATGCATACGGCTCTAAGTATTACTGTGATGAACTAGGTTTTTTCCTAAATAACGAAATGGATGATTTTAGCGTAAAACCTGGAGAACCTAATATGTTTGGATTAGTAGGAAATGAAGCTAATAGTATTGCTCCTCAAAAAAGAATGCTAAGCTCTATGACTCCTACAATTGTGGAAAAAAATGGTAGTTTATATATGGTTGTTGGAACTCCAGGTGGTTCTACAATTATTACATCGGTTTTGCAAACTATTTTAAATGTGCATGAATACAATTTTAGTATGCAGGAAGCTGTAAATGCACCTCGTTTTCATCACCAATGGTTACCTGACAATATTAGCTTTGAACCAAAAGCTTTTGATTCGAAAACACTTGAATATTTAAAAACCAAAAATTATATCATCAACGAAAAAAATCCTCCTGTAATTGGAAAAGTAGATGCTATTTTGGTTTTACCAAACAAAACTCTAGAAGGTGGTGCTGATTTCCGTGGAGATGATACAGCTGTTGGTTTTTAATTAAATAACATATAAAATGTTCTTTTTTTGAAGCTGTTAATTTCTTTCGAGAGATTAACAGCTTTAAAATTATATAGTTTGGGTTCTAAAAGCTAAATTTGCACTATTACATAACTTTTTTAAAACATAATGTTAAAAAAATACATCCGGAGATTTGAATCGATTATTGCAATGCTGCAATCTGTATTGACGCAAAAGCAATTTATATTCTTGTCCAGTGTTTTGGTTGGTATTTCATGCGCTTTTGCTGTAATTGTTTTAAAGACATTTGCCCACAGCGTATTTTCGTTTGCCACTTACATTAATGGTATTTTAAAATTAAGCTTCATCAATAGTATATTACCTATTATTGGTATTTTACTTACTGTTTTTGTTGTAAAAAGAGTTTTAGGCGGAACTATTGAAAAAGGTACTTCGCAGATATTATATACTGTTGCCAAGAAAGCGAGTATTATACCCAAAAAACAAATGTATGCCCAAATCATTACAAGCTCTCTTACTGTTGGTCTTGGTGGATCTGCAGGTTTAGAAAGTCCAATTGTGGTTACTGGAGCAGCATTTGGTTCTAATTATGCACAAAACTATAAACTACCTTATAAAGACAGAACTTTACTTATAGGTTGCGGTGTTGCAGCTGGAATTGCAGCGGCATTTAATGCGCCAATTGCTGGAGTTCTTTTTGCTATCGAAGTTTTATTGGTCGATGTAAGTATTTCGGCATTTACCCCAATTATGATTTCGGCTGCTACTGGTGCTTTGGTTTCGGCAATTGTTTTAGACGAGAGCATCTTATTAAATTTTAAGCAACAACAAACATTCGATTATCATAATATACCTTTCTACGTACTTCTAGGTGTATTAACTGGATTTGTAGCCGTTTATTACGCTAGAAATTTTCAGAGAGTCGAACATTATTTTTCCAAATTAAAATTAAGCCCTTATAAAAAAGCTTTATTTGGTTCTTCGATGTTAGCAGTTTTAATTTTTATCTTTCCAACATTATTTGGTGAGGGATATGAAAGTATAAAAACCTTATCCGAAAGTGATCCCGGAAAATTATTAGATAATACCTTATTTGCAAGCTTCAGAAACAATCAATGGGTTTTACTACTTTTTGTGGGATGTACTATGATGATGAAAGTTTTTGCTTCTGGCTTAACTATTGGTAGTGGTGGTAATGGAGGAAACTTTGCTCCTTCTTTATTTTTAGGTTCTTATTTAGGGTATTTCTTTTCAAAATTTGTTACCCTAATCGGACTTTCAAAATTGCCTATTAGTAATTTTACCATGGTAGGAATGGCTGGAATATTAAGCGGATTATTTCATGCACCTCTTACAGCAATTTTCCTGATCGCAGAAATTACTGGTGGTTATAGCTTAATGATTCCTCTTATGATAGTTTCATCTATAAGTTTTGCTATTTCTAAACGTTTTGAGAAATATTCGCTTGACGTAAAAGGTTTAGCAAAAAAAGGTCATGCTTTTACAAGCAATAAAGATTCTAATATTTTATCAACCTTAGAGATTGATTCTATCATTCAAACTGACTATTTAACTGTTTCTCCAGATGAGCATCTTAGTAAGCTAGTCGATTATATATCACATTCTAATCAAGTTGTTTTCGCGGTCGTAAATAACGATGGTGAATTAGTAGGGATTGTACATTTTAATGATATTCGTGAGATTATATTTAATGTGTACCGAGTAAAATACACCTTGATAAAAGATGTTATGAAAACTCCTCCAGCTACTATCTCATCAATAGATAGCATGGAAACGGTGATGAATAAATTTGAAGCATCTAAAGTGGCATTTTTACCTGTAATAAGAAATGGGAAATATTACGGCTTCATCTCCAAATCTATAGCTTTAGAAGCTTATAGAACTAAGTTAAGATCTATGACGATAGAATAAGCTTAACATCGGATAGAATTGGAATTAGATTTATCCGATATTAAGACGTATCTTTTGGGTATTATGTTGAATATAGACTTAACATATAGAACCGAATTTCAATCAACATTTGAAAGACTCTACCAGAAAAGACAAGATTTGCAAGCCAGCAGACCATTGCCTAACATTGCTTTGCATAAAATTCGCGAAAGCTTATCGATAGAATGGACATACAACTCCAATGGTATCGAAGGTAATACTATGAGTTTGCGAGAAACTCAAATGGTGATTCAAGAAGGGATAACTATAAAAGGAAAATCACTTCGAGAACATTTTGAAACTCATAACCATGATAAAGCCATTGATTATTTATATTCCATTGTAAGCGATGATTACAAACTACGAAGCATAGATATTCTTTCTCTTCATGGATTGGTCTTACGCTCTATCGAAGATGATTTTGCAGGACGTATTCGTAATGGTGGTGTTCGTATTTCGGGAGCTAATTTTATGCCTCCAAATGCCAATAAAGTCTCTGATTATCTTGATGAATTAATTGATTTTATAAATACAAATCCGTTAGACTTAAATGATATTGAGTTGGCAGCAATTTTTCATCATAAGTTTGTTTGGATTCATCCATTTTTTGATGGAAATGGACGTACCGTTCGCTTGAGCATGAATTTATTATTGATGCGTTGTAGTTTTCCTCCTGCCATTATCCTCAAAAATGATAGAAAAAAATATTACGAGGCGCTCAATCAGGCTAATAATGGTAATTATCAAAAATTGATTCTCTTGATGAGTCAAGCTCTGGAAAGAACACTTAATATTTACCTAAACGCAATGCCTGGTAACGAAACCGAGTATCAAACAATATCTGATATTGTAAGCGAGCCAAGCGCACCTTATGGTCAGGAATATGTAAGTTTATTGGCTAGAACAGGAAAAATTGATGCTTATAAAGAAGGTCGAAATTGGTATACAACCAAAGAAGCTATTGATGATTATATTTTAACCCGCAAAAGAAAACGCTAACTACTTAAGTTGGCGTTTTTTTTATCTGTGCGAGTAATGGAACGCGGATGAAACGGATTCGCTATCGCGAAAACGCGGATAAACGCGGATTTTCACAAACTTTGAATCTGTTTTATTATTCTTTTAAAAATCAGTTTTTATCCGCGTCTTTACGAAGTAAATCAGTTTTATCTGTGTACTATTTTAACGCAACGTATATTAAATCAGTATTTTTAGATGAACATTATATAACAGTAAATTAATTTTATCCGCAATCTATTTTAACACAAACTTCTATACTGTTATATCAAAAGAACAAATCAAAATGGTAACTTTGCTTTTTTGCAAAAACTATGTCGGATACAAATAATACTATTGAAGTTCTTGGCGCAAGAGTTCACAACCTAAAAAACATCGATATTTCTATTCCTCGTGAAAAACTGGTCGTAATTACTGGTTTATCTGGTTCGGGGAAATCTTCTTTGGCATTTGATACTATCTATGCCGAAGGTCAGCGTCGTTATGTCGAAACTTTTTCGGCTTACGCGAGACAGTTTTTAGGTGGTCTGGAACGTCCTGATGTTGATAAAATCGACGGACTTTCGCCTGTAATTGCTATTGAGCAAAAAACAACCAGTAAGAGTCCGCGTTCTACCGTTGGGACTATTACCGAAATATACGATTTCCTACGTTTATTATATGCCAGAGGTGCTGATGCCTATAGTTATAATACGGGCGAAAAAATGGTGAGTTATAGCGATGAACAAATTAAGGATTTAATTATTCAAGATTTTAATGGCAAACGCATCAATATCCTTGCTCCTGTAATTAAGGCACGTAAAGGTCATTATGCCGAACTTTTCCAGCAAATTACCAAACAAGGTTTTTTAAAAGTCCGTGTTAATGGTGAAGTTCAGGATTTAGTTACCGGAATGAAACTGGATCGTTATAAAACCCACGATATCGAGATTGTTGTTGACAGAATGGTAATTGAAGATACTCCTGACAATCAAAAACGATTATCGGAAAGCATAAATACCGCAATGCATCATGGTGAAAATGTATTGATGATTCTAGATCAAGATACTAATGAGGTACGTTATTTTAGTCGTAACTTAATGTGTCCTTCTACAGGAATATCATACCAAAATCCAGAGCCAAATTTATTTTCTTTCAACTCCCCAAAAGGAGCTTGTGCGCATTGTAACGGATTAGGAACTGTAAATGAAATCAATGTTAAAAAAATAATACCTAATCCTAAGTTATCTATAAAAGCTGGTGGATTTGTTCCGCTTGGCGAATACAAATCGTCATGGATTTTTAAACAACTAGAAGTTATCGGAGAGAAGTTTGGTTTTAAAATTACCGATCCTATTGAAAAAATTTCTGATGAAGCCATGAATATGATTTTGCATGGTGGAAAAGATAAATTCACCGTAAACTCAAAAGATTTGGGTGTTGCTCGTGATTACAAAATAGATTTTGAAGGAATATCTAATTTCATCAAAAATCAGCATGACGAAAGTGCTTCGACTACAATAAAACGTTGGGCAAAAGACTTTATGGACGAAATAAAATGTCCGGAATGTCATGGTTCTCGATTAAAGAAAGAAGCTTTGTTTTTTAAAATAAACGAAAAGAATATCACTGAGTTATGTGATATGGATATATCTGATTTGACTGCGTGGTTCTTAGACTTGAACAGTCACTTATCAGACAAACAACTTTTAATTGCTTCTGAGGTTGTTAAGGAAATAAAAGACCGTTTGAACTTCCTTATGAATGTTGGTTTAAATTATTTGGCTTTAAGCCGAAGTTCTAAATCTCTTTCTGGTGGTGAAGCGCAACGTATTCGATTGGCAACTCAAATTGGTTCGCAATTAGTTGGTGTATTATACATTCTAGATGAGCCAAGTATTGGTCTACACCAAAGAGATAATGAAAAATTAATTCATTCTTTGGAACAATTGCGCGATATCGGGAACTCGGTTATTGTTGTAGAGCATGATAAAGATATGATTGAGCGTGCCGATTATGTAATTGATATTGGTCCGAAAGCAGGAAAATATGGTGGGGAAATTATCAGTAAAGGAACTCCAGGGGAGATTCTGCAGCACCATACCATCACGGCTATGTATATGAATGGCGAAATGAAAATCGAAATTCCTGCAAAACGTCGTGAAGGAAACGGAAAATTCTTAAAACTTACCGGAGCTACAGGAAATAACCTAAAGAATGTTTCGATTGAATTGCCTTTAGGAAAAATGATTTGTGTTACGGGAGTTTCAGGAAGCGGAAAATCGACTTTGATAAACGAAACACTTTATCCTATCCTTAACGCTTATTATTTTAATGGTGTAAAAAAACCACAACCGTATAAAAAAATAGAAGGTTTGGAACATATTGATAAAGTTATCGATATTGACCAAAGTCCGATTGGAAGAACTCCTCGTTCGAATCCTGCAACATATACAGAGGTTTTTACTGAAATAAGAAATCTGTTTACGATGACTTCCGAAAGTATGATTCGTGGGTATAAAGCAGGTCGTTTTAGTTTTAATGTAAAAGGTGGTCGTTGCGAAACTTGTGAAGGTTCGGGTGTGAGAACTATCGAAATGAATTTCTTGCCAGATGTTTATGTAGAATGTGAAACTTGCCAAGGAAAACGTTTTAACAGAGAAACTCTTGAGATACGTTATAAAGGAAAATCTATTTCGGATGTATTGAATATGACTGTTGATGAAGCTGTTCCTTTTTTTGAAAACATTCCGAAGATTTACAGAAAAGTAAAAACAATTCAGGATGTTGGTTTAGGTTATATTACGCTTGGACAGCAAAGTACAACACTTTCGGGTGGTGAGGCACAACGTATTAAACTTGCTGGGGAATTATCTAAAAAAGATACCGGAAATACGTTTTATATTCTTGATGAACCTACAACAGGATTACATTTTGAAGATATTCGGGTTCTTATGGATGTAATTAATAAACTGGTTGACAAAGGAAATACGATCCTGATTATCGAGCATAATATGGATGTAATAAAACTTGCCGATTATATTATTGATATTGGTCCTGAAGGCGGAAAAGGTGGCGGACAGCTTATTGCGAAAGGAACTCCTGAAGAAATAATTAAAAATAAGAAAAGTTATACAGCGCAGTTTTTGAAAAAAGAATTATCTTAGTATATTGCGCCCCGCTTTAGGGTAAAATAAAATTGATAAAGTATAGCCTAGCCCAGATGGGAACGGTATCCTTTTTATTTTTTCTTTAAAAATAAAAAGATACAAGTGGACAGCTGGAAATAGCTCCAAAAAAATAAATTAATACAAAGAAAATGAGATTAGAAGATTTTGATAATGACGAAGACAAAGTAATCCAAGATAGATTAAAACAAAAAACATGGAACGAAATTAGAACCAACGATAGTTGGGCGATTTTTAAGATCATGGCTGAGTTTGTAAATGGATATGAAAACATGGGACGTATTGGTCCGTGTGTATCTATTTTTGGTTCAGCGAGAACTAAACCAGAAGATAAATATTATTTATTGGCAGAAAAAATTGCCTATAAAATCAGTAAAGCTGGTTATGGTGTAATTACTGGTGGTGGTCCTGGAATTATGGAAGCTGGTAATAAAGGTGCTCACTTAGGCGGAGGAACTTCGGTAGGTTTGAACATTGAGTTACCATTTGAACAGCATTTTAACCCTTATATCGACCGTGATAAGAACTTAAACTTTGACTACTTTTTTGTACGTAAAGTAATGTTTGTTAAGTATTCGCAAGGTTTTGTGGTTATGCCTGGTGGTTTTGGAACTCTTGACGAAATGTTTGAAGCAATTACTTTAATCCAAACGAAGAAAATCGGTAAGTTCCCTATTATTTTGGTTGGAACTGAATTCTGGTCTGGATTAATTGATTGGGTAAAAACTGTATTGGTTGAGAAGGAACATACGGTAAGTCCTGATGACTTGAACTTATTTAAAATCGTTGATTCTGAGGATGAAGTAGTTGAAGCTCTGGATAAATTCTATAAGAAATATGATTTAAGCCCGAATTTTTAAATTTTAAAAAAGCTGTGTAAAAACAGCTTTTTTTTATGCTTTTTTATCAATAAGTGGCTTTATAAATCCACAATTAATAGTATATTTATTTCGTTAATAAATCTTTAAGGACAATCATTGAAGTTATTTTATAAAATTACGATTTGCACTTTTGTTTTATTGAGCTCGATAAAACAGTACGCACAGCATCATTCTAAAATGACGGTTGCGGTTAATCTCGAGCTAAAAACTCTGAATATCAGACAAGACATCACCTTTAATAATGTATCTAATGATACTTTAATTTCGGTAGTTCTTAATGATTGGAACAATTCTTTTTCGGATAAAAACACCCCTCTTGCTAAACGTTTTTCGGATGAGTTTTACAGAGGATTTCACCTTGCTAAACCTGAAGAAAGAGGGAATACTACAATTATAAGCCTGACAGATACAGAAGACGGAGCTTTGGTATGGGAAAGATCAGAAAAAAATCCCGATTATATTGTAGTCAAACTAAATCGAAAATTAGCTCCAAACGAAACAATTGTCTTACATCTTACCTACATCGTTAAGATTCCTAGTGATAAATTTACACGATATGGCTATTCTCAAAACGGAAGCTTAAACCTAAAAAACTGGTTCTTAAGCCCTGCCCGATTTGAAAACCATCGCTTTATAAAATACAATAATTATAATCTGGATGATATTGCCAATGCTGCAACTGATTATGAGGTAGAAATAAAAGTTCCTAATAATTACACCATTACTACTGACTTAAATAAGACTTCGCAAGAACAATTTGAGAAATACACCAATACTTTTTATTCTGGTAATAAAAGGACGGATTTAAGCTTATTTATTGAACCTAAAAACAGTTTTACTAGATATAAAATAGGTTCTACAGAGGTTGTTACTAATTTAAAGAACAACAATTTAAATGAAATCCAGAAAGCACTTGCTATAAACAGAATTGTAGATTATGCTAATAAGTATATTGGCGAATATCCGCATGAAAAAATTACGGTTTCGCAAATAGATTACGAAAGGAACCCATTTTATGGTCTGAACCAATTGCCTTCGTTTATAAATCCTTTTCCGGATGAGTTTATGTTTGAAATTAAGTTTTTAAAAACCTATTTAAATACTTATTTAAAAAATAGTTTACGTTTAGACCCAAGAAAAGACAACTGGATTTATGATGGCATACAAATATATGTCATGATGAAATACATTGAAGAAAACTATCCTGACCAGAAAATGATGGGAAGTCTCTCAAAACTGAAGATCTTAAAAAGCTACAAAATAACTAACCTGAGTTTTAACGAGCAATACAGTTATTTTTATATGCTTATGGCTCGCAAAAATCTAGACCAACCTCTGGGCGACCCTAAGAACACGCTTATAAAATTTAATGAACAAATTGCTAGTAAATATCGTGCTGGACTTAGCCTTAGTTATCTAGACGATTATTTGGGTAATAATAGCGTACAAACTAGTATTCAGGATTTTTATGAACTTAATAAAATAGAGCAAGTAAGTCGTAGTAATTTTGAAAGTCTTTTGAATTATAATGCAAAAAAAGACATTAATTGGTTCTTTGATATTATAATAAACTCTAGAGATATAATAGATTATAAGTTTAATAATGTTTCTAAAACTAAAGACAGCATTACATTTTCGTTAAAAAATAAAACAGAAACCTATGTTCCAATTCCTGTTTATGGAGTAAAGAAAAAGGAGGTAATGTTTAAACAATGGATTGATCCTAAAACTACTGACACTACATTTACCGTAGAAAGAAAAAATGCCGACAAAATTGTTTTAAACTATGATAATGAAGTTCCTGAGTATAACTTAAGAAACAACTGGAAATCACTAAAAGGTTTTTCGCCAACCAATCGTCCTATAAAATTTAATTTTGCCAAAGATCTCGAAGATCCGTATTACAATCAGATAATTTATATCCCTACGCTTAACTATAATTATTATGATGGGATTACTCCCGGAATACGTTTTCATAACAAAACGATATTAGACAAACCGTTTACTTTTGATATTAATCCTGCTTACTCTATAAAAGCAAAAACAATATCGGGTTCATCGGGTTTCTCGTATGTTCAAAATTTTAGAAACAGTACTTTATATAACGTAAAATATTCTTTTTCTGAATCTTATTTTCACTACGCTCCAGATGCAACTTATTTAAAGTTAAATCCATCTGTACAGTTGCGAATAAGAGAAGAAAACTTTCGTGACAACAGGAAACAACTTATTACGTTGCGCCAGGTAATTGTTAATAGAGAAAAAAGCAATTATGTTACAGACAATTCCAGTCCTAATTATTCTGTATTTAATGCGCGCTATTTTAATACTAAAACTGAAGTTACAAATCATTTTAACTTTATGTCAGAGGTACAATTTGCAAGTGAATTCGGGAAATTAGCTAGTGAAATAGAGTTCAGAAAACTTTTTGAGAACAATCGACAGGTAAATTTAAGAATGTATGCTGGAACGTTTATATACAACAATACCAATTCTGATTATTTTAGCTTTGGTATAGACCGCCCTACAGATTATTTGTATGATTATAATTATTACGGAAGGTCTGAGAGTACAGGTCTTTTTAGTCAGCAATTTATAATGGCCGAAGGTGGTTTTAAATCAAAACTAACTCCGCAATATGCAAATCAATGGATAACTACTTTAAATGCAAGTTATTCTCTTTGGAATTGGATTGAAGCCTACGGAGACGTAGGTTTTATTAAAAGTAAAGGTTTTGCAGAAAAATTTATATATGATAGTGGTATCCGATTAAATTTTGTTCCAGATTATTTTGAATTGTATTTTCCGGTATACTCTAACAATGGGTGGGAAATTTCTCAAGATAAATATGGAGAAAAGATACGTTTCGTAGTTACTTTATCACCTAAAACATTAACCAATCTTTTTACAAGAAAATGGTTTTAATCAAATAAAAACCAAACAAAACATAAATTATTATTACTAAATTACACAAAACGATAAAAAAACAACAAAAAAAGCATCCTATTATACCCTTTTAAATACAGATAATTAAATTATATTTTTTTTAACGAATTATGATAATTGCTAGTTTTTAATTAATTTTGTGATCTAACATGACCCATTCCAGATTATGATAAAAGAAAAAAACAATACTACACTTACTTTCGAAGATTTCAAAACCGAAGTTTTGAACGACTACAGAATCGCTATTATTAGCCGGGAATGTAGCTTAATAGGTCGTAAAGAAGTATTGACAGGAAAGGCCAAATTTGGAATTTTTGGCGATGGTAAAGAAGTTCCTCAATTGGCGATGGCAAAAGCCTTCAAGAATGGTGACTTCCGTTCGGGATATTACCGCGATCAAACTTTCATGATGGCAATTGGCGAGTTAACTCCTAAACAATTTTTTGCTGGTTTATACGGTCATACCGATCTAAACTTTGATCCAATGTCGGCAGGAAGACAAATGGGTGGACATTTTGTTACTCATAGTTTAAATGAAGATGGTTCTTGGAAAGACCTTACCAAACAAAAAAACTCTAGTGCAGATATTTCTCCTACCGCAGGACAAATGCCTAGATTATTAGGACTTGCACAAGCATCTAAAATATACAGAAACGTAGACGGAATAAAAATCAAAGATAATTTTTCTGTAAATGGTAACGAGATTGCATGGGGAACTATCGGAAACGCTAGTACATCTGAAGGATTATTCTTTGAAACCATAAATGCTGCCGGAGTACTGCAAGTACCAATGGTAATGAGCGTTTGGGATGATGAATACGGAATTTCGGTTCATGCAAGACATCAAACTACCAAAGAAAATATCTCGGAGATATTAAAAGGATACCAACGCGACGAAAACTCAAACGGATATGAAATCTTTAGAGTTAAAGGTTGGGATTATGCCGAATTAATTGCAACATACGAAGAAGCTGCAGCTATTGCACGCGAAAAACATGTCCCTGTATTAATTCATGTAAATGAGTTAACACAACCTCAAGGCCACTCGACTTCGGGTTCTCACGAACGTTATAAAAACGCAGCAAGACTGGCTTGGGAAAAAGATTTTGACTGTATTCGCCAAATGCGTTTATGGATGATTGCTATTAATATAGCATCGCCAGAAGAGTTGGACGAAATTGATATGGAACTAAAAAAAGAAGTACTCGATGCCAAAAAAGAAGCATGGAACTCTTTTATAGATCCAATTATCCAAGATCAAAAAGTATTGCTTACTTTATTAGAAACTACTGCAAATAATAGTACTACTAATAAGGAACAAATCTTAAAACTAACAAGCGAATTAGCGGCTATAAAATCTCCTCTAAAAAAGGAAATGCTTGCAACAGCCAGAAAAATATTGCGTTTAGTTGTAAATGAAGATAGCAAAACCGAATTAGCCAACTGGATTACTGCATACATTGCAACAACGCAAGAAAGATTCAGCAGCAATTTATTTTCAGATTCTAATCTTAATGTTTTCTCTGTAGAGAAAGTTTTACCTCAATATGAAGCAAACAGCCTAGATGTTGACGGAAGAATGATTGTAAGAGATAACTTTGATGCCATCTTTACTAAATATCCGGAAACCTTAATCTTTGGAGAAGATGTAGGAAACATTGGCGACGTAAACCAAGGTTTAGAAGGAATGCAAGAAAAGTATGGAGAACTTCGTGTTGCCGATGTAGGCATTCGTGAAGCAACCATAATAGGTCAAGGAATAGGAATGGCATTAAGAGGATTACGCCCTATTGCCGAAATCCAGTATTTAGATTATTTACTATATGCAATCCAAATCATGAGTGATGATTTGGCCACTTTACAATATAGAACCGTAGGTAAACAAAAAGCACCATTAATAATCAGAACACGTGGACACCGTTTAGAAGGTATCTGGCATTCGGGTTCTCCAATGGGAATGATTATAAATGCAATACGTGGAATACATGTACTTGTACCTAGAAACATGACGCAAGCAGCAGGATTTTACAACGCATTATTAGAATGTGATGAACCTGCGCTAGTAATCGAATGTTTAAACGGATATAGATTAAAAGAAAAAGCACCTACAAACTACGGAGAATTTAAAACACCAATTGGTGTTGTTGAAACCCTAAAAGAAGGTAAAGATATTACGCTAGTTTCTTACGGATCGACTTTGCGATTGGTAGAACAAGCAGCTACAGAGTTGCAACAAGTTGGTATTGACTGTGAAATTATCGATTTACAATCATTACTTCCGTTTGATATCAACCAAGATATTGTAAAAAGTATTGCCAAAACAAATCGTCTTCTTGTAATAGACGAAGATTTACCAGGTGGAGCTTCTGCTTATATCTTGCAACAAATTATCGAGCAACAAGATGCATACATGCATTTAGATAGCAAACCACAAACATTAACTGCAAAAGCGCACCGACCAGCATACGGAACCGATGGCGATTACTTCTCTAAACCTTCTGCCGAAGATATTTACGAAAAAGTATACAGCATGATGCATGAGGTTAATCCTTCTAAATTCCCTAATTTATATTAAGAATTTAGTTTGATTATCAAATATAAAAAAAGCTCCAAATTGTAATGATTTGGAGCTTTTTGTTTGAAGGTTCAAAGGTTCTGAGACACTAAGGTACAAAGGCTTCTGTTTGAGTAAAACAGGATTGAGAGTATTTACTCACTACTTTTGTTTACTCACAATATTGCCAGGCGGAGTCGAAGCCCCGTTTATAGAATCAACAATTATACAATAAATTCTATTTAGACAACAAAAGCACTCTTGCTTTCTCCAAATCTTCCGGTGTATCAATTCCAATACCTACATGAGTAGTTTCGACCATTTTAATGCACTTTCCAAACTCTAGATAACGTAATTGCTCTAACTTCTCCGAAGCTTCAAGCGATTTCATTGGCAAGCTATAAAAGTCTAATAAAGCTTGTTTTCTAAAAGCGTAAATCCCAATATGCTGAAAATAGCGCACACCAACAGCTGCATCTCTAGGATACGGAATAACCGAACGAGAAAAATACAAAGCAAAGCCACTTTGATCTACTACAACTTTTACGTTATTAGGGTTATTTATTTCAGTTTCATCTTTAATTTCACGCATTAAAGAAGCCAAATCGACTTTTTTGTCTGAGTCATTTCTGAAAACTTCAATTACTTTTGCCAAAGGTTCAGCATCGATAAAAGGTTCATCGCCTTGCACATTTACAACAATATCAACTTCCAGATTCTGGATAGCTTCAGCAATCCTATCACTCCCCGATTCATGTTCTTTAATACTCATAATGGCTTTACCTCCATTTGAGACAATCTCATCGAATATAATATCCGAATCTGTTACAACAAATACATCATCAAATAAATTGGTTTGTATTGCGGCCTGATACGTTCTTAAAATTACTGTTTTGCCGCCCAAATCTTGCATTAGTTTGGCGGGAAATCGTGTAGAAGCGTAACGTGCGGGAATAACTGCTATTATTTTCATTTATTGAATGTATTAGTGATAAATCGTAAAAACAAATATACCTATTCACAATCAGGTATTAAAAAATTATTTCTAACATATTTCTTAAATAATTAAACTTTAATATGTTATAAAATATTTATTTTTATGAGAAAAAAAAGTATGAAAAGATTATTAGCACTTCTCCCTCTCTATTTCTTTTTAGTAATAAATAATTCATTTGCACAAAAGAATGAATCCTCAATTATAAACTCATTTTCAGACCGAGTATTTCCTGGTAAAGGATATTTACCATTAGGAGATATTAAATGGAAATTTAAAACCAATGGTAAAATATTCTCGTCGCCAATAGCCAAAAACGGAATTGTATTTATTGGTAGCGAAGACGGATTTCTTTATGCTATCGAAGAGAAATCTGGAAATTTAAAATGGAAATTCAAAACTAATGGAGCAATTCATAACTCACCAAGTATTTACGAAAACACTATCTTTTTCGGCAGTTTCGATGGCTATTATTATGCCGTAAACACAACAACTGGTAAAGAAGTCTGGAAATTTAAAACAGGTGGAGAAAACTGGTATAGTGATCTTAGAATATTGAGCACGGAGCCAAATGACAAACCCATGGATGATTTATGGGACTTTTATTTATCATCACCTGTAGTTTATAAAGACAATAAATCGGCTTCGGTATTATTTGGGAGCAGTGATAGAAATGTATATTCGCTTGACGCAAAAAAAGGAAGCTTAAACTGGAAATTTAAAACCGAAGGACCAATTCATAGCACGCCAGTTCTAGATAAAAATACTTTATACATTGGTAGTTGGGATGCTAATTTATATGCTATAAACTGCCAAACAGGAAAAGAAAAATGGAAATTTGTAACCGAAGACAAAATAGGATTCAAAGGAATTCAATCTTCTGTAGCTGTTGCGGATGGAATGGTATATTTTGGTGCCAGAGATCCTCATTTTTTTGCTTTAGATTCTGAAACGGGAAAACTAATCTGGAAATACGATGCCGAAAGTTCATGGATTCTCAGCTCTGCTGTAATACTGAACAATATTATATATGTGGGAACTTCAGACACTTATGCCCTACTCGCATTAGATTCTAAAACCGGAAAAGAACTATATCGCTTTAGAACAAGCGGATATGTATATTCAAGTCCTGCAATTTCTGGAAATACCATTTATTTTGGAGATTTTACAGGTAATTTCTTTTCATTGGATATTCTTTCGCTTGGCAAAATATCTAATTTTATAAGCACCGATAGTAGAAAAAAACATGCTGCCGAAATTCTAAAAAATGACCAACTAGACTTTACATACGCAGCCAAAAATTCGGATTTATCCCAATATAAAGAAACTAAAAAAGTTATGGATGAGTTTTATAAACTTGGTCCAATTGTTTCTTCTCCATTTATTAGTAACAATACGGTTTATTTCGGGAGTGCCGATGGATATTTCTATGCTATTGGATTGTAAAATTTTATTTAGCTCACTTCAAAAAGGAACTCGGATGATACTGATTCGCCAAGGCGAAGACGCAGATTAAAACGGATTTTTTTAAAGCAATAAATAGAAAAGACGAAGTAAATCTGTAATTAAATTTTTCTCACGCAGATTTTAAAAGATTTAAGCCGATAAGCGCAGATTTATTTAGGACTAATTTTAAATTAAATCTGCTTTAATCTGCCGAATCTGCGTGAAAAAACATTTTAATCCTTTAATTTTATCTAAACTTTTTTAAGTTAGCTTCCCAAACCAAAGCCCAAAACTACTTTGTAGAAAACTGTGACTGTGACTGAAACTGTACACTATTTCTGTTACATAATCTTAACCGAAGTCATACTCAATGAACCAGCCAAGAGTTTATCATTAAATAAACTTAACTCTTCTGATTTATCTTTTAAGCCTAACGTATAAAGCAACGGCAAATAATGATCTGGTGTTGGAATCGCTAATTGAATCGCTTTATCCATTTTCTCGTAATTAATAAGCGGTTGAAAATTTCCATCCAGCAAATAATCATTAATAGTTTGTCGCGCTTCAATCGCCCAATCATAACCATAATTGTCTCTATCGTAATTATGAAAATCGACTAATCTTAAATTATGGACAATATTACCACTCCCAATAATCAAAACTCCTTTATGACGTAGGGATTGTAATTTTTGAGCCAACTCAAAATGATATTGTCCCGATTTTGTATAATCAATACTTAACTGAATCACCGGAACATTTGCTTCAGGATATAAATGTTTTATCACACTCCATGCCCCGTGATCCAAGCCCCAGGTTTCATCTAATTCTATTTCGACAGGAGTAAGTATTCTTTTAGTTTCAACGGCTAATTCCGGACTTCCTTTGGCAGGATATTGCACATCAAACAAAGCCTGAGGAAAACCTCCAAAATCATGAATAGTTTTAGGCATTTCCATCGCCGTGACTTTTGTTCCTTTGGTGTACCAATGTGCCGAAATACACAAAATAGCATTCGGCTGAGGCAATGTTTTTGCTAAGTTTCTAAATCCTGCAACAAACTCATTTTCTTCGATAGCATTCATTGGATTCCCATGCCCAAGAAACAAAACTGGCATTTTATCTGTATTCGAAAACGTAGACGAAATCGAATGTAAATCGTTTAGTGTTGTCATTGTAAAACTGATTTTCTAACACGAATTGCACTAATTTTCACTAATCTCAATCTAAAAAACAATTCGTGCTTATTTGTGTTTTATTCCTCAAAGCTCTCATCTTTAAAGCCTATCAAATATAATTTATTTTTTGCTCTTGTCATAGCAGTGTATAACCATCTTATGTAGTCACGGTCGATACCGTTTGGCAAATAAGGTTGTTCTATAAAGACTGTATCCCATTGCCCACCTTGCGATTTATGACACGTTATTGCATAAGAGAATTTTACTTGTAAACCATTAAAATATTCGTTGGCTTTTACCTTTTGGAATTTCTTATATTTTGTAGTTTCATTATCATAATCTTTCATCACCTCTTCATACAATCTATTCGATTCTTCGAAGGTTAACGATGGTGATTCGCTTTTTATAGTATCCAATAATAAAACCGTTTCAAAAGGTTTCTGATTTGGATAATCGACCATTCGTATTTTTACTTTCGCAAATTTGAAACCGTATAATTCCTGAATACTAAATATTTCCAGAATCTCGATAATATCACCATTGGCAATAAAACCAGCTTCATCAGAATCTTTTAGCCAGAAATAATTATTCTTAACTACCATCAGGAAATCGCCGGTAGAAAGATCACTTTCTTTAAATAGAATTTTGGCACGAATTTGTTCGTTATACTGATTGGCTCTTTTATTAGAACGCACAATAAACGCCGTATCTTCAATACTATAATTACTATATGCAGAGTTTATTGCATCCTGAATATCGTAACCATCTGTTAATCGCACAATATCTTTAAACTTCTTAACATCAAATCTAAACTCGGTAATAAAACTTTCTTTTAGTAATTCACGTAATTCCGTAGCATTAAATAAAATACCTGAGTTTTCTTCCTGACGCATTACTTCGTCAAGTTCTATATGCTCAATTTCTTTATTATAATTTACGCTTAACGTATGAATATCAAGTGCTGGACTAATATCTAAATTTACTGGTGGCAACTGAGCCGTATCTCCCAATAAAATCATTTTACAATTGGTTCCCGAATACACGTATGAAATCAAATCATCTAATAAAGAACCGTTTTCATATAGTTTAGAATCCGAATTACTATCTGAAATCATCGAAGCCTCATCAACTATAAAAATGGTGTTTTTATGCTTGTTTTGCTGAATGGTGAACGAAACTCCACCGCCAGAAGATTTCTTAGGGAAATATATTTTTTTATGGATTGTAAAAGCGGGTTTCTCCGAATAATTAGCAATTACTTTTGCAGCACGACCTGTTGGCGCAAGCAAAACATATTTCTTATCAATCTCGGCTAAATTATTTACAATGGTCGAAATTACCGTAGTTTTTCCTGTTCCTGCATATCCTTTTAGTACAAAAATCGTATCATTTGCTGTATCGGTTAAAAATATAGCAATCTTCTGAAAAAAAATATCCTGTTTATAGGTCGGAGAAAAAGGGAATTTTTTTTGTAAAAGACTATAAAACAGGGAAGAACTCATAACGGTTATATTAATGTAAAATTATCATCAAATATAGGTATCAAACGCGAGGGAACCACATAAAATCCCAAATGAATAAAAAAAAATTGTAAGTTTGTCATCACGTTTAATTCTATCTTGATTCTTAACAAGAATTGAATTCTAAATCCATTTATGCAATCACAAAATACAAATATAACATCAAAAAAGTACAAAAAGCTTTCCATTCAGGTTTCACTGGCTGGGCTTTCGTTTTGTTGTTTTGATACATTAAACAATACTGTTTTATCTTTAAACGAAGTCACTTTTGATACGTCTCATAAAACTAGCAAAATTGAAGATTTGTTTGCCGATGCTTTTAGCAAACATCCAGAGCTTAAAGATTCTTATGATCAAATAACGATAATTCATAACAACAATTTATCGACGTTTGTTCCTACTGCCCTTTTTGACGAAAACTTTCTAGGCAGTTATTTACAATACAATACCAAAGTTTTTGAAACTGATTTTTTTGCTTTCGACGAAATCTCTAATTATCAAATGAATGCTGTTTACATTCCGTATGTAAATATCAATAACTTTTTTATTGACCAGTTTGGCACTTTTGAATACAAACACGCCAATAGTATTCTTGTCGAAAAACTTTTGGATGGATCCAAAAACAATGACGATAAAACAATGGTTGTCAATTTTAACTTAGGACATTTCGAAATCATTGTCGTTCAAAACCAAAAACTATTGCTATTTAATTCTTTTGAATATCAAACTCCTGAGGATTTTATCTATTATTTACTGTTTACAGCAGAACAAGTTAATATGAATCCTGAGAGTTTTAAACTTGAATTGTTAGGAACGATTTCTGAAAAAGACGATTTTTTTGCAATCGCTTATAAGTATATCCGAAATGTATCCTTGTTTGACGTATCTAATTTAAAAAGCAGGAATTCTTTTTCTACAGCGCAAAATCAACAACATTTTATACTTTTTCAATCATGAGAATCATTTCAGGAAAATACAAAGGAAGACGCATTTTTCCACCAAAAAACCTTCCAGTAAGACCTACAACTGACATGTCTAAAGAAGCATTATTTAATGTTTTGAATAACCATTTTAGTTTTGAAGGCTTAAAAGTTTTAGATTTATTTGCAGGAACAGGCAACATCAGTTATGAATTTGCCTCTCGTGGTTGCACTCCGATTACATCTGTAGATGGTGATTTTGGTTGTGTAAAATTCATCAAGCAAGTTGCGGCGGAATATGACTTTAATATTGCAGCAACAAAAAGCGATGTCTTTAAATTTTTAGAAAGTAGTAAAACATCATACGATATTATTTTTGCCGATCCTCCATATGCTTTAGATCAGGCTACATTTGAAAAAATCATAATGTTAGTTTTTGAAAGAGAACTTCTGCAAGAAGACGGAATGATGATTATCGAACATTCTAAATACACTAAACTAGAGCATTTAAGTAATTTCTCTTTCCAGAAAAGTTATGGTGGTTCATTTTTTAGTTTCTTCGAATTTGATTCGACAGAAGAAGATGAAGAAATAAGCCTTAAAGCTGCAACAAAAAGTACCGAAGAAGACGAAGGTTAATTAACAACCAAGTTATCATAATATAAAAGCCCCTTGAAATTCAAGGGGCTTTGCTTTTTTAAATTCTATTATAAATAAAAAACTTATCAAATTCTGTTTGAATCATCTACATTTTTTTCTTTGAACTGGGAATCTTTTATTTTTCCAAAAGAATACTTTACCGAAATCGAAATTTCATGCCAATCTACCTGATATCTTGCTTTCGAACTAACATTGTTAATCGTAAACTGCTCTTCTTGGATATTGTTATTAAAAACATTATTACAAGTTAAAGTACAATCCCAATTTTTGAAAAAAGTCTTAGAAAGCGCCATATCTACAACAAATCTTTCGTTTCGTTCAAAAACACCTTTATTTTGTTTAGTTAATCCCCAACCAGAAACAGTTAGAGTAAATCCTTTAGGAAGTTTAAATTCATTATTTGAATAATAATACAAGTAAGGTTTTGAAGCTAAAAACAAAGCTGACTTATCTTCTATTTTTTCTAAAACAAAAACTAATGAATTTGTCATTGTCCAAAATTTGTAATTAAAAGGCAAGGTAAAGTCCAGATTAAATCCAGTTTCCTTATCAAAATTCACATCTTTAAAAGTCATGATGTTTTGCTCATCATCATATATAAAACTATTATAAACAGGATTTGTATTTTGATAATAACTTAGCTTAACCGATTTGTCATGATACTGAAAAGTAGAAGATATTTCATCGATAATAGTCGGATCTAAATTTATATTTCTGCCGTATAAAAAATAAGGATTAATATATGTTGATCCCTGACTTAAAGAAGAATAATTAGGTCTCGAAATACTTTTGGCATAATTTACACTAATGCTTTTTGTACTATCTATTGGGAATGTAAGTTGTGCTTTCGGGAAAAAATTAGTGTAGCTCTTATCAATCAAAGGCAATAAATCTGTTTTAAATTTTCCGTTTGCATTCGTATTTTCAACTCTCATTCCAACTGAAAAATCAACTTTCTTAATCTTACCCGATAACTGACTATATCCCGCTAAATTTTGTTCCTTAAAATCATAATGACTCAATATGTTTTTATTGGTTTCATAATAAAATATATCAAAATCAGATTTTGAATCGGCAGAAGAATACAATCCTCCTACTTCGAGTTTCATTTCATTTTTAAACTTTTTCTCTACATCTATTCTTCCTAAAAAAATACCAACTTTAAACTTTTGATCTCGGATTTGAGTCAAACCAAACTCCGTATCATTAAAATTGTTTTCGACTGCGCTCCATAACCCCTGATCAAGATTTGAATATTGCAAACCTGTAAAAATCTGTGTATCGATGGCTTTTATTTTCTTAGAATAATTTAAAAATGCATTAACGAAATCCTTATTACTATCATTATCACTAAAGGTCAAAACGTTATTTTCGACATTATCTTTTTTATTATAAGTACTCGTATTAATATCAAAAGTGTCTTTTTGCAACTTACTGTTTATATTAAACGATAAATAATCATCCTCATTTATCTTATAAAACAATCCTCCGCCAAAAATATACTGTTTGCGTTTTGTATAAGCTTCTACATCATAATCCGAAACAATATTAGCATTCGCAATCTGATAATCGATACTATGATTCTCCCAAGGCTGTAATAGATTATAGTTAAAATTAGCTTTCCATTCGAGTTTATTCTTTTTGAAACTAGAATTAAACCCGAGATAATTATTGTATTTTTTCTTAAAAGAAGCCACTTCAGAGACATCCACTTTAAAACCATCTTTTTTGCTAAACTTTCTCGTAATTAAGATTACTGCACGTCCTTCCGCTTCATATTTAGCCGATGGATTCTGGATAATCTCAATATTCTTTATATCATCTACCGATAACGTATTTAAGTCATTCATTCCTACCCTTTGGTTATCAATATAAATAAGAGGAGTTCCTTTACCCACAATCAAGATGTTCTCTTTGTCTGAACTTACAATAATAGTTGGCAGTTTAGCTAATAAATCCAGCGTATTAGGAACCGAATTATAAACAGAATTAGCAACATCTATTTTAATATTTCCGTTTTGGTTCGAAAAAGTTTTTGCTTTTGCACTAATAACGACTTCTTCTAATTTATTCGAAATACTATCTTTTGGTGTTTCGTTTTGTGCATATCCAAATACAGAAGCAAGAAGACAAATGGCAATTATTATTATTTTGATCATTTTTTAAGTAAATTAAGAATCCAATTCAAACAATCTTCTGTATTCAATATCGACCAAGAATGCGGATTTTTAGTACCGTTTAACTTCACGCCCTTTCCTTGACTTATAATTACACTTGCATTGTTATTACCCAAAGCTTTCAATTGACTTATCATAGCAACTATGTCTATTCCGTTCCAATCATACAAATCACGATGGCGTTCATTAATTAACCAGTTAACATCTAGATCTGTATACATACGAATAGGCATATTTTTTAAATATTTTGCATTGCCTCCATCTTTTGCACCAAAAGAAAAAATAGAAGCATCAATATATTTTTCAGGAAACTGATCAGGCGAACCGCCATACAAACTATCCCAATTACCCTTTATCCATTTTGCCTCATTTGCTCCCGCCTCAGAAAAATTTCTTTTTATTTCTCTTTCGCAATATTTATAAAAACGAGTTTGATCTAGTGGAGCATCCAAAGCAAAAATTCCTTTAGGAACTAAAAATAATTTGTTTGGATTTTTAATCGCATTTTCAGCGTAAGTCAAAGAAATTATACCGCCATTAGATAAACCTCCTAAAATAAAATTATCCTTCGAAACCTTATGCTTTATTACAATTTCATTAAAAATCTTGTCCAAAAAAGAAAACTCAGCCTCTTTACTATCCGTACTCCAATTTATAGAAGGAATAATCACCAAGATTCCTTTCTTAACAGCCAACTCATGTAGTGTTATTTGTTTTAATAAATCTTCTGTAGATTCTCCTCCAGAAGACAAAATCACCAATGCCCCAATAATATCCTTTTTTGGAACCATTTTATAATAATGCAATGATTGAGAGTCTTCGTCATTGACATATATATCATTGGTATCTAAATAATCAACCGTTACTTTTTCCATTTTTTGCCCATAACAAAATGTAATCCCAAATAGAATCAACATTGATAATTGTTTTCTCATAATTTGTATTTTTCTATATATTCGATTGCAAAAATGGTTCTAAAAAACACTGCCGAAAGTTAATCGTAGGTTAATGCAGGGTTAATACATAAATTAAAAGATAAAAGCTTTATTTTTGGAATGTATTTATTGGATGAAATGAAACAGAGAATCAACTTATTAATCTTTTTATCAGCCATCGCTCTGGTGGTTTTATCTGTTGTGCAATGCTATTTGGTAAAAACAACTTATGATTATAAAGTAGCACAGTTTCACTCAGAGATTAAGAATGAAATTGCTTTCATCACAAATGATTATAGCGATATCGATTCGACAATTGTCAACAAAAAAGAACATCTATACAAGCAATTAGCCGAGAATTATATACATGATAAGAAAACAAAATCGGACATTAAAACCGCTTTGCTTCAAAATGAATTTCGTGGTGAACTAACCCGAAAATTGCAACAGAAGTTTAATCGAGAAATTCCCAATTTCTCTATAGATTTTGCCATAGTACTCAACAAATTCATCATCTACAATAGTTCTAAAAAAGCCGATACAATTTTCTCCGAAAAACCATTTATAAAAAACAAATTATATGGTAATCTGGCTTCGCTAGACAATGCTTTTTTAGTTCGTAATTATGTGGGTACAACAAACGGAACAGCACAAATGCAAGATTATAATTTGCTTACCGAAGATTCTATGTACGTATCGGTTATCGATTGGGAAATGATAATCCTAAAAAGAATGAGCATGATTTTGTTCCTGTCTCTACTATCGATTTTAACCTTAATAACACTTTTTGTAATTGCTATAAAAGCACTGATAAAACAGAAAAAAGTAAGCGATATTAAAACCGATTTCATCAATAACATCACTCACGAACTCAAAACTCCGCTAACAACTCTGGCAATTTCTACTAAAATACTGGAGCGAAAAGATATTCGTGACAACGAAATTCATTTCAACTCGATTCTTAATACCATTTCGCGTCAAAACAACCGTTTACAGAGTTTGATAGACCAAGTTCTGGCAAATTCTCTAGATGAAAATGAAATGGAAATGCAGAAAGAAAAGATTATTACCGAGTCTTTCTTAAATGCAATTATCGAAGATTTTAAAATTGCATATCCTAAGGTTAAGATAGAAACCCATTTTGGCACAAGCGAAACTACTCTGGTATTAGATAAATTTCACTTAACAACAGCAATCTTAAATGTGCTCGAAAATGCAGTAAAATATGGCTCGAAAACCATTATCATAAAAACCACATTAAACCAAAACCAATTTAATCTTAGTATTCAGGATGACGGAATCGGGATTTCTAAAAGCAAACATTCTTTACTTTTTGATAAATTCTATCGTGTAGAACAAGGCAATCTACACAACTCTAAAGGCTTAGGATTAGGGCTTTATTATGTAAACCAAATCATCAAAGCACATCAAGGTACGATTGCAGTAATAAGCGATTTAGGAAAAGGAGCTAAGTTTTATATTAGTATTCCGTTAAGTTAAATTTTCAGCTTCAGACCAAGAAAGTGTTTTGGGACTTTGATAAAAAGTTGCTAGCTTAAATTGTCTATAAAGGAACGCGGATGATACGAATTTACAAAAGTAAAGCCGCGGATTAAAACTGATTTAAAAACAATCAAAAATAAAATCCGTTTTAATCCGTGTTTTCGCCTTAGCGAATCCGTATAATCCGCGTCCCTTTCGCAAAGAGTTAGATCGATTTTATAAAGATTAAACAGGTTAACACAGGTTTTTTTAGATTATTTCATATAAAATTAGTGCCGATTCGTGTAAGTTGTGGCAAAAAAAAATACAGCAAAAATGAAAAAAATACTTTTGGCAGAGGATGATTCCGATTTTGCAAACGTGCTCAAACAATACCTGGAATTGTATGATTATGATGTTACTTGGGCCGAAAATGGTCAGGAAGCGTTAGCCATTTTTCAAACTACAACATTCGATATTTGCGTGTTCGATGTTATGATGCCTATTATTGATGGATTTACACTTGCCGAAAAAATCATTAAAATCAATCCCGAAGTTCCATTCATTTTTCTCACTGCAAGAAAACTAAAAGAAGATAAAATAATTGGGTTAAAACTTGGTGCAGACGACTACATTGTAAAACCCTTTGAAGCCGAAGAACTTATCTTACGCCTAAATAATATCCTGAAAAGAAGTCAACAAAAAACACCGCTTTTCTCAGAAACCAATGAGTTACAAATCGGATCTTATTTATTCGATACCAAACGATTATCTTTAAGAAAAGACAACAAAAACCAACAACTTACAGAGAAAGAAGCTGCACTTATCCATTTCTTTTACACGCATAAAAACCAAATGCTAAAAAGAGAACAAATCCTAAAATCGATTTGGAAAAATGACGACTTTTTTTCGGGCAGAAGCATGGATGTTTATATCAGTAAAATTCGGAAATACTTTAAAGACGATTCCCGAATTAGCATTGATAGCATCCGTAATATCGGACTGGAATTTAAAATAATAGATTAATTACTCTCGTGTTTGGCTAATTTGTCCAAAATCAACTGATACGTTGGGGTTTCAATTTCATATTTCAGACCTTCATTTACCACAAATTCAGTAAGCGACGAAAGTTCAATTTTTCTTCCTGCCAACAAATCACGGTGCATAGACGAAGTTGCATCCAGAGGCGATTTCTCGAGTTTCAAAATAGTTTGCATCACAATATCATTAGGTAGATTTAGTCCTTTTACAGCCGCAATCATAGTGATTTCATTCAGCAACGAAACATATAAATTTCGGCTAGAAGCATTCTCCATGATTTCACCAATATTCTGATTCAAGTAAGAAGTAGCCGAAGCCAAAGACGAAATAAAAACAAACTTCTCCCAAACCGTTTCTTCAATATTATCTACCAAGTAACTTTCGATTTTAGCATTCTGGAAAATAGTTTGCAACGCCTTCATTCTATAAACCGAAGCACTATCAGAACCAAAAAACAACTTTTCGTAAATACCTGTTTTTTTAATAACACCAGACTCAGCAATCATCGAAACGATATACACACAACCTTGCAAAACTTCGTTATCTGGAAAAATAGTACTAATGCGTTCCGTAGCGTCAACGCCATTATATAAAGGAAGAATAACCGTATTCTTGGTAATACATTTTTTTATAGCATCAAGACTCTCTTCGATATCATAGGTTTTAGTAGCGCAAATAAGGTAATCTAGTTTCCCTATTGCATCAGGATCATTAGATACCACAGTCGGAAAAACAGTCGTTTCTCCTTCATCCGTTATAATTTTCAAACCCGATTCGGCAATAACTTCCATTGCTTTACCACGCGCAATAAAAACCACATCTATAGCATCGTTTTCGGCGTAGGCTTTCGCCAAAAGTCCTCCAAAATAACCACCTACTCCACCCAAACCTAAAATTCCAATTCTTGTTTTCATTTCTAGTATTTTTTTTGCCACTCCCTATAATTATAGGGATTAAAAGATTCACACAGATTAAAAAAAGTAAATAGCTACAATCTACGCATCCATTTTATATCCCATAAGTAATAAGAAATTAATTCCTATTTTGGTTTTTTCAGAAATAACTTGAGAAGATTATTTTATGAAAATAAATTTGATACTCTCACAAATATAAAAAATGCAGACCTATAAGCCGGATTCTGTTCTTGTTATTGCTAACAATACCTTATCATTTATCTAGACTTACAATTACTCATAAGTTCAAGCTATCTACCCTTCAGCAACGAACGAGAAGCCCTTAAATGCTGATATACTTGATATTTCACCGCATAGAGTTTACCTGTTTTCACTACAGCATTACCTGTACATACTTTCTGTTGCACTTGTCCTAACGTTATTTCTAACGCCGACGGGTGTTACCCGCTATGCTTCTCTGTGGTGTCCGGACTTTCCTCCCCTCACCTAAATGAGCGACGATAAGGCGGTCTGCGGGGCAAATTTAGCGTTTTTATTGCTCTCTTTTATCCATTACAAAATTTACTTTAACACTCCTTTTACAAACACTTAATTTTAAAATAGTTATCTTTAAACGTTAACCACCAAAATTTCATTTATCATGATTAGAATGTATCACTACGCAACTGTATCCAAAGCTTTGGATCAATTAAACGAAAAAGGATTTACTTACGATTTTAATCTAAATGAAGATGTAATAAAGAAAAATCCCGAAAAATTTGAAATCGTACATGTGTATCGATACGAAGGCGAATCAGATCCAGGCGATGAAGCCGTGGTTTATGGAATAAAATCTACATCGGGCAAAAAAGGTGTTTATGTTGCTGGGTTTTCAGCCAATTCCGATTCTGAAACTGCAAAAATATTAAGTGATTTAAGCATCAGAGGAAGATAATTTTATTTAGGAGCTATTCCTGCTCTCCGCTGTATCTTTTTCTGGCTAAAAAAAAGCCAGAAAAAGGATGCCGCTTCTATCAGGGCTAGGGATTTGGGTTTTCATCAGAATATATAATCTCAAATTTCAACTAAATTGTTTAGTCATTTTTCTTTTCTTTTAATCCCCAACACTAGCTCGCAATAACGTTAAGACAAGCCTTTTTTGAGCTAATTATGGTTAATTGTTTTCTCGCAAAGACGCGAAAGCGCAAAGATTTTAGGCGTAAACTTGGCGGCTTGGCGACTTTGCGTGAGAATTATTCGGTACAGTATTTCCCACGCTAGCGCGAGCGTCCCGCTCGTGAACATTTTTAAGGCAAGATTTTGATGACTTTCTTAACACTGTAGTCACGAGCGGGACGCTCGCGCTAGCTAACAACTAAAATAATCAATATGGCGAATAATCCATTTTTGTCAAAACTCGATCTTCAATATTACCTATTAAATCACCAAATTTAGTACTAGTTTGTTTTTTAATTTCTATCCATTCTTTATCGGCTCGAAATTGTTCCCAAGCTTTCTTCATTGTAGCTTCATCACTCCATTCTAAAAGATAAACAAATTCTGTTTTCTTATCCGATTTTGATTCCCAAATCGAAGAAATTTTAAAATGATATTTCTTCATAATCTGCATGGCTTGATCTCTAAATCTATCATGAAAATTCTTTTTATTATTCTCGAATATTTCATAAATACGTAATTCATAAACTGGAGTCGCCTTACCGTCGTCAGATACAGTAGTTGCGTTTTGACATTTTACAACCGATGTTGTAATTAATAACAAAGTCAATAAAAGTAGTTTCATATCTAAAATTATGGGATTCTATAAAATGCTTTTGAAACAATTCGCCAACCTTCCGAAAATTTATACAGGGTCAGATGATCTGTAAAAATCTTCTTTTTGTTTTTAGATACATTCATAACAACTGTAGCTGCATTTCCTGACACAATTATATTCAAATATTCACTTTCAGCTTTTATCATCGGTTTATCAGCATTTTGCTTGCGTCCCTTTTCGATTCCTATTATCCATTCCTCCAATGTAACCGACACAACATCATTGTTATCTAATCGTAGCATTTTAAAAGTAGGATGAAAACCTTTTCGTATATCTTCAATTGGCCCTCCATTGTGTATTCCGCCTATATAAGCGCTTTCAACAATTGCTTTAATCGAATCCTCGTCTGCCTTGCTTTGTCCAAAAGTTAGATTACTTACCAGAAGTAAAAAAAGCAAGAGTTTTATTTTTCTCATAATTAATTCATTTAGTTCTATTAGTGCATAAATTTCACATATAAAAATAATAGATTTTAATATAAAAAAGCATTTATTGATTCATATTATTTACATAATCATAACACAACCAACTAAGTAACCTAAACCCATGAAAAAAGTCTGTCATAAAATGACAGACTTTTAAGAACAACAACATAATAAATTATGCCGTTGGTATTTTTAATTTCCAACCTACTTGAATCAGGTCAGGATTTTTAATCACATCTTTATTGGCTTCGTAAATGGCTTGCCATGAAACTCCATGCGCTTTACCTATTTTTGATAAGGAATCACCACCTACAACAGTATAATCTGTTGTTGTTCCCTCTGCAACAGCAATATTCATAACAACATCAGCTGCTCTAAAATCAGGATCAATTTTTCCGTAAACAGCCCAAAGTTTTTCTTTGTCCTCAGCAGATTTTGCAGTTCCATCAACATACAAAACATTATCCTGCTCTCTTACTTGCAAATTAGCGATACCTAAATCAGTAGCTAAACTTGTTAATTCTCTGTATTTATCTTGTAAACTCATAAAATCTTTATTTAATAGTTAACTTGTTTTCAACTTTTTTAGGTTTCAATTCTTGTACACTTTTTATCAAAGCTGGTAATTGGTCTCTTTTAATATCACCTTTAAGTGTTACTACACCATCCAAAACTGTAGCAGTTACACCACTGTACGTTTTTACTACCTCGTTTATCGAAGTATTTAAAACACTATCGGCATTAATTACAACAGGTGCAGCAGTAGCTACAGGCTCAGGAGCAGCAATTTCGCAGTTATTCACTACCGATTTCACTCCTTTAATTCCTTTTGCAATAGCCTCACAGCTTTCTTTGCAAGCAGCATCTTTACAAACTCCCGAAATAGTAGCTATACCATCTTTTACAGTAACTTCCATTCCTGGCATGTCACCCATTTTTGCAGCAATCTCTTTTTGAATATCTGCATCTTTGGGACCACAAGCCACTAATAAAAAAGCTAAACTCATTCCTAACAAAATAGACTTAATTTTCATAATCATGTTTTTTTTAAAATTAATTAAACGATTTAAAGTTAACGAACAAAACAACAAAATATTACAAATTATCTTACAAATTAAATTTTAATCAATTACTAAAAGTCAAAGTATTGAATAACTCTAAAACTTTTAGTTATGCAACACCTATTTTCAGTAACTACGAGTATTTCCAACCTAAGAACCATTAATATTATTTCTTAAAAAATTGAATCCAACTTAGTTGTTATAAAATTCAGATTTAGCAAAAAATAGAAATTATCTATAAATATAATAGATAAAAACAACATTTACCAATTATATTTTACTACAAATCAACTAATTATATAAATAAAATCAAAAATTGTACAACATTACTTCCTTGTATTGCAACTATATTAGCATCTAACCTTTTAAAGATTTTGAAATGAAAAACAGAAGCATATTACTCGCAATATTATTTAGTATCAGTTTATTTTCAACTTCATGTAGTAGTGATGACAACGAAGGAGAAACACTGATACCTCTATCAGGAAAATGGGATCTTAGTAAAGTAGGTACTGTTGTTAGCGGAACAGAAACTTTGGTAGATGCTCCACAAAATCAAACAGGCTGTAATAAGGATTATCTCGAACTTAAACTTGATAATACTGCAACCGAAGGAGATTATGATTCTACAATTAGTGCTTGTGCATTAACAACTAGCGCTGGAATTTATTCCAGATCGCATAATAACTTAACAACAGTTATTGATGGCGAATCTAAAACTCAGGATATAGTAAACCTAACTCTTAGCGAGTTAAAACTAAAAGATGCTGCAGGGATCATAACTGTATATACTAGATAAATACAATCGTTTTTATTAGTATTAACCTAAAACGGAAATAACTTTAAATAGTTATTTCCGTTTTTTATTTGAGTTACATTAACCTCTTAATACTATAATTAAAAATAGTATTATTGTATTAAAATCAACTCCATGAAATTAAAGTACTTCTTATTCTTGACATTCTTTAGCTATCATAGTTATACCTATTCTTGTAAATGTGAACCACATAATAAAGAAACAATGGTTACTGAAGGACTAAAAAATTATGATATTGTTTTCTATGGAGAATTAGTAGAGTCTGATACCATATCAGGGAATTTTACTTTTAAAATTCTAGAACTTTTTAAAGGAGAAATTAATTCATCTTCTATTAGTGGAAGCTCAACTGCAAGTAATTGCTCAGTCTTCCCAATAAAAAAAGAACTTTGGATTGTTTATGCAAACTATACTAACAACACAAACTATACAAACAATAAAAATATTACCATCAGCATGTGTTCACCAAGTATGGGACTAGAATCATTATTAGGTGCTTATCCAACTCCACCACCACCTAGATACTATGAAATAAAAGATGTTGACCTTAGAGATTTATATCAAAAGGTATATCTTTTAGAAAATAAAAATCAAAACATTGTAGACTGGATTCAACAATTAGAGAGATTAAGAACATACAAATCCTCTCTAAATATAATTTCTGAAAAAGAAAAAACAGATCTAAAAATAGAAAGCTACAGCAAGTATATTATCATTTCTTTGATTGTCAATATACTATTATTTTCATTTTTAATCTTTATAATTCTGAAGAAAAAGATATTCATCAAATAAACAAAATACCCCTAAAAAAATAAACAAAAATCTTATCTTTGCTACCCAATAAACAAACTATGGAACAATTTGTAGTATCGGCCCGTAAGTATCGCCCGCAGACATTTAAGGATGTTGTGGGACAAAAAGCCATTACCAACACTTTACTTAATGCCATAGATAGTAATCATCTTGCTTCAGCTTTATTATTTACAGGACCACGTGGAGTTGGTAAAACAACTTGTGCTCGTATTCTTGCACGAAAAATAAACCAACCAGGTTATGATGATCCTAATGAAGATTTTGCATTTAATGTTTTCGAACTCGATGCTGCTTCAAACAACTCTGTAGACGATATTCGTAACTTGATCGATCAGGTTAGAATCCCGCCACAAACAGGACAATACAAAGTATATATTATAGATGAGGTCCACATGTTATCATCGGCAGCTTTTAATGCTTTTTTAAAGACATTAGAAGAACCGCCTAAACATGCCATCTTTATATTAGCAACAACAGAGAAACATAAAATCATTCCGACGATTTTATCTCGTTGTCAGATTTTTGATTTCAAAAGAATTACCGTAAAAGATGCTAAAGAACATTTAGCTGAAGTTGCAACAAGTCAGGGTGTTGTTTTTGAAGACGATGCACTACATATTATTGCACAAAAAGCAGATGGCGCTATGCGTGATGCTTTATCAATTTTTGATAGAGTTGTTTCTTATTGTGGTACTAATTTAACACGCCAGGCAGTTACCGAAAACCTGAATGTTTTAGATTATGAAACCTATATTGCTATCACCGATTTTATCTTAGAAAATAAAATTCCTGAATTATTAATGGCATACAATGATATCCTAGCCAAAGGTTTTGATGGACATCATTTTATTGCTGGTTTAGCATCGCATTTTAGAGATTTATTGGTAAGCAAAACTCCTGCTACTTTATCACTTCTAGAAGTTGGTGAACAAGCGCAACAAATGTATGGGGTACAATCTCAAAAAGCTTCTCAGGAATTTTTACTTAAAGGAATTGAAATTGCTAATGATTGTGATTTAAAATACAAATTGAGTCAAAACCAGCGTCTTTTGGTTGAACTTAGTTTAATGCAATTGGCCTCTATCAATTTTGATGGAGAAAAAAAAAAGTTGACCAATATATAATTCCGCCTACTTATTATAGAAATCCTACTTTCTCCATCACAGAAGTTAAACCTTCTGCCGAAAAGAAAGAACAAACTTCTGTACCCGTAACACCCAATGTAGCTCCTGTACCTGCTAAAGCAGAAACTGTAGCCCCACAGAAAGCACCTGTTGTACCAAGTACAACAATATCTGGTATTTCGGCATTTTCATTATCGAGTATTCGTAAGAAGAAAGAATTAGAAGAAAGCAGTAAATCTTACGTAAAACCTACTACAGCTGATTTACCTACGGAAGATTTTACTGAAACTGAAATGTTATTGCAATGGAATAAGTATGCACAACGTTTAGGTGAAAAAGGATTTAAGATAATGGAATCGTTATTACTTATAAACGATCCTGTTTTAAACGGAACTTCTATAAGCATCGAATTACCCAACGAAGGTTCTAAACTTGATTTTGAGAAAGAAATGCACGGTATCTTAGGTCACTTAAGAGGTCATTTGCATAATCATGATATCACAATTAATGTAATTGTAAATGAAGCTTACGAAAGCAAAAGAAGCTATAATGACCAGGATCGTTACAACCGTTTATTAGAAATAAATCCAAACATTGAACTTTTAAAAACAACATTTGGATTAGATTTACAAGGGTAATTTTAAAAGAGGTTCAAAGGCTTTTTTTTAAGACTCTAAGGTTCTGAGACGCAAAGGTTCAAAGGTTTTATGCTAGGTTCTCAATCCCAATCCCGAAATATCGGGACGGGATAAATCATTTAAATCAGTGGCAAAAAAAATCACTTATTTTTTAATCCAAGATTGTAAACTTTAGTCAACCATTTTTCTCTTTGGTTATTATCAGATGTTTTTATAACTCCAATATAACTCACCTTAACTGGTGTTATACCACAAAATTCTAAAGTCGATTTCTTTAACTGGTTCACACTTGGTCTTCCAAAAACCAATCTGTAATACCAGCCGGGCTGATCGAGAGTTGTAATAATATGAGCCGTTTTACCTTTTAGAAGTTTGTCCCACCAAACGGAATTTTCACGGTACTGAAAAGCCATTCCTGGTAAAAAAAGACGATCAATAAACCCTTTGGTTATTGCTGGCAAACCTCCCCACCAAACTGGATGAATCCAAACCAAATGGTCTGCTTTTTTTATTTTGTCCCAAGACTCTATTAAATCAGGTTCTAATTCGGTTCTTTTTTGGTAACCAAATTGTAAATTGGGGCTAAACTTTAAATCGGCAATTGTAATTATTTCTATTTTAGCATCAGTTTTTAATGCTCCTTTTTTATAAGCTTCGACTAAAGCAAAATTAAAACTCGCTGGATTAGGATGTCCGTTTATAATTAGAATATTTTTCATGTTCTGCTAGCTTATTTTAAGATTGATTGTGTTATAACTATTTAATGCTTCGTAAACTTCTTTAGATGAATGCATTTGATGACTAAAATAGATTCCGCCAGATAAAGTCTCACTTAACATCTTTTCGATATGCAAAACAGTAGAAAATGCAGTTAATTCGGCTTGACCTTTACTACTTTGTAAGCTAATCTTTTTTGTTTTAGCCTGAGTTTTAATAATAACTTCAAAAACAGTTTGATCTCCGTTTCCACTTGAACCAAACATCAATTGTCTTTCTTTTAAAGATATAATATTAAAAATCTTAAGCGATTGAAAATACCCCATTAAACTAGTAACAAATTTAGAATTATAAGTCATCTTAACCGAAACCGTTGGTATCTTTTCTACCTGATTTAAAATAAACAAATCCGGAACATCCAGATTATAAGCTTGGCGTTTTCCTATCCCAAACTCAAAATTAAACTTCTCAGAATCTAAAAAGTGTTTTGCTTCCAGTGGTTTATTATTTTTATAAACGATAAATGGTTTGCAAACATTTTCGGCTAAAAAATTGGCGGAGCTTTTCCCCGCTAAATCTTTTACCGAATAATAGATATAAAGATTGGTTTCTTGAATTTTACGCTTATCAGGTTCTACAAAATCAATCAAACTACCTACAATTCCTCCCATCCAACCTGAGCTAAAAACAATACGACTATTTACGTCTTGCTTATTTGCTATAGCCAAATTATAAGCTACAGTTAAATCTGGAGTTGGTTTTGTAATATCAATATAATCGAGTTTGTTTTGTATTGCAAATTGTAGAACTGCATTGTTACTATCTTTAGTACACATTACTATCAAATCGATTTTATTGTGTGTAATCGAATCAAATGTTTTTGAGTTATTCACATCAATAACCAAATCATTAGCCGTATTTCCTAATTGACGGCTCCCTATAAATAGATTGTAATCAGGATTTCTTGCTTTAAGAATACGTAAAATAACTTTGCCTACTAATCCTGTTCCTCCAATTACTAAAATATTTTTTCTCATCATTACTATTGTTTTTAGCAAAATTAATGACGTAATACCTCTCAGTAACTAGACAAATGTCCTATAAAATAGCTTTTCTAATTCGGCTTAAATGCCTTGGTGTAACCCCTAAAAACGAAGCTAAATATTGTAACGGAATTAGCTGAATATAGTTAGGATGATTTTTAAAAAGTGTTTCGTATCGCTCTTTTCCTGTTAGTTTTTGAAAAGATAAAATGCGTTGTTCTAAGTTTATATATTGCATTTCAGCTATTATTCGCCCTACTTTTTGCCAATATATACTATTCTCATAAAGGTGTTCAATACTGGCATGACTTATCACTTCTAGTTCAGTATCAAATAATGCCTGAATATTCTCTTCGGTTGGTTTTTGGGTAATAAAACTAGCAAAAGCAGACATAAATTCATTCTCGAATGTAATGCAGTTTGTGATTTCTTCTCCTTCGTTATTGATATAAAAAGAGCGCAAAGCACCTGATTTTATCAGAACTATCTCTTTGGATATTTGACTTTCCTGAATTAAAAAATCTCCTTTTTTTAATTTCCTCTTGGTAATTAAACCATCTAATTTGTCTAATTCATCCGAAGGTAAAATCTGAAGAGATTGAAATATTGATTTCATTATGTTTTATTATGGGTAAAGTAAAGCGGAAAGAATTGTGAGGTTTTATGAATCGATTGCTTTTTCGGCTGAGATAAAAATATTTTCGATTCTTTTATCTGGAATCAACCATAATAATGCTACTATAAAATAACAAGCTCCAGAAATCCATTCGTTATAAAAAGAACTAATGATTCCTATAGCATACAAAACCATAGAAGCTTTTCCTTTTAAATCTTTACCTAATGTTTTGGCTAAAGCCGAATTTTTACCTTCGCTCGAAACAATAATCTTTTGCAAAATAACATAAGCAATTGCAGACAATAGCAATGTAAAACCATACAAAGTCATTGCAGGTTTGGCAAAATTATGCTCTCCCATCCAGCCTGTAGAAACAGGAACTAATGAAAGCCAAAAAAGTAAATGCAAATTTGCCCAAAGAATTTTAGCATTGACCTTGGTGAGTCCGTGTAGCAAATAATGATGATTATTCCAGTAAATACCGATATAGATAAAACTTAAAATATAACTGATAAATTTAGAAAAAAGAGGCATTAAATCCTTAAAACTTTCTCCGTGGGGAACTTTAATTTCAAGAACCATTATGGTAATTATAATTGCCAAAACACCATCACTAAAAGCCTCTAATCTCGTTTTATTCATATAGTATTAAATAGTACAACTCGTAGTTGTAGTTAATAAAAAAAAATCACCACATAGAAACATAGGACTTATACCTAAAAAAGAACTCAAACAGAAATACATTTCTTTCACATAGATAGCTATGTTTATTTTAAATAAATGGAATGCCTTTTTAAAGAATGCAAATTCTATGTTTCTATGTGTTAAAATTAATTTCGTTCAACGGGTTAATTTTTACTAGTTATATCTTACCGTAATACATTGCTTTTACAATACCATCAGAAAGACCTATTTTTGGAACATAAATTTGTCTTGCTCCACTCCATTTCATTGCATTAAGATAAATTCTTGTTGCAGGAATGATAACATCGGCACGATCGGGGTTGAGTCCTAATTCGGCTATTCTTTGGTCGTAACTTAGAGAATTTAAGAAAGCATATTGTGAATTCACATAAATATATGACAATGGCTTTTCTTGTTGTTTCCCCGACATTTTAAACAACTTATTGATATTTCCTCCAGAACCTATAAGAGTTACTTCTTCGTATTCTTCTGTATTTGTTTTGATCCATTTTTCTATTTCATCCCAAACTACATCGCATACCATTCCGTTTAATAAACGTACTGTTCCTGCTTTAAATGATCTTGAAGTTACCATTTTCCCGTTAGAGAATAATGTAAACTCTGTACTTCCTCCTCCAACATCTACAAAAAGATACGTCTGATCTGTTTTTAATAAATGATGTAAATCTGTAGAAGCAATAATGGCAGCTTCTTTTTTTCCATCTATTATTTCAATTTTTATATCAGCTTTTTTCTTGATAATTGCCACCACTTCTTTTCCATTATAGGCTTCTCTCATTGCCGATGTAGCAAATGCCATATAACGTTCTACTTTATGTACTTTCATTAAAAGATTGAATGCTTTCATTGCATCGCACATTCTTTCAATATTTTCTTCAGATATTTCTCCAACTGTAAAGGCATCTTGTCCTAAACGAATTGGCACACGCACAAGGGAACTTTTATTAAATTGAGGTTCCTTTCCCTCTTGTTCTACCACATTGACAATCAACAATCGCATGGCATTTGATCCAATATCGATTGCTCCATATTTTTTTATTTTAATCATTCTCGCTTATGATTTGAAATTAAGTATCTTGATATATTAAGGTTGTGTTTATTAAGTTTTACACAACTTCTTCTATAGCATTTACTTTGTTTTGGTAATATTTGTATGTTTCTAATTGTGCTCTAAATATGGCGTGGTGATTTCTCGCTTTGTATTTATTATCCAGTTTATAAGAATGAAAACGCACTTTTACATTCCCTTTCCAAGCAATATTAAAGTTATCTATTAACTCATTTTTTATTGCCTGATCATAAATTGGACAAGTTACCTCAACTCTTCCATCTAGATTTCTGGTCATAAAATCGGCTGAAGAAATATACACTTCTGTCAATCCTGCATTTCCAAAAATATAAACTCGAGAATGTTCTAAGTAATTATCGACTATGCTTATCGCTTCGATATTCTCACTCATTCCCGGAATTCCCGGAATCAAAGAACAAATCCCTCTTACTTGTAATTGTATTTTTACTCCTGCATTACTCGCTTCGTATAGCTTATCTATCATTTTAAAATCTGATAAACTATTCATTTTAAGCTTTATATAGGTTTTACGTCCAGCCAAAGCATGTAGAATCTCTCTATCGATTAATTTTACAAATTTAGACCTTGTATAATGTGGCGATACTATTAAATGCTTGTAACGGTGTACTCTGTAATTGATATCAAAGAATTCAAATATCTTAGATATGTCTTTTAGAATTTGCTGATGACTTGTAAATAATGTTACATCGGTATAAATTTTAGCCGTTGATTCATTGAAATTTCCAGTCGAAATAAATCCATATCTTTTGGTTTTACCTTCATCAACTCTTTCGATTACACATATTTTACTGTGTACCTTTAATCCTTTTATTCCAAAAATAAGCTCTATTCCTTCTGTTTGCATTTGCTCTGCATAAGAAATATTCGAAGCTTCATCAAATCGAGCTTGCAACTCTATTTGTACGATAACTTTTTTCCCGTTTTTGGCTGCATTAATTAATGAACTAATGATTTGGGAATTCTTTGCCAGACGATATAATGTTATCTTAATTGATGTAACTTTTGGATCTAAAGCTGCCTCACGTAAAAACTTTGTTACGTACGAAAATGATTGATACGGCGCATTTAGCAAATAATCTTTTTTACCAATTTTCTGCAAAATACTTCCTTCCATGCTCAATCCCGGAATTGGCAATGGTACATTTGTTTTGTATAGCAAATCGTATCTTCCTAGATTAGGAAAATTCATGTAATCACGTCGGTTATGATATCTTCCTCCAGGAATAATACTATCTGTAGAGATGATTTTCATTTTTTCCAGAAAAAACTGCAGCGTATCTGGTTCTATCAATTGGTCATAAATAAAACGAACTGGTTCTCCTATTCGTCTATCTTTAACCGATGTTGCAATTTTTTCGAGCATACTTTTACTCAAATCACTATCGATATCTAATTGGGCATCACGAGTAATTTTTATCATGTGCGCCGAAACACTTTTATAATCAAAAATGGTAAAAATGCTACTTAGATTGTGTCGGATAACATCATCTATCAAGATAATATAATGTTTATCGTCATGCGAAGGTAAAACTACAAATCGATTGATGGTTTTAGGTATTTCGATTACTGCATATCGCACTTCTGCAGTATGATTCATCTCTAAGCGCACTGCTAAATATCCCAATGTATCTTTTAAAACGGGAAATTCGGCTAAATCATTTAATATAATTGTAACAAGTTCTGGACTTAATTTTTCAATAAAAAAATTCTTTAAGAACTCTTCCTGATCTTTTGTAATTTCATTTTCGGTAATTATAAAGATATTCTCCGTTTCTAGTTCGGTCTCTATATTACTTAATATCCTCAAACTCTCGGATTGTTGCTGGATCACAATCTCGGTAATATCTTTTACCAATTGTTGAGCTGATATTCCTCCTAAATATTTTTCGCCAGAAATCCCTGAAAGACTTAATCTTCGGATGGCTGCATAACGAACTCTAAAAAATTCATCTAAATTATTCGAAAAAATTCCTAAAAAACGTAATCTGTCTAAAAGTGGTACTGTAATATCGGCTGCTTCCTGTAATACTCTTGCATTAAATGCCAACCAACTTTTTTCGCGGTCTATATATTTTTGTTCGTACACTGTATTCATTTTAAATCTTTGGGGAAAATAGTTTTGAGAGTTCTGCCTTTATCTAATTTGTCCCAACTTTCTGTATCAAACTGTAATGATACAAAACCTGATGTGGGAACATTGTCGATAAAAACATCCCCAAATTTATTAACAAAATTTGTAATAGCCTCGTTATGTCCGAAAAGAATAACACTTTCGAAAGCATTATTACATGATTTGATAACCTTTTCCAAATGTTTCTCATCAAATGTATAAAGTTCATCCTTATAAATGATACTTTCTATAGGGTATGAAATATTTTGTGCAAAAATAAGTGCTGTTTCTACAGCTCTAGCAGCTGTACTGCTCCATATCAAATAGGTCTTAGGTAGAAACTTTGAAATACTAGCTGAAACGTCATGAGCATCATGAATTCCTTTTTTTACTAAAGGTCTGTCAAAATCTTTTAGAGGAGCTTCCCAACTTGATTTTGCATGTCTGATCAATATTAAATTTTTCATATTACGGATACTATTTGTTTATATGGAATTTAAGCTTTTGGTTTTTTACTGTATTTGCCCCCTCTTTTAATCGCTACAAATTCAAAAAAAGAAGAATCTTTTATGATTAAATCGCAAAAACAGCTTTGAAAATTTAGCTACAATTTACAAAAGAATTCTATAAGGTCATCTCTTTTGTTCAATTTTTATATTTCTAATTTATTGTGGTGAATTATTTATGACAAAAAATAATCTTAAAAAATTCTTAAAAAAAGATCATAGAAATTTTAGCATCCCATTTGGTCAATTACAAAATTCATAAAGAATTAACTTTTAAAAAACATCTCTCCCTTTTTTACAAGAAAAACATGTACTTAATCTATGATAAATGTATTTCATCGATGTTTCAAATAAAAATTTAAAACACATAAATAACTGATAATCAATTATTTATAAAATAATAAAATTTTATTTCGCATCAAGATTTTGACAAAAATTGCTTCTAAAAAAAATAAAAATCGCAAAATTTAAACGTCTTTTTTGCCTCTTTTTAGGTCAAAAATGTCTTTTCAACGAGTATTTGAGTCATTTACAGGAAAAAAAAATCAATTAAAAATAGACTATATAACTTTGATTATGTTAAAAAATTAAAAATTTCACAAAACATAAAGTTAAATATATGAAGGCAAGAAAAAGGAAAACCCAAACACAAAAAATCTATTTAAAGGATCTTAATTCCTAAACGCACCAAAATTATATTTAAATAAAATTACACGTAGGATATCACTTTAGAGAAACTATTAATTTTTGAAATTAAAGATTATGAAAAAAATTACTTTATTAACTATTTTAGGATTATTCTTTTTTTCTTCCGGTTTATTCGCTCAAGAAAAAAATATTCCGATTAGAATTGGGAATACGCCTTACCAAAATAAATTCACTGCCAAAAAAAGTGCTCTTTTAAGTGCAGATGCTGTAAAAGTAAATGCAGATGCCGTACAAGCATTAGCGGTAGCAGGATCTATTGATGTTGCTAATCCAGCTGCTGGAAACAATGGATATAATCCTGATCAGTTAGTAAGAAACATATTAACTTCCGGCTGTTTGATTGTGAGCAACGTTAGATTTGGTTATTACCAAAGAAGTGGAAATAACTGGAACTGGAATGATCATGTTTGGTCTGGGACTGCTGGTGATAGACAATTAGGATATTACAGTAAAGGAACTTCGACTTTCCCAATTGATGAAGGTCTTTTAATTGCAACTGGAAAGATAAATTCTGCAATGGGGCCTAATACCTACACAAACAAATCAGATGCGATGGTTAATAATGCAAGTGATCCAGACTTAACAAACATTTCTGGTGAAACAATGCATGATGCAGCTATCCTTGAATTTAATTTTGTTCCTGATGGAAATCTTGTTGAATTTCAGTTTGTATTTGCTTCAGAAGAGTATCTTGAATATGTTAATACTGACTTTAATGATGCTTTCGGTTTTTTCTTAAGTGGCCCTGGAATCACAGGTCCATATACTAATAATGCAGTAAATCTTGCGCAATTACCAAATAATGATGCGGTAACCATAAACAACATTCACTCTGCAGGAACTAATGTAAACAATGTTTCTTTTCCTGCTAAAAATGCATCGTATTATGTAAATAATGCACCGGGTGCTACGATTATGGAATACGATGGATCAACTACTGTTCTTACTGCTACTTATGCAGTTACTCCTGGACAAACCTATAAAATAAAAATGGCTATTGCCGATGCATCTGATCAACTTTATGATGCAGGTGTATTTTTAAAAGCAAAAAGTTTTGCAACAAATACTTTAGTAATTACAAATCCTGCTCCAGTATGCTTCCCTAATACGGTAAACCTTACTGCACCTGCTGTTACGGCGGGTAGTACTGCTGGGTTAACATACACATATTGGCTAGATGCTGCGGCTACCATTCCTTACAATACTCCTACTGCGGCAACTGCTGGGACTTATTACATTAAAGGAAAAAACCTTACCTCAGGTTGTTCTGATACAAAACCTGTTGTTGTAACAGTAAGTAACGTTGTAGTAACTGAAGCTGTTGCATCGCATGTAAATGTAAAATGTTTTGGAGCTTCTACCGGAGCAATCACTCTTAATAATGCTACTGGTGGTGTTGCGCCTTATACATATTCATGGAAGAAAAATGGAAGCGCTTATGCAACTACTCAAAATTTAACTGGCTTAACTGTTGGTTCTTATGAAGTTACTGCAACAGATGCAAATGGTTGTAAAGCAGTTCTAACTATTGCAATTACGCAACCTGCAGCTGCCTTAGCTGTTACTTTAACATCTAAAACCAATGTATTATGTAATAATGATGCAACTGGTGCAATAGATATAGCTGTAACTGGCGGTACTGGTGCTTATACTTATAGTTGGACAAAAGATGGAAATCCGTTTGCTTCGACAACACAAGATTTAACGAACATTCTTTCTGGTGCTTACATTGTAACTGTGACTGATGCTAATGGATGTCAACAACAACTTTCTGTAACCATCAATAGTGGGGATTCTACTAAACCAATAGTTAATCCGCTACCTCTTCCTTCGACTATTAACTGTCCTCAAACTCCTGTATTTGCAACTGCAACTGCCACTGATGATAGTGGTACGGTAAGTTCTCTTACTTTTGCAGACGTAAATACTCCTGGATCATGTCCTGGAACTTATTCTATAACTAGAACATGGACTGCAAAAGATGCTTGTAATAACACATCTCTTCCTGTAAGCCAAACTATTAATGTTGTAGATACAACTCCACCAACTTGGACAACAGCTCCAACTGCGCTTAATGTAACTTTACAATGTAGTGATACTGCAGGATTAACAGCTGTGCAAGCGAATGCTCCTGTGGCAACTGATGCTTGTTCTGCTGTAACGTATACTAAAGTAAGTGGTGCTTTTGTTGCTGGAACTTGTGTAAACTCTGGAACATATACTAATACTTGGAAAGCGACTGATGCTTGTACTAATGAGTCTACTGTATTTACTCAAACAATTACAATTCAAGATACAACTCCACCAACTTGGACAACGGCTCCAACTGCGCTTAATGTAACTTTACAATGTAGCGATACTGCAGGATTAACTGCTGCTCAAGCGAATGCTCCTGTGGCAACTGATAATTGTGGCGGAACGGTAACGTATACTAAAGTAAGTGGTGCTTTTGTTGCTGGAACTTGTGCAAACTCTGGAACATATACTAATACTTGGAAAGCTACCGATGTTTGTACTAATGTATCAACTGTATTTACTCAAACAATTACAATTCAAGATACAACGGTTCCGACTTGGACAACGGCTCCAACTGCGCTTAATGTAACTTTACAATGTAGCGATACTGCAGGATTAACTGCAGCGCAAGCGAATGCTCCTGTAGCAACCGATAATTGTGGTGGAACGGTAACGTATACTAAAATCTCTGGTGCTTTTGTAGCTGGAACTTGTGCAAACTCTGGAACATATACCAATACTTGGAAAGCTACCGATGTTTGTAATAATGTATCAGCTGTATTTACTCAAACAATTACAATTCAAGATACAACAGTTCCTACTTGGACAACGGCTCCTACTGCACTTAATGTAACTTTACAATGTAGCGATACCGCAGGATTAACTGCTGCACAAGCTAATGCTCCTGTGGCAACTGATAATTGTGGCGGAACAGTAACGTATACCAAAGTAAGTGGTGCTTTTGTAGCTGGAACTTGTGCAAACTCTGGAACTTATACCAATACTTGGAAAGCAACTGATGTTTGTAATAATGTATCTACTGTATTTACTCAAACAATTACAATACAAGACACAACAGTTCCTACTTGGACAACGGCTCCAACTGCGCTTAATGTAACTTTACAATGTAGCGATACTGCAGGATTAACTGCTGCGCAAGCGAATGCTCCTGTGGCAACTGATAATTGTGGCGGAACGGTAACGTATACTAAAGTAAGTGGTGCTTTTGTTGCCGGAACTTGTGCAAACTCTGGAACATATACTAATACTTGGAAAGCTACCGATGTTTGTACTAATGTATCAACTGTATTTACTCAAACAATTACAATTCAAGATACAACGGTTCCGACTTGGACAACGGCTCCAACTGCACTTAATGTAACTTTACAATGTAGCGATACTGCAGGATTAACTACTGCACAAAATCAAAGCCCTGTGGCAACTGATAATTGTGGCGGAACGGTAACGTATACTAAAGTAAGTGGTGCTTTTGTTGCTGGAACTTGTGCAAACTCTGGAACTTATACTAATACTTGGAAAGCAACTGATGTTTGTAATAATGTGTCAACTGTATTTACTCAAACAATTACAATACAAGATACAACTGTTCCTACTTGGACAACGGCTCCAACTGCGCTTAATGTAACTTTACAATGTAGCGATACTGCAGGATTAACTGCTGCGCAAGCGAATGCTCCTGTGGCAACTGATAATTGTGGCGGAACGGTAACGTATACTAAAGTAAGTGGTGCTTTTGTTGCCGGAACTTGTGCAAACTCTGGAACATATACTAATACTTGGAAAGCTACCGATGTTTGTACTAATGTATCAACTGTATTTACTCAAACAATTACAATTCTAGATACAACGGTTCCGACTTGGACAACGGCTCCAACTGCACTTAATGTAACTTTACAATGTAGCGATACTGCAGGATTAACTACTGCACAAAATCAAAGCCCTGTGGCAACTGATAATTGTGGCGGAACGGTAACGTATACTAAAGTAAGTGGTGCTTTTGTTGCTGGAACTTGTGCAAACTCTGGAACTTATACTAATACTTGGAAAGCAACTGATGTTTGTAATAATGTGTCAACTGTATTTACTCAAACAATTACAATACAAGATACAACTGTTCCTACTTGGACAACGGCTCCAACGGCTCTTAATGTAACTTTACAATGTAGCGATACCGCAGGATTAACTGCCGCACAAGCTAATGCTCCTGTGGCAACTGATAATTGTGGCGGAACAGTAACGTATACCAAAGTAAGTGGTGCTTTTGTTGCTGGAACTTGTGCAAACTCTGGAACATATACCAATACTTGGAAAGCTACCGATGTTTGTAACAATGTATCAACTGTATTTACTCAAACAATTACAATACAAGATACTACAGTTCCGACCTGGACAACGGCTCCTACTGCACTTAATGTAACTTTACAGTGTAGCGATACCGCAGGATTAACTGCAGCTCAAGCGAATGCTCCTGTTGCAACCGATAATTGTGGTGGAACGGTAACGTATACTAAAATCTCAGGTGCTTTTGTTGCTGGAACTTGTGCAAACTCTGGAACTTATACTAATGCTTGGAAAGCAACTGATGTTTGTAATAATGTGTCAACTGTATTTACTCAAACAATTACAATACAAGATACAACGGTTCCTACTTGGACAACGGCTCCTACTGCACTTAATGTAACTTTACAGTGTAGCGATACCGCAGGATTAACTGCAGCTCAAGCGAATGCTCCTGTTGCAACCGATAATTGTGGTGGAACGGTAACGTATACTAAAATCTCAGGTGCTTTTGTAGCTGGAACTTGTGCAAACTCTGGAACATATACCAATACTTGGAAAGCAACTGATGTTTGTAACAATGTTTCTACTGTATTTACTCAAACAATTACAATACAAGATACAACGGTTCCTACTTGGACAACAGCTCCTACTGCACTTAATGTAACTTTACAATGTAGTGACACTTCAGGATTAACTGCTGCGCAAGCGAATGCTCCTGTGGCGACAGATAATTGTGGTGGAACGGTAACGTATACTAAAATTTCTGGTGCTTTTGTAGCTGGAACTTGTGCAAATTCTGGAACTTATACTAATACTTGGAAAGCTACCGATGTCTGTAATAATGTATCAACTGTATTTACTCAAACAATTACAATTCAAGATACAACGGCTCCTACATGGACAACTGCTCCTGCATCTCTTGATGTAACACTACAATGTAGTGATACTGCAGGGTTAAATGCAGCTCAAGCGAATGCTCCTGTAGCAACTGATAATTGCGGCGGAACGGTAACTTATACTAAAGTAAGTGGTCAATTTCAAGGAGGTAATTGCGGAAGCACAGGAACTTACACCAATACTTGGACAGCAAAAGATGTTTGTAATAATACCTCAACTGTATTTACTCAAGTAATTACTGTTCAGGATACTGCTATCCCAACTTGGATTACTCAAGCAGGAACATTAGATGTTACATTGCAATGTAGTGATGCTGCAGGATTAACAACTGCGCAAAATCAAGCACCAACTGCTACTGCAAATTGTTCGATAGTTACTTATACAAAAACTAGCGGTCTGTTTGTAGCTTCTACTTCATGTGCTAATGCCGGAACGTATACTAACACTTGGGTTGCCAAAGATGATTGTGGTAATATTACTGATGCTTTCACGCAAGTGATAACTATCGAAGATACTACTAAACCAACTTGGACTACTCAAACTGGAAGCTTAGATATAACTATCCAATGTAGTGATGCTGCTGGATTAACTACTGCGCAAGCGAATGCTCCTGTTGCAACTGATAATTGTGATAGCGATGTGACTAATATCGTTAAAGTTAGTGGACAATTCGTTGCTTCTACTTCATGTGCTAGTGCCGGAACATATACTAATACTTGGACAGTTAAAGATGAATGTGGTAATACTTCGGACACTTTCACGCAAGTGATAACTATCGAAGATACTAGTAAACCAACTTGGACTACTCAGGCTGGAAGCTTAGATATAACTATCCAATGTAGTGATGCTGCTGGATTAACTTCCGCTCAAGCGAATGCTCCTACTGCAACTGATAATTGTGATAGCGATGTAACTAATATCGTTAAAGTTAGCGGACAATTCGTTGCTTCTACTTCATGTGCAAATGCCGGAACATATACTAACACTTGGACGGTTAAAGATGAATGTGGTAATACTTCAGACTCTTTCACGCAAGTGATAACTATCGAAGATACTAGTAAACCAACTTGGACTACTCAAGCTGGAAGCTTAGATATAACTATCCAATGTAGTGATGCTGCTGGATTAACTTCCGCTCAAGCGAATGCTCCTACTGCAACCGATAATTGTGATAGCGATATAACTAATATCGTTAAAACTAGCGGACAGTTTATTGCTTCTGAGTCTTGTGGTAACTCTGGAACGTATACTAACACTTGGACGGTTAAAGATGAATGTGGTAATACTTCCGATACTTTCACGCAAGTGATAACTATTGAAGATACTACGAAACCAACTTGGACTACTCAAGCTGGAAGCTTAGATATAACTATCCAATGTAGTGATGCTGCTGGATTAACTTCCGCTCAAGCGAATGCTCCTACTGCAACTGATAATTGTGATAGCGATGTAACTAATATCGTTAAAACTAGCGGTCAATTTGTAGCTTCTGAGTCTTGTGGTAACTCTGGAACATATACTAATACCTGGACGGTTAAAGATGAATGTGGTAATACTTCGGACACTTTCACGCAAGTGATAACTATCGAAGATACTACGAAACCTACTTGGACAACTCAGGCTGGAAGCTTAGATATAACTATTCAATGTAGTGATGCTGCTGGATTAACTTCCGCTCAAGCGAATGCTCCTGTTGCTACCGATAATTGTGATAGTGATGTGACTAATATCGTTAAAACTAGCGGACAGTTTATAGCTTCTACCTCATGTGCTAGTGCCGGAACATATACTAATACTTGGACAGTTAAAGATGAATGTGGTAATACTTCGGACACTTTCACGCAAGTGATAACTATCGAAGATACTACTAAACCAACTTGGACTACTTTAGTTGGAAGTCTTAATATAACTATTCAATGTAGTGATACCGCAGCATTAACTTCTGCGCAAGCAAATGCTCCTGTGGCAACTGATAATTGTGATAGCGATGTGACTATCGAAAAAACTAGCGGACAATTTGTAGCTTCTGAGTCTTGTGCAAATGCAGGAACTTATACAAACAGTTGGGTAGCAAAAGATAATTGTAGTAATATCACCGATACTTTCACGCAAGTGATAACTATCGAAGATACTACGAAACCAACATTTAATGGTGAGCTTCCTACTGATATCACGGTATCATGTGATAAAGTTCCTCAAGCAGCAAACATGACTGCATCTGACAACTGTAATGCTGATGTACCAGTAGTTTATACTGAAACAAAAAGTGGTATAGAAAACGAATGTAGTACAAATTATATACTAACTCGTAAATGGACAACAAGTGATTGTTCTGGTAATACAACCACATTTACACAAGTAATTACAGTTAAGGATACTACGCCACCAACAGGAACTGTTCCTGCTGATATTACAAACTTGCAAAGTATAGCCGACATTCCTGTAGCGAATCCTAATGCAATAACAGATGCTACTGATAACTGTAGTCAAACTGTAAATGTAACGGTAAGCGACTCTAATAACGGTGGAACTGGTTGTGGAGGTAGTCCATACATCTTGACCAGAACATATACTTTAACTGATTGTGCAGGTAATAAAACTCTATTGGTACAAACCATTACAGTTAAAAATGAAGTTTCGCCAACAGCAGTTATTAATAGTGAAGCTTGTAATGCAGATTCATCTACAGTTAACCTATTTAATTTATTACCAAGAAGTACAACAGCAGTTGGTACTTGGATAGATACTAATAATACTAATGCTATAAATGGTAACATTGTTACTTCTTTTGGACTTCCTGTTGGTAACTACTCTTTTGAGTATCAAATACAAGATGAGGCTTGTCCTAGAAGTTTATTTGTAAACCTTTCTATCAATGATGATTGTAAAGTATTAGCCTGTGGAACAATACTGGTACATAATGCATTCTCTCCTAATGGGGACAACATGAATGCCCGATTTGTTATCGACAATATAGATGATACAATCTGTTATCCTGACAATACTGTCGAAATATATAACCGTTGGGGAGTACTAGTATTTGAAACTAGAAATTATAATAACACAACAAATGCTTTTGATGGATTTTCTAGAGGAAGAACAACCATAAAACAATCAGATGGACTTCCAACAGGAACTTACTTTTACATTCTAAATTACACTTCTATAGATGGAAACGGTGCAATTCAGACGAATAAAAAAGATGGATTCTTATATCTAACTAAATAACAAACAAGAAACACAACTCACTGATAATATAACAGCTATGTTATCAGTGAAGTGTTTTACTAAAAAAGAACTTTTTTTTGAGATACGAATGTATTACTACTTTTTTATCATTAACAAGAAGAACCCAATGCAATAATAAAATAATAAATATCTACTATGAGAACAAAATTATTTTCTTTCGTTTTGATGTTTACAGCTATAGTAAGTTACGCTCAACAAGATGCTCAATTTACACAATACATGTACAACACCATAAATATCAACCCAGCTTACGCAGGGTCACGAGGAGCTCTAAGTATTTTTGGTTTATACCGTACTCAATGGGTCGGACTTGATGGTGCGCCCGAAACTAGTAGTTTCTCGGTAAATACCCCAATTAATAACAGTAATCTAGGATTAGGAGTATCATTGGTTAATGACAAGATTGGACCTACTAACGAAAATAATTTCTCAGTAGATCTCTCCTATACTATACCTACTTCACCCAACTATAAACTATCTTTTGGTATTAAAGCCACAGGTAATTTATTCAATTTAGATGTCAATAAATTAAACCCAGCTGATCAAGGCGATCCACAATTTCAGAATTTAGATAATGTCTTTAAACCAAATATCGGAGCCGGAGTTTATCTTCATTCAGATAAAGCATACATAGGTTTATCAGTGCCAAACTTCATCGAAACCAATCGTTATAATGATAATGATATTGCAATTTATAAGGATAAAATAAATTATTATTTAATGGCAGGATATGTATTTGATTTGGATTACTACCAAGACATTAGGTTTAAACCTGCTGTCCTTGCCAAAATGGTAGAAGGTGCACCACTACAAGTAGATGTTTCGGCTAATTTTATGTTCATCAACAAATTTGTAGTTGGAGTAGCTTACAGATGGAGCGCTTCATTAAGTGCAATGGTTGGTTTTCAGGTTAGCGATGGATTATATATAGGATATGGCTACGACCGTGAAACCACAAACTTAAACAATTACAATTCTGGTTCACACGAAATATTCTTGCGCTATGAATTTATCAAAAACAATGGTAAAATGACAACCCCACGTTTCTTCTAAAATTATTTATTATGAAATCGGTAATGATTCAAAAACAGCCAATAACAAAGAAGAATAACGATACCATGTTCCTTTAAAAAACAAATAAATAGATCAACATGAAAAATTTTACAATCCTTTACATAACAATAGTAAGTGTTTTTTCCTTAAACAGTTATTCACAACAGAGCAAGATTGCTTCTGGAGATAAAAAATACGACAACTATGCCTATATAGATGCCATTAAGACTTATGAACGTGTAGCCGAAAAAGGATACAAATCAGAAGATATGTTTAAGAAACTAGGTAACTCCTATTACTTTAACTCTGAATTTGATAAGGCTGCAAAATGGTATGGTGAGTTATTTGCCATGAATACCGAGGTAGAACCTGAGTATTATTATCGATATGCGCAATCATTAAAATCTACTGGAGATAATACCAAAGCCAACCAAATGCTTGATTTATTTAATCAGAAATCAAAAAAGGATACTCGTGGTAAACTCTATGAAAGCGACAAAAATTATCTTGACCAAATTAAAGCCAACTCTGGACGCTATAATATTGAGGATGCAGGAATAAATAGTAAGTACTCTGATTACGGAACTACTTTTTATCAAAACAAAATAGTATTTACTTCGGCAAGAGATACTGGTGGTTTAGGACAACGTAAACACAAATGGACTGGTGAGCATTTCACTAATCTATATCAGTCAGATATAGATCAAGATTTTAATCCAAATGCACCGAAAAAATTCAAGTCTAAAATAAATTCTAAATTTCATGAGTCTACCCCTGTTTTTACAAAAGATGGAAAAACTGTTTATTTTACAAGAAACAATTACATTGATGGAAAAAAGGGAAAAGATGAAAACAAAATAACCTTAATAAAAATATACAAAGCCACACTAGAAAATGACAAATGGACTAACATAATGGAAGTCCCTTTTAACAGCAATAATTATAGTACGGCACATCCAGCACTTAGCCCTGACGAAAAAACATTATACTTTGCATCGGATATGCCGGGAACATTTGGACAATCGGATATCTATAAAGTAAGCATTAATAATAACGGAGGATTTAGCTCTCCTGTAAATTTAGGCCCTGGAATAAATACAGAAGGAAAAGAAACATTCCCATTTATAACAGACGAGAATGAAATTTATTTTGCTTCGGATGGTCATCCCGGACTTGGAGGACTAGATGTTTTTGTTGGAAAACTAGATGATAGTGGCGTGAGCAATATCCAAAACCTGGGTTCTGATATTAATTCTCCTAAAGATGATTTTGCTTATTTAATCGATACTAAATCACGAAGAGGCTTTTTTACATCTAACAAAGATGGCGGACAAGGATCTGATGATATCTATAAATTTCTTGAAACAAGAAAACTTGCATGTGTTCAGGAATTATACGGTACTATTACCGATTTAGCAACTGGAGCTGTGTTACCAAATACAAAACTGACTTTATATTCTAGCGCCTTTAAGGTAATTGCAACAGGCTATTCTGATCAAAACGGAAATTATACTTTCCCTGTAGAATGTGGATTAGTTTATAATGTAAGAGCCGAAAAAGAAAAATATACAACCAAGGAACAAAGTGTTATTATCCTTAAAGAAAACGGAAGAACAAACTTACCTATAGCGCTGGAAAAATCTGATTGTGTTGTAACAATTGGTGATGATTTAGGAAAATGTTTTGGTATCAAAATGATTTATTTCGATTTGGATAAATCTAATATTCGCAGAGAAGCAGCCTTAGATTTAGAAAAAATTCTAGATGTAATGAACCAATATCCAAAAATGAAATTAGATATTCGTTCTCATACCGATAGTAGAGCTTCCCATAAATACAATGAAGCATTATCTGACAGAAGAGCAAAATCGACTATAAAATGGTTGATTCAAAACGGTGTTGCTCCAAACAGATTAACTGGAAAAGGTTATGGAGAAACCCAACTTGTAAATGGTTGTTCTGATGGAGTAAAATGTACCGAAGCAGAGCATCAAATGAACAGACGAAGCGAGTTTATAATTTTAGCTTTATAACAATAAACAAAACCAGATTACAATCATAAAAATCAATTCCTAGTTTTATAATTAATTCCTAAACCAGTGAGATTAACCTCACTGGTTTTTTATTTGTAGATAATATTGGTCTTTCTACAAACTTTTGAACCCGATGCGATTTTAACGCAAAGTACACAAAGTAAAAAAACGCAAAGGATCGCAAAGCTATTCATTAAACTCTGCGAACCTTTGTGTAAGCCTTTGCGCTCTTTGCGGTAAATTATTTCATTCTCACTTTAACGCAAAGAGCACAAAGCTATTCATTACACTCTGCGAATCTTTGTGTAAGCCTTTGCGCTCTCTGCGGTAAATTATTTTTATCCAAACTTAAGGACATAAAAAAAAGCTGTCTATAAAGACAGCTTTTTACCACTACAAATTAAATAGCCGTTATTAATTAAAATAACGGCTATTAACCTCAACTTAAATAAACCAGTAACATAAAAAGGGTCTTTTTACTTCCATTTTCTTCTGTAAAAAAAAATAGATTCAATTATATTTTTGCGAAAATATTCGTGTAATATTTTCTTCCGTTTTCTGGATCTTGTTTTATTGCTATACCAAAATGCGTATAGTCACCTACAATATTTTGTTTATGACCTTCGCTTTCTAACCACGCTTTTAATACTGCTTGTGGTGTATTATAATTGTAGGCAACATTCTCACCTACTTTTTTAGCTCCTAGTACTTTAATAATGTTTTCTGAGCGATCTACAAAACCATCATGATTTACTACATCATGAGCAATCATGTAATCATCATGCTGTTCAGATTTAAAAGAAACGTGATTTATTGTTTTTAAAGCATTTAATCCAACACTAACTCTATAATCATTAATAAGTTGCATTGTTTCAAGCTCCGTTTGATTATAAGTATAATCGGTAACTAGTTCAGAAGAAACACCTGATTCTGGATTTGAAACTGAGTCAACCGAATCAGATGCACAAGAATTCATGGTAAGCGCCGCTATTACCAAAAGCGATAAAAAATGAATTCTTAATTTCATAAATATTAGTAGTTTAAGCTTAAAGTAGATTGTGGGGCAAACTCTTTAAATTGTATTAAATAAATTATGCTTCTTTTTAATTATTAGTTAAATCTACATATTTTATCGTTAAACTACCAAAAAAAATCGACGAACTACATCATAAAAATTATTTATAATGTATTTTTCTTACTTTTAAGACGAAAGTCGTTCAATCTTCCAAGTGTAATCATCTTGAGCAACATATCTTATTCTGTCATGCAAACGATTTGGTCTTCCTTGCCAAAATTCAACCTCAACAGGAGTAACAAGAAAACCTCCCCAATGTTTAGGTCTGGGAATAGGTTTTCCTTCAAATTCTTTCTCTAGTTCTTTTAGGTTCTCTTCTAGAAATGTTCTTGATGGAATAACTTCACTTTGATGAGATACAATTGCTCCTAACTTACTTCCGTCAGGTCTTGAATCGAAATAACCATCCGAAACTGACTCAGATGTTTTAGCTGCTATTCCTTTTATAATAACCTGGCGTTCTGAGCTTGGCCAAAAGAAAGACAAACAAACATGTGGATTATTCTGTATTGCTTTTCCTTTTTCAGAATTATAATTGGTATAAAAAATAAAACCTTCTTCAGAGAATTTCTTCAATAAAACAACTCTCGATTTAGGAAAGCCATCCAATCCTATTGTCGAAACCGTCATGGCATTTACCTCATCAACTCCACCAAAGTCTTCTACTTCATGAAACCATCTATTAAAAAGATTAATAGGATCTTCTGGAATATTACTTTCCAGCAATTCACTTTTCTCGTAGGATTTTCTATAATTACTTAGATCATTCATTTTTTTTTTAGATTAGTTAGATTGTTAGATCTTTTAGACTACTTAGATTGTTAGACTTTCTTAGATTACTTAGATTATTAGACATCTTAGACTTTCTTAGATTGTTAGACTACTTAGACTTTCTTAGATTACTAGACCTTTTAGACTTCTTAGAATTTTAGAATTATTAATCTCATTAATTAGATTGCCTAAAACTTAGAGCTTAATGCTTTCTGCAATTATTTAAAATTCAAAACTCTTTCCATCATCTCCTAATAATACATTAGGAAAGATAGTTTCGGCTTCTTCTCTAAACAATTCGATACTTTCGTATCTGGTAGAATAATGCCCCAGAACCAAATGTTTAGCATTGGCTTTTAAAGCAATTGTAGCCGCTTCTTTGGCTGTTGAATGTAATGTTTTTGAAGCCAAAGCTTCTTCCGATTGCAAGAAGGTGCTTTCATGATACAATACATCTACATTATTTATAATAGGTAGTACAGCTTCATGATATACAGTATCAGAGCAAAATGCATAACTCTTAGGAGGCAAAGGATCAAATGATAATTTTTCGTTGGCGATAATTGTACCATCATCCAACTTTATATCTCCTCCGTTTTTAATTTTCTGATAATAACAAGTATCTATATTATAATGCTGAACAGCATCTACATCTAGTTTACGCGGGTCTTTTTTCTCCTGAAACAAAAAACCATTTGTATAAACCCGATGATTTAGAGGTATTGTGGTTACAATAACTTTTTGATCTTCAAAAACAACTTCGCTTTTATCAGACACTAATTCATGAAAGTACAAACCATAGTTTGTCCATGAACTCGATAACTTTAATTGTAGTAAGATGATTTCTTTAATTCCTTTTGGACCATGAATATGCAAATCGGTAGTACGTCCTAAAAGACTAAAAGTAGATATCAACCCGATAAGCCCGAAGAAATGATCTCCATGCAAATGCGAAATAAAAACGTGATTTATCTTAGAGAATTTTATCTTGTTTTTACGTAATTGTACCTGAGTTCCTTCACCACAATCGATAAGAAACAATCTGTTTTTTATTTCTAATACCTGCGAAGTAGGATTAGTAAAAGTTCTTGGAGTTGCGGCATAACAGCCTAATATTGTTAACTTCAATTTTGTTTATTTGTTTATTGGGTAAAATCGTTTAATCGTTCAAGAATAAAACATCAAAATAAATCGACTAAACAGTTAAACAAATAAACAACTAACCCATATTTTATATTAATATATATATCTAAAATTTTAAGATTCGTTCAGTATTTAAAATCCTAAATCTCTTTCTATTTCGTCCATTTCAATAATATCATGCGCCTCTAAAACTGAAGGAACAACAATTAATGCATCTGGAACGGCATTATAATCTATATCAGAAACAACAATAGCAAAAGATTTTTTGGCTTTTTTTTGTTGTTTAGAAAGAGGTAATAATAATTTGATATCGTTTATGGTTAAATCTTTATGCGCTAATAAATCGATAATAATATTGTGATTTCCGAAGGTTTTAAACTGCTGTGTTATTTTCTCCAGAAAAGAAGTAAAATCTCCCTGAGTATCTTTAATTATTGTTGTATGTCCTTTTTGATCTACTTTCATTTTTTCTCTTGCTTTACATTCATTAATCCCTAAATACCTCTTTGGAACAACGAAGGTAGTTTCTTTTTGGAATTTATTGGATTTTTGAAGCCAAAAGATAAATAACCGCCATACGAACAGCTACTCCATTTTCGACTTGATTTAAAATAACCGAATGTTCAGAGTCGGCTACTTCAGATGTTATCTCTACTCCCCTGTTTATTGGTCCGGGATGCATGATTACAATTTCTTTGTTCAAAGAATCTAATAACGCTTTATCTACACCATATTGTTGTGAATATTCTCTTGTAGAAGGGAAAAAGTTCACATCCATTCTTTCGTTCTGCACACGTAACATATTTGCTACATCACACCATTCTAATGCTTTACGTAAATTAGGTTCTACTGTAACTCCCAATGATTCAATATATCTGGGAATTAATGTTTTTGGACCACATACTTTTACCTCAGCACCTTGCATTTTCAAAGCATAAATATTAGATAACGCTACTCTAGAGTGCAGAATATCACCTACAATTACAACTTTCTTTCCTGCTACATCTCCTAGTCTTTCTCTAATAGAATAACTATCTAGTAATGCTTGTGTTGGGTGTTCGTGTGCTCCATCTCCTGCATTTACAATACTTGCTTTTACATTCTTGGATAAAAAGTAAGCTGCTCCAGGATTGGCATGACGCATTACGACCATATCCACTTTCATCGAAAGAATATTATTTACCGTATCGATAAGTGTTTCTCCTTTTTTAACCGATGATTGTGCTGCCGAAAAACTAATAACGTCGGCCGATAATCTTTTTTGTGCTAATTCGAATGAAAGTTTTGTTCTGGTACTATTTTCAAAAAATATATTGGCAATAGTAATATCTCGCAACGAAGGAACTTTTTTAATTGGTCGGTTAATGACTTCTTTAAAATGGTCGGCTGTTTCAAAAATTAGGTTAATATCATTCTCATTGATATATTTTATTCCTAACAAATGATTTACGCTTAATTCTTTCATCTTTTATGTTTAATTGTTTTATTTGTTTAATCGTTTTTTGCTAAACCGGTTAATCATTTTCTACCGATTAAACAATTAACCGGTTAACCGATTAAACTAATTTGTCACTAAGTAAACGACATCTTCGCCATCATTTTCTTTCCAACTCACAATCACTTTCTCATTATTAATAGCATCAACTTGCCTGCCGCGATAATCGGGTTGAATTGGTAAATGTCGGCTAAAACGCCTGTCGATTAATACCAATAATTCAATTTCAGCTGGTCGACCAAAGGATTGAATAGCAGTTAATGCTGATCGAATACTTCGTCCTGTGAATAATACATCATCTATAAAAATGACTTTTTTATTCTCTACAATAAAATTGATTTGGGTTTTATTAGCTTCAAGAGGTTTATCTGTTCTTCGGAAATCATCTCTAAAAAAAGTAATGTCTAAATATCCTAATGTAATCTCAGGCGTTTTATATTCTTTTTCTAATAATTCTTTCAGTCGCTCTGCCAAGTAAACACCTCTAGGTTGAATTCCTACCAAAATCGTGTCTGAAAAATCAAGATGCTTTTCTATCAATTGACAGGCCAAACGATGTAATATGATAGTAACTTCTTTTGAATTAAGTAATACTTTTTGACTCATAGTAAAGTGTAGTGTTTGGTTGGGCAAATATACAAAATCAGATTTTATTTGTTGGGGTGTTGGGGTGGGAAATATTTTTTTTTGACTTGATGGGGATTCTGGGGTAAGTAAATAATGTTTTTTTACAACTACTCTTTTTGTTTTGAAAAATATAATTTTGCTTTTTGTAGGTAATTTTATTTTAAAAATTTACTTTAGCTGAGTAGCATTCTGATATATAACAATCTTACTTAACTTTATAGGGATAGCCTTGTGAAAATTTTGTTGATATTATCAAGGTACAACCAAAAAACAATTAATCAAGGAAAATTATGGATAATAAATCAACAGTACTTGCAAATAGAATTTTTCCAGATAATAATGATTTTGAGGTCGAAGTTATAAACATTCCGGCAGAAAAAAGAAAATTGATAACGGAAACTTATGACTTTACAGTTTCTACAATAGTAGAATATATAAATAATAAACATATTGTTATTCCAAATTTTCAACGCGGATATGTTTGGAATAGAGCTCAAGCATCAAGACTCATTGAATCCTTAATAATACAGTGTCCAATTCCTGTTATTTATTTAAGTCAAAACAATGATGAAACTCTTTCAGTAATTGATGGCAATCAAAGACTCACAAGTATCAGTTTGTTTTTAAACAATGAATTCCCTTTAACAGGATTAGTGACATATCCCGAATTAGAAGGTTTAACTTTTGATGAATTAGACCCAAGATTTCAAAGACATATAATTAATCGTACAATTAGATGTATTGCCATTTTAAAAGATACACATCCACAAATTAAATTTGATGTTTTTGAAAGACTAAATACAGGTTCTGTTAGATTAAATCCTCAAGAATTAAGACATGGTATTTATAGTGGCAATTTTTTAACAAAAATAGAAGAATTAGGCAAAGATTCTGTTTTCAAAAAATTAACTTCTACAACAAATGATAATAGAATGAAAGGTGACGAATTGATTTTAAGGTATTTTACATTATTAGAACGCTTAGAAAATTATGAAAAACCTATGACAGTATTTTTAAATAAATATGCGGAAGATAATAGATTTTTACCTAAAGCAGATATTGAAGTATTAGCAGAAAATTTTAAACTAAATCTAAATAAATGTCATCTTTTATATGGTGATTTTACATTTAAAACTTTTGATGTAACAAAGAAAAGACTAAAAGCAAACACCGCATTATTTGAAGCTCAAATGCTTTCCATGAACAATATTAATCCAACAATAGATCAAATCAATGCTATAAATAAAAACACCATAATTGATAACGTTTTAGCATTATTGAATACGGAAGATTTTTATAATACAATAACAAAAGGAACAACAGATAATCGTGTCGTAAAAAAAAGAGTAGCTGATTATACTGCTTTTTTAGAAACAATATTTCAATAACATGCCATATTCGAAAAGTAAGGCAAGAGAAGATTTTGAAGTTGAATCAAATAAATTATTAAAACTTGCCAAAAAAGTTTCTTATAAATCTTCACCATTAAATTACGATCATAAGCAATTAATTAACCAATCTTGTATTTTTTTATTAAGTGCAAGAATTGAAGATTACACTAAGACATTAATTGAAGATTTAATTTACAAATATAAAACTAATGGAGCAATACTCTCAAACATCCCTAATAATATAAGGACAAAAGCACTACTTGATAAACAGGTACACTATTTCAGAAACTATTACAACAGTTCTGATGAAAGAAGCCTATTAAAAAACATATCCATTGAAAGCAATTATTATGAATTACTAAATGATGATATGTCTTTTAATTCTCAAATTCACTCAACAAATATTATAGGTACTAATAAATATCCTTCAGTAAAAAACTTGAAAATATTATATTTAAGAATTGGAATAACAGATATAATTAAAGAATTAAATAAAAAATCAAAAAAAGATTTAAAAACATCACTGGAATCTTTTTTAAGCTTAAGAGAGTCAATCGCTCATCAAGGTGCGCCAGCAATAACATTCATTGATATTGAAAGACACTTTAAAAATATCAATGAAATAATTAACCATATTGACAGAATAATTTACTCACATATCTTAAAAGAATCTGGTAATGACTTTTGGATATAAAATAACAACGAAACTTTTTTAATCTCTATTTATCATAATATTCGAAAACGAAGATATATGTTGCAATGATACTTACTCTTTATAAATTCAAAAAGCTTCCACATTTGCGGAAGCTTTTTTTATTAAATAACTGTTGTTTTAATTCTCTAATTATTTCACAATTAACTTCGCTGTAAACAATTTACGAGAATGTATTTTTAGGATATAAACTCCTTTTGGTAAATCTTGGTTTATTAAAGAGAACTTATTATTGTTTACATTTTTTGTAGCGTACAATAATTTTCCTTCCATATTATAAATTTCTATTTCATCAATAGGATATTCTGACTGAATAAAAGTTTCTGCATTACTATTAGTAGGATTTGGATATACTTTTAAACCATTATCAATTTTAAACTCGTCGTTACCTAGAGAACTATCTATTACTTCAAAAGAAACCCTGTTTGATACTTCGTTATAAGAATCATTGGTAAACATTACCAAAAAGTAATTTCCTTTTTCGGTAGGTAACTCTGTAGTAGCAATGGCTTTAGTTCCTTCCGAAAGTCCTTCAAAATAAGTATAACTCACCAATGGTTTTTCGTTAGGATTATCACCTTCATGGTAAATACCCAACCAATCTTTTACAATTCCAGGAGCATCTGTCCATGAAGCCGTGATTTGTTCGCCAAGATCATATACGGGTTTATTAATCCATAATTCGGTAACCACAGCTCCGATTTTAAAGAATACTTTATTTCCGATAGCATTAAAACTATCCTGCAAATAGTATTCGGCATAATAATATCCTTTTGGTAAATTATTAAATGATTTAGTATCTGCTACAGTTGTTACATATTGCCAACTTGTTGAGGCAACTCCAGATCCTGGATTTACTCCCATTCTATATATACCAATCCAATCCTTTGCCAATTGTGGTCCATTGCTATAATTAACAATTACTGGTGTGCCGACAGAATATTCGGTATTATCTGTAGTTAATACAGGAACTGGTCCTACATAAAAATATTTTCGTGGCGCAATTTCTGTATAACCTCCATTAGAGAATATTACGGCATAATAACGTCCTTTATTAGCCAATCCGGTAGGAAAATTAATAAATCCGCTTGGGCTACCATTAGTATATTGCCAAGTTAGCGATGGTGTCGATGATCCCGGTGTTTGCCCTTCTTTATACAATCCTATCCAAGTCTTTGTACTCGCTGGTGCATCAGTAAAATCAACTTTAATAGGTGCACTTTGCGAATAAGTTAAAGCATCGGTAACAATCTCTGTATTCACGTTATTACTTCCTGTTACAGTAAATGCCTGAGTATCGCTCCAAGGAGACCATTCCAGATTGCGGTCTCTATATCTTAATTTCACATAATACTTACCATTAGGAAGCGAGTTCGAAGCCAAATCCATCTTGGTAATATCTACACCCAGATTAATATCAACTGTTGAATCTTTTTGGGTCTTATATTTTCCGTATAAATTTTCGAAATCGCGATATACTTCTTTTTTTATTATATCGAATGTTGGCGTTTGCGAAATTAAAAACTGACTTGTATTTAATAACTCATTTGTTGTAGTGCTATATGCCGAACCTGATATTGTTAAGGGTAAAGTAACATTTGCTGTAAAAGTATTTGTGATTGCAGGTTTTACTGGTGCTACTTTGTTTTTATATCTATGGAACTCGTCCATTAACTGGTTGTTTTTCCATTTATCAACGCTTCCGATAGAATAACTTTCGATATCCATTTTTCCGTTAGTAACATCGATGTCTACAATTTGGTAAATCCAGTTGCAGATTGTTTTTTGCACATCTTCAAAATCTTGTTCGGTAGATGATCCCCAATATTGATCCCAAGCTGTTCCTCCCGAAATAATATTATATGTAGGTGTGTTTTTTAATTGTCCTCTATGATACAAATGATGGTGCGCACCAATATGCATAGAATATTTAGGAGAAGTTACCAATAGGGGAACGGCTGTATTACGAACCCATGTAGAGATATCACCAACATATTGCTCGGCTTGATACGGTCTGTGGCTTAAAGAAAAAATCCACTCTATAGTATTATCTGCATTTGCAGCAGCAAGAACCTGTTGCAACCAAGTTAATTGTGCTGCTCCTGTATGTTCTGAACTTAAACTGATAAATAAAACATTACCTGCTTGTTGTGCATAATAATTTTCTGTTCCAGACGAAATTCCTTTATAAGAAAGCTCACTGATATAAAAATGATCATAATACGAATTCATTCCAAGTGTTCCATACGTTTCATGGTTTCCTACCGTAGTCTGAATCGGAATATTACCAGATAATCCTCTGTTCTTCTTGAAATGTACGTTTTCGTAATGATCTAAAGTTCCTACGTCAACTTGATCTCCAACCATAAATGTCATCGAAATATTATCTTCTGGAGACAATTTAGCACCCCATTTTTGCTTTATTTTTCTTTTTGCAGCCGATACTAATGAATCGTAACGAGGTACTGCTTTTAACTGATTATCTCCCATAATCAAAAAGCGAATATGTCCATCGGCAGTAGCTGCTTGCCCAGGATTAGGCAATGTTTTAAAGGAATAAACGGTAGACACATCTGTACCAGTTTTTATTCGGTAGTAATATTTGGTGTTTGGCGAAAGGTTCATCAGTTTCGCGCTGTGGTAAAAATAATTCCCTGGGTAACCTGAATCTGTAAAAACATTAGTGTTACCTGTAACTGTAACATTAAGATTAGCTTCAGTTGTTCCGTATTCTACAATAGTTTCTGGATTGCTTTCTGTTTTCCAGTTTACATAAATAGATGTAGGAGTTGCATTTTGTAAATAAGGAAATAGTTTTTGTGCTTGTGCAGCAAAACCTATTCCTAAAAGGGATAATAGTAAGTAGAGTTTTTTCATGAGTTGTTGTTTCGTTGTTAGACGAAGCAAAAGTATTCTACCAAAATCCAAATACTTTTAAGACAACATTACCCTTATTTTATCTTTACTTCTCTTTATTGTAAAGTTAAAAATGCTCAGATTGTCTAAAAAACAGAACGCGGATGAAACGGATTTACTAAAGTAAAGACGCGGATAAAAACAGATTTTTAAAATTATAAAAAGAAAAAAATCCGTTTTTATCTGCGTTTTCGCCTTGGCGAATCAGCGTCATCCGCGTTCTATTTTTACAGCATTATATATTTACAACTAAGCAGCAACAGTCTTTTTCTCTTTTCCAAAAGAAATCCATGTTGCTTTATGCCAAATGTATTCTAATGGTCCTTGCTTGTGTGTTTTTAACCACCATGTACAAAATCCTAATTGTAGCAAAAACAAAACAATTCCTATTAGTAATCCAAATGTTGCGCCTGTATATTGGTATAATCCTAAACCAAAACGGTAGTATATAAACGACCCTAAAATAGATTGAGAAAAATAACTTGTTAAGCTCATTTTTCCGAATGGGATTAATTTTATCAGAACTTTATTTATAGCTTCTTTTTGATATAACAACACAAATGTGCTTACTAAAACGACCATAAAGGTAACATTAGACCAAGATGTAAAAATGATTAATAAACTATTTACCATGTCTTTGTTTGCTATAAGTTCTGGCAAATACGTTTTGAATGCAAATAGCGGGATAAATAATATAATCGCATATACTAATGCTTTTTTCCAAAATGCAATACTAGCTTCCGAAATAACAAAAAGTTGTTTTCTTCCTGCTATCATCCCAAACATAAATAATGCTGGTGCCTGAAAAAATCTTCCGTTTTCCCACGACCAGAATACCGATGCCCATCTTCCTATTGATAAATTACCTACTGCATGATCTACAAATGAGTTCCCGCTTAAGTAAGTTTGCATACTTCCATAATAAGCATTTGATTGATTTGCAGGAAGTATATATTCAGGGTTAAATAGAATATTAAAAAAGTTGAACCACTCCATAGGAAGCATCAACAAGAAAGTCGCTATGATTAATACATATTTGGTATTTAAATTACAAACCGGAATTAATATTAATCCTAAAACGGCATACATCATTAATATATCTCCTGAGAAAAAGAGTGTATTTACTAATCCGAAAACAAATAATATTGCCAGTCGCCAAACGTATCTCCATCTAAAATCGTTTCCTTTTTTACGCTGATTATCGTATTGTATAAAAAAACTAAAACCGAAAAGAAGTGAAAAGATAGCATATGATTTTCCTGCAAAAAGAAAGAATAATGTATCCCAAATTATCTTGTCTAATACCTTGATTGGTTCAGGTAAATATTCGGGCAAATAATAAAAATCAAAGTGTTCTAAATTATGAAGCAACATAATCGCCATAATGGCTAAACCACGTAATGCATCTATGACTTCTATACGGGGAGTTTTTAAACTAAAAGCATTTTCTGACATAATATTTTAAGGATTAATTTATAGTATATTATCTCAAATATAATTTTATTTCTCGAAAATCTACAATCGAATTCCTCAATTATAGCACGACCTAACAGTCTAATTTTTAATTATTCTCAAGTATTTTTCATATAATTAAAAATCAAATAATAAAACATTTTACAGGAATTATATAACGTTGTTTTTCTGGTATTTGTTAATTTCACAATAAGACAATAATGATTGTCATTTTTAATTAATTTAAAAACACAAAATCATGAAAACTAAATTATCTACAATACTAGTCGCTTTAATTATATCGTTATCTCTTACTAGTTGTGAGGCTATCGAAGGCATTTTTAAAGCAGGAATGGGTGTCGGTGCTTTTGCCGTAATTATTGTAATTGTTTTAATAATTTACCTGATTATTAAAATCTTTGGTAAAAAATAATAGAATAAAAAAAATCCCAATCGGTGCGCCGATTGGGATTTTTAAAAATATGTTTTAAGTATTAAGAATACATTTTAACTCTTAATTCTTGTACTTTTTCATCGTCAAGATATTCATCAAATGTCATGTAACGATCGATAACTCCATTTGGTGTAAGCTCTACTACTCTATTACCTACAGTTTGTGCAAACTCATGATCATGTGTTGTAAAAATCACTGATCCTTTAAAGTTTTTTAGTGAGTTGTTAAATGCTGTAATCGACTCAAGATCTAAGTGATTTGTAGGCTCGTCTAGCATTAATACATTGGCTCTTTCCATCATCATACGAGATAACATACAACGTACTTTTTCTCCCCCTGATAAAACTCTACTTGTTTTTAAAGCTTCTTCTCCTGAGAAAATCATTTTCCCTAAGAATCCTCTAATAAAAACTTCGTCACGCTCTTCTTCAGTTTTTGCCCATTGACGTAACCAGTCTACCAATGTTAAGTCGTTTTCGAAAAATGAATGATTCTCTGCTGGTAAATAAGCTTGATTTGTTGTAATTCCCCAATCAAAAGTACCTTCGTCGGCTTTTTGATTGTTATTTAAAATTTCGTAGAATGCTGTTGTTGCACGTGAATCTTTAGAGAATAAAACAATTTTATCTCCTTTTGCCATATTCAAATCAACACCTTTAAACAAAACATCTCCTTCGATTGAAGCGCTTAAGTTTTCAACATTTAAAATTTGATCTCCTGCTTCACGATCCTGATCAAAAATAATTGCAGGATAACGACGGCTTGAAGGTTTAATTTCAGAAATATTAAGCTTACTAATCATTTTTTTACGAGAAGTTGCTTGTTTAGACTTAGCAACGTTGGCACTAAAACGACGAATAAATTCTTCTAATTCTTGTTTCTTTTCTTCGGCTTTTTTGTTTTGTTGTGCACGTTGTTTTGCCGCTAATTGGCTAGACTCATACCAAAACGTATAGTTTCCTGAGTAATGGTTGATTTTACTAAAATCGATATCTGATATATGTGTACAAACCGAATCTAAAAAGTGACGGTCATGCGATACTACAATTACTGTATTTTCATAATTTGCAAGGAAGTTCTCTAACCAAGCGATTGTTTCAAAATCCAAATCGTTGGTAGGCTCATCCATGATAAGTAAATCTGGATTTCCGAATAAAGCTTGTGCCAAAAGGACACGTACTTTTATTTTTCCCTCTAGATCTCCCATTAATGTATAATGGTGCTCTTCGGCAATACCTAAGTTAGACAACATCGAAGCTGCGTCAGAATCAGCGTTCCATCCGTTCATTTCTTCAAACTGAACTTGTAACTCTCCTATTCTATCTGCGTTTTTATCGTTATAGTCTAAATAAAGTTCATCCATTTCTTTCTTAACCGCGTACAATACTTTGTTACCCATAATTACGGTTTCAAGTACTGTATGCTCATCGAACATGTTGTGGTTTTGGTTTAAAACCGACATACGTTTTCCTGGCTCTAAATGGATATGTCCTGAAGTAGGATCCATTTCGCCTGAAATTATTTTAAGAAAAGTTGATTTTCCAGCACCATTGGCTCCGATAACTCCATAAATATTTCCGTGTGTGAAAGTTGTATTTACTTCGTCAAACAAAATTCGTTTGCCAAATTGTACCGATAAATTATTGACTGTTAACATGAATGTCTATATTAATTAATTTTGTGCAAAAGTAGTGAAAAAGGTTCAGAGGTACAAAGAAACTGAGTGGCTAAGTTTTTTTAATATGAAAATAGCTAAAATTATCTTTTACAACAAATCATATCTGTAAAGGAACGCGGATGATACGGATTTACAAAAGTAAAGACGCGGATAAAACTGATTAAAAAAACAATAGTAAAGAAAATCCGTTTTTATCTGTGTTTTCGCCCTAGCGAATCCGTATCATCCGCGTTCCTTTTTATAGGTAATCTTTGCTTGCTTTGCGGCTAATTCTTCAATTTACTTTCTTTCTCCAAAGCCACTTCTAAACTTTTATAACTATTTAAAACTTTGGCGATATATCCTTCTTTATTGATAATGAAATGTGTGGGAAATGCATTTAACTGCAACGTTTCATTCATATAGTTTTTCATATTTGGAATAACGGAATATGATAATGGTTTTCTAGCCAAAAATACTTTTAATTGTTCTGGTGTATCTTCTGCTAAACTCACAAAAAATATGTCTTTTCGATCTTTATATTTCTCTACCAATTTATTTACATCTGGAAATTCTTTGATGCATGCAGCACAATGAATATACCAACATTTTATCACTACAATCTTTCCTTTCATAGTTTCATTAGAAACCAGATTTCCGTTTAAATCCTTAAAAGAGAATTTAGGGAATGGAGTGTTTTCCATTTTGAAGTTCTTATACGCATCAAAAGCTTCTTGGTTAATAGTTGCTTTTATACTTGTATCGGAATTAGGCTGAATTTTGAATAATTTATAGTAGTAAATAGCATCATCCGATTGTAATCGAATGGGGATATAATTACTATTTGCTAATTGATCTAAAAAAGTCTCTTTTGGTATTTCTTTCGAGAGTGTATCTAGTGCAACAAAATCTCTGGAAAGCATTATGTTTTTACTCTGATACGTCCACCAACTGCTGTAGTCTTTTTGGATTTGTATTGGATCAACTTCTGGATTTCCGTATTTTGTTTGTGCTAAACAAGAAGTAAAAATTAAGAATGTTAGTATAAGGCTAAATGTTTTTTTCATGAAGTTTTAATGCAATAATTGGGTTTCAAAAATAGCTAAAAAATAGTTTCTAATAATTGTAACCTTTGTCAAAGTTCAAGTTTAAAGTTGGTCTGTTCATTTTTGTCATCCGACGAAGGAGAAATCTCCACGAGTAGCTCGACAATTCTAAGAAGAAACTGTGAGTTAGTTTCTTGCGGAGATTTCTCCTTCGTCGAAATAACAAGTTTGGGATTATTTTGTGTAAAATTAAAGTTCCTTACACTCTTCGTTTTGAACTTTGACAAAAGTCTATTTGAAATGTAATTACTTTGTACTTCGCAATGGTGATTCCTAGCCCTGATAGAAATGGAAATCCTTTTATGTTTTTTCTTTAAAAACATAAAAGATTGAAATGGATAGCAGGAAATAGCTCCTAATCCTTCGACTCCGCTCAGGATGACAAACTTCGGGCAAAAACAACTGTATCTCTTCAATCGCGATAAGGCATAAAAAAAACCTGGCACTAAGTGCCAGGCTCATAATGATTTCCTCTAGGTAAAAACCAAATAACAAATTACCTAAATTCAATACATTTATCCAAAATATGAAAAATCAAATTAAAAAATAAATAACCAAACTCAATTTTAACTGCCCCAATTTTTCATTTTTTTGAATTCTTAAAATCTTAATTTAAAAAGTTCATTACCTTAAATGATTTTCTGTTTCCAGATTTATCAGTCACAACTACTATAAATAATTGTTTGGTTAAGAAGCTTCTGTTTTCTAGCAACAAATTGTTACTATTTTGTATGTTTTCGTAACTTAATACCGATTGTCCGATTGTGTTATACACCTCAACTTTACCGATATTATTTGCTTCGTTAGATATTGCTAGTGCATTATCTTTAAAGTATGCAATTGTTTTATTGCTTGTTACTTCTATCTTATCTTCTGCTTTTATTTTAGCAGTTTGTGATGCAAAATAAGCTGCATATGCTTTAGACAATTCAGATGAATTACCACAAGAAGATGCATCCCAGTTTACTGACCAAGTCATTAAACCTCTTAAAGAAGGGTATGGTCCGCCTGGCTGCATAGTGTAGGTTCTTCCTGAAAAAGTAGTTCCAGTTCTTAAGTAATGCATAGCATTAATTCCTTCTGTCGGCGTTAAATAACCGCTACCAGCTGCACTTGGACAAGCTGGTAATGCAATAAGAACTTTTGAGGCTGGTAAACCATCAAAACGCATTCCTGTTGTGCCAATATTATACCCTTTTATAATCATATCTGTTAGGGCTGTTACCATGTTTGATTTCTTAGCTGAACCATAATATTGACCATCTAATCCGTTTTCTCCGCCTGTATTATACAATTGTACCGCTAACAAATCTAATTCATTACGCAAGTTTTGAATGATTGGAAGGAAAGAACCAAAAGTATCATTATAGGTAGAATATCCTCCTTGTACATATTGTGTTTCTGGAGCTGCAGTTAATAAAAATCCAGGACCATAGTAAGCTTTTAATTCTTTGAAAGCATCTACTACGTTTTTTAATCTTGGATAAGCAGAAATACCTGCATAAGAAATATCTCTTAAAGCTCCTGCATTAAAATTCATCGATCCACCTTCAAAATCAATATCAACTCCATCAAATTGATACTCATCAATAATTGCTTTTAGACCATTAACAAAAATATTTTTTTGAGTTACATTGTCTAAAACAACATGACCATTTTGACCTCCAATAGAGACAATAACAGGAACTCCGCTATCTCTTAAAGATTTTATATCGTTTTTCAACAATTGCTTATCGAAAACTCCATTGGTCAAATATCTAGTGTCATTTGTAGTTAATACTGGTGTATAACCATCACGATTAACTGTTTCTACAAAAGAATAATCAACTACGTTAAACTTACTTCCTACCATTTGAGAAAAATATAAAAATGGAGCACCAGCATTTTCCCAAGAATGTGCATATCCTAAAAGAACTTTAGACGGAAGCGGAATGAATATTCGTGTCGAATTAGTAATCGTAATCGATTGATTAAATAATTTTTCACCTCCTGCATTATCTATCGCTTTTACTATTAATGCATATGTTATATGAGCATTTGGAGTAAATGTATAGTTGTATGCATTCCCTGTACCTTTTGTCATAGGAAAATAAGTTCCGTTTATACTTACCGAAACGCTTGCAATTGTACCATCGGCATCTGTAACATTAACACTTAGTGCCACTGGTTGGAAACCTGAAGGCTGATTAATTGTTGTCGTTGCTGGTGAAACCCAAGCAATTACCGGCAATGAATTAGGACAAGTTGTTCCTGAACATTGTAAAGAGAATGCTTTTGTATTTTCTGCCGTTGTACCACTTGACGCCGTAACAGTTGCTTTCAAGGTATAATTTTTGTTGAAATCTGCCGCAACTGGTGTCCAGTTTGCTACATATTCCGTTCCTGAAAGTGCTGCTGTAATATTTTGTCCGTTAATGTTGAATACAACTGACGAAATAGTTAAGCTGGCATCTACACTTGCAGTTGCTTTCAGCTGAATCGCTGTTCCCGGAGCAATCGCTACAGTTGCAGCTGAAGGAGCTGTAATGGTAACCTGAGGTGGTGAAACTGTATTTGTATTAAAGTTATAAACCTGAGGCGTTGTTGGCATAGCAAAGTTTACCAGATTATTTGGAAAATAGGCGGTATTATTATTCTCCCAAGCATTTAATTTTAAACTTAAAACTTGTGTATAACCTGCTGTAACTGTATTATCGTAGCTAAAAACTCCTTGTGCATCTGTTGTTGCAATAACGCTTTTCCAGTTGTGTGTACTATCTGTCCAAGGCACAACTAATTCTACTTTGGCTCCTGATACCGGAGTTGTTCCATTCTTAACTGTTCCGCTAATTATAGTACCTGGTGCAACAAGCTCTTGAGTAACACTTAAAACTTTACTCTCTACCAAACTTTTATCAACTGTAGTCGCTGATGGAATTTTAGTTTCTGATACTGCAACTACTTCGCTCGGTACGCTTTCGCCTGCAACTTTTAATGGCGCTACTGTTCCTGTACTAAAGTCATAGACTTGTGATGTAGCCGGAATAGGCAAGTTTGTAAGATTAGAAGGTGAATAAGTAACGTCATTATTCTGCCATGAATTCATTTTTAAACTAGCGATGATTGTATATCCTGAGAATATTGCATTATCAAAACTATATTTTCCTTGCGCATCTGTTGTTGCTAGAAAACTAGCATATGGATGTGCATTATCTGTCCAATTAAAAATTAATTCTACTTTGGCACCTGCTACTGGATTTGAACCATTCTTAACTGTTCCGCTAATTTTACTAGCTGGAGCTGCATTTTGTGTAAAGTTTAAAACTTTACTTGCCGTAAGATTGTTATATACCGTAGAAGCTGGTGAAAATGTTACTCCTGCTTTAGCAATTGTTACTGTATAGTTTGCTCCCGAAGGTAAATTAGCAATACTATACGCTCCTGTAGCACTAGATACTGATGTAAATGTTCCTGCTGTAGAAGTTGCTGTAACTGTTGCTCCAGAAACTGCTGTTGCTCCATTCATTACGCTTCCGCTAATAGTATAATATACCGTTTGAGTAAAATTCAAAACTTTGTTTTCACTTAAAACTGAATATACTGTAGATGCTGGCGTAAATGTTACTCCTGTTTTTGCAGCTGTAACTGTATAATTAAGTCCTGCTGTTAAAGCTGTAACAGTGTATGCTCCGCTTGCATTAGTAACTGCAGTAAATGTAGTTGTTCCTGCTGTTGCTGTAACTGTTACTCCCGAAACTGCTGTAGTTCCGTCTAGTACAGTTCCGCTAATTGTATAAAGCGGCTGTGTTCCCTGAATAACAACGTTGGCTTGGTTTGCTACAAGATTTGTTAATGTTACTGGCGTAAAAGTGTATGACGCTTTTAAAGCTGTAACAGTATAATTTGCTCCTGAAACTACATTGTTAAAAGTATAATTTCCATCTGTAGAATTAACCGTTTGAACAATTGCATTAGTAGCATCTTTTAGCTGGACTGTAACTGCTGGCACTAAATTTGTACCATTTTTTACTGAACCACTTACTGTTAATGTTCCGATAACGGCAGCACTAAAAGTAGTATTTACTTGACCTAATAATGCATTAGGGATTGCTCCTCTGGTATCTTGAGATAATTCCCAAATCATACCTCCTCCTAAGTTTTTGGATTTAATATACTCTGCTTTTAACTCCATCGATTGTTTATCTTCATAACTAATAAACTGATGTAAGGAAGCATTGTATAGGTAAGGAACTTTGGTTGCATTATCCCAATATCTTACCCATCCTGCAGATGCTGCTGCTGGAGTAACCAACATAGTGTTTGGGTCTAAATAAGGATGTGAGTTTGTTACCGGATTACCTACTAAATCGCAAATCTCGATACTTCCTGATTTTTCGCAAGCTGCGGGACCATCCCATGTTCCTGTTGGATTTTGCGGGTTTGTACATCCTGAAACTGCATCTCTTGGTGCTGTAACAAATAATCCTGGCATATTAGGCACTGTATTAGTTGTTCCAACATTTTTAAATATTTTTCCGTAAAAAGGTAATCCCATTACTAGCTTATTAGCAGGAATACCGATAACATTTAAATATTGGTTTGTTAACTCATCTAGTGATTCTGATTGAGTTGCGTTGTATAACGGATCATTTGTATTTCCGCTTGGATATAAAGGGGCATTGTAGCATGTTTTGTCATACCAGTTTCCTCCAAAATCATATCCAAAATATGTGATATAATCGCAATAAGTCGAAATATCTTCTGTCATTCCGTATTGTGCTCTATTGTTTGGGCCTAAATATTGTGCTCCTACTTTTCGAACATTATTACCTGCAGCAATTGTAACTAATTTATTAGGCATTGCTTGGCGCATTGCTTTTAATAAATAAACTAAATTCTTGTTATCATCCGGACTGTATTTTTGAGGAGGTATTGGTGCTCCATTAATAACTTCTGTCCCGTCAGTTCCTCCAGAAAGGGGATATTCCCAATCGATATCAAATCCATCAATAAAAGGATAAGTTACCAAGAAATTAGCCATATCTGCCGCTAAAGCTGCTCTGGCAACTGGGCTTGCAGAAATTGGTGAAAGATCTTGTCCTTTTGTCCAACCTCCTACGGAGATTAAGATTTTTAAATGTGGGTACTTTTGTTTAAGTTTCATTAAATCATAAAAATTTCCTTTTACAGGAGCATCCCACGGTATTCCGCCTTCCATATGCTCAAAATCAGCATAGGTATCCAAACATTTTAATTTGGTGTTTTCTGGGTGTGCCGGATCGAAAGTGGTTCCGTAAAAAGAATAATTTAAATGGGTTAATTTACTTCCGTCAATTTTGGGGACATTAAAATCCCTTGCATAAATGGCCCATTGAGCATAGTATCCGACAACTTTTTTATTATGTGCTGGTTGGGCAAGTAATAAAATCGGAAACAAAAATAATAACAGCAATCTGTAATAATGTTTCATAATTAATAAATAGGTTGGTTAATAAAAAATAAATATCCAATTTGGATTAAATGATAGATTGGTAATACAAAAACCAAAAATCACTTTAAACAAATGGTAATCGCTAACTCAGTTACATTTGGGGTAACTGAATCATTTTTAAATTAAAACAGATAAACTTGGGGCTTAGCAATCTTAATTGTAAATCTTTATTATATTTTAAATTTTAATATCTATTTTATCATGGATTCGGTATTCTAAAAATATCCAAACCGAATCTTTACCATAATTTATCTCTCCTGGAAATTCCAGAAGAGATAATTAAATTACTAATTAATTATGGCAACTAAACTTCAACTAATTCAATTATTAATCTAACACAACTTTTAATCTTACTCTATATTAATTTTTTTAAACTTTCATATACTGCTAACTCTACATCTCCATAATCTTTAGAGTTACATTTCTCTAATAATTCATTTAAAACTGCTGGTGCAACTGTTGCTTTATTATCTAAAACATTTACTAATTGCTGTGATAAATCACTAAGATTACTAGCAAGCGGTAAAATTGGCTGGATCAAAGGAGCATTTTCACTCAAACTTGTCAGGCTTGCTTTTAAACCAATCCATTTATTTAAGAATGAAGTTACTTTAGCTTTATTAGCGGCTGATTTGTCTGCTAAATATTCTTTTACAACTGTATCAAAAGCAATTGCATCTGAAGCATCTGGTGTGCATGCATCTGCAAAAAGTGTAAATGGTGAATATGTTTGATATTCCACTCCTCCTTTATTTCTCTTATACCCTTTAAGAGGCTCACATACATTAGAGAAATCGGTTAAAGCTGCAATGTTTTGATTGTTTGATATATTTCTTAAGATTACATCTTTGTTTCTAATATGTGTAATTCCTAGTTCTTCTAGTCTAAATGAAACAACTGCTAATCTTCTGCGCATGCTGTTTAAATCTGTAATATCTTCTGCAGACCATAATCTTTCGGCTATTGCTGCTGTTCTTGGCCAAAGTCTTGAATCCATGGTTAAAGGTGTTACAAGTTCTGTCCACATTGTAGCTTCTCCTCCTAATACTCTTGCTTTTTCTTCTGGGGTAAAGTTTGCGCTTTTAGGTAATGGATCGTTTAAATAATGTGCTTCTACTCCTTGAACTAAATCAATATAATAACCATTGGATAAAACTGTTTTATAACCATTTTTTACAGATTCTGTTAATGATTTTCCAACTGCAACTCCTTCATTTGGTCCTCTCCATGCATGAATAATTGCATCTTTAGACATGTCTTTTGTCATAATCTCTTCCCAACCCATCAATTGTTTACCATGTTTTTTAAGCATCGGAACTAATTGCATCGTAAAATAAGTTTGCAAATCATGATTGGTTACTAACTTATGTTTCTTTTTAAACTCTTGTATTTTAGGGTTTGAATCCCAGTCTTTACCTTCGTTTTCATCTCCTCCGATATGAAAGTATGCACCTGGAAATAACGGACATGCTTCATCAAAAATCTCGCTTAATAATTGGTAAGTTTTAGGATTAGATGGATCTAATGTTGGACTGAAAATTCCTGCATTACGCTCTATACTATATGTAGAGACTACTGCTGCTTTTGCACTACTCTCTGAAGTTCCATTAGATATATTTACTACTTTACTTCCTATCTCTGGGTAAGCTGTTAAAATAGCTGATGCATGACCCGGAACATCGATTTCTGGCACGACCAAAATTCCTCGCTCATCAGCATATTTAACAATGTTTTTAATTTCTTCTTGTGTATAATAAAATCCATCTGAAGCTAAATCTGTAAGTTTAGGATGTTTCTTTAATTGTATTCTCCATCCTTGATCATCTACTAAATGCCAGTGAAAAACATTCATTTTCATAGCTGCCAATGCATCAAGGTTTCTTTTAACAACATCTACTGGTTGAAAATGTCTTGCAACATCCATCATTAAACCTCTCCATGTGAATCTTGGAAAATCTGAAATTTGAGAAACCGGAAAGTAGTAAGACGTACTATTGTTTTGTAACATTTGTAACAACGTTTCAAGGCCATGTAAAGCTCCTAAATCACTTGTTGCATTAATTGTAATTTTATCTTGCTTTATATCAAGATGATAACTCTCGTCTTCATATAAACCAATTTTACCACTTTTGGTGCAATTTATTTGTAATTGTGCTGTAGGTGCTGAATTAAGTTTGGTCAAAAAATCTTGTTCAAAAAACAATCCTGTTCTACCGTCTAATCTTCTTAAAAAACGAGTTGCTCCGCTAAAAATTCTTGGATTAGGATTTCCTGTAATATTTATTCTAAAACCTTTAGTTAAAGCAAATGTACCCTCGGATAAATTTATTGTTTGTGGCCATGGCATAAGGTTTAATTGCTCTTTTTTTATTTGAGCATTAGCTACTATACCTGAAAATAATAAAATCAATATATATTTCATATTTTTTGTTGTAAAAGAGTCTTTTGCAATCAATACATATTGACTTAAAAACTCGGATAAAAACAAAACTCAGAATAAAACCTAATTGAACCTCTTTATCACCAAGGCATTACTCTGAATTTTGTAACTTAAATTATTCTAACTCGTGTAATCTTTTAATAATCAAAACGTTTAAAGGCTTCGATTGCTTCGTATTCGGCAAGTCCTAAATCATCGTATAAAATCGCTGTGTTTTTATTACGATCTTCAGCTCTTACCCAAAACTCTCTAGAGTCGTTTCCTTGAAACATTACTCTGTCTTTTTGTGATTGGTGGTATAAAATAGCGTGACGTTTTAACAATACTTCCGATGGGCTTAATGGTACTGCCATGTCTATCTCATGAATATCCCATTCGTGCCAAGCACCTCGGTACAACCATAACCAACAATCATCCATGAATGGTTTTGGTTTCAATTCTTTCATTGCCGCAAATATGGCATTCAGACATACTTCGTGCGTGCCGTGTGGATCTGCAAGATCTCCTGCTGCAAACACTTGGTGTGGTTTTATTTGTTCGATAATGTCCTTTACAATTGCAATATCTTCTGGACCTAACGGATTTTTCTTGATTTGTCCTGTTTCATAAAATGGCAGATCCAGGAAATGGGTATTGCTATCTTTTAATCCAATATATCGTGTAGCGGCATAAGATTCTCTTCTTCTTATTAATCCTTTTAGTTTACGAACTTCTAGCGAATCAATCTGATTCTCTGATTTATTGTTCAAAAACTCTATTACTGATTTAAAGTTTATTTTGGTATCTGCATCTGTTATAAAATCATTACTTACTTCTGCAAATTTTAATGCCTCATCATCGGTAACGGCAATATTTCCTGAGGTCTGATATACTACATGTACATCATGCCCTTGTTTTATTAGTTTTGAGAATGTTCCTCCCATCGAGATAACATCATCATCTGGGTGTGGACTAAAAAGGATAATTCTTTTCTTGGCTGGATTGGCTCTTTCCGGACGGTGTGAATCGTCGGTGTTTGGTTTTCCTCCTGGCCATCCTGTAATGGTGTGTTGCAATACATTGAACATATTAATGTTCAAATCGTAAGCTGAACCTTCCTGAGCCAATAAATCGGACATTCCGTTATTGTTGTAATCTCTGTCGGTTAATTTTAAAATAGATTGTTTTGTTTTTTGGCATAGCCAAACAATCGCTTTGCTTTTTAATTCCTGATTCCAAATGCATTCTCCTACCAACCATGGTGTTTTAAAACGGGTTAGTTCGGATGCTGCCGATTGGTCCAGAACAAATGTTGCATTGCCATGATTTTGCAAAAAGGTTGCCGGAACTTCTGAACTGATATCTCCCTGAATGGTTCTCTTGATGATATCGGCTTTGTTTTGTCCCCAAGCCATTAGTACAATTCTTTTAGATCGGAGAATTGTAGATACTCCCATTGTAATGGCCCTTTTTGGCACATTATCAATTCCGTTAAAATCGGAAGAAGCATCTACTCTCGTTATATGATCTAAAGTAATGATACGTGTTCCTGAATTTATGTGTGAACCTGGTTCGTTAAATCCTACGTGTCCGGTACGACCGATTCCTAATAATTGAAAATCAAGTCCGCCAGCATTTTTAATATTCATTTCATAATCAATACAATATTGATTTAACTCTTCGATTGCAACGGTACCATCTGGAATATTAACATTATCTGGATTGATATCGATGTGATTAAAAAGGTGTTGATGCATGAAATGGTGATAACTCTGATTGTTTTCCCTTGTCATCGGATAGTATTCATCCAAATTAAAAGTTACAACATTGCTAAAACTTAATCCTTCTTCTTTGTGCATTCTAACTAATTCTTCATATACTTTTATAGGTGAAGAACCTGTGGCTAAACCTAATACACAAGATTTGTTTTTTTCTTGTTTAGATCTAATTAATTGAGCAATTTCCTGCGCAACAATTATCGATGCCTCGGTAGAGTTCCTGAAGATTTCATTGTGGATTTTCTCAAATCGTGTCTCTTCAAACTTACCAGCACTCTTATAGCTAATGTCAGGTTTAATTTCTATAGCACTTTTCATTTTATATTTTTTTATACTATTTATTATAAAGACATGCGTGTTTAAAAGAGGCATAAGTAATTTTCATTACTTATGCCAACTTACATTCTTTTTTAAAAAATCTGTTTTAATTAGAAGTTAGGACCTGTAGTATCCCACCAAAGTCTGGTTCCTCCATTATCTGGACCTCCTAGTTTGGCTAATCCTGAAGCTACACCTTGAGGGTTGTTTGCTTTTTCAGACTGAGAAAATTGCATTCTTCTTACACCAAATTCAGTAGTAATTATACCTCCACTTTGGTTATTATTAATTCTAAATAATTTAGGGTAACCTGTTCTTCTATATTCAGACCAAGCTTCTTGCCCATCAGGATAAGTAGCAATCCATTTTTGAGTAATGATTTTTTGAAGATTTATTTCTTTATCAGCACCCCAAGCAACTGTAACATTATTAATTGCTGGTGTATTGTTTTTTGGTTCAATTAAATCTACATAATCTTTTGCAGTTTTAGTATTATCTGCAATATATGCATCTGCACCAGCTACTCCATTTTGTTCAAAAGAAGCTTTAATCCCTCTTTCATAAAGAGTTTTAGCATCTCCTTTCATATCCCAACCTCTTAAAGCACCTTCAGCTCTTAAGAAGTAAACTTCAGCAGTAGACATCCATGTTACTTCTCCTGTTCTTGTTCTTGGACCAGTTTGTGAAAACTTAGCATAGGTAGTGTTACTTGGATATACAATACCAGTTCTAACACCTTTGTACTCACCTGGAGCAATTGCAGATGTTTCCCAGTATTTAGCCATTCTAGGATCATCATAACCACCTAAAATAGACTCCATATCTGCACCCATAAATAAACCTCCCCAAGCATGACTCATTTGGTCTATTACATTAAGATCTACTGGAGACTTAATTTTCATTACATCACCATTTGTTTCCAAAACACCAAACGGATGATTTACTGCTTTTTCAGCTTCAACTTTAGCTAATGCCGGATCAATTTTAGAAATTCTCATTGCTAATCTTAAACGCATTGAGTTTGCATATTTTATCCATTGTATATATTTACCGTCATAAGATGATAAATCAGTTCCTGTAAATACTGATTTTTCTCCAGCCTTTTCTCTTGCTGTTAAATCATTAACTGCAAAATCAAGATCCTTAAACATATGCGTGTAGATTTCTTGTTGAGAATCATAAAGAGCTGCCCCCTCTGTTCCATAACTTGAATATACTGCTGGCCCATACATATCTGTAATTCTAGCCATTGCAACAGTTTTTATGATTAATGACCATGAATAGAAATTATCATACTTTCCTTTTGCTCTTTGCTCAACTTTATAAAGATATGATATGATATTAAGATAAGCATCGTCCCAAGCACGTGTATTAAAATAATCGTTTAAGACATAGTTATTATTAATCTCAATATATTTAAATGGATTTGGAGTAATCATATATCCAGACCAAGCATCACCTTGTAAACTTTGTTGCTCTTGGTATTGCCAAGTTATATCAGAAATATACATTCTGTTAAAACTTGGTACGAATAAACTTTTTATATTATTAAAATTTTGCTCTAAATCTGAAGGACTTGCTCCAACGGGATTAGTATTTATTTCCTCAAAATTATCTGTACAGCTAAATGCTGCAAGTAAAGAAAGGCATATTGCAGTTCTTTTTATTTTATTTGATATCATGACTTTTTAAATTAGAAAGTTAAGTTTATATTAAGACCAATACTTCTTGTTGATGGCAAACCATACACATCAACACCTTGCAAACCTTGACCAGTACTTAATGCAATATTTGGATCAAAAGGAGCATCTTTATAAATAAAGAATAAGTTCCTTGCGATTAACGATATACTAGCTGATTGTACAAATGGTAACGTTTTTCTATTAAAAGTATATCCTACAGATACCTCTCTAACACTTACGTTTGTAGCGCTGTAAGAATATTCTCCAGTCGCACCATTTCTACCTCCTACACTGTAATAATATTTATATGCATCCATAGTACTCACAGCAGTTCCGTCTGGTTTTACAGCATTAACAGCAACTCCGCCTGCATTTCTTGCATCTCCAGTTCTTTTAGAAACTCCATTTGCATCATTCATAGCTTCAGTTAAGCTTAAAACTTCTCCTCCAAAACGACCATCTAACAAAATACTAGCTGTAAAAGCTCCAAATTTGAAAGTGTTTGAGAAACCAATCATAAAATCAGGATTTGAGCTTCCTATCTCTTCCCAATCTGTTTTTTGAACGTTACCAGCATCATCAAGTACAATCCTTCCTTGTGCATCTTTTAATATATTTTTCCCTTCGATTACTCCAAATGGTCTTCCTTCTATCAATGAATATCTGTAGTTACTAGACCCTGCAGTAGTAAGAATAATTCTTCCTCCATCTAAACTTTCTTTTGGTATACTATTAACTCTACTTTTATTTGTAGAAAAGTTAATACTTGAATCCCAAGAAAATTTATCTCCTTTAATTATACCTGCATTTACAACAGCCTCAAAACCTTTGTTAGTAATACTACCCGCATTAATAGCATAATTAGTATAACCAAATGGATTTGTAGCTGGTGCAGCAATTTGAATAAATTGGTTTTTAGTTTCAGAATCATAATATGATAATTCAAAACCTAATCTGTTATTAAACATTCTCCATTCAGTACCTATCTCAACCTCAGATTTAAGCTCTGGTTTTAATGAAGTACCTGGCATTGGTCCTACTAGTGGATTTACAGAAACTCCTGCAACAATTGTAGTTGTTGGACTTGTCATAGATATTGCAATATCATTACCTACTTGAGCATAAGTAGCACGCACTTTTCCGTAGCTTATCCAATCTGGCATTGAAGTCATTTCGCTCAAGATAGCCGATACCCCTACAGAAGGATAAAAGAAACTTGGATCTTTTGTATTTACTAATGTTGAAGACCAGTCATTTCTAGCTGCAACATCTAAATATAAGTAGTTTTTGTATCCAAAAGTAGTAGCTGCAAATATAGATTGTACTTCTCTTTCAGAACCTGTTTGTACGTTTCCGTTATTAGATTTAAAATTTCCTAATGTAAAAATGTTTTCATAAGCTAAACCTCCACCAATTCCTGAATCCAAAGTAAGACCTGTAGATTTAGAGTTATTGATACTTGCTCCGATTGTAGCATTAAAAGAGAAATCTTCTGAAAAGTTAGTATTGATTAAACCAATTAAATCAGCATAATTTTGAGTTCCAATTAAGTTAGCATTAATATATCTTCCTGTTGGATGAGCCAATGCTGAAGCAGTCGATGCATACATTTCTTTTTGGAAATTGCTTTCACTTCTGTTATAGCTATATCTAGAAGTTAAATGAAACCAGTTATTTACTTTGTAATCTAATGCAATTGCTCCATTAAAAAAGTTATTCGTATCAACTGATGTTTCTCTATTCATAACCCAATACGGATTCTCATTAGTATCAGAAATTGTCATACCAGGATAGTTTTGTACCATCATGTTTTTTACTGGATCAAATACTTCGTAAGTTTTTAAATCATTTAAAGAATAAGCTCTAGGATGAGAATAAATAGCATTTACTGGATTAAAATATAATCCGTTTGTAGGTCTGTTATTAATTGTTTGTGAAGTATAATTACCTGTAACGGCAACACTTAATCTATCATCAAAGAATTTACCTGTTTGGCGTACACCAAAGTTATTTTTCTTTAAACCATTATTAGGAATAATTCCAGAAGCACTTGTATTAGAATATGTTAAACTAGTAGACATTCCTTCACTAGCTTTAGAAAAAGCCATTGAAGTAATTTGAGTTACACCAGTTTCAAAAAAATCTTTTACTTCGTCTTTTACTTTTTCTTTAGCTCCCCAAGTCACATCACTTCCAGCTGCAGATGTATAATCTGACTGAAATTTAGGTAAATAAGCAGCAGTATCAAATGTAGAAACTGAATTTACGTTAAATGATTCAACACCTACTTTTCCTTTTTTAGAAGTAAGCAAAATTACCCCATTTGCTCCTTGACTTCCGTATAATACAGAAGCTGCAGCACCTTTAAGAACTGTCATACCTTCGTAATCATCAGGATTAATAAGAGATACAACATCTCCTCCATCTCTGTTACCACCTGCTAAATCTCCAAAAGTTCCATTAGGTTGTCCTGAACCTGCATTATATAATGGAATACCATCTATTACATAAAGAGGTTGTGTATTAGTAAATGAAGAATTACCTCTAATCGTTACTTTAGTAGAACCTCCTGTACCAGAAGAACTTTTAGTAACTGCTACACCAGCAATTTTACCAGCGATAGTATTGATAACGTTAACATCTCTTACTCTTGTTAACTCCTCACCCTTTAATTCTTGAGTTGCATACGTTAAAGATTTTTTTGCTTTTTTGATACCAAGAGAAGTTACCACAACCTCATTAAGAGAATTTGATAAACCTTGTTTTAACTGAACATTAACTGTTGTAGCATCTCCTACAACAATCTTTTGTGTTTCTAAACCTACATAAGTAAAAAGTAACGTTTGCCCTTTTTGAGCATCAATAGAGAAAACACCATCAAAATCGGTAACCGTTCCTTTTTGCCCCCCTTGTACTGCAACGGTAGCCCCTGGCAACGGCATCCCATCAGAATCTGTAATCACACCTTTGACATTTTTAACTTGAGCAAGTGAAACCTGCGCCGTAAAAACAATCATAAAGATTAAGAAAATTTTTTTCATGTTTATTTATTTTTGTTAGTTATGGTGTAAATTTATTCTTAAGGGATTGTTAATAAAAATAAATTATACCAACAACAACAAACTTTAAACAAACGACATAAAATAATCAATAATACGTTATACGAAAACGTTTTCCTTGTGTATATTATGATGTGTTTTGTACTTTTTTTAAAGCTTAATGTAAAAAAAAGTTAGTTTTATTAACTAATCATTTAAAGTCTCAAAAACATCTTTTTACATTTTAAAATTCCTTTCTAATTATAACAGAATCAATAAAATAAGGAGTTCTTACGAGATTAACTCTCATTCAATTGCAATCAAGTCTTAGACAATTATTAATCTAATACTCTATTAAAACATATTTAACTGACATTCAATATTTTCTTTTAACATCAAAACTCAGAATAAAACCTAATTGAACCTCTTTTTCACCAAGGTATTACTCTGAATTTTGTAACTTAAATTATTCTAACTCGTGTAATCATTTAATAATCAAAACGTTTAAAGGCTTCGATTGCTTCGTATTCGGCAAGTCCTAAATCATCATATAAAATCGCTGTATTTTTATTACGATCTTCAGCTCTTACCCAAAACTCTCTAGAGTCGTTTCCTTGAAACATTACTCTATCTTTTTGTGATTGGTGGTATAAAATAGCGTGACGTTTTAACAATACTTCCGATGGGCTTAATGGTACTGCCATGTCTATTTCATGAATATCCCATTCGTGCCAAGCGCCTCGGTACAACCATAACCAACAATCATCCATGAATGGTTTTGGTTTTAATTCTTTCATTGCCGCAAATATGGCATTCAGACATACTTCGTGCGTGCCATGTGGATCTGCTAGATCTCCTGCTGCAAACACTTGATGTGGTTTTATTTGTTCGATAATGTCCTTTACAATTGCAATATCTTCTGGACCTAACGGATTTTTCTTGATTTGTCCTGTTTCATAAAATGGCAGATCCAGGAAATGGGTATTGCTATCTTTTAATCCAATATATCGTGTAGCGGCATAAGATTCTCTTCTTCTTATTAATCCTTTTAGTTTGCGAACTTCTAACGAATCAATCTGATTCTCTGATTTATTGTTCAAAAACTCTATTACTGATTTAAAGTTTATTTTGGTATCGGCATCTGTTATAAAATCATTACTTACTTCTGCAAATTTTAATGCCTCATCATCGGTAACGGCAATATTTCCTGAGGTCTGATATACTACATGTACATCATGCCCTTGTTTTATTAGTTTTGAGAATGTTCCTCCCATAGAAATCACATCATCATCTGGGTGTGGACTAAAAAGGATAATTCTTTTCTTGGCTGGATTGGCTCTTTCCGGACGGTGTGAATCGTCGGTGTTTGGTTTTCCTCCTGGCCATCCTGTAATGGTGTGTTGCAATACATTGAACATATTAATGTTCAGATCGTAAGCTGAACCTTCCTGAGCCAATAAATCGGACATTCCGTTATTGTTATAATCTCTGTCGGTTAATTTTAAAATAGATTGTTTTGTTTTTTGGCATAGCCAAACAATCGCTTTGCTTTTTAATTCCTGATTCCAAATACATTCTCCTACCAACCATGGTGTTTTAAAACGGGTTAGTTCGGATGCTGCCGATTGGTCCAGAACAAATGTTGCATTGCCATGATTTTGCAAAAAGGTTGCAGGAACTTCTGAACTGATATCTCCCTGAATAGTTCTCTTGATGATATCGGCTTTGTTTTGTCCCCAAGCCATTAGTACAATTCTTTTAGATCTGAGAATTGTAGATACTCCCATTGTAATGGCCCTTTTTGGCACATTATCAATTCCGTTAAAATCGGAAGAAGCATCTACTCTCGTTATATGATCTAAAGTAATGATACGTGTTCCTGAATTTATGTGTGAACCTGGTTCGTTAAATCCTACGTGTCCGGTACGACCAATTCCTAATAATTGGAAATCGAGTCCGCCAGCATTTTTAATATTCATTTCATAATCAATACAATATTGATTTAACTCTTCGATTGCAACGGTACCATCTGGAATATTAACATTATCCGGATTGATATCGATGTGGTTAAAAAGGTGTTGATGCATGAAATGGTGATAACTCTGATTGTTTTCCCTTGTCATCGGATAGTATTCATCCAAATTAAAAGTTACAACATTGCTAAAACTTAATCCTTCTTCTTTGTGCATTCTAACTAATTCTTCATATACTTTTATAGGTGAAGAACCTGTGGCTAAACCTAGTACACAAGATTTGTTTTTTTCTTGTTTAGATCTAATTAATTGAGCAATTTCCTGCGCAACAATTATCGATGCCTCGGTAGAGTTCCTGAAGATTTCATTGTGGATTTTCTCAAATCGTGTCTCTTCAAACTTACCAGCACTCTTATAGCTAATGTCAGGTTTAATTTCTATAGCACTTTTCATTTTATATTTTTTTATACTATTTATTATAAAGACATGCGTGTTTAAAAAAGGCATAAGTAATTTTCACTACTTATGCCCTTTACACTCTTTTTTAAAAATTTGTTTTTGTTTTGATTAGAATTTATTAACTCCTGTATCCCACCAAAGTCTAGTTCCTCCTGTATCTACACCACCAAGTTCTTGAACTCCTTGAGCATATCCTACTGGATTAGAGGCTTTTTCCTGAACTGGAAAGTTTAATCTTCTTATAAAAGTTCCAGCTGGAATTTTACCTGAAGAGAAATTATTTGTTGGTAAGAATAGTTTTGGATAACCTGTTCTTCTAGTTTCAGCCCATGCCTCTTGACCATCAGGAAAAATAGCTAGCCATTTTTGAGTTTGAATTTTTTGAAGTTTAACTTCATTAGACGCAGCGTCTGACCATTTAACAGTAACAAGGTTTTGTCCAGTAATATTATTAGCGGCATTTAAAGGGTCTGTAAAATTAGCTGCTACTAATACATCATCATTAATATAAGTATCTGCACTACCTGAACCATTTTGTGCAAAAGAAGTAGTAATACCTGACTCATAAAAAGACTGAGGAGTCCCCCCCATATTCCATCCTTTTAAAGCCCCTTCAGCTTTTAAGAAATGAGATTCCGTTGCTGTAAACCATGGTATTTGTCCGTTAGTCACAATACTTCCTACTTTTGAGAATTGATCCGCTTTTGCAAATCTGTAATCATCATCAACAAGACTTCCCAATCTAATAGCTTGATAATTACCGCTACTAACAGCTGGGCTAAAATATTGCTCTCTTCTTGGATCATTATAACCATTCATAATTGACGCAATTGCAGCTCCCACATTAATATCTGCCCACTCATTAGTATAAGTATTAACTGGATGGTCTGCCAAATAAAATATATTGTCAGCATTTAAATCAATAACACCAAATCCCGCAATAGCTGCTTCTGCTTCTGCCTTTGCTTTTATTGGGTCAACATTTGAAATTCTCATTGCTAAACGAAGACGTAGTGAATTAGCAAATTTAATCCATTTTACAACTACTCCTTTTGCAGTTGTACCATCAGTTGCATCTTTTGCATCTACGAAAAAAGTACTTTTTAAATCTGCAGTAGCCAACGGTGTTAATATATCAACTGCCGTTTTTAACTCTGTAAAAAATTGATCATAAACTACTTTCTGAGAATCATAAGGAACTGTTGCAGCCTCAGATCCAAAAGCAGAATACACTATTGGTCCGTGATAATCTGTAATTTTATGCATTGCATATACCTTTAAAATTAAAGACCACGCATAATATCTAGGACCTTTTTGCTCTACTAATCTCTTAACTGTAAGAGCATTCACCATTTCTCTTCTGTAAGCTTGTTCCCATGCGGCATTGTTCCATCCATCCAAAAGAACATAAGTTGAATTATTATTATTCCCTTCAAAATTGTGTGGTGTCCCCATATAACCCGCAAAAATATCTGCATTTAGGTTAAACTGAATATCTCCTTTCCAATCATCTTCAACCAATATGTACATACCTCTTTGCATTGCCTTAATAGGCGCCTTTATATTATTAAAGTCTTGCTCCAATTGCTTATCAGTAAAAGCAGTGTCATTAGAATTGACATCTTCAAAATTACTTGTACAACCTCCAAAAGCAAAGGCTAAGACTGCACTAAAAATTAATAATTTATTTTTCATTTGTAAAATTTTATTGTTAATTAAATTATTTTTATTAACCTATGATTAAGCCTATTAAGGTTAATTAATTGTTTTTTGTTCAATAACAACAATTAAAACATCATAAATTAAAAGGTTTTATCCTTTATAAGAAAACATTCTTAAAATGTTAAATTCAAGTTCACACCTATGCTTCTTGTAGATGGAGCACCAAATATATCTATACCTTGTAATCCTTCACCAGTACTTAAAGTTACGTTTGGATCAAAAGGAGCATCTTTGTAAAAGAAAAACAAGTTTTTCCCAACAAGAGAAAGATTCACCGTTTTAAAGATAGTTTCTTTACTAAAATCAAAAGTATATCCTAATGAAAGCTCTCCTAACCTAACATTTGTAGCTTTGTACATATATTCTCCTGTAGCTCCACTTCTATCTCCCACTACATTATAATATTTTTCAGTACTATATAATCCTTGAAATTTAGTACCATCTGCATTTACTGCATTTATAGCAACTCCACCAGCTTGTCTTTGTTCACCTGTCTTTTGAGAAACACCATAATTATCTAGCATTGCTTCAGTCAAACTCATTACATTTCCTCCAAATCTTCCATCGATAAGTACATTTAAGAAAAACTTCTCATATTTAAATGTATTAGAAAACCCTAACATAAAATCAGGATTAGAAGTTCCCATTTCTTGCCAATCTGTTTTTTGAATATTCCCACTATCATCAAGCATAATTTGCCCTTGATCATTTCTTAAAATATTTTTTCCTTCGATAATTCCAAATGGTTTCCCTTCTACCAAACGATATCTATAACTATTTGGATCCCCATCTGTTAAAAGAACTCCATTAGCTTTAATTTCTTCACCCAAAGATTTAACTAAATTTTTATTTGATGCATAATTAAGACCTATATCCCAAGAAAACTTATCGGTAACGATTGCTTTTGCAGATACAGTAATTTCAAAACCTTTATTTTCGATACTACCTGCATTAAAAGCATAATTAGTATACCCAAAAGGGTTAGTTAATGGAGCAGGAATCGTTACCAATTGATTTTTTGTTTCGTTTTGATAATACGTAAAATCAATTCCAAATCTGTTATTTACAAATCTCCACTCTGTACCAATTTCAAATGAATTTTGTTTTTCTGGTTTCAAAGAAGTTCCAGGTCTAGGACCAGTTATAGGGCTCACTACATTTCCAAAAGAAATTGTATTTGATGGAGAAGTTAAAAAAGGAGTAACATCATTACCTACCTGAGCAAAAGAAGCTCTCACTTTTCCGTAACTTATAGCTTCTGGAAGTTTAACCATTTGGCTTACAATAGCAGTAAGACCAACAGATGGATAAAAGAATCCTAAATTTTCTGTGTTAACTAATGTAGATGACCAGTCATTTCTTCCTGTAACATCCAAGAAAAGCATATCCTTATAACCAAAAGTAGCACTACCAAATAAAGATTGTACATCTTTTTCTGCTCCAATAGATTGGCTATTTCCTGAAGTTGCTACAAAGTTATTGATATTAAACCAGTTTGCATTTATCAAACCTTTTACACCCGAGTCATTAGTTACAGTATTATTAACTGTTGATTTAGTGATACTCGCTCCTAAAATAGCATTAAAACTGAAATCACTATTAAATTTTGTATTTACTGTACCGATAAAATCTCCGTATAATTGAGAACTTTCACTGTTTGATAAAATATATCTACCTGTGCTTGCTGCTAAAACTGCATTTGTACCAGCAAAAACTTTTTTATCATACTTACTATACATTTTATTATAACCACCTCTGGTTTTAAAACTCAACCACTCATTCGCTTTAAAAGTTAATGCGATAGAACCTATAAAAGATTGGTTGATATCTGTAGATACGTTTCTATTCTGAATCCAATATGGATTTTGAATTATATCACTTGTTCCACTTACCCATCTTTGAGTATTTAAGTTTCTAACAGGATCAAATACTTCATAATTATTCTTGTAATCATTAAAATCATTTCCTCTTGGAAATAAATATACCCCTGTTAAAGGATTATAATATAACGCATTCGTTGGTTTGTTTGTGATTTTTTGATCTGCAAAAGAGAAAGCAGCATCTACAGTTAATTTATCTTCAAATATTTTTACACTTTGACGAATACCAATATTATTTTTCTTCAATTCATTTGTTGGCATAACCCCAGCAATATTAGTGTTTGCATAAGTAAGACTTGTAGTCGCTTTTTCATTTCCACTATTAATTCCAACTGAGTTTATAAAAGTCATCCCCGTATTGAAAAAATTATCTACATGCTCTGGAGAATCTTTCGCAGCTCCCCAAGTTTTTGTTGCACCTGCATTTGCTCCATAAGTTGTTTGAAATTCTGGTAATGAAATTACATTATCAACAAAAAGGCTTGAAGTATAATTTGCAGTAACAGTTCCCACTTTACCTCTTTTAGTAGTTACAAGAATAACTCCATTAGCTCCCTGACTGCCATATAAAGCGGCAGCAGATGCTCCTTTTAATACTGTCATAGATTCGATATCCTCAGGATTCATCATAGATACAGCATCACCACCATCTCTATTACCTCCTGCTTTATCTCCAAAAACTTGATTCCCTTGTGCGGTTGAAGAGTTTAACAATGGAATTCCATCAACAACATACAATGGTTGGTTGTTTGAGATTGATGAATTACCACGAATAGTTACTTTTACAGAACCTCCAGAACCAGAAGCACTTCTACCCACAACTAAACCTGATACTTTTCCTGATAAACTATTAATAAGATTCGCATCTTTCACACGAGTCATTTCTTCACCCTTTACCTCTTGTGCAGCATAAGTTAAAGACTTTCTAGATTTCTTGATACCCAATGAGGTTACAACAACTTCATTCAATGCATTCGAAGCAGCGTTCTTTAACTTTACGTTAACAGTGGCAGCATCTCCAACAACAACATTTTGCGTTTCCAATCCTACATAGCTAAAAACTAAAGTTTGCCCTTTTTGAGCCTCAATAGAAAATACACCATCAAAATCGGTAACTGTACCTTTTTGTCCTCCTTGAACTGCAACTGAAGCTCCTGGCAACGGCAATCCATCAGAATCTGTAATCACACCTTTGACATTTTTTACCTGAGCAAGCGAAACCTGCACCGTAAAAGCAATCATAAAGATTAAGAAAATTTTTTTCATGTTTATAAAATTTTTGTTAGTTATGGGATAAAATTATTCTTAAAGAATTGTTAAAAAAAATATTTTATACCAACAACAAAAAACCATAAACAAACGACATTAAACAATCTATAATATGCTAAACGAAAACGTTTTATACATGCAAATTATTCAATATTTTAAGTTTTAAACTAAACTTAAGTAAGTAATATGGGTTTTTTAACAAATTATTACACGTTTAAAAATAAAAATGAGCAAATAAGCCAGTAAATCTAGGAAACAATCAATTATGCATTTTACGAAAACGTTGTCTAGACTAAATATTTCATGTTTTAAGATATTTTTCAAATTTTTATTCAAAAAAATTGTGTTTTCATTAACTAATTGATTAAAGTTGCAAAATAATATTTTACTAATTACCTAACCCAACCAAAACCTCCTACTAATTGAATAGAATCAGTAAAATGAAATTCGATATTAAACTTCAAAATCATCTTTGGTTTTGGGGAGTCTATTTTATATTGAATTTCTTAAGATGGGGAGCTTACTTCAATAACTATCAATATTCATTTAAATCGAATCTTATTGAATTCTCATTACATATACCATTAGTATATTTTAACCTATTTGTTTTAGTACCACGGTACGTTTTAAAATCTAAATACATCACCTATACTTTTAGCCTTATAGCGAGCTTATTTGTAATTTATTTAGTAAAAACCGCACTTACCTATTACTTAATATCCCAAAACATTTGGCCAGAGGCAAATCGCGAATACAAACCATTCGAGATAAATCATATCGTTGCTGTATGTATTGGTGAATTATACGTATTAGCAATGGCATCATCTGTTTATCTAACACTAACTTGGTTACGAGAAAGGGAAAGAAACCGATCCTTGAGAGAAAATCAGTTTAAGATTAAATTAAAATATCTTGAAAATCAGATTCAACCTCATTTTTTCTTTAACACCCTAAATAATCTATATGCATTATCACTGGAATCTTCAGACAAAGTTCCAGATGTGATTATCAAGCTTTCCAAATTAATGGAATATGTTTTATATGACATAAAAGGAACAAAATCTGTTAAATTAATTCAGGAAATAGACTATATTCATAACTATATTGAGATAGAAAAACTACGATTTCAAAATGTAGAAGTTAGTATTAATTTAGAGTCAGATATAGACGATGTCGAGGTACCGCCTTTAATCTTCATCTCCTTAATAGAAAACGCCTTTAAACATGGCGGACTTAATAACCCAAATTTAAAAATAAAAGTAAACTGCAAAATCATTGATAACAAAACACTCGATTTTGAAGTATTAAATAATTTTGTACATTCACAGAATTTTAAGACAAAAAGAGGAATTGGCTTAGTCAATACCCAAAAGAGATTAAAACTAATTTATAAGAATAATTACAATTTAGAATATAAAACTAAATTTAATTACTACATAATTCGCTTGCAAATACCTATTAATAATGAAAATTAAATGCGTATTGATTGATGATGAACCATTAGCAATCAAAGTTCTACAAAACTACTTTACAAATTTTACCGATTTTGAAATTACCGGTACATTTGTTAATGCGCTAGAAGCACTGGACTTTATAAACAACAACAGTGTAGATGCCGTTTTCCTGGACATTAACATGCCCATGATGACTGGCTTTGAACTCATTAGTTTAATAGAAAACAAAACCAAGGTTATCATTACTACCGCTTTTAGAGAATTTGCAGCCGAAAGTTATGATCTTGAAGTTTTAGATTATTTAGTAAAACCTATCCCCCTTCCTCGATTTATAAAATGTATCAATAAAATTACGACAGAGTTCAATTTAAAGAACAATATCAAAGTCGAAAATCATCGTGTCGAGCCTCATCTTTTTATCAAAGTAGATAAGAAAATGATCAAGATAAATATCGATGAAATTTTATTTGTAGAAGGAATGAAAGAATATATCAAGGTAGTAACACTTGATAAAACGTACATTACACATAAGTCATTAACCGCATTATCAGACGAGTTGCCGGCCGATAGATTTATGCGTATTCACAAATCTTACTTAATAGCAGTGAATAAAGTTAAATCTATTGAAGGAAATCGCATACAAATCCAATCTTTCACTTTACCAATAGGTAGGAATTATAGCAAAGATGTAAAAAGTAAAATACTAGAATAACCTCCTCAAAATCATCGATTTTGCCTCTCTAAAAAATAACACTTTGTTGAATAAATCATGCCGTTGGTATAAATTTAACATTATTTGTTCTGTTTTATTTTTTTTTAAACGAGTTTACAAATATATTTACGCTCATCAAAAAACAAATAAAAACAAATAAAATTAACCTTATAACATTATGAGTTCAGAAAATGTACAAACAAAATGGGGACAATTTATCTCCTTGATAATAGTTTTCTTTTTTTGGGGCTTTGTTGGATCTGCCAATGACATCCTAATTCCAGTATTCAAAAAAGTTTTCACTTTATCTCAAGTACAATCACAATTAGTTGCTTGGGCATTTTATGCAGCTTACTTCGTAGGATCTATGATTTTCTTCTTAGTATCTTTAAAAATGGATGTACTGCAAAAATTTGGATACAAAAAAACACTTTCTGCTGGTTTAATTCTTTCTGCTGTAGGTTCGTTTCTATTTGTTCCCGCTGCAACTATGGAAAGCTTCCCTTTCTTCTTAACCGCTTTATTTACTGTAGGTTTAGGATTTTCGATTCAACAAATTGTAGCCAATCCTTTAGCTATTAAAATGGGAAGCCCACAAACAGGAGCTCACCGTTTAACTTTAGCAGGAGGTATCAACTCTTTCGGAACAACAATTGGAGCTATTTTATTAGGGATCGCTTTATTCGGAATGGGAGATAATAAAAATACTTCTCTTTCATTAGAAGACATCAAACTACCTTTCATCATTCTTGGTCTTGCTTTTATTGTAGTAGCCATTTTCATGAACTTCTCTAAAATTGAAGATCCTGCAAAAGAAGAGGAAGAAGTAGTTAAAGTAGCACACGAAAAATTCAATATTTCAGACTACCCACAACTATATTTGGGAATGTTAGGAATCTTTATATACGTAGGAACAGAGGTAACAATTATTAGTAATTTACCAGCTTTACTACATACTGCCGAATTTGGTAATATTCTAGAAGATGCTATCGCCCCATTTATCGCTCTTTATTGGGGAAGTTTAATGATCGGACGTTGGAATGGTGGAGTAAACGTTTTCAACACTTCTACGTTAGTAAATACAGCCTTAAAATTCATTGTTCCAGCTATCGCCTTTGGAGTAATTATTGGAGCTAATATTTTTGCAGCACATGACGTTTCTTCATTCTACATTTACCCAATCTGGATTTTATTATTCATAGCAGTAAGTTTTGTAGGTGGTAAAAATGCTGGGAAAACTTTAATGCTTTTCGGAATTTCAGGTTTATTAATGATGGTTGCCGGATTAGTTTGTCCAGATCCATCAATTGCTAAATTCTTCTTTATCTCTGGAGGTTTATTCTTATCTATCATGTGGCCATCTATATTTGATTTAGCTATTGCAGGTTTAGGTAAAAACACCGGAAAAGCATCTTCATTCTTAATCATGATGATTCTAGGAGGAGGAGTAATTCCTTTGATTCAAGGAAGTATTTGCGATATCGACCTTACTAGTCCAAATGGTATATTTGGTATTACATGGACACACTTTTCTTATATCGTTCCGTTACTTGGTTTTGCGTATTTAGGATTCTACGGTTATTATTGTCCTAAAATACTAAAGAGACAAGGAATTAATCATACTCAAAGCGGAGGAGGAGGTCATTAAAAACCCACCGTATTAAAATAGAAAAAGTCCCATTGCAAAATGGGACTTTTTTATGCTTTATAACTTTCATTAGGAGTTAGATTTAACCACAAAGTCCGCAAAACTTAACAATCAAGCTTTGCGGACTTTGTGGTTTTCGACTTTGCACCCTTTACGGTTAATTTACCTGCCATCGATTTAAATCTTTGCGTCCATTGCGATTAAACAGCATACCTCATAATAATATAATCATTTAGCATTAAGGATATTCTCCAAATTCTTTTTAAAAATCACCTTATTCTTTTCAGGAATAGTATACACCACATCTTTATTAGCATGCACTATAATTTGCTTTATATCCAAATCCAAAAGCTTTCTCGGTTCTTTTAGCTTCAAGGTACAAGCACCATCAAAATAACCATCATCTTCAATAATTTTTTGAGTTTTAACAATACTTCCATCACCAAATACTGCCGAAATTGTCATCGAATTATTTAATGTTGTAGTATAAAAACCATCCATAACCAACATAACACGGTAGCTGTTTTTCATTTCCGCACCTTTAAACTCATGTCGTACAATTGTATAACGCAATCCTTTATCAAGAACCTGAAAGCTTTTTGAACAATCCAGTTCAAATGTAGCCACGTCACCAGCATCATTAATTCCTTTTATTACTTTAGCTTGCGCAGTAACCGACAATCCAACTATTGTAAACGCAAATGCAATTAGTAGCTTTTTCATATGTAGATAGTTAATTTTGAGATACATAAAAATATAAAAAAAACGCCATGTTTTTGACAAACATGGCGTTTTAAAATAATTTTTAAGAAAAATTACTTATTTCCTTTTTCAAAATCAGCAACAAACTGTGCCAATCCGATATCTGTTAATGGGTGTTTTAATAAACCATAAATTGCAGAAAGAGGTCCAGTCATAACATCAGCACCAATTTTTGCACAATTTACAATATGCATAGTATGACGTACAGAAGCAGCTAAGATTTCAGTTTCATAACCATAGTTATCATAAATCAATCTAATCTCTTCTATAAGCGCTAAACCATCTGTAGAAACGTCATCCAAACGACCAATAAAAGGAGAAACATAAGTTGCTCCAGCTTTAGCAGCCAATAAAGCTTGTCCAGCAGAGAATACTAAAGTTACGTTTGTTTTAATTCCTTTATCCGAGAAATATTTCGCAGCCATAACACCTTCTTTCGTCATTGGCAATTTAACTACGATTTGCTCGTGTAAATCAGCCAATTCTTCACCTTCTTTAATCATTCCGTCGTAATCCAAAGCATTAACTTCGGCACTAACATCACCTTCAACAAGATTACAAATGTCAACGTAATGTTTCAAAATGTTATTTTTTCCAGTAATTCCTTCTTTTGCCATCAATGATGGATTAGTAGTAACCCCGTCTAAAACACCTAAAGCTTGTGCTTCTTTAATTTGAGCTAAATTAGCTGTGTCAATAAAAAATTTCATATGTATTATATTTAATTGTGTTCCTAAATAGGGCGTGTTCGCCGCGGCGAACGGGTTTTACATTACAATCTTTTATTTTTTTAAAGAAAAAAAATAAAAGGATTTCCATTTCACCCCCTCACGCAAAATGAAAAATCGCTGCAAAATTACAACTTATAATGATTCATTAACATCTTTTCATAAACTTTATCAGGAAGAATACGTTTCAAAACAATTGAGAATTTCTGCATAAAAGCCCCAACTTTATAATGTCCTTTAGGTTCTTTAGTTTGCATGATTTTATAAATCGCCTCCGCCATTTCATTAGGATTTCCACCCGCATCTACATGCTCATTCATCGTTTCAAGCGTACGTCCATACACCGCTTCATAAGCCGAACCCTTTATTACAGGTGCATGATAACGCCCTGCAGCAATATTAGTAGCAAAATCACCTGGTGCAACATTCGTAATATTAACCCCAAAAGACTTAACCTCCATACGCAACCCTTCCGTAATTAACTCCAAAGCTCCTTTCGAAGCCGAATATACACTTCGATAAGGCAACCCCATATAACCAGCAATAGAAGTAATATTAATGATCAAACCTGATTTCTGCACACGCATTTGTGGCAAAACAGCTTTCATTACCTCGATTGGACCAAAAAAGTTAGTTTCAAAATTATTCTTGATTTCCTCTGTCGGAATTTCTTCCAGAGGACCAGTAATCCCTACACCAGCATTATTAATAACAACATCAAGACGCCCTGTAGTTTTTATAATTTTAGCAACAGCAGCCTTAATCGACTCCACATCACGAACATCTAAAGCAACTAAAGGAAAAACAGAATTTAAAACCTTCTCAGGAGTTCTACTAGTTCCATACACTACAAATCCTTTATTATGCAAAAATTCTCCAATAGATTTTCCAATCCCTGAGGATCCTCCGGTAATTAAAATAACTTTACTCATGATTTAGGTTAGATGTTAAATGTTATAGTTAAAAGTAAGTGCCTATGCCTAAAATACGATGTTAAAGAAAACTTCTAACATCCCACATATGACTTCTAACTTCAGACAGGTCCAAAAATAAAAAAATCCTCCCGAAGGAAGACTACTTTTAAATTAATTCTAAAAAAAAATCCCGAAACATCGGGAGATTAAAAAAAGGCAAGCGACCTACATCGCATCGCTCAACCACTTACCCTTGCTATGTTCCCATCCTGGGGGAGTCTGCAGGAGCAGATCGTGTAGGACTTGCCGGTGCAAATATACAATCTTTTTATATTTTTGCAAGAGCTTTGTGCCTATAAAAATAACATTGTATATTGGCTACTTCAAATTTTAGACTATGAAAAAACATAACTTCTTAACTTTCATTTTATTAGGAATCACACTGGTTGGTTGTAAAGAGACAAAAAAAGATGAAAATTCTATATTTTCTTTTGATGATTCTAATTTTCCTGCCCATTTTTTAACAAATCAGTCTGTTTCTTTAGGTATTTCAAACCCAAATTCGAAACAAATCGACAGCATTGTGTACTTTGTTAACGACACAAAAGTTGGTGCAGTAAAAGGTTTAAACAAATTAAATTTTGAATTAAAAGATCAAAAACTAGGATACCAAAAACTAAAAGCATTGGTTTATTACGACGGAGAAAATGCTGAAGCAACCTCAAGAATCGAATTAGTTTCGGATATTCAACCTAAATTATTGAAATATAAAATCGTAAACACATATCCTCACGACACCAAAGCTTTTACAGAAGGCTTAGAGTTTTTCAGAGATACTCTTTATGAAAGCACAGGACAAAAAGGAGATTCGTACTTTAGAAAATACGATTACAAAACTGGTAAAGTATATAAAGAAATTACACTTGATAACAAATACTTCGGAGAAGGAATTACTATTATCAACAACAAACTATACCAATTATCCTGGCAAGAAAAAACAGGTTTTATATATGACATCAATACATTAAAACTTGAAAAAACTTTTACCTACGATAAAGAAATCGAAGGTTGGGGAATGACAAATGACGGAAAATACATTTATCAAGGTGATGGAACCGAAAAGATTTGGAAAATGGATCCTGAAACTCAAAAAATGATTGATTACATCAATGTATACTCAGGAAGTTCAAAAATTAAAGCCATAAACGAATTAGAATTAATCAATGGTAAATTCTATGTAAATGTATTCCAAAAAGATGCAATTGCAGTAGTAAACCAAACAACTGGTGCAGTCGAAGGAATCCTAAACATGTCAGGATTACGCAAGCAACTAGCTTCTAGCATAACAATCGATGATGTTTTAAACGGAATTGCTTACAACCCAAAGACAAAAACAATATTTGTAACAGGTAAAAACTGGGACAAAATGTTTGAAATAACCGTTTCTGAATAACATATAAAGACAATATTCGAATTCTTATCCCGAAGCTTCGGGACCAAATTCTAATATTTCAACACGAATTTCACAAATTTTCACGAATCGATTGGTGTTAATTTGTGACACGAGACCGTAGGGCGAACTGACGAAATAAATTTGTGTTTTATTTCAATACTATAAAAACAATCAGTATCCTTTTTAAAACTAAATTTATACAATGATTACTTTAATTACAAACATAAAAGAGCTTATACAGGTTCGGGAAACTCCAATTCCTAAAGTTTCCGGAGCCGAAATGGCAATACTTCCAACCATCAAGAATGCTTATTTAGTTATAAAAGACAATCTAATTGCAGGATTTGGTTCAATGGAAAACATTCCGGAAATAAAGGCCGATTCGACTATTGATGCAACTGGAAAAATGATTCTTCCCTCTTGGTGTGACAGTCATACACATATTGTATACGCCGGCAACAGAGAACAAGAATTTGTAGATAGAATAAATGGACTTTCCTACGAGGAAATCGCTAATCGCGGTGGTGGAATTCTAAATTCTGCCAAAAAGCTTAACGAAACCTCCGAAGAAGAAATATACAACCAATCCAAAGCCAGACTTGAAGAAGTTATGCGTTTAGGAACTGGAGCTGTCGAAATAAAATCAGGTTATGGACTTACTGTAGACGGCGAATTAAAAATGCTAAGAGTCATAAAAAAACTTGCCGAAAATTACCCAGTAACTATAAAAGCAACTTTTCTTGGCGCACATGCATTCCCTTTAGAATTTAAGGAAAACAAAAAAGGATACATCGATGAGATTATCTACAAAATGCTGCCAGAAATTGCCAAAAACAAGCTAGCAGATTACGTAGATGTGTTTTGCGAAACAGGTTACTTCTCTGTCGAAGAAACAGAGCAAATTATGGAAGCAGGTATCCAAAACGGATTAATACCAAAAATCCATGTTAATCAGTTTAATTCTATAGGCGGTATACAAGCAAGCGTTAAATACAAAGCCCTTTCTGTGGATCATCTCGAAATAATGAACCCAGAAGACATTCAGGCATTAAAAAACACCGAAACGATGCCTGTAGCTCTGCCATCGTGTTCTTATTTTCTGAGTATTCCATATACACCAGCAAGAGAAATGATAAAAGCAGGATTACCAATTGCATTAGCTACAGATTACAACCCAGGCTCTACTCCATCCGGAAACATGAATTTTGTCGTTGCAACAGCATGTATCAAGATGAAAATGACTCCCGAAGAAGCAATTAATGCAGCTACAATAAATGGAGCTTATGCAATGGGAGTTTCAGATACCCATGGTACTATTACAGTAGGTAAAAAAGCTAACTTTATACTAACTAAACCTATTACCTCCTATTACCAATTGCCTTATGCTTTTGGTACTAATTTAATAGAAAGCGTTTTTATCGAAGGTAAAATTTTCGAATAATAAAATCGAAAACAGAAAAAAAACACAAACTCTTATTTTAAAAGACTCTAAAATAGCTACTTAAATTAGGTAATCCCTAAATAAGTTACTATCTTCATCTTTTTAAAATAAGAGTTTTTTATTCATGAATACATTAGGCCTCATTTTAGATTTATGCAAATTTAGTTTGAAACAAAAAGGTTTCAATACTAGCATAAACTGGGTTCCTAACACAAACGTTCCTATAACGTTTACAAATTCATTTAAACAAAAAATCTTCCCGAATTATTAAGCACCCGCGAGTGTGCTTAGTACATCCTATAAACTTTATTTTTTACAATCCCATTTCCAATACATTTTTGGATAATGTTACTCGCTATATAAAGTTTTATTTATATCCATAAATTTTAGGATCAAGGCTATTTTATACTATTTAAATAATTTTAAAAAAAATAAGATCATGGCTAAGGTTAACAATATGAAAGCACCTTCAAAAGATTTAAAGGCGAAGAAACAAGAAAAAGCATTAAAAAAACTAGAAGATAGTCAGAATAAAAAACGAAAATCCAGATAAATAAACCAAAAAAAAGGGCAGCAAAACTATGTTTTACTGCCCTTTTAATATTATTAAGTACTTTTTTATCTTAAAGTAAAGCTTGTTTTAGAAACCAACTCGTCATTATCAAAAACGTTGATAAAGTAAGTTCCTTTTTCAAAATCTTTACCAGGTAAATCTTCAGAAACATTTACTGATTTGTTTTCATACTGAACTTTTGTAACAAAGCTATAAACTAACGATTTATCTCCAAAAGATTCTGTTTTTTTATCTCCTAAGACATTGTTTTTACTATCGATAACTTGTACATAATACGTTTTATCTCCAGATTTAGCAATTTGATTTTCAGCAATTGTAAAACTAATTTTTAATACATCAGCTCTACTAGCTTTATCAGTTTCAATTTGTTTTCCTGAGCTTCTTAATTTGTAAGCTGCAGTTTTTGTATTAAGGATAGATAATTTCGATCCTTTTTCAACAGTTTTAGCCAATTCTTCATTTTGACCAACTAATACTTCGTTGAATTTTTTAGATTCTCCTAAAACAACAATTGTGCTATCACGTTGAACTGTTAACACTCCATTTTGTTTTTTCAACTCATCGTTTTCCGCAACTAAAACTTTCATTTTACCTTGCATAGCCTGAACTTGAGTTTTAAATTTAGATACGTCCCCTTTTGTTTTATTCAAATCATCCATTAAAGTAACTACTTTGTCTCTTTCCTGAATTAACTCATCAGACATAGATGTATTCTCAGCAATTGCAGCATCATAAGTTGCTTTTAATTCCTGTAAATCTTTCATTACAGACTCTTTTTCTGTTAATGTAGAAGTAAGTTCAGTTTTAACAGCATCAGTGTCTGATGTCATTTTAAATATATACACTAAACTACCTACTAATAAAATTGCTAAAACTGCTATTACTGCTTTTAGACTTGAGTTGTTGTTCTTTTGATTTTCCATATTTAAATAATTTTTGTAAACAAATTTAATAATTAATATAAGCTAATAACGTAAGTTGCTACAAATATATTATTTTTGGAAAATATATTTTTTTTATGGAAAAACTAATCCCTTTTACTATTAACGACTTAGCTAAAGTTACAAATCACAGAAGTGGCGAAATAAAATTTGGCGAAAAAATGATAATAGTTCCCAAAGGTGCTGACACAATTGATTTTCTTAAAAATTGTGAAGCTAAGTATGTCCTTTTAGGAATTCCAGAAGACATTGGAATACGCGCCAACTACGGAAGACCTGGGGCTGCGTCTGCTTGGGATAGTGCCATAAAGAGTATTGCAAACATCCAACACAACCGTTTTTGCAAAGGAAATCACATTGTAGTTTTAGGTCAAATTGATGTAAAACAAGAGATGAAAGAAGTAGAACATCTTGACTTTAACGACATCGACGACCGATCAAAACTTAGCCAGTTGGTAGAGCGTGTAGACAAAGAAGTTTCGCATATTATATTTAACGTTATCAAAGCAGGAAAAATCCCAATTATCATAGGCGGAGGTCATAATAATGCCTACGGAAACATAAAAGGAACGGCACTTGCTCATGGAAAACCTATAAATGCAGTAAACTTTGATGCGCATTCAGATTTCAGAATTCTGGAAGGAAGACATAGCGGAAATGGTTTTTCATACGCTTACGAAGAAGGTTTCTTAAAAAAATACTTCATATTTGGATTACACGAAAATTACACCTCCAAAAGTGTACTCGATATTATTAAAAAAATTGAAGACCGAGTTCGTTACAATACCTATGACAGCGTAAAAATCAGAAAAGAAAAAGATTTTAATGCCGAAATGCAATTTGCTTTAGATTTTGTTAAAACAGACATCTTCGGAATCGAAATCGATTTGGACGCAATTCCAAATATTGCAAGTAGCGCTATGACCTTAAGTGGATTTTCGATTGAAGAACTACGCCAGTTTGTATCTTATTTTGGACAACATAAAAATGCAGCTTATTTGCATATTTGCGAAGGCGCACCAGATTTAGGCGAAGAAAAAAACAATCATTTAATTGGAAAATTGATAGGCTATTTAGTTACAGATTTTATAAAATCGAACTTTGAAAAAATCGAAATAAAAAGCTCAATAACTAAATAAACGCATATTCAAATAAACGATTAAGCGAATAAACCTATCTTTGCACAGAATTTTAGTACTTAAAACTAAATTCTTAATACCGAAAATATGTTATTCGAAGACTTATCACTTTCTAAAAGTATACAAAAAGCCGTATTTGAAGAAGGCTATACAAACCCTACTCCTATCCAAGAACAATCTATTCCGATTGTACTAGCTGGAAGAGATTTAATTGGGTGTGCCCAAACAGGTACTGGAAAAACTGGAGCATTTGCTATTCCTATCATACATCAATTACACAGAATTGTAGGTTCATCTAAAAAAGCCAAAGTAATCCGTGCACTTATAGTTACACCTACAAGAGAATTAGCGGTACAAATTGGGCAAAGTTTTGAAACTTATGCAAAATATACCAACTTAACTCAACTTACAATATTTGGTGGAGTATCACAAAATCCGCAAGTAGATACTCTTAAAAAAGGAGTAGATATTCTTGTGGCAACACCAGGAAGATTACTTGACTTACAAAAACAAGGATTTATAGATTTAGATCATTTACATGTTTTAGTATTAGATGAAGCAGATCAAATGCTGGATATGGGGTTTATAAACGATGTAAAAAAGATTGTAAAACTTACTCCAAAAAACAGACAAACCTTATTGTTCTCGGCTACAATGCCAATTGCAATTCGTGAACTAGCTGAAATGTTCTTACAAGACCCAGCAAAAGTTGAAGTTTCGCCAGTATCATCTACAGCTGAAAATGTTGAACAACGTGTTTATTTTGTTGAAAAAACAGAAAAAAGAAATCTTTTATATCATTTGATAAAAAATGAAGATTTATCTAATGTTTTGGTTTTCTCGAGAACAAAACACGGAGCCGATAATGTTGTAAAAGCACTTAGAAAAAACAATATCGCTGCCGAAGCAATTCACGGTGATAAATCTCAAAACGCAAGACAACGTGTTCTTGATGCCTTTAAGAACAAAGAAGTTGGAGTTCTTGTAGCTACAGATATTGCTGCACGTGGTATTGATATTGATCAATTGCCATTTGTTATTAATTTTGATTTACCAAACATTCCAGAAACGTATGTACACCGAATCGGTAGAACGGGACGTGCAGGAAACGGAGGAATTGCAATTTCTTTTTGTAGTAAAGACGAACATGGATATTGGAAAGATATACAAAAACTAATAAAAGTTGATGTAAAAACGATAAGTGATCATCCGTACCAATGGCATGCAGGAAGTCCTGAAGCGGCGGCGGCAGCAAAGCCTAAAAATTCAAACCGAAGTGGCGGAGCGCACAAATCAAGAAAATCAGATGCATCTAAACAAAACAAAAAACGTTGGTATTAATCTTATCGCGTAACCATACAGAGTTAAACCCGAACTCATAATTATCAGTAATTAGCGAAATTCGTGTTTAAAATCAATCAGATTCAAACGTTGGCACTATAGCCAACGTTTTCTGTTTCTACAATAAGGCAATTTATAATTTTGAATAATTTTACAGATTCAAAAGGCTTAATTATAATATCATTTATCCCTGCAGAAATAGCTTCATCGGTAATCTCATCTTTATCAAAAGCAGTTAATGCCACAATAGGCGTTTTTATGCCTTTTAAGCGTATTTTTCTAGTTGTTTCGAATCCATTCATCATTGGCATATTAATATCCATTAAAACAACGTCAAAAGATTCCGTATCTAATATCTCCAAAGCTGCAAACCCATCATCAACAACAGTACAGCTATAATTATTTTTTTCTATAATCTTTTTAGTCACAAGCTGGTTTATTCGATTATCCTCAACAACCAAAACTCTGAACACTTGATTAGAGGTTAGATCAACCTGAATTTCATTAATTATACTTTTTGTTTTCTCTGGATCATATTCAAAAGCTATAGTAAATGTAAATGTAGTTCCTTCCCCAACATTACTTTCTAGCGAGATTGAACTACCAAACAATCCTAATAATCGTTTTACAATAGTCAACCCTAAACCAGTTCCTTGATAATCTTGTTCATTACGACCAACCTGAACAAATTTCTCAAAAATCTTATCCTGATCAACAACGGCAATTCCCATTCCAGTATCTTTTACCTGAAACTCTATAAAATGTGCCTTTCCTGCAACTTTAACTAGATTTGCAATAATAAATACTTCTCCTTTTTTAGTAAATTTTAAAGCATTACTTACCAAATTCATTAATATCTGAGCAAGCCTTAATTTATCACCAATTAAATACTCAGGAATATCCGAATCGATAATCACAGTAATATGATTATTGTTTTTTTGTGACAAAAAAGACAATGAGTTCTTAATCATATTAATCTCATCAGATATATTAAAAGTCAAACTTTCCAGAACAACTTTATTTTCTTCAATCTTATTAATTTGAAGAATATCATTTACCAGAGACAATAAATATCTAGCCGAGAATTTTAAAGAACTTAAATGTGGGCTTCTGGCTAATTCCTTATGTTCCTCCAGCAGCATATTAGTTATCCCTACAACACCATAAAGGGGCGTTCGTAATTCGTGACTTATTGTAGATATAAATTGAGTTTTAAGAACCGAAGCCTCTTCTGCCTGTTCTTTAGCTTTTATTAATTCCTCATTTGTAAACAATAACTGTGCATTAGTTCTCTTTTTAAAAACAACGTTTTTATATAATGTAACTATCAGAATAAGAAAAATACAAGAGGTTAAAACAAATAACAAAACGATAATCCTGGACTTTCTTAAATCCTGATACTGAACACCTTTTTCAATTTCAATTTTACCAATTTGTCTTTTATACTCATCCAATTCTAGATTAAAACCGGCTTTTTCAGCACTTTTTAATTTACGCTCATTATAAAGATTCTCCTTAACCGCATTGTGCTTAATAATATTTTGGTAAGCTTGTTTATGATCCCCTATTTTATTCAAAAACTTAGAATATTCTAGATAAGAATACAATAAATCAGATTTTTCCATTCCTGCTTGCCCCTCTTTAATTGCCCGAATAAAATATGCGGCAGCTTTAGCTTTATCTTCGATATGAGAATAATACATTCCGTTAAGCAAATTAAACGCTACAATTGTAGATTCGTTAAGATGATTGCTATGATGTTCATTTATATATTTAAAATAAGGCAAGGCCAATGAAAACTCACCAATATCAAAATACGCCCAGGTAATATTTAAGTTAATCAAATAAACAAGCGAGCTATCTTTCTCTTTCTTACTGTAATCAAGGGATTTTTTATAATACTCTATTCCTTTTTCATATTGCTTTTTTTCAAAACAATACATATTACCTAAGTTATTGTTTATTCTGTTTTTTAAGATGTTATTGGTAGTTTTATTGGCAAAGGATAATGCCTTTTTATAGTAGAATATTGCTTTGTCAAATTCTGAAAACTCGTTATAATTTGCAGCAATGATATTGTATGAAACAGCTATTAGGTTATTATTTTTAGCTATTAATGCTTGTTGTAAAACTATTCTGGAAACAATTAATGATTTTTCAAAATCAGATTCTTTTAGATATTTTAGTGCCTTATCAGCTGTTCTTGTGATATCTTGTTCTGTTGGCAACTCTGTCTTAGCAATTACAGGCTTCGCAACACAAATCATCAAAAATAGAGATAAAATAATCCGAATATTAAACATAAATTAACTATAGTTTCATCAAATATACATTTAAAAACAAAAAAGGAGTTGTATTTTATAAATAAAATACAACTCCTTATAATATATTTTGAATAAAAAAGAATACAAGTTACTCTTACAAATAGTACTCTTTTTAAACTATCTCACTATTAAGAATTTCTCTCTTAACTATTAGAATCTACTGCATCAAAATTAATCTCTTTGTCAGCTTCCCATTTTCCTACTACCGATGTAGCAAGTGCATTACCTAATACGTTTGTAGCACTACGGAACATATCACAAAAATGGTCAATTGGCAAAATTATAGCAATACCCTCAATAGGAATGTCAAACATACCACAGGTTGCAGCAACAACAACCAAACTGGCTCTTGGTACACCTGCAATACCTTTACTAGTTAACATTAAAACCAAAAGCATTACCATTTGAGTTCCTATATCTAAATGTACACCATAGAACTGTGCTATAAAAATACTTGCAAAAGTCATGTACATCATACTACCATCCAGATTAAAAGAATAACCCAATGGCAACATAAATGATACAATTTTATCTTTTACACCAAATTCTTCCAGCTCTTCTGTTAATTTAGGAAACACAGCCTCGCTACTTGTTGTTCCAAAAGCAATAGCAACAGGTCCTATAATACGTCTTAACAATTCAGTCATTCTTCCTTTAAGGAAAATATAACCTACTACAATTAAAACAACCCATAAAGTACTAATCCCTATTAAAAACGAACCGAAAAATTTAAAATATGTGATTAATAATTCTTCAGCATCTCTTACAGCAAATACTCCTGCAATGGCTCCGAAAACCCCAATTGGAGCGAAGTTCATTACATAGTTTACCATTTTAAGAACAATGTGAGACATTTTATCCAGCGCATTAATAACTGGTTTTACACTAGTTCCTAATGAAGCTGCTGCTAATCCGAAGAAAATTGAGAATATTACAATTTGTAAAATCTCATTTGTAGCCATTGCTTCAAAAATACTCTTAGGTACAATATGTGCAATAAAATTCTCAAACGACAACGATTGCGTTTTCCCTGTAACCTCAGTTGCAGCCGACATATCTACGTGGTCTAATTTTAAACCTACTCCTGGTTGCAAAATATTTATATAGAACAAACCAATCAATAATGATATAAAAGAGGCTGTAAAAAACCAAGCCAATGCTTTTCCTCCAATTCTACCTACTGTTTTTATATCTCCCAATTTAGCAATACCAACTACCAAAGTGGTAAATACTAAAGGTGAAATAATCATTTGAACCAAACGAATAAAGATAGTAGCTAACATCTTTATCTTATTACTAAACTCTACTGCCGCATCATGCGAAATATAATTATGCAATATAATACCCAGTGTTGCACCAAGAAACATTGCAATAAGAATTTGCCCAGTTAAGCCTCTGAAAAAAGATGTTTTTTTGATTTCTGTATTATTGTTCATCAAGTGTTTTTTGTATTATTAATTAAATATAAGACGCTCGCCTGTCTTACGTATCTCTCTAATATGTTTTATTTATCAAATGGAAATCTGCAAGAACTATTGCAGCCATAGCCTCTACAATCGGTACAGCACGAGGAACAACACATGGATCATGGCGTCCTTTACCAGTCATAGGAGTAATATTTCCTTTGTTATCTAATGAATCCTGTGTTTGCATAATTGTTGCAACAGGTTTAAAGGCAACTCTAAAATAGATATCCATTCCGTTACTAATTCCACCCTGGATTCCTCCCGAAAGATTTGTCTTAGTAGTTCCGTCAGGATTATATAAATCGTTATGCTCGCTTCCTTTCATTTCAGAACCCGAAAAACCACTTCCATATTCAAAACCTTTTACAGCATTGATAGAAAGCATTGCTTTTCCTAATTCGGCATGCAATTTATCAAAAACAGGCTCACCTAAACCTACAGGCACGTTTTGAATCACGCAAGACACAACCCCACCTACAGTATCACCTTGTTTTCTTATATCTCTAATATATTCTTCCATAGTCGCTGCAGCAGCTTCATCTGGACAACGCACCGGATTACTTTCTGTTTTAGAAAAATCTAATTCCTGATAAGGAGTATTTAAATGAATTGGTCCTACAGACGAAACGTAGGCATTGATTTTAATAGTAGGTAACATTTGTTTCGCAATCGCTCCAGCAACAACTCTACTGGCAGTTTCGCGGGCAGAGCTACGACCTCCTCCACGATAATCACGAAAACCGTATTTTTTATCATAAACATAGTCAGCATGACTAGGTCTGTAATTATCTTTTATATGAGAATAATCGTCTGATTTTTGATTTGTATTCGGAATAATAAAACCAATTGGAGTACCAGTGGTTTTTCCTTCAAAAACTCCAGATAAAAATTGTACATCATCTGGTTCCTTCCGTTGGGTTACTATTGCAGATTGTCCAGGTTTTCTTCTTGACATCTCAAACTGTATTGCTTCTAGATCTAATGTTATTCCTGATGGACAACCATCAATAATTCCGCCTAAAGCTTCCCCATGCGATTCTCCAAATGTTGTAATTTTAAATAGTGTTCCGTAGCTATTTCCCGCCATTGTAATTAGTTTTGAGCAAATGTAAGTTTTATGAATTAAATTAAAAAATTTTAAATTGGTATTATTATCTAAAGGTTAATTTGCATTATCATCACGATTTCTTAAAATTGAAGAACAATTGATAACTATTTATTAAAAACAAATCGGCAGCAGATTCTTTAAATTTGTTAAACACCAAATCAAAACCAATTGAAAAAAAGAAATGTTGAAGTTGTAGTAATATCAGATGTTCATTTAGGAACTTACGGAAGCCATGCCAAAGAACTAAGCAACTACCTATCAAGCATTAAACCAAAAATTTTAGTATTAAATGGCGACATAATTGATGCATGGCAATTTAGGAGATCTTACTTTCCAAAATCCCATTTAAAGGTAATTCAGAAAATTATCGGCTTTGCTTCCAAAGGAACTAAAGTATATTATGTAACAGGTAATCACGATGAAATCCTAAGAAAATTCAGCGAAATGACTATGGGAAGTTTTGCCTTAGTCGATAAATTAATCTTAGAATTAGATGATAAAAAAGCTTGGATTTTTCACGGAGATGTATTTGATGCCTCTGTACAACACTCTAAATGGATTGCAAAACTAGGCGGAATAGGTTATGATTACCTAATTTTAACCAATCGATTCATAAACTGGTGCTTATCTAAGATTGACAGAGAACCTTATTCTTTTTCTAAAAAAATTAAAGCCAGCGTAAAAAAAGCTGTTAAACATATATCCGATTTTGAAACAACTGCAACAGATTTAGCCATCGAAAAGAAATACGATTACGTAATTTGTGGACACATTCATGAACCAAAAATTGAAAGAAAAGAAAATAAAAACGGATCAACACTTTATCTAAATTCTGGAGATTGGATAGAAAATTTAACCGCATTAGAATACCATAAAAAGCGATGGAAATTATTTCATTATTCTCAAATGAATTTCTCTGAAGAAGAAAACCTTTTTGAAATGGAAGATAGTTTAAGTAGCCAATTAATGACCTCACGCTTTATCCCTAAATAATTTTATCCAGATTTGCATCAAGTATGATTCAGCAAAGCAAAAATGTGAATTATGAAACATTTAATATAATTTCTATAATTTTAACATTTTGTTTATACAATAACTTTGTCTGAATAAATACTTACTTATGAAAAAAATAATTTTGTCAGCTATCATGTTGCTAGGATTAGCATTTACAGCACAAGCTCAAGACATTTCTAAAAATGCGCTTGGATTGCGTTTAGGAGATAACCACGGATTTGGAGGAGAGATTTCTTACCAGAGGGCATTATCTAAAAATAATAGAATTGAAGCCGATTTAGGTTGGAGAAATAGCAACGATGTAGATGCTTTTAAATTAGTAGGACTATACCAATGGGTATGGAACATAGACCAAGGTTTTAACTGGTACGCAGGTGTCGGTGGTGGTATTGGCAGCTGGGATCATGATTACCATGGCTATAGTGACAGTGGAACTTTCGTATTTGCAGCTGGAGACATAGGTATTGAGTACGGATTTAAAGAAGTGCCAATTTTACTTTCACTAGACGCAAGACCAGAAATTGGTTCTGGATATTACGATGATGATAATTTTGGATTTGATATCGGATTAGGAATCAAATTTCAATTTTAATAAATGTATTTATAAAAAATCCTGTCATACTTAATGACAGGATTTTTTTTATTTAATGATAATTTCTTTTTTCGAATTTATTTTTACCACAGCATAAGGATAAGTAATCACTTGCATTACCATACTATCAGGCGCAGGAGCAGTTTCTTTAACAGTTATAATAATATTTTTATCTGTTTCTTCAACTTTTTCAACTCCTATAGAATAACCTCCAGTATTTTTCTCTCCCATATTCAGGACAATATAATTTGCCTTTTTTATATCGTCTTCTTTTATTTTTCCTTTTAAGCTCTCATCGCTGGTCAACATCTTGATTTCATTAGGTTCGCTCAATATTTCAAAAAAATGAATATTTCCACCACCATCACTTTGCTGAGTCAAAACTTCATACAAAGCAGTATTTTTATCTCCAGATTTTGTTGCCCCACAAGAAATTACAAGAACCGAAACAAATAAGACTAGTATTTTTTTCATTGTTAACTTTTTAAATTAATATTTTACTGTACTCCTTTGTGATCTTTATAATCATTAATCGCTTTTTGATATAATGCTTCATACTTTGGCAAAATATTCTTAATATCAAATTTCTTTGCAACCTCCAGAGCATTCGCTTTAAACACATTTAAAGTCGCATCATCCTTAAGAATCTTAAGAGCATTCACAGCCATTTCTTCAACATTACCTACGTCGCTTAAATATCCCGAATAACCATCAAAGTTTACCTCAGGCAAACCACCCGAGTTACTAGAAATTACAGGAACACTACAAGACATTGCCTCAAGCGCCGCCAAACCAAAACTCTCTGTTTCAGACGGTAATAAAAATAAATCCGTAAAACACAAGATTTTATCTATTTCGTTACTATTCCCAAAAAAGATTACTTTATCATAAATCCCTAATTCCTGGCATAAAATCTCGGCTTTCTCCTTTTCAGGTCCATCACCTACCATCATTAATTTTGCAGGAATCTCTTTTTGGATATTATAAAAAATCTTGATAATATCCGGGATTCTTTTTACTTTTCTAAAATTACTGATATGTGTAATAATACGTTCGTTTTCCTTTGCCATAACATAACGATGACAAGGAGCGTCAGGATCTTTTTTAACCTTATCCAGTTCTATAAAATTAGGAATCACCTTTATCTTATTCTTAATATTGAATAATTTTAATGTATCATCTTTCAAACTCTGAGAAACCGAAGTCACATAATCTGATTTGTTAATACTAAAAGTTACTGCAGGTTTATAAAACGGATGATTCCCTACCAAGGTAATATCCGTTCCGTGAAGCGTTGTAATCATCGGGATATGAATTCCTTCATTCTTAAGCATTTGCTTCGCCATATAGCCTGCATATGCATGAGGAATTGCATAATGTACATGAAGCAACTCAATCTTATACAACTTTACCATATCTACCAATTTGCTTGACAAAGCCAACTCATACGGCTGGTAATGAAACAAAGGATATTCAGGAACATTTACTTCGTGATAGTGTACATTAGGATTCAAAAGTGCCAACCGAACAGGCTGACTATAAGTTATAAAGTGAATTTCGTGACCACGTCTTGCTAATTCAAGACCGAGCTCTGTTGCTACAACCCCGCTCCCACCAAAAGTAGGATAACAAACTATTGCTATTTTCATGTATTAATTTTAGTCTTACGAAAGTACTTAAAATTAGTGTTGAATTGAAATTTTAGAATGTTAGATTTTTCAAAAAAAGGTTCTGAGGTTCTGAGATACTAAGGTTCAAAGGGACAAAGGTTTTCCATAGAGGCTCTCAGCAGTACGTCTATCTCACAGAGTTGCAAAAGAACAAAGACAACGTTGCTACATAAACTAACCACATCGTAACCGCAAACTTATCCTCCTGACACAGGAAGGATCTCTGCTAGACAACGACCTTTGTCAAAATTTTGAACTTTGACAAAGATTATTCAAAAGTTCGATTATTAAAATTCGGTATTTTTTCAGCATTATTAAACTCCCAACTACCGTAAACGAAGTCATCTAATTGTTGCATTACTTGTTCATCAATTATAATTTCTGTTATTTCTAAAAAAGCCAAAATACCCGTATACCCAATAATCGTAGGGTTTGTATCTGTAACTGGTTTACCAACTACTGCATTTATAGTAATTTTCCAGAACTCAGAACTACAAGAAAGAGCAAACTCCAAACCTGCTATTAATCCTTTCTTCCAAGTTTCCATTCCTTCACGCCCCACATCTATTGAATGATTACTATATCCAATTCCAGAATAATTTTCTATAATTTGATTTTTAATCTCATCTTTTTCAATACTTAAATTAACTATTGCAAAATATGGTCTACCATTTTTATATTTCATCCAACGATAATCTAAGCCTTGATTTTTCATTTATAATTAAGTCAATTTTATGAATACACTAAATTTATTTATAAAGTCTAATTATTACAGACAAAGAAAGTCTAGTTTCATTTTATCTCAAAAAAAAGGCATAAAATCTAAATTTTATGCCTTTTGTAATTTATCTATAATAAAGATTTAAAAGAATCTACTATGCCAGCTATCTGCTGCTGGAACTTCCCACGATTCATTAAATTCTTCAATATTGTTTACCAAATTATTAAAAACGATAGTGTTTTCTGTAACTGCTTTGTCCTTCACCATTTTCTTAAAATCAATCAATGGCTTGTGAGCAATATGTTCTCCTAATTTAAAAGTAACATTCATCTTATCTAGCAAATCTACATTGTATTTTTTCTCAAGACTTTGGATAAACTCTACCGATGAATCGATAGAACATCCTGTTGCAGCTTGTACATCCTGATCTACAGCAATAATTATAAATCGGTTGTATTTAAGCAAGTATGATGATTCTAAACTAGTTCCGTGTGCTGCCCAAGATTCAAGAAAACCTTGTAAAGCAGTTTCTATTTCAGAAAATTCTTCGTCCGAGAACTTTCTATTGGATTGATAAATCCAAATCTTTGATTCTCCGGGTAAATTTTCAAAAGGAATATACATTTTTTTTTATTTTAGATTTTAAACAGTTTAAAGTTTCATGTTTAAAGTTCAAAACCTTGGAACCTCAGAACCTTAGCAACTTTGAACCTTTTTTTTAAACTTTGAACCTTTCCTAAACTACAAATCCTGTGCATTAGCGATTAACTCGGCAATGTCCATTACTTTAGTTTCAGCTTCTTTTTCTTTATTTTTAATACCATCCGTTAGCATTGTATTACAAAACGGGCAAGCAGCAGCAATAATATCTGGTTTTACTTCCAGAGCATCTTCAGTACGTAATACGTTTACTTCTTTGTTTCCTGGCTCAGCATCTTTAAACATTTGCGCTCCACCAGCTCCGCAACATAATCCGTTTGCTTTAGAGCGTTTCATCTCGACCAACTCGATATCAAGTTTCTCAATTAATTCTCTTGGTGCTTCGTATATTTTATTAGCTCGTCCTAAATAACATGGATCATGAAACGTAATACGTTTTCCTTTAAACTGTCCGCCTTCAATGGTTAATCTACCATCATCCAGCAATGATTTTAAGAATTCTGTATGGTGTACAACTTCATATTTTCCACCAAGTTCAGGATACTCATTTTTTATTGTATTGAAACAATGCGGGCAAGCAGTAACTATTTTTTTTGCTTCATAAGCATTCAGAACTTCGATATTCATCATAGCTTGCATCTGAAATAAAAACTCATTTCCAGCACGTTTTGCAGGATCTCCAGTACAACTTTCTTCTGTACCAAGAACCGCAAAAGAAACATCTGCACGATTTAATATTCGTACAAACGCTTTTGTGATTTTTTTTGCTCTATCATCAAAACTTCCTGCACAACCTACCCAGAATAAAACTTCTGGTTGTTTTCCTTGGGCTAGCATTTCTGCCATTGTTGGCACAACTAAACTTTCTGACATGTTCTTTTTTTGTTTAATCGGTTAATCGTTAAGTGGGTAATCGTTATAAAACAAATCTACCTTCAAACTTTCACTAAAAACCGAAAAATTATTTTATTCTATTAATTAAACGAATTACCGATTAACCAATTAAACTTTTTTAATTTTCGTTTTTCCAGTTCAATCTATCTTGCTGATTGTACTGCCATGGTGCTCCATTATTTTCAATATTCGTCATCATTGCATTTAAAGGCATTGGTGCAGCACTTTGCTCCATAACCAGGTAACGACGCATATCCATAATAATAGATAACGGACTAATATTTACAGGACACTCTTCTACACATGCATTACATGATGTACAAGCCCATAATTCTTCCGGAGTAATATAATCATTTAATAAAGACTTATTATCTGGAACAAAAACTCCTTTATTAGCATCTATATTTTTTCCTACTTCTTCTAATCTATCTCTTGTATCCATCATAATTTTACGAGGAGACAATTTTTTTCCTGTTTGATTTGCAGGACAAGATGAAGTACAACGACCACATTCTGTACACGTATAAGCATTTAATAACTGAACCCAGTTTAAATCCTGAACATCACTTGCTCCAAATTTAGCTGGCGCAGCATTTTCATCAGCCGGAGGCGCCGCTGCAAATGGATCAGCATTAGGATCCATCATTAATTTAACCTCTTTTGTAACCGATTCTAAATTATCAAATTGTCCTTCTGGTTTCAAATTAGCAAAATACGTATTTGGGAAAGCCAATAAAATATGTAAATGTTTAGAGAAGTACAAGTAGTTCATAAAAATTAAGATACCTATAATATGCAACCACCAAAATACTTCAAACAACAATACAACCAATTCGTTTGACAATCCGTTAAACATTGGCGCTATAAACTGACTCACAGGAAAACTTCCTGCTTTATGAAAAACTCCTCCAGGAACATTTTGCAAATGAAAATCAGAAGCATTCATCAATAAAAACAATACCATCAATACAACCTCAAAATACAAGATGTAATTTGCATCATTTTTAGGAAATCCGTTTAAATCTGGATTAATAAATCGCTTTAGTCGTACAATATTTCTTCTTATCCAGAAAACTGATACTGCAACCAAAACTAACAATGCTAATATTTCAAAAGAAGCAATCAATACATCATATACTGGTCCTAAATATGGTGCAAATACTCTATGCGTACCAAATAAACCATCAATAATGATTTCGAGTAATTCAATATTTATAATTATAAAACCAACATAAACAACAATATGCAATACTCCCGCTATTGGTCTTTTTACCATTTTAGACTGACCAAGGGCAATCATAGCCATGTTTGTCCAACGTGCTTTTGGATTGTCTTTACGGTCTACATCTACTCCAAGCTTTATGTTTCGGATGATTTTTTTTACGCTAGACGCAAAAAAACCAAAACCAATTATAAGAAGAATGGCAAATAAAATATTATCTAAATAACTCATATCTTAAGCTTATTTTTTAGAAATCGAATCGTTTACTGGTGCTACGTATGGTTTGTTTTTCTTACCAAAAAGAGAAACATTTACATAACGTGTTGGCGACAAACGTACATCTTGTAACAACAACTCTAATTCTTTAGATGTTGCTTGTAGGTTATTATAAAGCGCTTCGTCTTTTAATAATTTACCCATTGTACCTTTACCTGAATTTAATCCATTCATTATACCATCAACTTTAGCCAATGTTTGGTTTAAATTTCTAACCGTTTTTCCTAGATCTGCTTTATTTAATGAATCTGATATTTTAGAAAAATTCCCAGAAACTTTATTAAAGTCAGTTACAATACCGTGAATTTGGTTTTTGTTATTATCTAAGATTGAATTTACACTAGCTGAAGCTTTATGAAATTGAGCCATAGTTTCGCTTAATTCTGCCAAAGTCTTTTTTAAATCCTCTTGCCCTTTTTGATCAAGAATATTGTTTAATCCAGAAACTAGTTTATCTATATTAACTAACATCTTCTCTACTTTATCCTGAACCGGAGCTAATTTATCTGCCAAACCAGCTGTTAAACCAAGTTTAGTAGTTCCTTTTAACATTTGCCCATCTTCTGCTGGCTCTTTATCATTAAAGTTTGGAATGATTGAAATTTGTTTTCCTCCAATAAATCCAGGCTCATATATAGATGCAGTACTAGATTTAGAGATTGGAAAATCAGTTTTCAACTGTAATTCCACTAATAATTTCCCTGTAGCTTCGTTAATTTTTATACCGTTGATTTTTCCAATTGCTAAACCGTTAAGAGTAACAGGTGCAGATGTAGCTAAACCTTCTACATTGTCATATTCAACATAAAATGTTTTGTAGTTTGTAAAGAGGTCTTTGCCTTTTAGAAAGCTGTACCCCCAAATAAATAATAAAATTGATGCGATGACTAAAATAGCCGTTTTAATTTCTCTTGTTAGTTTCAAAATTGTAAGTGTTTGTACAAATTTAATATAAAAATATTGAACTTGTAATTATTATTTAAGCGAGTCTTGGATACTAATTTTTTCTCCATTTTTAAATGCAATCAAAAAAGCAGAGTCAAACCCCTTATCTTTTGCTTCTTGCAAATATTTTTTTGCTTGATTATAATCCGCTGTTTGCTGGTAGGTGTATTTATAAACATTATTCTCATATACTACAGAAACTCCAGATAATCCCTTAAAGTTAGATGGCGCCAATGGAGTCTTTTTTATACTAGCCAAAAGTTGTACCTTATATATAGAACCTGTTAAATTAGGTTTTACTGTATTTTTTTGAGCAGGCGCAGTATTTACATTTCTTACAGGTGTAGAATCTTTAACTGCATTTTCTATCATCTTAGTAGATGGTTTTTCATCAACAGCATCGGCAGAACCAGTACCGAAATATTCCTTTTTATAACTGATAATAGCATCAGCAATTGCTTTTGCATATTCGTTTTGTCCAGCATCAGAATTTAAAATGTCCCCTTCTGTAGGATTAGAAATAAAACCTGTTTCTACCAAAACTCTTGGCATATATGCTTTATGAAGTACCATAAAAGGAGCTTGTTTTACTCCTCCATGACGCAATTTTTTCCCGAGAATATCAAAACCTTCTTCTATCTTACTTGCTAATGCAATACTATAATCTAAATATTCTTCTTGCATTAAAGTCATTCCGATCATAGATTCTGGCGAATTAGGATCAAAACCTTCGTATTTACGTTTGTAATCTTTCTCTAAGGTAATAACGGAGTTCTCTTTTTTTGCCGCTTCAAGATTCGAAGCAATTTTATTCATACCCATAACATAGGTTTCTGTACCAAATGCAGCAGTATTTTTATTTGCATTACAATGTATAGATACAAAAATATTAGAATTTGCTCTATTGGCAATATTGGCTCTTTCGACCAAATCTATAAAAACATCCGTCTTACGAGTATAAATAACATCAACATTCGGATAAGACTCTAGTAATTTACCTACTTTTAAAACTATAGCCAAAGCAATATTTTTTTCAATTCTTCCGCTATAAACCGCTCCAAAGTCATGATCTCCGTGACCCGCATCCAGTGTTACTTTAAACACATTGGACTGACTATAAGCAGAAATCGATATTATAGTTAGAAATAAACTAAATATTACCCTAATTTTGCTAAATATATTCATAAATTTAAAAGTTAATTTTAATAAAACACAACTGTTATAATTTTTTCAATTGATTATTTTTGACAAAAAATTATATGTAAGTTTGACATGTCAAAAAACAAGCCATATTTTTACAAAAATAGTATTTAAACCTTTGCATACAAACTTATTTAATATCGTTTTATTATCATTTTTCCTAACGCTAGGATGCGGTAATCTATATTCTCAAGAAACAAACAAAAAAAAGAAAGCTGCAAGCGCTAATAAACAGCCAGATAGCATCAAAACTGCAACTATTGATACCATAAAGGTAGATAGTATAAAACCCAAAAAAGCTTTTTTGGATGGCAAAGTAAAATACAAAGCCAAAGATTACGCAAAGATTGATCAAAAGCGTAAACTTATCACCTTATATAATGAAGCTGAATTATATTATCAAGATGTCGAACTAAAATCGGGTATCATTGTTTTGGATTATGAAAAGAATGAAGTTTATGCAGGTCGATTAAAAGATTCTGCTGGAGTTTATACTCAATATCCAAATTTTAAACAAGGCGCAAGTGCTGTAGAACCCGATTCTATACGGTTTAACTTTAAAACCCAAAAAGCTTTAATTTGGAATTCGAGATCTGAACAAGGTGAATTTAGAATAAAAGCTGGTATCACGAAAAAAGAAAACGACTCTGTTTATTTCTTAAAAGGAGCTCGATTTACTACTGCAAAAGATGTAGATAATCCTGAATACTATTTCCAGACCAATAAAGTTAAATTTATTCCTGGAAAAAAAGTAATTACTGGTTTAACCAATATGGTAATTGCCGATGTACCTACTCCTATCGCCTTACCGTTTGCCTATTTCCCGATGACAAACGAAAAAAGTGTTTCGGGTTTAATCCTACCAAGTTATAATGACTCTAATACTCGAGGATTCTCATTACAAAATGGAGGTTATTATTTTGCTTTAAGCGATAATTACGACTTAACAGTCCTTGGAGATTATTACACCAACGGAAGTTATGCCATGCGATTTGAGTCGGCATATGCAAAAAGATATAAATATAGAGGTAATATTAATGTTCGTTTTGAAAACCTGATATCTAGTGAAAGAGGATATCCAGATTACTCTAAACAAAACATCTACAACATACAATGGTCACACTCTAAGGACACAAAAGCAAGTCCTAATTCAAGTTTCTCTGCTTCGGTGAATATGGGTAGTAGTAAATACTTTAAACAATCTATCAATCAGGCAAACATCGGGTCTAGCTTAAACAATACTTTAAGTTCATCTGTTTCTTACAGCAAAAACTTTAATACGTTACCACAAATACGTACATCGATAACTGCCACGCACTCGCAAAACACGCAAACGGAAGTTATTAATATGACGTTACCAACGCTAGAAGCAAGTGTAGACAGGATATACCCATTTGTTGGTAAAAATGGAGTTAAAAAAGGTTTTATCAAAAACATTAACTTTCAATATAACCTGAGCGGAAAAAATAGTATCGTAACAACCGATTCTCTATTTTTTAAACCTCAAATGTTTGATAATGCAAAAATTGGAGCTAAGCACAGCATTCCTATTAGTACCAACTTTAAAATATTTAAATATTTTAGTGCCAGTACAACTGCCAATTATCAGGAAGTATGGCAAACAAAAACTGTCGAAAAACATTACGATACTGACCAAAGTAAAGTAGTGGAAAATGTTGTAAATGGTTTTGATGCCTATAGAACCTACTCTTTTAGTTCTAGTCTTGGTACAACAATATACGGTACTTTTAATTTTGGCGAGGACAAAAAGATAAAATCGATACGCCACGTAATGCGTCCGTCTGTTTCTTACGGATACACACCAAGTTTCGAGAAATATTACGATACTTATGCTACTGATGCTACTGGTACTATAACTAAAGAATATAGCCGTTTTGAAGGAGGTATTTTTGGTGCTCCGGGTAATGCTAATTCAAATATTATAGGATTTGATTTAAGCAATACTTTTGAAGCTAAAGTTACAGACAGAGACAGCACAAAAACAGAACCTAAAAAAATAATGCTGCTTAACAATTTAAACTTCTCTACGAGTTATAATTTTAATGCTGATGGTATAAACTCATTTGCATGGCAACCTGTTAGAGTTAGTGGAGGAACACAACTTTTTCAAGACAAAATGAATGTCAATTTTGGAGCTACTTTAAACCCATATGCAATTGACAATTCCGGGAGACAAATAAATAAATTCAATATTGACAACGGAGGAAGTTTATTTCGAATGACGAGTGCCAATATGACTTTAAACTATTCTATCTCAAATAAGGACAAGGATAAAAAGAAGAAGGATGAGAACAAACAAAGTGAAAGAAATGGTGGTCGTGAAGATGACTTGTTTGGAACAAATACCGACTTAAATGATCAACGTAAAAGTCAGTTTGATGGGTCTGAAGAAGATGACAACGCAATAACTGAATTCTTTAATGCAAAACTTCCTTGGGATATGACACTTGCTTATTCCTTAACTTATGGAAATACTGCCAGAGAAAATAAAATTATCGGAAACTCTATAATGATTTCTGCTAATATGGATATTACTCCTAAATGGAAAGGTGGTATATCTACAGGATATGATTTTGTACAAAAAGGAGTTACTTTTACCCAACTTCGTTTTGAAAGAGATTTATTAAGCTGGAGAATGGATTTTAACTGGACTCCACTAGGTACAAATTCTAACTGGAATTTCTTTATCGGAATAAAATCAGGTGTTCTTAGTGATATCAAATGGAACAAAAGAAGTACTAATAACAGATAATATTATCTTGTTACAAACAAAAATACATTTAATTTAAATTGAGATAATCATGAAAAAAATCATTTTTACCGAAAATGCACCAGCTCCAATTGGACCATATAACCAAGCTGTTTTAAAAAACGATACTCTTTATGCTTCTGGTCAAATTGCTATTAATCCTCAAACTGGAGAATTAGTAACAGATAACATTCTTGATGAGACAAAACAAGTAATGGAGAACATAGCTGCAATTTTAAAAGCTGCTGATATGACATTTGAACATATAGTAAAAGCAACCATTTTTATTATGGACATGAATAATTTCGCTGCAATAAACGGCGTATACGGAGCTTATTTTGACGAAAAAACAGCACCTGCGCGCGAAACTGTTCAAGTAGCTTGCTTACCTAAAAATGTAAATGTAGAAATTTCTATAATTGCAATACGATAGCATTAAGTAGTAATTGTGCCGAGGCTTCATTTGTAGCCAACGGCACATTATGTACATCGCACACCCGCACAAGCATATTAATATCTACACCATGTGCATGACTCGCTAGTGGATCTTTGAAAAAGAAAACTATCTGGATTTTACCCTCTGCTACTCTTGCTGCAATTTGAGCATTACCTCCCATAGGCCCAGGAAGCATTTTAGCTACTTTAAAGCCTGAATTCTCAACACTCCTTCCTAATATTCCTGTTGCTATAAGCTTCATTCTTTCATCTTGCAAAATGATTCTATTTTTATCTAAAAACTGAACCATGTCTGCTTTCTTGTTATCATGAGCAATAATCGCAATTACTATGTATTTTTTCATGAATTAACAATAAATTTAATATCAAATTTACGTAAAAAAAGACAACCAAAAGTCTAAATCAATAAATACCAATCAATTACACAAAACAAGAAACAAAAAAACCGTTTCAAATAATTGAAACGGTTCTTATATATTTTTAATATCTTGATTTTTATAATTGCAAAGCGATGGCATTTAATAATAACTGTGCAGATGCTTCATTAGTTGCCAATGGTACATTATGTACATCACAAACACGGATTAACATATTAATATCGACCTCATGGGCATGGCTTGCAAGTGGATCTTTAAAAAAGAAAACCATTTGCGTTTTACCCTCTGCTACTCTTGCAGCAATTTGAGCATCACCTCCCATAGGACCAGAAAGCATTCTTCGAGCTTTAAAGCCAGCGTTTATAGCCTTGCTTCCTGTAGTTCCGGTAGCGATAAGTTTAATATTTTCCTGAAGTAAGAGCGTTTTATTTTTATTCAAAAACTGAACCATATCTGCTTTCTTTCCATCGTGAGCAATAATAGCAATCTCCATACTTTTCATGTATCTTATTTATTAGAAATATGATATGCGATAAGTCCATCGATTGGACGTCTCAAAACATTACCTAATTGCAATTCATATTTATCAAAAGTTTCTTGTAACTCATCTTTCAAATAATAAGCAATAGAACCCACAAAATGAACTGGAACTTCTTTACAATTATCAAATTGTTTGATGTAATTCTTAACAAATGATTTCATCCCTTTAAAGATGATTTTTCTACAAAATTCTGAATCTTTATGTTTGATTAAGAACTTTGCAAAAGTTGCCAAATAAGCATTTGGATTTGGCTCTTTATATAATTTATTTTTAATAAAATCTGGATCCATGTTGTATTCTTTTGCAAATTCAACTGCTAAATCCTGAGGCATTTTATTAAAGTAATATTTTCTAATTAATTCTTTTCCAAAAACATTACCACTACAATCGTCCATTGCAATGTATCCTAATGATTGTACTTTTTGGAATAATTCTTTTCCATCAAAATAACTACAATTAGATCCTGTTCCTAAAATACTAACAATTGCTTTCTCTCCTCTTGGGGTAGTAGCATATACTGCTGCATACGTATCTTCATGAACATCTACGATTGCATTAACGAAATATTCCTGAAAAATTTGCGATAGAGCGATTTTCATTCTATCAGTACCACAACCTGCTCCATAAAAGAACAAATGTGTAGCTGTATTTTTATTCTGTAAAATATCAAAACGATCATTTAATCGGGTTACGATTTCATCTCCATTAAGAATTTCAGGATTTAATCCTAAGGTTTGTGTTGTGAATAATATCTTGCCATTATCATCAATTGCTATCCAATCTGCTTTAGTAGATCCACTATCAACTATTAATTTCATTTTATTTTATTTAGTTTTCGGTTTAGTTTTTCATCTTACAATATTAAGTGTAATTATTTACATTATTGGAGAGTCAAACAAAATAATAAAAATCCCGCTATCTATTCAATAACGGGATTTTGAAATGTATATAAAATTATTTAAGACCTGCGATATGCACAGATAAATCAATTAATTTGCTAGAGTATCCGTACTCATTATCATACCAAGATACAATCTTGAAGAAAGTTGAATTTAAACCAATTCCTGCATTAGCATCAATGATCGAAGTTCTTTTATCAGAAATAAAATCTTGAGATACAACTAAGTCTTCAGTATATCCTAAAATACCTTTCATTGTAGTTTCAGAAGCTTTCTTTAAAACAGCCATAATTTCTTCATAAGAAGTTTCTTTAGCTACTTTTACAGTTAAATCTACTACAGAAACGTCAGCAGTAGGAACACGGAAAGACATTCCAGTTAATTTTCCATTTAAAGATGGAATTACTTTTCCAACAGCTTTAGCAGCTCCAGTAGAAGAAGGGATGATGTTTATGCTAGCAGCACGTCCACCTCTCCAGTCTTTTCTAGAAGGACCATCAGCAGTCATTTGGGTTGAAGTTGTTGCGTGAACAGTTGTCATTAAAGCTTCAACAATTTCGAAATTATCGTGAATTACTTTAGCTAAAGGAGCTAAACAGTTTGTAGTACAAGATGCATTAGAAACTACTAAATCAGAAGCTTTTGCAGTTTCATGATTTACTCCCATTACAAACATTGGAGCATCTGCAGATGGAGCAGAAATAATTACTTTTTTAGCACCACCTTTAATGTGCTCATTTGCAGTTTCGATAGTTGTGAAAATACCAGTACATTCAGCAACTACATCAACATCAACTTCATTCCATTTTAAGTCAGCAGGGTTTCTTTCTGCAGTGATACGGATGTTTCTTCCGTTTACAAAAAGTTTTCCTTCTTTTACTTCTACAGTTCCATCAAAACGACCGTGTACTGAATCATATTTTAATAAATAAGCTAAGTGATCAACATCTAATAAATCATTGATTGCTACAACCTCTACATTATCTCTATTGAAAGATTCTCTGAAAACAATTCTTCCAATTCTTCCAAATCCGTTTATTCCTAATTTTACTTTTGACATTTTACTAAATTTTTATTTATTTTTTGTTATTCTACTTATTTTCAAAGTCTAATTTCCTCACAATAAACTTCAATTTTTTTATTCTATATTTTTATGTTGACATGATCTCAGAAACGCGTAGCAATTCTCTATCTATTTCAGATTTACCTTTAATTGCTTGTTCCAAAGGCGTTAAAGTAACTTTGTCATTTTGTAAACCAACCATATAATTTGATTTCCCTTCAAGTAAAGATTCTACCGCTTTTACACCTAATCTACTTGCAAGAACACGATCAAAACAAGAAGGGGAACCTCCACGTTGCATGTGTCCTAAAACAGAAACTCTAACATCATATTCAGGTAAGTTAGCCTCTACATAATCTTTTAGTTCAAATACGTTTTTACCGATTTTATCTCCTTCGGCAATAACAACAATACTTGATGATTTTCCAGATGCTTTACTTTTTTGAAGTGATTCTAATAATCTATCTAAACCTAAATCTTCTTCTGGAATAAGAATTTCTTCTGCTCCAGCTCCGATTCCTGCATTTAGAGCAATATGACCTGCATCTCTACCCATTACCTCTACAAAAAACAGACGGTTATGAGAACTCGCAGTATCACGTATTTTGTCAATACAATCTACAACAGTATTTAGTGCCGTATCGTACCCTAAAGTATGACTCGTACCAAAAATATCATTATCAATAGTTCCTGGGATTCCCATTACTGGGAAATTATATTCAGAGTTAAATAATAGGCCTCCGGTAAAGCTACCATCTCCTCCTATTACAACCAAAGCATCGATTCCTGCTTTTACAAGATTCTCATGAGCTTTTTTTCTTCCTTCTGGAGTTTTAAATTCTAATGAACGAGCCGATTTTAAAATCGTCCCTCCTTTATTCACAATATTATTTACACTTCGAGGTCCCATTTCTTTGAAGTCACCTTCAATCATTCCTTGATATCCTCTATAAATTCCGATACATTCGATGTTATGATAAGCACAAGTTCGAACTACTGATCGAATGGCTGCATTCATTCCTGGTGAATCTCCTCCTGATGTAAGAACACCAACTTTTTTTATTGTTTTTGGCATTATTTAAGTATTAAAGTGTAAAATTAGCAAACATTCACCACTATTCGGGCTATATTTATAATAAGTTAATAAAATATGTTAAATTCAAACGTTTTCGTTAATAAGTTTTCGGATAGTAAAAAAAATCAATAAAATAAAAAAAGACATTTATTTTAATTGATAATTTAAAAATAACAATATACGGTTGAAGTGTTACAAAAAATGAGATGTAACTAAACTGAAAGATAAGGAAATTGTAAGGCTAAAAAAAAATCATTAACAAAACTAAAACACATTAGTAACTTAAAGTGTGTTAATCTTCTTCAGGAATGTATCCCTGATCATTAGTTTTTACCTTTTCTTTTTCCTTTTTATTATTCTTTTTTGACTTTGAGAAATCAATATAATCTGGATTTATAGCAGAATCAGGAACATCATTATTCTGGTTTGAAGTTTTAATAGCACGTTCTAGTTTATGGTCTTTAAAGATTTTATTTACCAATTCTCTAAAAGTATCAAAATCTACTTCATAAGAAACCCCTATACCTTGTGTATAACCAACTCCCTGACCTATATAATTAATATCGTTTTCTCGGTTAAATAAACGCAAGTTCATACTTCCGTCTTCATTAACTCTGTATTGCACCTCTACGTCGCCCACAATTGCCGATTCGTTGATTCCTCCTACTGGTACTCCTACTTTACCGTTTATGGTAATTCTCTCATTGATCTGAGATGAAATTGTCGCTGCAAATTGACCATCGGCTTCCTGACCAAGTCGTCTGTCGGCAGAGGTATATGTAAAACCAATATCTATCTTATCACTATCAGAATGAATTATTCCTCCCAATAAATTAGTTGCAGTTTCGAATAAACTACTAGAAAAATCAGATTGACTCACTCCCTCAGGGCTTAAGAATCCTCCTGAAGACAGCAAATAAAGTGCTTGTGTTTGTCGAACATCTTTATCGACTAACTTATACTGAATCTCCGATTTTAATACATTACTTACTGTTGGGAACTCGATATTAAAATCTGGTTCTGGGCTCGTTAAATCTCCACGAATACCAATAACTACCTCTACAGGTACTTTTTTGCTAAATGAAGAATTCTCTAATAATACTGCAGGATTTGCAGATGTTTTATAAACTGCTTCAAGATTTAACTGCGCTTTCATCGGGTTACCTTCCCAAGAAATCGAACCTCCTTTTTTTACAACAAATTTCTTATCGATTAATCCACCATACTTAAAGTTATAGGTTCCTTCGTATGCCTGGAAATCCCCCCACATATTAAATTTACCAAGTGTATTAATTTTAAATAATAAAGACCCAAATCCTTTTCCTTTCATTCCGTGTCCAGAATTTCTATCTAAAATTACTTCGACCTCGGCGTCTGGAGTAATATCAAAATCAAACTCTAATTCCAGACCATTATAGTTTCTTGTCTTTTCGACAATACCATTAGCAAGATTATACTTTTCTTTGGCTGTGATAAAATGAATAAAGTTATTATCACTCATTGTTTGCGCATCATTAATCGGGATCTTCACAGATGTTCCTTTCTCTGATTTTGCATCTACTTTTATAAATAATGCCGTAGTTGGTCCTTTAATAGTTGCTCTACCATTAATAAATGCTGTACCAAAATAAGCCGCATCTTCACTGTCTTTAGTATCTAATGCTAACAATCTTTTTGAACTGATATCTAAATCTAATTTCCAATCGCCAAAATTATTATGCTCGACTGTACCATTTAAAATCCCTTTAGTTCCGTATTTAGAATCGGTGATAGTATTATTTCGTAACAAGAATTTCTCATCGGTTACATCGACAATAGTTTTATCACTCAGCTCATAATCTATGTTTAAATAAGGAATAGTCATTCCGGCTTTATCCAGATATAAACGTCCATTAACATCAGGCCTTTTTAAATTCCCGATAATAGCCGCGTTACCCGAAACATAGCCTCGAATATTCGACAATACTTCTCCTCCCAAAGAACTAAGCGAGGCTAAGTTAAATGTGTCAAATTTAAGCTGTAAATCAAGTATTGTTTCTTTATTAATAATTTCGAAGCTTCCGAATAACTTAAACATCTCCAATTTATCATTTTCGATAGAAGAATTTATCGTAAACTTTCTAAGGTTTTCATCACCTACAATATCAAATTTTAGCCCTCCTAAATCGGTCTTATTTACATTTAGCTTATCGATAAAGATGGAAGCTGTTGGCTGGAAGACATTCTTTTTCTGTTTAAAATTAATCTCTCCGTTAATATTACCATTTAAAACAAGTTTATCATTGGCTGGTGTAATTTTATTAAGATCTACATCTTTAAAACTTAGTTTCAAATCTTTAAAATCGGCATCTTTTATTTGCCCGACTAATTCTATCTTTTGATTTTCATGAGATAGAATAATATTATCTATGTCAAAATTCTTAAATTTTTTATCAAAAACGATTTTATTATCAGGTTCATCATTTTCATTTAAATACCACAAATAGTCTTTAAATTTCAACTCGGATTTATTGATTCCGACAACGTTGTTCTTATCTTTATCAATAGTATGATATAAGTTGAAGTTAAAATAATCTTCTCCTTTTGAACCTCCTTTAAACTCAGACCTTACAAATAAAGTATCTTTCATGGTTACGTTTATCAAACTAAAATCACGTACCTTATAATACTTCGTTTTAATACTATCTAACTCGATATAGGTATTATACAATGGGTTTTTATTATCTACAGCAACTCTTATATTATCAAATGTATTTTGTGCTGCTTTAATTTGAGGGGAATTAAACTTAAACTTGAATTCATCCTTATCGGCATCAATTTTCCCTCTCACAACTGTATTGGTTGCTACCTCTATCTCAGGATAAAAGATTTCGATAATCTTATTGTAAATAGTAAAATTAAAATGTAAAAACTGTCCTTTACTTACTTTAAGTGGTTTATAATTGGCATATAAACTACCTACAGAATTTGTAACTAAATTTTCTAATTGATTAAATTTAAACTTCCCTACAATTTCACCATCAACAACATCGGTAGAACTTATTGTTATTGTACGTATTTTATCGGCATCAAAATTTGAGCTTACTTTTACCTGATCAAAAACATAAGTCGATTTTGGATTTTGATAAACCGCATCATTAATCTCAATATCCCCCTGAAGGTTTTCGATTGTATTTCCTGATACGTGAACTGCTACATCTCCTTTAAAAACAGATATAGAATCTTTTATGAATTTAAGTTTGTGTAAATCGGCATTTTCTACCTTAATGTGAAAATCATAGTCACTATCTTTTCTACTTAAATCTATCAAACCATCAAATGTCATACTCAGGTTAGGATCATTCACAGAAAGCTGTCCTTTATAATGTGGCAATTTAAAATTACCATTTAAGACTATATTATTATAGGTATAGTTATTATAATAAAATTTCTGAACATCTCCTTTTATAACTGTGTTCAGGTATTTCTCGGTAAATCCTTTTCCATCTACATCCAGATTAAGGGTTGTTTTACCAATATCTTTTCGACCAAGCAAAGTACCTACATCAAAATTCTCTAAGACAATATTTCCCGAATACGAAGCTTTATCGATAACATCGATATTATTCATATTCAAATCAATAAGCCCATTCCCTAAATCAGTTATCATTGTAAAATCGGTATCCAAAGCTGTCTTAGACACTTTTGCTCTACCTACAATCGAGAACTTACCGATACGTTGTAATTCTTTAGGCAATTTTTTCCCTAATACATTTGGCAACAAAACAACCAAGTTATCATAACTAGACGAAAGCTTATCGAATTTACCATTCATAAGAAACTCTTGTCCGTTTTTACCAAAAAGATTTTTGAAATTTATATCTCCATTTATAGTCGATTTATGCAAATCAGACAATCTAAGATGCTTTAAATTTAAATCGTTTAAAGTTCCGTCAATTTTAGATTTAACACGGAAGTACTGGTCTTTTCCTAGTTCTTTATAAAAATAACGAATATCGTTAGATCCAATATTAGCAGAATCTAAAACTACATCAAACTGAACTTTATCGGTAAACTTAGCAAAATCTTCTATTCGATAATTTAATGTAGCCGCTCCGTATATTTTAGAGTACTTGGTAAGAATAGACAATTTTTCAAGCTTCATTTGCTTTTTGGTATAGCTAAATCTTGATGTTAAATTAGCTACATACAAACCTCTATGATCCAAAAACGATAATTTATGAATCCTTGTACTTACATCGGGTCCATAAAGTTTAAAATCACTTATGTGAGCATTAAGTTTTGTAAAATCGACATCTTTAGGAACTACTCTATTTTCGTCTGTTAGAATAAAATGTCCGTTGGTAATGTAAGCATCTTTTGCGGTAAGCAAGAAACGTTTTGCTGAAGGCTTTTTTGGTGGTCCAGTTTCGAAAGCCTGAATGAATACATCAAGATTGGTTTTCTTTTCGTTTTTATAGGTTTTTAAATTAAAAAGTAAACCTGTCATACGAATTTCACCAAAAATCAAATCGCCATCAAGAACTCTCTTAACGGCCAAAATATTAGTTTTAATTAAATCAGAATAGATTAAAGTATCTTTATGGTGATCCATTATTAAAACTTTCCTGAGTTTTACACCACCAAAAACACTTACAGAAACTTTCTCTACAGATATATGTGTACCAAAATCTGAGTTTAAAGTATCGGTAATATAATTTGCAATTTTTGTCTGAACGACCGGTAGAGACAATGCGATAGCCAGTACTAACAAAAGTAGAATTAGTCCGATTAAGGAACGAGATACTATTTTTTTTATTTTTCTGATACTGGTTGTTTTTTAGTTTTTCTTTAAATTTAATTTTAGAGCAAACAAAGGAAGGTTCCTTTGATAAAAATTCTTTAATTTTGGCTTCTGCTTTTAAATAAAAAAATTTAAAATTTGATTCGTCAAATATAATTCAAAATTCGTGCCTTTACATGCAAAATCCTGAGGTTTTTATTCTAGCTATCGAAAGTTCTTGTGATGATACTGCAGCGGCTGTTTTACATAACGATAAAGTCCTGTCAAATGTTGTTGCCAACCAACTGATACATACGCAATATGGCGGTGTAGTACCCGAACTTGCGTCTAGAGCTCACCAACAAAATATTGTTCCTGTGATTGATGCTGCTCTTCGCAAAGCAAATATAAAAAAAGAACAATTATCTGCAATAGCATTTACACAAGGTCCCGGACTTATGGGGTCATTGCTAGTAGGAAGTTCTTTTAGCAAATCGATGTCTTTGGCTTTACAAATTCCCTTAATTGCTGTTAATCATATGCATGCGCATATATTAGCTCATTTTATTGATGAAGATGGTTATGACAAACCTACATTCCCATTTTTAGCATTAACAATAAGTGGTGGTCATACTCAGATTATTAAAGTAAATGGCTTTTTTGATTTACAAATTATCGGAGAAACTACCGATGACGCTGTTGGAGAAGCATTTGATAAAAGTGCCAAAATTCTTGGACTTCCCTATCCTGGTGGCCCACTAATAGATAAATACGCACAATTAGGAAATCCAAAAGCTTTTGCATTTACAAAACCAAAAGTACCTGGATTAGACTTTAGTTTTTCTGGTTTAAAAACGGCTATTTTATATTTTATTCAGAAGAAAAAGCTGGAGAACCCAAATTTTATCGAGGAGAATCTTAATGATATTTGTGCTTCTATACAATATACAATTATCGAAATTTTAATGGATAAATTAAAATTGGCGGTAAAAGAAACTGGAATCAATCAAATTGCGATTGGCGGTGGTGTTTCGGCTAACTCGGGTATTAGAAACAGACTGAAAGAAAGCGAACAAAAATACGGTTGGAAAACTTACATTCCGAAATTTGAATACACTACCGATAATGCTGCAATGATTGGAATTGTAGGTTATCAAAAATATTTATCAAAACAATTTGAAACAGCTGCTGTTGTTTCTAAAGCACGAATACAATTTTAAACTATGCAATTATTTTACAACCCAAATATTGACGAAACAACTCAGGAATTTTCTTTTGATAAAGAAGAAAGTAAACACATTATAAAAGTATTACGAAAAAAAGATTCTGATATATTACATGTAACAAATGGATTGGGTTATTTATTTGAAACCGAAATCACACTGGCTTCTGATAATAAATGTACTGTCAAAATAATTTCGGTTGAGAAAGCTCAAGATCCAAAATACCGTTTGCATCTTGCAGTTGCTCCTACCAAAATGAATGATCGTTATGAATGGTTTCTGGAAAAAGCTACCGAAATAGGTATTCATGAGATTACTCCAATTATTTGCGATAGATCAGAACGTAAAGTGATTAATATGGAGCGTTTCGAAAAGATCATTTTATCGGCAATGAAACAATCAAATGAATTGTATCTTCCTAAACTTAATGAAGCTATTTCATTTAAAGAATTTGTAAAACGCAAAAACGAAGGTTTACAATTAATTGCGCATTGTGAAGAAACAGATAAAAAATCATTAAAATCAGTTTTAAAACCAAATGAGAACGTAACATTACTTATTGGTCCTGAAGGTGACTTTTCGGAAAAAGAAATTGCTTTGGCTATCGAAAATAATTTTCAGCCAGTATCTTTAGGAAACACAAGATTACGTACTGAAACTGCTGCAATGGTAGCTTGTCATAGTGTTGCTTTTTTTAATGAGGTTCCTAATTAAACATAATCTTGTCATTTCGATGAAGGAGACTCACGCGATAGCGAACAGATGAAATAAATCACATTTACATATTAAATTTACAAAGCTTTGTCAAAGTTTTGAACTTTGACAAAGTTTTAGAGTCCGAATTACTAGTGAGGTTGTTTCGTTCCTCTCAATGACAAACCGATAATTTAAAATTACATGAAAAAAATATTTCTTTTGTTTTTATTGATTTCATTTTCTTCTTTTTCGCAAGAAATTGCATTACTAAAATATAGTGGTGGTGGCGATTGGTATGCAAATCCTACTTCATTACCCAATTTGATAAAGTTTTGTAATGCTAATATTGATACTCGTATAAAAGCAAAACCCGGAACTGTAGAGCCAAGCAATCCTGACTTGTTATCCTATCCTTTTGTACACATGACTGGGCATGGAAATGTAGTTTTTAGTGATGCTGATGTTACTAATCTTCGTAATTATTTATACGGTGGAGGATTTCTTCATATTGATGATAATTACGGAATGGATCAATACATTCGAAAAGAGATAAAAAAAATATTCCCAAACAATGATTTAGTAGAACTTCCTGCCAATCATGCTATTTTTCAGAAGCCGTTTCTTTTTGCAGGTGGTTTGCCTAAAATTCATGAACACGACGGAAAAAGACCTCAGGCATTTGGGATTTTTATCGAAAATAAATTAGTGTTACTTTATACATTTCAGTGTGATCTTGGTGATGGCTGGGAAGATGCCGAAGTGCATAACGACCCTCTCGAAGTACGTCAAAAAGCGTTAAAAATGGGTGCTAACATTATCAATTATATCTTTACCAATTAATTTAAGTCAAGTGCAATTAACACACGAAGAAATACAATTCGAAAGAAAGACTTTCCCAATAACATTAGTTTGCGATCATATTTATTTTCAACAAAACATTGGTTCTCTTTTTAGAATAAGTGAAGCTTTTGGAGTTGAAAATATTATTTTTTTAGGCAAAGATATTCCGCTTAACCCTAGAAAAATTAATAAAACTTCTCGTAGCACCCATCTTCAGGTTCCATATACTGTTATCGAAGAAACTCAAGATTTAGTTACTCATCTGGTTGATTTAAAATGCGAAATCATTGCATTAGAAATAACAAATAGTAGCAAACCTTTAAAAGAAGTTATACTACCTGCTGATAAAAAAATCGCATTAATAATTGGAAGTGAAATCAATGGAATTTCAGAAGAATTATTAAAAATTTCGAGTCAAATAGTTCATATTAATATGTTTGGAAAAAATAGTAGTATGAATGTTGTACAAGCCGCCAGTATAGCGTTGTACGAATTTACATCTTAAAAAATAAACCTCTTTTTTTGTAAGAACTAAGCCATACAAGGGTTTTTAAAATTCTGACAAACAAAATAATAATAAAATTTTGTCTGTTAAGTTTTTTGTTATAAAATTGCTTTAATTATTAACTAAACTAAAATTTTATAACAAAACCCCAAACTATTATGAAAAAGATTGTTTTATCCGCATTTGCAGCGCTGCTGCTATTCTCATGTCAAAACGACCAAACAGAATCTACAACTCCAGAAGCTTCAGCAACTGCTACTACTCAACGTGGTTGCGCTACTCAAGATGTTCTTGAAGCTCAATTAAAAGCCGACCCTACTTTGGCTATTAGAATGAATCAAATCGAAGCATTTACAGAAAACAAGTTACTGACGGGCAAGTTGGTAAATGGAAAAGTTCAAATTCCAGTTATTGTAAATGTATTATACAAAACGGCAGCAGAAAATATTTCTGATGCTCAAATCCAAACACAAATTGATGTCTTGAATAAAGATTTCAATGCTCAAAACTCAGATTACAACAGCGTTCCTGCTTTATTCGCAGGAGTTAAAGCAAATGTTGAAATTAGCTTTGTTTTAGAAAAAATCAATAGAAAATCTACAACAAAAACTTCATGGGGAACTAATGATGCTATGAAAAAAACGGCTAACGGTGGTATAGCTCCAACATCTCCAACTACTAAGCTTAACTTATGGGCTTGTAAAATTGGTGGTGGAATATTAGGTTATGCTCAATTTCCTGGCGGACCTACTACTACTGATGGAGTTGTAATTGACTCTAAATATTTTGGATTATCTGGATCTGGTGCTGCTCCTTACAATTTAGGAAGAACTGGAACTCACGAAGTGGGTCACTGGATGAACTTACGTCACATTTGGGGAGATGCTAATTGTGGAAGTGATTTAGTAAATGACACTCCTGTACACAATACAGCAAATTATGGTGTACCTGCATATCCTCATTATAGCACATGTACAGGAACTCCTGTAGAAATGACTATGAACTACATGGATTATACAGACGATGCAGGAATGTATATGTTCTCTTTAGGTCAAAAAAACAGAATGGCTGCTATATTTTTATCAGGTGGACCTAGAGCTGCTTTTGGTATCTAATACAATAACCATATAACTAAACAGGTTAATAATTATTAAAAGCGAGATATTAAATCTCGCTTTTTTTGTTTTATAAATGTAATCTTTCCCTGCTTTTTTCTATATTTATGCTCTAAAGAAAAACAGACTATGATTACATCTAAAGTAATTTCAAACGGGATTTTAAGAGCTATCGCAACTATTTTGGGAGTATCGCTAATATTGTATTTTTTATATCAAATACAAACTGTGATTGTTTACTTGTGTGTTTCTCTCATACTGTGTTTAATAGCAAACCCATTTGTGAAATTCCTGAAAGAAAAATTAAAATTCAATAGCTCATTTGCAGCTATAACTACTATCGTATTTTTTATATTATTAATGATTGGGTTCATACTTTTATTTGTACCGTTAATAATATCTCAGGCTAATAATTTATCACTTCTTGATACTGATAGTCTTCAAAAACAATTTATGCTGATAGAACGTGATTTCGAAAATTATTTCAACTTGCAACATCTCGATTTACAAACACTTTTAAAAAAACCTGAAATAACGTCTAAACTGGATTTTAGTTATTTTACGGCTTTTATAAACTCAATTCTAAACTTGCTTGCAGGTTTTGGAATGGGATTAGTATCTGTTTTTTTCATTACTTTTTTCTTTATCAAGGATCAAAATATCTTTAAAGAGAATGCAAAAAGAATACTTCCTGATAACAATGAAGACAAAATTATAAACTCGATTACTAAAATAAATCATTTGCTAACACGCTATTTTGTAGGTTTGTTGCTACAATTAACAGTTGTGTTTATTCTTTATTTTATTGTGCTAATAATTTTTGGTAGCGAGAATGCATTTGTTATTGCTTTTTTATGTGCTGTCTTAAATATCATTCCTTACATTGGACCTATTATAGGAACTATTCTTGCGGCTATATTAACGATGTTGAGTTTAATTGGCGGAGATTTTCAAACAGAAATTTTACCTAAAACCATATATATAGTAATTGGATTTTTATTGGTTCAGGCAATTGATAATAATGTTAGCCAACCTATTATTTCCTCAAAAAGCGTAAATTCGCACCCGCTGGAAATATTCTTAATTACTTTAATTAGCGGAATAACTTTTGGAATCGTCGGAATGATTATTGCAATCCCGTTTTATACTTGCCTTAAAGTTATTGCCAAAGAATTTTTTCCTAACAATAAAGTTGTTATTGTATTAACCGAAAAAATATAACCTTGAATTTAGCCCTTTTACATAATTCTGTTCAGGATTTTATAAATAAAAAAGTAAATGAATCTATTTCAAAATTAGCACTTCAAAAAAATCCTTTTCCAGAAATAGAATGGATTGCAATTTTGAATCAGATTGAGGCTAAAACAAAAGCTAAAGATAAATTACCAACTTGGTTTGCGACCGAGAATATAATTTATCCAAGTAAAATTTCGGTTGAACAAACCTCATCAGAAAGAACAGCTCTATATAAAGCCAACTTAGTATCGGGAGAAAGTTTAATAGACTTAACCGGAGGTTTTGGTGTAGATGACTATTATTTCTCCAAAAAAATAAAAAATGTAGCACATTGCGAGATAAACACCGATTTATCGGCAATTGTGCAACATAATTTTAAGCAATTAAAAATTGACAATTGTACTTGTTATCCCGAAGATAGTTTTGATGTTCTTAAAAAACTAAACCAAAAATGGGATTGGATTTATATAGATCCTTCCAGACGGAATGATGCCAAAGGCAAAGTTTTTATGCTAAAGGATTGCTTGCCTAATGTCCCTGATTTATTAGATTTTTACTTTGAAAACGCTGATTCTATTTTAATAAAAACGGCTCCTTTATTAGATATTTCCGCAGGACTTTCAGAATTAAAGAATGTAAAAAACATTCATATAATTGCTCTCGATAACGAGGTTAAGGAATTACTGTGGGAAATTCATAAAGGCTATTCTGGAAAAATTACGCTAAAAACGGCTAATATATTAAAGGATAAAACGGAAACTTTTGAATTTGCATTAAATGAAGAACCTGAGTTTGTAAGCTACAGTTTACCTCATAAATATTTGTATGAGCCTAATAGTGCAATTATGAAATCGGGAGGATTTGACGAAGTAAGTACTTTTTATAAAATAGATAAGCTACACAAACACTCTCACTTATATACCTCGGCGGATTTAATTATATTTCCTGGAAGAACATTTGAGATTCTGGAAACCATTCCTTACTCTAAAAACGAAATAAAACTCCATCTTTCTAATAAACAAGCAAACATTACTACTAGAAATTTTCCTGATAGTGTAGAAACCATCCGAAAAAAATGGAAAATAAAAGATGGCGGAAATTTGTATTGTTTTTTTACAACTGATAAAAATGATAATAAAATAGTTTTAATTTGCAGAAAAATATAATAAAATGAAACAACTAATTACTTTAACTTTATTCTTATTAACTTTTAATTTATTTGCACAAAAAGATTGTGAATACACTGTAAACGTTACCGATTCTATAGGAACATACAAATCGACTAAAGAAACCATGATTTCCGAAAAAAACTTTGCAGGAACTGCGAGTTATATCTTTTTCTCCTTAGCACAAACAGATGGTCTGCCAACACTTAATGTGCAATTGATTAAAAAAAGTAAAGAGTTTACAGCCGCAAATTGCTTTGATAAGAATTCGAAATTATTTTTACAATTAAGCAATGGAAAAATCGTTACACTAATCCATATAGACCAAGAAAACTGCGGAACATTAATTCGTGATGACAAAGGATTTGATAATCGCGTTACTCCAGGTATTTTTATGTTCTTAAAAGATAATTTTGAGGATTTAAAAACTTCACCTATCTCGATGATTCGTATTAAATACTTATCAGATACTGAAGATTATGTTATGAAAAAAGAATTCACATCTGAACTAAATGATAAAACATACCGACCTGAAACATTCTTTATTGATAATATAAGATGTGTCGAATGATCTAATTACAATCCCATTTTGTATTAGAAACTTTATCGTTTAAACCTGCTTTTAAATTATAATGCCACCACTCTGAATCGAATGAATTAAAATTATGTTTTATCATTATTTTTTTCAACAACAGGCGATTGGCTTTAATAGTATCTGATAAATTTAAATAGCTATGACTGGCTTCTTTTCCGAAAAAATCAAAAGAAGTTCCCATATCTAACTCTTTGCCATTACGGTCTACAAGAGTAATATCTACGGCTCCTCCTCTATTATGGATGGAGCCTTTTTTTGGGTCAGCCACATATTTAGGGTTAGAAACTATTTCCCACATTCTTTTTTGGATAAATAGAGGTCTGTAACAATCAAACAACTTGATTTTATACCCTTTCTTCATAAAACTTTTATTAGCTTCTACTAGTGCTTTTACTGTTTTTAAACGCAAGAAACATTCGGCACAATCATACACTTTTGCTTTAAGAAAATTATCTTCTGTAGCATATTTCATATCATACACAAAATCGTTACTATAATCTTTTAAATTAACAAAAGTAGTATCTGCAATTACCTGATTGGTTTCGCTTGCATATGACTCATTTTGAGCATTTGAAGAAATTATTCCCAGAATAGAGAATAGGAAAAATAAAATTCTATTGAATTTTGGCATGAAATTGGTATTTTAAATTGTACAATTTTTCTCAAAAGTAAATATAGACAATTAATAAATCAACAAAAACAGTGCATTATGAAAAAAATTACTTTGTTATTATTTATCCTCCCGTTTTTAGGAATCTCTCAAGAAATAAGCTATTCTGAACCTTCTCAATTTATTGAAAAAGTAGGTTCTGTTCAAATTAATTTGGTCGAAAGTGAAAAGACTATTTTTAAATCTGGACTTGGAGAAACGGTATCATTTTATCCAGCGGAGATTATTGATTTGAATCAAAATCAAAAAAAAGTAAGCGGAATAGAAGTTGAAAGTACTTTTATTACAAAAGAATATCAGAACAAACAAGACCAATATACCAAAGAAACCGCATGGATAGGAGTTGATGAACTTCCTGTATTAATTGATTGGTTTGAAAGTTATGTAATTCCTAATTTATCAAATCCTGCCGGAACAAAAAAGACAGTAAAATATATCCATAGCACTAAAGAAATTCAATTTAAGTTTGACGTTTATAATGCCACTCAAACTTTTACGATTGCAGTAAAAAACACAAATCATAAGGATAAATACTTTTGGACAGAATCACGCACAAAAGATATTCCTAGCATCTTAAAAACACTTAAATATATGCAGACGAGAACTCTCAACTAATAGCATTCAACAAAAAAACGGAGCCAGTAACGGTTCCGTTTTTATTTTACTTTTTACTGAAAAACTAATTCTTTTAAATTACTTACTTTCTACTTCTTCTTTTAAATTTGGTTGTCCTTTACCTGTAGTAATTAAATTGTATAAACTATTTTGTATGTAATTGGTCCAGGCGTTAAAGCAGATATCGTAACATTCATAATCTGGAACTAAGCCTTGATGTGTTAAACGAACTTCCGTTTTATTGTCTTTCTGATTAATTTCGAAAATAACTTTTGTACCTACCCATTCGCTTTTATCTGTAGTAAAATTAAAATCATTTTCTAAGACATCCCAAACTATTTTTTTGTTAGGAATAACTTCTATTAATTTCATTTTACAGATATGAACATCTTTATAATGATACTTAAATACATCACCTAGTTTTGCCGTACCTCCTTCTATTTCTTCCGACCACCATCCTCTAACATTCGTTATAGCATCAAATGCTTCTTTGGGACTTTGGTCTACCAAAATACTTGTGGTAAAATCTTGATTATCCATGATATTATTTTTTAATTGATTTATCTTCTATTTCCTGATTCAACACATTCAGATTCCCTTTACCAGTAGTTATCAAACTCCATAAACTATTCTTTAAGAATTGATTCCATCCATTTGAGCAATCGCCAAAACATTCTATTTTAGGTACTAATCCTAAATGAGTAAACTGAATTTTTGTTTTATCATTTTCTCTAGAGATTTCAAAAACAATTTTAGTATCATTCCATTCTGATTTATTTTTGAGGAAACTCAATTGACTGGCTGTAACAAGCCAAACAATCTTTTTTTCGGGTACTAGCTCAACTATTTTTTGTTTGGAATAATGAACATCTCCAAAACGAACTTCAAATTCATCATTAAGCTTTTGTGAATCTCCTTTAAAATCTTCTGACCACCAACTCCGAACTTTCATAATAGCATCAAATACTTCTTTGGGAGTTTGGTCTACCAAAAAAGTTGCATTAAAATCTTGATTATCCATGATATTAATTGTTTAAAAAATTAAAACCTCATTTGAACCAAACAAAGTTAACGATCTCATTTACAATTAATAGGGCGTAAAATAGACTTTTACAGGGTTAATTAAGACATATTAATGTTTAACTTAATCTTCTTGAGTTAAAATTTTATTTTTAAACTAAAATTATCCAAACAGTCTAACAGTTATCCGCTTTATATTTCAAAATTATAATCTAAAAACAAATTCTCTCTTATTGATACTTTAGATTGTCTTTAATTTATTCAGCATTTCATTTGTAATGTCATCTGAATAAATTCCATAGCCATTTATTAGTATTCCTTTCAAATTATACTTTTCCGATTCTATAGCATACAAAATGGACTGATCTGAAGGATCTTCATTTACATCAAAATGAAATGATTTGTTAATTACAAACTCCTCATGAAAGATTTTATATTTTCCATTTCGGCATTCAATACAATTTTGTTTTAAATTAAAATCTTCTACATAACCTTGAGCTCTCAAAGCATCTATTCCTTCTATAAGTGTATCGTACGTTTCCATTTCTTTATAATTAATTTTTATTATAATCCTTTTTATGTCTTTATTTATAACACCAAAACAGCATTACAAAATGTAATACTGTTTTAGGCTTATTAAAAATAAAAAGAATTATTCTCTATCATAAGAAAACTGAATTCCTGCTGTACCTCCTGTTTTAATAAATAATTGCATAAATTCCTGAGCCGTTTCAGAACGTCCCCAATCACGTTGCAATTCACAAAATAATTGAGGTGCACTAACCAGGATTGCTCCGGCTTGCTCCATTCTTCTTAATGCTGCATTATGTGCCTCTAAAGAAGTTCCCCCAACAGCATCAACTACTAAATACACATCATATCCTTCTCTTAAAGCATCTAGTGCAGGAAAAGAAAGGCAAGCCTCTGTCCATAAAGCGGTCATTATTAGTTTTTTCTTCCCAGTTGCTTTAACAGCTTCTAAAAATTCTTTGTCTTCCCAAGAATTTATAGTAGTCCTGTCATAAGATGGTATTCCTTCTAATTCTCTTTTTAATTGAGGAATTGTTTCTTTATTAAATCCTGTTTTTACATTCACCGTCGAAAGTACAATCGGTAAATCATAAACTTTGGCCATTTTGGCTACACCGCAAATATTATTAATAAGTAACTGTCTATCCATTGAAGCAATGGAGTTAACTTGTACTGGTTGATAATCGATAATGATTAATGCTGCATTTTCTGGTGTTAACAGATGATCGCTTTTCTGATCACGAATTGGTAAACTGCTCATAATTTCTATTTTTAATGTTAATCTTGATTTATTATTACTGCCTATTATAATCTCTTTACTTTTTAGATGTTCCTATACTTTCTGCTTTTAAGAAACTTTCGATTACTGCCTGGTAATTAGGCATAACCGCTGAATACGCTTCTGCAAATTGTAAAGCATCTGGACGATTCCATGTTTTTTGAATTTCGCTACAAACAGCTGTTGTAGTGATTGGAACGACTCCTGCAAGTGTTAATCTGGCAAGTGTTGTTTGTGATGATAAAGGACTCATATCGCCAGAAGCATCAATGACAGCAAATACTTCATAACCTTCTGTTACTGCCGAGATAGAAGGAAAAGCCACACATACACTAGTTAATACACCTCCAATAATTATTTTTTTCTTACCTGTTTTTTTTACTGCTTCAACAAATGCTGGCGTATCCCAAGCATTAATTTCACCATTACGAGGTACATAAACAGCATGTGGAGCATATTTATGAATTTCTGGCATTAGCGGTCCATTAGGTCCATTAGGCTCAGAAGCTGTTGTTATTACAGGAATATTTTCTATTGCTGCAATTTTAGCTAATGTGGTTACATTGTTACGCAATGAGGTAACGTCAATGTCTTTTACGGTTTGAAACAAACCACTTTGATGATCGATAAGTAAGATTACTACTTCGTCTGAATTTATTCTAGTTACTACTGACATGTTTTTTTAAGTTTATTTGTTATTATTATGTTTATCTTAATTTATTCCTTTGGAAATTCTCCATCCATTTTTATTAGTACATCGTCCTTAAGTCCATCAAAAGGTAAAATCAACCCTACTTTAAAATCAGAACGTTTTAGCGTTGCCAAAACCTGAAATCCAGATGTGATTTTGTTCGAATTCGGATTAAGCATTGTTCCTCGATAAATAAAATCTACCGTAACTTCTTTTGTAAAACCATGCATACTAAGATTGCCAGTAACTTTATAATTATCTTTACTGCTTTCTTTTATCGCATTACTTTTAAAATTTAGAGTAGGATATTTTTCCGCATCAAAAAAATTGGGACCGCGTAAATCTTCGTCTCTTCCTTCTGAATTTGTAAACACTGAATTTATTTCTGCTGATAATTCAAAAGAGGCATCACTAAAATCTGATTTGGTCGTTACTACTGTCAAATCAAAATTGTTAAACTGACCAACAATATCATTAATCAGCATATGTGTTACTGTAAAGCCAAGTCTTGAATGCTCATGATCATTTCGCCATATTGTTTGATTTTCCATATTCTTATTATTTAATTCTTAATCTATTAATTACTCTAAATACCCGAACCTTCCCATATTTACATCATCGAATGCCTGAATGATTTCTTCCTGGGTATTCATAACAAAAGGCCCATGAGCAACTATTGGCTCATTTATAGGTTCGCCACTCAATATCAACACTATCGAATCTTCAGATGCTTTAATTGTAAATTCTTCACCTTCATTTGCAAAAAGCAAAAAATTATCTGCAGGTACATTTTCACTATCATTAACCCTAATACTTCCCTCTATCACTAAAAGTGCTGAGTTGTGATTAGCAGGGAAATTAAAAGTTGCAGTAGCGCCTTTGTTTAATTTTGCATTAAACAAATTCACAGGAGTAAATGTTGTGGCTGTTCCTGGAGTACCATTATATTCACCTGCAATAACTTCTATAATACCATCGTTGTTAGGCAGTTTATGCTTATTGATTTCGCTATTAATAATCCCCTGATATTTGGGTTTTGTCATTTTATCCTTGGCTGGAAGATTTACCCAAAGCTGTACCATCTGAAAATCACCTCCTTCTTTGCTAAACTGCTCTTCGTGATATTCTTTATGTAAAATTCCAGAAGCAGCAGTCATCCATTGTACATCTCCTTCACCAATTACACCACTGTTTCCAGAACTGTCATGATGTGCTACTTTCCCTTTATAGGCAATCGTAACTGTTTCAAAACCTCTATGAGGATGTACTCCAACACCTCTTAATTCATCTGTTGGCGAAAAATAAAATTTAGAGTTATAATCCATCATTATAAATGGACTCATTCTCTCCATGCTCATTCCTTTTCCGTAAGGAATAAAATTATGTACTCTAAACCCGTCTCCTACCATATGTGGTGCAGGCGGTGTTAATACTTGTTCTATTTTTTTTGTTTTCATTTTAATGTTATTCTTTATTGTGAAACAATGAGTTTGCCTGATATTCAGGATGCTTATCGATATAGGCTTTTATGTATGGACAATAAGGTTTTACTTTAAGATGATTCTCTTCTGCATAATCCAAAACATATTTAGCGATATACGCAGCTATGCCCTTTCCTCCTAATTCGGGCGGGACTTCTGTATGGATATAAGCAATACCACCATCAAACAATTTGTATTGTTCAAACGCTATTTTTCCATCTAAATGAATCTCAAAACGTTTGTCTTTTTCGTTATTTATAACTGTGTATTCCATGATCTAGTTTTTTAGTATTGTAAAATTAGTGAGGATAAAAAACTAAGTACTTGATCTATGATAAGAAATATAAAAAGGGAGGGTAAAAATATAAATCAATGATTATCAACTTATAAAAATACAGAAACATGATAGTATTATGCTTCAAAGTTTAATTTGAAACAAATACGCTCTATTGTAGAGAATCGGCTCTGAGCCTAAAAAATATTATGAAGATGTTATTGTATTAACAATGCTATTAATAACAACTATTATGGAGTCTGTAATGAATAACTTAGTACTTGAAGTTTTTTCGGGCAAGTTCTTTTCGAACTCTACTCAAACTTTCGGGGGTAATGCCAAGATAAGAAGCAATCATTTGAAGTGGTAATCTAAAGGTAATTTCGCGATGCGTTTCTATAAAATCTAAATATTTTTTCTCAGCGGTGGCTGCCAATAAATAATTTATTCTTTTCTGCATCTGGCGAATATTTTTTTGCAAAGCAAGGGTATTAAAAGAAACAAAATTTACAGAGATTTTCTCAGCATTTTTAAGAAACTCCTTTTGAATATAAATTATCTCTGCATCTTCAATTACATCAATAAATAAATCTGATGGCTCATCAAAGTAAAAACTGCTCCTGTCTGCAATCCACCAATTTTCTGAAGCAAACTGGATAATATGATCCTTTCCCATTTCATCTACAGTATAGGAACGTAACAAACCTTTACATACAAAGAATGCCCTATCGCAAATTTGATTTTCTTTTAATAAAATTGTTCCTTTTTTTATTTTAAGAGAATGTACCAAATGCTCTAACTCTTTATACTGTTCCTCTGATATATCAGTATTACTTAGTATATATTTTTTAAATTGTTCCAGCATTTGTATAAAGAGATTAATTTGTAAAGTGAATGTATACAAAATTAATTAAAATGATAAAGTCTTGTAAATAATACCTAATTTAAATTTAAGGAAGTAACTCCATAACAATAGGAACAGAGGTAATATTTCAGGTTTTAGGCATTCTCTGTTTTAACTAATCTTTACACATCATTTCTTCTAAAATCAAAAAAAATTTGAATCTTCTAAGCATTCCAATTAAAGATTAAAATATTAGATAAAACAAAAAAGCCCACTCGATTGAGTGGGCTTAAATATGAATATTTTCAATAAAAAAAATATTGCAATCGTTATTATCTTTGTTCAGTAATTGCAGATTGGTTAAGTTTAATAACCCTAATTTTCTGGTTTGTATTATCCGATAAAAAAAGACGGTCGTTAAGTTGTGCTGTACTTACAATAGTTCCAAAATTATTTTGTCCCATAACATCCGAAGCATTTACTCTTGGATTGTAAATCTTGTCCATAAATTCTCTTCTAGGATAAATACGCAAATAATTTAAATCCTTAACATTTTCTGAGGTAATAGCCCAATCTGCACTAATAGCAAGTGCAAGAGGTTTTGCCTCTCCAAACGGAATTACTGTAGCTTGTATAGGAACTGTAAGCGAAGCCGCTCCATTGGCACGAATACCAGCAATGTTGTAATATAAATACCCTTTTGCATTTCTTCCTGCTACAACTAGATTCCCATCTGCAACATCCATTGAATACACCTCATCATAACCTTTTAAAGTATTTAACTTGGCCATAGGAGTTAAATTCCAATCGCTTTTATCCGTAATTTGCGATGTCTCAAAAACTTTGATACTCGTCTCTTTTTCTTTAACGAATACTAATCCGTCTTTTACTACAACTCCAAAAACGTGTACAAAAGTTTTCCACCATTGACCGTTTCCTACTGTACTAATCCCTACATTTGTGACTTCATCTATAACAAAAAGTCTAGACTCGACACTACCAATATAAATTCTGCCATTATCTACACATACCGAAGAAAGTTGCGTTAGCGGAATAGTAGTACTTCCTTTAGTATAATTTGCAATTGTTTTTATATGAGCTAATGTTTGAGCGTTAAAAATCTCAAGTACATCACCATTACAAACATATAATTTGTCATTTGCTACAGCGATACCTTTAGGGTTAAATGTCCCTTTTCCGTCTCCAATTTGACTTACAGTAATTGATGCTTCGTCAGTAGGATAATAATAACTATGATTAGGAGAAGTCCCCTCAAAAGAATCCTTACTGCAGTTTGTAAAAACGCAAAGCAGTAGTATAAAAAAAGCTATTTTATTCATTGTAGTTTTAGGTGTTAATTCCATTTTCCGTCTCCTTTATATTTTATTAAGAATGGATTTTTGGGATCAATTTTAAAAACAGGTTTTTTGTAAGTTCCTGTTAAGTAGTTTGTTTTAGTATATCCTTTTAAAACATCTGGATCTGTAAAAGGAAGATCGTTTAGGTAAATCAAGTATTTGTAAAAATGAGTCAACATCTCTTGTTGTCCCCCACCTTCGCCACTATTGGCTAAATTACTACTATGGCTAAAACCGATATGATGTGAATATTCGTGTGACCAAACCGACATATCCCCTTTCCAGTGTCCAGTTACATAGCTTGACTCCCATTGCGAAGCCAAAGCTCCGCCACCCCAAGCAGATCCTCCGCCTACCATTGCCATATCAACAGTTCTGCTATCAAGATAATTCCAATATATTTTCTCTATTTCAGCTTTAGAAAGATAATCATAAGCACCACCAACATCATCAACATTTCCATGCCAATAAGTAGCTCCATTTATTGCTGTACCAGCTTGAGCAGCTTGTTCTTGCTTGTATCTGTCAAAATTAATAAAAGTGTCATAATATATTGGATGACTTAAAGCATACGAATAGTTGATAATCATTGCTATTGCTTCTTTAGCCAAAACAGGATTCATAGGTAAGTACACATAAGACGCATCACCGCTAAGATGATACCAATCGTTAAATTGAACTAAATGTGAAGACTTAATCTTTTTGAATTTTGCAAATAATGGATCGCTAGATTCTACTGAAAATTCGATTGCTCCAGAAGAGAAACCATCAATTTTATCAATTGTTACCGCATTACCACTTTCTAATAAATAATCATTTTTGCCAGCAACCAAAGGAAGTTGGTGAAACGAACGATGAAAAGCTGGAACTTTACTAAAATTATAAATTAAGAATCGCTTGTCATAATTAGGCAATTTTGCATAGATTCTTACATCTGTAAGTCCAACAGGAGAGTAAAGAGAAATTTGTACGGAATCTTTTCCTTTTTGTATTACTTGCATTGGTTGATTTACTCGAAACCAACGATCTTTTTTGTCATACATTTTTGAAGGACTTTCGTCGTCTTCAAACATAGTCATAGCTCGATTACCTGGTTGTAAATTTGTTGCATCAATGCTTGGCAAATAGTTGGCTTCATAAGCCGTAGATTGGTCATCCTTATCACAACTTGTAGATATAAGAAAACCAGTAAGTAGTAAGCTGGCATAGAGCCACCTCTTGATGTTTGTAATCATTGCTTGTAGGTTAATTAAAATTGTTTTTAGTCTTTGGGATATTAGATTTAAAAATCTAATGGGTGCAAATATCTTTTATTATTTTTTAAATAAAAATTTATTTTTATTATTTATAAAAAAGGATAATCTTTAAACAATTCTTGTCAGAAAAACGATACTGTTAAGACCATTTACAAAAAACAAAACCCGCTAAATTAGCGGGTTTGTATTTTGACCTTTATTATATTATTGCATTAATTGTTTATTTCCAACCACCTCCTAAAGCGCGATACAAGTCTACAACAGCCTGTAACTTTTGTAAATTATCATTTACTCCGCTCAATTGTGCTACCAAAAGATTTTGTTCTGAAGTCAGTACATCTGTATAATTGGTAGCCGAACTGTATTCTAAAAGTTGTTGTGTAAAGTCAACTGATTTTATTAATGCTTCAATTTGTTTCTTTCTCGAATCTTCTTTTTCAACCGCCATTTCATAAGCATACAAAGAAATGTTTAAAGTTATCGTCGATAGATGGATAAAATAAAAGACGACTATCCAAAATAGGTAGATATGCCACTAATCCTTTCTACATCAATCAGATTAATCAAATCCTTAGCTGACTTTGTAAAATGCCCGATTATGTTCTGTTCGAAAAGAAGAGAAGCTTAAATTTAACGAAAGAGAAACCTTATTTCACATTGTCTTTTAGGAGAAAATACTTAACTTTATTTGATTCTTAAAATAACAATCAAATGAAAGGAATCACATCTAAATTCGATAAAGTTTTGAATGCCTCTACAGAAAAAGGGAAAGTAAATCATGAACCCGATTCTAGCAAAGAGCAGCAACGTAATACTCCAGAAAAGTCCATGCCGTTTTCAGATCAAATTGGAAACTATCAACGCAACATAGGAATACCTACAAAATCCTATAAAGACAGTAAAGTCTACATTATAGGTAGCGGAATAGCTGGTATGGCAACTGCCTATTACTTTATTCGTGACGGACAAGTTCCTGCCAAAAACATCATATTTTTAGAGCAATTACCTATTGATGGAGGCTCACTAGATGGTGCCGGAAATCCTAAAGATGGTTACATCATTAGAGGTGGTCGGGAAATGGATATGACTTATGAAAACCTTTGGGATATACTCCAAGACATTCCTGCTCTAGAAATGCCTGCTCCATATACTGTTCTGGATGAATACCGTTTAATAAACGACAATGACTCTAATTATTCCAAAGCTAGACTTATACATAACAAAGGAGAAATAAAAGATTTTAGCAAATTCGGTCTAAACAAAAAAGACCAGTTAGCCATTATCAAACTTTTGCTAAAGAAAAAAGAAGAACTAGACGATATAACCATTGAAGGCTACTTTAGTGAATCTTTCTTAAGTAGTAACTTCTGGACATTCTGGCGTACCATGTTTGCCTTTGAGAACTGGCACAGCTTACTTGAATTGAAACTTTATATGCATCGTTTCCTCCATGCTATTGATGGACTGAATGACTTATCATCTTTAGTATTTCCAAAATACAATCAATACGACACCTTTGTAACACCTTTGCGCAAGTTTCTACAAGAAAAAGGAGTTAGTATTCAATTTAATACTCTCATAAACGACCTCGATATTCATATCAATACCGATGGAAAAGTAGTAAAAGGAATTATCACAGAAAAAGACGATAAAGAAGTGATTATCCCAGTTGAGAAAGATGATTATGTAATTGTAACTACAGGATCTATGACAGAAGACACCTTTTATGGTGATAACAAAAAAGCTCCTATCATAACTATAGACAACAATACTAGTGGAAAAAGTGGAGGATGGAAACTATGGAAGAATCTTGCTGCAAAATCTAACGTTTTTGGTAATCCGGAAAAATTCTGCAGTAATATCGAAAAATCATCTTGGGAATCAGTTACTTTAACTTGTAAGCCTTCTGCATTAGTAGAAAAACTAAAAGAGTATTCTGTAAATGATCCATATTCAGGAAAAACAGTTACCGGAGGAATTATTACTATTACAGATTCTAATTGGTTAATGAGTTTTACATGTAACAGACAACCTCATTTCCCTGAGCAACCAGATGATATTTTAGTACTTTGGGTTTATGCATTGTTTATGGACAAGGAAGGAAACTACATTAAAAAGAAAATGCCACAATGTACAGGAGATGAAATTCTTGCCGAATTATGTTACCATACAGGTATTATCGATGAGTTAGATAATGTTATTAAAAACACCATCGTACGTACAGCTTTTATGCCCTATATTACTTCGATGTTTATGCCTAGAGCCAAAGGTGACCGTCCAAGAGTGGTACCTGAAGGATGCAAAAACCTGGGATTAATTGGACAGTTTGTAGAAACCAACAATGATGTAGTCTTCACAATGGAAAGTTCTGTAAGAACAGCAAGGATAGCCGTTTACGAATTATTGAATTTAAACAAACAAGTACCCGATATCAATCCTTTACAATACGATATTCGTCATTTGCTAAAAGCGACAAAAACACTAAATGACAATAAACCATTTTTAGGAGAAAGCATATTGCGTAAAGTACTAAAAGGAACTTATTTTGAACACATCTTACCTGTTACTGAAGAAGAAGAGGAAGAACATGAGTCTTTTATAACAGAACAAGTAAGCAAATTCAAAGATTGGTTAAAAGGCATAAAAGGCTAATAGTCATTTAAAATTCATATAAAAACAGAAATCCTCAAAATCAAAAATTTTGAGGATTTTTTTGTGCCCACGGTAGGATTCGAACCTTAAACCCACCCAATTTAAATCAAGAAGGTCTTTTCGGGTTAACTACGCGTTTTTATAAAACAAATCTCTGTTATGCTTTTGGAGGAGTTCCTTCTGCATTTGCTACAACTACATCAATTTGGACTAACGCATCTTTAAGCAAAGCTGATACACCAACAGTTCTTCGTGCAGGAATACCTTTTGGGAAGAAAGTTGCATAAACTTCATCTACAGCTTCAATGTCTTCAATGTTTTTAAGGAAGAGATTTACTTTAACCACATCGTCCATAACATGGACTATGCTTTCTAGAATTGCCTTAATATTTTTTAAGCACTGTCCCGCTTGCTCTTTTACACCGCCAGCTACCAATTTACCCGATTTTGGATCCAAAGGTAATTGAGCTGAAATATGATTGTAATGAGAAAACGCTACCGTTTGCGTAGACAAAGGACTCTTTGGTGCATTTTCGGTATTGTTTGCCTTAATGACAATTCCATGTCTATCTTCAATAGCTTGTGGAGGTGTACCATCACCGTGTGACACTACTGCTTCAATTTGTACCAAAGCATCCATAGGTAAAGCTGAAACTGCGACTATTGTACGTGCAGGAACATAAGCTACAGCTCTGGCAATAGCAGAATCCGGGAAAAATGTTGTGTAAACTTCATTTACAGCTTCAATATCCGAAAGGTTTTTAAGGAAGATATTAATTTTGACAATATCATCAAAAGGAACATCGATACTTTCTAAAATTGATTTAATATTTTTTAAACATTGTCCCGCTTGCTCTTTTACACCGCCTACTACCACTCTACCCGTTTTTGGATCAATCGGTAATTGAGCCGAAAGATTGTTGTAATGAGAAAATGACACCGTTTGTGTAGATAAAGTACATATTGGTGCATTTGCAGTGTTATTTGCAAGCTTAATAAGATTGCCTGCTTGTGGCGCATTTGGAATTGTCCCCTCACCGTTTGAAACAAGTGCTTCTATTTGTACCAATGCATCCATGGGCAAAGCTGCAACTGCAACCATCGTACGCGTAGGAACATAAATTGGGAAGAATGTTTTATAAACTTCATCTACAACAGCAATGTCTTTAATATTGGTAACAAATACAGAGATTCTAACCACATCACTCATAACATGGTGGATGCTCTCTAGAATTACCTTGATATTTTTAAAACACTGTTCCGCTTGTTCTTTTACACCACCAGCTACCAATTTGCCCGATTTTGGATCAATTGGTAATTGAGCCGAAAGATTATTGTAATGAGAAAAAGCTACAGTTTGTGAATATGAACCAATACTTTTTGGAGCATTTTCAGTATTCCTTGCTAGCAATGAATTTACTTTATTTGAAATCATTTTGTCTATATGTTTATCTAATTAATAATTTAGCTTTAAAATTTTAGCTAAATCAAAATTATTCTGATTCCAATTTAAAATCATTCACGGCAAGACATAAAAATATAACCATAGGACTTTCTTGCAAACACAGAATTCTGAGGCTTTCAATAATGGATAAATATCTATAGCTTCTTTTTTTTTAGAAAATAGAAAAAGTGAATCAATGAAAAACTAATTAATCGGGATTGGAAATCGGAATGTTTTTTCTAGCTAAGCTACTTTTTATAAGTTTTTCAACTCTTAATCTACTTTTCCATTTTTTTACTTCTAATTCTCTCTTATAAGCGATTGATTTAGTTTCAAATTCTTCAAAATAAACTACAATCCAATCTTTTGCCTTTCCAGTAAATCCAGAATGATTTGATAAATGTTTACGTAAGCGTTCTTCCAAACCTTCAGAAGTGTGACCGATATAATATTGATTTAATGCTTTTGAATATAAAATATAGAAATAGTTCATAACAATATTCATTTTTGAATTAAAGCAAGATAAGCTTTAAAGTTTCGAACTACAAATCATAAATAAAAGTCCATTCGTCAAGTAGTTTTGGTACGAAGACAGAAGGATTCGAACCTTCGAACGTTCCGATTGGAAATCGGGATGCTCTATCCAACTGAGCTATACACTCATTTATTTCAAACAAAAAACCCGCTAAATTAGCGGGTTTTAGTGTGAAGGCAGAAGGATTCGAACCTTCGACCGCCTGCTTAGAAGGCAGGTGCTCTATCCAGCTGAGCTATGCCTCCATTTATTTTATGCTCTATCGTCGAGCTACGTCCTTGTATTTTAACAGAAAACCCGCTAATTTAGCGGGTTTTAGTGTGAAGGCAGAAGGATTCGAACCTTCGACCGCCTGCTTAGAAGGCAGGTGCTCTATCCAGCTGAGCTATGCCTCCATTTATTTTAAAACTAATGGAAAGTTTTAGTCGGGGTGGCAGGATTCGAACCTGCGGCCTCCTGCTCCCAAAGCAGGCGCGATAACCGAGCTACGCTACACCCCGAAGGCAAAATTTTAATCGCGGAGAGACAGGGACTCGAACCCTGGCACCGATCACTCGATGACAGTTTAGCAAACTGCTCCATTACCACTCTGGCACCTCTCCAACGCTCAAGAAACGTGTTCTGTTTTGCGGTTGCAAATCTAAGACATCATTCCGTATCTCACAAGTATTTCGGAGACTTTTTTTAATATTTTTTCATCTTTTTTCAAAAGCACTTCACTATCAAACAAATAGAATTATATAAATTTTACTAATAATTTAAAAACACAATCAAAACACTCAAAATTTGAATTTGTTTAAATAAACATTAAATTTGCTTCATTAACTAAATCACACAGAAAATGAACAAAAGAGTTGTTATTGTTTCTGCCGTTAGAACCCCTATCGGAAGTTTCATGGGAGGATTATCTACAGTCTCAGCCCCAAAATTAGGTGCTGTCGCTATTAAAGGAGCTTTAGAGAGAATACAATTAGACCCAAATTTAGTTGATGAAGTATTCATGGGTAACGTAGTACAGGCAGGAGTTGGTCAGGCTCCAGCACGTCAGGCAGCTATATTTGCTGGATTATCTAATGAAGTAGCTTGTACAACTGTAAACAAAGTTTGCGCATCAGGAATGAAAGCAGTAATGTTAGGTGCTCAGGCAATTGCTTGTGGCGATGCCGAAATCGTAGTTGCTGGTGGAATGGAAAACATGAGTTTGATTCCACATTATGTACAAATGCGTAACGGAACTAAGTTTGGTCCAACTACAATGGTTGACGGAATGCAAAAAGATGGTTTGACAGATGCTTACGATAACAACGCAATGGGAGTTTGCGCTGATTTATGTGCGTCTGAATATAACATCAGCCGTGAGGAACAAGATAATTTTGCCATTCAATCATACGAAAGAAGCGCAAAAGCTTGGGACGCAGGAAAATTTGATTCAGAAATTGTTCCAGTTGCCGTACCACAACGAAAAGGAGATCCGATAATCGTATCAAAAGACGAAGAATACACTAATGTTAAGTTAGACAAAATCCCTTCATTAAATGCTGTTTTTACCAAAGACGGAACTGTAACTGCTGCAAACGCTTCAACAATAAATGATGGTGCAGCTGCTGTAGTATTAATGTCAGAAGAAAAAGCAATTGCATTAGGTTTAAAACCGCTTGCTTACATAAAAGGCTATGCCGATGCTGCACAAGAACCAAAATGGTTTACAACAAGTCCGGCAAAAGCATTACCAAAAGCATTAGATAAAGCTGGGATTTCAATAAGCGATGTAGATTATTTCGAATTCAACGAAGCCTTTGCAGTTGTTGGATTAGCAAATTCAAAAATATTAGATCTAAATAACGATAAAATAAACGTAAATGGTGGTGCCGTTTCATTAGGACATCCACTAGGTTGTTCAGGAGTTAGAATTATCGTAACTTTAATCAATGTTTTAGAACAAAACAATGCCAAAATTGGTGCTGCAGCTATTTGTAATGGTGGTGGTGGAGCTTCGGCAATTGTTATCGAAAGAGCATAAATAAATATCAATCAGGAGTTATTACATAATAATAACTCCTGATTCTTAACTCATAAAACACCTTAAATGTTCGGAATTTGTAATCTAGCCATAGTGCCTGTTCGATTTGAACCAAGTGATAGAAGCGAAATCGTTACCCAAGTTTTATTTGGAGAACACTTTGAGATTCTGGAACAGCAAAATCAATGGTCTAAAATTAAAATCCAATTCGACGATTACGAAGGTTGGGTCGATTCCAAACAATACCAAATAATATCCGAGGCAAACTATAACTTACTATCTTCGGATGTACAAATACTAAATGCCGATTTAATCGACTATATCACATCACCAAATAATTTATTATTACCAATTCCACTTGGTGCATCACTAACCTTTCTGAATAATAGCGAGATAAACACTTCAAATTTTGAATTTGAAGGCACAAAAACCAGCGGTATAAAACCTAAGAAAAGTTTAATAAACACCGCTTTTATGTACCAGAATGCACCATATCTTTGGGGAGGAAAAACTCCTTTTGGGATAGATTGCTCTGGTTTTACACAAATGGTTTACAAGTTAAACGGATATAAAATTAAACGCGATGCATCGCAACAAGCTTTAGAAGGAGCTCCTTTAAGTTTTATTGAAGAAAGCGAAGCAGGTGATTTAGCCTTTTTTGACAATGAAGAAGGAAACATCACGCACGTAGGTATAATCATGGACAACAACTACATCATTCACGCCAGTGGAAAAGTACGAATTGACCGTTTAGACCATTTAGGAATTTACAATCCCGAAACAAACAGACACACTCATAAACTGCGTGTTATCAAAAAGATTATCTAATATTTCTTCCTTTACAAATTACAGAAACTTTATAGCTAGTTTATACATAGCCTAAGTAACTTACGTACAAAAATCAGACTAAACTTAAAACAATTAGAATGTCAAACGCATCCCAAATAATTGCAGAAATTGATAATTTTTTAGATAAGTATTCACTGAAGAAAAACACATTAACATCTCAGGATTTAATTAATTATATCGAAGAGAAATGGCATCAGGCTGACGATGAAAAATACAACATCCATCAGGGAAGTATTTTTATTGGCAGGATGATTAATGAATATATAAAACTACAAGACTACAACAATATGCAAAGGTGGCTGGATATGATGAATCTTCATTCCCTATCTCAAAAACATCCAGATTATATAAACAATTATTACAGTGGCGAATGTTGTTTAGAATGCGGAAACGAAGAAAAAGCATTAGAATACCTTCATTTATCCTATAAAGAAAACCCAGAATATCTATTTACCAGAGCGCCATTTTGTTTTGAGTTTTTCAATAAACATCTTGAAAACCCAAAAGAACTTCCAGAAAAAGAACAAGATGATGAAATCTATTACAACACAATCAACCTAAAAGATTGGCAGTTATTTTTTAGTGAAAACGAAGAAACACTAGATTACGTTATATTAGACGAGGATTCAGATGAAATTGAAGAACATTCTACAGAGCACAATAACGGAATAGAATATTTACAAAACAATCAGACTAGAATTCTAGAAAGCATCCTTTCTGAGCTTTTAAATAAATACCCCGAATTACAAGAAATCTATGATTATCCTGAGGATGAAAAACAAGATTTCATGCCAGATATATCTCAAATAAAAGATTTCGCAGATTTATTATCCCCATCTACTTTTTATATAACATCCGTATTTAAAGATGATATTCCATACATTGGTTATATGTTTTCTTGCTCTTGGGATCAGGAACACGGATTGGGCGTAATGACACATAAAGACAAAATAATAGAAATAGGCGGTGCTGACACAGCATTCTCAACTTGGTCAGCAGAAGAAGATTTAAAGAAAAACTAAGAAATCTTTTTTAATCCTTATAATTCTATCTACCTCTTTGCGAAAGGGACGCAGATTAAACAGATTCGCTAAGGCGAAAACACGGATTAAAACGGATTTTCACCCATCCGAAACTTCAGAATTATCATTGTTTTAAAAAATCCGTTTTAATCAGCGTCTTTACTTTTTGTAAATCCGTATCATCTGCGTTCCTTTATAGACAATTTAATTAAGACGTATCACTTTTCTAAATTCCGAAGGACTATTCCCTCTTTGTTTTTTAAAGAATTTATTAAAGTGGCTTTCATCCGTAAAACCAAATTCATACGCAATTTCGTTAATGCGTTTATCACTAAACTGCAAGCGATGCTCTATGAGTTTCGTTTTATAATTACTAATATATTGCTGCATGGTTTCATTAGCGTGTTTCTTAAAATAACGCCCTAAATAGGTATTCGAAATCCCAAAATATTCACTTAGCGATTCTGCTTTTATTCTTTCAGGATAGTAAATATTATTCTGAATATATTGTAAAATATCCATTGCTTTAGCCTCACACCCAATATTTACCTGCTCCGGCAAATACTTCGCAATATTTCTGGCAACAATAATAATTAAAGTGTTCACCAATTGCTGAATCAACTCCTTGTTATAAACATCTTTATCCTGATGTTCACGACAAATAGCTTCAATCATCACCTTTACCAAACATTTATCGGCATCATTTTTCAAAATACAACCAGGCTGATGATTGGCATTTTGTAAAATATATTCCAAACGCTGAATATTCTCATTCTGCAAACTAGAATTTTTCAAATAAATATCATTGAATCTCAAAAAGAAAAACTTTGTTTTAGTCTCAATCGTAAAATTATGACAATCCTCAGGAGTTAGTAAAAACATATGTCCAGCATCGTATTCAAAAATATTTTTGTTGATACATTGTGAACCCGTTCCTTCTAAAATATAAACCAATTCAAAGAAATTATGACGGTCTCCAACATCAGGATATTCATCCAGAGTTTCAAAAGAAACCGTAAAAGGTTCATATAAATTTTCTTTCTTCATAATACCGCTTAATTAATTGAGTTTGCAAATATACCTAAAAAACACAAATATATACAAGTTAACAGTCTTAAAAACAGTATAATTTTGTCAAACAAATTTTAAGCATCAAAATACAACATCATGGAATATAGAAAATTAGGCAATACAGAACTCGAATTATCAGCAATTACATACGGCGCATTTGCCATTGGCGGTACAATGTGGGGCGGAAACGAAAAGAAAGATTCAAAAGCATCAATACATGCCTCAATCGATAATGGAGTAACAACATTAGACACCGCTCCATTCTACGGATTTGGATTAAGCGAAGAAATGATTGGCGAAGCCCTAAAAACACAAGACAGAACCAAAGTACAACTACTAACTAAATTTGGACTAGTTTGGGACGGAAGCAACAACGGAAAAGGAGAATTCTTTTTTGATGCTGAAGACAACGGAAAACAAATTCCCGTATATAAATACGCTTCCAAAAATAACATTATAAAAGAAGTCGAAGAAAGCTTAAAACGCCTTCAGACCGATTATATCGATTTATTACAAATACACTGGCCAGACACAACAACACCCATTAGCGAAACCATGGAAGCCATGGAACTATTAATCCAACAAGGAAAAATAAGAGCTACCGGAGTTAGTAATTATAGTACAGCTCAAATTAAAGAAGCACAGAAAACAATACAATTAGCATCAAATCAAGTATCATACAGCATGCTTAATCGCAGTATCGAAACCGATTTAATTCCGCTTACAGTTGCTGAAAACATTGGTATTATTGCTTACAGCCCAATGGAAAGAGGATTACTTACTGGAAAATATTTTACCGATAGTAAACTAAAAGACAACGACCATCGTAATGGATATTTTAACCAATTCGACCTCGTAAAAGTAAAAACACTAGTCGAAGAACTAAGCTCATTAGCCAATGCAAAAAATACAACATTAGCACAATTAGTTTTACGTTGGACAACATTACAAAAAGGAATTACAATAGTTTTAGCAGGCGCGCGAAATGCCGAACAAGCAATTTCTAACGCAAAAGCAATGGATTTCGATTTATCAGCATCAGAACTTGATTTTATTAATCAGGCAATTTCAAAAACAAAATAAAAAAAAATTGGGTGTGACCCCGCACTCTCGAAACCTCGAAAGCGGGGTCGGGTCATCCGCTAAATCTTTTATTTTTTTAAAGGAAAAAAATAAAAGGATACCGCTGCTCCCCCTCACACAAAACCAATAATGCAATTAGAAGATTAAAAGATGAAAAAAATATTTATTATTAACGGCGGACAAAATTTTGCTCATTCAGGAGGAAGATTTAATCAAACCGTTACCGATTGGACAATCGAATACCTAAAAAGTAAAAACTACGAAGTAAAAACAACCGATATAAAACAAGAATTCGATCTGGATCAAGAAGTTGAAAAATTTGTTTGGGCAGATGTCGTAATTTATCACACACCCGTTTGGTGGTTTCAGGTACCAAATGGTTTCAAAAAATACATCGACGATGTATTTACAGCAGGACACAATAAAGGAATTTACAAAAGTGACGGTAGAACCAGAACAAATCCAGACATTAATTACGGAACTGGCGGACTTTTGCATGGGCGTAAATATATGCTAACTACAAGCTGGAATGCTCCAGCAACAGCTTTTACACTTCCCGGAGAATTCTTCGAACAAACATCTGTAGATGATGGAGTAATGTTCGGTTTTCATAAAATGAATAAATTTGTAGGAATGGAAAAATTAGACGGATTCCATTTTCATGATGTCGAAAAAGGCGCTACTGCAGAAAATATTGGTATCTTTAAGCAGGAATATACTACACATTTAGAACAACTTTTTAAAACTATATAAATATGATTTCAATTACAGCCATTATTAAAAGTAAAAAAGAAAGTATAGAACAAGTAAAAACCTTGGTTGAAAATCTGGTAAATCAAACCCGAAAAGAAGACGCTTGTATACGTTACGATTTACACAACGCCGAAAATGTTTTTATCATTTGGGAAGAATGGAAAGACCAATCAGATCTTGACATACACGACAATCAACCTTTCTTACAAGAATTCATTACAAAAAGCGAAAATTTACTTTCAGCACCAATTCAAGTTTACAAAACTGTGCAAATACTATAATCAAGAAGATGAGAGCACTTTTTATAAATACTTACGAATCTGAATTTGTAAGTACAGATATTAAAAAACCAACTCCTAAAAAAGGAGAAGTATTGGTTAAAATACACGCAAGCGGCGTAAACCCAATCGATAACAAAATCAGAATCGGAGTTTCTCCTTATGCTTCACCAGTATTACCAGCTATTTTAGGTACAGACCTTGCTGGAGTAATCGAAGCAATTGGTGAAGATGTAACCCAGTTCAAAATTGGCGATGAAGTTTACGGACTAGCAGGAGGTGTTTTAGGACTTCAAGGAACTCTAGCAGAATACACCGCTGTCGATGCAGATTTATTAGCCATAAAACCAAAAAACCTAACCATGAAAGAAGCTGCCGGAATTCCGCTAGTGGTACTTACAGCTTGGGAAGGTTTAATCGACAGAGCAAAAGTAAAAAAAGGAGACAAAGTCCTTGTACATGCAGGAGCTGGCGGAGTTGGACACATTGTGGTACAACTTGCAAAAACTCTAGGTGCAGAAGTTTATGCAACCGTTTCTAAACAAAAAGAAGATATTGTAAAATCATACGGAGCAACTCCTATTGATTACAAAACCACTCAAGTCGAAGATTATGTAAACCAATACACAGACGGAAAAGGTTTTGATATTATATATGATACCGTTGGAGGTCAATCTCTTGATGATTCATTTAAAGCCATTCGTCATTATGGTCAAATTAGCAGCTGTTACGCTTTCGGAACACATAGCCTTGCAACAAGTTCGCTACGTTCAGCAAGTCTTCATGGTGTTTTTGTACTGCATCCAGCAATCAGTGGCGAAGGACGAAAACATCATAGTGATATCCTGACACAAGCTGCAAAATTATTCGAAGAAGGAAAATTAAAACCTCTTATCGATCCTCGAAAATTCACTTTAGACAATGCCATCGAAGCACATAAAGCTATGAGCGATGGTTCTTCTACTGGACGAATTGTTGTAGATATCGTTTAAATTTATAGGTCTTCAATTTCCATGACTTATCGTTGGTTTTAACCAACTGTTTAATAACAATAATAAAAAAGGCTTTAGCCGAATCTATAGTGATTCTGCTAAAGCCTTTTTTAGATTATTTAATCCCGCCAAAAGCACCAAAACACATATTCTTGTGTAAGATTTCGACACTCCTAAAACCTACCTTTTTCATTAAATCCAACTGATAATTCATCGATCTGGGAGAATCTTCTTTGGCAACATAATCTAATACATTTTTACGATATTCCTTTCCGCCTAAACCTTCTAGGTAATCACCATATCTTTCCCAAGTATATTCATTAAGTAACTCTGTATCCTGAGTAATTAAATCCGAAATCATAAAACATCCACCAGGTTTTAATAGTTTAAATATCTTAGTAAATGTAGTTTCCCAATCCTGATCATCACGTAAATGATGCAAAACCGCACCAGCCAAAATAATATCATAATGATTCTCCTGTAATTCGACTTCGCGAATATCACCTTGCTTCACCTCTACCCTTCCGTCAGTTTCATCAGACACTCTTTCATAAGCTTTATCCAACATCGGTTTACTCAAATCAACCAAAGTGCAATTTAAATCCGGAACTTTTGAAAGCATCATCAACGTATAATTTCCTGCACCACAACCAATATCCAAGATATTTTTTGCGTTAGGAACAATTCTCTTAGAAGCTTCTGTTATAAGTTCCAACGAAATTTTAGCATCAATTGTAGATAATTGACCCGTATCTAAATTTGAAAATCGCTCGACATCATTATCAAAACGTTCCCTAATTTCTGTAGTAGTTGATTTTTCCATAGTTTTTGTTTCAGGTTTTCACGCAGATTAAGCAGATAATCGTAGATATTAAAATCTTTTTAACCTGGAGTGGCTAAAAAAATAATCCGCTCAATCTGCCAAATCTGCGTGAAACATTTTTTTTCAAAAGTCTTCTTTTGATATATACTTCAAAAATACTTATTTCATAATTCATCAATGCACACCAAATTTATAAAACTACGTCATCTAAAATATTTTTTGGCTCAAGCCAAAGAAATAAATCCTATTACAATTACCCAGAACATCACTTTATTTGGCATAAAAATCAAGAAATTATAAAGTCAAAATACGAAACACAAGCAAGATTATTTACCCAAATAAAATTACTGAAGCTATAAAACATTATGCATATCGCTAACTTTTAAATACCTTAGCAGAAAATAATATTACCCCATAAAAAATAAACAAAATGGCTGAGCAATCTTCAATTCAGTGTCCAAATTGCGGAACAACAATCGATGTAAATGATATCCTAAAACATCAATTAGAAGATAGCATCCGTAAAGAATTTCAGCAAAAAGCTACAGCACAGTCAAAAGAACTGGAGCTTAAAAACGAGCAATTCGAAAAAGCTAAAGCAGAATTTGAAGCCAAGAAAAAGCAAGAAAACGAACTTTTTACAGAACGCTTAGACCGAGAAAAAAAGATAGCTGAAAAAGAAATCACCGAAAAACTAAAAACAAAGCTAAACGAAGAAAACAAAGACCGTTTGCTTTCGATGGAAAAAGAACTTTCGGAAAAATCAGAAAAATTACGCGAACTAAATAAAATGGAAGGCGAGATTGCCAAACTTCAGCGTGAAAAACTGGAAATAAAAGAAGCAATCGAAGCTGAATCTCAAAAACAACTCAACGCAACTTTAGTGCTGGAACGCGATAAAATTCGTAAACAAGAAGAAGAAAAAAACGAGTTAAAAATAAAAGAATACCAAAAACAATCCGACGACCAAAAAAAGCTTATCGAAGAAATGAAACGCAAGCAAGAACAAGGTTCTATGCAATTGCAAGGCGAAGTAATGGAATTAGCAATTGAAGAATGGCTAGCTTCTAATTTTCCTTTAGACAGTATCGACGAAGTTAAAAAAGGAGCCAATGGAGCCGATTGTTTGCAAATAGTAAATACACGCGAATTACAAAATTGTGGTTCTATATATTATGAAAGTAAGCGTACAAAAGCCTTTCAACCCGCTTGGATTGAAAAATTCAAGAATGATATTCGAGATAAAAAAGCCAATATTGGAGTTCTTGTTACCGAAGTAATGCCAACCGGAATGGACCGAATGGGAATGCGCGACGGAATCTGGATTTGTACTTATGATGAATTTAAAGGATTAAGCGCTGTTTTGCGTCAATCCCTAATACAAGTGAGTCAAGCAGTACAAGCACAGGAAAACAAAGGCGATAAAATGGCGATGTTATACGATTTCTTAACCAGCAACGAATTCCGTTTACAAATAGAAGGTATTGTAGAAGGATTTACACAAATGCAAAGCGATTTAGATTCAGAAAAAAGAGCCATGCAACGTATCTGGAAACAACGTGAGAAACAAATAGAAAAAGTAGTCAATAATACCCTAGGAATGTACGGTTCTATACGTGGTATCGCCGGAAACGCAGTCCAAACCGTAAGAGCATTAGAATTGGACTTTGTAGATGATCAAACGGAAGAATTGGAATAGTTTTGAGGTTCAAAGATTCAGAGCTGCAAAGGTTCTAAGGTACTAAGGTTCTAAGAAATTGAGACAAAAGAGTTTCAGAGTTCTAAAAAACAAAGGCTCTGGGGAATTACTTCAAGTCGACCTGACGTAGAAAGGACCGCACTAGTAACTCAATATCTTTTGGTTAACTGTTTGCAAAACTCTTTATTCACGTGACAAGACTATGAAAAATCCCATTGAGTATTTACTCTATTTTATATATAAATGAATTCATAACGACAAGGCTGTCCGAAAAGTAATTTTCAGACAGCCTCTTTGTTTATTGAAATGATGTCTATTTTTAAAATTTATTGATAAAGAAAGTCCCAGCGGGACGTTATATTTATAGCAATTTTAATTGTAATCAAAAGAAACCCCATTGGGGTGACATATATAGCAATCTAAATAAAAATATCGCTACGCTGTAGCTTGTACCCAACCTATTTAAATTTGCTATAAATATGATGCTCCGCTGGAGCAATTATCTATCATGTCTTCTAAAAATTTCAAAAAAATTACAAAAAGGCTGTCTGAAAATTACTTTTCGGACAGCCTCGTCTTTTTTAATCTCAGTACCTTAGTGCCTCAGAACCTTTGCAACTTTGAAGCTCTGAACCTTCCTTAGTCAATTTTTCTGAAAACCAAAAGTAAACCAGATGGGTTTGACAATGATAATCTATTATTGGCTACAGTATAAGTTGTAGTACTTTGAAGCGCTTGCAAAAACTCATCTTCTTTATTATTACCACTACATGCCATTAGCGTTGAAGCTACATTTGTAAAACGTAATAGATCTTTCTCATAAAAGATACTTCCGTTAACCTGATTACATCCTGCAAAGCCTAAAAATCTATTCTCAGCACTATAAATTTCAATTCTAGGTAGTTCTCTTTGAAAATCAGCTACAGCAACTTTTTTTCCATTTAATTGCTCCAAAACCCAGATATCATGTAAGCGATAATCAGTAATATATCTTCCACAACCTTCGATATTTTTTACGCTACCATCGCTATTATTTGTGATTTCGATTTTAACATTATAAGGCGATTTATCTCCCGACATTGTATCAGTACAATCCATTTGCTGAATCGTAATACTCATACTACCTGTTTTAGTATTAAAACGATACAACTTAACATTTGCATCCATCGCTCTAATAGGCTCTATATAAGGAGAACTAACTTCCTCTAATCCTTCAATCAACGAGGTAAACGCAATTTTTTCTTTACCTATTTTTAAGCCCCAAAAAGGTTCGTTTCCAGTAGCCTTAAAAAACGTAGAACCATCATATTCGTCTGCATTATTTGTATTCATAGATGCGGGGTTTTCTTCCTTTGGTTGTGTTAAAGGTTTTGGCTTTACTGTCGTTTTACAACTGAATGACAAAATTGCGACCGAGACTAATAGTAAAAGTTTTTTCATGTGTGTAATTTTAAATTAACATCCTAAATTTAAAGATGTTAACTTCTTTAATAAATAAAATAGATTTTTAGCTAATTTACAATAAAAAAATAAGTGCAACAATCAGCTGTGATAAAGCGCTAACTCATTTGTACTACCGCTAGTACGATTCCTATTGACTTTTAGATTATTTATATATCTTAAATTATGTATCTTTGGTTGTATATATCTCCTTATAAATGACAACACCTTTTCAGAAAGCAAGCGAATGGATTGATGCCGAAAATGCTCAGGATCCAAATCATGAAACCGATAATAACACGACATATCCTAAAGAGTTACTTTACTCTAACAGGATGTATGCAAAATTGATGGAGTTTCATCCAGAAGCTTCAGAAGAGGTACAAATTGCTTCTAAAGCGCAACATATTTGCAGATGGAAAGTTGCCCGCGAATCTTACCCAATGGATCGTGTAGGATATTTAAAATGGAGAGAAGATTTAAAAAAGTTTCACGCCAAAACAACTGCTGTAATTTTAGAAAAAGCAGGTTATAATTCAGAATTTATAGCTCGTGTTTCTTTTTTAATCGAAAAAAAATTACTTAAAAAAGATGCTGAAACCCAATTGTTAGAAGATGTAATTTGTCTCGTATTTTTAGAATATTATCTTGATCCGTTTGTGCATAAACACGATGAAGAAAAGCTAAAAAACATCATAAAAAAAACTTGGGATAAAATGTCTGATAAAGGACATCAGGAAGCCTTAAAAATAAACTACAGCAAAGAAAATCTTGAATTAATTAAAGCTTCTTTAGGCTTATAATTTATCATTTTCCTACCGTACAATTTTACTTTTAAATTAATATCATCTCAAAAAATTAAGAATTACGTATATTAGCATAATAATCTAGCAGAATATACGTAAATCCTAATTTGTAAATTAAGTAAAATGGCAGATATCATTCGCGTTGTTCTGGCAGATGACCATGTATTTGTAAGGGATGGCATTAAATCATTATTAAAAAACGAATCTAATATTGAGGTTGTTGGGGAAGCAGCAGATGGCTTAGAAGCCCTGGAAATTGTTATAGACAAACAACCCGATTTACTTATAGTAGATATTAGAATGCCACACTTAAATGGCATCGAAGTAGTAGAAAAACTTAGAGATCAGAATCAATCTGTTAAAATAATCATATTAACAATGCATGAATCTGAAGAATATGTTTTAAAATCTATTAAGGCAGGTGCAGATGGTTATTTATTAAAAGGCTCCAGTAAAGAAGAATTTTTAAAAGCGTTACATACTGTCGCTATGGGCGGTAAATACTTTAGCGGTGATGTATCGGCAATATTAATCAAACAGTTACTTGATAACAATTTCAATGTTGATTTAAGACAATCTTCGGGTGAAGAAACAATGATTACCAGAAGAGAGAGAGAAATTCTTAAACTATTATTAACTGGAAAAGGAAACAAAGAAATTGCAGAAACGCTGAATATTAGTAAAAGAACTGCTGAAGTTCATCGGTTTAATTTAATGAAAAAACTCAAAGTAAAAAACCTAATGGAGCTATCTAATAAGGCTTCAGAATATTCTTTGATCTAGATTAAAACATCTCAATTCCTACAACTTCAGGAAACAAGTATTTATACTTACTATTAAAATGCATTAATTGCTTTTTATCTAAATACGGTATAAGTATCTATCAAGATTAAATTCCTTTATTACATCATAATTATTGTTTTTTCTACAATAATTAACTTCGCTCCTATTATATCCTACCCTACTTAAAACAAATACAACTGTTTAAAAATCTTACAGTTACAAATAAATATTATATCTTTATTAATAACTTTTGCCCTAGTTCTTCGATTTATTGTTTTCGCAACCTACTTAATAAAAATGCATCTAACTATAATAAAATACTAAGTTAAGAAGCATCTTGCAAAATAATAAATAACAATAATTTACCATAAATTTAGATTGTATGACTTTTATCACATAAAAAGACCTTTTTGTCCTTTAATTTTACACTGTATATAAATAACTTAGTTATGAAGAAATTTAAAATTATCGCTTTATTAATATTAGGAAGCATAAGCGTTGATATGCAAGCACAGGAGTTTGACGCAAATTTACAGCTTAGACCTCGCTATGAGTATAGAAACGGATATAAAACTCTTATCCCATATGGTCAGGAAGCAACATCTTTTGTTTCTCAACGTACAAGATTAAATTTAAACTTTGCGCAAGACCAGCTAAAAGTTAAATTAACACTACAGAATGTTAGAACATGGGGAGATGTGGGAACAACTACAACGAAAGATGTAAATGGTGTAGCCCTTTTTGAAGCATGGGCACAATATGATATAAGTGAAAAATGGAGCGCAAGAGCGGGACGTCAAGTACTTTCATACGATAACCAACGTATTATGGGAGAAATCGACTGGTTACAACAAGGACAAAGTCACGATGCCTTAATGGTTTCGTTTCATCCTAAAAACCATCAGCTCGATATGGGATTAGCCTATAACTCTGACGCCGAAAACAACTTTCAAACTCCATACACAGTAGGTAACTATAAAACAATGCAATATGCATGGTATCATACTAATGTAGACAAATTAGGAATTAGTCTATTAGTTTTGAATACTGGTTATGAGTATATGAATAATGATGTCGACAAAAAACTACTAATTGATTACAAACAAACTTTTGGAACTTATCTGACTTACAAAACAAAAAAAATTGATGGTAATTTAAGTCTCTACGGTCAAACCGGAAAAAGTGCAGACAAACAAGTAAGCGCCTGGGATGGAGCTGTAAACTTTGCATACAGTATAACAGATTCATTTAAAGCTGGTATTGGTTACGAATATCTATCAGGAAAAGATACAAATGACGGAAGTACAGTTATCAAATCATTCAATCCTATTTTTGGTACGAATCATGCTTTCAACGGGTATATGGATTATTTTTATGTTGGAGGAGGTCATCAAAACAGCGTTGGTTTGCAAGATGCTTCTTTAAAATTCAATTACAATGTAAAAAAATGGCAATTTGCATTAATGCCACACGTATTCATATCTGCTGCTGATGTAGTTGTGGATAACAAAAAAATGGACTCCTACTTAGGAACTGAGGTCGACTTTACAGCTGGATTCAATTTCAAAAAAGATATCACACTTACAGGAGGTTATTCTCAGATGTTTGGTACTAAAACTTTAGAAGTTTTAAAAGCTCCTGGATATGCAGGACATACCAATAACTGGGCTTGGTTAATGATCTCCGTAAATCCAAGGATTTTTACTTATAAAAAATAGAATCTTTTTGTAAAGTACTCCTCTTTAAACTCAATTTTATAACTTCCCTTTTGCCTCAAAGCAAAGGGGATTTTTTTTGCAGATAATGTGCAAAATAATCCAAAAGCGTATGATTGAGGAAAAACTTAACATTGCCGTACATTTATATTGATTATATTTACTTAACTGAAAGTTAACAATTTAGACACATTCTTAACCTTTCATCATTACTAACTTCAAAAGTTTTCAATTATAAAGCCAATATCATATGGAAAAAAAAGCGACAGAAGGTATTACTCAAAATACTGATTTACCCAAAACAGATGACGTTCAACCAATTGTAGAAGACAAAAAACCAGTAGCAACACCAGTAGCAAAAACACCAGCCAGAAAAGCTCCTGTTAGAAAAACAACCACAGCTAAACCTGTTGTTAAAACACAAACTAATGCAACTACAACACCAGTAAAAGTTGCACCAAAACCACCTGTAAAAAAAGCAACACCAGCAAAACCTGTTGTTAAAGCACAAACTACAGATACAACTCCTGCACCAGTAAAAACATCTCAAACTATTCCCGCTAAAAAAGTAGCAACTCCAGTTGCAAAAACTGTAGAAAAAACAATAGTAGAGAAACCTGTTGTAGCACCAAAAGAGAAAAAAGGCACAGCACCTAGTACAGGTAATTTAGTTGATGCAATAGGAGAAATCATTAAAGAAAAATCAAAAGATAAAAAGAAGAAAAAGATGAAAGACAAGGATAAGGACAAAGAGAAAGAAAAAAAGAAATTAGCTAAGAAAAAAGAAAAAGCTAAGAAGGATAAAAAGAAAGAAAAAGCTAAAAAAGCAAAACTTAAAGCAAAAGCCAAAAAGAAAGAAAAAACTAAGAAAGCTAAAGAAAAAGCTAAGGCGAAAAAAATAGCTAAAAAGAAGGCAAAAAAATCGAAATCGAAATCGAAAAAGAAGAAATAATTAAAATAGGGTTTGACTTTAAAAAGTTGAACCCTATTTTTGTTTGGAGATGCTAAGACTTTGCTTATTCTGTATGTAGATCAATCTGTTAACCTTCTAACCTTTGTCAAAGTTTTGAACTTTGACAAAGGTGTTTTGCGTAAATTAGTCTAATCACTTTGTAAAAATTCCAAGCACAAATAACATATTATAAACATTGCCAACGGTTTCAACCGTTGGAGCATAATGCATTATCACAATCCGTATCACACGGTTGAAACCGTGAGCTATGACAATATGATAGAATTTAAAAAATGAAAGGAATTATAACCCTGACTTAAACTCAAAACCTTAGTAACTCAGAACCTTTGTCCTTTTGAGCCTCAAAAACCTCTGAACCTCTGCTCCTTTTTCTCTCCAATCTTGTTACCCTGAGGAACGAAAGGTCTCCACAAGAAACTAACACAAACTTATCCTAAATTGTCGAGCCACTCGCGGAGATTCTTCCTACGTCAGAAAGACAAATTTGGGCTTGCATTATAAATAAACCAATATTGCGTAGACGCACTGCGGTGCGTCTCTACAAAAAACCTTTGCATCTTTGAACCTCTGAACCTTTGTCCCTCAAAAACCTTTGTCCCTCAAAAACCTTTGAACCTCTGAGCCTCAAAACCTCTGAACCTCAAAAAAAAACTACCCCCCAATAGCAATCATACTACGATTGTCCTGGTTTAAACTTGGGTTGTTCAATTCCTTTATTGTAGTCATTCCTGCTCTTACTTTTTTCTTACTATCAATGGCCGCAGAAATCAAATCGGTAATCGTTTCTCCATTCCTAAAAGGAGTTAATAAATCCGTTTCGGCATTAGAGAACAAACAGTTTTTTATTTTACCATTTGCCGTAAGGCGGATTCTATTACAACTATCACAAAACGGATTTGTAACCGAACTGATAATTCCGAAACTTCCTTGATAATCTTTTATTTTAAAAGTTCTGGCTGTGAAGTTTTTTTCATCCTCTAACTTTTCAATTTCAGATGGATTATAATGATTGGAAAGAGTTTCCAAAATTTGTTTTTGAGAAACCATTTTGCTTTTATCCCATGCATTTCCTGCAAAAGGCATAAACTCAATGAACCGAATTGATAAAGGTAAAAACTTCGTTAATTTGATAAAATCGATAACCTCATCATCATTAAATCCTTTTATCAGAACGACATTTACTTTTACATTAAAATCATTGTTTAAAAGTAAATGTAAGTTGTCAATTACTTTCTCAAACTGATTACGAAGCGTTATAGAATTAAATTTTGAAGCAATTAAAGTATCCAGACTCAAATTAATGTCCCGAACATTAAATTGCTTTAAAACGTCTAAATGTCTATCTATCAAAATACCGTTGGTAGTAAGAGACAGTTTAATATTAAAAGTGGCTAATTTTGAAATAATTTCAGGAAAATCCTTTCTTAAAAGTGGCTCCCCTCCTGTTAATCGGATTTTGTCAACACCGTTTTGTACAAAAGTTTGAGCAATTGCAAATACCTCATCGGCAGTCATTAACTCATTTTTTGGAGTTAATGTAATTCCGTCAGCAGGCATGCAATAGGTACAACGCAAATTGCATTTCTCTATGAGAGAGATACGTAAATAGTTGTGCTTACGCCCAAAATCATCGGTTAAAACTGTGTTATTTGGCATCATGATTATTGCCTTTTAAAATATGAAATACATGTAAAACATGCGGAAAAATAGCGTCCATAGATTCTCTGGCTCCATTAGTTGATCCTGGCAAAGCCAAAACCAAAGTCTTCCCTAAAGTTCCTGCGACTGTGCGTGATAACATGGCATACGGCATACGTTGTTGCCCATAGTTACGAACTGCTTCTTCAATACCCGGAATACGACTTTCTAATAAAGGCGCTAGTGCTTCGGGAGTTACATCTCGTGGTGATAAACCTGTTCCTCCTGTAAAAATCACTAACTGATTCTCTTTTGCGTAAGCTTTAGTTCGTTCCTGAATAATATCTACTTCATCAGGAATAATCTCGTAATGCGCTGTTTCTACGCCATAAGATTCTAGTTTTTCGACAATGATTTTACCTGAACGGTCTTCTTTATCACCTACAAAAATAGAATCAGAACATACAAAAACTGCCGCTTTTATAGTTGCTGGAAAACGGTTCTTAAATGACGATTTTCCTCCTTCTTTATTAATTAATTTTATTGTCGAAATCTCAATCTCTTTATCAATCGGTTTAAGCATATCATACATTGTAAGCGCCACAATCGACGCTCCGTGCATTGCTTCGACCTCTACTCCAGTTTTGTAAACTGTTTTAACTTTAAATATAATTTCGATAGTTAAACCTTCAATTTTATAATCTACAGATGTAAATTCGATTGGAATAGGATGACAATCCGGAATGGATAAATGGGTGTTTTTTACAGCAAATAATCCTGCTGTTTTTGCCATTTCCATAACATTGCCTTTTGGTACTAAATTATTAACAACAGCATCTATAGTAGCTTGTTGACTCACTTTTACAATTGCTGTTGCTGTTGCTGAACGTAATGTATTTATTTTATGGGTAATATCAACCATTTTCTAGGTATTTTGCTTCCAGGTGAAAGTATCGTTTTCAAATAATTCTTTGCCAAAAATAGGCACATCGGTTTTTATCCAATTTACAATAGCTTCTGTAGCTTCATAAACTTGTTTGCGTCTTGTAGCCGAAACAAAAACAAATAAACAAATCTCACCTGCTTTTACTACACCCAAACTATGATAAATATGCATACATGTTAAATCATATTTGGCAAACGCTTTTTCTCTAATTGCATGCAAAGCTTCATTCGCCATATCTGTATAAGCCGAATAATCAATGGCGACTACAGTGTTCTCATGAATTACATCGGCACGAACCTGCCCTAAAAAAATATTATGCGCACCAATAGTATGTTTCGATTGATGTTTCGCAATAGATTCGGCGATAAACTCAGAAGAAATTGGTCCTTCTACAAATACATTTTTACTCATTATTTTTTATTTTTATTTACCACGAATTATTTTTTAAAAAACTTTTTACCACTGATTACACAGATTCTCACAGATTTTCTTTAATCCTTTTAATCTGTGACTAAGAAATTAACCGCAAAGTTCGCAAAGCTTAAAAACTTAGAATCTCAGATCCTTAGCACCTTAGAGCCTTTTTTTAAAACCTTTGAACCTTCTTTCAATAATTGATTCAGTGCCAAAGCTCCTCCGATTATACTTTTTACATTTTTGAACTGATTCTTACTAAGTAATTCAACTGCCATTTTACTTCTTATTCCTGATTGACAGAAAACATAAATAGTTTGATTTTTATTCAGTTTCTCCATTTCATCTTCTAAATTCAATAACGGAATCTGGACTCTATTTTTGAGATTAATTTCTGGAAGTTCTCCTAAATTTCTAACATCTAAAAAAAGTATCTCTTCAAAATCTATTTGATTCAAAACTGCTTCGACAGTAATTTCTTCTGCTTGATTTTTGATTACTTTATATTTTGCTTCAAAAGTAGATTTATCAATAACTAAGTTTTCCTTTTTTTCAAAGTCATACTTTTGCTGTTCATTATTCAATAAATTATAAACCAGTATTTTACCACTCAGCACCTCGCCTATTCCTAAAATCATTTTTATGACTTCATTTGCTTGTAACATTCCGATAATCCCTACCGAAATTCCAATTACTCCTGCATCATTACAATTTAAAGATTGACTATTTTCATCTGAATATAAACAACGATACGTAGGTCCGTTTTTATAATTAAAGACTGAAACTTGCCCTTCAAATCTATAAATAGAACCATAAACTAATGGTTTATTTACAACGCAACAGGCATCGTTTATAAGATATTTTGTTGATAGATTATCCGTAGCATCAACTATTATATCATAATGCTTAAATAAATCGAGTGCATTTTCTCCCGAAAGCCTTTCGGATATAGCGTTTATTTTAACTGTCGGATTTAATTCAGTCGTCATGCGTTTTGCCTCTAGCACTTTACTATTTCCAACTGCATCATTTTTATAAATAACCTGACGATGCAAATTACTCAACTCGATTACATCATCATCTACAATTCCTATTTCTCCAACTCCCGCAGCAGCCAAATAAGGCAATATAGCCGATGCTAAACCACCTGCACCAATTATCAATACTTTGGCTTTAAATAATTTTTGCTGACCAATTTCTCCCACTTCAGGAAGTATAATTTGTCGATTATAACGTGATGCTGACATATTAAATGTATTTATCCACCTGCAAAAGGTGGTAATAAAGCAATAATATCATTGCTTTTTAATTCATAAACAGTTGTTTTGGGAACTATCTTCTGATTGATTGCTATACTAAACGAGAGTGTATTTAACTGATATTTTTTATCTAAATCGTTTAATAATTGGTCCAATGACAAATTCCCCAAAGGAATTTTTTCTGTTGGGCAATTTGTTTTTTCTGCGACAGCACCAAAATATTTAACCTCTATCATGGCTTTAAATTTAAATTCTGATAAATAAACTCATCTTCAAAGTATTCTTCAAAGTAGGAGTTTAGTTCTAATATATTTCTTACTACTTCACCAATAACTATTATTGCTGGCGAAGTTATTTCTTTATCTTTAACCTGTTGAACAATTGTACTAATCGTTCCTGTTACTTTCTTTTGATTCTCTTTTGTTCCGTTTTGAATAACCGTAATAGGCAAATCATCCGTTCTGTTTTTTTGATATAAAGCAATTATTTCACCTAGCTTATGCATTCCCATAAGGATAACAACCGTTGCAGCCGATTGTGATGCTAAATTTATATCTTTTGATAATTTATGATCTGCAGTTGTTCCTGTAATAACCCAAAAACTTTCGGCTATTTCTCTTTGTGTCAAACTAATTCCGTTTGTAGCAGGAACTCCTAAAGCCGATGAAATTCCGGGAACAACAGCTGTTTCCAAATTAAACTTTTGAGCATATTCTATTTCTTCAATCCCACGCCCAAATACAAAAGAATCTCCTCCTTTTAACCGAACTACATGACCATAACGATTTGCCATCGATACAATTAATTCATTTATCTGATCCTGACTATACGCATGGCATCCCAAACGTTTCCCTACAAAAACAATTTCTGCATTTGTAGCATATTTTAATAATTCTTCGTTTACCAAAGCATCATACAAAACCACATCGGCATTTTGTAATGCTTTTATTGCTTTTATCGTAATTAACTCTACATCACCTGGCCCTGCTCCTACAACGGTTAACTTAGGTCTTAATGATATTTTCATAACATCGAGTTTAAATTGGCATTAAGATCATTTAATTCGTCTGGCGAATTTATATTCGTAAAATTAAGACTTTGACTTTCGTCGAAAGTTATAATTTGATGTGGCACTTTGGCTATCAGATTCATTAATTTTAAATCTCCTTGGGCAATTGCTTCTTTAATAATTGGAAGATTTTTTTTAGCATAAATCCCAATCAAAGGATGCATTCGGCTCTCTGATGATAAAACAGTAATCGCTGCTTCTTCATCATGTTTTTCGATTAACTCAGATAATAATTCGGTAGATATCAAAGGAATATCACAACTCAAAATCATGCTAAATTCACTTTCTGAATGATACAAAGCACTATAAATTCCTCCCAACGGACCTTTGTCAATTTCGATATCACTTATTTTATTATACTCCAAATAGTCATAATCATTTCCATTTGTAACCAAGTGTATGTTATTTGTAATAGGCACAATAGCCTGAATGATATGTTCTATAAAGGGTTTGCCTTTAAACAATACTAATCCTTTCTCAGATTGCATCCGGGAACTTTTTCCTCCACATAGAATAAAAACTGCCAGATCTTTCATATCACATCATATATAAATTAAATCTTTTTCTTTTTTAACACATAGAAACATAGATTTTTGTACTCTTAAAAAGGCGTTTCACTTATTTATAAAACACAGAGCTGGCTATGTGAAAGAAATGTATTTCTTTTTGTGCTCTTTATTAACCCATAAACCTATGTTTCTATGTGTTAAATAAATATTTATTATCCTATGGAAATATCAATTTTACACTTGCGAGCAGAATAACAACTCCTAAAACATATTTTAATGTTTTGTTAGAGAAGTATCCACTTCCGTAATAACCACCTAAGATTCCTCCAAAAACTGCAATTGGTACTAAATAAAAACTATCTATTGGAATGGTTTTTCCTCCTAGAAAATAACCTGTTATTCCCGCTAGTGAATTTACGAAAATAAATAGACTTGAAACCGCTGCGGACTCTTTAACTGATGCCCAACCTAAAAATAATAAAATAGGACTTAATATAATTCCGCCTCCGATTCCTAGCATTCCTGATAATAAACCTATCCCAAATCCTAAAGCCAATGCAAAAGGAAGTTTAATTACTACAGCTTCTTTTTCTTTAAAATTAAAAAAACCAAATAATCTAAACGCTGCAAATACCAAAACTAATCCTAATATTACTTTGTAAACCGTACTATCTAATGTTATAAATCCTCCTATAAAAGCCGCTGGAATCGATGCTATTGCAAAAGGATAAAAGAGCTTGGGCTTAAAATAATTCATCTTATAATAAAAGAAGAAAGAGATACTGGACACAAACAAATTAAGCAATAACGCCGAAGGTTTCATTATACCAATCGGGAAAGCAAAAATTGCCATAAGTGCCAAATAACCTGAAGCTCCGCCATGACCAACACTTGAGTATAAAAAAGCAATTACTACAAGTGCAATGCAAAAAATGATTAAATTTTCGGTCGTTAATATGTTCATAGTTATATTTAATCTAATGGTAACAAAATTACGTTCTCCTCTTTTTTAATTTCTGTGCTGTCGTAAGGTACAAAAAGTAGGGAATTTGCTGTAGCAAAAGTATTTAACATTGCCGAGCTTTGGCTATCTAATACACTTACGTGGGTTTCATCATACAGCGCTTTTAAAAATAATGTTTTCCCTGTAGTATTGATTACTGCTGTACTTAGTTTTCTAACAATTCTTTTTAAATGAATATCCTCAAATCCCATCATTTTTTTTAGTGCTGGTAAAACATACACATAAAAACTGGTAAGTGACGATGCTGGATTTCCTGGTAATGCAAAAACTAATTTTTCTTCTTTATTTCCAAAGAACAAAGGTTTTCCTGGCTTTTGGTTTATTTTATAAAACAACTCTTCTACTCCATTTTTTAATAAAGCTTCTTTAACAAAATCATAGTCTCCAACCGAAATCCCTCCCGAAACAAGAATCATATCGTATTTTTCTAAAAGCTTTTTCAGAACTTTTTTAGTAGCTTTTAAATTATCTTTTACTCTAAAAACTTTTACTTTTTTAATTCCTGCAGTTTCAAGAGCAGCTTGCAACATAATCGAATTACTTTCGAAAATCTTACCTAATTTTAATTTCTTTCCTGGTTGTACTAATTCATTTCCTGTAACTAGAATGGCTACTTTTGGCTTACTGTATACACTAACTTCTCTAATTCCTAAACAGGCCAAAAAACCAATTCCAGCTGGAGTTAATAGCGTATCTTTTTCGAGCATGATATCCCCATCATTAACCTGTTCTCCTTTTGCTCTAACATTTGCATTAGGTTCTGGCATTTTATCTATCGTAATCGAATCTCCATCGACAGTAACATGCTCTTGCATTACTACTGTATCTACAGAATCTGGTACAAATGCTCCAGTAAAAATTCGTATTGCCTGATTGGCTTTTATTTTATGCTTATCACTATCTCCTGCTTGCGAAATACCAATTACATCATATTGCTTATTATCTGAATGTGTAAAAGCATAACCATCCATAGCCGATTGACGAAATGGTGGCATTGCGATAGGTGCATAAACCGTTTCGGCAAGTATATAACCAAGTGATTTACTCACTTTTATTTTACGAACTGGCATTTTAATACTGTTGTCAGCAATAATGGATAAGGCTTTATCTACTTGAATCATGTTGATGTTTTATATAAGTAAAAATACGTATTACAAATACAAGTATTTTAATTTGGTAGAAATCTTTACTAATTTAAAATTTCTAAGGAGTATAAATTTAAGCTTAATTCTTTAAATACTGTGTTCTAAATTAACACAACCTTTGTCAAAATTAAAAACTTTGACAAAGGTATTCAAAGGCATTTACAGGTATAAACTCGTTTTTAAACCTATATATTAAGCAATTACAATTGTAGAAATATCTTATTTCTTTTTAAAGTTTCCTTGTGGTAAATAATACATCCATGAAAACCCAATTAAAAACAATACAGCAGAAGCTATAAATGCAGGCAATAATATTTCAGTGTTATTATCCAATGCGTTGTTCAAGGAAGCATATAACAACCAAATTTGGATACTTACATTTAAGATTAAAATAAAAATTAGTGTCGAAAGTATATTGTTCAACTTATTTGGATTGGCACGATTCTGACTTCTTCTAAAAGTACTCATACTACTATTTTTTTAGGGTTGCTCTAACTTTCTTTCTGTTCTACAAATTCTTTTACAAAAACGCCTTTATCTTTAAAAAACACTTCTAATTTTGGTAGTGCTCTAGGTGGAGGTCCAGAAATTACATCTCCAGTCGCAGCATCAAATGAGCCATCATGGCAAGGACAATGAATTATTCCTGTTCCCGGTTTATAAAATACAGAACAAGACAAATGCGTACATTTTTGTTCATATGCCTTGAAATCTCCATTTTCCAGATGTATCAAAATATAAGGTACAGTACTTCCTTCTATTACAAATCCTCTTGTTCCTCCTACTGGAACTTCATCTTTATTGCAAATAAAATGCTCTCCTTGTACTCCTTCTTTTGGCAATAAATAGGCTTTTGCAGCAACAAATCCACTACCTACCATTAATCCTCCTGACACAAATGTTAGGAATTTAGCAAAATCACGTCGGCTTACCTGAGTAGATTCTTGCTTTTTTATTGGGAAATCTTTTTTCCAGTTTTGATTTAAATTATCTTCTTTTGACATGGATTTTAGATTTAATATATTCTTAATTCATTACTGCCTTTAGGCATCATAATGTTTACTTTGGTATTTACTACTTCTTTTCCGAAGATAAATGTGTTGATTGGTGTACTATTTGGTCTCATTTCTTCAATTTCGGCTCTTGTTCCGTAAAATAAAGCTCCACTAGGACAAACAGTTGCACACATTGGTTTTTTACCCACACTTGTTCTATCATAACACATCGTACATTTCATCATTAAATCGTACTCTTCCATCTTTTTAGGCACTCCAAACGGACATGCCATCACGCAGTTTGAGCAACCTATACATCTTTCGGTATTGGCAGTATGTACGATTCCGAATTCGTCTTGTGAAATTGCATCGGCTGGACATACGTTTGCACATACTGGATCTTCACAATGCATACAAACCTGCACGGTAGTTTGAATTGTTGATGAACGCTCGACATAATTCACACTGATCAATGATTCTTGCCCGTTAGTTTCACATTCTGCACAAGCCATTTCGCAAGCCTTACAACCAATACAACGCTGCAGATCTACAAAAAACTCTTCATTTGTATTAAAATTAGTTTGGTTCATAGTCACGTTTTTATAGATTAAATACTTGCATAAGCTTCTGATTCTGTAGATGGTGGCGCAATTACTCCTTGCGGGTCCAATAAACAGGCACAAACTTTAAATTCTGGCATTTTAGAAACTGGATCTAATGTTCCGATTGTTAATTGATTTGCTGATTTTATTCCCGGCCAATGGTAAGGGATAAAAACAGTATCTTTTCGGATAGTCTCCACAATGTTAGCTGGAAAAATCCCTTCTCCTCTTCGGGTTTCAACTCGCACTAATTCACGCTGTTTAATTCCGTATTTCAAAGCCAGCTCAGGATGAATTTCTAGTAAAGGTTCTGGAATTTGATCTACTAACTTCCCTATTCTTCGTGTTTGAGTTCCACTTAGATATTGAGAAACAACACGCCCAGTTGTGAGCGTTATCGGATATTTATCATCTGTAACTTCACTTGGTAATCTATATGGTGCCGGATTAAAATGAGCTTTCTTATCTGGAGTACAAAATACTTTATCTTCCCATAATCTAGGTGTTCCTGGGTGATCATCTGTTGGACATGGCCAAAAAACTCCCATATTATCTTCTATTTTTTTATAAGATATTCCAAAATAATCTGCTGTTCCTCCTTTTGAGGCAACTCGAAGCTCATTAAAAATAGCTTCACTATTTTCATAAGTAAACTTATCTTCTTCTCCTAGTCTTTTTGCTAATTCTAAGAAAATAGAAGTATCTGTTCTTGCATCTCCCGGAGGAGTAACTGCTTGACGAATTCTGATAACTCGCCCTTCTGCCGATGTAGTTGTTCCTTCTTCTTCTTCTTGCAAAGATCCTGCAAGAACAATATCTGCATGACGGGCAGTTTCATTCAAGAAGAAATCGATACAAACATAAAACTCTAATTTTTCTAGTGCTTCTCTTACATAACTGTTATTTGGCAATGATACCAACGGATTAAAACAAATAGAAAGTAATCCTTTTATTTCTCCTCTATGAATAGCATCAATGATTTCGTAAGCTGATAGCCCTTTTCCTGGCATATCTTTTTCATCAATTCCCCAAACTTGCGATATGTATTTACGGTGTTCTGGATTTTCAATATCTCTATTTCCTGGTAGTTGATCACATTTATGTCCATGCTCTCTTCCTCCTTGTCCGTTTCCTTGTCCGGTTATTGTTCCGTATCCGCAGTAAGGTTTGCCTAGTCTTCCTGTTGCCAGAACTAAATTGATGCATCCTACTACATTATCAACTCCTTTAGTATGTTGTTCAATACCACGAGCATGAAGCAAAAAGCTCGTTTTGGCTTTACCCCATAATTCTGCCGCAGCTTTAATTTTATTTTTATCAATTCCTGTAATTTCCTCTGCCCATTCTAAGGTATAATCTTTTACAGCATCTATAGTTTCCTGAAAACCTGATGTATAATTATCTATAAAATCATGGTCTAACATATCGTGATCTACCAAATATTTTAGCATCGCACCATATAATGCCGAGTCGGTTCCTGGTTTTATGTCTAAATGAATATCTGCTGTTCTTGCCAACGGAATCATTCTAGGATCTATAACTATAAGTTTAGCCCCTCTATCTCTGGCTTTCCAGATCCAATGGGTTAATGTTGGGAAAGTTTCGCTAATGTTTGCACCACTAACAATAATTACTTCGGCATATTCTAAATCAGAATAATTATTTGAAGCACGGTCCAATCCAAAAGCTTTTTTATTTCCTGCTCCTGCACTCACCATACAAAGCCTACCGTTATAATCCAGGTTTCTAGTTTTTAACGCTACACGCGCAAACTTTCCTACCAAGTAACTTTTTTCGTTGGAAAGTGATACTCCTGATAACATAGAAAAAGCGTGCTTGCCATATTTTTCCTGAATTCTTTTTATTTCAGATACGGTTTTATCCATTGCTTCATCCCAAGTCGTTTTCTCAAAACCTTTTCCTTCTACTCTTTTTATAGGATGTAAAAGTCGGTCGGGATGATTATTTTGTAAATAGCGCTGTACTCCTTTTGGACACAAACGACCTTCGTTAAAAGGAAATTCCATCCAAGGCTCGAATCCTACTACTTTATTTTCTTTTACTAATAATTGAATACCACATTGCATACCGCAAAAACAACAATGTGTTTTTACTATTTCATCTGGTTCATCTCTACCTTCGTAACCATCTTTAGGCGCATAATTTAAATGCGGTCCAAAATCTTCAATTATCTTCTCGGTTGATACAGGTAATTTTGCCATGTTTTTCTTTTTTTGTTTAAAGTTTAAAGTCCAAAGTTTAAAACTGTGACTGTAAACTGTGACTGTATACTTTTAAAAAATTATCCAAATAAGCTTCCGCCGCTTTCTAATCTTGCTTTTAAATGTGCTTGCGCCAATCGGGATCTTTTTCCTTCTGGACTTAAATCAAGGTGTGAAGTTCCATCTTCATGAGTAAAGTCAAATCCTAATTCTTTGGTAACAATCTTTAGATCATTAATATGTAATTGGGTAGCAAATTCTTCTCCTGTATGCGGACAAACTGCCATTCCTTTTTTCATTCCTTCTTTCTTGTAAATATGGGCTCCAATCTGAGCTGGACGCTGAATGATATGGAAGAATTTCCCGAAAGGAATCCATATTAAAAACATAATTACTGTTACGGCATGAATTACAGCCAGGAAATCAAACGCAAATCCTTTCATAAATTGATAAGAATAGGTAAGACATAATCCTGTAACTGATATTGCGATTAATAAAATAAGTGGTAATAAATCACCCTCAAAAGATTGTGTAGCAATTAAACCCGGATTTGTTAATCGTCTTCGCAAATAATAAACTGATCCAATTATAACTAACCAAGATGACCAGTTTAAAGCATGAAAAATCATGAATGCCATAAATGATCCTATTTTGAAATCCATCATTTTAAATCCAAAAAAATGGGCTTCATAAATCGAAATGGAATCCGGTGCCAAAGTAAAATGTATCCATCCGAACGTAAGCGGAATTGTTATTGCAAATGCCGACATACAACCTAATGCAATACAAAAGTGTGCTATCCAACGGTATTTACTTCTTGGGTAAATGAATTTCTGAACAACAATATTCTCTACCGATTCTTTTCCTAAAAACCATAAATGGGAGAATATTTTTCCTGTAAATAGAAACTTGATACTTCTCTTAAAATACATCCATGTGGGTGGGCGTTGTAACCAAACTGAATAACGATATACGATCCCGAAGAAGGCAAACACAGTTCCGAATAAATAAGTAACTAGTGCAGCATCAAAATTTTGTAGTTGTCTCGACCCGTAAAAAACAAGTACTATAGTTAATGCAGATACAAGAGTTGCAACAAGTAAAGCTTTGGTATTAAAAGTTTTATTTTTCATCCTTAATTAAAATTTAATGAATTACTTATTAACTCGGTTTCTCACAACCTTTACGATTATAGAACCACCAATTGATACCTGTAGCTAATATAGTGAAAATAGCAACGCCAATAAAGAATTGATTTACAGTACCATTAGCAGAAAGATTATTCCCGATTAATTTAGAAAAGATAAATGGCCCAAATGCTGCGATTGCTGCTGTCCAACCAATAACTCCAGCTGCCTGACGTTGGTTTTCGGCAAAAATAATTGGGTATTGTCTAAACGTACCTGCGTTTCCAATTCCGGTAAAAAAGAACATCGCTAAAATTACTGTTACAAAAAGAGGAAATTGATCCATACTTGTTGGTGCTACTAATCCTTCTGTAACTAAAATAATTGCTCCTGCTAAAATTCCTAAACCAGTAATTGTAGTAAGTATAGCTCCTCCCACTTTATCTGCAACAAAACCAAAAGCAATACGGCTCGCAGAACCTATAAGTGGTCCGTAAAAAGCATAGACTAAAGGATCTGGCGCATTAGGAAAATCTCCATATAAAAACTTGATCATTAACGGGAAAGCTGCAGATAAACCAGCGAAAGTTCCAAAAGTCATTACGTAAGTAATTGTACAATACCAAGTATGCTTGTTTGAAAAAATATCTAATTGCTCTTTAACAGATGCTTTCATTGGAATACTTTTTAAGTAAAACCAACTTATAATAGACAATAATATTAGAAAGGGAGCATACCAAAATGCAGCCGACTGTAAATAGATTTCTTTATTATTAACCGCTGTATTTTTTGGACTGATATCATTTAATATTTTTTCAGCCATTTTTGGGTTTGCATTTGCAATAGCCTTAGCTTTTGCTTTTAAAGGCAGTGACGTAAAAAGAGCCACTTTATCATCTGATTGTATTGATGTACTTACAGAGTCAATAACAGTTTTCTTTACATTGGTCAATATTCTAGCTTGTACCTCAGGATCTAATGCAGCAAAAACCTCTTTTTGTTTTTCAATACTTGCATTCTGAAAAACAACTATTGCTTCTTTATGATCAATACTTGTAAATACTGATGCAGCTCCAAAAATACTAACACTTATAATAAGTGGTGTAACAAATTGTGCTACCGAAACACCAAAATTCCCAATACCTGCCTGAATTCCGAGTGCCGTACCTTTAAGTCTTTTAGGGAAAAATAAACTTGTACTTGGCATATAAGAGGAGAAATCTCCACCTCCAAAACCTGTAGTAAAAGCTAGAACTGCAAATACCCAAAATGGAGTATTTACATCCATCACTGCAAAACCAATCCCGATTACAGGAATTAATTTAATAAGTGTAGCAATCGACACTATATGTCGTGTTCCAAATATTGGTAATATAAAAGTGTGAATAATTCTTAAGATTCCGGCAGCTAATCCAGGAATTGCTGTTAGCCAGAAAAGTTGATCTTTAGTAAAACGAAACCCTAATCCTGGTAATTTAACTGCTATAACACTCATCATAAACCATGAGGCAAATGATAATACTAAAGTTATTGTTGTTATTGTTAATGTCCTCCAAGCAATTTTACTTCCGGTAGAACTCCAAAATGCTTCATCTTCGGGCTCCCATTTGTCTAACCAAGTTTTCATATATTAATTTATTTTAATTTTTAATGTTTGTCTTCTATTTCTCTGGTGAAATTTGGAGATTTTGCTCTCATTGCATTTATAATAGTTCGGTGCATCCATAACAAGCAAAGAACTGATACTATGAAAATAAATATCCAGGAACTAGTCCAGAGCCCCGTATAATTAAGGAGATAACCAAAGATAATCGGGCCTACAAATCCGCCTAATCCACCTATTAAACCTACCATTCCACCAACAACACCTACCTCATTAGGAAAGTATTCTGGAATGTGTTTATATACAGCTGCTTTACCAATTCCCCATGAAATACCTATCAGGATTACCAAAATCACATAGACCCAAAGATTGGCGCTAAATTTTATTTGAGTGATTCCCTTAGCTAGTAATTCTTTCTTTTTTACTTCTTGATTTTGTTCTACAACAATTTCCTGCCAAGAATTTTTAACTGGAAAAATTGCTGTGTCATCATTACCCGAAATTACTTTTGTATTGATTTTATGTTCTTTACCATTTACAATTACTGCATCGGCAGCAACTTCGGTAACAATACCATTATTACTAGCCAGAACTCCAGGACCTGCTGTAAATATTTCCATTTTTGGGAACATCAGTAAGAAACTAATAACTATCGATGAACCTAAAACCCAATACATAACTTTTCTAGCTCCGAATTTATCAGATAAATAACCTCCAAAAGCTCTGATTATTCCAGATGGCAAACTGAACATTGTTGCAAACATCCCTCCCATTACCAATGAAGTATGGTAAACATTCATGAAATTAGGCACTAACCATTGTGAATAAGCTACGAAACACCCGAAGACTAAAAAGTAATAGGCTCCAAAACGCCAAACTCGGATATTTTTAAGCGGAGACATTAACTCTTTCATTGTTTTTGAAACTCCTGGATTGGTTTTATTTTTAGCAAAAACAATAAAAAGTATTCCTATAAGAACTAAAACACCTCCATAAATTATTGGTAACATTTTCCAACCATTTAATGGATCCTTTTCTGATAGATGATTTAATAAAGTTGGCGCAACAAAAGTTGTAATCGCTGCCCCAGCATTCCCCATTCCGAAAATACCCAAAGCTCTTCCTTGCCAGTTTTGAGGATACCAAGCCGAAGTATATCCTATACCAACAGCAAAACTGGTTCCTACTAAACCAAATAAAAAGCTTAAAACTGCAAAACTCCAGAATGAATTTGCAAACGGAAGAAGAAAAAGAGGAACAGAACATAATAACAATAAAACAGAAAATATAATCTTCCCTCCATATTTATCTGTTAATATACCTATAGGAAGTCTGAAAACTGATCCTGAAAGAATAGGAATTCCTAGCAACCAACCTGTTTCTACAACTGTCCAATTAAATATACCTTTATCTACAAGATACGTAACCAAAACACCATTTAGTGTCCAGCAAGCAAAACAGATTGTAAATGCTAAAGTATTTAAAAATAAAATTTTGTGTGATTGAGATAAACTACTCATAATTGACTGTTTTTAATATCGTTTTTTAATTAAATCAGTACTCTAGTTATGAACCTCTTTAATTAAAAATCAAAATTAAAGAAATCAATTCCTACTTAAAATGACATTTGTCATATTAAAGACAATATTATCCTTAATGGCTTTTTTATGGCCAATTGGATATTATTTTAAACAATGTGGTTTTATTCCGAATAAAATTAACAAAAAAATTTACACAAAAAGGAATAAACACGTATTAAGAAAGAATATAAATAACTTACTATCAATACTATAAACTAAAAATTTTAGATTATCGTTTATTATAAGAAAATAACGAAAACCCTTTTCTGCTCCACTTTTGTTAAAATTTCAGTTGCAAATGAGATAAACAGCACTTTCATACCAAAACAATAATAAAAAGGAAGATTTTGATAGTCAATAAATTAAGATTCCATATTGAAATTGTATTAAAAAAGCTATTTTTTTATTAATTACTATATCTTTTTTTTAAATAAAAAAAGAAGCAACAAACAAAAACAAACACCTAGTAATCAACAAATTAAAACACACAAAAAGGATAATAAATTCTATTTTCTCCATTTATTTTCAAAAATAATTATATAAATTTTTGGTTTTTATTATATATAATTTAACTTTGTCTATAGAATTAGTAGAGTTTAAATAAAAACAATCTATATTTTGAAAACAATCGAGAGAATATCTAACTACAGTCTTCCTAAAGTATACACTTATAACACCTTCTGTTATATGTGTATCTGTTGCTAATTCTCATCGTAATATTTTCGTTTACCTATTATAAAACTATAAACTTATTATAGTTTGACTTAAACGAATTTTATTAAACACCCTCCACAATTATCTTACTGAAAAGACAAAAACTATTCTTTACCACATGCGTAAGGAACAAGTTGGTGGAAAAACATGTAAAAAACTAAAATAAATAATTAACTAAAAAAAGGAAAATGAAAACAATGTATAGAAGTTGCTGTAAATAAAAAAAGCCATTTCTGCGGCAACAGAAATGGCAGGCTTAAAAAAAATGTGAATCTCTTTATAAAGGAAACGATTGTTGATTTCTCAGCTTTCGCTATGCCTTTACTATTTAAACCAACACAAAGAAATGAAAAAAAAATTAAACATATACTCATTGCTATTACTTCTGCTTGTATCTGCCGGAATTAATGCACAAGATACAACACCTCTTATACAATCTAAACTCGACGGAACCATAGTCGATGACATTACAAATCAGCCCATTATTGGAGCTTCTGTAAATATTAAAGGTACTACGCACGGAGTAGTAACAGATGCCGAAGGAAAATTTTATTTTCAGACAGGTCAAAAATTCCCATACACATTAATAGTAAGCTATATAGGATATAAGAAAGCCGAGGTAATAGTAGAAAAAAATCCTATTACCATCAGTTTAAAAGAAGAACGCCAGGAACTAGACGAGTTAGTAGTTGTGGGATATGGAGCTCAAAAAAGAAAAGACATTACAGGTTCTATAGCTTCTGTTCCAAAAGCAAATCTGGCACAAGTTTCCTCATCGGCAGATAACTTACTACGAGGCGCAATTCCCGGAGTGGTTGTTACCCAAAGTTCAGGACAGCCCGGAGCATCTTCGAGTGTACGTATTCGGGGAGGAAACTCGATTACTGCAGGTAACGAACCGCTTTATGTTGTAGATGGAATATTAATTTATAATGACAATAGTAATAGTACTGCAGGCGTATCGTATTCGGGAGCAACTGTTAATGTACTATCAACCATAAATCCCGGAGATATAGAATCTATTGAAGTGCTAAAAGATGCTTCGGCAACTGCAATTTATGGTTCTCGTGGTGCAAATGGTGTGGTACTTATTACTACCAAAAAAGGAATAAAAGGACAAGATAATATTTCGTATCAAGGCTATTTCGGATTTCAGAATGTTTCGAAAAAATTAGACCTAATGAATGCAAGCCAATGGGCTAGTTTGCGCAATGATGTTCAAGCAAGTATAGGACAAGCACCTTCTTATTCGCCAGCACAAATAGAAGCCTTTAAAACTTCTGGAGATTATGACTGGCAAAAGGCAGCTTTTAGAACTGCTGCTCCTATCCAAAATCATCAGTTAACTTTCTCTGGCGGAGATGATCGTTCCAGATATGCAGTTTCTACAGGTTATTTTGACCAAGAAGGAATTTTGCTTGGATCAGATTTTAAACGAATTTCTCTTCGCGCCAATTATGAAAGAAACTATTCTCAAGCTTTTAAGTTTGGTGTAAATGCTAATTATAGTAACTCTATATCTAATGGTGTCGGTTCTAACTCTAGTAGCAGACAACCTAATCCGTTAGTTGCTGCTTTGCTAATGGCTCCCGTAGTTCCTATCAGAAATTCTGATGGTTCTTATAATGTAACTCAAAACCCTTATGCTACATCTGTTAATGGTTACGTACCAAACCCTATTAATGATTTGGAAAATACAACCAACGAAACTAAAATTAATAGAATATTGACTAGTCTGTTTGGGGAATATAAAATAACTAAAAAACTCGTAGCCAAAGTCGCTGTTAGTGGAGATGTTATTAGTACTAAACAAAATTATTATGCGCCATCAAACACTACAAATGGTGCAGGAACAAAAGGATTAGCGTCAGTAGGTGACCGATTAGTAAGTTCTGTATTAAACGAAAACACCTTAAATTACAATACTACTTTTGGTGAAAACCATAAATTCTCCGCTTTGGCAGGATATACACTTCAATACACCGAAGGAGAAATCGTTAATGCTGGTGCAAATACTTTTGTAAATGATGCTAATACTTACAATGCTTTACAAGATGGTGTACCCGTAAAACCATATAGTGATGCTTTTGAGAGTGTGTTGAAATCATGGTTAACCAGAATAAATTATTCTTATAAAGGCAAATATAATTTTACATTATCTGCTCGTGCTGATGGATCTTCAAGATTTGGTTCAGAATCGCTTTGGGGTTATTTTCCGTCGGCAGGATTTTCCTGGAATATTACCGAAGAGGAATTTGCTAAAAACATAAAAGGGGTTACCGAAGCAAAACTAAGATTAAGTGCTGGAACAACAGGAAATCAGGAAATAGGAAATTATCTTTCTTTGGCTTCAATGGGTTCTGTTAATTATGCATTTGGAGGAACTTTACAAACAGGATTAGCTCCTACCCGATTGGCAAATCCAGATTTAAAATGGGAAAAAACCAATCAATATAATATAGGTTTAGATTTATCATTATTAGACAGAAGAGTAAATTTTGTTTTTGATGTGTATTATAAAAAAACAAACGATTTACTTATAAATGTGCCAATTCCGCTTACCTCAGGATATGCAACTGTACTACAAAACATTGGTGGAGTTGAAAATAAAGGGATCGAAATTGGTCTAACAACAGAAAATTTAAGAACAGAAAACTTCTCATGGAATTCTAACATTGTTTTCTCTGCCAATAAAAATAAAGTAGTTTCAATAGGAAATGGAGTTGACCAATTTTTTCCTGTAGTTCCAAATGGTTCTTTGTTGCAACAACAACCTGTAACGGTAAAAGTAGGTTCGCCTTTAGGTACTTTTTGGGGATATAAAACCAATGGTATTTTCCAAACTCAGGAAGAAGTTAATACCCAACCTAAGATAAACAGTCTTGCCAATACCAAAGTTGGAGATAGAAAATATGTAGATACTAACGGTGATGGAGTAATATCGGCTGCTGATAAAGGAGATCTTGGAAGTTCTCAGCCAAAATTTGTTGGAAGTTTTAGTAATACAATCTCCTATCACGATTTTGATTTGAATTTCTCTTTACAAGGATCTTATGGAGGTAAAATTTTTAATGCACTTAACCAACAATTAGAAATTTCTACTCTTGGCACTAATGCTGCAGCAACTCTAAATGATCGCTGGACACCAACAAACCCAAGTAATGAAATCCCTAGAGCATCTAGTTCACCGCTAGGTATAGTTTCTGAACGCTATGTAGAAGATGCTTCTTTCCTGAGATTAAAACTGATCACTTTTGGATACACATTACCTAAAAGCCTTTCATCTAAACTAGGAACAAAGAGCATTAAATTTTATGTATCTGCCGAAAACTTAATAACATGGACTAAATACACTGGTTATGATCCAGAGGTAAGTTCGTATGAACAAAATAATTTATATCCCGGAATTGACTTTGGAGCTTATCCAAACTCTAAAACATTCATTTCTGGCTTGAACGTAACTTTCTAAGTAAAAAAATAAACGATGAAAAAAATAATAATAACATTACTATTAAGTGTCGGTCTGTTTATATCGTGCACCGAACTTGAGGTAACACCAACCTCATTTGTAACCGAAGATAATTACTTTAAAACCCAAGATGATGCAGTAGCAAGCGTAAATGCAGTATATGCCTCTTTGAGTCTTGATCCGGGAGAACAAAGTTTATTTGGGAGAAATCTTTATTTCCTAACCGACATGGCGACTGATTATGCTGCAGCAGGAGTTTCGGCAACAAATCCTCAAGTAAGAGCATTGAGTAGTTTAACTCATGATGCAACTTCTGATCGTGTACAAGTGGCTTGGCGCCAAATATATGCCGGGATAAACAGAGCCAATGTATCTATCGATAATGTTCCCAGAGTATCAGGTTCAGAAGTAGTAAAAACCAGATTGATAAATGAAGCTAAATTCATTAGAGCACTATTGTATTTTCAGGCAGTTCGTCTTTGGGGCGGAGTTCCGATAGTTTTACACGAACCAAAATCTATTGATTTAGAAAATCTAAAAGCAAATAGAGCAACAGTAGATCAAGTGTATGCCCAAATTATCACCGACTTAAAGGATGCTGAAAGTTTACCAACTACTTACCCTGCAAATGATGCTGGACGCGCTACATCTGGAGCTGCAAAAGCTATTTTGGCAAAAGTTTATTTGACAAGAAAAGATTGGCCAAACGCAATCCTTAAATCCAAAGAAGTTATTAATGGTGGATATGGATACGCCCTTTTTGAAAATTTTGCTGATGTATTTAATAAAACAAAAAAGAACGGAAAAGAACATATTTTCTCGGTACAATTTGAGCCAAATCAAGCAGGAAATGGATCTAGCGGAAGCACTTTTCAAGGAACGTCTTTTACTGGATTTACCGCCACAGAACCAGCAGATATCATCTCGGATGTAGCTTTATTTTATGATACTTATACCGCGGGAGATACCAGAAGAGATGTAAGTTATGCAAAACAATTATTGAATCCTGCTACAGGAACACTTTATACTTTTCCGAAACCGATATTTAAAAAATACTTAGACCTTACAAATCTGGCTACACCCGGTAATGTGGCAATTAATTTTCCAATTATTCGCTATGCCGACATCTTATTGACTTTAGCGGAAGCGACAAATGAACAATCCGGACCTACTACCGAAGCCTATGAAGCTTTAAACCAAGTAAGAAGGAGAGCTTATGGAAAACCAATTAACACGCCAGATCCTACGATAGATTTATCAGGATTAACCCCTGCAACATTTAGAGCAGCGATTCAGGAAGAACGCAAAAAAGAATTTGTACAAGAAGGACAACGCTGGTATGATTTAGTTCGTTGGGGAACTTTGGTTACCGAGGTAAAAAAAGTAACTGCAAAAAACTCAGTTTCAGAAAGAAACAATCTATACCCAATTCCGCAAAGCGAAAGAAATATTAACCCAGTTGGTTTACCACAAAACCCTGGATATTAACTACAAACCATAAATAAAACTATTAAAAAATGAAAAAAATCAATACAAATAGTAAGATCAAAAGCCCTAAAAAGGGGCTTTTGATTACTGCTTTACTAGTTACACAATTAGGAGCAGTACAAGGATTTGCACAAACAAATCCTAATGCAAACTTTAAAGGCGTAATAGGTAAAACCTTAGCCGACTCTAAAGAATATTGGCCAGAGCCTGTTACGGCACCAAAAGGTGCACCAAATATTATCTGGATTTTACTAGACGATGTTGGCTTTGGTGCATCAAGTTCTTTTGGAGGATTGGTACAAACACCAACATTTGATAATTTGGCAAATAATGGTTTACGCTATACTAACTTTCATACAACAGCTATTTGTGCGCCAACTCGTGCCGCATTATTAACTGGAAGAAATTCTGGTAAAGTACATGTTAGCGGATTTTCGCATACAGTTATGTCAGCAGGTTTTCCTGGTTGGGACGGAAGAATTCCATCTGATAAAGGAACAATCGCCGAGATTTTAAGAGATAAAGGATACAATACTTTTGCAGTGGGTAAATACGGATTGACTCCTGATGAAGAAGCTACCGATGCCGGACCGTTTGACAGATGGCCAACTGGTAAAGGTTTTGAACACTTTTTTGGTTTCTTAGGATCACAAACAGATCAATACAAACCAGATTTAGTAGAGGATAATGCCCATGTTACTCCAGATGGCAGACACTTAACGGATCAGATTACCGATAAAGCCATTAGTTATATCACCAAGCAACATAAAGCTGCTCCTGATAAACCTTTCTTCTTGTATTATGCACCCGGAGCTGTTCATGCACCTCATCAGGTAGCTGAATCATGGAGCGATCAATACAAAGGGAAATTTGACGAAGGTTGGGATGTATATCGTGAGAAAGTATTGGCTAATCAAAAAAAACTAGGTGTAATTCCTGCCAATGCTATATTACCAGAACGTAATCCGCTTATTACCGATTGGAAAAAATTATCAGCTGATCAAAAGAAAGTGTACGCCAGATTTATGGAAGTATATGCTGGATATCTTACTTATACCGATCATGAGATTGGAAGAATCGTAAATCATTTAAAAGAAACTAATCAACTAGAAAACACATTAATTTTTGTTGCAATTGGTGATAATGGAGCTAGTAAAGAAGGTACTTTGCAAGGTACAATTAACCAATCTCTTTTTTCTAAAACAGTATCTGATGAACAAAATCTTCAGAACAATTTAAATAATATCGGAGAAATTGGAACTGCAAAAGGTTTAAATACAAATTTCCCTTTAGGATGGGCACAAGCAACAAATTCGCCTTTTAAAAATTGGAAACAAGATGCACAATCAGAAGGAGGAACACGCAATCCGTTGATTGTTTATTATCCAAAAGAAATTAAAGAAAAAGGTGGGATCAGAAATCAATACAGCCATGTAACCGACTTACTTCCTACAACCCTGGATATTGCAGGAATTAAAGCTCCGGAATATATTAGAGAAGTTAAGCAAGATGCGATACAAGGTTCTACATTATATGCTTCGCTAAATAATGCTAAAGCAGAGTCATTACACAAAATACAATACTACTATATTTTTGGGAACAGAGCCATTTACAAAGACGGATGGAAAGCTGCAGCAGCACATCTTCCTGATTCATTTGCGATAAAAAATTCATTAGGCAAAAATGAAGCCCCAGCGCCAAGCAATTTTGATACTGATGTTTGGGAATTATATAACCTAAACGAAGATTTTAACGAGCGTGTAAACTTGGCAAAAAAGTATCCAGAAAAATTAGCAGAACTTCAAAAATTGTTTGATGAACAAGCGAAAGAAAATAACGTTTATCCGCTAATCGATTGGCAAGATGTATTTAATAGAAGAATACATAATCTTGGTGCCGATAAAGGAAAAACACTTCAGGAATTGGCTAAAAAAGCAACACAATCTGGAGCAACAAATTAATAATAGCTGTAAAATGTATTTAACACATAGAAACATAGTTCAAAAATAAATTTTAAAGAGTTTCTAGAAAATTATAATTTTTTCGCATAGCACTATGCGGTTTATTTTAAGTGAAACGTCTTTTTAAGACTTTGAAAACTATGTCTCTATGTGTTACAAATAATTATACACAAAGAATTTATAAATCTTGATTCAGGTTTTTTACAAGAACATTAAAGACCTGAATCCTTTAAATAAAATTATCATGAAACGAGTAGACTTTGAAATTATAGGAAAAAAGATTCTTGTTGGTGCAATACTCTTTTTAGTTCCGCTAATCATTTTGGCTGGAGGTTTAACCTTAGTAAATCAACTTTTAAAATAAGAAATCATGGCAGTAGTACAGAATTCAAATAAAAATTTAAGAAGAGACTTAGTGATTAGTCTTTTTATATACTCATTGCCAGTATTGGCAATTTACCTTTACTTTAAATTAAGTAACGGCATCGTAACCGAATCGCATATAACATTACCATCGTTTTTAGAATTTGCAAAACCTGCATTTTCAAACATAAGAACATGGGGATTAACAGTATTTATGCTCGTTCTGGGTATCATAGAATTCACCGCTGGTTTATACGATGATCAATGGACGGGTGAAGAACGCAAAATAGATATTATAAGCTTCTTAGCTCCTAAGTTAATCTTACCTCCTGTTATTGCTTTTTTCAGCTTAACGATTTTACCAATTGTAATTCCAAATCTTGAAAATGCGCTTTCTTGGGTTCCTTTTTGGGGAGGTTTTTTCTTAATTGCAGTAGCCGATGATTTAACCCAATATTGGTACCACCGTTTGCATCATCAAGTACCTTTTTTATGGCGTTTTCATAGAACACACCACTCAGCCCCGTATATGGGAATGGCGATGCTTTCTAGACAAAACTTTATTTATACCGTGTTTTTCTCTCAAATATACCTAACGGCTACATTAACCTATTTAGGATTAGGATTGCCTGCTTTATTTGTTTTGGTTATAAAAAGTTTCATCACATTAGGAGCACATTCTAGCATTGCTTGGGACAAACCTCTTTATAAATACAAAGTATTACATCCTATTGCATGGGTTTTAGAACGATTAATTTCGACTCCTGCCACACACCATGCGCATCATGCAGATACTAGCGGCGACGGAATCGGACATTTTAAAGGCAACTTTGGGAATATGTTTTTCATTTGGGACGTAATCTTCGGGACTGGTTTAATTACCCGAAAATTCCCAAAATCATACGGAATCAAATCATACAAACAAGAAGAATGGTATGCACAGTTTCTTTGGCCAATATTCAAATCTAAAAAAGAAGGAAGTGCTCTCGCCGATGGTGTTTTTTCAGTTCCGCTAACACAAAAAGCTAATAATACAGCTACTCAAAGTCCAAGTCCTGCCTATTTTGAACAGCAAACTCAATCCTAAAAACATGAGAAATTCAAACATAAAAAACAGCATAACAGCATTGATCTTACTATTTACGATTGTAAGCTTTGCCCAAGATAAAAACTCGAATATCGTATCGCTAGATGTCTTTTATTCGAAAATAAAAAGTCAAAAGAATCCGCAGATAATTGATGCCCGAGGCGCAGAAGAATTTGCATTGAACCACATAAATGGTGCAGTCAATTTTAATTTGCAATCCGAGAATTATACTAAATCAGTAGCTGCATTAGATAAATCAAAACCTGTATTTATTTACTCCATCGGAGCAGGTCGAAGTGTAGCATTAGAAAAAGAATTATTAAAAAATGGTTTTAAAGAAACTTACAGCCTAGAAGGCGGAATAGCCAATTGGATTGGAAACGGAAAACCATTTTATGCTAATCCCGATAGCTATCGGGATAAAAGCAAATTATCACTAGCAGAATACAACAAAATCATTGCCGATAATAATTCTGTATTAGTAGATATTGGATCTAAATATTGTGGCGCTTGCAAAAAAGTAAAACCAGTTCTGGAAACCATCAAAGCACAATATGGTGAAAACTTAAAAATCGTAGAAATTGATTTAGAAGAAAACCCACAAGTCATAGCTGACTTAAAATCAATAAAAGTTTTCCCAACCTTGATTCTATATCAAAAAGGAAAAATTGTTTTCAAAAAAGAAGGATTAGGTGATTTGAAAAAAGATGTTGATCTAGCTTTGAATTAAAGGTTCTGAGGTGCAAAGGTTCAAAGGTTTTTAAAAAAGGTACTGAGGTTCTGAGGTGCAAAGGCGCAAAGGTTTTCCCGTAGAGACGCACCGCAGTGCCTCTAACCATTCAAAGGTTCAAAAAAAGACACTAAGGTTCTGAGGTGCAAAGGCGCAAAGGTTTTCCTGTAGAGACGCACCGCAGTGCGTCTACATTAGGGTTAAAAATTATTCTCGCAATATTGTCATTCTGAGGAACGAAGAACCTCCGCAAGAAACTAACATAAAGTATTCTTAAATTGGCGAGCTACTCGTGGTGATTCTTCGTTCCTCAGAAAGACAAGTTTGGGGTAATTCTCTCCCTCTTTATCATACCTACAAGGTCAAAAAAAGACCTTGCAGGAAAATAAATTAATAAAAATTAAATGTCAATTAAAACAAAACAATATACCATTCACGAAGACTGGACAGTCGTTATTCTAGGATTTTTAATAATTGGGATATCCCTATTTATTTTTCTTCCGGAAGTTCCTGTATTCAAATGGGTAAATGGAACAGATTTATTAAAAGATGTATTTGCTTCAGATAATTTGCAAATCATCGCATTGCAGTTTTTATACCTTATCACTATAGGTACAATTGGTGCTTTCCTAATCGGAAAATCAGTAAAAAACTTTTTACTCGGTTTCCCAATAGTTTATATACTAACCGTTATTGCCTTGATTATTGCAGGAAATGCAACAATAAAAGGATTCAATCTCGAAGCCGTAATCTTTAGTTTGATAATAGGTTTAGTCATTGGCAACTTTTTCAAACTACCCGAATGGTTTCGTACAGCACTTGCTACAGAAGTATTTGTAAAAATCGGATTAGTATTATTAGGCACAAGCGTAATCTTCTCCGACATACTTAAAGCAGGCACATTAGGATTAGCTCAAGCTTTGGTAGTCGTATTATCCGTTTGGTACTTTGCTTTTTGGTTGTGCAAAAAACTAAAAGTCGATGATGAGTTAACAATGATGATTTCTAGTGCTGTTTCCATCTGTGGTGTTTCTGCTGCTATTGCAACATCAGGCGCTATCAAAGGAGATTCGAAGAAACTATCCTATGTCATTTCGATGGTATTAGTAACGGCAATACCCATGATGATATTTATGCCCATAATTGCCAAGTATTTCAACTTCCCCAAAGAAGTAACCGGAGCTTGGTTAGGCGGGAGCATCGATACCTCGGGAGCAGTCGTAGCATCAGGTTCGCTAGTAGGAGAAACAGCTTTAAAAATTAGTACAATTGTAAAATTCTCTCAAAATGTATTATTAGGATTAGCCGCTTTTGCCATATCTGTTTACTGGACATATACCCATAATAAATCAGCCGAAGCAGTCGCATCCAAGCCGACATTAGGAGTTATTTGGGAACGTTTCCCAAAATTTGTAATCGGTTTTATAGCTGCTTCATTGATCTTTTCGTTCCTGCTTACTCCCGAAGTTAGAGATCAGGTCAAGGATAGTTTAAAGAATTTACAAGGAATTTGGTTTGCATTAGCCTTTACAAGTATAGGTCTGGAAACCAACTTTAAAGATTTGTTTAGCAACAACAGCAAAAAACCATTATATGCCTTTTTAATCGCGCAGTTATTCAATGTAATCATAACCTTAATAATTGCCTTTTTACTATTTAGCAATTAAATATCGAGTACCACACGGTTGAAACCGTGGGCTATGATTAAAATATAACAGAACAGACAATATAAATCAAACTAATGGCTCGACAATGAATTGCAAAGACTAATAATCATGATACAAACATTATTAACAGCTTAAACCATTGAAAAACAATGCGTTATAACGATTCGTGCCACACGGTTGAAACCGTGGGCTATGATTAAAATATAACAGAACAGACAATGTAAACCAAACTAATCGCTCGACAATGAATTGCAAAGACAAATAATCATGATACAAACATTGCCAACGGTTTCAACCGTTGGAACACAATGCAAACACAGCCTTGGCTTACCAATTTATAATAATCAATCAGAATGAAAAAAATAATTATCACACTAAACCTTCTATTAACAACAGTCGTTTTAGTTCAGGCACAAAACAACACTTCAAAACCTAACATTATCCTAATCATGGTTGATGATATGGGCTATTCGGATTTAGGAAATTATGGCTCCGAAATAAAAACACCAAACCTAGATAAACTAGCCACAGAAGGATTACGATTACGAGAATTTTACAACAACTCTATTTGTGCACCAACGAGAGCATCCTTATTAACAGGACAATATCAGCATAAAGCAGGCGTAGGTTTTTTTGATGTAAATCTTGGCTTACCAGCTTATCAAGGTTATTTAAATAAAGAATCATTAACCTTAGGCGAAGTTTTCCGTTTAGGCGGTTACAGTACTTTATTGTCTGGAAAATGGCACGTAGGTTCAGAGGATCAGGCACAATGGCCCAACCAAAGAGGATTTGATAAATTTTACGGAATCCTAAAAGGAGCATCAAACTATTTTGATACCAAACCATTACCATTCGGAAAAACACCTTATCCTGTAAAACTGATAAAAAACAATGTCGAATTACACCCAAAAGACGATTCGTATTATTTTACAGATGAAATCGGGAATAATGCTGTAACATTTCTAGAAGAACAAAATAAAGAAAACAAACCATTCTTTTTGTATTTAGCCTTTACAGCGCCACACTGGCCATTGCAGGCAAAACCTGTAGATATTGCCAAATACAGAGGTAAATTTGATGAAGGTTGGGATGTTTTACGAGAAAAAAGAATTCAAAAACTAAAAGAAAACGGAATCCTTCAGGCAGATCAAACCATTGGACCAAGAGATCCCGAAGTACCAGAATGGAATAAATTAACCTACGACGAGAAACAATTCTGGAAAGCCAAAATGGAAGTTTATGCTGCAATGGTCGATAATATGGATCAAAATGTTGGAAAAGTTTTAAACGAATTAAAAGCACTAAAAAAAGATAAAAACACCCTGATAATTTTCATTTCAGACAATGGTGCACAAGGCGGATTCAATAGTTACAATCCGTTAAACAGAGGACTTGTACGAAATACAGGTCCAGTAGGAACATCAGGTTCATTTGATTATCAGGAACAAAACTGGGCGTATTTATCCAATACCCCATTGCAACAATATAAAAACAATATGCACGAAGGAGGTTTAAGTTCCCCATTTATCGCATGGTATCCATCACAAATAAAAGCTGGACGAATCGATAAAGGAACAGGACACATCATCGACCTTGCCCCAACTTTTTACGAATTGGCAGGAATACAATATCCCAAAGAATATAATGGTGTGACGACAAATCCTTTGGTTGGAAGTAGTTTGATACCTGTTTTATTTAATAATGTTTCGCAGGTAGATCGAGGCACACCATTATTTTGGGAAAGAGCAGGAAACCGAGCCGTGAGAGATGGCAAGTGGAAATTAGTTTCCATATATCCATCCTACGAGTGGGAACTTTATAACATCGATACCGATAGAGGCGAAACTACCAATGTAGCCCAGAAAAATCCTGGAATCGTAAATCAGTTATCGGCAAAATATTTTGATTGGGCAGATAAAACCGGAGTAGTCGAATACAGCAAATTCAAACTAAAAACCGAAGTAATACCCGGTGGATCCCCATTAAAGAAATAGTTGCTTTTTTTGATATTTTAAGCAATTATAAACGAAAAGCGATAGTCCTCAAACTATCGCTTTTTTAATTTTCAGGAGCTAAATCCTGCTGTACACTATATCTTTTTCTGTCTAAAAAAGCCAGAAAAAGGATGCCGTTCCCATCAGGGCTAGGCTATGAATATTGTAAATAAATTTTAAACACGAATTACACTAATTTGCACAAATTTTAAAGATCAAATTAGTTTGTGAAATTAATTTCACAAACTAATTAGTGTCAATTCGTGAAATTCGTGTTTATTTTTATATCAAAACTAGGCTATAAATTGCTACTTATTTTTTAAAATCATTAAGTGCTTTTTCTATAATAGCAAGACATTCCTTAATTTGATCTTCGGTAATAACCAAAGGTGGAGCCAAACGAATTTTGTTTCCATGAGTAGGTTTAGCTAATAAACCGTAATCTCTAAATCTCAAACAAATTTCCCAAGCAAGATCAGATTCTTCATCGCAGTTAATTACAATTGCGTTTAGTAAACCTTTACCACGAACCAAAGTAATAAGGTCATTTCGCTTAGCAATATCATTTAAACCATTACGTAATATAATCCCTAAACGCTCTGCATTTTCAGATAAATTCTCATCTCTTACAACCTCAAGAGCTGCAATTGCAACAGCAGCTGCAACAGGATTTCCTCCAAAAGTTGACCCGTGTTGACCTGGTTTAATAACGTTCATGATAACATCATTACACAATACAGCCGAAACAGGATATACACCACCAGAAATTGCTTTACCTAAAATTAAAATATCAGGTTGAACATTTTCATGGTGTACAGCCAATAATTTTCCTGTACGAGCAATTCCCGTCTGAACTTCATCAGCAATAAACAAAACATTATGTTTTTCGCAAAGTGCTTTGGCTTTAGCCAAATAACCTTCAGAAGGAACATAAACCCCAGCTTCACCCTGAATAGGTTCTACAAGGAAACCAGCGATATTTTTAGACGATTCCAACACTTTTTCCAAAGCATCAAGATTATCATATTCTATTTTTATAAAACCAGCAGTATAAGGACCAAAGTTCTTACGTGCACTCTCATCATTAGAAAACGAAATAATAGTAGTCGTTCTACCATGAAAGTTATTCTCACAAACAATAATTTGTGCTTCATGCTCAGCAACACCTTTTACTTCATACGCCCATTTACGACATAATTTAATAGCCGTTTCTACAGCTTCAGCACCAGTATTCATTGGTAAAACCTTATCAAAACCAAAAAACTTAGTTACAAATTCTTCATAGTTTCCTAGTTTATCATTGTAAAAAGCTCTCGAAGTCAATGTTAATGTTTGAGCCTGATCCACCATTGCTTTCACAATTTTAGGATGACAATGCCCTTGATTTACCGCAGAATATGCCGATAAAAAATCAAAATATTTCTTTCCGTCAACATCCCAAACATAAACCCCCTCACCTCTTTCTAAAACAACTGGTAATGGATGATAATTATGAGCACCGTATTTATTTTCTTTCTCAATTAATACATTAGATTTTGACGAAAGAATTTGTTGAACCTGTTCCATGATCTTTATTTTTAACTTTTTACAAAAATAAGACTATTTTTTAATTTTACAATAATTTTTAATACTTTTGACTTGATTAAGGATATAAAAAGTCAATTTGTATTTATTTAATCAAAAATAAAGTCAATTTAATTTAAAACAAATTTCATGGATTCATTAGACGAATTTGACATCAACATCATCAAGCAATTAGAAAAAGACGGTCGAATGGCATATTCTGCTATTGCAACCAACTTAAAAATTTCTAATACAATGGTGCATCAGCGCATCAATCGTTTAATAGAACAAGGTGTATTATCTGGAATAAAACCAGTTGTTAACGAAAAGAAAATTGGATACGATTGGGCATCATTTACAGGAATAACTCTTAATAAAGATTCAGATTCTGACCGAATAATCGAGGCATTAAAAAAAATTCCCGAAATCACCGAATGTTATTATGTTACAGGTTCGTTTACCCTTTACATAAAAATTATAGCCAAGAATCACGAACACATGAGAAAAATACTCTACGAAAAAATTGATAGTATTCCGGGAATCGCCAAAACAGATTCTATTATAGAATTAGGATGCGCTTTTAAAAGAAATGCAAGTCTATAAAAAATAGACTAATTTCGAAAGAAACTTAAACTGGCTAAATCATATGGTTTATTCTAAAAAAAACATACTATTTATATTCTTTTTTTTCCTTTTGAGCTTAACCCTTTTTTCGCAAAAAACAAGGAAAAGAGAGGTTAAAAAACTTCAGGAAAAAGCACAAAAAGTAACCATCATACGTGACAATTGGGGTATCCCTCACATTTATGGAAAAACTGATGCCGATGCTGTTTTTGGCTTAATGTATGCCCAATGCGAAGACGATTTTAAACGTATTGAAATGAATTACATAGAAAAACTAGGACGCCTTTCAGAAATAAAAGGAGAATCGGTTTTATATAATGATTTAGAAATTAAACTTTTAATTGATGCTAATGAAGCCAAAGTCGATTATAAAAAAGCCGCTCCTTGGTTAAAAAAACTACTAAATAGTTATGCTGACGGAATTAACTACTATCTATACAAACATCCCGAAGTAAAACCTCTTTTATTAACCCATTTTGAACCTTGGTTTCCTTTGCTTTGGACCGACGGAAGCATTGGCGCCATAAGCACAGCCAACCTTTCTACAGGAGAATTAAAAGCATTTTACTCTGGAAACAATGACAAAGTAGCGTATGTAGAACGAGAGGAAAATGTGCAAACTGGCTCTAACGGATTTGCTTTTTCACCTTCTAAAACTGCATCTGGAAATTCAATTCTTTATATAAATCCACATACTACTTTTTATTTCAGACCCGAAGTACAAGTTACAAGCGAAGAAGGACTTAATGTTTATGGCGCAGTAACTTGGGGGCAATTTTTCGTTTATCAGGGATTTAATGAAAACTGTGGTTGGATGCATACTTCTTCAAATGTAGATGTTGCCGATATGTATGCCGAAAAAATAGTCGAAAAAAACGGAAACCTATTTTATGAATATGACCAGGAATTGATTGCTGTAATTGAGAAGAAAATCACAATTAGCTATTTGGAAAATGGAAAATTAATTCCAAAAAAGTTCAAAACCTATTTTACAAACAATGGTCCCATAATGGCTAAACGAGATGGAAAATGGATTAGTCTTAAATCTAACAATCGCTCCATGAATAGTTTGGTTCAAAGCTGGGTCAGAACCAAATCAAAAGGATTTGAAGATTATAAAAAAGCAATGGATTTAAAAGCAAATACATCCAACAATACCGTATATGCCGATAACAAAGGAAACATTGGGTACTGGCATGGGAACTTTATACCTATTAGAGATAAAAAACTAAATTGGTCAAAAGTTATAGACGGCACAACATCGGCCACACAATGGAAAGGATTACACGACGTATCCGAAACAGTTCATTTATATAATCCCGCAAATGGATGGTTACAAAATTGTAATTCTACACCTTACACTGTAGCTGGTGATAATAGCCCTAAAAGAGAAAACTATCCAGCATATATGGCACCCGACGGAGAAAATTTTAGAGGCATAAATGCTGTTCGTATTTTTAGTAAAGGCGAAAAATATACTTTAGACAAAGTAATCACTGATGGTTATGATAGTAAACTCTCCATTTTTGAAATACTAATTCCAGCTTTACTTACTACTTTTGAAAAAGACATAAGCCTAACTGATTTAGAATTTAGTGATTTATCCGAACCTATTGCTATTTTAAAAAACTGGGATTATTATGCCCGAGAAAATTCTGTTGCAACAACACTAGCGGTCGAATGGGCATACAAATTAGACCCAATTATACAAAAAGCATACATTAATGAAGGAGAAGCCGATCAGGTAGAAAACACCAAAAACTTTGCAAAAAATGCAACCGACAGTCAATTAATTCCACAACTACAAGCTACAATAAAAGAATTAAAAGATAAATGGGGAACATGGCAGGTTCCTTGGGGAGATATAAACCGTTTTCAGAGATTATCAGGAGATCTAAATCTAACTTATAATGATTCACAGGCAAGTTTACCTATAGGATATGGCCCCGGATCTTGGGGCAGCTTACCCTCATTTAAAAGTAGTTTCCAGAAAAATACTAAAAAGCGTTACGGATACAATGGCAATAGTTTTGTTTGTGCCGTAGAATTTGGCACTAAAGTAAAAGCAAAATCTTTGCTTGCAGGTGGAAACAGCGGCGATGTTAAATCAAAACATTTTTACGACCAAGCCGAAATGTACCAAAAAGGGCAATTTAAAGATGTTTTGTTTTATAAAGAAGATGTCGAAAAAAATGCCGAACGTACCTATCATCCAGGTCAATAATTTACATAATCTACGACAATCAATATAAACCTCAGAAGAAAAATCTTTTGAGGTTTTTTTCTATTATTATATTTCTGATATTTGTCTTAAAAACATATTATTATGAAAACCATATATCTATTTATTTTAGGAATTTCACTAAATACCACAATTATGTTTGCACAATTAAAGCCCGTAAAATATGCCGATGGTAGTCAGACTCTTAACGGCTTAGCCATTCAGCCAACTACAAAAAGCAGTAATAAACCAGGTATACTAATGATTCCGGCTTGGCTAGGAATCGATAATGCTTCAAAAGCAATTGCCGAAGATTTGGCTAAACTAGGTTATCATGTCTTTATTGCCGATATATATGGAGAAGGTAATTACCCAAAAAACACTACTGAAGCTAATAAAATTGCTACCCATTACAAAACCAACTATACCGAATTCCAGAAAAGAATTAATCTTGCTTTGCAACAATTGGTAAAATCTGGAGCTAATGCCGACAATATCGTTGCAATAGGATATTGTTTTGGAGGAACAGGCGTTCTGGAAGCTGCAAGAGGTCATCTTAACTTAAAAGGTGTTGTTTCATTTCACGGAAGTTTAGCCAGAGATGCTGCCAGAACCAACGAAACTATTACAACCAAAGTTTTAGTTTGCCATGGTGCAGATGATCCATATGAATCTGCAGAAGAAATCACCGCTTTTCAACAAGAAATGCGTGACACCAAAGCCGATTGGCAAATGATTTATTATGCCAATGCGGTACATTCATTTACCAATCCCGAAGCAGGAAACGATAATTCTAAAGGAGCTGCATACAATGAAAAAGCTGCCAAACGTTCATTCGAGCACTTAAAACTTTTCTTAAACGAAGTATTAAAAAAATAAATACAATAATCTCAAACCAAAAAATACCAAACCAAATTATTTATGTCAAAAAGTCCATTAAGAAAAGACAAAACCTGCTTAAATTGCAGACACGTTGTCGAACAACATTACTGTCCTAATTGTGGACAAGAAAACACTGATACCAGAAAAACATTTCACCATTTATTCATTCACTTTTTTGAAGATTTAACGCATTATGAAAATGCTTTTTGGCGCACGATTAAAAACCTTTTATTTAAACCATCAGCTTTAACCAAAGAGTATCTTTCTGGAAAACGACTATCTTATTTAGCACCAGTTCGTCTTTATATTTTTATCAGTTTTGTAACTTTTCTTTTAATCGCCATGTTTCCTCTTCATGTAAATGACGACACAAGCGAAGCTATTAATCCAGAAAACGTTCAAAAGCAAACTACAACCATTACCAAGTCATTAAAAGAAAATAAAGATGTAAAAGCACTACTAAACTCTGAATCAATATCGAAAGAAGATAAAAAAGCGATTGAAGAAGTTTTAAGTAATCCCAAAGCAAGCAAAGAAAGCCTAATTCAATTTGGATATACATCTGTTAATCAACTAGATTCCATTCAAAAATATGGTCCTGAATCTAAAAAACTTTCCGACTTTAGTTATTGGCTGAACAGAAAAGTCCAACTCATAAAAGATAAAAATAATGGCCGAGAAGTACTCGATAAATTCGTAGAGTCATTTATACACAATTTACCTAAAGTTTTATTTATCATCATGCCATTTTTCGCTTTCTTTTTATGGATTTTTCATAATAAAAAGCGTTGGTATTATTTTGACCACGGGATATTTACCCTACATTATTTTTCCTTTTTATTATTAATATTTTTAATTCTATTCACAATAGGAAAAATAGGAGATGCAATAAACTATCCATTTCTTTCTACTATAATTAATTGGTTCACGGCTGCCGGAGTACTGTGGATGTTTTATTATTTTTTCCCTGCTCACCATAGATTTTACGGAGAGTCAAGAATAGTATCATTTATGAAAAGTATGGTATTATTTTTCATAAATTCAATTTTTATACTATTTTTACTAGTTGCATTCGCTTTTTACACATTTATCAATTTACATTAAATAAACAATGAAAAAATTATTAATTCTATTCGTAATTGCTTCGGCATTTTCATGTAAAAACACCCAAGGTGTTGTTGCAAAGGATAATTCGGATCCAACCAAATACATGAACACTATTACTGCCAAAGATTTAAAAAAGCATCTTTACATAGTAGCTTCTGATGAAATGGAAGGAAGAGAAACAGGATCAGAAGGGCAAAAAAAGGCAGGAGTTTATTTAATTAATCAGTACAAAAAAGACAAAGTTTCTTTTCCTAAAGGGGCAGCCGATTACTACCAACCCGTTCCGGCTTCTTACCTTAATGCCAAAAGAAATCAAAACCTACCCGATTCAGAAAATATTTGGGCGTATATCGAGGGTTCAGAAAAGCCAGATGAAGTCTTAGTTATTTCTGCACATTACGATCACGTAGGTGTAAAAGATGGTGAAGTATATAATGGTGCCGATGATGATGGCTCAGGAACAGTTGCTTTACTAGAAATGGCACAAGCTTTTGCAAAAGCAAAAAAAGAAGGACATGGACCTAAACGTTCTATACTTTTCTTACATGTAACTGGAGAAGAACATGGTTTACACGGTTCTCGTTTTTACTCAGAAAACCCATTGTTTCCGCTTGCAAATACAATCGCTGATATTAATATCGATATGATAGGACGTCGCGATGTAGAGCATGTAAAGACAAACAATTATGTATATGTAATTGGTGCCGACAGATTATCTAGCGATTTACATAATATCGTAGTAGCTCAAAATGAAAAATACACAAAAATAGATTTGGATTTCAAATTCAATGACCCAAAAGACCCAAATCATTTTTATGAGCGTTCTGATCATTATAACTTTGCTAAACATGGTATTCCATCTGTGTTTTTCTTTAATGGTGTTCACGAAGATTACCACCAAAAAGGGGATGAACCAGAAAAAATTGAATACGATGCTTTAACAAAAAGAACCCAACTAGCTTTTGTAATTGCTTGGGATTTAGCAAATAGAGAAAACAGACCAGTAGTTGATAAAAAGTAAAATAAGGTTCAAAGAGACAAAGGTTCAGAGGTTCAGAGATTTTCCGTAGAGACGCACCGCTGTGCGTCTTTGATAGAGAGTTGCAAAAATTCTGAGGTTCATAAAAAAAGGGATGAGTTTAAAACTCATCCCTTTTTTTATATTTATAGATTCCAAAAGTAAAACCTTTGAACCTTTGTAACTTAGAACCTTTGAACCTCTCCTCTAGTCATTCATAGAGATTAAAAACTCTTCGTTGTTTTTGGTTTTCTTAAAACGATCGTTGATAAAGTCCATTGCTTCAACAGGATTCATGTCAGAAAGGTATTTTCTCATGATCCACATTCTTTGTAATGTTTTCTCATCTAGTAACATATCATCACGACGCGTACTTGAAGAAGTCAAATCGATTGCAGGGAAAATACGTTTGTTAGCAATCTTACGATCCAATTGTAACTCCATATTACCTGTACCTTTAAATTCTTCAAAGATAACCTCGTCCATTTTTGATCCGGTTTCAGTTAATGCTGTAGCAATAATACTTAATGAACCTCCATTTTCTACATTACGAGCAGCTCCAAAGAATCTTTTTGGTTTTTGTAATGCATTCGCATCAACACCTCCACTTAATACTTTACCCGAAGCTGGTTGTACCGTATTGTAAGCTCTAGCCAAACGTGTAATCGAGTCTAACAAGATTACTACATCATGACCACATTCTACTAAACGTTTAGCTTTTTCTAATACTATATTAGCAATTTTAACGTGTTCTTGTGGTTCTCTATCAAAAGTAGAAGCAATTACTTCTCCACGTACACTACGTTGCATATCGGTAACCTCCTCAGGACGCTCATCTATAAGAAGAACGATTAAATATACCTCTGGATGATTTGCAGCAATAGCATTTGCAATATCTTTAAGCAACATTGTTTTACCCGTTTTAGGCTGTGCTACAATCATACCACGTTGTCCTTTTCCTATTGGAGAGAACAAATCGATTATACGAGTTGAAATTGTACTTTGCTTTTCGGCTAATTTAAATTTTTCAGAAGGAAAAACTGGAGTTAAATGTTCGAATGAAACACGATCGCGAACTACTTGAGGATCATGTCCGTTTATTTTTAAAACTCGAACTAATGGGAAAAACTTTTCTCCTTCTTTAGGAGGACGCACTACTCCTTTTACTGTATCACCTGTTTTAAGACCAAACAATCTGATTTGTGAAGTTGATAAATAAATATCATCTGGAGAGGCTAAATAATTATAATCTGAAGAACGTAAGAATCCGTAACCATCCGGCATCATTTCCAGAACACCTTCACTTTCGATAATTCCGTCAAACTCAAAATCAGAGTCTCTGAAATTATTCTTTTTATTCTTAAAGTTTGGATTTTGATTACCATTATTCCCGTTTTGATTTGGATTTTGATTCGGGTTCTGGTTTGGATTTTGATTTGGATTCTGCTTATTCTGGTTCGGATTTGTCTTTTTTACCTGAACTGGTGCTTCAGTTTTTTCCGATGTCGCATTTGTTGGAGTCTCATTTTCAGTTTCAGCTGAATTTTCATTTGAAATTTCTGCTTCTGGCGCAACCTCTTTAGCTGCTTCTTTTTCCTTTTGTAAAGCGACCTTTTTTTCGTAGGCCGATTTATTGAATTTTATAATTTTTGATCCTTTTTTCTCAGGAACGATCTTTTCTGATGTTTGAACAGGTTCAACTGTTTCTATAGATTCTGCTTCTGGAGCAATTAGTGCTACTGGAGTATCAAGAATTTCAGTTGGTTTACTTTCTTTTTCTTCTTCAAAAACTAAATTCTTTTGAACTGTATTCTTTTGTATAGCTGCTTTTTTAACTGGAACAATTCTAGCTCTTTTAGGCTTATCATCTTCAACAACTTCATTTTCTTTTTGAACAACTGGCGGTTGCACAGTCGTTTCTTGATGTGCTAAAATCTGACTTATTAATGTGTCCTTTTTTACACCGTTAAATTTTATTGTTTTAGCTAACTTAGCTATTTCTTGAAGCTCAGAAAGCTTCATTTCTTTTAATGCAGAAATATCAAACATGAATGTTCTATGAATTTAATTAATTTTCGGAAATACTGTAAAAGAATAGGTAGTACTGTTTTTTTTTGAATCAACCGCAGTATGAAGTGCTTACGGTATTGTGATGCAATAATACGAATAAAATTTTATCATACAATAGTATTTGTAAAAAAGAAAATATATTTTTGTAAAACAATAATCAAGAAAATGATACAACGAATTCAAACTATATATTTACTTTTAACATTTGCGGTTACTATATTAATGACTTTCGTTCCGCTTTGGACAACAGCAGATGCTAAGCCTTATTATTTCATGCAAAATCAACTTTACGTTGTTTTACTAGGTTTAAGTGCTATGTTATCTATAGTAAGTATTATTTCATATAAAAAGAGACAAAACCAGTTTGTCATGGGCAGACTGAATATAATATTAAATTTAATTTTATTAGGATTGTTTGTATATCATTCACTAAATGTATCTGGAGAAACACCTGCTGTTTCTGAGAAAGGTATTGGGATGTTTCTACCTATAGTTGCTATCGTATTATTAGTGTTAGCTAATAAAGCCATCAAAAAGGATGAAGATCTTGTAAAATCTGTGGATAGATTGAGGTAAACCTATAAACTTAATTTATTTTGTGCGAAGAAGACCCGAATTATATAATTCGGGTTTTTTTGTGGGAAATATCAAGATTTTTGCACTACTATGATTAAATTAAGCCCTATAAACACTTATAGTCCCTTATTTTTTCATAAATTTGAAACGAATAGTTATCATTTTTATGAAAGACAAAATACGAGTACATCTAGCCGATGATCATCAGGTACTTATTGACGGGCTTACCAATTTATTACATACCGTTTCTGACTTTGAGGTTGTAGGCTCTTCTTTGAACGGAATGAATATTTTTGATGATGTATCTACAAATAACACTAGTATCTTAGTTCTAGATATTAGTATGCCTCAAAAAGATGGTATCGAAGTCCTTAAAGAATTCTCAGAAAAAGGTTTTCCCTGCAAAGTAATAATCCTTTCTAGTTATGATGATTTAAAAATTATTAAAGAGGTAATGAATCTTGGAGCCAGTGGTTATCTAACCAAAAAATGTGCTGGCGAAAATATCATTGAGGCTATTGAAGCTGTTAATAAAGGTGAAGAATATTTTTGCGATTCGGTTAGAGAAAAAATATTTACCACTTTTACAAGAGGTAATCCTAAACTCAACGAACGTACGCGAGAAGAAAATTCTATATTAAGTTCACGTGAACTTGAGATTATCACATTAATTTCCCTTGAGTATAGTGGAAAAGAAATTAGTGAATTGCTTTTCATCAGTACTAATACTGTCGAAACTCATCGCAAGAATATCATGAAAAAATTAAAAACAAAAAACACTATTGGTCTCGTGAAATATGCGATTAAGAACAATTTGATTAAATCATAAACATAAAAAGTGCTTCAAAAACTGAAGCACTTTTTTTATTCTTTACTAAATTAATTTACACCTTTTTATTTAAGTTAATTTGTAATCGATTCATTATAAGAGAATTTTATTAACTATCTCCCTTTCCTCCTTTATCAATATCTACCTTTTCTTCTATTGGCTCTTCTGGTTGATTTTCATCTTCAGGAGTTGGTTCACCTCCAATATTAGTGTTTGGGTCTTCTCCTGCTAAATTGTAATTTTCTTCTCCTTCTAAAAATTGTTTTGACATTTGTTATTTTATTTAAATTAATTAATCCCAAATCATTTTAAGACACTTTGGGCTCTGTCTTTATTATTTAGTGAATTACACCTTTTTATCTATTTTTGTCAGAATTTAAGCTTGATATACTTAAAATAATCTTTAGGATCTTCTGGTAAATTACTGAATTCTATGGTACTTATAATACTCCCTAAATGACCTGTTTTTACACAAACAAGCATTACAGCTATCTCAGACACTATTAACACATCTATTTAGTCTTTAATTACTTACAAATTAAATTCGTAAATCTATTCATAAAAAGCCTTAATTAACCAGAAACATTACCTACACAATAATAACTTTTTTTTTTCAATCATAAAGGGATTTAATTATTAAATTTGGAGCTAAAATGTTAGAAATTCTTATCTATAAAATAACAGTCGTATTAAATGCATAAAACTCGATTTTTCTCATTACTCATTATATTACTAATATGTTTTAGCACCGACTCTTACTCTCAAAATAAGCCACTTCCAAAAAATGAAATTGATAAATTAATAAAAGAAGCTATTGCCAGCTGGAAAACTAACGATTATGAAAAATCGTTAAAACAAGCAAGAATTGCTTTAAAACAAGCAATTGACATTAACGACAACTATCTTATCGCATACAGTTACAACACAATAGGCTTAAATTTTGATGATTTAATCATGCTCGACAAAGCTTTAGTATTTTATCAAAAAGCACTATACTATGTTGATAAAACCAATAATAGCACATTAAAGGCTAAAATTCATAACAATCTGGCAAACACTTATTTTTTCTATAAAAAAGAGTATCAAAAAGGGATTAATCACTATAAAAAATCACTTGAATACAGCAAGAATTCACCCGATAATGCAAAAATATATCTTAGAAAACTTAATATTACCTGGGCCTATTTTGAGATTAAAAATTTTGATAAAGGTTTAGATTATTTAAATTATATAAATGAATTTAAACAATATGGAGATGAGTCAACTGAGGTTGCTCTTAATATGCTAAATGCAATATATTACGATCATAAAAACGATACGATAAAAGCCAATGCATTTTTCACAAAAGCGATTGCTTTAGGAAATGAAAGTTATGAAAAATTTGATTTAGCAAAAACGCATGAAAAATACGCAGACTTTTTATTCAGAAATCATGACTACAAAAAAGCATACGAAAACATCACTAAACTTAATGCTCTCGAAAAAGAACTTACTGAATCTATAGAATTAAAAAAGACAAAACTGGTAGGTGTTAATCTTGAATTAGATGAATACAAAAGAGAAGTTGATAAAATTGAATCTCAATATAAAACCAAACAACAATCTTTATTAAAGGAACAATCCCGCAACAAAAAAATTGTTAGTATCATGGTTTCTTTATTTATTGTTACTATCATCTTATTCTATTTTTTCTATCAAAATACCAAACTTAAACAGAAAAACAGACTTAAAGATGTACAGAGCAAAATACAACAAAACATCATTAATGCCAGTATTGACGGTCAGGAAAGTGAGCGCAAAAAAATAGCATTATTTTTACATGACAACATTAGTGCCTTATTATCTACCGCAGGAATGCATCTGAACGTTTTTTCGACACAAAACGAACCTGTATCTGAAGAAATTCTTAAAACAAAATTTATTCTCGAAGAAGCGCATGATAAAGTACGTGATTTATCTCATGAACTTTTACCCACATTATTAGTTCGCTTTGGTTTGTTTTATGCTCTTGAAGATTTATGCGAAAAAAATTCGAACTCGACTCTTCTTTTTGAATACTCCTGTACAATTCCCCCGAAGACACGTTATCATGAAAAATTCGAAATGAGAATCTACTTTATAATTTCAGAACTTTTAAATAATATCATAAAACACAGTGAGGCTACCATTGCCAGTGTTTCGCTAGTAGAGAATAATTCGAATCTTATTATTAATGTAAATGATAACGGAAAAGGATATAATACCAATGAATTTAACATCGCTGAAGGCTTTGGACTGAACCAGATTAGAGCCAGAATAAAAAATTTGAAAGGAGATATCGAAGTTATTTCCAAAATTGACATGGGAACCTCAATAAAGATAGATGTTCCGATAATGTCTGAATCGTAATTTAATCCTAAAAACTGTTTTATATAAATCATCAAATATTAAATTACTTACTATTGTATTCTAAATTAACATGTCACGTTTTGAGCATCAATTAAACATCAATAGCAATAAAATTAATTATTAAATTTGAACCCTAATCTTTGAAATTACATATATAATAATCATTATATTAAATGCACAAAAATCGAATTGTCTTATTACTCGTCATATTGCTAATTTGTTTAAGCAACAAATTTTACTCTCAAAGCAAGCCTCTTTCTAAAAAAGAGACAGAAAAACTTTATGATGAAGCTGTAAAATTTATGCGTGAAGGACAATACGAAAAATCCCTAACACTATCCCGTCTTACTTTAAACTATGCCATTGCTGCCAATGATCCAAATCTAATTGCAAAATCATACAATACAATTGCTGCCAATTTTGATGAATTAACAGAACCCGACAAAGCCTTATTTTATTACAAAAAAGGATTAATATATGCCGAGAAAACCAACAATGGCGAACTTAAGAATTGGCTTTATAATAATTTAGGTAATATTTACTGCTTTAATAAAAAGGAATATGAAAAAGGAATTTCTTATTATAAAAAGTCTCTTTTTTACAGTACTAAAATAAAAGACTCGGTACAAGTAGTTTTTACAAAACTAAATATTACTTGGGCTTATTTTGACATTGGTGGTTATAAAGACGGTTACCCCTACTTAAGTTACATTAATAAGTTCCACTCAAAACATGGTGACGCTTCTACTTTGGTAGTATTAAATATGCTTAACGGTATGTATTACAATCATGAAAACAATAACAAAAAAGCAGATTTATTTTTTAAAAAAGCAATAAAAATTGGTCGAGAAGGAAATGAAAAATCAGATTTATGTTTCACTTATCAAGAATATTCTAAGTTTTTATCAAAAATAGGAAAACCTAAAGAAGCCTATGACAATCTAGCTCTTTATACTACTTTAAACGAAGAACTAAATAATGAAGATAAATTACGAAAAGTAGATGTTGCTGGTCTTAATCTAGAAGTAGATCAATACAAAAGAGACATTGATAAAATAGAATCACAATACAAATCAAAACAACAATCTTTATTATTGGAGCAATCCCGTAACAAAAAAGTGGTTAGTATTATGGTTTCTCTATTTGTTATTAGTATCATCTTGTTTTATTTTTTCTATCAGAATACCAAACTGAAACAAAATAATAGACTAAAAGATATTCAAAGCAAAATACAACAAAACATAATTAATGCCAGTATCGACGGTCAGGAAAGTGAACGAAAGAAAATTGCTTTATTCTTACACGATAATATTAGTGCCTTATTATCTTCGGCAGGAATGCATTTAAATGTTTTTTCGACTCAAAACGAACCTGTTTCTGAAGAAATTCTTAAAACAAAATTCATTCTGCAAGAAGCTCATGATAAAGTACGTGATTTATCTCATGAACTTTTACCTACATTATTAGTTCGATTTGGTTTGTTTTATGCGCTGGAAGATTTATGCGAAAAGAATTCTAATTCGACGATACTTTTTGAGTATTCTTGTGCTATTCCATCAAAAACCCGATACAATGAAAAATTTGAAATGAGAATCTATTTCATCATTTCGGAACTTTTAAACAACATTATAAAACATAGTGAAGCTTCTCTTGCAAGTATTTCTTTAGTTGAAGAAAATGGCAACCTGATTGTCAATGTAAATGATAACGGCAAAGGATATAAAACAAATAAATTTCATATCGACGAAGGCTTTGGTCTAAACCAAATTAGAGCCAGAATAAAGAATTTAAAAGGTGAAATAGCAGTTATATCTAAAATTGATATTGGTACCTCGATTAGAATAGAAGTTCCAATAGTAAACCTGGTATAAATTAATTACGTTTCTCGATTTCTATAATTTCTAAATCTTTTATTTTATCTCCGTCTATCACAAATCGCAACATCGTGCGTACTTGATGAAAACCACTTTTACCCGCAGCTCCAGGATTCATATGCAGCAAATTATTCTTTTTATCGAACATTACTTTTAAGATATGTGAATGTCCGCAGATAAATAATTTAGGAGGATCAGAAGCCATTTCTGCTTTTATAGCAGGACTATACTTTCCGGGATAACCACCAATATGAGTAATCCAAACTGAAACATCTTCACACATAAAACGATTGTTTAACGGAAATTCTAATCGTGCCTTGGCATCATCGATATTTCCATAAACGCAACGTAATGGTTTTACTTTTTTTATAGCATCGGTAACCGATAAATCACCAATATCTCCCGCATGCCACACTTCATCAGCTTGGGAAACGTATTTTAAAATTGTATCATCAATATGGCTGTGCGTATCGGAAAGTAGGAGGATTTTTTTCATTACAAGTACAAAGGTTCAGAATTGCAAAGGTACAAAGGTTTTCTTTGTAGAGGCGCACCGCAGTGCGTCTTTCGTACGGTTTTCTTTTGTTGTTGAACATAAAAAAATCCGATCTGCTAATGCAGACCGGATTTAAAACTTTGTGTTAGACGCACTTCTGTCCGTCTCTACGTTATACGATGTCTTTTACATTTCACCTCTAACGCTTTACATTTTACAATAGTTACTGTTTCTTAGGGTTTTTAACATCTTTAGAATCTTTGGTATCTATCATTTCCATTAGTTTTAATCCTAACAAACCACTGATAGAACCATCAGAACCACTGTTTCCGGAAATTAAAACATCAGGAATTATTTTGATGTTTCCTTTTCCAATTTCTTCTGTAACTTTATATCTGGTAAAATTATCTCCACCCATCGCGCTAACCTGAAGTTGGTACGATTCTGCAGTCGATTTACCAATTGCCATAATTTTCTCTGCTTCGGCTAAACCTGTTTTAGAAATCCTTTCTGCCTCTGCACTTGCATTCAATTTGGTAGCCTCGGCTTGTGCTCCTGCTCTTGCTTTTGTTGCTTCGGCTTCCGCATTGGCACGCATTTTTGTAGCTTCGGCTTCGGCGTTTACATTCAGTTTTAAACTGGTTGCATCTCCTTCAGCTTTCTTCACAGTTGCATCTGCGGTACGTTGTGCAATTTCTACACTTTGCGAAGCACGCACAATTTCTTTCTGCATATCTGCAATCGCGGTTTCTTTCTCCATTCCCTGGCGTTGTTCCTGCGCCATTCTTTGAGTTTGATATGTTTTTTGCTCTTCTTCTGCTAATTTTCTATCTGTCAAAGTTTTCATCAATGAATCTGGCGGAACGATATCTCCAATCAAAGTATCAACAGCATTTACGTTATATTCATCAAGAACTAATTTAATATGATTTTTAGCCGATTCCTGACGTTCTTTCCTTGTAGACAAGAAAGAAATAACATCGCTATCCTGAGCCGAGTTTCTGAAATAGTTACCAATTGTAGGCTCTAAAACCTGAGAAACTAAGTTATTCATGCTTCCAAAACGAGCAATTACTTTTGGCGCTTCGGCAGCCGGAACGTGAATAATTTGTGCCACATCCAGATTAAATGGGAAACCATCTTTTGAACGAACAGTAATCGTAGAAAGATTTTTATCTAAATCATGCGACTCACTTCTGGCATTTGCCCAGTTGAGAACCAAGTTGGTTGTTGGAACTGCTTCTAACTTAGTCGTATATTTATTTAAGGCATATTTCCCAGGTCCAAAAGGTTCCATCCAAACACCACGTTGTCCTTTTGAAACAATGTTTCCGTGTTTAAAAGTATCTCCGGTAACATCTTGACCATCTTCTCCAATATACGAAATAACAACTCCAACATATCCAATAGGCACATCAGTCATTGGATTTTGTTCTATCAAGATTCCCCATGTATTAATATAGTATGATCCTGCCAACATTACCTGAGGCTGTAAACCACGATTTCCACCAGTATCCAAAAACTTGTCAAAATCCTGAAAGTTATTATGACCTTCAACAAATTTCCCCGCAATTTGTCCTTGCGGAATTGGTTCTCCGTCAAGAGCTGTTACAATACCAATCATGTTCTCATAAATCTTGATTTGGTCTGCAATTACAATTTCGAACAAGAACGTATTTATACGATACGAACCTGTGGTAATAAAAGCGGTCTGACGTCCTTTTTGTCCGCCATTGTCCAGGAAAAAAGTAGCATCCTGAAAGTTGTCACTTTCTACTTTTCGGGCTAAGATTCGACCAGTTGGAATTTCCTTTCCGTCTTTACTTAAAACGAGTCCAATTTTTCCTTCCGGAATAACTGTAAATCCAGTCATATCTATCGAATATTGCCAGATCCACATTCCCCAGTATAAACCCGGAGCAAGCGTTTTTGCCTGATAACCTGCTTCTCCTTTTGTCGCAATAATACGACCATCAGGAAGCGATTTATCGGTTCCGAACAAAACGAATTTTTTAGTCACAAGACCAATCTTATCCTCTGGAACCATCACCATTCCGAAGAAAACACGTAAAATAAATTTGTGAAAAACGATGGAGAATAAGATTAAAATTATCCACCAATAAGAAGTAATTTCATTCATAGTTTTGATATATTAGATTACAAACATAGCAGAAATACTTCCTGTTAAAATGAAATATTTTCAAAATTAACTTTTGTTAATTTTACTTAAATAATGTTTAAAAAAGCCCCTGATTAAATCGTTAGAATTGTCAATTTCTGACACGATTTTTTGCTAAACAAACTATGATTGGTATTTTTGATTTTAACAGTTTTTTGAGGAAGGTACATAGGTTCAGAGAAGCAAGGGTTCTTTAATTAGGTTCAAAGGAACAGAGATGCAAAGGTTTTCTACAGGGATACATAAACATTGTGTCTTTGTTTATTTTCATATCTAACGTGAGACGCACTGCTGTGCGCCTCTACGAATAACCGATAAAAATGATTACACATCGTATAGACAAAAAACCTTATCCCGTTGTGTTAGACGCACTGCGGTGCGTCTCTACAATGCGTCCCTAAAAAAACCTTAGTACCTCAGTACCTTTGCACCTTTGCATCTCTGTTCCTTTGAACCTTTTTTGTACCTTTGCATCTTAGAACCTCTGCACCTTAAAATGAGATATTTTATACAATTTGCATACAACGGCACGCATTATCATGGTTGGCAATTTCAACCTAATGCGTCATCAGTTCAGGAAACTTTAAACAAAGCACTTTCTGTTTTATTAAATACTCCTATTAATTTAATGGGGGCTGGTCGTACTGATACTGGTGTTCATGCCAAAGAAATGTATGCTCATTTTGATTATGATTCTCCTATTGTCGTTCCGAATTTGGTTCACAAACTCAATTCTTATTTACCAAAAGACATTGCTATTTATGATGTTATCTTGGTTCAGGACGAAGCCCATTGTCGTTTTGACGCAACCAAACGTACTTATGAATATCATATTAATACAGTGAAAGATCCTTTTCTGGAGGAACTGAGTTGGTATTTTCATCAATATTTAGATGTTGCTTTGATGAACGAAGCTGCTAAAATTTTGTTAAATCATACCGATTTCCAATGCTTTTCGAAGGTGAACACTGATGTAAATACATTTGATTGTAGTATTTTTGAAGCGTATTGGAAAACCGAAGATAATAAGCTGATTTTTACCATTTCGGCCAATCGTTTTTTACGAAATATGGTTCGCGCCATTGTTGGTACTTTGATAAACATTGGTTTACACAAAATTACGCTGGATGATTTTGAAAATATCATTGCTAGTAAAAACCGAGACAAAGCTGGTTTTTCGGTTCCGGCTCACGGATTGTATTTAACTAAGGTTGTTTACGATTATTTATAGTTTTAAGCTATAGGCAGTAAGCCTAAAGCCTAAAGCCTAAAGCAAAAAAAATAAAATGAAAGCAAAAGCATTTGATACTGGCCTCTTCAAACGAATTCTTACTTATACTAAACCTTACAAATGGCGCTATAATGGTGTAATCATTTTTGCGGTTTCGCTCTCTATATTTGCCGCTCTTCGCCCCTATTTGCTTAAGCAAACGGTGGACGGATATATTAAAACGCACGACCAATTGGGTTTACTTTTTTATGTAACCTTAATGGGAATTGTGCTTTTATTGGAGGTTTTCTCGCAGTTTTATTTTGTGTATTGGGCAAACTGGTTGGGTCAGGATATTGTAAAGGATATCCGCACGAAGTTGTTTAAACACATTTTGAGTTTTAGAATGAAATATTTTGACCTTGTACCTGTAGGACAACTGGTTACTCGTTCGGTTTCGGATATTGAGTCGATTGCCAGAATCTTCAGCCAGGGTTTATTTATGATTATTAGTGACTTGATGAAAATGCTTGTTGTGCTAATTTTTATGTTTTATATGAACTGGAAACTTACTTGGATTGTGGTTATTGCCATGCCTATTTTGGTTTACATCACTCGTATATTTCAGCGCAAAATGCAGGTTGCTTTTGAGGAAGTTCGAACTCAGATTGCCAACATGAACTCGTTTGTACAGGAGCGCGTTACCGGTATGAAGATTGTTCAGCTTTTTAATCGTGAGAATGCTGAGTACGAAAGTTTCAAGGAAATAAACGGTAAACATAAAAAAGCATGGATAAAAACGATTTTATATAACTCAATTTTCTTCCCTATTGCCGATATTATTTCGTCGCTAACATTGGGTTGCATTGTCGTTTTTGGTGGTTTTAAAATCCTGAATGGCGATAACTTTACCACTTTTGGAGATTTATTCTCCTACACGATGTTTATCGGGATGTTGTTTAATCCGTTACGTCAGATTGCGGATAAATTTAACGAGATGCAATTAGGAATGATTGCTGCCAATCGTGTTTTTGATATTATCGATACACAAGACCATATTCAGGATACTGGAACTATCGAAGCACCTATTTTTAACGGAAGTATTGAATTTAAAGACGTTCGTTTTGGATATATTCCAGAGGAGGAAGTTATTAAAGGCATTGATTTATCGGTTGAAGCCGGACAAACTATTGCTATTGTAGGTTCGACTGGTGCTGGAAAATCGACTATTATAAACTTACTGAATCGCTTTTATGAAATTAATAGCGGAACAATTTGTATTGACGGTCATAATATTGAGAACTATACGCTGGCTTCACTACGCAAGCAAATTGCTGTGGTTTTGCAAGATGTATTCTTGTTTGCAGATACGATTTACAATAATATTACGCTTAACAATCCTGAGATAACCAAAGCTCAGGTTGTAGAAGCTGCCAAAGTAATTGGTGTACATGATTTTATTATGAGCTTGCCAGATAATTATGACTTTGATGTAAAGGAACGTGGTGTAATGCTTTCTTCGGGTCAGCGCCAACTGATTGCTTTTTTACGCTCATATGTAAGTAATCCGAGTATTTTAATATTAGATGAAGCAACTTCATCTATAGATACCTACTCTGAAGAATTAATCCAGCGTGCTACCGAAACGATTACTAAAGGCAGAACTTCGATTGTTATTGCGCATAGATTGGCAACGATTGTAAATGCCGATAAAATTGTGGTTATGGATAAAGGTCTTATTGTAGAGCAAGGAACGCATCAGGAATTGATAAATCGTGCCGAAGGGTTTTACAAAAACTTATACGACTCGCAATTTGTGATAGCAAATTAATTTAGAACTCTGTTTTAATTACTGCTGTTTTCGTAAAATAAAGGTGATTATTAGCTAAAATTTAGCAAATTAAATCACTTTTATTTTAATCTCTGTGAAATAGCCAATGTAAATTGACCTTGAAATAAAAATTAAACCTTTTTTTAAAATAAATCCTTAAATTCGCAATCTCTATTCATTGTTGAAAAATAGAAAATGAAATGCGTTTTTAACCGCTTTCAATTTTAAAAATAAAATAAATACTTAAAAAATGAAATACGACGTTATTGTTTTAGGAAGTGGTCCAGGCGGATATGTAACTGCCATTAGAGCATCACAATTAGGCTTTAAAGTAGCCGTAGTTGAAAAAGAAAACCTAGGTGGTGTATGCTTAAACTGGGGTTGTATTCCTACCAAAGCATTACTTAAATCGGCTCAGGTTTTTGATTATCTAAAACACGCTTCCGATTACGGATTGACTGTTTCTGAATTCGATAAAGATTTCCCTGCGGTTGTACAACGTAGCCGTGGTGTTGCGGAAGGAATGAGCAAAGGTGTTCAATTCTTGATGAAGAAAAATAAAATTGACGTTATAGATGGTTTTGGGAAACTTAAACCAGGAAAAAAACTTGACGTTACTGATAAAGATAATAAAGTTACAGAATATAGCGCTGACCATATTATTATTGCTACAGGTGCTCGTTCTCGTGAGTTACCTAACTTACCTCAGGATGGAGTAAAAGTAATAGGATACCGTCAGGCAATGACTTTACCTACTCAGCCTAAATCTATGATTATTGTAGGTTCTGGAGCTATTGGAGTTGAGTTTGCACATTTTTATAACTCAATGGGAACTGAAGTTACTATTGTAGAATTTATGCCAAACGTTGTTCCTGTAGAAGACGAAGATATCTCTAAACAATTTGAGCGTTCTTTGAAAAAAGCTGGAATTAAAATCATGACTAACTCTTCTGTAGAGCGTATTGATACAACTGGTGCAGGTGTAAAAGCATTTGTTAAAACTGCAAAAGGTGAAGAAGTTCTTGAGGCTGACATCGTTCTTTCGGCTGTTGGAATTAAAACTAACATCGAAAACATTGGTCTTGAAGAAGTAGGTATCGCTGTAGACAGAGATAAAATCTTGGTAAACGCTTACAACCAAACTAATATCCCTGGATATTATGCTATTGGTGATGTTACTCCTGGACAAGCTTTGGCTCACGTAGCTTCTGCTGAAGGAATTAACTGTGTAGAAAAAATTGCTGGTTTACACGTAGACCCAATCGATTACGGAAACGTTCCTGGTTGTACTTACGCAACTCCAGAAATTGCATCTGTAGGTTTAACTGAAAAACAAGCTAAAGAAAAAGGATACGAATTAAAAATTGGTAAATTCCCATTCTCTGCTTCAGGAAAAGCTAAAGCTGCTGGAACTCCAGACGGTTTTGTAAAAGTAATTTTTGATGCTAAATATGGCGAATGGTTAGGATGCCACATGATTGGTGCTGGTGTTACAGATATGATTGCTGAGGCAGTTGTAGCTCGTAAACTAGAAACTACCGGACATGAAATCTTAAAATCTATTCACCCTCACCCTACAATGAGTGAGGCTGTTATGGAAGCTGTTGCTGATGCTTACGGCGAAGTAATTCACTTGTAATATTCCCTTAGTTAAGAATATAATTTTCAATCTAAAATCCGATTTGCGAAAGCAAGTCGGATTTTTTTTATGATTTACTTTTTTTAATTAATTCTAAAACCCTGTCCTAACACGTAATAAAAAAATTACTAGCACGTTCTTATTATATAATACTTAAATTTACTTAATCTAATAAAACTCAACTAAATGAAAAAGCAAATCGTAACACTGATAATGGCAGGGCTATTAATGGCGAGCTGTAAAGATAAAGATGCCATGAAACAAGATACAATTACGCAAGACACAATTGTAACTCATGATGAACATACATCACAAAATTCATTAGATTGGGTTGGTACTTATAAAGGAATTGTACCATGTGCAGATTGTGAAGGAATTGAGCAGGAAATAACAATAAATGACGACAAAACTTTTTCTATAAAAGAAACATATCTGGGTAAAACAAAAGATAATAAATTTACCGATGAAGGAACAACTACATGGAATAAAGAAGGAAACATAATCACGACTATAACTAAAGATAAAACTAGAACAACATCTTACTTAGTGGGAGAAAGAACACTAACACAGCTTGATATGGACAATAAAGAAATTACTGGTCCTCTTGCTAAAAATTATATTTTAAATCAAATAGAACCTAAATAGAAAGTCCATTTTATAATTGATATTAATTCTATTTCATAAATATTTAAAAATCCGATTTGCAAAAGCAAGTCGGATTTTTTTTATGATTTTACTTCTCGATAATGTCAAGTAAAAGTTTCTATTTTGTTAATTCACATACTTCACATAAAACCAATAAAATATTAACCATTTCATACAAATTTGAAGAATGTTTTATCATAATAAAGTCTTATTTTCGCACCACCAAATCTAACCCTCAGTACTAATATGAAAAAGATCTTCTTTATTATTACAATTACCTTATTTTCATTAAATAGTTTTTTTGCTCAAACAAAAAATGCAGTAAGTTCAACCTCTGAACCTCAAAATGTTTTTTCGAAATCATATGATTATGTAAATGACTTCGAAAAAATATTATCTCCAAGTCAAATAGCAGCTTTAAAAAATACTTTAAAATCGTGCGAGACAAGCTCAGGTCATAAAATTATTCTTGTTACAACTCCTTCCATAAAACCTTATTCTGATATTCCTGAGTACTCATTGGATCTGAATACTTATTTAGCCAATAACTTAAAACTTAACACAGCCGTTTTAATTGTTTTTAGTAAAGAGTTGAGACAAATTCAGATACAAGGTAGTGACCAGGTACGTAATACGCTTAACTATGACGAAACTAAAGATATTATATCTAGCTATGCCTTACCAGAATTTAAAAAAGGTGATTTTTATAAAGGTTTAGAAGTATCTGTTTCTGAAATAATCAAAAAAATAAAATAGCGTTTTTAATAAAAATTAAAAACTTTTAAAGAATCCAATTTGTGCAAACAAGTTGGATTTTTTTTATGGCGTGCCCCGCAGAAAAAGCGGGTCAGGCTTTCGGCTTTATCTTTTGTTTGCTCCGCTTACAAAAGGATACCGCCTCTATCCTTCACGCGAAACTGCAATACAATGAAGTTTTATTTTCAAGTATAAATTAATAATAAAAAAACTATATATTAGTCTCTTGATAAAAGTCCTACGTTGCCAATATATGCAATAAATCAATCAAGACTTTTGATAGAAAAACATGCACCTTATAATTAGATATAACCAAATATGAATTCTAATCTTACCAAGAAGCTTAAATTAATTTTTACTCCATTTTTAATTACGATGTTAAGCTTTTGTATTATTTATACTTTTTTAAACTGGCTACTTTTTATCAAATTTCAACTCTTTTCAGTCAAAGAAATGATAATCGATTTTGTAATTCCATTGATATTTCCTGCAATACCGATCATATTTTATTTACACAAGAGATTAAACATTTTAAACCTAAAAGCGAAAAACGGAAAGACTTATACCGATTTTTATATTTTTATTCTTTGGCTTTCCATTTCGGTTCCAACAATAATTGCTCAAGACTATCTTAAAACAGCAACAGGAAAATTAACCCAAGTCGAAAATGTTTCTGCAATTTCTAAACAAGAACAAACAAAATATTATGACATAAAAAGATTATTCATAGACAAATCAAAAGCTAGTTCTTATACTTTATTTGAAGTAAGTGGCAAGCACGATACTGATTTTAACATGACTATATATGTTGTTGCTCCAGTTTTTGATAAAAAAAATAATGCTTCGACCGCTACGAATTGTAAATATTGGTTAGGAATAAAATACCATAATCAGGTTAGTAATAGTATAAGCGATTCTAGAAAAGAAAGTGAATACCAAACTTTTGCAAACTTTAGCGAAACCGAATTTAACCGAACTGATTTAAGTGATTTTATATACTTAGAAAGAGTTGGAAATTCCGAAACTGGAGATGGTTATAAAAAAGCCTTAAAAAATTGCACTAAATTAAATACTGAAGGTGCAACTATTTTTATTTCTCACAAAGAACCTTTTGAAAACAAAAATGGAAATTCCTTCCTATGGTTTATCTGCACATTATTAGGAGGAATAGTTATATCACTAATTGCGATTTTAATTCCAAAATTTAACCAAAGAGAATTAAAGAACCTAGAAAGCGGAAAACCCCAAGAAAATAAAGATTTAAAAGAATTCTTGGAATTTATAAAACCGAGAGAAGGCTATTTTGTTACTCCAATTTTAATATACCTAAATATTGCAATCTTTTTAGTGATGTTTCTATCAGGCTTAGGCTTTATATCGTTTAATGGGCAAGATTTACTAAATTGGGGAGCAAACTACCAACCTTATACAACCAATGGCGAGTGGTGGAGACTTATTACAAATGTCTTCCTTCATGGTGGTTTCATGCATTTGCTATCAAATATGTTTGGACTTTTATTTGTCGGAATATTTCTGGAGCCTCTATTGGGTCGAACGAAATACTTAACAATTTACCTAGTTACAGGAATTATTGCCAGTTTAGCTAGTATTTGGTGGTATGATGCAACAGTAAGCGTAGGTGCTTCGGGTGCTATTTTTGGGCTTTATGGATTATTCCTAAGTTTGTTATTGACAAAAGTTTTTCCTCCACAAATCAATAATGTATTCTTAATTACAACGCTCATTTTTATAGGATATAATTTGCTTATGGGACTTACTGGAGGAATTGATAATGCAGCACATATCGGAGGACTTATTAGTGGTTTTGTAATTGGATTGATTATGAGTAACTCTTTAAAATCGGAAAAAAACAACATCCAAAAGAAATAAATGATTGAAAAAAAGGCTCTGGCTTATAAAGAATCTTTTGCCAATCCTGCCTAATTCGCATAAATATAAATTGACAATAATCTTAAAAAAACTATTATGGGTTTATTTGACTTTTTTTATATTAGCAATTGGACTAACAGCTTTACAATCTTATAAAGCATAACAAATACTAACTTTCAACAGATTGCATCTATTTTAACAAGACATAAATGAAGAAATATTCTGATTTTGCAATAAATATTTGCAATGAATTCAAAAGCATCCAAGAAAAGTTCGTAGAAAAATACAACTTAAACGATTTTACAGAATGGTTTTACGATGAAGAAACATCATTAATTACATTTAAAAAAGGGCAAACCGAACTAAATTTTGAATACATTCCAATTGGTAGTTATTCTAATTCGGGTAAAACTTGGTTATGGGCATGGAATAATAAAGAATTGCTTCATAATAATAAACTTAAAACTTTATTAATAAAACAGTTTGGAGAAAAAAACAATTATTCAAAACTAACTGAAGGTTTCTTTGATGCTGATAAATATGTTGGTTGGGAATTGACTGCAATAGCCTATAACATGATTGAAGCAATCGGTTCGTATCGAATTGTTAATGATAATAATCTTGAAATATATTTTTTGTTAACTGATAAAATTGAAAGCAATTTCGTCGAAGAACTAAAAATTATAAATAAAAGTAAAACAGAAAAACAGATTCAATGCAAAAAACACGGTTCTAACAGGCTCGCCTTTATTTGCCAACATCTTAACGAAATAGATAAAACTGGTTTTGAAGAAGCATTTGAATCAGAAATTGGAATGTATTTAGGAGAAGATGATAATTTATCTGCTTGGTGCAATAAATGTGAAGAAACTAGAATTAAAGATGATGGTTGGAATGAAGAAAATATAAAAATGGCTAAAATAAAATTAGTTTGTGAAGAATGCTATTTCGAAATAAAAGAAAAAAATTTAATTTAAAATCACATTATGAAAAAACTTATACTCCTTTTTTTCTTCGCAATCGGATTAAATTCTGCTCATGCAGAATGTGGTGTAAACGGAATGCAATTTTTCCCAAAGAAAACAAACATAAGTTTAAATTCGATGTTTATCATACAGGGATATTACATGAGTGAAAAAACAATCAATAGTTTCAAAAATCGAACTGCTTATTTACAAAGTAAGAAAGGTGAATTGGTAAAACTTAATCTTGTTGAAATTCTAAAAGGTCAAATGAGTCTGACACAGGCCATTTTTAAACCTGCAAAACAACTAAAACCTAATACCATTTACTTCTTAAAATACTCTAAGCAAACAGAGAGAGAAACAGAAGAAATGACACAGTGGAATACTGAAACGAACCAAAATGAAAAAGTTTACTGGAAAACAACAAACAAAAATTCAGCTGAATTATTAAATCCTAATCTGAAGATTAAATATCAAAAAACAGAAGTTAGAGAATATGGTTGTGGTCCTGCGGCAAATGCAATATTCAATGTTACCAATAAATCTGATTCTGAAATCTGGTACAAAACAGAAATGGTTGACCTAAATACAAACCAAAAAACTGTGTTTTATATCAAAGAATGGGATGGGAAACTTAATGTAGGACATGGAATGTGTTCCGGAGCTTTTACTTTTACCAAACTTGGAAAATATAAGGTCAGATTCACTCCAATGAATACGGATGGAAAGTCATTAAATACAACAAAGTGGATAAATTTTGAAAGTCCATTTAGGAATGATAAAAGCAGTTCTTAAAGAAAAAAAATCAACCCGAAAAACCAGATTTGTAACAAATTATAAAAAATAGTGTCTATATAATAAAACCAATTATTAACAACCAAAAATAAATTTATGAAATCAAGAACTATTTGCTTAATCGGATTACTGCTTTTTGTTAGTAGTTATATCATGTTTTCACAAGGTTCTAAATTTGCTTATTTTCAAAAGCCTATAGATTTTGCACACTGGTTTAATTTAATTGGAGCTGTATTATTACTTTCTTTTAATGATGTATTCCCTAAGAATAAACTTAATTCAGTAGCTTCTTTTCTAACCATTTTAGGAGTTATAGGTCACGTTGGGCTTTGTACTATTGACTTTATAATGTGGAGTTTTGGAGATGACGAAATCTCAAAAACGGAATTAAGTAATCAGATAAGTAATACGCCATCTATTTTATATCCTTTTGTTATTATTGGTCCATCTTTACTTTTTATAGGATTGGCAGCGCATGCCTTAAATTTTATTAAAACTCATACCTTTAGTGCCTTAATGGTTATAATTGGAGCACCCGCAGTAGGTATTTCTTTCTTTGTATTAAAAAACGGATCGTATATGGTACTAAGTTGTATTCTTTTTGCTTTAGGATTGTTTTCATTACTTTACAGAAATGATGACAAAACAATATTAACTGAATAGCAAACCACATTTCCTAAATTCATATACTACAACAGCACATTACTAATCTTCTTAAAAATGAAAAAACTTCTAATCCTTACCCTCTTATTATTAGAAACTGGAGTAGCCTTTTCTCAAATAAAAACGGAGAACAATCTTAAAAAACTCAGTGAGCAACATCAATTTGTAAAGATGGATAGCTTAAATAATAAAATTAGAACTAAAGATTATTATTTTTATAAAGCACTGTTTGCCAACGTATGTAATAAACCTGATTTATCAAACTTATATTTAGATAGCTTAAATAAAAGCCAAATCACCAAAGAATTTAGATATTATAAATTAAAAAATGACAACTATATAAAGCTGTTTGATTATGCAAATGCTTTTAAAACATCTGGTATTTTAACCTCTACATTTTCAGAAAAATTCACAAAAGAAGAACTGGATGATGAACTGAATACAAGACGTATTTGGGAAGTTTTGAAATTACAGAAACCTCAAATAATCGATTCTTTTTCTAATCTTTCAGTGGCAACAAAAAAAGATAAAGCAGGTTTAATTACCACTAATGTTTTAGCAAATACTATAGATACTGATTTTGTTTTTGATACTGGAGCCGGAATTAGCTGCATAACCGAAAGTTTAGCAAAGAAACTAGGCTTTATCATCTTACCAGATAACAACATCGAAGTTATGAGTTTTACTGGCGTTAAAAACAAAGTGCTTATGGGCATTGCCCCAGTTTTAAATATCGGAGATATAAAAATTCATAATGCCGTCTTTTTGGTTTATCCAGATTCAGCATTTACATTTGCAAATGGTAAATATGTAATAAATGGCATCATCGGATTTCCTATTATCAAAGAATTAGGAACTGTTACAATTGAAGAAAATAGCCTTACTTTTTCTAAAAACAAAACGATCAAGAGCAACGACAAAAACTTATTCATCGATGAACTTCGTGCCATTGTAATGCTAAATTTTAAAGGAAAAACTCTTCCATTTAATTTTGATAGTGGTGCAAAAACAAGTTCATTTAATAAATCTTTCTACGAATTATTCAAAACTTATTTGGATAAAAATAGTACTCTAATTTCTGCAAAAACAGCCAGTGCAGGCGGACAAGAAATTACTTCAGAACTTTTGGAACTAAAAGATCAACAAATTTTATTAGGGAAAAATCAAATAAACGTACCTAAATTGCAAGTCGATAAATCTGATTATGGTGTTTATGGAAAAGTAAATTACGGCAATATCGGACAAGATATAATTGGTCAGTTTAAGAAAGTCACCATTAGTTTTGATCATAATTATCTCAAATTAGAAAATTAATAATCTCCGTTAAAGCCTAAAACCTGGAAAACCATACAAAGTAAAATAACTATTAACAACATTATATCTTCGATAAAATTCCCTTTTTAAATTCGTATTTTCGTTTTAACAGAAAATGTTCAATTATTAATTTCTATTCACCGTAAATCAAAAACTCTAGATCTATGACCAACTTACCGAGTTTTAAAATTCAACCACTTGGAGAAATTTCAAACGAATTTTTAAAAATCAATATTTCTACATTTAGTGATGCAACTCATTTTGTAGCAAATTTAAATTATGGGAGGAATCAGAATAAAAATGATTTAAAAACTGTATTTATTGACAATTGTGGAACTTGCAGTACAAAGCATGCATTACTAAAAAAACTTGCTGATGAAAATGGATTTAGCCAAGTAAAATTAATTCTTGGCATTTTTAAAATGAATTCTAAAAATACCGTTGCGATTTCTGAAACATTACAGAAAAACAATCTTGATTTTATTCCAGAAGCTCATAATTATTTAAAATTCGAGAATCAAATTTTCGACTTCACAAACCCTAACTCAAAGCCATCAGATTTTGAAAGTGACTTAATTATAGAAATTGAAATGCTCCCAAACCAAATTTCAAATTATAAAGTTGAATTTCACAAAAAGCAACTACAGGAATGGCTTAACAAAAATGAAGAAATAAAATTAGAATTAGAAGACATTTGGAAAATTCGCGAACAATGCATTCTTGATTTAATCAACCATAAGAACTAAAATAATTAACTTAGATTCTATAAAATTAAGTACTAATAAAATCTCTATTTAATTCGTATTTTCGTTAGGTAAAAAAACATTTCTATTTAAATACTAAATCCTACGAAAACATGAATGACACTTGGACTGAAAGATGGAATGACAGATATAGCGCAGATGAGTTTGCTTATGGCGAACAACCAAATAACTATTTAAGAGAACAATTAGAAAAAGGTAATCCCGGAACAATTCTTTTTCCTGCCGAAGGCGAAGGGCGCAATGCTATTTTTGCAGCCAAACTAGGCTGGACAGTTTCGGCATTTGATATAAGCATAGAAGGAAAAAACAAAGCCTTACGACTTGCCGAAGCAAATAATGTAACTATCGACTACCAAGTTGGCGAGTTACAAACATTAAATTATACTCCAGAACAATTTGATGCAATTGCATTAATTTATGCGCATTTTCCTGGCGACATTAAATCTTCATACCACAAAACACTTAGTACGTTTTTACGAAAAGGTGGCTTGATCATTTTCGAAGCTTTTAGCAAGAAACATATCGAATACAACTCTAAGAACGAAAAAATTGGTGGGCCAAAAGAATTGGATATGTTGTTTTCTATTGAGGAAATACAATCTGACTTTCCAGATTATGAAATCATCGAATTAGTAGAACAAGAAATCGAATTGAACGAAGGTCTTTTTCATAATGGGAAAGGTTCTGTAATACGATTTGTTGGCCGAAAAAAATAATAATGAAGAAACTAATAACATACCAGATTGATTCTTTTACCAAAGAAAAATTTAAAGGAAATCCTGCAGGAGTCGTTGTAAATGCAAACGGTCTAAATGATTACGAAATGCAGCAAATTGCGAGAGAATTAAACAACTCCGAAACCGCATTTCTTTTTCCTCCCGATAGTAATGATTGCAATGGAGTAATACGATACTTTACGCCAAGTACTGAAGTCCCTATTTGCGGACACGCTACTATTGCTGCAATGTATGCCAAAGCTGTCGAAGAAAATTTAGATTCTTGTGTATTAAAATTCAAAACCAAGATTGGTACTCTTCCTTTTGAAATCATCAAAAATAATGGAGATTACCAAATTGTAATGACTCAGGGAAATTTTGAACTTAGTCCTACATTCGATAACGATATAAACAACAGAATGTTAACTGCATTAGGACTGGAAGAATCTGATTGGGATGAGAAATGCCCGATTCAGATAGCTTCTACAGGACATTCGAAAGTTATGATTGGTATTAAAAGCAGAGCAAAACTCAATGCTTTAACTCCAAACTACAATGCTCTCGCCGACTTAAGTAAAGTGATTAATTGCAATGGGTATTTTGTCTTTACATTCGACTCTGATGATAAAGATATCTTGACTTACGGCAGAATGTTTGCCCCTGGAATTGGTATCAATGAAGACCCTGTTACTGGTAATGCAAATGGACCACTAGGAGGATATTTAATAGAAAACAAAATCGTTGATTTTAATGGTAATGAATTCGAATTTAACGGAAGACAAGGTGAGAAAATAGATCGACTTGGCGTAATAAAAGTTAAAGTTAAGATTGAAGATAATAAACCATCATTGATTCAGATAAAAGGAGATGCTGTGGTAGTTTTTAGAACCGAAATAGCCATTTAAAACAAGTACGCAAACATTCAAAGTAATATCTTTATTCAAAAAAGTAAATCCCCCTAAAACGAACCCTGTATGAAATCATTCTTTTTAAGTCTAATTGTTTTATTAATTGCTTCATCTTGTAATTCTAACAGAAATGAAACTAGTAGTGATGAAGTAGTGGCATTGAGTGCACCTCCTCCTCCTCCTCCTTCTACGGGTTCTGATACTAATTATAAAGATAAAAAAGAAGTATCTGAAGACAAAAATACTGAACCAGAAACTATTAAGCCTGTAGTAAAAGAAAAAAAAATCATAAAAGACGGAACTGTTTCGGTTAAAACAAATGACATTGCTGCAAGCAAAAAAAATATTGATGAATTACTAAAAAAACTTAATGGCTATTATGAAACGGAGGATCTACAAAATAATGATCAGTCGATTTCATACGATTTAAAAATACGAGTTCCAGCCGATAACTTCGAAAAACTAATATCTAATATCGAAAATGGAAAAGATGAACTTACAAGCAAAAGTATACAAGCCAGAGATGTAACCGAAGAATTTGTTGACATTACAACTCGTTTGGCTAATAAAAGAGAATATTTAAAACGTTATAAAGAATTACTTTCCAAGGCTTCTACCGTAAAAGATATTCTTGCCATCGAGGAAAATATAAGAGTAATCGAAGAAGAAATAGAAAGTACAGAAGGACGCTTAAAATACCTTAGCGACCAAGTATCTTTTAGTACGCTGAATTTAAATTTGTATAAAGAAAAAGAGTATATCTATAAAGCTCGAGAACAAGATAAATTTTCGGAAAGAATTAAAAATTCTATTAGTGAAGGATGGACTTCTATTGTTGATTTCCTATTGTGGCTATTTTCAATTTGGCCATTTATCATCCTAATAACTGGTATTATATACATCTTTAGAAAAATTCGTAGAAAACGTAAAAACCAAGCACAATAATAAGTGTCGATGGAAATTGTAGAAATTAGAAAAAGTGACCTAGATTCTCTAAGGAAGATATTCTTAGAAGAAAGGCAAACAACATTTTCGTGGGTAGATTCAGCTACATTTCATTTGCATGATTTTGATACCGAAACCGAAGGTGAATATATTCTGGTTGCTATTCTCGATGATATTACAATTGGATTTATTTCTATTTGGCTGCCCGATAACTTTATTCACCATTTATATGTAGATAAAAAATATCATGGCAAAGGCATAGGAACTCAGTTGCTAAAAGCCGCTCTCAAGAAAACTAATTTTCCCGTTACTTTAAAATGTCTAGAAAAGAACATACAAGCAGTAATTTTTTATAAAAGAAAAGGCTTCATCGAGAAAGGAAAAGGAGAATCTGAGCAAGGAACTTTTATTCTATTTGAGTTAGTAAAGAATCCAGAATAATATGATTCTAATTAATTTTAACACATAGTCACAATCCCGAAGCACAATGTCATTAAGTTAAGAGAAAAATGATAAAAAGATTTAAGATTTTTGACTAACGTCCCGAAGCGTCGGAACGGGAGAAAATCCGTGTTTAATCCGTGTTTTCGCTATAGCGAATCCGCATCATCCGCGTTCCCTTATAGACAATCTTTGTTGAGAATATAATTAACCATAATTAGCTCAAAAAGGCTTAACTTGATGACATTGGCTGCGGGAATATGTGTTAAGTTTTTTTCAAATCATCATCTTAAAACAAACTTCATGAAAAAGATATGTATCGTTGAGTTTCCATCAAATTTGGGTTTAAAAGAACCTCAACCAGGAAAAGAACCTGGCGTAAAACTTTTACCAGATTGGTTAAAGAAACACAATTTGCATAACTTAATAAATCCAGAAAGTATTCTCAGGCTCGATTCTCCTGCATACAGCAGCAAAAAAGATCCAGAAACTAAAATTCTCAACGCAAATTCTTTAGCAGATTATGCGATAAAACAAGCTGAATTAATACATAACCTAATCACAACTGATAAATTTCCATTTGTAATTGGTGGAGATTGCAGCATTCTTTTAGGCGCTGCAATTGCATTAAAACAAAACGGGAATTATGGTTTGTTTTACCTAGACGGACATACCGATTTTATAGATATTTCTTTGTCAGAAACTGGTGGTGTTGGCGGTATGGCTGCATCTATAGTAACTGGCAACGGACATAAAAAGTTAACCAATATCTTAAATCTATCTCCTTATATAAAAGAAGAAAACCTTTGGTGTGTGGGTAATCGTGAATACGATGACGAATATGAAAATGAAATTCGTAAATCGGACGCCACATATATTAGCCTGGATTTATTAAGAAAACGAGGTATTACAAATTGCATTCAATCGTTTCTTTTAGAAATTGAAAATAAAAATCTAGATGGATTTTGGCTCCATATCGATGTTGATGTTTTAAATGATTTGATAATGCCTTGCGTAGATAGCCGAACACCTGATGGTTTAACGTATCAGGAATTTAACGAACTTACTTCCCTCCTATTCCAAAGCAAAAAACTTACTGGATTTGAGATAACAATCCTAGATCCCGATTTAGATACTACAGGAGAATATACGGCAGCTTTTGTAGATAATCTTGCTGCGACTTTTAATTCTACATGGTCCAAATAATTCCTAAGATAATCATATTTAAAATAAAAATTATATTTTTGTAGTTATATTCTGATGTAAATGGTTTTATAACTAATTGCTTCTATTTTTAACAATTAAAAACAAAAATGATGAAAACAAGTATTTTAACTTTAGTAGTTGCAGTACTTTCTTTAGTAAGCTGTAAAAACAACGACAATCCAAAAACTATAACTACAAATACAGATAGTAATTTGGCTCCTATTGAAAAATTAACAACAGGAAATCAAAGATTTTTGAATGAGAAATCAATTCATCCACACCAAAACAAAAAATCTGTTCTTGAAAATCAGGATGGACAAAAACCATTTGCTGTTATCATAACCTGTTCTGATAGTAGGGTTTCTCCAGAAATTGTATTTGATCAAGGTATTGGCGATTTATTTGTTATTAGAAATGCTGGCAATCTAATTTCTGATATTGATATGGGAAGTATAGAATATGCCGTAGAGCACTTGGATACAAAATTAATTGTCGTTTTGGGGCATACAGAATGTGGTGCCATAAAAGCATACATTAACGATAAAGATGGTGAATATAAAAAACACTTTAACCATATAGATGATATCGTAGAAATGATAGCAAAAGAAAATGAAGAAATAGAAGCTGATAAAATAACTCCTAAAGCAACTAATTATTTGGGAGCAATTAATGCCAACATTAAGCATTCGACAAAACTCATCCAGGAAAATAAAATCATTAAAGAACACAAAACACAAGTTGTGTCTATGCAATATGATGTTCATACGGGAAAAATAATACAATTGTAGCAATACATAGAAATATACTTGCAAAACGTAATAAAAAACTTATATATTTGTTTCTTTATCAAAGCTTAATTATAAAGAAACCATGAAAAAAATAACCAGCATTCTTCTGCTTCTAGCCTTTAATATTTGTTTCTCTCAATTCGGAATTATAAATGACCCTGATGGTTATGTTAATGTTAGAAATTCTGCAGGAAAATCGAACAAAATAATTGACAAATTAGATAATGGAGCAATCGTTTATAATTATGAACCAGATGGTAACTGGGTTAATATTGACTACAAAAAAGGTAAAGAAAACTTAAACGGATATGTCTATAAAGACCGAATAATCGATTTAACAAACTTCACAAAAATACCAGTTAGAGAAAATAAAAATGGAGTTATAAAACTCGAAAACAACAATGTTAAGGTAGCGATCACTGAAATTGCATTTAGTCCAAAAAACCACAAACTAAAATATAATAGTGAAAGTCCAACTTTATTAGAAACTATTGATGATCAAGTTATATTTGGAACTGATGGAAATATCCCTAAAAGAAAGTACAAATCAATTGAAATAGAAGTTGATAAAATTTTAATAAACGTACCCGAAAATGCTTTAAAGAATGCATTTGAGCCTAATCTGGAACAAACTATGGTCAACTACGATTCTGTAAATGACATATTGTATATACAATCTTCCAATAGTGATGGCGCTGGTAGCTACGTGATATTATGGGTAATCGAGAAAAAGAAATTCAAAACCAGAGCTGAAGCCCGTCCTTTCTAAAAATCATAGAGCATTATAAAATTAAAAGTCCATGAAATACTTATTTTATATACTAATCCCTCTCATCATTTCGTGTCAAAATAGAGCAGAAACCAAAGAAGAAGATAGTAAAAAGAATAAAAACCTGATATACTTTAATTCTCATTTCATGGCAGACTTAGGCGATGATGAATGGTATAAACTACAACCTAAAATGGACTCTCCTATTAAAACGCAGTATCTGGATGATGTTATTTATGTCACAAAATATATTGATGTAAATGCTTGCGGAACCTATGTGGGAGATATAGAGATAAAGAATGATACTATTTACTTAATTCATAGATTAGTATCTGATGAAATCTGCGCTACAACCTCGATAAATAAGGTAATCTATATCATAAAAAATCCAAATCAAAAAAAGTACAAAATGATTATTCGCTATGAATAATTTAAAAAAACATTATAATTATTACTTTTAATTATTACTTTTAGTTGTAAAACAATTACGAATGTAAATAATATTAACTCCTGTTTTAATTTTTAAATAAAAAATTACCGCTATGAAATATAAAAAATATTTAATTTGGAGTTTATTGTTTATCATGTTTTACGTATTGTTCGTTTCTTCTTTTCTTATGAACGCATGGGGATATATTTCTGATAAGAATTACCATTTACCAAAAGAATCAAACTTACTTATTTTTAATGCTACCACCATGCAAAGCCCTTCTAGTGATATTTGGGTATATGGCGAAGATTATAATAACTATTATTACAATGCTGGTTTAAAAGCCGAAGATATTATTACGATATCCAAAGAAGATATGAAAAGCTGTCCTAATTTTAGTCCTTCAAATGTATCTACATGGTGTGGAGCAGAAACTCCTGTTATTTTAAACTCAAAGACTAAAAACTAAAATTACCTTGCAAAAAACACTTCTAATAGCAATCACACTTGTAATTCTTTCAACAATAGGAGTTTTTATCCACTTACAATCAAAAGAAATTAATGACGACCGTTTTGTAACTTATATAGTTGATCCAAACAAGCAAAATTTGAAACTGTATTGGAAAGATGAAAAAAATCAAAACCTTAAAAGCATACTGAATTTAAAACTTTGGGTTGAAAAAAACAACTTAAAATTAGATTTTGCAATGAATGGGGGAATGTATAAAAAAGATAATTCGCCACAAGGACTCTTTATTGAAAAACAAAAAACTATAACACTTCTAGATACTGCAAACGGAAATGGTAATTTTTATCTAAAACCAAATGGCGTATTTTATATTACTACCAAAAACATTCCTGAAATTTGTACAACACAAGATTTTATAAATAACGGAAAAATAAAATATGCTACACAATCTGGACCGATGTTAGTAATAGATCATAAAATCCATTCTGCTTTTAAACCCGAATCTATAAACTTAAATATAAGAAACGGCGTAGGTATTTTGCCTAATAACAAAGTTGTTTTTGTCCTATCCAAAGAAAAAATCAATTTTTATGATTTTGCAAATTACTTCAAAACCCTAGGCTGCAAAAATGCCTTGTATCTTGATGGATTAGTATCAAGAGCTTATATACCAAAAGAAAACTGGATTCAAACCGATGGTGATTTTGGGGTAATGATTGGAGTAACTAGCAAAAAGGAATAAATCATTATTGCATTTATCAAATAGAGAATTTCTTACCAAGAAAACTTATATTTTCATAACTTCGTTTATTAAGACAAGTACTCATTTTAAATAATAAAATGTTATGAAATTAGATTTTAGTAAATTCCCAAGACTCAAAACTCAAAGATTAACTTTGAGGAATCTCGAAAATCCAGATTTCGAACTCATTCATAAATTACATTCTGATCCAATTGTAAATGCATTTGTAGGCAGAGATAATTCCTCTAGTTTAGAAAAAGCAAAAGCATATATACTCCGAATGGATAATCTGGTTGCCAAAAACGAATGCATATATTGGGTAATCACGACAAAAGAAAGTAATGATTTAATAGGTTCTGTTTGTCTTTGGAATTTTGATATTGAAAATAAAATTGTCGAGATTGGTTACGAAATGTTATCGCAATACCAAGGAAAAGGTTTTATGACAGAAGCATTAAAAGAAGTTGTAAAACATGCTTTTGAAGAAATAAACTCAGCAATAATAACCGCTTTTCCTTCTTCTGACAATGTTAATTCAGTCTCCATTTTAAAGAAGCTTAATTTTCAATACGAAGACAAACCTTATAATAATACCCATCTAAATATTGAGAATTTGGTAACTTATACATTGAGAAAAGCATAAACAAAAACCTTAGCTGCAAAAAAAAAATACCACACATGAAACAAAATAAATACGACGACGAATCCTTTTTTGATAATTATAGCAAAATGCTTCGTTCTGCCGAAGGATTAAATGCTGCTGGCGAATGGTATATTTTACGCAAAATGTTTCCTAAATTTAAAGATAAAAATATTCTTGATCTAGGATGTGGATATGGATGGCATTGTATTTATGCCAAAGAACAAGGTGCAAAAAAGGTTGTTGGTATCGATTTGTCTCAAAAAATGATTGAAAAAGCTAAGGAGAATTCGAAAGACTTAGTTATAGATTACACACAAAAGGCAATTGAAGATATCGATTTTAAACCCGAAGAATTTGATGTTGTGATTAGTTCACTAGCATTTCATTATGTAAAAAATCTAAAAGACATTTTTGATAAAATCAATACGTATCTAAAAAAAGACGGAAGCTTTATTTTTTCAATGGAACATCCTGCATTTACCTCTCGACCAGAACAAGATTGGTTTACCGACTCAAGCGGAAATCGCTTGCACTGGCCAATAGATAATTATCAGGATGAAGGTATAAGACACACACAATTTTTAGGTCACGAAGTAATTAAATACCATCGAACTTTTGAGACTATTGTAAACACATTAATCAATGCTAACTTTACAATTAAACAAATATCTGAACCTAAACCTTCTGAGGAAATAGTAGAGAAATATCCTGAAATGATTGACGAAGCCAGAAGACCAATTTTTATATTGATATCAGCAGTTAAGAATTAAACTTGATACTTAAACCAAGTAATTGTCTGAATAGTAGAATATAGACATTATGTTTTTTTGTAACAAAAAAATTCATATTACGTCATATAAAAAAATCATCAATCATGACAATCAAAACAATCAACCGTTATTTATTACTGCTATTCTTTCTAGCATCGCTCTCATTATCAGCTCAGGTTGATAAAAACTCCGATTTATACAAAACCATCATTTCCAGAGATAGTTTGCTCTTTAAAGTTGGTTTTAATACTTGCGACATCAGACAATTTGAAACTTTATTAACCGAAGATTTTGAGTTTTTTCATGACGAAGACAGTATATCTAATAAAAAGAAATTCATTTATAACCTTCGCAACGGATTATGTGCTTCTACTAAGACATATCAGTTAAGAAGAGATTTAATTACAGGAAGTACCGAGATTTACCCACTTTATAAAGACAAAGTACTCTATGGAGCAATACAAATCGGAATCCATAAATTTTACAGAATAACTCCTGACAAAAAAGAAACTCCGGGAAGTAGCGCTCGATTTACCCATTTATGGCTGCTACAAAAAGATACTTGGAGACTAGCTCGCGCTCTTAGTTACGATCATGATAATACTACAACTACTGCTAATAAAACTGCTATTTTTGACAATGATACCGAAATTGAAAAATGGCTTAAAGAAAATAATCTTCCAACTCTTGGACTTGGAATAATCAATGATGGCAAACTGCAACAGATTAAAGTTTTTGGCGAACTAAAAAAAGGAGTCACAGCACCATACAATACCATTTTTAATATTGCTTCACTTACCAAACCAATCACTGCAATGGTAGCCCTAAAATTGGTTAGTTTAGGCAAATGGGATCTGGATGAACCTCTTTATAAATACTGGATTGATCCTGATATTGCAAATGATCCCAAAACAAAAAAAATTACAACAAGGCAGGTTTTAAGCCATCAAACTGGTTTTCCTAATTGGCGCTGGAACAGTCCTGATAAAAAACTACACTTTGAGTCTGAGCCGGGAACAAAATACCAATACTCTGGTGAAGGGTTTGAATATCTTAGAAAAGCATTAGAAAAAAAGTTTAATAAAACCCTGGATCAATTAGCAAAGGAATTACTTTTTACTCCGTTGCAAATGAACGATACCAATTATATCTGGGACAAAAAAATTGATGAATCCCGCTATGCAATTGGATATGATCCAAAGGGAAATGCATACGAAACAGAGAAGAGAAAAACTGCCAATGCAGCCGATGATGTATTAACAACTATAGAAGATTATGGAAAGTTTTTGGTTAGTGTTATGAATGGTGACGGATTATCTAAAAAAGTTTTTGATGATATGAGAACAAACCAAGTAGAAATGAAACCCAAAGAATATTATGGCTTAGGTTTCGTTATTTACGATTTAGGAAATGGAGAAATAGCATTGTCTCATGGTGGTGCAGACCAAGGAGTACAAACAATCTTTTTTATTCTCCCAAAAACAAAACAAGGAATACTAATTTTTACCAATGTCGATGATGGTTATAAAGTATATGAAAAACTACTTTTCCATTATTTGGGAGATAACGGAAGAAAAATATTCGAAATTGAAACCAAAAATTAACCCAAAACTAAAACCATGAACACTATCAATCAAGACAACCAAATTAGATGTCCAAAATGTCATTCGAACCAAATATATGTAGATAAAAAAGGCTTTAGCGGAAAAAAAGCGTGTTGCGGAGCAATTCTGGCTGGACCTTTAGGACTCTTATGTGGCACTCATAAATCGAATAAAGTTAGAATGACTTGTTTAAATTGTAAACGTACCTGGTAAATGAAACTAGATGATTTTACTTTAGGTTGCCACGGAATCCCCGAGAGGTGTTATAAAATTAATGACAAGCACATGCCTTTTTGCGCAAGATGTTTGGGTGCAAGCATCGGACATATTTTTTGTGCTATTTGTTACTTTTTTTATTTCCTCCCTCCTTTTTACTTTTCGATAATTGGTTTAGCATTAATGCTTGCAGATTGGTATTCCCAAAATTCATTACACAAATACCATAGCAACTTTATGAGACTTTTGACAGGTACAATAGGAGGCTTTTCGATGGGTATAATCATTTGGAAAACGGTTGATTTTATACTAAAAATGATTTAGAAAAAACAGCTCCTTTGCTTATCTTTATTGATAATTTCAATCTTATCATTGACCTAAGCATCACTATTTTTTTAGCTATAAAAACAAAAACTATGTTGAACCATTTAAATCACAATGAATCCTTTTGGAAAGCTTCGAAAGATTTTTTTTACTCTGAGAAATTAAAATCAAAAACGGTATTACTGAGCGAAGGAGAAATTTCTAAAAAAATGTTTTATGTAGAAAAAGGATGTCTACGAGTTTGGTTCAATAGCAACGGAAAAGAAATCACCTTTCAGTTTTTCTTTGAAGGACAAATGGTTTCCTCATTTGAAAGTTTTTGGACAGGACAACCCAGTTTATATAGCATCGAAACCATCGAAGATAGCATAATTCATACTATAAAAAGAAGTGATTTTCAAGAAGTCCTCGATAGCAACCCGAGTACAAAAAAAGATTTTGAAAATTATATTTACAAACGTCTCGGCAACTATGTGAAACTTTTTCTTTCCCGAATTGCAGACAAACCCGAACAACGGTATAAGGAATTATTAAAAACCAATCCTGAAATTTTACAGCGCATTCCACAACATTATATTGCCTCTTATCTAGGAATATCGGCAGTATCGCTAAGCAGAATTAGGAATAGGCGTTAATACATTAATTAACAATTGTTATCGTTGGACTATTTTTAAATGAAGAATTTTGTCATTCACATTTAAAAATAAAACAATGAAACCAGAAGACATTTTAAAAGAAAACGAAAATTTTGTAACGATACAAGGACAAGAAATCCGCAAAGGTTCCATAGGTGCATTTATGGAAAATTGCAAAATTATTAATCAAAACAATCAAAATTCAGAAGAATACAAAACAGCAATTCAAGATATAAAAGTGCAAGCACATTTGTTGAAAAAAATTGGCTTATTTGATATATTTGAATTAAAATCCTCGAGATTAAAAGAAATAATTGAACTAAATTAAAGAATACCTCTTCTTTATAATTGAGGTATTTTGTTATCTAAAAAAATAATGGCTGTACCTCAAAATAAAACCGAACTTTTAAAAGAGATTGAAATAACATATGTAAAACTTCGAGAGGATTTAAAAACAATTCCTGTTGAACTTACTGCAAAGGAAACACTCGAAGGACATTCTAAAAACACCATGATGAGCGTGAATAATTTAGTTTCATACCTAATAGGTTGGGGAGAATTAGTCCTAAAATGGCATCATAAAAAGAATAATAACGAAGTTGTAGATTTTCCAGAAACAGGCTATAAATGGAACGAGTTAGGCAAACTTGCGCAGAAGTTCTATGCCGATTATCAGGATTTAGATTTTATTGCACTACAAGAAAAACTAGATGCAACAGTAAATAAGTTACAAATCCTGATAGAAAGCCACAACAATGAAACTCTTTATGAGCAAGCATGGTATGAAAAATGGACAATGGGAAGAATGATACAATTTAATACCTCATCGCCATATAAAAATGCACGAGGCAGAATTAGAAAATGGAAAAAAGAAAATAACCTGAAATAGGATTATTAAACTATAATTTTTCTCAAAAAGATTATTGCTAACGCGAGCCCAATGTCATTAAGTTAAGAGAAAAACTCAAATGCTATGTCTAATAAATCTCTCGCAAAGTCGCAAAATCGCCAAGTTTATTCCCTCTTCTTTGTGGCTTTGCGTCTTTGCGAGAAAAAGATTAATCGTAATTAGCTAAAAAAGCTTAAATTAATGACAATAAACGTCGGGACGAGAAAAAATCCGTGTTTGTCCGTGTTTACGCTTTAGCGAATCTGTGTCATCCGCGTTCCCTTATAGACAATCTTTGTCGAGAAAACAATTAAAAAGCTTAACTTAATGACATGCGCTCGCGCCACCTTCAAGAAAATAATAATTTACAAAGGCTAACTTATTTTTAAAATATACATTCCCGAACCTATTATAAGTTTGGGATTTTTTGTTTTTTTTGATGTACATCAATGTTTTCCCTTTCTTATTTAAACAATTTTGTTCCTTCAAAAATTTAATAATTAATTAAAAATGAACAAAAAGTATTTTAAATACACCAACACTTTATTTGTTATTACTCCTATAGCTCTCATTATGGCGTTTGTGGGTTTTATGCGCAATTATAGCTTTGGAGAAGATTTGTCCTTCAAATTCCTAAAAGCTTGGCGCGTCATAATTCCTGTTGCCTATAGTACCGCTTTTATAATTATTCCAAATGCTAGAAAGCTAGCCCAAAAAACAACATCAAAATGATTACCGAAATAGAAAACGAAAACCCATTAGTATCATTTGGTACAACTAGTCAAGAACGCGTTGAAAATGCAATTAATGAACTTAGGCTCAGAAAAGGAATTTTATTACTAGACGACAAAGACCGTGAGAACGAAGGCGATTTAGTTTATTCAGCCCAACATATGTCAGTCGAAGATATGGCATTGATGATACGCGAATGTAGCGGAATTGTATGCCTTTGCCTCACTAACGAAAAAGCCGATGAATTAGAATTACCATATATGGTAAAAGAAAACACCAGTCTTTTTCAGACTCCGTTTACTGTAACTATAGAAGCAAAAAATGGAGTTACAACAGGACTTTCGGCATCAGATAGGATTCAAACCATAAGAACCGCATCTGCAGATAATGCAAAATCTTCGGACTTAGTAAAACCTGGACATATTTTTCCGCTAAGAGCAAATGATAACGGTGTACTACAGCGCAACGGACATACCGAAGGAAGTGTCGATTTAATGAAATTGTCAGGTTTAAAACCTGAAGCTGTATTATGCGAATTAATGAATCCTAACGGAACGATGGCAAGATTACCCGAGATTTTATCATTTGCCCAAAAGCATCAATTGGTAGTTTTAACAATAGCAGATATTGTACATTATCGTAAATTTGTTAAAGATTTTATTTAAAACATGAAAGAGCAATTAATCGAATATATAAAAGAGGTATCAACGGTTACAGACGAAGAACTGGAGAAAATAATCAGTTACTTTAATCCTATAGAAGTTGAGAAAAATGAGCTCTTGGTTTTCCCAGGGCAAACCACCCAACGAATGTATTTTATTTGCAATGGTTGCTTACGCATATTTTTTATAACCGAAGAAGGACAAGAAGCAACACGATACTTAGGATTCGAAAGCAATTTTGTAACCGCCTTATCTAGCTTTGTGCTAAATGAACCTTCTTTAGAATTTGTTCAGGCATTAGAACCAACGGAATTACTTTATATTTCGCGTCAGGATTTTTATCATTTGCTGGAAATTATACCTAATTGGGGAAGTTTTTACAGGCATTATATGGAAATGGCTTATGTAACAAATACCAAAAGACTCATGTCGTTCTTAACCCAAAATGCGACCGAAAGATACAAGCAATTACTAGACACCAACCCTAAAATTACACAACGTTTGTCTAACAAGATTGTATCTTCCTTTCTTAACGTTTCGCAAGAAACACTAAGCAGGTTAAAATCTAAACCTTAAACATTATTCAATTTTCAAAATACAAAAAGGCAATACTAGATTCTAGTAATTGCCTTTTTTGTTTAAATGTGCACCTATATTTTTCATAACTTCGTTTACAATTGCAAAAGCAATCAAACGTACATGAATCAAGATAGTATCCATATATCAAATAATAAAGCCATTAGCCTGCAAATGGTCGAAATTCCTCAAGGTCAGATTACATTGAGAGACGATAGGATTAAACATATCTGGACCGCAAATATTCAGCCTTTCTTAATGGCAAAATACCTTGTAACACAAGATTTATATTTAGAAATCACGCAGGATTCTCCAAGTACTTTTAAAGGAAATAAAAAACCAGTTGAAACTGTATCTTGGAAAGAAGCTATCGTTTTTTGTAATTTACTTTCAGAGAATTCAGGACTTACCCCTTGCTACTCTTGGAATAATAACAGCGAAGAAATACTTTTTGATAGCAAAGCAAATGGCTACCGACTTCCTACCGAAGCCGAATGGGAATATGCATGTAAAGCCGGAACTACAGGCATAAGATACGGCGAGATTGATGCAATTGCATGGTATAAAGAAAACGCTGAGAAAACGACACAAGATGTTGGAACAAAAGAACCCAACGCATATGGTCTTTATGATATGCTGGGAAATGTATGGGAATGGTGTTCGGATATATACGATGAAACCGTTTATGGTTCCTACCGTACTATTCGCGGTGGTGGCTGGTATGATGACGAAAGAGGTTGTATGGCTACAAATCGCAGACGAAGCCATCCTAAATCGTTTAAAATTGATGATTTAGGCTTTCGATTAGCTCGAAATTTATAATAAGTAAAAAATGATAAAACTAGAAAAATTCGATAATACCGATTTTGAAAGATTAATAAAATGGGCAGATAATGAAGAAATGTTAGTTCAATTTTCAGGTCCAATTTTTAAATTTCCATTAACAACTGAGCAGTTAGATGATTATCTAAAAGAAGAAAATAGAATTCCTTTTAAAGTAATTGATACCGAATCCAAAGAAGTACTAGGACATGCCGAAATATATCAATCCGAAGATAATTTGGCTAAACTTTGCCGAATACTTATTGGTGATGCAAAATTTAGAGGAAAAGGAATTGGAGAAAAAATAGTTAATCTTCTTGTACAATATTCTTTTGAAGAATTAAATGTAGAGAAAGTAGAACTTAATGTCTACGACTGGAATAAACAAGCAATAAAATGTTATGAGAAATCGGGGTTTGTCATAAATCCAGACAAAATAAGCGAAATCATAGTCCAGGAAGAAGTTTGGATCTCGCTCAATATGATAGTTACTAAAGACAATTGGAAAATAAATTAAAAAGAGAATGATCTTTTTACATCATTTCTGTAACAGAATGCATTTTAATCGTCTATTAACTAAATCATAGAATATAAACTAACCAATTTATTAAAAAACCAACCAAATGAAACATTACATAGTAACAATACTAAGTTTTTTAACCACATTAACCGTTTTTGGACAAGATATTACAGGACAATGGAATGGTCTTTTAAATGTTCAGGGAACACAATTAAGGTTAGTTTTTAATATTAATAAATCCGACACTGGTTTTAAATCCACAATGGATAGTCCTGACCAAGGCGCAAAAGATATTCCGGTAACTACAACAAGTTTTGAGAACTCAACTTTAAAACTTACCGTTGCAAATGCTAAAATAGAATATGAAGGTATTCTTGGCAAAGACAATAAAATAGTCGGTACTTTTAAACAAGCTGGTCATGCATTTCCTATGAATTTATCGAGAGAAAAAATTGAAAAAGAGAAACTGGTACGACCGCAAGAACCAACTAAACCATATCCAAATTACTCTGAAGATGTAACTTTTAAGAATGAAAAAGCAGGAATAACTCTGGCAGGAACATTGACCCTACCTAAAAAAGAAGGTGTTTTTCCTGTTGTTATTTTAATAAGCGGAAGTGGTGCGCAAAACCGTGATGAGGAATTAGCAGGACACAAACCTTTCTTAGTATTATCGGACTTTTTGACCAAAAACGGAATTGCGGTTTTACGATATGATGATAGAGGAACTGCACAATCTACAGGTAACTTTAAGAACTCAACTTCTTTAGATTTTGCTACAGATGCTCTGGCAGCAGTAAACTATTTGCAAACCAGAAAAGAAATTAACAAACAAAAAATTGGTTTGATAGGTCATAGCGAAGGAGGATTAATTGCTCCAATTGTAGCTACAAACTCTAAGAATGTCAATTTTATTGTATTACTTGCTGGCCCTGGACTTCCTGGGAATCAATTACTTTTATCACAACAAAAATTAATTGCACAAACAGCAGGAATGAGTGAAGCTGATATTCAGAAAGCACAAGAAACAAATAAAACAGCTTTTAATATTATTGCTAAATCCAAAAGCCCAGAACAATTAAAAACCGATTTAACGGCTTACATGACTCAAGTTGCTAAGAATGACCCCAACAAACCCACAGGAATGACTGATGCTGAATATGTTAAACTGCAAACAGACAAGATTCTAACTCCTTGGATGGTAACTTTCCTTACCTTTAATCCTGTGCCAACATTAGAGAGAGTAAAATGTCCTGTTTTAGCACTTAATGGAGCCAAAGATTTACAAGTTGCACCAAAAGAAAATCTAACCGCCATAAAAGAAGCCATCTTAAAAGGAGGAAATAAAAATGTAACAACCAAAGAATTACCAAATCTGAATCATTTATTTCAGGAATGCAAAACTGGTTTACCTCAAGAATATGCAACTATAGAACAAACATTTTCTCCAACAGCTATGAACGAAATTCTGGATTGGATAAAAATACAGACGAAATAATTTTTAGATGAAAAATAAATCAGCAGCACAAAATAGCAAACGAAAAATATTCATTAACGGCAATGTTTGCAACAGTCGTGAAGATTTCTGGAATGCCTACGCAAAAGAAATCGACCCAGAATCGGCTAAACATTTTGGGAAAAACTTAGATGCATTTAATGATGCTATTTCGGCTGCTGGTCCGGGATATCCCGGAGAATGTATTATAGAAATAACAGGAACAGAAAATTTAAATAAAATATTTGGTACAGAAAATTTTCAATACATAATCGAATTACTTACAAAGGCGGACTTTGTAGATTTAATTACTCAGGAAAACTAATTACCGATTACATAATACATTTTACAATTAAACAAATGAATAGAATTACCGTTTTTTGTGGGTCAAGCTTTGGAAACAAAAAAGAATACGAAACTCAAGCTTTTAAACTTGGACAAACAATGTCCGAAAATAATATCGATTTAGTTTATGGCGGGGCCAAAGTTGGACTTATGGGTGCAGTTGCAGATGGAGTTTTAAATAAAAACGGAAAAGTAATTGGTGTTTTACCAGACTTCTTAATGAAGAAAGAAATTGCACACGATAATTTAACCGAATTAATTATTGTAAAAAGCATGCATGAAAGAAAAACCAAAATGAACGAATTAAGCGATGGCGTAATTGCTTTACCAGGCGGATTTGGAACTCTTGAAGAGTTTTTTGAGATGCTTACCTGGGCGCAACTCGGACTCCATAAAAAACCAATCGGGATTTTAAATATTGGTGGTTTTTACGATTTATTATTAGAATTTATACTAAAAATGGTAAATGAAGGTTTTTTAAAAGAGATAAACCAACAAATGATACTCGTAAGTACAGATTCAGAGGATTTGCTCCTTAAAATGAAAAATTACGTGGCTCCAGAAGTTGGTAAATGGATTAAAAAAGGAAATGAATAAATCATCAAAAATCAAAAAACATGCCTGTAGATAATTTAAATTTAGAAATTCCGAAATTGATTTTTAACGCAAGCGGAGAGTTAATAATACTTCCTTCCCCTACTTCATCCAAAGATGATTTTGATTTTTTTCAGGGGAAATCTACTATTATAAATAAAAAATTAAAATACCGATTCTCGAATTGTACCGAATGGATTGAATTTCCATCAACACAGGAAATGTACAAGATTCTTCAGGGAATTGGTAATATCGATAATTTTCTGGCTGAATTTGATGGTGTTCCTTTTGAAGGAATGACGGTACGATTATTTAATCCCGAAACAAAACTGTGGAGTATTTATTGGTCCGACTCTAATACCGGAGTTTTAGATAAACCCGTAATTGGGTCATTCGAAAAAAAAGTAGGTCATTTCTTTTCAAGAGATATTTATGAAGGAAAAAAAGTAATTCAGCTATTTCGCTGGGATGCCAGAGACAAAAACAATCCTATTTGGAGTCAGGCAATGTCTGCCGATAATGGAGAATCTTGGGAATGGAATTGGTATATGTATATGACCAAAGTGAAATAGAAATCCCAACACAGAATAAACCAACCAATCAAACTCTTTAACACCTAACATGTTAGTCGATTGCTAAAATAATTAAAAATAAATCGCAATTAATTTGCCTATCTACTAATAGGTAGTATATTTGTTAAAAAAAGCGATGACCACAAGAGAAGCAATCATAGACAAAGCAGATCAATTGATAAGAGAAAAAGGGTACAATGCCTTTAGTTTTAAAGATATCTCTAATGACATTGGTATAAAAACTGCTTCAATCCATTATCATTTCCCCGCAAAATCAGACCTTGGAGTAGCAACAATCAAAGAACATATCGAGAGATATGAAACTTTAAAAGAAAAAGTTGCCAATGAATCTCCCTTAACAAAACTTGAAGCTTTCCTGGCAATACATACTCAAATAAAACAGGAGAACAAAGTCTGTATTGTTGGTTCATTAGCAACAGACTTAAATACTCTAGATGAGTCTATAAAAACAGAACTACAAGTATTTGCAGCACTAGTTATTAATTGGTTAACCGAAGTCCTAACTGAAGGAAAAGAACTTAAAATATTTGATTTCGAATCTTCGCCAAGAACAAAGGCATTGATGATAATAACAAATATGGTTGCAATTGTACAACTGTCAAGACTTACAAACGAGAATGATTTTGTGATTGTAAAAGAAACAATTCTAAAAGAACTAAAATCTAAAAAATAATGAGAAGAGTAGTAATAACAGGATTGGGAGCTGTAACTCCTATTGGCAATAATGTAATGGAATATTGGCATTCGCTAATCAACGGAGTTAGTGGCGCATCTGAAATAACAAAATTCGATACTTCTAATTTCAAAACAAAATTTGCCTGTGAGGTTAAGAATTTTAATCCCGAAAACATTTTTGAGAAAAATGAAATAAGAAAATATGACCTTTTTACTCAATACGCATTATATGCAACAGACGAAGCTATCAAAAATGCAAATATTGATTTTGATTCTTTAAATAAAAACAGAATTGGAGTTATTTGGGGCTCTGGTGATGGTGGCGTTTCAACATTCGAAGAACAAATTGGAGAATATAAATTAGGTAATGGCATACCTAGATTTAGCCCGTTTTTCATTCCAAAGAGGATTATTAACATTGCTTCGGGAGCAATCTCTATAAAATACGGACTTCGCGGAATTAATTATACCACAGTATCTGCCTGTTCTGCGAGTAATACAGCAATCATTGATGCATTTAATTACATCCGTTGGGGCAAAGCCGATATGATAATTAGTGGTGGCTCTGAAGCTTCTGTCACAGAATCATCTATTGGAGGTTTTAATGCCTCAAAAGCATTATCAACATTAAACGAGGATTGTAGTAAAGCGTCACGCCCATTTGATGCAACAAGAAACGGATTTGTTTTAGGTGAAGGTGCTGGTGCTGTCATACTAGAAAGCTATGAACATGCAATAAAAAGGAATGCTGTTATTCTTGCCGAAATTGTTGGTGGTGGATTAGCTGGAGATGCTTATCACTTAACAAGTACACACCCAGACGGCGAAGGTGCTATTCTAGGAATGGAACTTGCTCTTGAGGAAGCTCAAATAACATCAGACAAAATCGATTATATAAATGCTCATGCTACCTCAACTCCTACTGGCGACTTGAGTGAACTTAAGGCAATGGAAAAAGTATTTGGATTAAATCCAAATGCCAATATTAGTGCAACAAAATCAATGACTGGACATTTACTTGGTGCAGCAGGAGCTATTGAAGCAATTGCTTGTATAAAAGCTATTCAGGAAAACATTGTTCCACCAACAATAAATACACAAACGGTAGAACCTGAATTTTTAAATAAGTTTAATTTGACACTCGGTAAAGCACAACCAAGAATAGTTAATTATGCAATGAGCAATACGTTCGGCTTTGGTGGACATATAGCAAGTTCAATATTTAAAAAATTTACAGACTGATTTTAGTAATTAAATCAAAAATAAAGCAACCTCGTTTAAGCAATTTAAGCGAGGTTTTTTTATATATGACAATATCAAATAACAAATCGAGATAAAATTTTCCATAACTTCGTTGGTAATAAAATATATCATCAAACAATAAAATGAAAAACAAATCAAATCCAGTTGTCTATTTTGAGATTCCTGTAACCGATATAGAAAGAGCCATACAATTTTACACAGCAGTATTCAATTTCGCCTTTGAGCGAGATATTATACATAATAACGAAATGGCATTTTTTCCTCTTATCGAAGGTCATAACGGAATCACGGGGGCTTTGGCAAAAGGAGAAATATACAACCCAACGATAAACGGAACGCTTATTTATTTTAATACAGAGGATATCGAGGAAACTTTAAATCTCGCATTGCAAAATGGTGCCGAAGTTTTATTTCCAATAACATCAAACGGAGAATATGGTTCAGTAGCAGAATTTAAAGACTGCGAAGGAAACAGGATTGCATTACATATGGCTAATAAATAATATAACAACTTATACAAAACAATACTTTACAATAAAAATGGAAGAATTAAAAGAGAATGAAGTGCCTACACAAAAAATTTATAAAGACCGAGCTATCTGGGTTGGAACATTTTTAGGAGGACCCCTTGCAGCTGGATATTTGATAGCTGAGAATTTTAAGGCATTTAATGACACAAAAAAAGCAAAAACAACATGGATAATTGCAATTATAGCAACAATAATAATATTTGGTGGCGTTTTTTTAATTCCTGAAGATGTAAAAGTCCCAAATCAGATAATCCCTTTAATATATACTGGAATAGCTTTTTATTTCGTACAACATTTTCAGGGACAAAAAATAAATGAACATATAAATTCTGGTGGTTCATTTTTTGGTTGGTGGCGAACAATTGGAATCAGCTTTATTGCCCTTTTAATCACATTTAGTGTTATTATATGTGTAGTGTTATTTACAGAAAATGAACAATTTGATGGAATAACAAAAGAATATGGCGTTATGAAAAACGAAATTGTTTATCAAGATAATATACCCGTAACAGAAGTAGACAAACTAGCAGAAGGCTTTGAAAAAAATGCATTTTTTGAAAATACAACTAAAAAATATGTGTACATAAAAAAGAGTAATTCTACTTATGAAGTTTCTATTCCATGTAATCAAACTATTGAAGACATCCCTGAATCACAAATTCCTTTTGTCCTATTAAGAAATGAAATACAAAAAGAATTCCCTAATAACAAAATCGTTTTAAATTTAGTAGTTGATAATCTTGATAATGTTGTAAAACGAATCGAATAATAATTATCGTACTCACTGAATTTAAAGACTGCGAAGGAAACAGGATTGCATTGCATATGACTAATAAATAATTATGTAATTATAGAATTGATTTAACACATAGAAACACAGATTTTATGTGCAAAAAAGGATACAAAAAGAAAAACATTTCTCTCACATAGTAACAAGTTGAGATAATACATTTGAAGGTAGAGATGCACCGCAGTGCATCTAAGATATAGTTACTATGCGGCTGTATGTAAAGTGAAACGTCTATTTTTGAGAGTGCTAAATCTATGTGTTTAAAATAATTGTGCTCAACGGGTTAATAAAATAAAAACAATCCATTAAAATGTCTGGAGAAAAAGATTTAGAGAAATTACTCAAAAGCATGAAACCCAAACACAATGTTGGTGATTATGTTTTTTGTACCGTTAAAAGTCTTGAAAATATAGCTCTAAAAGATATTGTAATGTCATTTACAGAAAGTGAAGGCATTACTTTAATCTTAAAAAAAGAAATTGCCGATGAACTTAAACTAAGTTATTCGGTTGTAATGTCGTGGATAACGCTAACTGTACATTCATCATTAGAAGCTGTAGGTTTAACTGCCGCTTTCGCGAAAGCGTTATCAGACAATAACATTAGTTGCAATGTTGTAGCTGCATTTTATCACGATCATATCTTTGTAAATAAAAAAGATACAGACAATGCCATTACTATTTTAAATAAATTTTCTGAATAGAATTAATCCATATTCCATGACAACAGATATCATAGAAATAAACAACTTTGTCGTTTTAATCGAGCAATCGAATGCCGAAAAAACGATTATCGAAAAATGCGAAATCGATGGTGATGCAGTTGGCTTTGCTTTCTATGGTTCAGGAAATGTCGAATTAGAAATTACGTATGAAAACAATAGTATAATTATAAACAATACTACAGGAATTGCAATTTCATTTTTCGGAAACAGCAAAGTAGGATTTGCACATAAAATTTCGCCTAATAAACCATTGCAATCTATTAGCGTATTCATGAAGATAAAAAATCTTAATATGCTGCCAGAACGTGAAAGCGAAATCTTCTCTGAGTATTTACAACAACTCCTTAATCCCGAAGCCAATTTTGTAGAAGGTCCAAGTTTTTATATGTCACCCGATATGCAAAATGCAGTTCAAAAAATATTTAATACCCAATACAAAGGAGATACAAGATTAATGTTTCTTAAAAGCCAGATAACCGAATTACTGGCACATTTCTTTGCACATCTTGCTACCGAAAAAGAAAAAACCACCAACAAAATTGACCGTGATAAACTTTTTCACGCAAAAGAAATTATGACCCAAAATATTGCTACTCCACCCTCATTAAGTGAGTTATCTAAGCAAATTGGTCTTAACAACAACAAACTCAAAAAGAATTTTAAAGAACTTTTTGGTATTCCTGTATTTAAATACCTTCAGGAGCAACGACTAAATAAAGCGCATGAATTATTAAGCAATACCGACAAGAACATTCAGGAAACTGCTTGGTTTGTGGGATACGAAAGTTTAAGTTCCTTCTCGAATGCTTTCCATAAAAAATTTGGCGTACGACCAAGCGAACTAAAAAAATAATTCTTTTCGAACAAACTTTAATCCTTTTAAAACAAACAACTGATAATCAATAGTTCTAATTTTATTTTGTTAACTAAACATCATAATCATGGAACCATTTATTATCGACACAAAAACTATTGTTTTATTATTTACCACATTATTAACCGGACTTCTGGCTGGGATCTTTTTTACTTGGTCTAATGCTATAACTCCAGGTATTGGCAGGCTTGATGATATTAATTATCTAAGAGCTTTCCAGAACATGAACCGTACTATTGTAAACCCATTATTTTTAGTGATAATTATGGGACCAGTATTTTTATCTTTTGCTACAGCTTATCTATATAAATCCAATCATCCTTATATTTTCTGGCTATTACTAATTGCGGCAATATTATATTTTGTAGGCGTATTTCTGGTAACAATTATGGGCAATATTCCGCTAAATAATCTTTTAGACAAAACTGACTTAACCAATATCTCTCTGGAAAATGCCAGAAGTTTAAGAGATCAATTTGAACTTAAATGGAATAATCTGCATTTGGTTCGAACTATAACATCTGCACTATCATTCTTCTTATTAATTATAGTGTGTTTGTTTAGAAATAGTAACTTTTAATATTAAAATGAAATGAAAAAAATGAGAGCAATTTTAGTTGGAGCGTTAATCTGGCTATTAATATTTAGTACTTTCGGTGTATTAAGTTATCTTCCAAACATTAAAGATTCTGCATTACAACAATTCTTAGTTGTTGCACCATTGGTAATTCCATTTACAATTCTTGGTGCTTTTATTTTCTATAAAAACGGAAATAAAACCAACGGATTCATACTTGGTTTAATTATAGTTACAACTGCTTTAACACTAGATGTACTCATAACTGTACCTTTTACCATAATCCCAAATCAGGGAAATTATCATAGTTTTTTTACTAGTAAATTCCTCTGGATTCTTGTTGCAGAGGTGGTTACTATTGCATACTTTTATTGGAAATTAAAGATTAAAACCAAATTACAAAACATATAATTAGTTTTTAAATCAGTACAAACAATATAAAGTTTAAACAAAATATGCAAACATTAGGGCTTATTGGCGGAATTAGTTGGGTATCTACAGTCGATTATTACAAACTTATTAATGAAGGAATAAATGAAAAATTGGGCGGATTAAACTTTTCTCAATGTATTATTTATTCATTTAATTATGAAGACATCAAAAAAAATAATGATAATAATGATTGGGAGAAAACTTTTCAGATGCTATATGAAGCATGCAAACATTTAAAATCTTCGGGAGCAACGGCAATTGTATTATGTGCCAACACTATGCATCATATTGCCGATAGACTTGAAAAAGAAATCGGAATCCCACTAATTCATATTGCCACAGTAACAGCCGAAGAAATCGAAAAAACCGGACTAAAAAAAGTAGGATTACTGGGAACTAAATTTACAATGGAACTTGATTTTTTCAAATCTAAACTTACCGATAGAGGTATCGAAACAATTATTCCTAGTGATGAAGACAGAGAGTTTGTACACATGACTGTTTTTGAAGAATTAGGAAAAGGAATTGTCACTGAAAAAACCAAAAAACGATACTTGGAAATTATTGATAAATTGATACAAAACGGAGCCGAAGGAATCATACTTGGTTGCACCGAAATTCCGCTTGTTATAAAACCCGAAGATGTAACCATCCCAACATTTGATACTGTATTATTACACTCGAGAGCTGCAGTAGCATTTTCATTAAATACATAAAGTTTATCATATAAAGCAGCATAAATAAATGATTAAATAATAAATAATCAAGATGAATATAATCTGTAAGAACTGTAATCAGCATTTTAAAGGGCATTATTGTAGTAATTGCGGACAGCCAGCCGAAACTCACAAACTCGATTTTCATTTCCTGATGCATGAAATCCAACACGGATTAATTCATTTTGATAAAGGTATTTTATACTCCGCCAAACAACTTTTTACGCGTCCCGGAAATACCATAAGAGAGTTTATAGAAGGAAAACGAATTAAACATTTTAAACCACTTTCCTTAGTAATTATTCTCGCAACTCTTTATGGAGTTCTTTATCATTACTTTCATATCAACCTAATTGCCGATGCTCCCACAGATAGTGAGACACTATCGATAATTAATCCCAAAGCAGCAAATGAATGGGTCGCGACTCATTTTTCATGGATAACATTAGCAACAATACCATTTTACTCATTGGGAACATATATCGCATTTAGAAAACAAGGATACAACTATATCGAATATTTTATACTCAACACCTTTAAAGCCTCGCAACGACTCTTTGTACATATTGCTTTATTTCCGTTGCTTTATTATTATAATGGAACTCCCAATATAAAAACGATAACCCAAATTCTATATGTTATAGATATTATATTAATTTATTGGACAAATGTTCAATTTTTTAATAAACTCACTAAAACCAAAGCTTTTCTATTATCTGTATTGAGTCACATAATATTCCTAGTTAGCTTTATGTTAATTCTATCTATAATTATCATAATTTTAAACAAATTACACAATTAATAATCTCATTTTATGTTTAACTTTTAAATATTTAACAACCTAAACAAACTTTAAAACAATTCTTAATGAAAGTACTTCTGAAATTTATGTTTCTCTTCCTAATCGTTCTCAACACATCAGCACAACAAGTAAATGCTACAAAACCCGAAGATTCCAAATCACTTTATGATATACAGGATGATGTTTTAATTAAAACCAGAGATGGAGCATTAATTTCCGCAATTGTAGTTCGTAAAAAAGGAATAACAACACCACAACCCGTTATTTTACAATTTACAATTTATGTACGCGATCGAGATATTAAAGGTTTAAAAGAAGCCGCAGATAATGGTTATGTTGGAGTTATGGCATATTCAAGAGGAAAAAGATTAAGTCCCGACGAAATATTTCCGTACGAGCATGATGGTAAAGATGCCTATGATGTTATCGACTGGACAAGCAAGCAATCATGGTGCAACGGAAAAATCGGAATGTTTGGCGGTAGCTATAACGGTTTTACACAATGGGCATCGGCAAAAAAATTGCATCCAGCACTTAAAACAATCGTTCCTTATGTAGCCAACAGACCAGGAATGGGATTACCAATGGAAAATAGCGTATTTATAAATCCTAATTACGAATGGGCATTTTATGTAACCAATAACAAAACCTTAGATACAGTTGTTGGAGACGACAGAAAACGTTTCCGAACCATGCAGGACAAATGGTGGAACTCAGGCACTGCTTATCGCAAAATTGACAGCATTGATGGTACACCAAATAAGTATTTACAAAAATGGTTATTACATCCTGGCTATGACAAATACTGGCAAGATATGGTTCCATACAAAGATGAATTTGCCCAAATAAACATCCCTATTTTATCCATCGATGGTTATTATAACGATTCCCAAATATCTAGTTTATACTATTTAAGAGAGCAAGTTAAATACAATAAAAATGCTGAGCATTATCTTGTTATCGGACCTTATGGACATTTTGGTGCTCAAAAAGGTGGAGACCCTACCATAAATGACTATAAAGTAGATCCTATAGCGATTTTTAATACCAAGAAACTAACCTACGAATGGTTTAACTACATTCTTAAAGGTGGTCCTAAACCTGCCGTTTTAAAAGATAAAATAAACTATGAAGTAATGGGTGCTAATGAATGGAGACATGCACCATCATTAGAAAAAATGAGTAACGGTTTTCTTAAATTATATTTAACCAATACCAAATCGAAAGATAAATATCTATTATCAGATAAAAAACCAGCCAAATCTGGGTTCTTACCTCAGAAAGTAGATTTTGCCAACAGAGAAATTAGCAATAATGACTATTACCCAGATCCAATAATTCGTAAAGAACTCGATACTATAAATGGCTATTTTTTTATAAGCGAACCCCTTGATAAACCTATTTTGGTTAATGGTGCTTTTGAAGGCGAAATAAAAGCGCTTATCAACAAAAAAGATATGGATTTAGGTGTAGTATTATATGAATTGATGCCTAATGGCGAATACTTTCACTTATCCTATTTTTTAGGCAGAGCCAGTTATGCAAAAGATATTACAACCAGAAATCTTCTTGTTCCTAACAAAATAGAATCTATCCCATTTACAAATACCAGATTAGTAAGCAAGCAATTAAGCAAAGGAAGCCGCTTGGTTGTGGTAATAAATGTAAATAAAAATGCTTTCGCCCAACTAAATTATGGAACTGGTAAAGACGTAAGCGATGAAACCATTAAAGATGCCAAAGAACCTCTAAAAATAAAATGGTATAATGATAGTTTTGTCAAAATTCCAATCTGGAAAGATTAGGAAAGATAACCTCTATTTGCTGCCATAGATAATCTATAAATGGGACGCGGATAAAACGGATTTACAAAAGTAAAGACGCAGATTAAAACAGATTAAAAAAATAGAAAAAAATCCGTTTTTATCCGCGTTTTCGCCTTAGCGAATCCGTTTTATCCGCGTCCCATTTTTTAAGCCACAGATTCAAAAAATTTTGCGTCCTTTGCGGTTAATTTCTCTACCACAGTTTATTGTTTTTAACTAAATAAAAACTTTAATTTTCTTAACTTCGTTTGCTACATAAAAACGCTGAAAATTATGGCATGGAATCCCGAAAAATACAACGAGTTTAAAACACTTCGATACAAACCTTTCTTCGATTTGATTGCCCATATTCAGGATAAACCAAATATGAAAGTCATAGATTTAGGTTGCGGAACTGGAGAGTTAACCAATATGCTATCCGAAAAGCTAACCAATCCTTCAGTAAAAGGCATCGATTCCTCGAAAGAAATGCTGGAGAAAGCCAAAGAATTTACCTCGATACAATTTGATCAAAAAACCATCGAAGAACAAATTAATACGGGAGAAAAATGGGATTTAGTTTTTGCAAATGCATCAATACAATGGATTGATAATCACCAAGAATTATTTCCTAAAATTATATCACTATTAAATCCCGATGGACAATTAGCAATCCAAATGCCTTGTCAGAACGAGAATTTACTCAATCAGATTGTAATCGAATTAGTGCAGGAAGAACCATATAAGAGCGCATTAAATAATTGGAAACGACTTTCTCCTGTTCTTACAATGGACGATTATGCTCAAATTTTATTCGAGAATGGCGGTACAGATATGGTTATTTACCAAAAGGTATATCCTATGATAGCCAAGTCGCATGACGAATTATATGAGTTTATTTTGGGCTCAACATTAGTTCCCTATTTCGAGAGATTAGAAGGTGCAATTAAAGAACAATTCATCAAAGAATTTAAAAAGAGAATAGAAAAAAGGTTTAGTAAAACGCCATCATTATACGCGTTCAAAAGAATCCTTTTATACGCAAAATTCTAAAAACATAACTAGAAAAAATATCGCTATGAGTAGTAATCCAAAATCTGTTGAAGCCCAAATGCTGATAAGAAAACCAGCTGCAATTGTTTTTAATGCTTTTATAGACCCGAATGTAACCAAGAACTTTTGGTTTACAAAAGGAAGTGATAAACTGGTTGTAGGCAAAAATATAATCTGGGAATGGGAAATGTATAAAGTATCAACTACCGTTTTTGTAAAAGAAATTATCGAAAACGAAAAGATTACTATCGAATGGAACGAACCTAAAACAACCGTTGATTTTGAATTCAGAAAAATAACCGACGATACAACTTATGTGGTTATCAAAAATTATGGTTTTGATAAAGAAGGCGACGAACTTTTAAATACAATCAAAGATTCTACAGGCGGATTTACCACTGTTCTAGACGGTCTAAAAGCCTATTTAGAACATAACATCAACCTGAATCTTATAGCCGATAAATTTCCGAAAGAAGCGTTTAATATATAAAAAAACGGAGCGAAAAAATTAACCGCAATGATCGCAATGATTTACGCAAAGGTCGCAAAGCATAAAAAATCCATGTAATCCTTTTAATCTGAGGCAGAAAAATTAACCGCAAAAGGTGCAATCCCGACACTTCGGAATCGTGTTTTCACTTTAGCGAATCCGTTTCATCCATGTTCCTTTTTATAGATAATCTGCAAAAAACACATTATTAATTCATACCAACAAAATGAGCTTAGAAAACAACTATATAGAAGTTAATAAACAATCTTGGAACAGTCGGGTTGAGTCACATCTTACATCTGACTTTTATGATTTAGAAGGTTTCCTAAAAGGAAACACTTCATTAAATAGTATCGAATTAGAATTACTTGGTGATGTAAAAGGTAAATCAATCCTGCATTTGCAATGTCATTTTGGTCAGGACACAATTTCTTTGGCAAGACTTGGCGCAAATGTTACGGGAGTCGATTTGTCTGACAAAGCAATAGATAGCGCCAACAAACTTGCGCAAGAAGCTGATGCTGAAGCTACATTTATATGTTGTGATATTTATGATTTACCAAACCATTTAAACCAGAAATTCGATATTGTATTTGCAAGTTACGGAGCAATCCCGTGGTTGCCAGACCTTGATAAATGGGCAAAATTAATTTCTGATTTCCTTAACCCAAATGGGAAATTAGTCTTTGTCGAATTTCATCCAGTAGTTTGGATGTTCGATGATAATTTTGAAAAAGTAGGATATAATTATTTTAATTCGGGAGCAATAATAGAAACTCAAGAGGGAACCTACGCTGATAGAGAAGCTCCAATAGAACTAGAGTACGTATGTTGGAATCATAGTATGAGCGAAGTTGTAAATAGTCTAATAAAAAACGGACTAGAACTAAATGCCCTAAATGAATATGATTACTCGCCATATAATTGCTTTAATAACACCATCGAGTTTGAACCAAAAAAATACAGAATAAAACATTTGGACAATAAAATCCCAATGGTATATTCGATAGTTGCCACAAAAAAGTAGTAGACAAAAAAATATAACTCATCACATTATGCAAACAGCAATTGGATTAATTCTAGTAACCATCTTTCTATTCCTGGCAGGAATTCATATTTATTGGGGATTTGGTGGGAAATGGGGAAATGATGCCGCTATACCAACAACCGCAAACAATGAAAAAGTTATCAATCCGAAACTAAAAGAATGTATGGTAGTTACAATTGTATTACTGAGTCTTTCGGTTTTAATTTTAATAAAATCAGAAATAATAGTCTTTAGTTTGCCTAATTGGTTACAAGAATATGGACTTTGGATTATTTCGATATTGTTTATTGTGAGAGCAATTGGCGAATTCAAATACGTTGGATTTTTTAAAAAAGTCAAAACCACAAAATTTGCACAAATGGATACCAAATACTTCTCTCCATTATGCTTATTTATTTCGATTTTAGCAACAACATTAGCATTAACAGCATAATTTTTTGTGCTACTTTTACATAGAATAACATTATAAATTGAAATCAAAAACCATGGAATTAATTACTATCGAAGAGTTTTTTATTATCGGATTATCGATAAGAACTACCAATGAAAATGAACAATCTGCAACAGATATTCCAGCGCTTTGGAACAAATTTATGTCTGAAAACACAATCGAAAATATTCCAAATAAAATAGATAGCTCAATCTATGCTGTTTACACCGAATATGAAAAGGATTATACAAAACCGTACACCACTATTTTAGGCTGTAAAGTTTCAAATTTAGAGAATATACCAACCGGAATGATTGGAAAAACCATTGCAAAAGAAACCTACAAACAATTTACAGCCAAAGGAAAATTAGCCGACGGTGTTGTAATCCAGAAATGGATAGAAATTTGGAATACTGATCTTAACAGAAAATATACTGCCGATTTTGAGATATACGGAGAAAAAGCATCTAATCCAGAAAATGCCGAAGTGCCTATTTTTATAGCTATTTAGTGAATTTACTCATATCAGTTAATTTCAAAAAAATGTTTTAATTTTCTAGATTCTCTCGCAAAGTCGCAAAGACGCCAAGTTAAAATTTAGCTTTCTTTGCGACTTGGCGTCTTTGCGAGAATTTATAACTACAACACTTATATAAACAATAATGCAACCAAAACTAATTGAACACATAAAAAAGTACGTCGAATTAAACGATGAACAAACCCAATTAGTTCTGGCTAATATGAAGCCAATTACCCTAAAAAAGAAAAGTTATTTACTAGAAGAAGGACAAATATGTTCTTCACTTTATTTTGTAGAAAAAGGCTGTTTACGTTTCTTTTTTATCAATGATAAAGGAACGGAGCAAATCACACAATTTGCAATCGAAAACTGGTGGATTGCCGATTATATGAGTTTTGATACACAATCGCCATCACAGTTTTATATTCAGGCAATCGAAAATACCGAAGTTTATGTTTTTGATTATCACAATCAGGAAAAAGTTTTTAGCCAATTACCTCAACTAGAACGCTACTTCCGACTTGTTTTGCATAGAGCTTATTCGGCTGCACAATTGCGAATGAAGTATTTATACGACTTTACAAAAGAAGAAAGTTACCAGCATTTTATTACCAGATTTCCTGAGTTTGTGCAACGAATTCCGCAATATATGCTAGCATCTTACTTAAATCTTACTCCGGAATATCTAAGCGAGATAAGAAAAAACGCACTTTAATCTCATTTCTTAAACCAGCTTAAGATTTTTCATGGTTCCTATAAATATCTTTGCTTAATAATTAAAAACAAAGAAATCATGAGCAAGAGAATTAAAATCGCACACACTCAACCAACTGCTGTAAAACCATTATTGGATTTGAATACCTATTTAGACTCAACTCCTTTAACCCACACACATCACGAATTAATAAAAATTAGAACATCACAAATAAACGGTTGTGCTTATTGTATCGATTTACATACAAAAGATGCTCGAAAATATGGCGAAACCGAACAACGCATTTATTTATTGAATGCTTGGAGAGAAGTTGATTTTTACTCTGAAGAAGAAAGAGCAATTTTGGCTTTGACCGAAGAAATTACATTAATAAGTAATGGAGGAGTTTCAGACGAAACCTATCAAAAAGCAGCTAGTTTATTTGATGAAAACTATTTATCAAATATTATAATGGCAATTATTACAATAAATGCCTGGAACAGAATTGGGGTTACAACCGAAATGAAACCAGCTCTAACTCGTTAAAAATTAAAGGTTCCAACCATTAAGATATTAAGTTTTAATTCTTAATTTACTTAATCTCTTAATGGTTTGACAAAAACATCTTTTCTTTCTTATTTAACTGATTTTTCCTACTCGTTGTTGTTAAAACCCTTATTTTAAGATAATCAAAAAATTATAATCAATACTTTTTACATTATTATTTTATTGCCAAATTATTAATATTAAATACAAATTTTAATAAATACGCAACATTAACAATTTTTCTTTTAATTTCATTGCGTTATTCAATTATCTTTGTGATAATAAAATTATAGTATAATGGAAGAATGTATATCGGTATTTGATATGCTTAAGATTGGTGTAGGACCATCAAGTTCACACACCCTTGGACCTTGGCGTGCAGCAGAACGTTTTCTTGCTGAATTAAAAAGTGAAAATCTGTTTTCTCAAATCACTCGTGTCAAAGTCGATTTGTATGGTTCTCTTTCTTTAACAGGAAAAGGTCATGCTACAGATTTGGCAGTTATGTTAGGATTAAGCGGTCAGGATCCCGAATATATTCCTATAAACGACATTGCAGGAATTATCAAATCTATCGAAGAAACCAATACAATTATACTTGGAAACGAGATAACCATTCCGTTTTTCTTTTTACAAGACATTGTTTTCAATAAAGAATTCTTGCCTTTTCATGCCAATGGTTTAAAATTTACGGCTTACGCCAAAGATGATTCCGAATACGAATCTATCTTCTACTCTATCGGTGGTGGATTTGTGGTAAAAGAAGAACGCGAAAATGCTAAAATAAAATCGGAGATAAAATGTGCATTTCCGTTTCCTATACAAAACGCAGCAGAACTTTTAGAATATACCATTACTCAAAACAAATCCATTTCGGAGATTGTTTATGAGAATGAAAAATCGATGCGTTCTGAAGAATTCATTAATAACGAATTAATGCGTATTTGGAACACCATGCTCGAATGTATGTATATCGGTTGCCATTCTGAAGGAATACTTCCAGGCGGACTAAATGTACGTCGTAGAGCATTTGATATGCACCAAAACCTCATCGGTTTATCCAACTATAATTCTCCACAAACGTGGCTAGAAGAAATAAGAAAAACTGAGGTTAAATTTCGTCAAATCCTAAAATGGGTAAGTTGTTTTGCACTTGCCGTAAATGAGGTAAATGCCGCTTTAGGACGTGTAGTTACTGCTCCTACCAATGGTAGTGCTGGTGTAATTCCTGCCGTTTTAATGTATTATTTGGTAATTGAAAACCATGATGCAGGCGAAAAAGAAATCAAACAATTCCTGATGGTTGCTGGCGAGATAGGAAGTATCTTTAAGAAAGGGTCTACAATTTCTGCCGCAATGGGTGGTTGTCAAGCCGAAATAGGTGTTTCGTCATCTATGGCAGCAGCAGCACTTTGCGAATTAATGGGCGGAACTCCAGCACAAGTTTTAATGGCTGCCGAAATCGCCATGGAACATCACTTAGGATTAACCTGCGACCCAATTGGTGGATTAGTACAAATACCTTGTATCGAAAGAAATACAATGGGAGCTATAAAAGCCATCAATGCAGCCGAATTAGCCCTAGAAACAGACTCTAAAAATGCAAAAGTGCCTCTCGATAAAGTAATCGATACGATGTGGCAAACAGCAAAAGATATGAACTCTAAATACAAAGAAACCTCCGAAGGAGGATTGGCAATTGCCGTGAATATGGCGGATTGCTAGTATTCAGTCGCAGTTTTCAGTTTTAGTTTACAGTCACAGTATTCAGTATTCAATAAAAAAAGTGTTCAGTTGCAGTCGCAGTTTTAAAAAACTACAGATTGTACTGAACACTTTTTTTAATTATACCTTTACAATTATCAAAAACTGTAAACTGCGACTGGTACTAAAAACTGCGACTGCGACTGAAAACTGAAACTGGTACTGAACACTAAAAACTACGCTTTCAAAAGTTTAAACCAGAACGAACTTCCTAATCCCAACTCGCTTTCTACGCCAATTGTTCCGTTTTGTGCTTCGATAAATTCCTTACTAATAGATAACCCTAATCCCGTTCCTGATTTATGACTTCCCGGAATCTGGAAAAACTTATCAAATACTTTGGATTTATAATGGCTATCGATTCCTTTACCAGTATCGACTACTGCAAAAACAATCTGATTTTTTTCTTTTTTCAGTTTAACTGTAATACTACTTTTTTCATAAGAGTATCTAATAGCGTTCGTTAAAAAATTAATCATCACCCAAGTTGTTTTCTCCGAGTCAGCTTTTATATCTGCAAGATTAGGTTCGCTTTCAACAATCAATTCAATTTGTTTTTGCTCTGCTTGCACTTTCACAGCTTCAAGAGCATAATCTATAATTTTATACGGACTACATTGTCCAATATCTAGCTTAATATTACCTGTTTCCAGTTGTGCCATATCCAGCAACTCACCCGTAATTTTCAACAAGCGTTGGCTATCATCCTTAATACTATCTATTAATTGTTTTTGCTCCTCATTAATACTTCCTGTGTTCGGCTTTTCTAATAACTGAAGGCTTAATTTAATAGATGATATAGGTGTTTTTAATTCATGCGAAACAGTTGCAATAAAATTAGTTTTGGCAAAATCAAGTTCCTTAAACAGCGTAATATTTCGTAAAATAATTACATCGCCAATATTAATCGTTTTATCCTCACCTGTTGGCGTAATAGTAATATTAACAGTCTCTTTATCAAAATAACTTTCTTTACCATCGGCAAAAATCTTCATCGGGTGTGCTTTTGTACTTTCGAGATCATTGATGATTAAAGATTTCATCAAATCATTTTTCAATGCCAGCGTTGTAGCCAATTCCCCAATTACTTCCTCCGATTTCATTCCGATAATCTTAAGTGCTTCATTATTTACAAATAAAACTTTCCCTTGATTATCAAGTCCAATAATTGGGTCATGCATATTATTTATTAAAGTCTCCAGTCGTTTCTTTTCAAATGATAATTTATACAAATTACTATCATGATATTCCTCGAGTTTTTCGGCCATTGTATTAAACGATTTTGCTAGATCCCCAAATTCGTTATGATTCATAAAATGTACCCGTTCTGAATAGTTTTTATTCGCAATTTGCTTAATACTTTCGGTCAATTCCTTAATTGGATTTGCAATATTATTAGGCAAATTAATTAGTAAATTAAAAGCAATCAAAAAACAAAGTGTGCCTACAATTGCAATCGAAAAATTAGCCGTTTCGGCAGTTTGCTTGGCAATATCACTTTTCTGTTTTATGGCATTCATATTGAGTTTCATAATGGCAAAAATATCCTGACGAATCTGACTTTTAACAGCTTGATCCTCCCAGTTATTTTCTAATTTATTAAAACTCATTTGTAAATTAGTCGTTACCTTATCTTCACCAGCTTCGGTTACATTGATAATTTGTTTTTTCAAATTGTCTTTAAAAAAAACAATTGCTTTATCTTCATTACCACTTATTTCATCAAGCGAAGTGAGCATATTTCTAGAATATTCCAATGTGTTATAATTGGCTTTCAAAATATTTTCGGTGTCTCCTTTTATCAAAAAAATATAAAAGGCACTAACTAATGCAAGGATAATTATCATTAAAAATAACAATCCCACGCCCAAGTTTAATTTCGTTTTAATTTTCATTTCCTATGATTTACAAAACATTTTATTTTTTATCCAAGTATCTAACTTTTCTAAACAGCTTAATAAGTACTTGCATAACTTAAGTGATTAATCTTTTTTTAAACATATAAGACATTTAAGAAAATATAAGCCTATCCAAAACTAAGCTTAAACGAACTTACATAACTTATATGGTTAATCTCTTCACATCAAACAACATTAATCTTTTTTAAACATATAAGCCTTTTAAGAAAATATAAGTTTCCTAAAATACTTTAAAACTATAAAGTAACTCTCCTCAAACAACTTAAATGAACTTACATAACTTATATGGTAACTCTTTTCACATCAAAAATCTCAAATCTTGCTTCTCAATTATCTAACAACTCTCAATACCTAAGACAAAATAACAAGGTCAACATTCGATAAAGAAAGACGAGTTAATAAACGTCTAAAAATCGATGTCGCCAAAATTACCTTAAAAAAATTAAAATGAGGTTTCCCAATACAAACCGTTGTAATTTCTTTTTGTTCTACAACCTTAAGCATCGTATCAGTAATATTGGTACTTTCTATTTTAATTACTTCGGCACCGAGTTGAGTCGCCAATTTAAAATTATTAATTAAGTGACGTTGTTTATCCAGCGCTATTTTATCACTGCTTTCTCTTGGTAACTGAACATACAAAACATACCAATCGCTATTATAATAACTAGCCAATCGAGCCGTTTTTCTGATAATATTCTTTGCCGTTCGTTCATTACTACTTATACATGCCAATAATTTTTCGTGTCGCAGCGCCTGAGTTTTAGGAACTTCATTTTCTACTTTTCGCAACACCTGACTCGCTACTTCTTTAAGAGCCAATTCTCGCAATTGTAGAATCTGATCAGACTTAAAAAAATTATTCAGCGCAGTCTGGATTTTATCTTCCGTATAGATTTTCCCTTCTTTTAATCGGTCAATTAAATCTTCTGAAGTCAAATCGATGTTTACAACCTCATCCGCTAATCGCAATACATTATCAGGAATCCGTTCTTTAACATCAACATTGGTAATCCGTTTTACATCTTCGTTTAAACTCTCGATATGCTGAATATTAACTGCCGAAATCACGTTTATTCCAGATTCTAAAATCTCCAGAACATCTTGCCAGCGCTTTTCATTCTTACTACCTTCTATGTTTGTGTGCGCCAACTCATCTACAATAACCACTTCTGGTCGCAAATTAATTATGGCTTGCACATCCATTTCCTCCAGTTGCTTTCCTTTGTAAAAAATAGAACGACGCGGAATCACAGGCAAACCATCCAGCAATTCATGCGTTTCCTTACGGTTATGCGTTTCTATGTATCCGATTTTTACATCTATTCCATTCTTTAATAATGTATGCGCTTCCTGTAGCATACGAAAAGTTTTGCCTACACCAGCACTCATGCCAATGTAGACCTTAAACTTTCCTTTACGGGATTTCTGAATTAAATCGAGAAAGTGCTTAACATTATTTTCCTTTTCGTTATCCATAATTTTATTTGCATTATGCTATAAGCAGTAAGCTTTAAGCAATACAAACTCTAAAAAAAGCTTATTGCTTAAAGCTTATAGCCTAAAGTCTAAAGAGTAATTGCCAAAGAAGTCGTTATAAATACGTTACTATCTGTTGGATCATTATTTTTCAAAAAGATATCATCTTTACTATTCAAAGTTCGTGCTTCTAATCTAAATATTACATTTTCTGCGGCTAAATAATCAAAGTTTGCCGAGAAACCATACGTTTTAAAACCGTTTGGAGTATCAGTTGCAATGATTACACCTTTTTTATCCTGATAATACTCTCCTCTTGCTGCAACCATAATTTTATTTGTTGGTTTATATTGAGCCACCACAATTGGCGAATACCAAACATCATAATCAGAACTTCCGTTAGTAGCTTGTTGCACTCCAATATCAAAACCTGCAATCAGGTTTACTTTTTCAGACACTTTAAACTGTCCGTAAAAATCATTAAAGTATCTCCATTTTCTATCTACATCCGGTTGTTCATTCCCAACATATGTACTCCAGTTTAATGTAACTGCCGAAGTTGGTTTATAAGTAACCTGTGTTCCAAAAGCCGGAGTCTGATTTCCCTCAACCTTCTGGATACGTTGCCAGCCATTTAAATACATTACTGCCAAATACCATTTTTCACTTTTAGATGTATATCCTAACTTAACACCCGCCTCATAATACGGAGAGTTCTCAGCAAGAATACTTCTGGTTAAAGTCATACAATCTTTCCCGATTGCACTTTCAAAACCAATGTGCGAAGGCATAACTCCCGCATCAACCCAAAGATTATGCTCTTTTGAGATTTTTACTCCCACATTAGCCTCATAAACATTTTTTAACAAGCCTTGTTCTGCAGCCATATTATATTCGGCATAAGTTCCCGCCATAATTGCAAAATTCCCTCGAACATTGTCTTTAGCATAATTCACTTTTGCCAAACCTAAATTCAAGTTTACCTCATTGTGTTTGTTATAATTATAAAGAAAACTTGGGCGAGTATGATTATCAGGATTTCCAAAATCATAACTGTAATAAGTATCTATATACCCCGAAAACGTAAACGGACTTTTAGATTCTTCCTGAGCATTCATTGTTGTATATCCGAAAGCTATTAAAGCTGTAAGTATTATTTTTTTCATTTTATTTTATCATTGCGAGAAACGAAATAATCTCGTTCTCTTAATTATTCTATTTGTTATTAGTTTTTTTTAGGAGCTCCCGAAACTTCGGGACCAGCTGTCCGCTATATCTTTTTCTGTCCGCCGCGGCGGACAGAAAAAGGATACCGCTTCCATCTGGGCTAAAACACTTGGGGCAACAAGGGCTTTAGTCATCCTAACAGGTTTTGGAAACCTGTTAGGTAATAAAGGGCAAACTCAGATAAAACAACTACAAGTCTATCTATATTTTGTCCATAAATTTTCATACATACAAGGCACTAGCAACCTCGCCAACAGGTTTTTATCCCGAAATTTCGGGACTGTTGGGTTTAGTATTAATCATCATATTTACAAGTATTTTTGTTATCCTAACAGGTTTTAAAAACCTGTTAGGTATCTAAGTACTGATTACTGAATGTCATACCTACAAGGTTTTAAAAACCTTGTAGGATAAAAACCTAAGAACCTTTTTTAGAAAGTTCGTCAAGAGCAATGTTCAATTCCAGAACATTTACCATTGCAGTTCCCATAACCTTAGGAGTATTGATTTTAGATTCAACCAAAGCCTTAACTTTATCCTCAGCTAATTTTCTTTCTTTAGCAACCCGTTTTACCTGTACCAAAGCTCCTTGAGGGGAAATATTTGGGTCTAAACCACTTCCTGAAGCAGTAACCATATCGGCAGGAATTTCAGATTTTCTTAAATAAGGATGAACGATTAAAAAAGTATCAATTCTTTTTTGAACCACCGCTAAATAATCAGCGTTACTTGGTCCTTTATTGCTTCCACCACTACCAGCAGCATTATAATCTACAGCCGAAGGGCGTCCCCAGAAATAATTAGATTTATCAAATTTCTGACCTATTTTTTGATACCCTACCACTTTACCATTAACCGAAATAGTTTCTCCCTTACCTTGGTTAGGTGCAAGCTGAGCAATACCATAAATTGCCAGAGGATAAATAACTGCAAACAGAACCACCGTAAGTAGGGTAAATTTTACTATTGAAAATATATTTTTCATTGTTTTTATTTTTTTTAGTTTCTAAGAGACTAAGCTTCTAAGACGCTAAGAAAAAACCTTAGAACCTTAGTAACTTAGTATCTCAGAACCTTTTTTTAGATTACATAAATAAAGCTACAACCAAATCAATTAATTTAATTCCGATAAAAGGAATAATCAATCCTCCTAAACCATAAATCAACAAGTTTCTTTTAAGGATTGCACTCGCTCCGATTGGTTTATAATCAACACCTCTTAACGCAAGCGGAATCAATATTGGGATAATAATCGCATTAAAGATTACAGCCGATAAAATCGCACTCTCAGGACTATGCAAATGCATGATATTTAAACCTTGCAAAGCAGGAATCGCAGTGATAAAAAGTGCAGGAACAATAGCAAAATACTTCGCTACGTCATTTGCAATAGAAAATGTTGTAAGTGTACCTCTGGTCATCAACAACTGTTTTCCAATTTCAATAATCTCAATTAACTTGGTTGGGTCATTATCTAAATCGACCATGTTTCCGGCTTCCTTAGCAGCTTGAGTTCCGCTATTCATTGCAACACCTACATCTGCTTGCGCAAGAGCCGGTGCATCATTCGTACCGTCACCCATCATTGCGACAAGTTTACCCATTTGTTGCTCATTTTTAATGTAGTTCATTTTATCCTCAGGTTTAGCTTCGGCAATAAAATCGTCAACACCAGCAGCTTCAGCAATAAACTTAGCCGTAAGAGGATTATCTCCAGTAACCATTACCGTTTTTACACCCATTTTTCTCAAACGGTCAAAACGTTCTTTCATTCCAGTTTTAATAATATCCTGCAATTCGATAACCCCTTGTACTTGGTTATTTTTAACCACTACCAACGGCGTCCCACCTTTAGACGAAATATCAATTACTTTTTGAGCAATATCTTCAGGGAAATTATTTCCAGCCTGAAGAGCAATATTTTTTGCAGCATCCTGAGCCCCTTTTCTAATGTTAGTTCCGTCTTTTAAGACAACACCACTAGTTCTGGTTTCAGCAGTAAATTTGATTAAAGTAGCACCTTCAATAGATAAGTTTTGAGCTACAGTTGGACCAGCCAACTCTACAATACTTTTTCCTTCAGGAGTATCATCTGCAAGAGAACTTAATACTGCAGATTCTATAAAATCTTTTTCTGTAACACCTTTAGCAGGATAAAAATTAGTAGCTTTTCTGTTACCAATAGTAATCGTTCCTGTTTTATCAAGAAGTAATACATCAATATCACCAGCAGTTTCTACCGCTTTTCCAGATTTTGTAATTACGTTAGCACGCAACGCTCTATCCATTCCCGCAATTCCGATTGCTGAAAGTAATCCTCCAATTGTTGTTGGAATTAAACATACAAAAAGAGAGATAAAAGCAGCAATTGTTATCGGCGCATTAGCATAATCTGCAAATGGTTTTAAGGTAACACAAACAATCACGAAGATTAGAGTAAATGCAGCCAACAAAATAGTCAATGCAATTTCGTTTGGTGTTTTCTGACGGCTTGCTCCTTCAACCAAAGCAATCATTTTATCAAGAAAACTTTCGCCAGGCTCAGATGTTACGATAACCTTAATTTTATCCGACAATACTTTTGTACCTCCAGTTACCGATGATTTATCTCCACCGGCTTCACGAATTACAGGAGCACTTTCTCCAGTAATCGCACTTTCGTCAATAGTTGCCAAACCTTCGATGATTTCACCATCAGTTGCAATTAAATCCCCAGCTTCACAAACGAAAACATCTCCTTTTTTTAATTCCGAAGAACTAATATTTTTGATTTCTCCATTAGCAAGGATTTGTCTTGCTGGTGTTTCTTCCCGTGTTTTTCTTAAACTATCGGCTTGAGCTTTACCTCTTGCTTCGGCAATTGCTTCGGCAAAATTGGCAAACAAAAGAGTTGCTAATAAAATTAAAAACACAATTAAATTATATGCAAAACTACCTTGATCGTTTGCTCCCATCAAAATGGAAATACAAACAGCAAACATAATGGCAGTCCCAATTTCTACGGTAAACATTACCGGATTTTTAATCATCAATTTTGGATTAAGCTTCACAAAAGATTGCACTAAGGCATCTTTTACCTGCTTACTTTCAAACAATGAATTGGATTTATTGTTAGTCATTTTCTTTTATATTATTTTAATGTAAAATATTCTGCCAATGGACCTAAAGCCAACGCTGGGAAGAATGATAAGGCGGCGATAATTGCAATTACTGCAAAAACCATTACTCCAAAAATAGAAGTGTCTGTTTTTAAAGTTCCTGCACTTTCTGGGATATATTTTTTATTAGCCAATAATCCTGCAATAGCCAATGGCCCGATTATAGGAATAAAACGACTCAACAACAACACAATACCAGTAGTAATATTCCAGAACGGATTATTATCTCCTAAACCTTCAAACCCAGAACCATTATTGGCTGCACTAGAAGTATATTCATATAACATTTCTGAAAATCCATGATTTCCCGGGTTGTTTAACCAACCTGTTGCATTCCCATTAAACCACCATCCCATTGCTGTATCATGTGCAGCAAAATACGAAGCCAAAGCTGTTCCTGATAATATTAATAAAGGATGAAGAATAGCAACAAAAGCAGCAATTTTAACTTCCCGAGCTTCAATTTTCTTTCCTAAAAATTCAGGTGTTCGACCAACCATTAAACCAGAAATAAATACTGCCAGAATAATGAAAACATAAAAGTTAAGAATACCAACACCACAACCACCATAAAATGCATTAACCATCATGGCAAGCAATTCCATAGCACCAGATACTGGCATCGAGCTATCATGCATACTATTAACCGAACCTGTAGAAATTACCGTTGTTGCAATACTCCAGAAACCCGAAATAGCTGGCCCTAAACGAACCTCCTTACCTTCCATTGCTCCTGTTGCCTGGGTAATTCCCATTCTTTCGATAGCAGGATTTCCGTTAATCTCACTAATAACCGTTGGGATAACCAGTAATAAGAATCCAACCGTCATAACGCCAAAAATAACGTATGATAATTTTCTTTTCTTTAGATAAAAACCTAGGGCAAAAATCATCCCAAACGGAATAATTAATTGAGCCCATAATTCGACAGCATTAGAAAAATAAGTAGGGTTTTCTAATGGATGTGCTGAGTTAGCTCCAAAAAAACCTCCTCCATTTGTACCTATATGTTTTATGGCAATAAATGCTGCAGCAGGTCCGCGAGAAACCTCCACATTATCACCTTGTAAAGTAGTGATAGCATCTTTACCTTCAAAAGTCATTGGTGAACCGCTAAATACCAAAGCAGTAGCTACAATAGCAGCTAATGGTAATAAAACGCGAGTACAACTTTTGATAAAATAGTTATAAAAGTTACCTAATTTATCTGTAGATCTTTCTTTCATTGCAGTAAAAACCATTGCTGCAGCAGCCATTCCGACACCAGCCGAAACAAATTGCAAGAACATCAAGAACATTTGTGATAAATAAGACACACCGCTTTCGCCCGAATAATGCTGTAAATTACAGTTTACTATAAATGAAATGGCAGTATTAAATGCCAAATCTGGACTCATCGATGGATTGTTGTCGGGGTTTAAAAATAGCGACCCTTGAAACAATAAGATAAAGAAGCAAAGAAAGAACCAAACCATGTTTATACTTAAAAGTGCTTTTAAGTGTTGCTTCCAGTTCATTTCTTCGGTGGAATTGATTCCACTGATTTTAAAAATAAGTTTTTCAATTGGATTGAAAATCGGGTCAAGTAATGTTTTATCACCCAAATAAACTTTAGCAATATATTTTCCCAAAGGAATGGCTAAAACTATCGTAATGATAAAAATACTGATGACGCCAAATAATTCTGTGTTCATAATTTTTTAAATTTTAGTAAAATGTCAGATGTGATTTGTAAAAGGAGACCGACGTATAACATCTAACATCTCACTTATAACTTTTAACATCATTAAAATTTTTCGGGTTTGATTAATACGTAAACCAAATAGCCGAAAACGGCAAGGGCAATAATAAATAGTGCAGTCATGATTTAAATTTTTTCAAAAAATTCGACAGATTTAAAACAAATCGCAAAGAGCAAAACTGCCAGTGCGAGTAAAAGAATAGTGATTAACATAGGTTTTGATTTATTTAGATTATTGGATTATTATTTTTTAGACTCCGAGATTAGAAGAAACTAGACTAGGAGAAGCAAGAGGCAAGATTTAAAGATGAGGAGAAACAAGAGGCAAGACTTAAAGATTATAGATTAAACATTTATAGATAATAGATTTCAAAAAACAACTTTAGTCTTTCTTCTACCTCCTAACATCTTGTTTCTATTCTCTTGGCTCTATTCTCTTAACCCTATTCTCTTGGCTCTATCAGTCTTTCCTAGACACCCGACGCATTAATTTGCTTTATATATTCAGCCTTCAACGATTTTGGAAATAAATCCGAAATCGTACAATGCCGTAATTCCATGAAAGAAGAAACCGAGAAAACGTATACGTTCGAAATGGCACTTTTAGTTTCGTAACTCCCTGTAGTATATAATCGCTCGGCAAGCGCCAGACATTTTTTTGCTCTGACAATATTCCCGCTAATGATTGCTGTCTTAGTGATTTCGGCAAACCGTTCAGCTTGCTTATAAATCGTGGTGACTTGATTTTTCATAAGAATGATTTTTTTTGTTCTTCCTCCCTTATGCCAAAATACATTCCAAAAAAAAACTTTTAACCCAATACACTATAAACTAACACCTTATCAAATTTACTTAAAATTCAGGCATAAAAAAAGCCTATCAAAATGATAGGCTTTTATTGAAATGATAAGGATTTTAATTTTTTAGTTTTGAGTCCCATTGGGACAATATATTTATAGAAAAATTAAAAATTAGTAGACAAACGTTTCGTAATCAAAATATGTATCCCTCCGATGAAGCTTTTAAATTGGAATTTAAAATTATTATTGAATATTGTATTCGTCTAATTTTCGATAAAGGGTTGCAATCCCTATTTCGAGTAATCGTGCCGTTTCGGCTTTATTACCCTTAGTATAATTAAATACCTTCTGAATATGCAATTTTTCTACACTTTGCATAGAGAATGCCGATACACTTTTATTTGTTTTAACTACTTGGTGTTGCATTTCATAAGGTAAAACATCTTGAGTTAAAACATCGCCATTTACCAGAATAACCGAACGCTCAATAACGTTCTTTAATTCTCTAACGTTTCCTGGCCATTGGTACGATTCCATTTTTTGCATAAACCCTTCATCAATAGATAAAGCTTTCTTATTTATTTTTTCAGAAAATTGCTTTACGTAATAATGTGCCAACGGCGAAATATCCTTAACCCTTTCTCGCAAAGGCGGAATTTTAATTTCAAAAATATTCAACCTGAAATATAAATCCGAACGAAAACGGTGTTCTTCACTTTCTACCTTTAAATCTCGATTGGTAGCTGCAATTAATCTAAAATTCGATTTTCTTGGCTTCGTATCTCCAAGCTGAATGTATTCGCTTGTTTCCAGAACACGTAATAACTTAGCTTGCAGTTCTAATGGCATCTCTCCTATCTCATCCAGAAATAAAGTACCACCATTAGCCTCCTCAATATATCCTTTTTTATCTTTAATAGCTCCCGTAAAAGCACCTTGTTTGTGTCCAAACAATTCGCTTTCCAGAATTTCTTTACTAAAAGTGCTGCAGTTTAAAGCCACAAACGACTTACCAACTCTATTACTGTTTTCGTGAATTGCCTGAGCAAAAACCTCTTTACCAGTTCCGGTTTCTCCCATCAAAAGCACAGTCGAATCTGTTTTAGAAACCCTTTGAGCCAAATCGATAACCTGCTCAAGCCCTTTAGATTTTCCTATAATATTATCAAATGAGTATTTATCAGAGATTCGCTTTTCAAGTTGTTTAACTTTCTTTTGCAATTGTACTTTTTCCAAAGCTTTGTATAAAAGCGGGATAATTTTATCATTATCATCACCTTTTACGATATAATCAAAAGCGCCATTTTTCATGGCTTGAACACCATCAGAAATTTTACCGAAAGCCGTCAATAAGATAACTTCTGTAAACGGGAAAGCCGCTTTTATTTTCTGAAGAAAATCAACACCATTTCCATCAGGAAGTTTTACATCACACAACACAGCATCAATATCATTGTGTTCTAACTTTTTGAAACCCGATTTTAAATCTGCTGCTTCAAAAACTTCGAAACCTTCCGAGCGTATAATTCTGGCGAGAAGATGGCGTAATTTTTCTTCGTCGTCAATAATAAGAATATTTTTCAAAATGGGGATTTGTGAATTAGTTTTTCAAAATTAGTTATTTTACCCATTTGTCAATTAAATACTTCCAAATACTTTTTTAGCATAAAATAATCTACCCTTTTATTTAGGAGCTAATCCCGCTGTACACTATATCTTTTATGGCAAAAAAAGCCATAAAAGGATGCCGTTCCCATCAGGGCTAGAAACAAAACAGATTGCTCAGACCCTAAAATATCAACACAACGATAACGCAGAAATACTTTCAGTTACTTTAAGTTTTAAATTGACTTCTGCTAATGCAGGAGGCAATTTATAATTTAGTACATATACTCTTCTCAATTAATTTTACTTCTCATTTTTTATATTCCCTACCAAAATTCATTTTAAAAAAATTCATTTTATTACTTTTACAGATTCAAAATATAAATCAATCCCGATTCTATCGGTACTAAATCATAGATTACAATGTCTGTAGCAAAAAAAGATTACAAAAGAATTACTACCAAATCATTAATTGAGATGAAAGCCAATGGGCAAAAAATCTCAATGCTTACGGCTTACGATTATACAATGGCCAAAATTGTTGATACTGCCGGAATCGATGTAATCCTTGTAGGAGACTCAGCTTCGAATGTAATGGCTGGTCACGAAACTACCTTACCAATTACTTTAGACCAAATGATTTATCATGCGTCGTCTGTAGTAAGAGCTATCGAAAGAGCTTTGGTTGTTGTTGATTTACCTTTCGGAAGTTACCAATCAGACCCTAAAGAAGCATTGCGTTCTGCTATCAGAATCATGAAAGAAAGCGGTGGTCACGCAGTAAAATTAGAAGGTGGAAAAGAAATTAAAGAATCAATTAAAAAAATATTAAACGCAGGAATTCCAGTTATGGGACATTTGGGTTTAACACCACAATCAATATATAAATTCGGTACATATACCGTTCGTGCCAAAGAAGAAGACGAAGCCGAAAAACTAATTGAAGATGCAAAATTGCTAGAAAAAATTGGTTGTTTTGCTTTAGTTCTTGAAAAAATCCCTGCACATTTAGCTCAAAAAGTTGCCGAAAGCATCTCTATTCCTGTAATCGGAATCGGTGCTGGTGGTCAGGTAGATGGTCAGGTTCTTGTAATTCACGATATGTTAGGAATGAACAATGAGTTTAGTCCACGTTTCTTAAGACGTTACATGAATTTATACGAAGGAATGACTACTGCAATTAGCCAATATGTTGATGACGTAAAATCTGGAGATTTCCCTAACTCTGGTGAGCAATATTAATTTTTTAAGGCACTAAGGTTCTAAGCAACAAAGGTTCAAAGGTTTTAAAATTGAATAGCCTCCTGCTAAAGCAGGAGGAATATTTTAAGTTAATCAGGCTTTAGCCAAACTTCTTTAAGGTTCTAAAATGCTAAGGAAATAAGGTTCTAAGGTTTCTTCTTAGCATCTTAGAAACTTAGCCACTTAGGAACTCCAAAAATAAACTATGAAAATCATTTCCAATAAAGATAATCTCCAGGTTCTACACGAAGACAACCATATTATTGTTGTAAACAAACGCGTAGGCGATATTGTACAAGGTGACAAAACAGGCGATAAACCATTATCGGATGTTGTAAAAGAATACATAAAAGACAAATACAATAAACCTGGTGACGTATTTTTAGGTGTAATTCATCGATTGGACCGTCCTACAACTGGAATTGTAGTTTTTGCCAGAACAAGCAAAGCATTAACGCGTATGAACGAATTGTTTAGTAATCGCGAAACTCAAAAAACCTATTGGGCAGTTGTAAAGAACAAACCTGTAGAAACAAGCGCCAAATTGGTTCATTTTCTAAAAAGAAACGAGAAAAACAATACTTCAAAAGCGCATTTAAAAGAAGTTCCTGATAGTAAATTGGCAAGCTTAGATTATACTGTTTTTAAGGAACTTCAGAATTACGTAGCCCTCGAAATTAATTTACATACAGGAAGACACCACCAGATTAGAGCACAACTATCAGCTATTGGATCACCTATAAAAGGAGATTTAAAATATGGTTTTGACCGAAGTAATCCCGATGGAGGAATACATCTTCATGCCCGAAAATTAACCTTTATACATCCTGTAACCAAAGAACCACTTACCATTATTGCTCCTACTCCAGATGAAGTGATATGGAATGCTATATGATTTTTGGATAAAAATCACTTTTATTTAAAATTTTAAAATTAACTTGCATAGTAAAAACTAAGCAGATTTTAAAATGGACTATAAAAATGACATCGGTTACAGAAAAGAGACGCTTAAAAAACTATTGTTCAACATACAAAAAAGCGAAGATTTAATCATTAAAGCTTTGTATGATGATTTCAAAAAACCTGCTTTTGAAGCCGTTCTAACCGAAACCAATTATGTTATTTCGGAATTAAAAGATACCATTAAAAATATTTATCGCTGGGCAAAACCACAACGTGTTTTCCCATCGATACTTAACTTTCCTTCTACCGATTATATTTACAAAGAACCTTACGGAAAAGTATTAATTCTTGCTCCTTGGAATTATCCTTTTCAACTAGCTTTATGTCCATTAATATCAGCTGTAGCAGCAGGAAACAAAGTCATTTTAAAACCATCAGAACTTACTCCTAAAACTGCCGAAATTATAACCGAAATCATCCAGAAAACATTTCACATTAATCATGTCGAAGTGGTACAAGGAGGAGTTGATGTTTCGCAAAAACTTTTAGAGAAACGCTGGGATTATATATTCTTTACAGGAAGTGTAGCCGTTGGGAAAATTGTTGCAAAAGCCGCTGCAGAACACCTTACTCCTGTTACGCTGGAGCTTGGCGGAAAAAACCCATGTATTATAGATGAAACTGCTAATTTAAAACTAGCTGCAAAAAGAATCGTTTGGGGAAAATTTATAAATGCAGGACAAACCTGTATAGCCCCCGATTACATCTTGATTCATAAAGATATGAAAACTCATTTTATAGGATATCTAAAAGATGAAATTAATAAAGCTTACGGCGCAAATCCCGAAGAATCACCAGATTTTGCCAGAATTATAAATACCAAAAACTGGGTACGATTAGATAGCATGATCGAACCTGGCAAAGTGGTTTTTGGAGGACATACCGATGCGAAAAAACTTTATATCGCACCAACTCTTATCGACGAACCAGGTATGGAAAGTAATATTATGCAAGAAGAAATTTTCGGGCCATTATTACCTATACTTGCTTACAAAACCGAAGCTGATATAAAAAACATTATCGAGCAATACGAAAAACCTCTTGCCTTATATGTTTTTAGTGACAACCAGAATTTTACAAAAAGAATAATTACACGTTACTCATTTGGCGGAGGATGCATTAATGATACCGTTGTTCATTTTTCAAATAACAGGCTTCCGTTTGGAGGTGTTGGTCATAGTGGCTTAGGAGCCTATCATGGCAAATTAAGTTTTGATACTTTCTCTCATCATAAAAGCATTGTAAAAAAAGCCAACTGGCTCGATTTACCAATGCGATATGCACCATATAAAGATAAATTAGCGACTATAAAAAAATTATTAGACTGGATCTAAATTTATCTTAGTTTAAACAATCAATTAATCAAAATTATTTTCCGTAACTAAATCAGATAATTGCGTTAAATCATTTTGCTAAAAACCCGATTTTAACTTTGCCGACTTAAAAAATATACTATATTTACTTCTGATATTTTATAAAAAGATAATCTAAAAAAAATCCAAAATATAACGAATAACTACTTTCAAAAATTATGAATCGTACGCAACAACGAATAGAAGAAATCAACAAAATTGGTTATCAATTAGACTTTTCAAATGTATTTAATCATGCTTTCGAAAATTATAAAAAAATAGCGCTTTACGCAGGGTCTATTCTTCTTATTTTTTACTTTGTACTTGCTATTTTCGGTTCGAGTATTGTGATTTCTTTATTTGGAATCGGAAGTCTAACAAAAGAATCTATAGAAAACTTACAACATTTAAAATTATCTGGAAATTTCCTTATAATATATATGACATCTATGATTTTATTGGCTGTATTTATTGCTCCCTTTACTGCTGGGTTTTTAAAAATGGCCGATTGTGCAGATAAAGACAAAGAATTTAATTTTGCTACAATTTTTTATTACTACAAATTACCATACTTAACAAACATTATAGGAGCTACTTTTATTATATCGGTTATAAGTATCGCCATATCAATAGCGACAGAAATGATAAATCTATCAATTTATGGAACAGTAATTTCATTACTAATTTCGCTTTTTACTTACCTAACAATTCCATTAATTGTCTTTGGAAATTTTAATGCCATTAATGCTATTAAAACTAGCTTTATGCTTGTTTCAAAACAACCTCTAATTCTTATTGGGTTATTAATTGTTGCCGGAATCGCAGCAATGGTAGGATTTATAGGATGCTGTATTGGGGTAGTTTTTACCCTTCCTTTTATTTATTCTATGACCTATGCAATTTATTGCGCAATTATCGGTGTAGATGCATTAGACGAAATTGAAGAATCTAAATCAGGACCAAAAACATTTTTATAACAGATAGAATTGATATAATAATTTCTCCAGGAATCTATTTAATTAAACCTAAATTAACCAAAAATCTATGGTATTTTACTGTAGTTTTATAACAATGATATCCTCATGGCCAAACCTAACAGGCTTGGCCCATAATTTATTGTTATTTAGCGACGTAAACCTCCAATGGATTGTTTCTTACAATAATCCTAAATTTCCTGCACTAGGACTGGCTTTATTGGGTTTTATTATTTTTTTAGGTTATCATTTTTTTAATATAAAAAAGCAATTAGGTAATTTTATCGAAAAAGAGAAAGAAAATGATACTACTGATAAAGAGTATCTTCTTTATTTTTTGTTTTTTGGGATTACCATTATTGTAATGGAGATTGTTAATGAGCTATTTAAAATTAGACCAAAAAGCTTACTTATCATTAATACCTCGATTGGTCTTTTCTTTTTATTATTCTACTTTATAACTAGTAAAGTTAAATACTTACGTAAAAAAGTACAATTTATCTTCATTGTATTATTTTTACTATTCTTTGGTTATATATTACGCAATATCATTTCTCTTCCTAATGATATAACCCCAATAATTAGTTTTGTCGTAGCCTATTACTTTTCGTATACTATTTTAAAACCTATAAAATTATATTGGTTTTTTACAGCCTTATTATTTTTGTTTTTAGTTGATGTTACTATTTCACATTCTATTCCTTTAAAAACATCTGTAATTTTAATTAATTTTTCTCTTATTGTATTTGTTGTCAACTACGTAAAATATGCTGTTTTATTAAACGAAAACGACAAATTTCGGTTTTCTAACGAAATAGTACATAAAGGAAACTCTCTTACAATTGCCAGTAATCGCAAAGGAGAAATCTTATTTTGTAGTGAAACTATAATCGATATTTTAGGATATTCACCCGAAGCAGTTATGGGAATTGGATTCTGGAATCTTACAGAAGATCCCGAGTTTATTGGCGAAGATTACCATTTAACTTATATCGACAACAAACTCTACATCCGTAAATTAAAATGTAAAAACGGAGAATATAAATACATTCAATGGAAAGATAAAAAATTCTCAGAGGACCTAATAATTAGTATAGGACAAGATATAACGGAGCAAATAAACACTAAAGATTTATATAAAAATCTAATCCAGACCGCTACCGATTTAATTTTTGAAGCCGATGATGACGGTAACTTTACTTTCATCAATGAATTTGCAATTTCATCATTAGGATATTCAGAGTCAGAAATTATTTCTCATAATTATTCAGAATTCATTCACGTTGATTACACCATAAATACGGTGAATTTTTATGAAAATCTGGAAGAAAACTTAAAGAAAAAGGAAAATGATTTTCCTGCTATAGAAATTCCGTTATTGAAAAAAAATAGCGAAGAATTATGGGTTTCCCTAAAAGTAATTATCCGTAAAAATGATGCAGGCCAAATAATTGGTTATTCAGGTATTGCCAGAGATATTACAAAATTAAAAAATATTGAAAACGAGAATAAGATCAGGCATGAAAAAATTGAAGATTACAATACTGTCTCCAAAAAATTATCGACCACAAACTTCAGTAATTACGATGACATAGATAGTGTTGTAGAACTGATCATAAAAGAAGCCGCAATTGTTTCTAAAGCCAATCGGGTTAGCCATTGGAAATATACTGAAGATATAATTACTTGTACTAATTTATTTAGCGTAGACAATCACAAACTAGAGAAAAAAAAGATTTTAAAAAGAGAATTATACCCTATCTATTTTAACTCAATAAAAAACAAAACCATCATCAATGCTCCAGATGTTTTTAATCATTTAGAAATATCAGAATTTACAAAAGAAGCTTTCTTAATAAACGATATTAAATCGATGCTAGATGTTCCTATTTTTACGAATGGACAACTAACAGGTATTCTTTGTTTTGAATCTACCAAAACCAAACGGATTTGGGATAATGAAGACATCAATTTTGCCCGAACCATTTCGGATATTATTTCATTAGCAATTTCTTCGCAAATGAGGTTAATGACCGAGAAAAAATTAGAATTCAAAAGTCAGCTATTATCCGCACTTGCTTTATGTACCGAAAAGTTTTTACTAAGCAAAAGCACTTCTAAAATGTTTGAAGAAACCTTTGAAATAATAGGAAAAGCTACAAAGGTGGATCATATGTTTTATTATGAAAAAAATAATGACACCCATCTTGTAAGTCAGAAATACAAATGGGCAAGAGAAGGAATTACTAAGCAAATCACCGAATTACGAGGTTTTACCTCCGATAATTTACATGAGATATTCAATCAGGCTCAAAGCAAAAAAATCTTAAATACACTAACCAGAAAACTTAAAGATTCGTTTTTTAAAGAGCTATTAATAGCCAATGAAATCAAATCAATCTTGATACTTCCGTTATATATTAATGACGATTTTACTGGCTTTATAGGATTTGATGATTGTACAAATGAAAAAAAATGGTCTGAAGACGAAATTTATATTTTACAATCGCTTGCTAATAACGTTTCTTCGACCTTAGAAAGAAACAGAAATGAAGCTAGAATTCACGAAAGTGAAGAAAAATTTAAGCTAATCGCTAATAATATTCCTGGTACAGTTTATTTATCCAAATTTGATGAATTAGGCTCCAAAGTATTCCTAAACGATGAAATCGAGAATTTAACCGGATATCCAAAAACTGAGTTTCTCGAAAACAGATTATCCTTTATTTCCTTAATGCATCCAGAGGACAAAGAAAACATCATTAAAAACCAAATAAATGATTTAAAAAGAGGAATACCAATACATTGTGTTTACAGAATACAAAGAAAATCTGGCGAATACATTTGGGTAGAAGAATTTGGTGATGTAATTAAAAAAGGAAATACAATTGATTTTGTTGGTGGAATTTATTTTGATATTACAAGCAAAAAAGAAACTGAAGATGCTATAAAAGCAAAGCAATTAGCAGAAGCTGCAAATAAATCAAAATCAGATTTCCTGGCAAATATGTCTCATGAAATCCGAACACCTTTAAACGGAATTATTGGTTTTACAAATTTATTGATGAAAACTAATCTTCAGGAAATTCAGCAAAAATATATGATTACCGTTAATCAATCGGCTCAATCATTGCTAAATATTATAAATGATATTCTTGATTTTTCTAAAATAGAAGCTGGAAAATTAGAACTAAATATCGATAAATATGATATTAGAGAAATACTCAATCAAGTAGTCGATTTAATATTATACGAATCTAATCTCAAGAAACTTACATTAGAATTAAACATAAACGAAGATGTACCAAATTGCTTTTGGATTGACGTACTCCGAATAAAACAAATCCTGATTAACTTACTAGCAAATGCCGTTAAATTTACCGAGAAAGGAACTATAACACTAAATGTGTCTGTACTCGATAAGATTAACGATACATACACAATACGCTTTTCGGTTTCTGATACTGGCATTGGGATTCTTGAAGAAAATAAAAAACGAATTTTTCAAGCGTTTTCACAAGAAGACAGCTCGACCACCCGCAAATTTGGAGGTACAGGATTAGGATTGACCATTTCTAATAAACTACTTAGTTTAATGGACAGCCATTTAAAACTAGAAAGCAAACTAAATATTGGAAGTACTTTTTATTTTGATTTAGATATAAAAAGTTGCGATACATATGTGCCTTATCTTTTCATAAATGAGACCGAAAACAGCAATAGTACTTCTACTTTAAACAAAGACCTACTCACTAGAGAAATAAAGTTCCTTGTTGTAGAGGATAATAACGTGAATAGATTATTACTTAGAGCCACTATAAAAAACCTATTTGTAAATGCTATTATTTACGATGCCGAAAACGGTGAAGAAGCCGTTAGATTACACAAAGTAATTAATCCAGACATTATTTTTATGGACATACAAATGCCTGTCATGAATGGATATGAAGCTACAAAAGCAATACGTAAATTAAAATCAGGTAAAAAAACCCCTATAATCGCAGTAACTGCTGGTGCGGAAAAAGATGAAAAGCAAAATTGCATCAATGCCGGAATGACTGGTTATATATCTAAACCAATTATTAAAGGCAGCATCGAGAAAGCTATAATTAAATCGATTTCCTAAATAGTAAAGAAATAGAAGATAAAAGCTACTATTTCAAAAAATATCAATAAATTCGTGTACATATAATTTCGAATAAAAACATTAAAACCATATAATTATGAAATGGCAAGGCAGAAGACAGAGCGATAACGTTGAAGATAGAAGAGGAATGTCGGGAGGTGGAAAAACTCTTGTGGGAGGTGGAATCATCGGAATTATAATTTTACTAGTAAATGTTTTTGGAGGCGAAAATGCGCAATTAATAACTCCAGTTTTAGAACAAATGCAAGGTTCTCAATCAAACCAAACCGAAGCTGCCGCTCCATTAAGTAAAGAAGATGAAGAAATGGGCAACTTTGTTAAAGTAAATCTCGCCGATAATGAAGATATATGGGGCAAAATATTTTCGGAAAACGGAATGACATATAAAAATCCAAAACTAGTACTTTTTAGAGGATCTGTAGAAACTGCTTGCGGTGGAGCTACATCGGCATCAGGACCTTTTTATTGTCCCGGAGATCAAAAAGTATATATGGATTTAGCCTTTTTTGAGGAACTAAAAACAAGATTTGGTGCCAAAGGTGGGGACTTTGCTATTGCATACGTTATAGCGCACGAAATTGGGCATCACATACAAACATTACTAGGCACATCGGCAAAAATGCGTAAAGCCCAAGAAGGCAAAAGCGAAGCTCAAGCTAATAAACTATCTGTAGCATTAGAACTTCAAGCTGACTTTTATGCAGGAGTTTGGGCGCATTACAATCAGGCAAATTTAGATCCCGACGATATTGATGAAGCTTTAAGCGCAGCAAATGCAGTTGGAGACGATGCAATACAAAGCAAAATGCAAGGACGAGTTGTTCCGGACTCTTTTACACACGGAACATCAGAACAACGCAAATTTTGGTTTATGAAAGGGTTTAAATCTGGTGACATCAATCAAGGTGATACTTTTGCAGAAATTAGATAAAAGATTTTTTCTCTAGAGAAACAAGCGACTTAAAGCAGTTATTGAAAAATAGCTGCTTTTTTTATGCAATGTTATCTTTCTACAAAACTCTCTTTCTCCGAAGCTTGTTTACCCATAAACTTGCCTTTCCGACGAAGATGTTCTTTTTAAACGCAAAGCACACAAAGAAAAAAACGCAAAGATTCACAAAGCTATTTATTAAACTTTGCTATTCTTTTGAGTTCTCTACAAAAACCTTTGTACCTCTGCATCTTCCTCACCCCTTTGAACCTTTAAAAAAAACTAAACGCACAAAAAAAGCCTTGAATTTCTTCAAGGCTTTAAATTTCTGGGTGGATGACCGGGTTCGAACCGGCGACCCTCGGTACCACAAACCGATGCTCTAACCAACTGAGCTACAACCACCATTTTTGCTTAGCGAGTGCAAATATAAAGTAAAACTTTACTTCTACAAAGAAAAAAATAAAAAGGTTCACTAAACTATTTATTAAACTTTATGAACCTCTGCATAACCCTTTGCGCTCTTTGCAGTTAAATCTTTTTTGTATAAGACAATCTTTATCCCTTTGAATCTTTAGAATCCATTTTAAACGCAAAGCACACAAAGACAAAAAAACACAAAGGTTCGCAAAGCTATTCATTAAACTTTGTGTAACCCTTTGCACTCTTTGCGGTAAAATTTTGGATCAAGAACAAAACCTGGGGAGGAATGTCAAAATAAAATAAGAACTTTGTAATCTAAGAATTTGAGATGACTCCTATAGACCTTTTAAAATTTATGCTGCCTGATTTTTTAGTAGAACACT
>NZ_JAYGJP010000007.1:0-18043 GCF_035013205.1 Flavobacterium sp. PL02
GAATCTTTTAATGCAAAAATAAAAGCATTTAGAAGCCAATTTAGAGGTGTAAGAAATATTGATTTCTTCTTGTTCAGATTATCTAATCTTTTTGCTTAATCCCCAACTTTTGAACCTGATCCGGGATTAATGCAAAAAAACTGTAGAGAAGTAAAAAATAGATAATCTGATTAAAAAGAATTTTATTGCAAAATAACCGCAAACTTGTCACACCCTGAGGAATGAAGGGTTTTTACGGGTAGTTCGATAATCTAGGAATAGTTTGTGTTAGCTCCTTTTTGGCTTCTTTTTTTTTAGAAAGGTAGATTTACGACGACTAGTACTCTGTAGATCTAATATTGATTCATGGAGTCTTTCTAGGTATGTTTTTTATGAGTTTTAAAGCGGGAAACCAAAATGATTATGGAATGTTCCGTATAAGAGTTATGTGGACTGGAAAGGCGTTGTTTTATTGTAGATAGGCTTAGAATCTAATATGGCGACTTTATTGATGTGTTTGGTGTTAGAATGTTATGAAGGTTGATTTATATTGTTTCGAATGTTTATTCGTTTGTTTTAATTTTAAGTTATGAATTAGTGATGATAAATCGGTAATGTATAAAAACAAAAAAATCTCCACTAGGGAGATTTTTTTGTTTTATTCTAAAATTGATGTTATTTAGCTAAAAGCTCTAATATTTTTGCTCTAAGTTCATCGCCTCTTAAATCTTGTGCTACTACTTTTCCTGTTGCATCTAGTATAAATGTTGCAGGAATTGATTGAACACCGTATTGAGCTGCGATTGGCTCTTCCCAAAATTTCAAGTTAGAAACTTGTGTCCAGGTTAAGTTATCTTTTGCAATAGCTTCTTTCCAAGCTTTAGCTTCTTTGTCTAAAGAAACACCAACTATGTTAAGACCTTTTGAATGTAACTCTTTATAAATAGCTACAACATTTGGATTCTCTTTTCTGCAAGGTCCACACCATGAAGCCCAGAAATCAACGATAGTTACTTTGCCTAAACTTTCTTTAAGCGATACCATTTTTCCTTCTGGATTAGGAGCAGAAAAATCTGACCTTCAGTTTGCGCTACCAACTGGAGGAGCAGTAGCACCAACAGCAGGCATTTTCATTTGACCGATTTTTTCTTTTACTTCTTTACCAGGTTTAGTGTTTTTTACTGATTCATCTAAACTAGTATAAAGAGCTTCTGCTTTTTTTACATCAGTAGATGGATCATTCAACATTCCTTTGATAATTAAAGCGCTGATGAAAGATTTTGGGTGAGATTCAGCATATGTAGTATATTTTGCTTTAGTCTCAGTTTGAACATCACCTTGGATTTTCATGAATTCTTTCATTAAACCATTGATTACTGCTGTATCTTTAGCTTGTTGAGCAGTATTCATAGTTTGTGTGTTTTTTTTCTGGAAATCAACTAATTTCTTTTGAACTTTCATAAGTTCATCATTAAATTTCACATACTCATCATTGTTGTATGTTCCAGAAATTTTAGATTTATGGATACTATCTTTATCCACAACAACTTTAATTTCTCCTGTTTCTAGGATAAAAGGAATTGGTCCTTGAGCTCCTTGTAATTGTAATGTATGAAATGCAGGTTCAGTAACTTTACCTTTAATTTCAAATTTTCCATTTTCAACTTTTGCAGTGTCTAGAGCAATAAGAGCTCCTGTAGTTTGATCTTGAGTTTGTAGGATTATAGTTTTCCCGTTTTCAATTCCTGTTGCAGTTCCAGTAATAAGGTATTCACCGTCTTTAACTTTGTTGCATGAAATTATTGCTATAGAAGCAGTAAGTAAAAAAAATATTTTTTTCATTATTAATTAGTTAATTGATTTGTGGAACAAAAGTATTTAAAATTATAAAAGATAAATAATTTTGTAACCTAAAATTTTGTTATAGTTTTTTGTAAGATAAAAGCCTTGTAGTCAGTTGGTTTAGGGTGTTTTTTGTAAGGATGTGTGACTCTTTTGATTTAATTTTAAAATAAAAAATAATATTTTAGGTGTTTTTGCAGCAAAAAAAAAGCATCCGCCAATGGTGGATGCTTTTTTACAGAGACTATAATTTTAGTCTTGATTTGTTTTCTTTCTCCAAGTAAAAGAGTTAAGAATATGTCTTTTTGCAAATCTTCCAGGAGAATCTGCATTTACCATTTTTACATAAGTAGCTTTTGGTACGCTGATGTATTCGTAAACGCTACCATTTGAGAAATCAATAATTAATCTACCTTCTACAAATTTGTAATCTGTAATAGATGAAGTAGCGATTGTTTCTGTATATTCTGGCAAGTTTAGTTTAATTGTCTCAGGATTGATACTTACCAAAAAGTGGTAAGCTTCAATAACTAATTTACTTTTTTCTTCTGCTTCTTTCAAACCAGCGTCGTTACCTTGAAATTTGTCAGGATGACATTCTTTCATAGCATTACGGTAAATGGTTTTTAAATCTTTTAATTCTGCAGTTTTGTCTACGTTTAGTAACTTGCGGTATTCAACTATTTTTTTCATAAATAAGATAACTACTTGTCTATTAGATTGAAATTAATATTTGTTTAATTCAAAAAAGACAAATTTTTTGCAAAGGTACACTTTTTTTTAACTTTTTACTTTCGTAGTAAAAAATATTCAAAAAATATGTAAAAGCTTGATTTTTAAATAGAATAAGTTTGCTGATTCTTAATACTATGTACTGAAAAAGCAAAAGATTAAAAAATGATTGTTTTATTTTTGTTCAGGCTTATTATTTGCCTTGTCAAAGTTTTTTGATTTTTTAGGATACTTGTTATAGCTAATATCACTTGGGTTTTCGATTATAGATTTTATTGTAATCCAATCTCCAACTACGTGATTAGCATGTGCTATCTTGTAATCTAAAAGGTATTCACCACAAAAATAGTTGTTGTTTTCATCCTTCTCCATTATCCCAGTATAAACCCCTTTTTGTAACATTTTTTCTTGAGAAGCCTTTGTCATGATATTTTTATTTAAAAATTGAAGCTGCAAAGTTAATCAATATATTGTTTGGTTTAGGGAGTTCGTGACAATCTAAGTATATTTGCACATGCAAAAAAACTTTAGACCAAATCCTAATTCGTTCAAAAATACATTTTGTGTTTTTCAGGAAGTAACTTCGAAAGAAGTTGAAGGTTTGAAAATTCAATTTGAAAGTAAAGCAGGAAGTAGGTATTATTATTCCGATTTAGGAATGTATCGTTTCTCTAACCATTGGGGAAGATTGGCTAATAGCAAATGGCGTTTGGATGCTATGGAACCTGAAACAGAATCTAAATTTAAACTGGGTTTTGCGGCTTGGAGTTCTTTTTATCCTGATAATGCCATTGATAAAATATATTATATTGAAGCTGATTATTTTAGAAATACGGTTAATTATCAACACAAGAATAATCCAGAATATGATAATAAAGCTATACTTAGAACCAGTTTTGAAACAACAAAAAGGATTAAACAAATTAGAAACTTGCAACAATTAACTTCATGGGCAAAATATTTTGATTATGAAGATATCGATACTTTGCGTAAAGCAATTATAAATGAACTTATTTTTACAGAGAAAACTTTAGAAGAAATTAAAAGAGAAATAGAATAATGGGAAGGAATAACGAAAGGAATATTAAGAAACACAACGATAAGTTGCACAAGGCACAAGACAAAGTAAAACAAGCTGAAATTGCGCGTAAGGAGAAATTAAAACAAATTGTAAAGAAGTTTAATGAGGATAAATCTTCATCTGATAAATAAAATATATGGAAAACGATAAATTCAGTGGTTTAAAAGAAAGTGTTCAGGAAATAATAGATTTAATTGCTGCTAAACAAAATAAATCTGCGAACAATAAATTGGCAGAAGTAAGTGATATTTTGGATGATTTGCTCGATTTTTCGGAAGAGGATGAAGATTTAATCGAGATTAGTAAATATCAGGTTTTATTAAACCAATTACATCAAAAGATAAATACTGCCGAATAATTTTAGATTTTTGTCTTTATGGAAAATTCCAAATGTTATTGCGATACAGGTTTATATTTTGATAATTGTTGTGGTTTATATCTCAAGAATAATCAAAATGCACCAACTGCATTGGCTTTAATGCGTTCTCGTTTTTCGGCTTATGTTATTAAAAATGCCGATTATTTATTGGCTACGACCCATTCTTCCGAAAGGAAATATTATTCGAAAGAGGATATCTTGAATTGGGCTACAGCCAATGAATGGCAGCGATTAGAAATTATAAGTTTTACAGAAACTACAGTTGCATTTAAGGCTTACTTCTTGGATGAAAAGAAACAACCTCAAACACATTATGAGTTTTCTACTTTTAAGCAAGAAAATGGGGTTTGGTATTATCTTGAAGGAAAGTTTGAATAATTAGTAGTTTTTAACTGATTATCAGCTAATTTTTGATTAAATCTTTTAACTAAAAATTAATATCTGTTTGTTTTAGCTACATTCTAAAATGATGTAATTTTAGAATTATGAAAGAGGAACATAAAAAAGGGTTTTATTTTAAAACGTATGAAGCGCCAAATCAGTCTCCGTTTGAAAAACTTTTTGGTATTTTCAAAGAGCTAATTACCCATACTTCGGGTGATTTTGATGAAGCTATAGATTGGCTTCGTGAGTTGGATAAAGAATACAAACTTACAGATGAGAATTATACCATCGACGATTTTATAGAAGATCTAAAAAAGAAAGGTTATATAAAAGACGAAATAAAAGAAGATGGTTCTTCAGGAATTGGAATTACTGCCAAAACTGAGCGTGCGATAAGGCAACAAGCACTTGATCAGATATTCGGAAATTTAAAACGTTCTGGAAACGGAAACCACAAAACTAAATATGCCGGAAATGGAGATGAACATACGGGGGAATTCCGTGAGTTTCATTTTGGCGATGGGTTAGAACGAATTTCGCTCACAGAAAGTTTGCGTAATGCTCAAATCAATAATGGAGTGGAGAGTTTTATGCTTACCGAAAATGATTTGGTTGTGGAGGAAACACAATACAAATCGCAAATGAGTACAGTCTTAATGATAGATATTAGTCATAGTATGATTTTGTATGGCGAAGATCGTATTACTCCAGCCAAAAAAGTTGCCATGGCGCTCGCCGAATTAATTACTACTCGTTATCCTAAAGATACACTTGATATTCTGGTTTTCGGAAACGATGCCTGGACAATTGCTATCAAGGATTTACCGTACTTAAAAGTTGGACCATATCATACCAATACAGTTGCTGGTTTGCAACTGGCGATGGATTTATTACGCCGAAAAAGAAATACAAACAAACAAATATTTATGATTACTGATGGTAAGCCAAGTTGCGTTCGTGAGCGTGATGGATCTTATTATATGAACAGTAATGGTTTAGACGAATATATTGTAGACAAATGTTACAATCAGGCACAACAAGCCAGAAAGCTACATATTCCTATTACCACATTTATGATTGCAAGTGATCCTTATTTGCAACGTTTTGTCAACCATTTTACCGAAGCTAATCAGGGAAAAGCATTCTATACGGGATTAAAAGGTCTTGGCGAAATGATTTTTGAAGATTATGAAGCGAATAGAAAAAAGAGGGTTCGGTAAAGAGTCTCAAAGGTTCAGAGCAATAAAGCGACAAAGATTTACCGTAGAGACGCGCAGCTGCGTTTAATAGTTCAAATATAAAATAAACAACAAATTGATATTTCAATAAAAATGGAAATAAATAATATAAACACTTTAGGTCAATTAAAAGCCTCTGGATATAAAAGTAAAAGCATTAAAGATGAATTACGAAATAATCTTCGTGAAAAGATAAAATCTGGTAAACCTGTTTTTGAGGGTGTTCATGGTTTTGAAAATACTGTTATTCCGGAGTTAGAACGTGCTATTTTATCACGCCATAATATTAATTTATTAGGTCTTCGTGGTCAGGCCAAAACAAGATTGGCTCGTAAAATGGTGGAATTATTAGATGAATACATTCCATTTGTGGCTGGGTCAGAAATTAATGATGATCCATTCAATCCAATTTCTCGCTTCGCAAAAGATATTATTGCCGAAAAAGGAGATGAAACACCCATAGAATGGCTGCATAGAAATAATCGTTTCTTCGAAAAACTTGCTACGCCAGATGTAACCGTTGCCGATTTAATAGGGGATGTGGATCCAATAAAAGCTGCCAATTTAAAGCTTTCTTATGCCGATGACCGTGTGATTCATTTCGGAATGATTCCGCGTGCCAATCGTTGTATTTTTGTAATTAATGAATTACCCGATTTACAAGCAAGAATCCAGGTAGCTTTGTTTAATATCTTGCAGGAAGGAGATATTCAGATAAGAGGATTTAAGTTAAGAATGCCTCTAGATATGCAATTTGTATTTACTGCAAATCCTGAGGATTACACGAATCGAGGAAGTATAGTTACGCCATTAAAAGATAGAATTGGCTCACAAATCCTGACACATTATCCTGAAACTGTTGCTATTGCCAGAACGATTACAGAACAGGAAGCTAAATTAGATGCAAGCCAGAATGAATCGGTTTATATTCCTAGTTTGGCCAAGGATTTATTGGAACAAATAAGTTTTGAAGCTCGCGAAAGTGAATTTGTAGATAATAAAAGCGGCGTAAGTGCCAGAATGAGTATTACAGCATATGAAAACTTATTAAGTACTGCGGAGCGTCGTGCTTTGCGTGCAGGCATTGATAAAACAGTTTTGCGTTTATCTGACTTTATGGGGATTATTCCAGCTATTACAGGAAAAGTCGAATTGGTTTATGAAGGAGAGCAGGAGGGAGCGGCAATTGTTGCACAACGCTTAATAGGTGATGCTATTCGAACGTTTTTCCCTATATATTTCCCAAAGATTGAAAAACTTGAAAAACCAAATGAGAAAACACCATATACCGATACAATCGAATGGTTTTTTACAGAAAGTGGTTTTGAATTGTTAGATGATTGTTCGGATGCCGAATACAAAAAAATTCTTGATGGGATTCCTCCACTTGATATTTTACTTAAAAAATATCAGTCTGAATTGCCAGTTGAAGATCGTTATTTTATGAAAGAGTTCATATTATGGGGTTTGGTAGAATATAAAAAATTAAGCAAAGATCGTTTTTCCGAAGGATATGAATTCAAGGATATGTATGGTAGTTATATCAGTAAACTGTAAAGATTTAAAATTAGGGAGAGATAATTGTCGCTCCCTTTTTTTATGCTATTTTATATTTAAAAGATTTAGCTTTTGATATTTATCTTCAATTATAGTGCTGCATATTTTAATTAGTCTACCTTGTCCCGTTGGTTGCATTTGTATTCCAGCAAATACACAAATGGAGAATAGCTTTGAGGCTTTGATTGCTACTTATATTGAAAATAAAGTAGGAATATCTGAACAGTTTTTGAGTACGGAATTAGCAAATAATTTAAAACAAAATCTTATTGATTTAAATGCTAAAAGTTTACTGCAGGATGCGGGAATAGGAAATTCGGAGAAAGTAACTTATGATGGAGCTATTCGTAGTGATTCGATTTACTGGCTTGATAAAAAGCATAATAATGCATTTGAAAATGAATTTTTTGTTCAGATTGAAGCTTTTATAGCTTATTTAAACATTAGTTGCTATGCTGGTATAACTGGTTATGAGTTTCATTATTCTTTATACGAAACGGGAGATTTTTATTTGAAACACTTAGATCAATTTAAGAATAATCCGAGTAGGAAATACTCAATGATTAGTTATTTAAATGCTGATTGGAAAGAAAGTGATGGAGGTGAACTACTTATTCATCAGTTAAATAACAATCAGAAAATTAGCCCTACTCAAGGTAAAACTGTCTTTTTTAAAAGTGATGAATTAGTTCATGAAGTATTAGTTACCCAAAACACAAGAATGAGTATTACGGGCTGGTTAAAGAGTGATTAATTACTTGTTTACCAGTATGTTTTAAGTTTTTATAAAAATAACTCTACTAATTCTATAGAATATTAGAAATATATTTATAGATTTGTAAAAGAAATGAGAAATGAAAGCCAAAATACAATTCCTTATGACTGTAACACGATAATGTGTTATATGTATGATTTATTGTATGAACAGGCATTCTATGGTTTGGTTAGTTAGTAAAGAAAAAGCCTTTTTTAAATACTTTTAAAAGGCTTTTTACTTAAGGTTTTTAAAAAGAAAATTTTAAACCATTAAGAAATTAAGTTTCATTAAGTATTGCTCTTGTTCTTTTAAGCTAAAAATTAAATCCGTTTGAATCTGTGTCATCTGTGTTCATTTTTTTAAAATTATATGCTAAAAAAAGTAGGAGATTAAATATTTAAAACTTAATGAGCTTAATTTCTTAATGGTAAAATAAAAAATAAATTATGAGCTTATATTCTATAAATACGAACATTATGATGCAATGCTGCCAGATGAAAATCCTTCCCTGTTGCAGAAGTTGCTGTTATTTATAAAATAATATTTTGAGCTCTTTTGTAACATCTACAAAAGGGTTTTTTTATGCAGTTCATTTTCAATTACTATACTTTATTTAATAAAAAATATAATTTAACACCCCCATAAAATTATGAGTTCACAAATCGTAAAACAGAACCCTTTTCAATCGATGATTGATCGTTTTAATATAGCAGCCGACATTCTTCAACTGAATGAATCGGTTAGAGAAAAATTGCAAAGACCAGAGAAACAAATAGTAGTTAATTTTTCGATTACACTTGATAATGGTACCGAACAAAATTTTGAAGGTTATCGCGTAATTCATAATACTGCTTTAGGACCATCTAAAGGAGGTATTCGTTATGATACTGCTGTTAATCTAGACGAGGTTAAAGCACTTGCAGCCTGGATGACGTGGAAATCGGCTGTTACAGGAATCCCATTTGGTGGAGCCAAAGGCGGTATTATCTGTGACCCAAGATTGCATTCTAAATCCGAATTAGAAAAAATAACACGAGAATATACTAATGCTTTATCAGATATTTTTGGTCCTGATAAAGATGTTCCTGCTCCAGATATGGGAACTGGCCCAGACGAGATGGGGTGGCTAATGGATGAGTTTTCATTAGTTCATGGTAAAACCATTCATGCTGTTGTAACTGGTAAACATTTGCATTCGGGAGGTTCCTTAGGTCGAGTAGAAGCTACAGGTCGAGGGGTAAGTATTATTAGTATTCTGGCACTTCAAAAATTAAAATTAAGACCTGCAAGATCTACAGCAGCCATTCAGGGATTTGGAAATGTAGGACTTCATTCGGCTTTGTTTTTATTCGAAAAAGGACTGAAAATTGTTGCTGTTAGTGATGTTTCTGAAGCTTTTTATAATCCAGAAGGAATTAATATCCCTGAGCTTATTTTGTATTATAATCTAAATAACAAAAGCGTTAACGGATATCCAAATGCAGTTGCTATAAAACATGAAGATTTATTATTATTGGATGTAGATGTACTTATTCCTGCTGCCAAAGAAGATGTAATTACTGCCGTAAATGCTGGGGATGTTCGTGCAAAAATAATTGTTGAAGGAGCAAACGGACCAGTTTCTTCAGATGCAGATAAAATCTTGCATGAAAATAATGTTTTGGTTGTGCCAGACATTTTAGCAAATGCCGGAGGAGTTACGGTATCCTATTTTGAGTGGCTTCAGAATTGTCTTTTAGAGTCCTGGAAAATCAGTCAGATTAATAAACGCTTGGAAGATATACTGGAGAAAAGTTTCGAAACAGTTTTTGCTACTTCAAGAAAATATAAAGTAACACCACGTATTGCAGCTTATATAATTGCTTTGCGTAAAGTCGCAGATATTCAGGCTGTAAAAGAGATTAAATTGATTGAGAAAAAATTCAAACAGAATTAAATTTATTAGATACTAATTTGACTTTCAAATAGATTAAGATTATTTCCATTGGTTACATATAATCAATGGAAATGTCTTTTTCTTAAAACTTTCAATTATTTACAAGAACTCTTTCCCTAAATACGAACATACTTTTTAAAAAATGGAACACATTAATTTTTTGGCGTTTGCTATGCCTGCTTTTTTTCTTTTTGTGTATATCGAGTTTCGACTTGCACAGCGAAGTAATAGGCCCGAATTTTTTAACTATGAAAGCTCTGTTTCGAATATAAGTATTGGTATTGCCGAGCGGCTAATCAACCTCTTTATTGCTGCTAGTTTTTATCAATTGTATTATTGGATTTATAATAATTATAGGCTTTTTGAGATACCGAGTAATTTTTTAGTATGGATAGGATTGATTCTCGCTACAGATTTTGTTTGGTATTGGTATCATAGATTAGGGCATGAAGTAAATTTTTTCTGGGCGGCTCATATCGTACACCATCATAGCAGTGAATTCAATTTTACAGCAGCAGCAAGAATAACTACTTTTCAGGCAATTATCCGTACAGGATTTTGGTGTGTTTTACCATTTATAGGTTTTCATCCCAAGATGGTTATTACGATGCTTATTGTGCATGGAGCTTATTCTTTTTTTACACATACTCAGGTTATAGGAAGAATAAAATGGTTAGAATATGTTTTTGTTACCCCATCTGTTCATGGAATACACCATGCTTCAGATGAGAAATACTTAGATAAAAACTATGGAGATATGTTTACGTTTTGGGATCGCATTTTTGGGACTTTCCAAGAAGAGGAAGAAAAACCAAAATACGGACTGACTCATCCTTTAAAAAGCTATAGTTTTCTTTGGCAGCATTTTCATTATTATTTTGAGATTTATGAATTATGGAAACGGTCTAAAGGATTTAAAGACCGTTGGAATGCTATATTTGGAAGTCCTGCTGATATGGATCAAGATATTCGTCCAATTTTAGAGAAACGATTTTTGCAAGACAAAGACAATCCTAGTCATCGGCTTAAGTTCAAGAATTATCTTTATTTACAATTGGGAGTAAGTACCTTTTTGCTAACAATTTTTACCTATTATTTTGATTCTTTGGATGCATCCGATAAAATATTTGTTTTATCTTTTATTATTATTACGCTTATTAATTGTAGTGCTTTATTAGAACAACGCAAATGGATTTATTATCTAGAATATTTTCGCATTTTTATTTGTACAACTTATTCTTTATATATCGTAAACGAAGTTGAATTTTTTATTATCCCAGTTATTATAATGTTTTTAGCGGAACAGGTTTTTTCTTTGGGAGAGAAATACCAAAATGTCATACTTCAGTTAGAAACATCAGAATGAATTATAAAGAAATGAGATTTTAAAAGCACTTCTTTTTGAAAGATTTTTTTTTTTTTTTGCCACAGACTTTTGCTGATTAGAGAGATTTACTTGATACCAATCTGGTTATATCTTTCTATGATTTAAATAAACTGTGGCTTTTTTTATTTTGTTTTGAGAATTAATATTTTTCTTCAAAAACTTCATTATAAATTATTATTTATTTTTCCCTTTTAATGCTTCGAACTTTAATACTTTAGATTCTTTACTTTTTTGATGTTTTTTAAATAATGTCCGAATCTATGGATTAAAAAACTTTTAGTGGTTATTGTTACTATTGTTTGTGAGTAGATTTGTATTTTAAATTGTAGGGTAAACAATTTTTTTGAATTCAATTTTATTTTGGGCTTTTGTTATTAGTTAGAAAATGAGGAAATTTTGGTTTCCTCATTTCTATTTTTAGGAGGATATTGTATTCTATTTTTTTTATCTAAAAGATTCATTTAATCTTTTTTACCATTTTAATGCCTTTTGGTTTTTATTTCTTTCGGCTACTCTTTTACTTATTTAAACTTCTGCTAAAAAAACATATTAATAGGTGTTTTTATAATCGCTCTATAGGTTATTATTTAAAACTTTTCTTATAAACGAGTATTGTCCTATTCTATAAGTTTAAAAACTTTTATTGGTAAAAACAGATAAGCTTATGGGAGACCTTTGTAGCTTCAAACTAACTGTGTTTGAAGAAATAAATGAAGAGAGATAGATTTAATTAAATCTTACTGTGATGTGATTTAAGATTTTTTTATTTCTACAATAAATTAAAAACACATAATAATTCAATTAAATAATAAATCATATGAAGAATAGATTACTCCCTTTGCTTTTTGTTTTAGGTTGTTATTCCGCTTACTCACAAGTAGGTATAGGGACACTAACACCAAGTACTTCATCGCAACTAGAAGTTTTTGCTAGCGATAGAGGTATCCTAATTCCAAGAGTTACATTAACAAGCTCAACGGATGCTACTACAATTAAAAATGGTAACGTAGAAAGTTTATTAGTTTTTAATACTGCAACTGTTTCTGATATTAAGCCAGGTTACTATTACTGGTATGAAGGTAAGTGGAATAGAATTACTATTTCAAGTGAAGCCACTGGAGGTAGTGGTGGTGTTGTTGGAGGTAATGGTGTTCCAGGTAATAGAGGAGAAGCTGGGTATCCTGGTGCAGATGTAAGTATTTATACAGATCAAGTGTCAGGTATTGTTTATGTGCAAAATGTAGATGGAACTTGGACAACTCTTAATGGTAAAAATGGACTTGACGGTAAAAATGGTTTATCTGGTGGTAATGGAGTACCAGGAGCAGAAGGAACTGCCGGAATAGATGGAACAATCCAAATGTATATCGATCAGTCTACTGGTATTGTATATGTAAGAGACCCTAAGGATGTTACCAAATGGGTTCCTGTTACAGGACAAAATGGTATTGATGGAATCAAAGGTGTAGATGGAGAACCTGGAAAAGCAGGTACAATCACTACATTGGATGCGATTGTAAAAGATGCTAGTGGTAATATTTATGCTTATGTTGGTGATAATAATACGGTTGCAGGAAGAGATGCGGAATGGGCGTCAAAATCTCCTAACTGGGTTAAAATAAATGGTTTAAATGGAGAAAATGGAATTCCAGGTACAAATGGAGAGCCTGGAACTGCGGGTTCAATTACTACACTTGATGCTATTGTAAAATCGCCAAATGGAGATATTTATGCTTATGTAGGAGTAGATAAAACAATTGACGGTAGAGATAAAGAGTGGGCATCAAAATCTCCAAACTGGGTTAAAATTAATGGTTTGAATGGTAAGGAAGGAATTGCTGGTGCAACGGGAGAACCAGGTACTCCAGGTTCAATCACTACACTTGATGCGATTGTAAAATCACCAAATGGCGATATTTATGCTTACACAGGGATAGATCAAACTGTTGCAGGAAGAGATGCGGAATGGACAGCAAAATCTCCGAATTGGGTTAAGATTAATGGTCTTAATGGAAAAGATGGAAAAGATGGCGTAATTGGAGGAAAAGGTATTCCTGGTTCAAAAGGAGAAATTGGTTATCCAGGAGATAACGTTGCTATCTATATAGATAATGAAACTGGAACTGTGTATGTACGTGATCCAAATAATAATGACCAATGGATTCCTTTATCAGGTAAAAATGGCATAGACGGAATTAAAGGTATAGATGGAGAACCAGGTAAAGCAGGTACAATTACAACACTAGATGCAATTGTAAAAGATGCTAGCGGTAATATTTATGCTTATGTAGGTGATAGTAATACAGTTGCAGGAAGAGATGCAGAATGGGCATCAAAATCTCCGAACTGGGTTAAAATTAACGGATTAAATGGAGAAGATGGAATTCCGGGTACAACTGGAGAGCCAGGTACTGCTGGTTCAATTACTACACTTGATGCGATTGTAAAATCACCAAATGGCGATATTTATGCGTATACAGGAACAGATAAAACTGTTGCGGGTCGTGATAAAGAATGGGCAGAAAAATCAGAAAACTGGATTAAAATCAATGGCTTAAATGGTAAAGAAGGAATTGCAGGAGCAACAGGGGAGCCAGGTAAAGCAGGTTCAATCACTACACTTGATGCAATTGTAAAATCTCCAAATGGTGATATTTATGCCTATATAGGAACAAGTCAAACTGTTGCAGAAAGAGATGCCGAATGGGCAGCAAAATCTCCAAACTGGGCAAAAATTAATGGACTAAATGGTGAGAGCGGAATTCCAGGTGCAGATGGTGAACCAGGTACTCCAGGGTCAATCACTACGCTTGATGCGATTGTAAAATCACCAAATGGCGATATTTATGCTTATGTCGGGACTGATAAAACAGTTGCAGGTCGTGATAAAGAATGGGTGGATAAATCTCCAAACTGGGTTAGAATTAGTGGTAAAGATGGAGTTGATGGAGCTCCTGGTTTAGCTGGAGGTCCTGGGGCGCCTGGCGATACAGGTGTTATAATTCCAGAAGGTACTACAACTTGGATTAATACAACAGATGGAGTTATCTATGTAAAAGATGCTGCGGGAGAATGGATTGCTGTAAGCGGAAAAGTAGCGCCTAATAACATTTTGGGAATACAAGTAATTAGTGATGATTATGTAGTAACAGTAGATGATTATACAGTTATAGCAGAAAACTTAACTAAAGATATTACAATTTCACTTCCAGATCCAGCTTTAAGCAAAGGTAGAATATTGGTGATCAACCAGTTTGATATGGTAAAAGCTGATGATACTCCTATAGTGGTTAATTTTAATTATGAAATACGTTATTCAAGTAAAGCTAGATATACTTATATGGCAGGAAGTTTATTTGGAGGAGCAACTGCGGGAAGTATGAAAGTTACGTTACAATCAAATGGAGTAAACTGGTACGTAATTACGTATACTATGTAATTTAAATTATTATTTACTTATAGTTCGTAAGCCTGGTCATTCAATTGACCAAGGCTTATTGGCTATGGCTAGAAAAATAACGTTAAAAATTAAGAACAATGAAAAAAAATATTTTAGTATTATTAATAACAATCTTGTCTTTTGCGCAGGTTTTTGCGCAAAATGCAGATCCCATAGGAATAGGAACCCAAAAAGCAGATGCTTCCGCAGTTTTGGAATTAAAGTCTTCCAATCAAGGATTTTTACTACCTCGTTTAACTACAGAGCAAAGAGATGGGATATCAAAACCAGCGATTGGATTAACAATTTTTAATCTAGAGACTAATTGTATAGAGAGCTATACTGGTGAAGACTGGGTAGGTAATTGTGGTACGCCAAAAGCAATGATTAAGATTCTTAACTGTGATAGCGATGTTGTTATTGCAGGAGATTTTAAAGAAGGACAGAGTGTTTCTAATACAACACTTACTTTGAAATTAAATGTAGAAAAAAAGGGATCATATATTATCTCTGTAGCTGCAAAACCTGATAATGGGTATTATTACAATGCTTCGGGTACGTTCTCGAGTACTGGACCAGTAGAGCTTATTATTGGAGGAATGGGATCTCCTAAAGCGGAAAGAACTGCATCAAATCCAGATAAGATTTATATTACCATGAATGATGTAGAGTCTACTTGTACAAAAGATATATTGGTAGCACCTTCGGCTATTGCTCCTATGTTTGCTCTTAATGGAGTAAGTGCTAATGGTATTGGAATTGTGAATTCACCATTGAATTCTTCAACAAATTCAATTACTATTTCACTTAGTGGAAATACTAGTGCATTTGGTTCTACTTATAGTATTCCAGCTGTTACAGTTAATGGAATGACATTTGGACCGTCTTCAGGGACCTTTACTCAAAACCCAATGACAATTACATTAACAGGTAGAGGCACGCCGCTTGCTGGAGGAACATTTCCAGTTACTATAACTTCAAATGGTACCTTAACCCCAAATTCTGTTACCATGAATTATACTGTAGCTTCTCCTAATTTAAGATTAGTCGATTTTAATGGAGGTGGTTATGGTGCTAATTCAGGAGAGGCACTGGCTCTTATAAAAGCCGCTGCAAATTTTGGTACTTCTACTACTAGTATAGTAAAAGCACAAGGATTTACTGTTTCTAATAGTGGTAACATGGCAAGTACCGTTGCGAGTAAACCAGATATTATCGTAGTGCATTATCCGTATAATATGAATACAGCTGAAGCAACTTTGCTTAAGGGGTATCTTGATGCAGGAGGAGTAGTACTTTATTTTACTGAATCTGGTAATACTCAAGTTGCTTTGAATGTTGCAACAATGATGGGGTATCCAAGTAATATTCTTACCAATTCAAATGTTACACAAGCGAGGGTAGAACAGTTTAACGCTGTTAATGATCAAATCATCAAAGGCCCTTTTGGAGATTTAACTGGCTTAGGCTGGGAAGATGATGGTGGTGGTGGTAATGCTATGAAAGGTTTCCCAGCTGGAGCAATTGTTGATTATAATACCAATGCGGGAGGTTCAAGAGTGTTTAGGGCTACAGGAACTAGTTTGTTCTTTGTAGGTGATGGAGGTTGGTTAAACCGAAATTTACTGGATGGAACTACACCAAAACTTAGTGGAAACGGAGGAGCAAACTCTGCATTATGGGGTAACATTATGGCATGGGCAGTAAGCAGAGCTACTACAAATGGAATAAATTATAAACCATAACTTTAAATTGGGTTTTATTATAGATGTAAGGGCAGTTCAGAAATGAACTGCCCTTACTTGTTTATGGATGTAAATCTTCTGGTGTTTTTTTAGAGTTTTAAATGAACTGCGTCGAGATGTTACAGTGTTAAAAAAAGCATTGATAAAAGAAAAATTTGTTGACTTTTTCTTAGAGGAATCATTTTGTAGTTCATTTTTATTGTTTTAATAATTAAAAAGCTGTTTTGTGTTATGAATAATGGGTTAGAGTAATAGGTAGATATTGATATTTTAAATGGTGTAAGTGTCTTATTTCTATGTTTTAAAGATTTTGTAAGTATGCCTTAAATTGTAAGTATAAAAACTTTTAAGGGTATAAATAAGTTTTGTTTACAGGGAACTTTGTGCTTTGAAACTAAGTGTTTAATTATGAAGAACATTGATGTTGATAACGTGTGGAAATTAATTCTATAAAGCAATTAAAATAGTAGAAAAGCTATGACGCCAGAATGTGATTTGTCTTTTCGAGCAAGTAGATTGTATGCTTTCAATCCTTTACAAATTGACTTAATATCAAGTTATGATGAGGTTTTTTTAGCAGTAGAATCAATTTCTAGAATAAAAATAATTTTAATAACCCATTAAAGATTAAATAATATGAAGAATAGATTACTCCCTTTACTTTTTGTCTTAGGTAGTTATTCTGCTTACTCACAGGTAGGTATAGGAAAACTGAACCCAGATACTTCAGCTCAGCTGGAAGTATATGCTACAGACAAAGGTATGTTAATCCCAAGAGTTAAATTAACGAGCTCAACGGATAAAACTACAATTACAAATGGTAATAAAGAAAGTTTACTGGTTTATAATTTAGAAGCTGCTTCAGATGTTAAAACAGGTTACTACTATTGGTCTGTGTCTGATAATAGTTGGCAAAGACTTGCTATTTCAAGTGAAGTTACTGGCGGAATTGCTGGTTTGGCTGGAGGCTCTGGAGCACCTGGAATGACTGGAGTTACAGTTCCTGGTGATGCAACAACTTGGATTGATACCACGACAGGTCATATTTATGTTAAAGATGCTAGTGGAAACTGGGTTAAGATTAATGGTCTTGATGGAAAAGACGGGAAAGATGGTGTAATTGGAGGCAAAGGAATTCCTGGAGCCAAAGGTGAAACTAATTACCCAGGAGATAATGTAGTTATATATATAGATAGTGAAACAGGAACTATTTATGTGCGTGATCCAGAGAATAAAGACAAATGGATTCCTTTATCAGGTAAAAATGGTATAGATGGAATTAAAGGTATAGATGGAGCGCCAGGTACAGCAGGTACAATTACTACGCTAGATGCGATTGTAAAAGATGCTAATGGTAATATCTATGCTTATGTTGGTGAAAGTGATACAGTTGCAGGAAGAGATGCAGAATGGGCATCAAAATCTCCAAATTGGGTTAAGATTAATGGACTTGATGGAAAAGACGGAAAAGATGGTGTAATTGGAGGCAAAGGAATTCCTGGAGCTAAAGGAGAAATTGGATATCCTGGAGATAATGTGGCTATTTATATAGATAATGAAACAGGAACTGTTTACGTACGTGATCCA
>NZ_JAYGJP010000007.1:18143-214946 GCF_035013205.1 Flavobacterium sp. PL02
CAGGAAGAGATGCAGAATGGGCATCAAAATCTCCAAATTGGGTTAAGATTAATGGACTTGATGGAAAAGATGGAAAAGATGGTGTAATTGGAGGCAAAGGAATTCCTGGAGCTAAAGGAGAAACTGGATATCCTGGAGATAATGTGGCTATTTATATAGATAATGAAACAGGAACTGTTTACGTACGTGATCCAAATAATAATGACAAATGGATTCCTTTATCAGGTAAAAATGGTATAGATGGAATTAAAGGTATAGATGGAGCGCCAGGTACAGCAGGTACAATTACTACGCTAGATGCGATTGTAAAAGATGCTAATGGTAATATCTATGCTTATGTTGGTGAAAGTGATACAGTTGCAGGAAGAGATGCAGAATGGGCATCAAAATCTCCAAACTGGGTTAAAATCAACGGATTAAATGGAGAAGATGGAATTACCGGAGCAACTGGAGAACCAGGTACTGCGGGTTCAATCACTACACTTGATGCGATTATAAAATCACCAAATGGCGATATTTATGTTTACACAGGTACAGATAAAACAGTTGCAGGAAGAGATGCAGAATGGGTAGCAAAATCTCCAAACTGGGTTAAAATAAACGGTAATGATGGAGTTTCTGGTTTAGCAGGAGGTCCTGGGGCTCCTGGAGCTCCTGGAGTCACAATCCCTGCAGATGCCACTACTTGGATTGATACAGAAACAGGTATTGTTTATGTTAAAGATGCCGACGGTAAGTGGGTTAAAGTAAATGGAAAAGATGGAGTTGATGGTGCTGCTGGTTTTGCTGGAGGTCCTGGAGTTCCTGGAGATCCTGGAGTTACTATACCAGCAAGTACAACTACTTGGATAGATACTACTACTGGTAATGTTTATGTTCTAGATCCAATTACTAAAGAATGGGTTAAAGTTAGCGGTGCCAACGGAAAAGATGGTAAATCATTTACATATGCGGATTTCACTGCTGACGAACTGGCTGGATTAAAAGGAGCTGATGGAGTTACTTCATTTGTACCAACTGTAACTGAAGGAAATACGATTGCAACTTTTACTGATGCAGCAGGAAATCCAGCAGCTATTAAAGAAACTATTACTTCTTTAAAAGATGTTGTAACAGAGACAACAGATGTTCGTGGACAAGTATTTGAAAAACATACTTTGACATATACTGATGAAGCTGGAGTAGAATCACCTATTGATATGTCTACATTAGTAAAAGGGGTAGAAACTTTAACATCTCTTGAATATGATGGCTCTCTAGGCGAATTAAATTATAAAGATGAGGCAGGTGTTACTACAAGTTTTAACATGGTTGACATGGTTGGTGCAAATCAAACATTAACTAAGTTAGTGATAAATTCTGATGAAGGTACATTAGATTATACTGATGAGAACAAAGCTTTGCATCCTTTAAATCTAGCAGACCTTGTAAAAGAACCTTGGTATGGTGTTGATTCTAAAAAGGGAGCAACTTTAAATACTGACAATATATACACACAAGGTTGGGTTGGAATTGGCTTTACAGCTCCGTCTGATGCTCCAAATGAAAAATTGAGAGTAAATGGAGCTATAACAACTGTGAATTCATATTATGCGGATTATGTGTTCGAGGATTACTTTAAAGGATTCTCTGATATTAAAGCAGATTATAAATTTAAAACGTTGGCAGAAATAGATGCTTATATCAAAAAGAACAATCACTTGCCAGGTATAACACCAATCAACGAATTGATGAAAACAAAAGAAGGATATTCGTTCAATGTTTCTGAGTTATCAATACAATTACTTGAAAAAACGGAAGAATTGTATTTACATATTATTGAGCAGGACAAAGAATTAGAAGCTAAAAATAATGAAATTGAAAAACTAAAAGTTGAATCTAAATCATTAAAAGCAGCAACTGATGAAATGAATGCACGTTTAGAAAAATTGGAAAAATTAATGTCAAATAAATAGTAAATCAATTAATAATTAATCTTGTCAAAGCACTTATAAAGTGCTTTGACACTGATTAAAATTTAAGAATATGAAAAATTATATAAATCAAATACAGAAGATGACCTTAGCGGTTATCCTATGTTTATTAAGTTTTGGTTCTGTTTTTGCTCAGGTAGAAACAGCAAAGATCAAAGACGGAACTATTAGCGGTGGTGCAACCAAAGCTAAAGATGGTGCTATTTTCGAATTAGAGAGTAATAATAAAGGAATGTTAATTTCACGTTTGACTACAGCACAACGTAATGCTATCCCTACGGCTAATTTATCAAATGGATTATTAATATTTAATACCAATTCAAATTGTTTTGATTATTGGGATTCTTTAAGGGTACAATGGTTAAGTATGTGTGGTACGCCTCCACCAGCTGTATTTGATGTTTCTGCAGCACAATGTTCATTGGTTATAGCTAATGGTACGTACAAGCAAGGAGTTACTTTATCAGGAGATAATACACTTACAGTTCCTGTTACAGTTACACAAGCTGGTACATATACAATGACAGCTACAACTGCCAATGGGTATTATTTTGAGGCAAGTGGAAATTTTCCTACTGCAGGGGTTTATGATATAACATTAAAAGGAACAGGAAGACCTAATACAGGTTATGCTACAGGAGATCCAGGTGACGTGGTAACTGTGATTTTAAATGGTGTAGTTTGTGATTGTACGCCACATATTTATATAGAAAAAGCTAGTGTTGATTTTGCTATTTCTTGTGGTAGTCTTACTACGATAGGAAGCTACAATATTGGTGTCGCTTTAACTGCTGATAATAAATTAACGCTTGATGTTAATGTATCAAATACAGGTTTTTGGAGTATGAAAACGAATACTGTAAACGGATATTCATTTATGGGACAAGGTACTTTTACTACAACAGGGCTTCAAACGGTTGAATTATTAGCAACAGGAACTCCAGTAGCTTCTGGAACAGATCTTTTCAATCTTACATCAAACGCCAATACAGTTGCAGGTGGATCTTGTAATGCAGTTCCAGTAGTAATTGCACCAGTTGCTTATACTATGAATTGTGCCGGAGCTACACAAAGTGGAGTATACATGCAAAATGTTGCGCTTAACTCAACTAATAATACAATTACATTGCCTATAAATGTTACAGCTACAGGTTCAACAACAATTTCAACCAACACTGTTAACGGAGTATCTTTCTCTTCAGGGCCAATTGTATTGACAAAACTTGGTGCAGATACTGTTGTTCTTAAAGGTTCAGGGACGCCTACGAGTGGAGCTACAACAGAATTAACAGTAACAGGAACCCCAGGAGCTGGTGGAGAATGTTTTTATAATTTAACTATTGCAAAACAACCTATTGCATTTACAATGACATGTAATAGTATTACAACATCAGGAAGTTATGTTCCTAATGTAGCTATGACAAGTGAAAATTCGATGGCAGTTCCGGTAAATGTGACTTATGTAGGAGATTATAGTATTTCTACTAATACATTAAATGGAATCTCTTTTTCAGCTACGGGAACTTTCACGAGTACAGGAGCGCAAACTATAACGCTAAAAGCTTCTGGAACTCCAACTGCTGGAGGATCATATTCTTACACAATTAGCACTAATAGTACTTCAAGTAGTGTAACTTGTTCTAAAGCAATTACATTTGCATACCGTCAAATGATTATTGCTGGTATTGGAGATGGTCTTTATAACCCTGGAAGTGCTAACAGTGGTGAAACTTCTTATGCGGTATTAAATAATGCAAATAATTTTGGACCTAATGGTAAAGTTCAGATGTTAGGAGGATTTAAGCTTGTTAATTACGGTGGGCCGAGTGCAAGTACACTTAAAAGTAATATTATTAGAGATAATACTGATATTATTCATATTGCATACAACTTCCAGCCTAATGCAGATGTAATTGCAGTTTTAGCAGAGTTTGTTAAGGATAAAAAGGGAGTGGTTATTTTTGCTTCTGAAAGAGATGCTAACATACCAAATGTTATAAATGGTATTTTAGGAACTAATGTTTCAACTGTTGCAGCTAATAATGGAGTTGGTAGAAATATAACTGATTTGGCAAATATTGCTGATCCTATTTTAAATGGTCCTTTTGGTAATACAGCTGGATTTAACATGGGTGGAGATGTTGATAACTCAATATTTCTTACTGCAGCACCAGCGAATAGCACTGTGTTAGCTACTGAAAAAGGTTCATCTAAAGTTTTCTCTTTTAGAGATAATACATATGGATTTGTTTTTATTGGAGATGCAGGTTACAATGCAGGTGTGGTAAGTAATAATCAAAATGGAAATTACCCTGCAAGAATGCAATCTGGCGGTATTCCTGTTGTAAAACCTAGTTATGGATATGATAGTAATGTTACCGTTTATAACAGTATTTTTTATGCGAATCTTTTTGCTTGGGCTGTAGATTATGCGCAAAATAATACAAATACAAAATATACATTTAAATAGTAAGAAGTAAGTGAAGGTAAAAAAACATCTCTTTTATGGAAATCATAAAAGAGATGTTTAATAAAACACACTAATATTTTATTATAGAAAAATTAATCTACAATCAATTTGTACATAGTTTTTTATTTTTTTTGAAGAGAGGGCTTTAGCTCTCTCTTTTTTTATACCCAAATCTATAAGTTTAAAAGCTTTTAGAGGTAAAAAGTATGATGGGTTAACAAGAAATTTGCAGTGTTGATAGCAGAGTGTTTGAGTGAAAAGAAGGACAACTTTTGATTTTGAATATTATGGTTTTTGATAATTAGATTTTTGTATAAAAAGAGAACTTAGGTTCTCTTTTTTGTTCTTTTTAGTGAGCTTATAGATTCTTATTTGTTTAAAATTTATAGAAAACCATTTAATTGGATTTCGATTAAGAATAAAGGAAAAACACTTAAAATAAAATGATGAAATAGTAAGTGCATAAAATAGATTTAAGAGAAATATGAGCTTATAAATCGATAAATATAACCGAAATTAATTCGTCTTATTTTGATATAGCAATAACTTTTACGGGTTAAGTTGATTTTGTGATTGATTTAGCTTTGTATCATAATAGAAAGTGTGATTTGTGTAATAAATTATAATATTATATATGAAAAAAAATGACTTATATAAAGAGACAAAACAATCAATTGTTAGGTATCCTGGCGGTATCTTAAGTTTTGTGCTGGTTTTGTTGGCTTCTCAAAGTGGGCAAGCACAGTTTATTAATGGTGGTATCGTAAAAGTAGATGATAAAACAATATTGTCAGTTTACGAGCCGTATATAAATGAGGTTTCAGGAGATTTTACGAATGATGGAATCGTTTACATTTTTGATAACTGGAATAATGATGGAGACGTGTTGTATACTGGTGAAGAAAGTAAAGGACGAACTGTTTTCAACGGTAAAAAAGTTCAGAAGATCGATGGACGTAAAACGACTTATTTTCAGGATGTTATTTTTGATAGTAAATCAGATTCATTAGTTCCATTTCGTTTAAATCAAATAATTTCAGTAAATGGTAAGGCAGAATTTAGAGCCGGAATAGTTGAAGTAAATAAGGAGAGTGTGATGATTTTTAATGAAAATGCTATTCATTCTGAGGCTAGTGACTTAAGTTTTGTAGATGGTAAAGTGAAGAAAATAGGAAATAGTATGTTTGAATTTCCAGTAGGGAATGATCTTTTTTTTAGACCTGCTTTTCATACTAAGGATGGTGTTGGCGATGGTAATGTCTATACAGCTCAGTATTTTCATCAAAATTCAGATAATCAATATAAGCATGCAAGTAAAGAGGATTCTATATTATTGATTAATGATAAGGAATATTGGAATGTAACACAAGATGAAGGAGCTGATAAAATTGTACTAACTCTTACGTTAGATTCACAAACAACACCAAATGAGTTTCTTGATGTTGCTTCAGGAATGAAAGTAGTTATTGTGCGTTGGGATACAGCTTCGTCCAAATGGATTGAGGAAAAAGGAGAAGTAAGTGAACCTATTCCTAATACAAGTAAAGATGCTGGATATTCTCAATTATTAACTGCTCAGGTTAGTGGATATGGAATTTTTACAATGGCACTAGTTAAGGATAATAAGCCATTAGATGATGTAATTGTTTATAATGCTGTATCTCCAAATGGCGATGGAGTTAATGATACTTTCCTTATTGAAGGGATTAAAGATTACCCTGATAATTCAGTTGAGATTTACAACCGTTGGGGAGTAAAAGTATATGATGCAAAATCATATAATGAGAGTGATGTGATGTTTAGAGGATACTCTGATGGTCGTGTAACAGTAAATAGAGGAGAAAAACTTCCTACAGGAACTTATTTCTATATATTGAGATATACTAAGGGAGAAGAAGGAAAAGAGAAATCTGGATACCTATACATCAATAATCAATAAAATTAAAAATCATTAAATTAAAAATAATTACAACTAATGAAAAAGATTTTTTACATAGTAACAATTGTATTGTTAGGGATTTTTGATGCTTCGGCACAACAAGAGTCCCAGTATACACAATACATGTACAATACAATGACTTTTAATCCAGGATATACGGGTTCAAGAGATTTGGTAAGTGCAATGGGGTTATACAGAACACAGTGGGTTGGTCTTGATGGAGCTCCAAAAACAATGAATTTTTCGATACAAAGTCCTTTAGGATATCATGGTAATGGTATTGGTTTAAACGTAGTAAGTGATGAGATAGGACCAACAAAAAATACTGGAGTTATGCTTAATTATGCCTATACAATTATGGGTAATAATGGAGACTTAAAAGTTTCTTTTGGTATCTCTGGAGGATTTGACAATTTTGTAGTAGATTATTCTAAATTAAATATCAAAAATGCAGAGGATCCGTATTTAATGGGTAAAGAATCTCAGTTCTCACCAAATGTTGGAGCAGGAGTTTATGTTCATACCTATAATTGGTATGTTGGAGTATCGGTTCCAAAATTATTAAAAACAGATTTTTTTGATGATGTTTCATCATCTGTCTATACTACAAAATCGCATTTTTATGGTATTGCAGGATATGTATTTGATATTAATCCATACTTAAGATTTAAACCTGCAGTTTTAGCAAAATTTGTATCGGGAGCTCCGATAGCTGTCGATGTATCTGCAAACTTCTTAATTAATAATAAATTTACTATTGGAGCTGCATACCGTGTAGATGCCAGTGTAAGTGGATTAGCAGGTTTCCAGGTAACAGATGGTATCCAAGTTGGATATGCGTATGATTATGAAACTACAAACCTAGGAAATTATAATTCAGGTTCACATGAATTTTTCTTAAGATTTGATCTTTTCAATAAGTCAAACAAACGAATGATTAATCCGAGATTCTTTTAATAATGATTACAAAAATACATATGAAAAAATACTTTTTACTTTGGATAGTATTATTTGGTCTGCATAATTCTTATTCGCAAGACAGATTAGTTAATAGAGCAGAAAAAAATTACGATAAACAAGCATATGCATACGTTAGTTCAAGCGATTTATATGATAAACTAGTTCTGAAAGAATTTGGTTCTTCTGGAATTTATGCAAAATTAGGAGATTCGTACTTTTTTAATGGTGATTACAAGAATGCTCTAAAGTCTTATAATCAGATAGCAAAATTAAAAGATAATTACGTTTTCACAAATGACCAGTTATTTAGATATTCGCAGTGTCTAAAATCTAATGGACAATTTGAAGAGGCATCAAAAATCATAAAAGAGCTTAATAGTAAATCAGGACAGCAAGCAATTGCAGCTGGTACTGAGTATTTACAGAATATTGAAAAACAGTCGAATCGTTTTACAATTAAAGCTGTTAGTATTAACTCTAATATGCCTGATTATGGAGTATCTTTTTATAAAGAGAATAAGGTTATTTTTACTTCTGCAAGAGATACAAATGTTGTAGAGAGAATGAAAGACAGATGGAATAAAAAACCTTTTTTCAAACTTTATGAAGCGACAATCACTGATGATGGAGATTTAGTTGATGCTAAAAGAATGAATGGAAAAGTGAATTCAGTTTTCCACCAATCAACAGCTGTAGTTACTGCAGATGGTAGTCAAATGTATTTTACCAGAAGTAATTTTTTGGGTAATAAATATGGTGTTGATGAAACAAAAACAAATCGTCTTAGAATTTACAGAGCTACACTTGTAAAAGACAAATGGACAAACATTGAAGATTTATCTTTTAATAGTGATTCTTTTTCAAATGCTCATCCAGCTTTGAGACCTGACGGTAAAAGTTTAATTTTTGCTTCAGACAGACCAGGTTCTATTGGACAAACGGATTTATATGAAGTTGCAATCAATGAGGATGGGACTTTTGGTGAAGTTAAAAATATGGGACCAACTATTAATACAATAGGAAGAGAAACTTTTCCTTCTATGTCAACTACAGGGCAACTTTATTTTGCATCTGATGGACATCCAGGACTTGGTGGTTTAGATGTTTTTGAAGCATTCAAGAATACTGATAACACTTATAAAATTGTTAATGTTGGGAAACCAATAAATTCATCTGGAGATGATTTTGGATTTGTAATTAATCCAGAAACACATAAAGGATTCTTTGCATCTAATAGAACTAATGATGATCAAATTTATGGTTTGACTGAATTAGAACCAATTAAAGTTAAATATGATCTTGTTGTTTTCGGAAAAGTATACGATAGTAAACAAAACGAATTGTTACCAAAAGTTAAGATTACTGTTCTTGATTCAAATAAGAAAATGGTAGATGAGTTTTATACTGATAATGCAGGCGAATATTTATTAAAGGTACCAGTAGGAGATTATTCTTTAGTTTATGATAAAATTGGTTATTATCAACAAACGCATGAATTACTTATTCCTAAGAAATTTGAAAATCAAAGTTTTGAGATTGATAAATATTTGGTAACTGATCCTAGTGTAAAAGAGTTAGAAGGTGAAGGAGGAAAAACTATTACTGATGGTTCTGATTTAACAAAAACTCTTGATTTACAACCAATTTATTTTGACTTAGATGGTGCTAATATTAGAAAATCTTCAGAAAAAGAATTGAATAAAGTTGTACAGATCTTAAAAGATTATCCAAGATTAACAGTTGATATTAAGTCACATACAGATAGTCGTGGAGATAATGCTTACAACTTAAAACTTTCTGATAGAAGAGCTAAAGCTACTATTAATTATATTGTAAGTAAAGGAATCAAAGCTGATAGAGTTACAGGCCAAGGTTATGGTGAAACTCAATTGATAAATAAATGTGCTGATGGTGTAAAATGTTCTGAGAAACAACATCAATTAAACAGACGTTCAGAGTTCATTATTTCTTTTCATCACGAATAGGTATTTGAATAGGAATATGTTTTAAAAAAAGTGGATATCATAATGATATCCACTTTTTTGTTTTGATCATATGAGATGCATAAATCAATAAGATTTAAATTGAATAAAAAAAAGGTGTAATGACTTATCAGAAAAGATTAAATGAAATCAAGGATAATTATCCATTTGATGAATGGATAGATAATTTTTCGGCAGATACAGAGGATAAAAATGATAAAGGGATTGAGCAATATACTCAAGAGAATTGTGATGCTACAAAAGCTATTTTTGACTATTTACTAGGCAAATTGTACTTAATTGGAGAAAAAGCATCAGAATTAAATAAAATTGAATTGTTTGAAATTATTATTAATTCACTCAATCGACTTAATGATGAGAAAGGATTATTCGATTTTGGTGTAAGTGAAGATTTATGTGACTTGGTAGATGAAATAACTTTAGTTGCTGGTCTTAATCCTGAAATTTATGCAAACGGGAAAGGGATTCCGGATATTTGGAGAGAATGGTAATGCTTGATTATGAAATAAATAGCAATGTCTGTAAAACACAGAATAAACTAAAAGATTAAATTGAACTGCTAGATAAGTATTGAAAAGGAGATAATATAAAATACTACTCTTTTTAGTTTATCTAAGAAAGAGTAGTACTTGTATAATTACAGATAAGTATCTGGTCTAAGAACAGCAAAGTTTTTTTGTTTCTTTTTTTTAATAAAATCCTCAGAAGGTTTTCTATGAAAAAGGTCATAATATTTTGTGCAGAAATAGCTTAATTTGGTGTAATTTAACTCATAAATTATTTCTGTTAAAGTGTTATAATCTCCACTTTGTAAAAGACGGTTTGCAAGAAGCATTTTTTCTTTTATAAAAAGATTATTTGGGGTATTATGAAATTCTTTCTTGAATAACATTTTATACTTTGAAGGTGACATTCCAGCCATTTTAGATAAAAAAGGTACGGAAGGGAATGGGTTGTATAAATGATCTAGAAGGTAGTTTTTTGTCTTGGTAATAGCTTCTATTTCAATTTCGGTAGTTTCATTCTTTACTGCTTCAGAATCTGTATATCTATTTAAAAAATTACCCAATAATTTTAAAGAAATTCCTTTAAGATAGGGATCAAATGAACTGTCATATACTGATCTACTCTTTAGGGATTGGATAAGTAATATACTATTACTATCCATATTATCGTAGTAATAAGGTACTGTTTTTTTTATTTTTATTCTTCTATTAGTAAATTCTTCGCTAGGATGACTTTCTACAAATTCGTTTAGTAAGTTTTTATCAACAAGTAGACGTAATGCTAATGTTCTATGTCCTACTGCAGGTTTAAAGGAGCTCTCTATATCATTACTTATAATTGCTAGCCCTACATTTATTGCAGAACCGATTTCATAATCAATATCTTGTATTTTAATTAAATTAGTATGGTCACTTAAATCAAAATGGAATATATATAATTCGTTTTCAGATTTAAGACGGTTTATTTTTAAAGGAGTTGTTAAAACAAAATCCATAAATAATGCGGAAATTCCAGGTGTTATTTGAGTAAAATAGGATTGCCCGTGCCCTAATGTTTCAGGAATAACAATTATTTTATCATCAATAAGTTCTCCACCCATTTCTTCAGCAAGTTTGTATTGCCATTCTGGAGTTAAAGAATAAAAATGTGTAATTTTTTTCATTGCAGATAAGTTTTTGTTTAGTCTTTTTTATTTTCTATTCACTGCTATGGATATTTTTAATCCGGTATTTTTTATAATTGTTTAATAAATGATTTTGGAGTTATTCCAAATTGCTCTTTAAATTTCGAAGCGAAATAGGAGTTGTTGGTAAAATTAAGCTTGTCAGAAACCTGAGATATTGATAGTTGTTTTTTCTCCAGTAGTTCTTTAGCTAATAGCATTTTATTATCCATGAAAAATGCATTTGGTGTTGCGCCTGTAATTTTTTTAAATAAATTCTTAAATTTTGATTCTGACATGTTCGCTTTGCTTGCCATCAATTTTATCGTCGGAAAATGATCTTCTATATTGCTAATTAAGAACATTTGTGTTGCTACAATATTTGCCAAATCAGATTCATTTACTGTTTGTATAATAATTCTATGACTTGCCATTTTTCTTAAATAATTAGAAAGTAATAGATGAACAGTACCTACTAAATTTAAATCAAATACAGGTCCTCCAACTTTTAGCTTACGCAAATCGGTTAGTATGTGATAACTTTCGCTGCTCATCCTGTCTAATCGAATAATTGTGTTTTTTTCAGGATCAGCAATTTTATCAATATTATGAAAAGTAATATTGTTTTTTTTTGCGAATGTAGCTATCGTAGTCTTTTTAACAAATATGCAAAGTACATATGTTTTACTACCGTTCTTAACAAAATAATTTGATTCTAGTCCACCATCAATAACCGTTAAATTGTACTTCCAGCGCCCTATATCATGCATAAAAGTACTACTCCTTAATGAAGCTTCTCCTTCGGTTAAATTGTAATAGATTCCTATAAAATCATTAGTATTATTTTTCTGGATTAAGTGTAAATTCTTATTATAAGTTACATCAATATAATAGGCGATAATGCCATCACCACAGTCCAGAACATACCTTGTTCCGGTTTGGATACTATCTGGTATAACTATAAAATTACCATCCGTTTTTCCTTCCATTTGTAATGCAAAAGGAGCAACCCAGTTCAGGTCGGCACCATAAGTATGTTCTATTATTTTCACAGAGATATATTTTTATGCACTATAAAGTTAAGTTTTTTTATATTAAAATATTGATTGTCAGTGTTTATTATGTGTTATTTACTAGCGATTTTGTATTGTATCATTCATATAAGGATTTTTTATTTGCTTATCCTATGTTTTAAAATATAGTATTATCGTTTTACAGTTGATTAAAAAAGTAGTTTTGTTTTATGTTATAATTGTTTGATAAATGTTTTAGGTGAAATACCAAAATGCTCTTTAAATTTTGATGCGAAATAAGAATTGTTAGTAAAATTAAGCTTGTCGGATACTTGTGATATTGACAACTGATTTTTTTCTAATAGTTCCTTAGCTCTAAGTAGCTTATTGTCCATGAAAAATGCATTAGGTGTCATACCTGTTATTTTTTTGAACAAATTTTTAAACTTAGACTCAGACATGTTAGCTTTATTAGCAATGAATTTGATAGTCGGAAAGTGGCCTTCAATATTATCGATTAAAAACATCTGCACAGCTACAATATTAGCCAAGTCTGTTTTATTTACAGTTTGGATAATAATTCTTGTACTCGACATTTTTTTGAAAAAATTAGATAACAATAAATGTACAGTTCCTTTGAGGTTTAAGTCAAATATAGGACCGCCAACTTTTAGTTTTTGTAAGTCGGTTAGGATATGATAACTATCACTACTCATTCTATCAAATCGTATTATAGTATTTTTTGTTGGATCTGTAATTTTGTCTATATCTTTTAGTGTAATATTATTTTTTTTGGCATAGGATTCCATCATGTTTTTCTTGATGAAAATGCAAAAAACAAATGATTTAGTTCCCGATTTAATCAAATAATTTGTTTCGAGTGAACTATCAATAACTAAGAGATTATAGTGCCATCTGCCTATTTCTTGCTCAAAATTGCTACTAGAATATTTTATTCCTCCTTCTGTTAAATTGTAATATATTCCGATAAAATCATCGCTAGTGTTTTTTTGGATTAAGTTAAAATCCATATTGTTTATTCCATCGACATAATAGGCAACAATATCGTCTTCACAATCTAAAAAATATCTATTTCCAGAGAAAAGACCATCTGATGAAATTATAAAATTACCATCAACTTTGGCGCCCAATTGCTCAGCTAGTGGAGCTACCCAATCTAAGTTGGTTCCATATGAGTGTTTAATTATTTTCACAGTAATATTGATATAATAAAGTTATACAGCTTGTTTTTAAATAGCATTCATATTTAAAAAGCTGCTTATTCGACATTTAATATTTTTAATTTATTTATTCCTGAAGGAAACTGCCACGAGATTTCATCATTAATAGAATATCCATATAGAGCTAATCCCATTGGAGACATTACGGATAGTTTATTCTGATTTAAATTGCTTTTTTCAGGAACAACAATCTGAAAGTTTTTAATAATGTTGGTTGCTATTTGCACGGTTACTTTTGAATTTATTCTTACAATTTTTTCAGGCATCTGATTATGAGCCATAACTGTTGCTGTCTCAAGTTCTCTCGATAATCTTTTAATAGAGAGATTGTATATTCTATCGCTATTGTTTTGTGTTGTTGATATAATTTCTTTTAATAATTCAAGTTCTTTTGCTTCTATTATTATCTTATTATTTTCCATTGTAATTTGATTTTACTTAATAAACGTATGCTTTATAGCAGTTTATTTTTTTAGTTATTTTAATTATAAACATTCAGCATTTTTAAGTAAGTTGCAGTTAGAAACTTTATGACAAATCTTTAAGAGTAACAATGATATTATTGTTTAATCTTAAGGCATGTCGTATTTATCCTGATTAGGATGATGATGTTTATAGTTTTTTATAGATGATGATTATATTGCAGTTGCGAAATCACTCATGTTTTCTTGGATATGTATTTTAATTTTTTCGCTTTCATCGTCCATAATCTTGAAAAAATCTTTATCGATAGAATTAAAATGTGGAAACTCTTGATACATTCTTGAAAATTGTTCCTCTGTCCTTTCCATTTCTAAAAAAGGTTTATGTGCTAAATAAATTTCTTTGGCTTTATCTATATTTATTGCCATTTCTTTTATTCCCCATACCTTCATTGTTTCAGAGAAAAGAGTTTCAAATATATAACCACCGTATCCATTTTGTATTAGGGATAAATAGCCTCCATTAGTAACTTCGCCATATAGTATATTATATGCCATTAATGTATGCTGGGCAGTATTAAATTCATTTTCAGTTTCATCATATTGCCCATCCATTAATTCATAATATTTAGAAAGTAATAGAAAGAAAAAATCCCAAGTATTTTCTTTTGCTTCTAAAATTTCTTTTTTGGTAATTTTCGGTAATGTATTTTTTATTGTTCCTGTTTTTATTTCAGCTTTCACTTCCATTATCGTATCCATTTTCGTTTTCATCATCTTTTCCATTTTTTCTGCTTTATTGAGGTTATTTTAATTCGTTTTATATAACAATATAAATATTGCTTTTGTATGTATTTATGTATGAATTAAGGCAAAATGTATGCCTTAAACTCATATAAAAGTTAACAAGTTGTTAATCAATTTAATGATATAGAAGCTTATAAAATCATTTGTTTTTGAGCCATGGGAATTTGGTGTCATTCGAGGAATAATTACCCAATTCTAACTCATATAATTTTCTGATTAAGTGTTTTACGGTCAATTTGTAATATTTTTGCAGCATGGGTTTTATTATTATCAACAGCTGCAAGAACTTTTAAAATCTGTTCTTTTTCATATTCTTTTAGTGATTTAAGAATGTTTATTTCTCCACTTGTGATGTGATATTTAAGATGTTCTGGTATTTGTTGAATATCTATAGTATCATCGCTCATTATTATCATACGCTGTATAATATTTTCGAGTTCACGAACATTACCAGGCCAAGAGTAGCGTAGTAATATTTCGATCGCTTTTTCGGTGATTGAGATGTTTGGTTTATCATATTCAATACTATATTTTTTTAAAAAAGTATCTATTATAGGAATGATATCCTCTTTTCTTTCTCTTAAAGGTGTTGTCTTGATATTAACAACATTTAGTCTATAATATAAATCTTCTCTAAAAGCATTTTTTTGTACCATTTGAAATAAATCGGTATTAGATGCAGCAATTATTCGAACATTAAGTTTCTCGGGAATTTGTGATCCTACTCTTGTAATCTCTTTTTCCTGAAGTACTCTAAGAAGTCTTGTTTGTACAGATAATGAAGCTGTACCAATTTCATCTAGAAAAATTGTTCCTCCAGAAGCTGCCTGAAACAATCCGATTCTTGATTCATTAGCTCCAGTAAATGCTCCTTTTACATAACCAAAAAGTTCAGATTCCATTAGTCCTTCTGGGATTCCACCGCAGTTTACAGTAATAAAAGGCATTTTCGCTAGAATACCATTATAATGTATTGCTTTAGCGATAAGTTCTTTTCCAGTACCACTATCTCCTTGTATAAGTACTGTTGCCATGTTGTTTTTAACTCTTTTTATTATCTCAATTAAATCTCTTAATTGATCAGAGTTACCTACAATACCAGAATAATTATTATCTATTGGTATAGAGGTTTTTTTCGGTAGTAGAGTTTTTGTTTTATTTCTTGTTTTTATAAAGGAATTCTCAACCGCTTTTTTAAGTTCTTCATTTGTGAATGGTTTAACCAAATAATCGAATGCACCTGCTTGTATCGAAATTACGGCACTATTAATTGATGGTAAACCTGTTATTACCAATTTAGGCATTAATGGATAATGTTCTTCAGTAAACTTTATTAATTCAATACCATTTATTTCCGGCATATTTAGGTCGGTTATAAGGAGGTCTATATTGGTATATTTTAAAATACCTAAAGCTTCATTTACTGATGATGCTTTATAGATATGATAATTTAATGCTTTTAGATTGCGCTGAAGCAAATCTAGCATGTCATAATTATCATCTACAATTAGTATGTTTTCTTTCTTTAAGTTCATTTTAATTATTGTAACGGTAACTTTATTAAAAAAATCGTTCCACTTGGGGTATTATCAATCACCTCTATATCTCCATTATGGTTTTTAATTATTCCATGTACTACACTAAGTCCAAGGCCACAGCTTTCGCCTACAGGTTTTGTAGTGAAAAATGGGTCAAATATTTTTTGTTTAATTTCATGAGGAACTCCAGGGCCATTGTCTGCTATTTTTAGTATCATATTTTCTTCGTCACTATTCACTCCTATATAGATGATACTATTCTTTGGGGCTACGTATATTGCATTTATAAGTAGATTAAATAAAACTTGAGTAAGTTGAATGGAATCTACTTTTGCAATAATATCATCGTCTTGAAAATCAAGTTGATATTGTACACTTTTTTTCTGAAAATTCTGCTTAAGAAAGGTGAGAGCATCAGTTACTATTGGCTTTATTTTTAGTAATTGTAATTGTTGAGGCATGCCACAAGAAAAAAACATTAATTTTTTGACTATTTCGCGTGAATAGATTGCTGAATTTATGATTTTGGCGATATCATCAATAATTATTTGATCTTTGGTTTCATCTTTAATAAGCTCTGCAAACCCTAATATGTTAGCAAGGGGGGTATTAAGTTCGTGTGCAATTCCTGCAGTCATTTCTCCAAGAATTGATAGTCTGTCTTTTCTCTCTAAAGTTTTCCTTAGAGTAGCCTTTTTTTCTAAATTTTGGTATTTTTCTATGTAATTGCCAATTTCAAAAGAAACGGTATCTAAAAGTTCTTGTTCTTCTTTTAGAAAATGATTAAGATTATATTTTGGCTGAGGATAATATACTTTGATAAATCCTGAGACTTTATTTGATACTATTATTTCACTATGTTGCGAAACATTATTTTTTGGAATTAATGCTGTAGCTAGTGTATAATCATTTATCTGAATTTCGACTATAGAATCATCACAAAATCTCCATGCTTTTACCACTGAAAAAATGATTTCTTCCAGAGTAACTTTATTAACATTATTAGATTTTGAAATTATTTTTGAAATCTGATAAAGACATAATAATTCTTTAATTCTTTCTTTTAGTTTTTCTTCTGGGGCACTATTAATCATTACTTTTTTGTAGGAAAAAGGTTAAAAAATTTATAAAACTAATCAAAGTTAGATAAATTTCCTAATTGAAACTAGGAATTCTTATTTTCTTTTAACTATTTAAAAATGAACTAAATAGGTGGTTGTAATGTGACTTATTCTACTATTATTATAACTTTTTAGGGCTATTTAGCAATTGCTTTTTTGATTAACTTAAAAGCGTAATATTTTTAATGAAAAAGCGACATTTTTTTTAAAAATTTATTTAGTTCTAGAAATTGAAAATGGATGCAGTGAGGAAGAAATAGGTGTTTTTTTATATAAATGAGAGAGGTAAATAATCTTTATAATTTTGTTACCTTTTATGTCTTTAATTTCTTTATAATTTTTCACTTTGTTATATTTGAATATAAATTGAAATTAAAAGAATAATTAGAAAATAATATAATGAGTATGCTTAAAAATATTTTTGGAAAAAAGAGTGAAGCTATAAAGTCAAATGCTGATTTTTGGAATTGGTTTGAAAAAAATGAAAAGGATTTTTACAACGCTGTGAATAGAGGTACAAATATCGAGAAAGATTTTTTTGATAAATTATCTCCCCAACTAGAAAGTCTAAAAGAGGGTTATTTCTTTTTGACAGGAATGCTTAATGAACAAACTGCTGAATTGGTTCTTACTGCAGATGGAAACATAAAGAATATTGTTTTTGTAGAAGAATTAGTTAATGCAGCTCCTAAGCTTCCTAACTGGAAATTTACCGCCTTAAAACCAGCGACAGATATTAAAAATGTTTCTATAAAAATGGGAGATTATACTTTTGGTAGTGATAATCTGTTTTTTTACTCAAATGATGATAAGGAATATCCAGATAAAATAGATATTACAGTAGTACATTTAGATTGTAATGAAGAGAATAAGCCAATTATAACTAACGGAACTTACATCTTTTTAGATAATTATCTGGGAGAATTGCACTTTACCGAAAACATAGATATAATTGATGTAATTGGTAAAGATGAAGCAAATAAAGAATTAGTACCTATCGAGAAACTACAAGATTTCCTGATTTGGAGACAAAAGGAATTTGTAGAGAAGTATGAAGGAGTAAGGCATAATACTGAGAATGATGGTTATTCTAGTCTTGAAGCTACACTTAGTAGTGGTTTACCTCTAATTGCAGTTATTAATTCTACATTGTTTGAATGGGATGCTAAACCATCACATCCGTGGATTGTAACCGTAAAAATAGGTTATAACGGAGAGGATAATAACGGATTTCCTGATAATGAAACATTTCAGTTATTAAATGAAATCGAAGATGATTTTTTAATGAAAGAACTTAAAGATTCCGAAGGATATCTTAATCTAGGGCGTGAAACTGCAGAAAATTTAAGAGAAATTTATTTTGCTTGTAAAGATTTTAGAAAACCTTCAAAAGTACTGGAAGAGATTAAGAATAAATTTACCTCTCAAGTTGAGATTGAATATGAAATTTACAAAGACAAATACTGGCAATCTTTTAATAGATATATGAATTAGTTTTTTTGAGGTTTTATCTAAGATTCTGAGATGCAAAGGCTCTAAGGTTCTAAGGTTGCTCAGTTTGAACATAAAACAAACAAAATAGTACTTGAAATATTATCCTGACGTAAGAAGATAAGAATTTATAGTGAGTTGAAAAAGCAATCTCCATAAGTGAAGTGACTCTAAATAGGTTATAGACTCACTTATGGAGATTCTTCGGCTCTGCTCATAATGACAAGATGATGAATTTTTTATGTTCAAGCGGAATAACTTTTACAACTCAGCGCCTTAGTACCTTGTTATTATTCTCTCCCCAGTTGGACATTAAATCTAAAATTTCTTTAAAAGATTTACCAAGTTCCGTTAATTCATATTCTACTTTAGGAGGAACTTGCGCGTGAACAATCCGATTTATTAAACCATCATTTTCTAATTCTTTAAGTTTAGAAATAAGCATACGCTCTGAAATTCCTGTAAGTCTGAATTTTAATTCACTGTATCGGAGTTTATTCTCATTTATAAGATAGCTTAATATGTTTATTTTCCATCTCCCTCCAATTATCGATAGCGTGTAGGCGATACCACAATTTTCGTTTAAGTAATTTTCATTAATACTATTGGTAGAGTTTTCTTTTCTCATAGCGTGTACTTACTTTTTTATCAGTACCCTACAATTTTGTATGTACTTTAATAAATGCAAGTTAGTAAATACATTTACAGCGTAAAAATTAAAATTTGTAAAAAATGGAAACTATTAAAACAATCATTTATTGGGCGAGTTATTTGTATTATCTCTATGTATTTGGGTATGCCTCACTTTTCAAAGTTTTTCAAAAAGAATCTATGATGAAAAGCATGGAATCTTTAGGCTTTAACAAGATTTGGACAATTTATATTGGTATCGGAGAACTTATCGGTGTCTTGTTAATTGTTATAGGGTTATTTAATCCGCCTATAAAAACAATTGGGATTCTATTGTTGTTTCCTTTTGCAGTTGGGGCATTTACAGCTCATATGGCTCATCAGGAATACAATCATTTTTATAATTCTCTTATAATGTGTATTCTCTCCGTATTACTGTTATGGACAGACAAGACTTTTAAAATAATTTTATAAAAGTAGCTAACTGTCTAAAGATTTTTTCACCATTAAGAAATTAAGAAAAGGGAAGTGTTTATCCTTAATGAAACTTAATTTCTTAATGGTGAAATGTTTTTTACAAATTCATTCCTCCCGAAACCTCAATACGTTGCGCATTAATCCATCGGGCATCTTCGGTACATAAAAAAGCTACAACACCACCAATGTCATCTGGTAATCCGGCACGACCTAATGCGGTTACAGATTTTACGTAATCATTATATTGCTGGATGTCTCTAACGGCTCCACCACCAAAATCGGTTTCTATTGCTCCGGGAGCTACAACATTGGCAGTGATTTTTCGGTTACCAAGTTCCTTTGCAAGGTATTTTGTAAATGTTTCTATCGCACCTTTCATCGAAGCATAAGCAGAATAACCAGGTCCTGTAAAGCGCGCTAATCCTGTTGAGATATTAATTATTCGACCGCCATCTTGTAAAAAAGGCAATGCTTTTTGGGTCAGGAAATAAACACCTTTATAATTGATATTCATTAACTGGTCAAATTGTTCTTCGGTAGTTTCAGCGAAGGGAGCATTTATTCCGATACCAGCATTATTGATTAAAAAATCAAAGCGTTCTGTATTGAAAGTCTCTTTTAATACAGCTGTAATTTGGTTGTAAAAAGTATCAAAACTCTTTATATCTCCTCCAGTATTAAGTTGTAATGCAATTGCTTTTTGTCCTAGTTTTTCAATTTCGGCTACAACAGCTTTAGCTTCATCTTCGTTACTATTATAAGTAAGTATTACATTAATTCCTTTTTTAGCAATGCTTATTGCCATATTTCTTCCTAATCCTCTGCTACCACCAGTTACCAAGGCTATTTTTGTGTTTGTTGTCATTTTGATTCTTTTATTGTTATTAATTGGCATTCATTTGGTTAAATGCTGTTTTTAAATCGGCAGCACTTGCATTAGCTCTTGTTTCGCTAGATCCAAATGTAAGTTGGTCTTTTCCTTCTTTTAATTGTTCAAAAATAGATTCGATAAAACTTTCTACACTTGGTGCAGCATTATGCAAACTGATACCACCAAGGTCAGTATTTAATGCAGGCGGAATTATTTCGATTACCTCAATATTGTTTGCTTTAAGCAAATGACGAAGAGACAAAGTAAATGAACGAAAAAAGGCTTTTGTAGCCGAATAAACAGGTACTTTGGCATAAGGAGAAAAAGAAAGTCCCGACGTTACATTCATAACCGTTTTAAGCGATTTTAAATTAATAAAAAGAGAGATTAGATGTAGAGGAGCTTCAATATTGGTTGCTATTTCAGTTTTTGCGCGTTCAAAGAAATCTTCGTCAGAAACATTCATCCATTGCTGAATCCCTGCATTATTTACAAGAACATTTAGATCGCTGTGATTTTCGGATATCCATTTATAAAGATTTATTCGTTCAGATTCAATCGATAAATCACATATTCTAGTAATTACTGTTGGGAATTTATCGGTAAGTTCTTTTAAGACAGATTTACGTCTTCCGCAAACAATCACAGTATTATTTTCTTTAATAAATCTTTCGGTAAGTCCCAAGCCAATACCGCTTGCGCCACCAGTAATTAGTATTTTATTGTTCAGTAATTCCATTGCTATATTTATTTTTAAATTGATAAGACAAAGGTAGGAACGAAGTAAAACTGGAGAGTTGCAAATATCAATCTGATGTTTGCGAAATTCAAATCAGACGAATTATGTACGAAATGATAATGGTGTAAGTGTAGTTTGTTTTTTGAAAAAATTAGAAAAGTGCGCTAGTTCTTCAAAACCAAGTGAATATGCGATTTCAGATACATTCCAATCCGTTTCTTTTAATAGAATTTTGGCTTCCTGTGTTAGTCGGCTACTTATTAATTCGGTAGTAGTTTTGCCTGTATTTTCTTTAAGTACTTTATTAAAATGATTTACATGAATAGATAATCGTGTTGCAAAATCTTTAGCAGTTTTTAATTCCAATCTTTGGTGTGGAGATTCTATAGGGAATTGTCTCTCAAGTAACTCTATAAATAATGAAGAAACTCTAGCTGCGGAATTATGCTTGGAATATAAAGCTGTTATGGGCTGTAACTTTTGCCCAAAATGGATTAACTCAGATACATAATTACGAATTAAATCGTATTTGTAAAGGTAGTCAGAATTGATTTCTTTGTGTATCTTTTGGAATATGAATTCAATTTCTGTAGATTCTTCATCCGTTAATAGAAAAATTGGATATCCATCAGATTTAAAAATAGGAAGTTCATCGAGTTCTATTCCGTTTTTATTTCCTGTTATAAATTCAGATGTAAAAACGCAAAAATGCCCCGATTGATATATGTCTTGTGGAACATAATGATAAGGAATTTTTGGAGTAGCAAACAAAATAGCATTTTTCTCAATATCAATTACTTTGTCGGCGTATTCGGCTCTGTTTTTACCTCTTATTAAACTTATTTTGTAGTATGCTCTTCGGTCATAAGGCATAAAAGGTTTTTCTCGGAGTTTTTCCCAAAGTTCTTTTGTATTGAAAACATTAAAGTGACCGATTTCTTTTTTAATATCATTCGGTAATAACGAACTTGGTTCAATATCCGAACCTTCAGTGAGATTTTTATAAAACTCGTCTATAGATGTTGTTTTCATACCAAATGATTTGTGAAATTCAAATATACGAAATTTGGTTATTTGTTTATTGTTGTTGGTTTATAGTTGATTGTTTATAGTTGATTGTTTATAGTTGATTGTTGATAGTTTAAAGTTGTTGGTTGCATTTATACTAAAAAAGTGTTCCTTGTATTAATTCTGGTTGTGTATTACCGTTGAATTGAAATGTATCGATTACTGAAAATTGTTTTACCACTTCGTTAAATTGTCTTAGTACAATACTATCGCATATAAAGTTGGTATTAATTGTAGTAAATAGTCGGTTTGCAATTTCGATATTTTCAGGAGTTAATCTTCTTGCAATAGATAGATGCGGATTATCGCTTTTTTTCATATTCGGAATAACAAGTGATTGGTGAACCCGTTTCATAATTGGTTTTAATTTGTTTCTGGAAACCTCGTTTGGAGTTATTACAAACGCTCCATTAGGGTAAGAATCAAATTTATCGAGTTGTACCTCAAAAGGTTCAAAAGAATCGCATAAACGGCTTAATTTAGCTTTAACTATTTCAAGTTCTTTATCCGTAGCTTTAAATTCGCAAATGGTGATATGCGCAACTGAATTTTTGCTGTTAAACCATTTTATTTCATCAGCCAATTGTTCTTTCATTGATTTAATCAAAGCGATAGTCGCCTCTGGAGGATATATAGCTACTGAATAATGCTTTTGCATGGTGGTTTCGTTTTGAAGCAAAATTAAGGAATAAATCTTTTTTAAAGGTTCAAAGGTTCAAAGGTGCAGAGGTTCAAAGATTTTCTGTAGAGACGCACCGTACATAAACAGATTTATTTACTACTTATGATGAACGGTTTTATTAAATTTAGTTTTGCTTTCAAAATATTTTAAAGCATCATTGATAGCGACTTCAGTATGTCTGTAATTTATTCCTAATTCATGGATGGATTTTTCATTAGAATAAAAATTATCAATACAAAGTGCTTTCATGTTGGTAGAACTAATGCTGGTTTTAATTTTTAATAATCTAATACCATCTCCCAAATAGCCTAATCCTATTAAAACTTGTTTTGGGATTTTTATCATAATTGGGTTTTGATTTGCAATTATATTCAGCTTCTTGAAAAATTCGAAGTAACTGAGGTTTTTATTAGCCAAAATATATTTTTCTTTATTCTTCCCTTTTTCTAAACTCTTGATAATTCCAGAAGCAACATCCTTTACATGAACAAAGTTTTTTCCTCCTGGCGGATAAAACAGAATCTTCTTTTTCCAGACCATTAAGATAATTCTCCCTGAACTTGGTTTAGTGTCATAAGCGCCAAGCATAAAAGTTGGATTTACTATCAAAACTTCAATTTTATTACTTTTTTGCAATAAATACTCTTCGGTTTCTAATTTACTTTTGGCATAAAATGAAGTTGTAAAAGGTAATTTTATCTTCTTCGTTTCATCTCCCAAATCAGTCAGAGAACCAAATCCTAATGTATTTGCTGTGCTAACAAAAATAAATTTTTTGACCTTGCAGTAAATAGCCGCATTGAATAATTGGATAGTAGCATCGTAATTTATTTTTTGATAATCATGATAATAAATTAAGTTTTGATTTGTTTCGGCAGCAATATGTATCACAAAATCCACATCGTTTAATGCTGAGGTTAAATCATCGAATAAATTGCCTTGATATAATTCCAGATTTGAATGTTTCTGACCTTCAAATTTGGCTTTATCACGTATTAATCCTTTTACAAAAAAATCATTGTCTAATAATGTTTCGACCAGATTAGTACCTAGTAAACCACTAACACCTGTTACAAATACTTTTTTCATGATACAATTTCTCTTTTAATAGCTCGTGTCATTAATGGCAATCGTATTCCTATGGGTAAAATTTTTAGTATTGCCCAACTTATAGGATTTACCATGATTACACTATCTTTTTTAAATAATTGTTTGATGCAATATTGTGCAACTTTTTCGGGATCTAATAAAGTTAGTTTTCCTAAAAAACCTTGTTTCTCTATTCTGGCTTTAATCTCGTCGTTGGTTTTCATTGCGCCAGGATTTACAACACTTACAAATACGTTTGTATCTTTTAATTCCTGATATAAACCTCTGGAAAAAGAATGGATAAAGGTTTTGGATGCAGGATAAACAGTTTTGTAACCAATGGGAGAAAAAGCTGCCATACTCGAAACATTTAGGATATAAGATTGTTTTTGCTTCATTAAATTAGGCAATAACTGATGCGTAAGGATGGATGTTGCCACAACATTTACCTGCATAATGGTATTGATATAATCGACCTTGGCATCGACAAACTTTTTTGTCCCGCCAGTTCCGGCATTATTAATTAAGATATGAACATTAAAGTTTTCGTTTATCCAATTAGAAAGCGCTATAACATTATCAGAAACAGCTAAATCGGTTTCGAAGTAAGATGTTTTTACATTGTATTTGGTAGTAATTTCATTGGATAAATCCAAAAGTCCCTGATTGGGTAAACTTACCAATATGAGGTTCATTTTTCTTTTGGCAAATTCCAAAGCAAATTCTTTTCCTAATCCCTGACTTGCACCTGTGATGACAACAAATGATTCTTCTGATTTTTTTTCGGCTGACATAATCTCTAATTTATTGAAGCAAATGTAGATTTGATTATAACCGTAAATGTTCGTGTTTATAAATGAGAACCAATTTTATTTTCATGTAACTATTTGGAAATGAGTTGTCGGTTTTAGGTAAAAGTTCGAACTTATAAACTTGGACTATTCTTTTTGTACTCGGATGGAGTTTGATTGGTGATTTTTTTGAATGTATTATTAAATGAAGTTTTCGAGTTGAAGCCAGATTCGTATGCAATCCCTAAAATAGAAAGATTGTTCATTTCTTCTTTTACTAATAGTTCTTTTGCTTTTTGGACACGATATTTATTAATGAACTGAAAGAAGTTTTCGTTAAAGCCTGAATTAATAGCATAGGATACTTGGTGTGGCGTACGATTTACGAGTTCGGATAATTTTATAAGATTTAGTTCACTATCCAGATAAGGTTTTTGCTCAAGCATTATACGATTTAGCTCTGTTTTTATAACAATCAATTCGTCATCAGAAATCACTTTTCGTTTTATTTCGATTAGTTCTTCTTGCTCATTTATTAGGATTATCTCTGAGCGTTGTTTTTCATCCAACGGAAAAATCTCTTTTTGTTTAAGAGAGTAATACGCAATAACGAAGATTATAATTAACGAAGCACTATTTATAAATACGTTTAGTGTCGAGGAATAAAAAAACACATTATAAACCGTAATAATTAAGCTCATTGATAGGATTAATAAAATAATGTATTCTAACCAATTTAAGTCAATTTCATTTGCATTAGATGAAAAAAGAAGTGTATTTTTTTTGTGTTTTCTAATCTTTAAATATGAAGCTAAGGCATAGAAAACTGATTGTGTTAGCATAAGTGTAATCGAAAGTAATTTAAGAGAAGTTGAGTTTTCTTTTGATCTTAGAAGCAATACAAAAAAGAATACTATTGGGAGAATGAGGTATTTAAAATCGGATTTGCTGAATTTATAATTGGGATTTGTAAAAAACACAATACTAAAATAAAACACTAGAGGAGTAGTAAACTGAATAAAGTGGATAAACGAATTTAAAGGTTCACTTACTTTGTGATTGCCCAAGAATAAAGAAATTTCATCAATCCAGAATGTTGCCCATAAAAACAGAAATATTCCGAAACAAAAATTAGCTTTTTTATTTACGTTTAGAGGATTAGTTATCTTAAGAAATGAAAGCAGAATGAGCGACCCGAAAATCAAAATTATTATTAAGGAATTAAGTTCGCTTATGTTCATTACGCTTTTATTTAAAATAGTTTATCAAATTTAAGCATTTCGGCTTTTGATAAACTTTTTAAGTTAAAAAACTGTATAAGGAAGATAGCAGGTTTGTTTGGAATTTAAATGAATGTTACCAAATATATAAAGGTTTAGGTTTTTATGAAAAATCACAAAATTAAGTTTGAAAAGATTTTTTATGTTTTTTAGGATTCAATATATTAGCAAAAAAAATATCAATGCCAAGTTACTTAAAAAGCGAATAGCCTAAAAATGGATATTCGCTTTTTTATTTGTTATAATCGGTTATTTTTGTTTAAATTAGAATTATAAATTTATCGCAGGACATTCACATTCATATCGCTCTTTTTTGCAGAATAAATTTATTCCTAATGTAATTTGATGATATGCTCCGCTATCAAATTGTATATCGCCTATAACTTTAGAATACGTGTATGCAAACATAAATTTTTTGTACTTAGCGCCCAAAATAGGAGTTACGTATTGTAGGTTTTGTTTAGAAACATCAATACCATTATAATATTCGGTACCGTTAAAATTTCTTCGGTATGACAAGGCTGCCCATATATTACCTTCTCCAATTTTTTTATAAGCTTTTAAGTTAATGTCGATTATTTTTTCTTTGGTTTTATCAACTAGCTGAAAAAGGAATGAAGGTTCTATCCATATTCTTTTTTTGCTCCCAAAAGTATATCCTGCACTCAAAAGATATTTTCGGATATTTTTACTTTCATATTCAGTATATAACTGACGTCTTGTTTCGAGAGCACCTTGAACTGTTGCGTGGGTATAAAAATTTAGATAATTATAAGACGCTCCAAAATCAACATTAAAGTAAGAATCTTTTAAGACGCCTCCGTTAACAATTGGATCAAAACCAATGAATGAAGTTTCGTCTAACTGACTTTGAATAACTCCAGCATTCATACCAAATGAAAGTTGATTTAAGTCCATTTCATCTCTTGAAAAAAGAATATGATAAGCATAAGTAAGTTTAATTCCTTTTTGAGAGTGATATCCATTTTTATCATTAAAGAGTATGATACCTGCACCAGTTCTATCTCCAATTCGGCTGCTAAGACTTAATGTTTGAAGCGAAGGCGCATCGTCTTGTCCAGACCATTGGCTGCGTGATGTTACTCTTAATTTAGTACAATCAGAAGCTCCTGCCATTGATGGATGTATCAGGTAATAGTTGTCTGATAAATAATCGGAGTATATAGGAATTCCTTCTTGAGAATAAGAAAAGGAAAATATAAATAATAAAAGAACTGAAAATCTAATTTTAGTATATATCAAAGCCGTAAATGGTATTTATTAAACTGTAATAGGGTATTATACTGAAATACACTTGTTTTCACGATATAATAAACACCTGGATTTTTGCAAAGTAAGCTCAGAAAGGATGGATTTATTGCTGTAATAAGATATAAAAATAGCTGAATAAGACATTTTTAGTTTAGGAAAGGTACAGAGGTACTAAGGCTCTGAGGTGCTAAGGTTGCTTAGTTTTTGTTTGAAATAATCGTTGTGATTTATGACTTTTTTTTAAGGCTCTAAGGTACTAAGAGGCAAAGGTTCAAAGGTTTTTTTAGGAAAGGTACAGAGGTACAGGCTCTGAGGTGCTGAGGTTGCTTAGTTTGTGTTTAAAATAATCGTTGTGATTTATGACTTCTTTCTTAAGGCTCTAAGGTACTAAGAGGCAAAGGTTCAAAGGTTGCTTAGTTTGTGACTTTTACGTAAATAAAAAACAATAGTAAGAAATCCGTTTTTATCTGTGTTGTCGCTTTAGCGAATCTGTTTTATCCGTGTTCCCTCTATAGGCAATCAATAAATATACACACGTCTTAGAATTTACAATTTCTTGAAATCGCTAGGATTCATGTTTTTTCTTTTCTTGAAGTAATTTGATAAATGACTTTCGTCTGTAAAGCCAAATTCGTAGGCAATTTGCTTGATGGGCATTTGGTTGTTGGTAATTCTTTTTTCGATTAATATCGTTCTTAGGTTATTGATATAATCACGATAACTAATGGCGAATGTTCTTTTAAAATAGGCGCTAAAATAGGTTTCGGCTATATTAAAATGAGCAGAAATTGCTTTTATCTGAACCAGTTTTGGGTAATAAATATTCTGATGGACATAAGATGTGATTTGCTCGCTATCAAAATGATTTCCTTGTGCTTTAGGATTCATACCACGCATGGTTTCTTTGATTAATCCAAAGATTGAAAGGATCTGATAGAATACAATTGGAGAAGTTGTTACATCTATTCGGCTGTTGTAAGCTGTAATGTTTTCTATTGTGTTTTTTAGGATTGTTTTACAAGGCTCATCTAATTTTAGAACGGTTTCTTTTAGGAGTTTATCCCGCATAAAACACTCTGGAGTATTGAGTAATAAATCATCACAGAAAAGACTTTTATTAGAATTGAAATAATTATCTGTGAATTTTATATATACAAATCGAGTGCATTTCTTGATATCAAAACAATGTTCATCTTCGGGCGAAATTACAAATAGGTCACCAGTTTTGTACGGAAGTAAGTTTTGATTGAGATGATGAATTCCATTGCCTTTTACGATATAAATAATTTCATAATAGGTATGGCCATGAAAAGGAAGGTGAAATTTTTCTTCTTCAAAATCATCTATAACAAGTGTTTCAAATTGATTTAATTTCGGCATGCTCGATATGTACAAGTTAATATCGTAAATATACAACTTATTTTAACATTGCCGGATGTAAATTTGCTGCATAGAAAATCTATTCCTTTTCTATAAAAAATCAAATGAAAAAAAGTCTTATTGCGCTCTCATTGGGCGGTTTAACTATTGGGATCACAGAGTTTGTGATGATGGGTTTATTGCCTGATATTGCTCAGAATATGAATGTTTCTATTCCTGTAGCAGGATATTTAATTTCTGCTTATGCATTAGGTGTTGTAATTGGTGCACCATTATTAGTTATTATAGGAAGAAATTATCCGCCAAAGAAAATGCTTTTAATTCTGGCAATGATGTTGGCTGTATTTAATGCTCTTTCGATTATTGCGCCTACTTACGAAATATTATTTGCATCGAGATTATTATCGGGCTTACCTCACGGAGCTTTTTTTGGGGTGGGAGCTGTTGTAGCGAGCCGACTTGCTGATAAAGGAAAAGAAGCACAGGCTGTTTCTATTATGTTTTCGGGATTAACATTGGCAAATTTAATAGGTGTTCCTATCGGAACTTATATTGGGCATCATTTTTTATGGCGTTATACATTTGTACTTATTGCTGTAATCGGATTACTTACGTTTCTTTTTATTTATTTATGGATGCCAAATCTGGAATCTAATAAAAGCGAAAGTATGAAAACTCAATTGCAGTTTTTTAAGAAAACTGAGGCTTGGTTAATAATTGCAATTACAGCAATAGGTTTTGGAGGATTGTTTTCCTGGATTAGTTATATCGCGCCTTTGCTAACAAATGTATCTGGTTTCTCGCCAGAGAATGTTTCGTACATTTTAATTTTAGCAGGATTAGGAATGGTGATAGGGAATTTTATAGGAGGTAAATTAGCTGATAAATTTTCGGCAGCAACTACTGTTATAATGTTGCTTTTTGTAATGGCTATCGATTTGCTTTTGGTTTATTTCTTTTCATATAATCAGTATGCGTCTTTATTTTTGACCTTCTTAACAGGATGTGTTTCGTTTTCGATTGTAGCACCAATCCAGATGTTAATGATTCAGACGGCAACGGGTGCCGAAATGATTGCTTCGGCAGCGATTCAGGCAAGTTTTAATATAGGAAATGCATTAGGAGCCTTTTTAGGAGGATTGCCTCTAATAGCTGGTTACAGTTATGCTTCACCAAATTTAATAGGAGTTGGAATGTCATTTCTGGGAATACTCTTTACCTTTATATTTATACAAAGAAAAAAATACGTGATGCAATTACAAAGAGTTTAAAAATGAATATATTTATAAAAGACAAGTCAAATAGGCTTGTCTTTTTGTTTACAGATATAGCTTTTGCTCATTTGGTTACATGAAATAAAAGATTATTTTTACTTTACTGATGTAGGTTTTGATAGCAATACTTAAATTGATTTTAGAATGAATAACGAGAAAAAACTTAATGCTGTTTCTTACGGTGAAGTACTTTGGGACGTTTTTGGAAACGAAAAGAAAATAGGAGGTGCTCCGCTTAATGTTGCTTTACGTATGAAAGCATTGGGTTGTAATGTTGCGATGATAAGTTGTGTAGGTAATGATACAGACGGAATAGCAATAATAAATCAGGTTAAAAATCTAGGTCTCGAAACCGATGCTATTATCAAATCGGAAGAATTTCCGACTGGTTTAGTTCAGGTTTCTTTAAATGAAAATGGATCGGCTAGTTATGAAATTAATTATCCATCGGCATGGGATAAAATTGTTTTAAATGAAACGGCAAAAAAGTTGGTTACTCAAGCCGATGTACTTATTTACGGGAGTTTGGTTTGTAGGGATTCTGTTTCTCGTTTAGCATTAGAAGAATTGCTTCAAAATGATCTTTACAAGGTTTTTGATGTAAACTTAAGGAAACCGCATTACTCGTATGATATAATCGAGAAGTTAATGCAATCGGCTAGTTTTATAAAGTTTAATGACGAAGAGTTGCAGGAAATTGCCTCGGCTATGGGGTCGCCTTATGTTGGTTTAGAGGAAAACATAGCATTTATTGCTAAAAAAACAAATGCTAAAGCCATGTGTATAACCAAGGGTAAAAATGGAGCATCATTATTATGGGAAGGCAAATTGTATCATAATAGCGGTTACTCGATAAAAGTTGTAGATACTGTAGGAGCAGGAGATTCCTTTCTTGCAACATTAATTAGTTCATTACTTACGGGTAAATCTCCGCAGGAATCAATAAATCTTGCTTGCGCAGTTGGAGCTTTAGTAGCAGGATCGGGAGGAGCAAATCCTGAGATTTCCTATTCTAAAATAGAAGAGTTAATGCTAAAATAATCTTAGATCTTTCATTTTTTTTAATGAATAATAACAAAAAAAAAACACTCCTTTTGAGAGTGTTTTTCTGCTTTTGGACATTAAAATAATCTAAGATGTGGTATTTGTGGTATTAATATTTTACAAAGATATTGGTGTAGTATTTTCTGCCATTAATAGGGTTTTCGGTAACCGAAATACCAAAATTGCTATAATCTCCTGTAATGTTTTTTTTGTGTTCAGGACTAGCTAACCAAGCATCGAGTGCAGCTTTTGGGGTGTTGTAATTATAGGCAATATTCTCGCTTACTTTTATAACACCAAGCGCTTTAATGATGTCTTCAGAACGAGCTACAAAATCATCATGGCTTACAATATTATTAGTAATCATGTAATTATTATGTTCTTCGGATTTAACAGAAACGTAGTTTATTTTTTCTAATGTGTTTAAACCGATACTAGTTCTATATTCGTTTATTAAATCTATTACTTCTAATTCTGCTGGAGTATAATTATAGTCTACTACAATTTCAGAAATAGGCTTTGTTGTTTCATTGCTATTGCTACTATCATTAGAGCATGAATGTAGCGTAAATACTATTGTGATTAATGATATAATTAGACTTATGTTTTTTGCCATAATAAAAAATAATTTACTGATTCAGTTAGATTTATTTGATACGGCAAAGGTCTGGTCAATTTATTTTAATGCATATCTGTATAGGGTTTAAAATCAATAGAATAAGGTTTTTTTTAAGTTTTGTAATGTAAAGATTCTGAGAGATAAAGGCTTAGTTTATGCTTGAAGTAATCGTAATTTTGTTTTTTCTGTGAAAAAGAAATCTTCGCAGGAATTAATAAGTATTGCTTGTGCAGCAGGAACTTTTAGAGCAGAGTTGACTGAAATAAGATTTGAAATTTCTATTCTAGAGTAGAAGAGTTAATGCAGAGAGTATAAGCTAATAGATTAATATTTTACAAAGATGTTTGTGTAATATTTTCTTCCATTAATAGGATGTTGTCTCACCGAAATACCAAAGTTAGTATAATCGGCCATAATATTTTTTTTATGTTCGGGACTATTTAACCAAGCATCTAAGGCTTCTTGCGGAGTATTATAATTATAAGCAATGTTCTCACTGACTTTAATAACACCTAAAGTTCTGACAATGTCTTTTAATCGAACTGCGAAGTTATCATGACTTACAGCATTATTGACCATCATATAATTAGTATGTTCTTCGGCTTTAAGTGAAAGATAGTTTATTGTTCCTAGCGTATTTAGGCCTTTGCTAACTCTGTATTTGTTTATTAAGTCCATTGTTTCTAGTTCTATAGGGGTGTAATTGTATTCTACAACAACTATGGGGATAGGTTCTGGTTCATTGCTAATGCTTGTATCGTTAGCACAGGAGTGGATAGTAAATAATATTACGATTACGGATGCTATTTGATTTATTTTTTTTGCCATAATAAAATATATTTTATTAACTCGTAGGCTGTAATTACTCCGTCTGTTTGCTTTGCTACCGTCATGAAAGTTTTATCTAACAGGTAAAGGGGAAATGATTTTTAACTTTCAAAAAAAAGACGCTTTTTTTATTTAAAACAGATATAGCTTATTAGCCGAAAGAAATAGTTTTGTTTGCTTATACCAAGCTCTGTTGCTCAGTTTTTAAATTAATTTACACCCAGCGGGTATTTTTTATTAATTGTAATGTAGTTGTTTATTACAGTAAAGTTCGGTTAAAATATTTTAAGTTATATATGTATATTACTTAAAATCAATGTAATATGTATTTATTTTTTCTTTATATTATGTTTTTTTCTTTAGAGGTTCAAAGGTTCTAAGTGGCAGAGGTTCAAAGGAGCAAAGGAGCAAAGGTTCAAAGGTGCTGAGGTACTAAGGTTCAATGGTTTCTGTAGAGGCGCACCGCAGTGCGTCTCTCGTAATATATTCCACAAGCCTAATCCTAAAAACCAAAACAAAAAAATCTGCAAAATCTGCGTGAACCAAAATTAACGTAACGCTGAAATTCACTATGTGAGATACGCAGCAGTGCGTCTTAAATGTTGAGGGTTTAGTTCAAAGGTGCTGAGGTACTAAGGTTCAATGGTTTCTGTAGAGGCACACCGCAGTGCGTCTCTCGTAATATATTCCACAAGCCGAATCCTAAAAACCAAAACAAAAAAAATCTGTAAAATCTGCAAAATCTGCGTGAACCAAAATTAACGTAACACTGAAATATATTATGGGAGAAGCACAGCAGTGCGTCTTAAATGTTGAGAGTTTAGTTCAGAGGTTCAAAGGTTCAAAAGGTTCAAAGGTTCAAAGGTTCAAAGGTTCAAAGTGGCAGAGGGACAAAGGTGCTGAGGTACTAAGGTTTTTGTAGGGACGCATAGCAGTGTGTCTAGAATATTGAGGGTATTTACTCTTGTTTTTAGAAGTACAAAGATGCAAACATACTGGGGTTATAGGGTCTTTTGTAGGGATGTATAGCAGGGTGTTTAAAATATTGAGAGTATTTACTCTTTTTTGTTCAAAGGTTCAAAGGTGCTGAGGTATTAAGGTTCAATGGTTTTTTTGTAGAGGCGCACTGCAGTGCGTCTCCCGTAATATATTCCACAAACCGAATCCTAAAACCAAAAAAATCTGCAAAATCTGCGTGAACCAAAATTAACGTAACGCTAAAATGTATTATGGGAGGAGCACAACGTTACGTTTTAAATATCAAAAATTATTATTTGTTAAAACTCTTAATAAGGAAAGTATTCTGTAAAAAAAGTCAAAATTTTTATGAATTATTGATAGTATTTAACAGCATAAAAATTGTTTTATTAAAGAAGTTTTATTGTGATTAAAAATTAATTCGGTATTACATTAAAAATAAAAATTTGTTAACTTTTTTATGTTAGTAAATTTTTAATGTGTTGATTTTTAGTTTTTTAAATTAATTTATTTGTAAACTTTTTTATTTTGATTTTTTTAGTAGTTTAATTATTTTTAAATTTACATCAGAATTTAATATTAAAAATTATCAATATCATGGACAAATTATTAGCTACAAAAAACAATGCGATTATGTACACTCAAGAAGAGGTTGTACAAGCATCTTTAGAATATTTTAAAGGGGATAGTCTTGCTGCAACTGTTTGGGTAAGTAAGTATGCACTTAAAGATTCTGAAGGGAATATTTTTGAGTTATCTCCTAATGATATGCATCAACGTATTGCAAGTGAAATTGCTCGTATTGAAAAAAAGTATGTTAATCCGCTATCAGAAATTGAAGTTTTTGATTTGATAAAAGATTTTAAATATTTAGTTCCTCAAGGTAGTCCGATGACAGGAATTGGAAACCCATTTCAGGTTGCGTCATTATCAAATTGTTTTGTAATTGGTAATGATAATTCAGACTCGTATGGCGGAATCATGAAAACGGATCAGGAGCAAGTTCAGCTTATGAAACGTAGAGGAGGAGTTGGTCACGATTTATCTCATGTTCGTCCAAAAGGTTCGCCAGTAAGAAATTCGGCATTGACATCTACAGGATTAGTGCCATTTATGGAGCGTTATTCTAATTCGACTCGCGAAGTTGCACAAGATGGTCGTCGTGGCGCATTGATGCTTTCGGTATCTATTAATCATCCTGATGCAGCCGATTTTATTGATGCCAAAATGGAACAGGGAAAAGTTACTGGGGCAAATGTCTCTGTGCGTATTGATGATGAGTTTATGAAAGCTGTTAAGGCTGATGGAATATATGTTCAGAAATATCCAATATTTAGCGATAATCCTTTGTATTCTAAAGAAATTAAAGCCAAAGAACTTTGGAATAAAATTATTCATAATGCATGGAAATCTGCAGAACCAGGAATTTTGTTTTGGGACACTATCATTAAGGAATCTTTGCCTGATTGTTATGCCGATTTAGGGTACAAAACACTTTCTACAAACCCATGCGGAGAAATTCCGCTTTGCGCGTATGATTCTTGCCGTTTGTTGGCTATCAATTTATTGTCTTATGTAAATAATCCTTTTACTAAAGAGGCTTCTTTTGATTTTGAACTTTTCAAAAAACATGTAGCTGCAGCTCAAAGAATAATGGATGATATTATTGATCTTGAATTAGAAAAGATTGATGCTATATTAGGAAAAATAGATGCTGATCCAGAAAGTGATGAGGTAAAATTAGTAGAGAGAAATTTATGGCTTAATATCCGAAATAAAGCCAAAGAAGGTCGTCGTACCGGAATTGGAATTACTGCTGAAGGTGATATGCTTGCTGCGCTTGGATTACGTTACGGAAGTGATGAAGGAGTTGTATTTTCTGAAAAGATACATAAAACACTTGCTGTCGAGGCGTATCGTGGATCTGTAAACTTAGCCAAAGAACGTGGTATGTTTACTATTTATGATTCTGAAAGAGAAAAGAATAATCCGTTCTTACTTCGATTAAAAGAAGCCGATGAAGAGTTGTATTATGAAATGAAAGAACATGGTCGTCGTAATATTGCTTTACTTACTATAGCACCTACAGGAACAACAAGTTTAATGACGCAAACAACATCTGGAATTGAGCCTGTTTTCTTGCCAGTTTACAAACGCAGAAGAAAGGTAAATCCAAATGATAAAGATGCTCGTGTAGATTTTGTTGATGAGGTAGGAGATAGCTGGGAAGAATATGTTGTGTTTCATCATAGGTTTAAGGAATGGATGCTTATTAATGGATATGATATTACTAAAAATTACAGTCAGGAAGAAATAGATGAATTAGTAAAAAAATCTCCTTACTATAAAGCGACAAGTAATGATATCGACTGGTTAAGTAAGGTTCGTATGCAAGGTAAGATTCAGAAATGGGTAGACCATTCTATATCTGTTACCATAAATGTGCCTAACGAAACACCCGAAGAAATGGTAGATAAATTGTATATGGAAGCTTGGGAGGCAGGATGCAAAGGAGTTACTGTATATCGTGATGGTTCACGTTCGGGAGTACTTATTGCTAATACTGAAAAGAAAGAAGAAGCTGCTCCGACTGTACCAAGTATTTTTTCGACAAAACGCCCTCAGGTATTAGAAGCCGATGTGGTTCGTTTTCAGAATAGTAAAGATAAGTGGATTGCTTTTATCGGATTAATTGATGGCAGACCTTATGAAATTTTTACAGGTCTTGTAGATGATGAAGATGGAATTTTAATTCCGCGTTGGGTTTCGGAAGGGCTTATTATCAAAAATAAAAAAGAGGACGGAACTACTCGTTATGATTTTCAATATAAAAACACCAGAGGTTATAAAACAACCATCGAAGGGCTTTCGCATAAATTTAATCCTGAATACTGGAATTATGCTAAACTAATATCGAGTACTTTACGACATGGTATGCCTATAGATAAAGCTGTTGAGTTAGTTAGCAGTCTTCAGCTTGACGGTGAATCTATAAATACCTGGAAAAATGGTGTTGCGCGTGCCCTTAAACGTTATATCGTAGATGGTACAGAAGCTCATGGTCAAAAATGTAGTAATTGTAACTCTGAAAATCTTATATATCAAGAAGGTTGCCTTACTTGTAATGATTGTGGATCATCTAAATGTGGTTAAGAGCTTCAAGGTTTAAGGGAAGGGACAAAGGTTCAAAGAGACAAAGGTTCAAAGAGACAAAGGTTCTGAGATGCTGAGGTTCTAAGGTTTTTTAGAGGTTCAAAGGGGCAAAGTTTTGTGCAATATTGTCATTTTGAGAGAAGTCGAAGAATCTTCTTGAGAAACTCCATAATCTTTGTTGAAGGTGGTGTTAAAAAATTAACCGCAAAGGGCACAATGGTTTACGCTAAGAACGCAAAGTTTTGCGCGATATTGTCATTCTGAGTGGAGTCGAAGAATCTTCTTGAAAAACTCCATAATCTTTGTTGAAGATGGTGTTAAAAAAATAACCGCAAAGGGCAAAATGGTTTACGCAAAGAACGCAAAGTTTTAAATCTTTTTAATCTGTGACAAAAACAACAAAAAGATAGATTAAAACTATAAATTATATAAAATACGCCTGTAAGGATTTTCTTTGCAGGCGTTTTGCTTTTTGTTTAAAATAGAATACAGATAATGAGGATTCAGTTTTGTTGCTATAAGGCTATCATCTTAGAGTCTAAATTACAGTTTTTCATAAGTAGATTCTGTTCCATCGGCAGCTATAATACCATTAAAAATTACTAGTTTATTTCCTTCCAATAATACATATATTTTTTCTTTATTGTTATTAAATGTAAAACTGTAATTGGCTTTACTATTGTTTATTACTGTGTCTTCTGGGGTAATGGAAAAGATGCCGTCTTCTTCTTTTTTACCTTCATAATAGCGCTCATATTTTTGCCCTTCAAATTTAAGTAAAGTTCCATTTCCTGGTTTAAAGTTAGGATCTACTCTGGCGACTTGAATACCCTCGATATGACGGAGTTCCCAGCTTCCGTTTAACTCATCTGATACTGATTTTTTCTGACAACTAATAACGGTAAGAAATAGCATTATTACTGAGGCTTGCTTTAAAATATTTTTCATAAGGGTTATATGTAAGTGTTTAATTTATAGTGTGTTGTTTGTTGTTGATAAGAAACGAATTTAAACAAAAAATATGTGAATTGAAAGAAATGTTTGATTCTATGTGATTAAATCTATTTTTTATAAAGGACGGTTTTGCCCTTATTTTACTGAGACTTAATAAAGTTGATTTATTCTTATGTATTCTGAATCATACAGGTAGCATAACCAAACCTGAACAGTCTATTGTTTAAAAAAGATAATGATATAAAAAATTTTTATTTATCCGAATCTTTGCTTTAGTAAATCCGTATCATCAGTGCTCTTGTTTAGGGAATCTTAGTGAAAAGCTAAAAAAAGTTACGGTTTAATTACTTTGGATAGTATTTGCGGGATTTGTATTAAATCATAATCATCAGAAAAGACAATATATTGATTATGCCATGAAGGCGAAAATTTCTCTTTATAATCCCTTAGGCCTTTGTAATGAGAAAATGATTTTACTTTTTCATACACATATTTCATCGACTTTTCCTGAATCGTATTTGGGTTTTCGATACCGCTCATTGGCGCAAGACCGATATTTACAGCAGTAAGATTTTGAGATTTTAAGTAGTCAAAAAGTACAATCATAATAAAATCAATAATTCCGTTTGGAGCATCGGTAGTTTTCCTGATTAGATCATACGTTCCTTCGCCTTTGGTATAATCAGGAATGATATTAAGGAAAGCAATAATTTTTTCTTCGCTATTTTCGACTGTAATTATAGTTTGTTTTTTTAATTCGTCCCATAAAAAAATACCTTGAGAAAAAAGGATTTCATTCCGTCCCGTTTCCTCCAGCCATTCGTCACTAACCGATTGTATTTTTTGTAATAAACCATCTTTTATAGGAGGTAAATTTATGGTTGCTTTTAATCCTAAATCGCTAATCTTTTTTAATCCATTGCGCAACGATTTTCTACTTCCGCCTTCGAGGCTAAAAGTCGATAAGTCTACAACACCTTCTTGCCCTATAAAAAAATATTTTTTACCAAGAGATTTATACAACTCCAGATTTTCTTCGGGAATACGATAATAGATACTTTTTAAACCTGCTTCATAGCAAAAATTATCAAACTCGATGATGCATTGTTTTCTTTCATCATTGTTTTTTGCAACAGGATTTTCGAGTACTACTGCAAAATTACCCGAAACGCGATAAGCTAGGAAAGCCTCATTGTTTTGTGAAATATAAAGCAGTTTATCAAAGTAAGTTTTGAAATAATCCAAAGGCGAATTTCCGTATTTTTCTAAAAGTCCATTCGCAATTTCTTTTTCAGCAGTAGTTACAGGATCTTTAAAAATATAAGGTTTTATCAACGTATAAATTAAAAAGGTAAAAGAAACAAATCCGCTAATTTTAATTGATGCTAGAAAGTGTCTCGAAAAATTATCCAGAGGATTTAAATCATAACTGCCAAGCAGAAAATAATTTTGCAAAGTATATCGAATTGACTGACCAATACTAAAATCAATATTAAAATGTTTTTTATCTAAAAAATAAAAGCCAATTACCCCGTAAATTAATACAGCTATTACGCTTAAAATTGCGGTTTGTAAACCCAAAAGACGAAGCCTGGGATTGGTTTTAATATAGTATTCTTTGCGAGTTGCAATTAAACTTATACATACTATTAAGGCAATAATAGATTCTTCAAAATCTATTGCTTTGGTAAGATTTCCTATAATCGAAATTACAGATAATCCTAAGCCAAACCACCAAGCCATTTTTAAACCCTTTAGCATAAATGATGAGGTGACTAATAGGAACAATCCCGAGGTAAAAACCAGATAATTAGATAAATGAATTGCTTCTAGAGGTAAGAAGTTTTTTAAACGCATTAATCGGCCACTAATTGCAGGTGTTAAAACCGAAATTATATTAATTATTCCGAGACAAAATAATAACAATGCCGGAACGATTCGCATTAAGAGTCTATTTATTTTGGATAAAAAAGTAAGTATTCCTGCAAATAACGGAATCCAAAATTCGAACACCCGATATAGTAACGTAATCGAAATTGCTTCGGGATTGGTAAATCCATAACGTATTAATATAAAACTCATTGAGACTTCTACAGGGCCAAGACCACGAAGAAAAGGAGATATGATAAGAAAAATAACAGAGATTGTATATCCCATTGATGCTGCAATTAATGAAGGTTCAAATTGTAAAGCCATCATTGCAATATATAAATGAGTAATTCCCACTAAGTCGATAAAAATAGAAATTAGAATTGTATAAAAAAATTTGCTTCGATTTATAGTATGGTTTTGTAAATCGGTTAAGAAAATTTCAGTTTTAGGAAACCATTTAAGGAGCAATTTGTTGGCAGTTCCTTTGTTTAATATCGAATTAAATAATAAGAACAATCCAAGAATTAAGAGAATAATTACCAGCATTCCAATCCATTCACCCGATGCTATTGACCCTTTTAATAAAGCGTAAATAAATAATGGGATTCCGATAATTATAACAGATAAGATACCTATAAAACCATATATGGCAGACGCTAAATGAATTTGTACTTTTTCAATCCCCTTTTTAGTTAGAGATTCTGTAAAAAAGTATAGCGAAGTAACTCCGCCAGCAGGAATAAATACACTAACAAAATTTCGTTTTAAGAATAAAGCAAGAGCTTGTTTTAATTTAATTCTAACCCCAATTGCCGAAAATGCATTTATATACATTACTCCCTGAAGTAAGATGTAAAGCATAGTTGTACAAATCCCAACAATAATCCATTGCGGTTTTGCAGTTGTAAAACTATTCCTTACCTGAAGCAATTCTGTTTGTTCCTGTTTGAGAAACCAAATCGCAACGCCAAGAAAGAAAAGAGTTATAATAAATTGCGTAATCACTTTCCCGTTTCGGGATAATAACGGCACACTTCTTTCTTTGAAAAAATTTATGCAATAATCAATTTTAGATGGTGTTTTCAATATTGTTTTAATTAATTATCTTAGTATAAATGTATTACAATATTTTTTGAATATGATAGAATTCTTAATTATGATAAATATACGTGTTAAATAATTAAAAGTTAATCTGTTTTTCATTTAGCAGTAGTAATTTTAAATTCAAATTAACCCCCATTATTAATTTTTAAATATTAGTGATTATGAAAAAACTATTTCTAGCGTTAACCATTTTATATGGAGCAAGTATGATTGGTCAAACAGAAGTTAAATCAGATAAAGAAGTTGTTCCTCCTGTGGCAGTAACAATTGCTTTTCAAAAAGAGTTTACAGGCAAAGTTCCTACCTGGACAAAGGATTATGAAGGCGAAGATTCAGATCACATTCGTTATCTGGCTAAATTTAATACAGGTACATCTGTAGGATTAGCAGTTTATGATAATAATGGGATGTTAAAAGCATATGAACTGGCAATTGCCAGAACAGAACTTCCTAAAGCAGCTTTAAGCTACATACAAAAAAACTACCCAGACCAAACCATTAGAGAAGCAGCAAGACTTATCGATGGCAATAATATTATAACTTATGAAGTAGGAGTTGTAAAAGATAGAAAATTCCTTGATTTAGTATTTGATAAAAAAGGAGGATTTCTTGAGGTAACAGAAAAAGATTAATTGTAGCAGCATTTTTTTTTGATTATTAGTGAATAGCGTTTTGTTTTTTATAAGATTTTTATTTGTAAAATGTATTTCATAAGACGCTTTGGCGATGTTTTTAGCCGTTTATCCGATTTAATTAGCTTAAAAAATACTACAAAAACACAATTATCTGATTGTAAATGTGTTGTAATTGTTTTTTTTTAATTGTTTTCAACTCAAAAATTAAAAAATTAAAAGCCCCGAATACCCAGTGTATTCGGGGCTTTAGCTTTTTTTTGAGAATTTTTTATAGATATAGAGTCAATTATAATATTAAGAAAACATTAAGGTGAAAAAAAATTCAAGCATTATTTTATTTTGTATAATTTTTTTATTACTTTTAATATTCTTATTTTCAGTAACTTACATTTTTAGCGTGAGTTGTTGTTAAAAAGAAACTTTAATAAGATTTCGTTAAAGAAAACTAAAATACCACTTTAAGGTTCTTTAACATTAAAAAAGCTTTTGTTTATCAATAGTATTAAAGTAGTATAAATGGTTTAAACATCACTTCACCAATTTATAATGATTTTATAAAATATATTGAAAAAACATAAAAGCCTAAAATATATATTGTTGATTAATATTTAGACAAGTAAAGTGTTGTAATTTACATTGTCTTTAATCATCACTCAAAATTGATACTCAGACAAGTAAAGTGTTGTAATTTATATTGTCTTTAGTCATCACCCAAAATTAATACTTAGATTAATTAAACGCCAAAATGGATTCCCTATGGGATATCTGTAGACAATCTGTATTTAGAATTTAGAGAACCTACATATTCTGAATATTATATTTTTTTGAAGAATACCATCTATTACTTTATCTAAAATTTCAAGTTCTTATATTTTTAGAGATAGTCTCTCTATTTCTAGTTTAAATTCAAAATAGATTATTAACCCCCAATAATGAATCTTATGAAGAATAAATTACTCCCCTTGCTTTTTGTCTTAGGTAGTTATTCGGCTTACTCACAGGTAGGTATCGGAACACCATTGCCAAATGCTTCTTCACAGTTAGAAGTTGTTGCTAGTGACAAAGGTATTTTAATCCCAAGAATTAATTTAACAAGTTCTACGGATGCTACCACAATTACAAATGGTAATCAAAACAGTTTATTAGTATTTAATACAGCGAATGTTGCAGACATTAAAGCCGGATACTACTATTGGTATGATAATAAATGGAATAGAATAGTTATTTCTAATGAAGTTGCGCCAAGTACAGGAACTGTTATTTATAACCCAACAACTCAGCAATTTACTTATGTTGATGCGTCTGGAGTAACACAAACAGTTGACTTTACTCAAGTAGTAAAATCAAGTGAAACATTAACCACACTTACAAAAGATGCTGCTAATGATGGTAAATATGTTTATAAGAGTGAAGACGCTACAACCACTACAATAGATGTTGTAGGTGATGTAATTAATAATGCTTCAAGTATTGTAAACAATCCAATTTTTACGACCGAACTCGCAAATGTTATCAAGACAGATGAAACATTAACCACATTAACAAAAGATGCTGCTAATGATGGTAAATACCTTTATACGAGTGAAAATGCTACAGGAACTACAATAGATGTTGTAGGTGATGTAATTACAAATTCTTCAACAATTTTAAACAACCCTGCTTTTAAAACCGAAATAACCAATGTTATTAAAGACGAGGAAACAATTACCACGCTTGTTAATAACGGAGGAGGTTCTTATACCTATAATAACGAAGCAGGAACGCCTGTAAATATTGATGTTGTTGGTGATGTAACAACAAACTTTAGTACGATTGCAAATAATCCTGCAGTAACTACGATTATAGAAAATATTGCGACAAAAACAGTAGGTGCAGTAACTTTTGATTCTACAACAAATCAGTTTAGTTATACCGATGCCGCAGGTAATCCGCAAGTAGTAGATATAAGTACTATTGTAAAAGCGAACGAAACATTAACCACACTTGATAAAGATCCTGCTAACAATGGTAAATATCTCTATACGAGTGAGAATGCTACAGGAACGACAATAGATGTTGTAGGCGATGTAATTACAAATGCTTCTACGATTCTTAGTGATCCTACTTTTACAACAGAACTAACCAATATTATTGCAGCAAACGAAACATTAACCACGCTTGTAAATAATGGAGGAGGTTCTTATACTTATAATAACGAAGCAGGAACGCCTGTAAATATTGATGTTGTTGGTGATGTAACAACAAACTTTAGTACCATTGCCAATAATCCTGCGGTAACAACTATTATTCAGGAAATTTCAACAAAAACCGAAGGCGCAGTAACTTTTGATTCTACAACAAATCAATTTAGTTATACCGATGCCTCAGGTAATCCGCAAGTGGTGGATATTAGCACAATTGTAAAAGCAAACGAAACATTAACCACATTAACAAAAGATGCTGCTAATGATGGTAAATACGTTTATACAAGTGAGAATACTACAGCCACAACAATAGATGTTGTAGGTGATGTAATTAGTAATGCTTCTACGATTCTTAACGATCCTACTTTTACAACAGAGCTGACTAATATTATTGCAGCAAACGAAACATTAACCACGCTTGTAAATAATGGAGGAGGTTCTTATACCTATAATAACGAGGCAGGAACGCCTGTAAACATAGATGTTGTTGGTGATGTAACAACAAACTTTAGTACCATTGCAAATAATCCTGCGGTAACAACTATTATTCAGGAAATTGCAACAAAAACGGAAGGCGCAGTAACTTTTGATTCTACAACAAATCAGTTTAGTTATACCGATGCCGCAGGTAATCCGCAAGTGGTGGATATTAGCACAATTGTAAAAGCAAACGAAACATTAACCACATTAACAAAAGATGCTGCTAATGATGGTAAATACGTTTACACAAGTGAGAATACTACAGCTACCACTATTGATGTTGTAGGCGATGTAATTGCTAATTCTTCTACGATTCTTAACGATCCAGCTTTTAAAACAGAGCTAACAAATGTTATTAAAGCTGAGGAGACATTAACGACTCTTGTAAATAATGGTGCAGGTTCTTATACCTATAATAACGAAGCAGGTACAGCTGTAAATATTGATGTTGTTGGTGATGTAACAACAAACTTTAGTACAATTGCCAATAACCCTGCAGTAACTACAATTATTCAGGAAATTGCAACTAAAACTGCAGGTGCTGTAACTTTTGATTCTACAACAAATCAATTTAGTTATACCGATGCAGCCGGAGTTCCGCAATTAGTAGATATCAGTACCATTGTAAAAGCAAACGAAACATTAACCACATTAACAAAAGATGCTGCTAATGATGGTAAATACGTTTACACAAGTGAGAATACTACAGCTACTACAATAGATGTTGTGGGCGATGTAATTACAAATGCTTCTACAATTCTTAATGATCCATCTTTTAAAACTGAGCTTACAAATGTTATTAAAACGGAAGAAACATTAACGACTCTTGTAAATAACGGAGCAGGTTCTTATACTTATAATAACGAAGCAGGTACAGCTGTAAATATTGATGTTGTTGGTGATGTAACAACAAACTTTAGTACAATTGCCAATAATCCTGCGGTGACCACAATTATTCAGGAAATTGCAACTAAAACAGCAGGTGCTGTAACTTTTGATTCTACAACAAATCAATTTAGTTATACCGATGCAGCCGGAGTTCCGCAATTAGTAGATATCAGTACCATCGTAAAAGCAAACGAAACATTAACCACATTAATAAAAGATGCTGCTAATGATGGTAAATACGTTTACACAAGTGAGAATACTACAGCTACAACAATAGATGTTGTAGGTGATGTAATTACAAATTCTTCTACAATTCTTAACGACCCAGCTTTTAAAACAGAGCTAACAAATGTTATTAAAGCAGAGGAAACATTAACCACATTAGATAAAGATGCTGCTAATAATGGTAAATATCTTTATACGAGTGAGAATGCTACAGCTACCACAATAGATGTTGTAGGCGATGTAATTGCTAATTCTTCTACGATTCTTAACGATCCAGCTTTTAAAACAGAGCTAACAAATGTTATTAAAGCCGAGGAGACATTAACCACAGAATCTCAAAATTTAACTACAGGAGCAATAACCTATACAAATGAAGCTGGCACAGCAGTTACTTCGCAAGTAGTAAGTGCCGATGCTGGTAATATTGTAACAGTTGGAGCAGATGGTGGAGCTTTTGTAAATAATGCTGTTATTAAAGCCAACGAGACATTGACCACAGAATCTCAAAATTTAACTACAGGAGCAATAACTTATACAAATGAAGCTGGTACAGCAGTTACTTCGCAAGTTGTAAGTGCCGATGCTGGTAATATTGTAACAGTTGGAGCAGATGGTGGAGCTTTTGTAAATAACGCTGTTATTAAAGCCAATGAAACATTAACCACAGAATCTCAAAATTTAACTACAGGAGCAATAACCTATACAAATGAAGCAGGTACAGCAGTTACTTCGCAAGTTGTAAGTGCCGATGCTGGTAATATTGTAACAGTTGGAGCCGATGGTGGAGCTTTTGTAGATAACGCTATTATTAAAGCCAACGAAACATTGACAACAGAATCTCAAAATTTAACTACAGGAGCAATAACCTATACAAATGAAGCAGGTACAGCAGTTACTTCGCAAGTTGTAAGTGCCGATGCTGGTAATATTGTAACAGTTGGAGCCGATGGTGGAGCTTTTGTAGATAACGCTATTATTAAAGCCAACGAAACATTGACAACAGAATCTCAAAATTTAACTACAGGAGCAATAACCTATACAAATGAAGCCGGTACAGCAGTTACTTCGCAAGTAGTAAGTGCCGATGTTGGTAATATTGTAACAGTTGGAGCAGATGGTGGAGCTTTTGTAAATAATGCTGTTATTAAAGCGAATGAAACATTGACCACAGAATCTCAAAATTTAACAACAGGAGCAATAACCTATACAAATGAAGCTGGTACAGCAGTTACTTCGCAAGTTGTAAGTGCCGATGCTGGTAATATTGTAACAGTTGGAGCAGATGGTGGAGCTTTTGTAAATAATGCTGTTATTAAAGCCAATGAAACATTGACCACAGAATCTCAAAATTTAACTACAGGAGCAATAACCTATACAAATGAAGCCGGTACAGCAGTTACTTCGCAAGTTGTAAGTGCCGATGCTGGTAATATTGTAACAGTTGGAGCAGATGGTGGAGCTTTTGTTGATAACGCTATTATTAAAGCCAACGAAACAGTAACAGTAATAACTCCAATAGTAACTACAGGAAATACCATTGCAACTTATACAAATGAAGCTGCGGGAACTCCAGTAGATATTAAAGAAACGCTAACATCATTAACAGATGTTGTGACACAAGTTACAGATGAATTTGGGAATGTTAAGGATTTACACACATTGACTTATACAGATGAGGTAGGTACTCCTAATGGAATAGATTTATCCGTTTTAGTTAAAGGAGTAGAAACATTAACTTCATTGAGTTATGATGGTACAACTCAGTCATTGATTTATCAAGATGAAGAAGGAAATTCTTCTGATTTTAAATTGACAGATTTAGTTGGAGATGCGCAAACATTAACAACATTACAAGTAAATCTTGCAACAGGTACTTTAGATTTTACTGATGAACACGGAACAGTAAACCCTATAGATTTGAGTGCTGCTGTAAAAGAGCCTTGGTTTAGTTCAACAACAAATGTTGGAGCGACATTAAATACCGAAAATATTTATACAAACGGATGGGTAGGAATTGGATACACAACACCATCTGTAGCAACTAATGAAAAATTGAGAGTAAATGGTGCTATTACAACAATCAATAGTTACTATGCGGATTATGTATTCGAAGATTATTTTAAAGGTTTTTCTGAAATCAAAGCCGATTATAAATTTAAACGTTTATCAGAGGTAGAGGATTATATCAAAAAGAACAAACACCTTCCAGGAATAACTCCAATTACAGAGTTAGAAAAAACCAAAGAAGGGTATTCATTTAATATGTCGGAGTTATCAATTCAGTTATTAGAAAAAACAGAAGAGATATACCTTCATATAATCGAGCAAAACAAAGAAATTGAAGCAAAAGACAAAGAAATTAAAGAATTGAAATTAGCTTCAGAATCGATGAATCAACGTTTGGAAAAATTAGAAAAACTAATACTAGAGAAAAAATGATAAAAGTTCTTATCAGCTTTTTAGTATTCAGTACAAAAAGCGTAAGTATCAACTAATATTATTCTAGACTAAAAAATAAGATTATGAAATATATATATAAAACGCAAAAAATTATCCTAGCAACATTATTTAGTTTGCTCAGTTTTTGCTCAGTTTTTGCACAAACGGATAATACAAAATTAAAGGACGGTACAATAAGTACCGGGGCAACCAAAGCCTTTCCCGGAGCATTGTTTGAATTAGAAAGTAACAACAAAGGAATGTTAACTTCAAGATTAACTACAGCACAACGTGATGGAATTGCTGTTGCTAACTTAACCGATGGATTATTAATATTTAATACAACAACCGGATGTTTTGATTATTGGAGTCAGATACAAGGAGTATGGTTAAGTATTTGTGGTACGCCTCCGCCAGCAGTATTTGGAATTTCGGCAGACGAATGTCTTCAAATACTTGGTAATGGTGCCTATAAACAAGGGGTAGCTTTAACACTGGCAAATTATTTGACAGTTCCAGTTACAGCAATTCAACCAGGAACCTACACTATATCAGCAACAAATAGTAATGGGTATTATTTTACAACTAGCGGAACTTTTCCTAGTGCAGGTTCTTATGTTTTGAATTTGCCAGGTACAGGTACACCAAATAATGGTTTTACAGTAGGCGATCCGGGAGATGCACTTACTATTTCATTAAATGGAGTACCAGTTTCATGTGTGCCTCACGTTTATGTAGAAAAAGCCAATGTTGATTTTGTATTAAATTGTGCAAATATAGTACCTCAAGGCACCTATAATATCGGAATTCCTCTTACTGTTGCAAATAAGTTATCTGTAGAAGTAAATGTAACCAATCTTGGTTTTTGGAGTATGAGTACCAATACGGTAAATGGATATTCATTTAGCGCAACAGGTACCTATACTACATTAGGTACTCAAACAGTTAATTTATTAGGAACAGGAACCCCTACAGCATCAGGAACAAATAGTTTTAATCTTTCTTCCAATGCTTTAACACCTGGAACAGGTGCTTGTTCAGGTATCCCAGTTACTGTTGCTCCAGTAGCTTATACAATGGATTGTACAACGGCAACACAAAATGGAACTTATATGCAAAATATCCCTTTAATTGCTGCTAATACAATCACTTTACCAATTAATGTAACCGCAACAGGTCAAACAACAATAAGTACTACCACAGCTAGCGGAATTACATTTACATCAGGACTGATTAATTTATCAGTTTTAGGACCTCAAAATGTAACTTTAAGTGGTTCAGGAACACCAACAGGATCAGGAGCAATAGCCTTTACAGTTACGGGAACTCCAGGTACAGTAGGAACTTGTTCATTAAATGTAAATTTAGCTTCACAGCCTGTTACCTACGTAACAAATTGTGGAGGAATAGCAGTAGCAGGTACTTATGCACCAGGAGTAGCCATGGATGCAACAAATACTATGACAATTCCTGTAACAGTAACCTATGTTGGAGCATACACCATTACAACAAATACAGTTAATGGTATTAGCTTCTCAGCAACGGGAACATTTGCAACGACAGGATTACAAAGTGTGGTAATGACAGCCACAGGTACACCAACATCAGGAGGTAACTATCCATTTGCCATTACAGCAAATAGTACCAATGCAGCTACTCCTTGTAACAAAAGCGTATCATTCGTTATTCGTTTAATGAACGTTTTAGGATTAGGAGATGGTATTTATCAGCCAGGTACAGGTGGGGCTTATGCATCCAGAGCAGTATTAGCTTCATTAGCAAACTTTGGACCTACAGGTACAGTACAGGTAGATGGAATTAAGATTGTTAATGGAGGAACTAATACAGGAACTACATTAAGAAACTTAATCAATAACAATAAAATTGATATCATAGTTTTAGGATATAATTATAACACGACAGATGCGACAACTTTAAATATTTTGACAGATTTTGTTAAAAACAAAAAAGGAGTATTAATTCAGGCACAAGAAAATGGTAATACTGGTATAGCAACTTTAGTTAATCAAATTTGTGGTTCTACAATAACTGCAGCAGATGTTAATAGAAATAATTGTACTTACATAAATCCGTTGGCAAGTATTGCTGATCCAATCTTAAATGGTCCTTTCGGGAACATACAAGGGCTTGCTATAGGTGGTGATAATAACAACTCATATTCTATGACACTACCAGCAAACACTATAAGTTTGGCAACAATAAGCGGACTTCCTGCCAGGGTAACAACATTTAGACACAATACATTAGGATATGTATATTGTGGAGATGGAGGTTTACTTACAGGTACATCAAGTACAAATACTTCTACAACGGATTATCCTGCAAAAATTACAACAACCGGGCTACCACTTTCTAAACCATATAATGGAGGTACAACAGTTTATAATAGTATTTTTTATGCTAATTCAATGGCATGGGCTATCGGGTATGTGCAAGATAATATCGATGTAGACTATGTTATTCCTTAATCAAGGATAAAAGTAGAAAAAACACCTCTTTTATAAATAAGATAATCGAGGTGTTTTAATAACTCTAATGTTTTAATTAAGACACAATTTGTCATGAATTAGGGATAACACTTTAAATAAAATGATATGATTAAATTTTATATAAAAGCTATTATTATATCGATGTTTTTTATAAGTAGGCTTGGTGCACAAACAGCAAATTCGGGAGTACTAACGATTATGCCTAATACACAGTTTGCTACAGTATCAGACTTTAATAATAGTATATCGGGTAATGTTTTAAATGATGGAAATTTCATCGTTTATTCAGATTTTAATAATGACGGAATAGTCAGATATACAGAAGCTAATAACGGAACAACCTTTTTTACAGGCACAACTGCGCAAAATATTGATGGCAGGTCAGTTTCAGATTTCCAGAATATAGTCTTTGATAATCTATCCTCATTAGTTCCTTTTCATTTGTATACCAAAATTTCTGTAGGGAAGCAGGTGGATTTTAAAAGCGGAATTGTCGATGCTGCTACTTATAATGGTAAAGTAATTTTCAAAGAAAAAGCGACTCACATAGATGTTAGTAATTTGAGCTTTGTAGATGGACAAGTAGAAAAGAGAGGAGTTGCATTGTTTGAATTCCCAGTTGGAGACGATTTGTTTTTCAGACCCTCATTTCATGGTGTAGGTACAGATGCAAATAATGTTTATGTAACCCAATATTTTCTCGATAATGCAGGAAGCACCCGTCCATATACAAGTAAAGAAGATATTATTCTAACTATTGATGAGGTAGAGTATTGGAATACAACCCAAGACTTAGGAAGCGAAAAGATTGTTTTAAGTCTTTCATTAGATCCAGCTACAACACCTGCTGCCTTTTTTGTAACAGATCCCAATAAAAAATTATCTATAGTACGTTGGGATACAGCTTTGGCAAAATGGGTAGATGAAGGCGGTATTACAAGTAATCCGAATATTAGTGGAAGTTATTCAAAACTAGTTACTTCACAAGTAAGGGGCTATGGAATTTTTACAATCGCCATAGTTAACAAACCAGACATTAATCCTAACCTTGATATCGTTGTAAATAACGCAATATCACCAAATGGAGATGGTATTAATGATAGTTTCCTTATAGAAGGGATTAACAAGTATCCAGATAATAGAGTGGAGATATACAATCGCTGGGGAGTAAAAGTATATGATGCAAGATCATATAACGAGAGCGATAATATGTTCACAGGATATTCAGATGGGCGCGTAACGGTAAACAAAGGAGCAAAACTTCCAACAGGAACCTATTTCTATGTATTAAAATACAGTAACGGTAGAGATGGGATCGAAAGTTCAGGATATTTATATATCAATAACCAATAAAATAAACTAATGGAAAAGATTTTTTACATAGTAGCAATATTGTTATTGGGAGTTTTTAATGCTTCGGCACAACAAGAATCGCAGTATACGCAATATATGTACAACACTATGGCTTTTAATCCAGGTTATACAGGATCAAGGGAAGTAGTAAGTGCAATGGGATTATATAGAACACAATGGGTTGGTTTAGATGGTGCGCCAAAAACAATGAACTTTTCAATACAAAGTCCATTAGGGTACCATGCCAACGGTATTGGATTAAATGTGGTTAGTGACGAGATAGGGCCAACAAATAATACAGGAGTAATGGTTAATTATGCCTATACAATTATAGGTAATAACGACTTAAGATTCTCTTTTGGTATTTCTGGAGGGTTTGATAATTATGTAGTTGATTATAATAAATTAACTATTCAAAATCCAGATCCCTATTTAAACGGAAAAGAATCTAAGTTCCTGCCAAATGTAGGAGCGGGATTCTATATGCATACCTACAATTGGTATATAGGAGTATCAGTTCCTAAATTATTAAAAACAGATTATTATGATGATGTAGCTTCAACAGTTTATACAACAAATGCTCATTATTATGGTATTGCAGGATATGTTTTTGATTTTAGCCCCAATTTAAGATTCAAGCCAGCAGTTTTGGTAAAAGTAGTAAAGGGAGCTCCAATAGCTGTAGATGTATCTGCTAATTTCTTAATTAGTAATAAACTAACCCTCGGATTAGCCTATCGTATAGATTCCAGCGTGAGTGGTTTGGCAGGTTTCCAGATTACCGATGGAATACAAATAGGGTATGCGTATGATTATGAAACTACAAATCTGGGAAATTATAACTCAGGTTCGCACGAAATATTCTTAAGGTTTGATCTTTTCAATAAGTCAAATAAACGAATGATAAATCCAAGATTCTTTTAATTAATGATTAAAAAAATACTTATGAAAAAACATTTTCTACTTTGGATAGCATTATTTGGCTTATTTAGTATGCATTCGCAGACTAAATTAGTTGATAAAGCAGAAAAAGAATACGATAAACAAGCTTATGCATACGTAAGTTCAAGCGATTTATATGATAAGCTGGTAGAGAAAGAATTTGGCTCTTCGGGAATCTATGCAAAATTAGGAGATTCTTATTACTTTAACGGAGATTACAAAAATGCTTTAAAGGCTTATAATCAGATAGGTAAATTAAAAGATAATTATAAGTTTACCGATGAGCAACTGTTTCGTTATGCGCAATGTCTTAAGTCAGATGGGCAATTTGATGAAGCTTCAAAAATCATAAAAGAACTTAATAGCAAGTCAGGAAAAGAAGCTATTAATTCCGGAACCGATTATCTAAAAGAAGTCGAGAGGCAATCTAATCGCTATACGATAAAACCGGTTAGTATCAATTCGAAGATGCCAGATTATGGAGCTACATTTTACAAAGAAAATCAGGTAGTTTTCACGTCAGCCAGAGATACAAATGTGGTAGAGAGAATGAAAGACAGATGGAATAAAAAACCATTCTTTAAACTCTATGAAGCTACAATTACTGGTGATGGTGACTTGGCTGATGCTAAAAAGTTAAATGGAAAAGTAAATTCAGTTTTTCATCAATCTACACCAGCATTTACCAAAGATGGTACCCAAATGTATTTTACCCGAAGTAACTTTTTAGGTAATAAATATGGAGTCGATGATACAAAAACCAACCGATTAAGGATTTACAGAGCAACACTTGTAAATGATAAGTGGACCAATATCGAAGATTTACCTTTTAATAACGAATCCTTTTCAAATGCACATCCAGCATTAAGACCAGACGGGAAGAGTTTGATTTTTGCATCAGACAGACCAGGAACAGTTGGTCAGACAGATTTGTATGAAGTTGCAATAAATCAGGATGGTACATTTGGAGAAGTCAAAAATATGGGACCGTCGATTAATACAATTGGTAGAGAAACATTCCCTACAATATCCACAGCAGGAGAGTTTTATTTTGCTTCCGATGGACATTCGGGACTAGGAGGTTTAGATGTTTTCGAAGCAATTAAAAACGGAGATAATACCACCTATAAAGTCGTGAATGTAGGGAAACCAATTAACTCGCCCGGAGACGATTTTGGACTTATAATTAATCCGCAAACACGCAAAGGATATTTTGCTTCTAACAGAACAGGCGATGACCAAATTTATAGTTTTGTAGAGCTAGAACCTTTAAAAATAAAGTATGATGTTCTTGTTTTTGGAAAAGTATATGATAAAAAATACAGCGAATTATTACCAAAAACTAAAATCTCATTGTTTGATTCCAATCAAAAAAAGATAGATGATTATTATACCGATAATGCAGGAGAATATCTTATAAAAGTTCCTCCGGGAGATTATCACCTAACGTATGATAAGGTAGGATATTTGCAAGGGAAAGAAGATTTGAAGATTGTTCAAAAGAATGAAAATCAAATGATTGAAATCAATAAATATCTTGATACAGATCCCAATGCAAGTGAGCTTACAACCGAAGATAACAAATCGATTACAGACGGATCAGATCTAACAAAAAAGTTAGGATTAAAACCAATTTATTTTGATTTTGATGATACAAGAATAAAACCTGTTTCCGAAAAAGAGTTGAATAAGATTGTACAAGTTCTAAAAGATTATCCAACAATAACAGTTGATATTAGATCACATACGGATAGTCGAGGAGATAATGAGTATAACCTTAAATTATCCGAACGAAGAGCCAAAGCAACAGTAGATTATCTCCTAAACAAAGGAGCCAGACCAAGTAGAGTAACTGGTAAAGGATATGGAGAAAGTCAATTAATTAATAAATGTAGCGATGGAGTAAAATGTACAGACAAAGAGCATCAACTAAACAGACGCTCCGAGTTTATAATAAATTTTAATAATAAGTAATATTGATGTTGAATAAAAGATTGTCAAAAAAATGAATTTATTTAGCCATAAAGAGGTTTAGCTTTATTTAAAGCTAAACCTCTTTTCTTTATTTTAGTTTAAAAATAAATTTTTTAATGTAATGAAATAATGCCCGTATTCGTTATTGGAATCACTTACAGTACATTTATATTTTTTTAAACTCTTTGACAAATTTTGCGTTTTTATGTTCACTTTAAATGCCGTGTTTACAGGCATCGCTCTGTTTAAAAATATTTCCATATTTTCTATTTCCGTATTACTATCAGGATGTGTTTTAAAAATGTTTTTCAGGATACATTTACCCATAAATACAGCAGGAACAATTTCATAATTATTAAAATGTCCAGAACAGTGATTTCGGGTAAAAACGTCAATATTTATATTAAATTCATCATCACCCACATATTCAAAAGTAGAGTTAGGTAATACGGTTGTAAGAGGATTGTTCTCTCCTGCAGAATAATGAGAATCAAATATTTTCTTAAATGATGGTTCATCTATGATAAAATAATCAATTTCCATTTGAAATATTTTAGTCTTTTCATCTACAACTTCTATTAAAGCCCTTCCTTTTTGAATGTTTTCTAATTGAGATGTTATTTTGGCACTTAATGATCCCGATGGCTGGTTATAGGAAATTTTTCTTATCCTTACTTTTTCACCAAGAAAATAATTCTTCTCATTTGAATTCAATTTATTGGCTAAATTTAGACTTCCCAATGTGGAGAGGATTTTAAGAAGATCGGTGAAATTTTCCTTGTCAAAAGATTGAAATGATTTGTAAAGTGGAATTTCAGTATCACTTTGGTTGAATATAATTTTATCTGCATTTTCAAACAAATAAGGAGGCGTTTCGCCTATTAATTCAGCTATGTTTTTTTGGGGCTTAGGTATCATGATATTACAATTGTTTGATGTTATACACAGATTTAATGTTGAAATTTTGATCGGTTATTTCAAAAGTATATTCTATTTCACAATTGATATTTACAATCTCTTTAATCCCTTCTACAAATGGTAAAAGAGTTGGAATAGTTATATGTTTTTCTATACCTAATTCAGTCAATATTCTTAAATACCGATCAACTCCCGTTAGTTCAATAATAGTGTTATTAGGAGTGTATTTTATTATTTTAAAGTTATACTCAGGACTAGAGTTGTATAGCGCATAAATTACTACAGCAGCAAATGCTCTCGTATCTTTCTCTAATTTGGGATGTACACCAAATGCCTGTATTGTTTTTAATTTTCCTAATTCATAGAATAATCTTTTCGAATGGTTGTCCATTTTATCATGACCATAAGTTTCTCCAATATCTTTTAATAACAAGCCATAAAAAGCACCAGTTACATTAGATAAATTTTGGGTAAGAGAAGAAGTGCTTTCTGGAAAAAAAGCATTGACAATTTCTTCTTTTAATTCTAAGGAGGGGAAAATATCATTACCTCTTGTTTTTTCTAAATTTTTTAATAATGTTTCTTTCATTGTAGTAGTTATTAAATGGTTAGATTTTATTTCTAAAATAGATGGGGGAAATTTTGAAGAAAATGTTTTTAGAGGATGATACTATTTTAAATAGTTAAGTATCAGTGTGGTAGTGAATCAAATGTAGTTATTTTTTTATTTATTTCGACATGTTCCTTGTGATATTTATATGTATGATATTGATTTACAGGTATTTATATGAATTAGATAAAAAAAAATAGAGTTCTTTGATGTATATATAATTATTTGCTTAAGTTTTTAGATAATAGATTAAAAGTAGTAAGTACTCGTAATTAATAACGGCAAAACAGCTAATCTCAGAAAAGAGCACTGATAGTGGGACTTTATAACTTTATTTATATATTTTTGAAAATACATAACTAATATACCATACACTTGAACAAATTTCCTATTCCCACTTTATCAGTAGGCAATATACTTGGCGAAGAAACTTTGGGTATTACACTATTTCAGCATAGTGTAAAAGGACGTAATGCATTCGAGCAACCACATAAACATGATTTTTATATGGTGTTCTTTGTAGAGAAAGGTTCAGGATTTCATAGCATAGATTTTACACAACATACAGTAGCCGATAATCAGGTATATTTTATACGACCAGGGCAAGTACATAATTGGTCGCTTAATGTAAATACAACAGGATTCCAGCTTATGGTATCATCAGAGATAATCACTATTTTTTCAAATTTATCACAACTTCCATTTTTTGAGCAAAGCGTACCATCTTGTCTTTCTTTAACTCAAGAAGAATTTCAAGAATTTAAAAAGCATTTGCATGAAATAGAAATTGCATTACCTCAAAATGATTTGCTTACAAAAGAAACAGTTTTACTTCGATTGCATTTATTATTTAAGCTATTGCAAAAAGACTATCTCAAACAATTTCCGGAATATAGTTTTTCGGCAAGACCAGAAAAAGTAATAAAAAACTTCAATACACTAATAGATAAAAATTTTCAAACAGAGACCTCAGTAAATTTTTATGCCAATAAACTCAATATTACACCAAACTATCTTAATATACTTTCTCAAAAGTTCTTAAAAACGTCGGCTAGTGATGTAATAAAAGAGCGAACAATTCTCGAAGCCAAACGATTGCTTACAAGTACCGACTTATCTATAAAAGAAATAGCGTATCAATTGGGCTTTAATGATAATGGTTATTTTAGTAAAGTATTTAAGAAATATGCTGGGAAAACACCAGGCGATTTTAAAGAAAGTTATAATCTTTACCATCCTTCTCATTAAAAATACCATTGCTGTTTAAAATTCTAAGCGATTTTTGTAAATGATAAATAATTATTGTTTGCAGAAGCAATTATGATTTTAAAAAAATATGGAAAAAATGCAAAACAGACGCAATTTGCTATACTGTTTAGTTTTGAATGTCCTACTGTTAGCCGGATGTTCTTCTAAACAAGTAGATATAAAAACAGAAAAAATGAATAGTAAAACACTTTTTGAAGCAGTCGAAACCAGAGATGTTGTTAGTGTAACTACACTTTTAAAAGAGAAACCCTCATTAGAAATAAAAAACAAAGAAGGAGAAACACCTTTGATGAGAGCTGTTTATGACAATAATAACGAAATAGCAAGATTATTAATTGAAGCAGGTGCCGATGTAAATACGCAAGATAATATGCTAAATAGTCCGTTTTTATACGCTGGTGCAGAAGGAAATCTTGAAGTCGTAAAACTAGCTTTGCAACACGGCGCAAATTTCGGAGTATATAATCGTTATGGAGGTTCAGCACTTATTCCAGCAGCAGAAAAAGGACATCTAGATATGGTAAAACTTTTAGTAAATACACCAAACTTTCCTATAGACCATATTAATAATTTAAAATGGACAGCATTGTTAGAAGCAGTTTTGCTTAGCGATGGCGGGCCAGTGCATGTAAGTATCGTAAAAACTTTAATAGATGGTGGTTGTAATGTAAATATTGGCGATAAGTACGGCGTAACACCATTAGGACATGCTAAGAAATTAGGTTATACAGAAATGATTAAAATACTACAACAAGCCGGAGCAAAATAAAATATAATTTATGGAAGAGAATATAATAAGCCGAAAAAAATTCTTAGGACTTGGAGCCGCTGTAACAGGAGCTGCATTGTTTTCTGGAATTGGTGCTACAGCAATGACACAAACAGAAGCTGAGGATAAAAAAAATAAGGATTTAAAAGAATATATTTTAGTTAATGTAAGACTAGAAGAAGGTTTTGAATACAACGATAAAAATGAAGTTGTAGCCACCAAAACAAGTTTATATAATTTACATATTGCCGATGGTAAAATAAAAAACATTACCACAGGTAAACCAGATACAAAATTAAAAACGGTCGATGCCAAAGGATTTTTGATGCTTCCCGGATTACGAGATATGCACATTCATATCGATAAAACCTATTACGGAGGAAATTGGAATGCTGCACCAAGAAAAGGATATACCGTAAAAGATATGATAACGCTGGAGCAAAAGATAATACCACAATTGCTTACAGATTCTCAGCATAAAGCAGAAGAAGCAATAAAACTAATGCAAAGCCAAGGGAGTTATTTTGCGCGTTGTCAATGCAATATTGATCCTGTTAGCGGACTTAAAAGTTTAGAACATTTGCTTGCAGCATTAGATAATAACAAAGATAGTTTTGGGTGGGAAATTGTAGCTTTTCCGCAACACGGAATTTTATACTCACAATCAGAACCATTATTGCGAGAAGCTGCTGCAATGGGAGTAGACTTCATAGGCGGATTAGACCCAACAAGTGTAGATGGCAATATGGAAAAATCGCTGAATACCATGTTTCAAATTGCAATAGATACCAATAAAGGCATAGATATTCATTTGCACGAAGGACTTCCATCAGGGCAAGCCGCTATAGAGTATATTATTAAAAGAACCGAAGAAAACAAACAACTACAAGGAAAAACATATATAAGCCATGGTTTTGCTCTTGCAAAAATGGAACCCAAAGATCTGGAAAAAGTAGCTGAACAAATGGGAGCACTTGGTATAGGAGTTGTTTCTACAATTCCTATCGGAAGAACAATTATGCCAATTCCCACTTTAAAAAAGTATGATGTGAAATTAATGACTGGTACAGATAGTATCGTAGATCACTGGATGCCTTTTGGGACTTGCGATATGCTCGAAAAAGCAAAATTATGTGCACAACTCTATGGTTGGACAGACGAATATAGCCTAAGTCGTGCCTTACATATTGCCACAACAAACGAGATATTACCTCTTAACGACGCAGGAGCCAGAGTATGGCCAGCAGTAGGGAATGATGCTAATTTTATTCTGGTAAAAGCAAGCTGCTCAGCCGAAGCAGTTGCCCGTTTGCCAAAAAGAGAAGGCGTGTTTTTTAACGGAAAAATGATTGCTGGGGAGGTTTTTTAAGGTTCAGAGTAATAAAGGTTCAGAGGTTCAAAGGTTTTCTGTAGAGACGCACCGCAGTGCGTCTACGCAATATAGGTTTACACATAAACTAACCCCCAAACTTGTCTTCCTGACGAAGGAAGACACGAGCGATAGCGAACTGGCGAAGCAATCTCCACGAGTAGCTCGACAATCTTTGTTGAGTTTCTTGTGAGTTAAGAAGTAAAGATGTTACACCATAAACTAACCGCATGTCACCCTGAGCGTCCCGAAACTTCGGGAGAAGGGCTTGCGGGGCTTAGACTCCGCTTTCGAAGTAGGTTACTTTTACGTATTAACTCTTATTGCGTAGACGCACTGCGGTGCGTCTCTACAGAGAACCTTTGTGTTCAGTTTTATTAATCTAAACGTCCCAAAACGGTAGGGGGCTTCTCCCAAAGTTTCGGGACGCTCAGCCTGACAAAGATTGATAACAACCATCAACCAATAATTAACAATTAACAATTAACAATTGCTCCTTCTTCATAATAAAAATGTAGCTTTATAATTTTGTAATTAAAATGATTACGTTATGGCTAATAAAACCTCACAACACATATTAAATACATCGGCAAATCTTTTGGGTTTTTGTCTTATTGTTATAACGTCTTTGCATATCACAAATAAATCAGAAACGACTTATATAGATGAGTTCACATCGATCATAGCTATATTTCTTATTTTTTCCTGCTTCTTTTCCTTTTTATCTATTAAGACATTAAAAGAAAAATTAGAGAGAAAATTAGAAACAATAGCCGATTATTTATTCGGAATGGCATTAATGGGAATTCTGATTATTGTAGTTATTAAAACGCTAGACTTAACTAATTAAATAGATTCAATAATCTTTTCGCGATGGTTTAATCCCCATTGTACCAAGGTTTCGGTAACAGGCAAAACTGATTTTCCATATTCCGTAACTGAGTAAACAACAGTAATTGGTCTAGTATCCTGAACGACTCTTGTAATAAGCAAATTAACCTCTAAGTCTTTCAGTTCTTTACTCAACATTTTAGCAGAGATTCCTTCGATTTCGCGTTGCATTTTTTTAAAATGAATAACTTGATGCGTTCTGTTCGTTAAGAATCTTAAAATCATCAGTTTCCATTTTCCTCCCAAAACGTCCAGACTATCTCGCATTGCAAGTAGTTCCTCTGTACAATTTGCTTCACGCAAAACACCATCTCTTTTAATTTTTGCCATAATAGTTTCTTTAAGGTAACTAGTAACCATTAGTTAACGGATAGTAAATATAAATGATATTCAGAATATTTTTGTGTTTTAAATCGATAAATATGAAAGCAATTATAGCAGATAAAGAAGGCAAATTACATTTAGAAAATGTCAATACGCCAACAATAAAAGAAGGCGAATTATTGATAAAGATTATCGCTTCGGGATTTAATCCAATCGATTATCAGATGTTAGAAAATGAACTGGAAAGAAAACTAATGCATTCTCCAATTTTAGGACGAGAACTTTCGGGTATTGTAGTTGAGGTTGGAGAAAATGTCAAAGATTTTAAAGTCGGCGATGCCGTATTTTCAGGTTCAGGAAGTATGGGGTCAAATGGAACTTATGCTGAATATATCGCTATTAGAGAATCTGTTGTGGTACATAAACCAGATTTTTTATCTTTTGCCCAAGCAGCAGGGATTCCTTCGGCAGGATTAACAGCCTTACAATCTTTTAACCGAATGAAATTACAAAATACCGATTCGGTTTTAATAACGGGTGCAGCAGGAGGAGTTGGTGCAATGCTGGTGAAAATTCTCTTAGCAAATAAATTCACAAACTTTATTGTTACAGCCGGAAATGAAGAAAGCATTCAATCATTAAAAGAAATAGGAGTAAAGGAGAGTCAAATTATTAATTATAAAACAGATGATGTAGCAACTTTTGCTTTAGCAAAAAATAACCAGCAAAAGTTTGATTTTGTAGTGGATTTAGTCGGAAATAAAATAGGAGAAATTGCAGCCAAGCTTTTAAAATCAAATGGAACGTTTCTGGATGTCACTGCACTTTCTACCGAAGAATCCAGAGAAACGCTATTTAATAAAGGAGCTATAATCATGAATATTTCTAATTACACCTATTCTGTAGAAAAAGAGTATGGGTATTATAAAAATGGATTATCAGAGCTAGTTCGATTAATAAAAGAGAAATCGATAACTCCGCCAAATATTGAAATTATCGGGGAGTTAAATATTGAAACTGTAACCAAAGCACACGAAATACTTCGCCAGAACAAAACTAAAGGCAAGAAGCTAATCATGCAAGTAAATACGATATAAACCTTATGAAAACAATACCAAGAAGAATTGTAACAGGAACAAAAAACGGGAAATCTATTATTGAGAAAGATGAAGTAGTAAGCAATGTTTCAGAACATTTCCCGGGGCTTATTATATCTGATATTTGGAGTACAGATAGTATGCCAGCCAATCTTTCGGCAGAAAAAATTATTGAGAACACAGCATTTCCTAATACGCCTAAAAACGGAACTTATTTTAGATACGTTCAGATTCCGCCAGATAAGGATTTAGGGATTGTAGTACCAGTTGGACAACCACATCCTTTAATGCATCAAACAGCAACATTAGATTATATAATAATACTTTCGGGCGAAATATATCTTATTGTCGATGAAGAAGAAACACTCTTACAAGCCGGAGATATTGTTATACAAAGAGGAACAAACCACGCTTGGAGCAATCGCTCAGAGAAACCTTGCATACAGTTGGCAGTTTTAATAGATGCAGCGCGGTGAGAAGTTTTTTTTGAAGAAAGATGTTTTTTGGATAGAAGCAAGATGATAGTTGTTGCGTGATGTTTGTAGAGGCGCACCGCAGTGCGTCTCCATAATATAATTCTACAAACAGTAGGTATTATTTGCAAGGCAAAAAGGCAAAAAAAACAAAAGGCTACTGTTTTATCAACAGCAGCCTTTTATTCTATATACAGATTTTAAAGCAACATCTTTCATCTTGCTTCTAACATCTCACATTTCACATCCCAAAAAAAACCTACCAGCCCTTAACAGCACCACCTTTAAATTCTTTTTCAGCAGCTTTTTCTACTTCTTCTGATTGGAATGCTTTAAGGAATTTTTTAACTTTTTCTTCGTTTTTATTATCCTCTCTAGAAACGATTAAGTTTACGTAAGGAGAATCTTTATCTTCTACAAATAAAGCGTCTTTTGATGGTACAAGACCAGCTTGAGAAGAGAATGTATTGTTGATAATCGCAATAGTTACATTAGCATCATCTAGTGCTCTGGCTATTTGTGGTGCTTCTAGTTCCATTATTTTTAGGTTCTTAGGATTTTCTGCAATATCAGTCACCTTTGGCAAAAGCCCAACACCATCTTTAAGTTTTATAAGACCATTTTTTTGCAATAATAATAACGAACGACCACCATTAGTTGGATCATTAGGAATTATAATAGTGCTTTCTGGCTGTAATTCGGCTAGAGTTTTTATTTTTTTAGAATATCCAGCAATAGGATAAACAAAGGTCTTCCCGATAATAGCTAGTTTATAACCTCTTTGTTTAGATTGTTCGTCAAGATAAGGCTTGTGCTGAAAAGCGTTTACATCAATATCACCTTGATTTAATGCTTCGTTCGGAACCACATAATCGTTAAATGTAATAAGCTCTACATCCAGTCCGTATTTTTCTTTTGCCACTTTTTGAGCTGCTTGAGCAACTGCAAATTCTGGTCCTGCAGCAACTCCAACTATGATATGATTAGGATCGTTTTTTTTCTCTTTTCCACAGTTTGCAAATACTAATGTAAGTAATGCTATTCCGGCTAGTATTGAAAATTTATTTCTTGTATTCATGTTCTTATTTTAATATTAAAATTATTTTTTTATCTGTGATCAAAGCGTTTAGAAAGTGCGTCTCCTGCAAATTGTATAATAAATACAAGCGCAACAAGAAGAACTAATACAGTATTCATGATTGTAGCATCATAACCGATATAACCATATTGATACCCAATTTGTCCTAAACCACCAGCACCTACAGCACCGCCCATTGCAGAATAACCTACAAGTGTAATTAAGGTAATCGAAGCAGCATTGATAATAGACGGAAGTGCTTCTGGCAATAATACTTTATAAACAATCTGAAAGGGAGTTGCTCCTAATGCTCTTGCAGCTTCTATTAATCCCGAAGGTAAGCCTAAAAGACTGTTTTCTACTAATCTTGCGATAAAAGGTGCAGCTCCAATACTAAGCGGTACCAATGCAGCACTTACTCCAATAGAAGTTCCTACCAAAGCTCTGGTAAAAGGAATCATCCAAACAATTAAAATGATGAAAGGAATAGATCTGAATATGTTTACAACAACCGATAAAATTCGGTTAAATAAAACATGCTCCATAATTTGCCCTTTGCGTGTTAGGAATAAAAATATACCTGCCGGAAGACCTAAAAGAAAACCGAAGAAACCAGAAAGCAAAGTCATGGTAATGGTTTCTAATGTACCTTTTAATAATAATGTTATAATAGATTCAGACATAGCCTAATATTTCAGTTTTAATATGTTTCTCTTTAAAAAAATTAATTGCTTGGTTTTGCTCACTTTCATCACCTGAAAGTTCTACAATAAGAATTCCAAAATTTACATCGCCAGCAAATGCAGTTTGAGCCGTTATAATATTAGCATTAACATTAAATTTTCTTGCTGCTTGAGTAAGAATAGGTTCGTTTACCGATTTACCGTTTAACTCCAAACGTAATAAAGGATTTAGTCCTTTTTTATACACTGCCGAAAGACGTTCCTGATATAAATCTGGAATATCAATATGCAAGGAAGAGGCAATAAATTCGCTTGTTAGAGCATGCTTAGGATTTGCAAATATTTCGCCAATTGTTCCTTGCTCAATTAATTCACCATTACTAATTACAGCAACTTCATCGCAAATTGCTTTTACAACTTCCATTTGGTGTGTAATAAGTAATATGGTAATATTTAAGCGTTTGTTAATGTCTTTTAATAAGTTTAAAATAGATCTTGTAGTTCCAGGATCCAGTGCACTTGTAGCTTCATCACATAGTAATACTTTAGGATTGTTTGCTAAAGTTCTTGCAATGGCAACACGTTGTTTTTGACCACCAGAAAGACTTGCAGGATAATCATTTATTTTTTCCTCAAGACCTACAAGTTCTAATAACTCCTTTACTCGGTTTTTAATTTCATTTTTAGAAATCCCGGCTAATTCCAGTGGAAAAGCAACATTATCAAAAACAGTTCTGGATGATAGTAAATTAAAATGCTGAAAAATCATTCCGATTTGTCTTCTTTCCTGAGCCAATTCGGCATTAGATAGTTGTAATAACGATTTCCCTCCAACGATTACATCTCCTGAAGTTGGTTTTTCTAATAAGTTAATACAACGTATAAGTGTACTTTTTCCTGCTCCCGAAGTACCAATTACACCAAAAATTTTACCTTCGGGTACATGCAGAGATACACCTTTTAGTGCAGTAATCTCCCTCCCGGTTTTGTAAAATTTCTTGGTTATATTTTTTAATTCTATCATATTCTAGCTATTTGTAATCATTAAATAATGTAAAGGAAGCACTTAATTATTAGAGAATTAAAAATGATTTAGCTCTTCTTATTTATTTGTGACCTTTAAATTATGGTGCAAATGTAAGTCAGATTTAGTTTATATTAAAATCTATGGGTTAAGTAGAATAACAATAAAATGTTAATTTTTAGGGCTAATTGCACTTTATAGCTTGATTTACAGCATGCATTTTTTTTACTATAATAGTTAAATTAGTATTATACATAAAATAAGACTTGTTAAATATATTATTTAAGATTTTTATTTTTGTTAGAATTGTATAATAAATGCTTAATTTTAGATTGATTTAAAATTGCTTGGTATTAAATGTCGCCTCTAAATGATTTATTTAAAATATGCCGAATAACAAAATTATAGAAAACCTAAAACTTCCTAATGTCTACATTCTTTTACTTATAGTATTTTTATCATGTACATTATTAATTTTTATTAACTTTTTTACCATCAAGATTTTATCTGCTAACAGAGCTTATGTTAATGGGGAATCACATTATTCAAAAGGACAGAAAGACGCAGTAAGACATCTTATTACGTACTTGTACACAGGAGATAAAGAGCAATGGAAGCTTTACGAAGAAGAATTAAAGGTTCCGCAAGGTGATGGGATTGCCAGAATCTTACTTTTAGTTAATGGAGATATTAAAATCATTAAAAAAGGATTAAGAGACGGACGCAATCACGAAAAGGATTTAGATGATATGATATGGCTGTTTAGAAACTTTAGATCAGTTTCTTTTTTAGCCAAAGCAATCAAAGAATGGGAGCAAGCAGATCAATTAATTAATCAGTTAGCTGAGATAGGAAAAGAGATTGATAAAAAAATAAAGAGCTCTAGTTTAAAGCCCGAGGATCAAAAAGCTTTTCTAAGCTTAATTAGTATAATAAGTGATAGGTTGACCATAAATGAGCGTAATTTTTCGAATACGTTAGGTGAGGGAACCCGAACAATTAAGGATCGATTAATTTTTACGAATATATTTTTTATTCTAATCATTATAAGTAGTGTTTGCATTTACTATTCGATAATGGTAAAAAGGATAATAGCATCAAAAAGAGAAATTGAAGTTAAGAATGAAAATTTAACGCTTGCAAATAAAGAACTAGATAGGTTTGTTTATAGCGCTTCACATGATTTAAGATCTCCGATTACTTCGCTTAAAGGATTAATCGAGATTACACAAATGGAAGACGACTTAGAGCAGATAAGAGAATATCTGAACCTGATGAGTCAAAGCTTAATTAAGCAAGATCAGTTTATAAATGATATTATTGATTACTCTAAAAATAAAAGAAAAGATGTTGTTTTTGAAACCGTAAGCCTGGTAAGTTTATTTGAAGGAGCAATAATACAGCATACCCATATAAAAAATGCAGATCGTATTATGCTTGATATAGATATTATGGCAGACAAAGTTCAGAGTGATAGTCTTAGGCTAAAAATCATTGTAAATAATTTGCTGTCGAATGCCATAAAGTATGCTGATGAAAGTAAAGATGTAATGCGTATCTCGATTAAGACTTATCTTGAAGGGAATTTTTATAAAATTGAAGTAACTGATAACGGAATTGGGATTAAACCAGAATCAAAGGGGCATATATTCGAAATGTTTTATGTTGTAGATAGTAATAAAGGGTCTGGGTTAGGTCTTTATATAGTACAAGAAGCTATAAAAAGTCTTAATGGAACAATTGAGTTAGAGTCTGAATTTACAATTGGAAGTAAATTTACTGTAACGATTCCTAAATTATAGGAGCTGCGTATGATTTAAAATTATAAACTTGATAACATATTTCTAAAAAAAAAATAGGACCTATATATGGAATTTAAATATGTTTTTTTGCTAATAGAAGATAGTGATATCGATAAACTTGTTATAAAACAATTACTAAAAAAAGTGCTTGACGTAACAAATGTAAATACTGTTAATAATGGTAAAGAGGGAATAGAATGGATTATAAATCATAGGAAGAATTTTAACCAATCTCTAGTTATTCTTTTAGACATACAGATGCCAATCATGAACGGCTTTGAATTTTTGCTGGCTTACGATAAGCTTTCGGATGATCTAAAATATGAAACCCAAATCTTCGTACTTTCATCTTCGTTAGTAAGAGAAGAGATAAAACGTATTAAAAGCAATCAGTATGTAACTGAATTTTTAAGCAAGCCAATCGCGATAAAAGAGTTTGGAGATATATTATATCCAACTTTAAAAAGAAAAATGGGATAGCATAAAAATCATCTATTCTTTAATGCTTGAATTTCGTTTTTTAATTCCAAAAACATCGTTTTGACATCGTCGATTTCTGAAGATTTTTGCTCTTTATCATTTCGACCAATGTTGCATACATATTCCCAAATTTCTAGAATATTTGATGCCTTTACTAAATATGGAGGATAAAAAGTATTATCAGAATGTGCCATTAAATCATTTTTTCCATTTTTGTTAAGACGTTTGTAAACAATACCATCAGTTTTTGTAATAAGTATATAGGTTCTGCCATCCAGGACTTCGCCTAAATTCTCTATATAACGCCCAACTATAAAAGAACCATTTTCGTGAGGAGGCATAGAATCGCCCTCTACAGGAAAAGCCCTGTGTTTTCCGTGTCCTAAAAAAGGAAGCGATATATGTTGTAGATTTTCTATAAACTCAGGGTCGGCATAACCAGTAAGATACCCAGCTTTTGCTTTATGCGGAATAATTTCTATTAAATTATCGCCATTTCGGTCTACCGTAATAGGCAATAGTATTCGATTATCTCCCAGTTTTAGCAATTCTCCCATAGGAATCTTTTTCATTTCTACCGAAAGTAAAATATCAATACTAATATGAAAAAAACGCGATATGGCTACTAATATTTCTGGAGGAGGAGAGTTTTTTCCATCTTCATATTTGGCATAACGATCACGGGATATGAGCAAGCCTTCAGCAACTTCACGTTGTGAAATTTCTTTTCGCGCTCTTAAGTATTTAATATTATCAGAAAATAAAGACATATGTTAATGGGATAATTCGTCACAGTAAATATATGAAATTTGTGACGATATATACTAATTTTGTTTTATATAAAACAAAGAGACTAATTATTAGTTCATTTCACTTAATTCAAGAAGCATGTTACTTTTTAATGATACCGAGATATTTACAAGTGGTAATAGGGAGAAAAAGGTTTTTGATCTTCCAGATACAGAATTGATATTGTGTGATACTCTTTTTACAAAAGAAGAGGCAGATTTATATTATAATGTTTTGCTAAACACAACAGCATGGCGTGAATATGAAATGGAGATTTATGATAAAACGCTTAAAGTGCCTAGAATGATTTCTTGGTATGAAGATAAAAATAATATTGGTGCAGAACCAGATCGCCCAGATTGGACACCCGAATTATTGCTGATTAAGGAACGAGTAGAAGCAGAGACAGGAGTTAAATTTAATAGTGTTCTGCTCAATTTATATCGAAACGGAAAAGATGGAGTAAGTTGGCATAGCGACAGGGAGCAAAATTTTGGAAAAGATGCTATTATTGCCTCAGTAAGTTTTGGTGAAACAAGAATTTTTAAGTTGCGACATAAATTTAAAAAAGAAATTCCACAATTAGAAATTCCGTTACATCATGGTTCATATTTATTGATGGGCGGAACAACACAAAGTTTTTGGCAACATCAGGTTCCTAAAACTACAAAAGATATTCTGCCAAGAATTAATCTTACTTTTAGGATTGTAGACAGAAAGTTATGATTTTTTAGTCTGTGAAGTAAAAAGTTAACCGTAAAGAGCGCAAAGTTTTAAAGCTGTTGCAAAATAAAAATTGAACCATTAAGAAATAAAGTTTCATTAAGAACAAAGCTCAATCTTTCTTAATCTCTTAATGGTAAAATCATTGTTCCTGTAGCAAAGCATTTGTTCTGCGAATAGATTCTTCGTCTTTATAATCCAGCCAGGCTTGTCCTTTGCGTTTTCGCATCCAGTTATCATAATAGCGAATAATGGCTACATTTGTCAATGCCTTTAGTACATTGGTAGGTCTTCCGGATAAAGAACGCAGACTTAAGGAGAATCCCGGAGTGGTATATTTCATGTAATGCCACCAACCTTCGGGCATATAAAGCATTTCGCCATGTTGCAAATTAGTAATATATGGTTTTACTAATTTAAGTGCTGGAAATTTTTCATAATCAGGATTATCAAAATCGATATCTTCATTACAAATCCAGGAATAGGGAAGACGATACATGTATTTTGTTTCTTTAGGATCTACTAAAACACATTGTTTTTTTCCTTGAAAATGAATATGAAATATATTAGGGAAATCAATATCATAATGCATAAATACTTTTGCATTCTGACCGCCAAAAAAAACTAGCGGTAAACTCTTTATTAACCGAAGACCTAACTTAGGCCATCGTATATCGGTTTTCATAGAAGGCACATCTTTCATTAAATTATATAAAAATATGCGTAAATGCGTAGGTCCTTTTTCGAGTATATCAATATACTCGGACATAGTCATTGTAAAATCAGGTTCATTAACTTTTTTAGTATGGTCGGTTTTACGATTGTCGTATAAAGGAACAGTCTTATCGCCTGCAACTTCTCTTAAAAAATCAAAATTCCATTTTGTAAATGCGGGCCAATCTTCTATTTGATTGGTTATAACTACTGGCTTTTGAGGCTTATAATAGTTTTCGATAAATTCTTTTTTTGTAAGTTTTTCTACTCTTTCAATTTCTATATATTCAAATGCCATAATTAAAATTTTAAAATTGTTCGAAAATTATAAAGTCACATATTCTTGGTTTTTATTATATAAGTTAGAGATATTCAGTATTATTTACAACAAGATAAACGTATAAACTGTAAGAAGATTATAGTATTTAACGTGTTTTGAGAGATGAAATTGCATTATTATAGGATTTGTTTATCTACTAACAAGGCATATTCCTTAAGGTTTTTCAGTTTTTTAGGTGGATTATTTGTTAACCTAAAGTTATTGAATTTTTAATTTACATGCTCAAAAAAAGTAAATTTCTATAAAAAAATGCAATTTCATTTTGATTGTTACATTTCTTTAAAAATTTGTGATTATAAATTATTTTTCTATTCATAATTGTTTATGTTTGTTAATAAAACATTAAATATAAGGTTAAAATTAACTTTTATGTTTTAGGATGTTTTGTTTAATAAAAAAGAGCCTATTACTAAAATGTCCCCTGATAGTAAGGGTTATAAAGTGTTGTAAATAAGAGTATTTGCTTGAATTAACGCAATGCTAGTAAGATTGAAATTCATTGAAATGTTAATAAAAATAAAATCATTTGTTAAATTGACTTCTACTTATAAATTAAAAAATACAGTAGAACATCAATTCATCAAAAAAATAAATTGTAGGTTTTTATTTGTTAGCATTAAAATTCTTAAACCAAAAAACTTTAATGAGAATTTCGACTGGCTTGTACGTCAGCATATTCGCATTGAAAATTACCAATTAACCAAAACCAAATTATGAAAAGCCAAACAATAACACAAGTAGATGTTCTTGATGATTCCATACTATGGAATAATCTGAAAGCGGGAGATGAAAAGGCTTTTTCATTACTTTTTGAAAAGCATTATGCTCATTTAGTTCGTTACGGGAATTCACTGTCTCCCTTTGCCGAAAAAGTACAAGACTGCGTGCAGGATGTATTTACGGATGTTTGGATTTACAGAGAATCACTAAATGACTCGGTTGTTGTAAAAGCGTATTTGCTATCAAGCGTACGTAAGCGAATTGCCAGACTTCATGAACGTGATCATATTTTTCGTAAAACAACATCTACAGACTCCATTGAATTTTTATTTGATTTTTCGGTAGAGCATCAACTTATTGCCGATGAAGAAACGTTGGGCAAAGTATCACATCTTAATAAATTATTAAATGCTTTACCAGGAAGGCAAAAAGAAGCTTTGTATCTAAGATATAATGAGGGACTTAGTGTGGAGCAAATTGCCGACATGCTGGATGTTAATTACCAATCGGCAAATAACTTGTTGCATCGCGCTTTATTAAATCTTCGCAAAGAATGGAAAGGCAATCTTTCCCTTTTATTGCTGTTATCATCAAGCCTTTTTTAGTTTTTTTTAATTAAATGTAAAAAAAATCATAATTTGGTGAGTATATAAATAAAAAAGTGTCCTCTATGTTTTTGTAACCTTATTTTTAGATGCAAGAACGTAACAATTATACAGAAGTAGAAGATTTTTTGGCTGACGAATCATTTCGATTGTGGGTACAATCAGAAGATGATTCTGATCGCTGGGAAGAATGGACTCTAGAAAATCATAAACGTGCCAAATTGGTAGAGGAAGCACGATTATGGTTGCTAGCCATGAATGTTCCAGAAACTACTTTATCTCCGGCAGATATTCAATCTGCATTAGAATCTACTTGGAATAAAATCGAAAGAAAAGAAATTGCTGAAAAAGCTACAAATTCTCCAGTACTTAAACTTTGGAAGAATTATTGGTTTAGTGGAGCTGCAGCAGTTTTATTTTTTGGATTAGTTGCTAGTTGGTTTTATACCAGCAACACAAATAGTACTATTAATACTGAAGTTGTTACTTATAAAGAATTGGTAAGTGAGAATAATGAAGGATTAGTAGAACAAACCAATAATACAAACAAATCACAAATTATAACTTTATCTGATGGCAGTTCTGTTTTGTTAAAACCAAACAGTAAGCTTAGTTATCCTAAAATATTTATAGGAAACGAAAGAAAAGTTTATCTATCTGGCGAAGGCTTTTTTGAAATTAGTAAGAATCCCAAAAAACCATTTTTCGTCTTCGCCAATGAGATAGTTACCCGAGTTGTAGGAACAAGTTTCAGGATTAAAGCATATTCTGATCAGCCTAATGTTGAGGTACTTGTACGTACAGGAAAAGTAACGGTAAAATCTAACGAATTAATTACAAATTCAAAATCAAGCTCTAAAGGAGAAGAAGTTGTTTTATTACCTAACCAAGCGCTACGTTTTGTACGTGAGGAATTTACTTTTAATAAAATCACCGATATCACACTAGATGAATCTTTGGCGCACTCGGTAGGTAATATCGAACAATTAAGTTTTGAGTTTAATGATATTCCAGTTACCCAAATATTTAGGACAATAGAACAAGCGTATTTGGTGAAAATTGATTTTCCTTATTCGAAATTAAAAGATTGCCATCTTACTACTTCGTTGAGTGATCAACCATTACCAGAGAAACTAAAAATTATTTGTAAAAGCCTCGGTAATAATACAAGTTATGAAATGAATGGAAATCAGATCATTATTACATCTAATGGATGTGAATAAACCCTAGTGCTTATGTAATAAATATATAAAGAAAAGCGCCGAAGATGCTGTAACATTTTCGACGCTTAGATAATATCAAGTTGCTCTCTGTAAAGGGCAATTTGTAATGTTCCTCAATACCCAGTAAATAGTATTAATTAAACAAACCAAAATTATGAAAAAACATGTTGTTAAACAACGATTACTCTTTCGAATCATGAAAATAACATTATTTCAGTTTGTCTTGGCATTTGTCTTTTCAACTGTCACTATGGCAAATAGTGTGAAAGGACAAAGGAAATTGGATACGAAGGTGACTATTGACGTTGTTAATTTGAGTTTGGATAACGCGTTATCTAAACTTGAAAAATCAGCTAAAGTTAAGTTTTCGTACAACTCAAGAATGACTCAATTGAATCAGAAAGTGAGTATCGAAGCCAATGATGAAACTTTATCTAGTATTCTTAATAGAGTACTAAAACCATTTAATATTACTTACTCTGAGGTAAGTAATCAAATTATCTTGCAAAAAGATAGCTCACAAGCAGCTAATTTTGAAGATATAGACCTCCCAAGCTCATTGTTTGAGAGTTTATTTATTCCAGTTGTAAAAGGAAAAGTTGTAGACCAAAGTGGTGATCCGTTACCAGGAGCGACTGTACTTGCAAAAGGAAGCAAGGTTGCAGTACTTACAGATTTCGATGGTAATTTTACTATCGATATGCCAGCTAACACTACAAAATTGGTTGTTTCTTACGTAGGTATGGAAACAAAAGAAGTAAATATAACAAACTCACCGCTTACAATTACTTTAAGTGAACAAGGACAAAACTTAAAAGAGGTTGTGGTTACTACAGGTTACGAAAAAACATCTAAAAGAACTTTTACAGGAGCGATTAGTAAAATTTCGGGAACTGAATTAAAAGTTGATGGAGTTGTAGATATCAGCAGAATGATTGAAGGAAAAGCTGCGGGTGTTACAGTACAAAACGTTACTGGAACATTTGGTACTGCTCCTAAAATTACTGTGCGTGGATCATCTTCAATTTTTGGAGATACAAAACCTTTATGGGTTATTGATGGTGTTGTACAAGAAGATATTATCAATATTTCATTTGCAGATTTAGCTTCTGGAAACTCAGAAACATTATTAAGTTCATCTGTTGCAGGATTAAACTCTAACGATATTCAGAGTATAGAAATTCTTAAAGATGCTTCGGCTACGTCTATTTATGGATCAAGATCTTTAAATGGAGTTGTAGTTGTAACAACTAAACAAGGACGTAGAGATTCTCCTTTAAAAGTAAGCTACTCTTTAGAGCAAACTGTTAGATCAGTACCAAATTATACTCAATATGATATCTTGAACTCACAAGAATCTATGAGTATTTTTAAAGAAATGGAATCTAAAGGGTATTTAGATTTGCCATCAACTGTACAAGGAAGATACGGTGGTGTATATAATATTTTAGGAAAAGCTATTAATACTTACGTACCAGAAACTGGTGGTTATTTAGTAAACAATGACCCTGTAAGTCGTAATAACTTTTTGAAAAAATATGAATCAGCTAATACAGATTGGTTTAAAGTTTTATTTAGACCATCTATCACACAAAGCCACTCTTTGAGTTTTTCTGGAGGAGGAAAAAACAATACATTTTATGCGTCTTTAGGATATTATACAGATCCGGGATGGACTATTGCTGATCAAGTGAAACAATTATCTACAAATATTAAAGGAACATTTTATATAAATGACAACTTAAATATTACTTTATCTACAATGGCATCTGTTAGAGATCAACAAGCTCCGGGTACATACGAAAGCCAAAAGGATGAGGTTTTTGGAAAAGTTACCAGAGATTTTGATATTAACCCATTTAGCTATGTTTTAAATACAAGCAGAACGTTAAGACCTTATGATGAAAAAGGAAACCTGGAATACTATCGTAATAACTGGGCTCCTATGAACATTATTAATGAGTTAGAAAATAACTATTTGGATATTAATGTAAAAGATATCCGTTTTCAGGTGGATTTAGATTATAAAATAAACAAACATTTAACTTATAACCTTACTGGATCTGCTCGTTATGCAAATACAACTAGAGAGCATAAAATTTTAGAAGATTCAAATGTTGTTGGAGCTTATAACGCAATGGAAACTACAATTGTAAGAGATGCAAATATCTTCTTATACAAAAATCCAAATGATATATCTATACCACCAGTATCAGTTTTACCAAATGGAGGATTCTTGAGAAAGTTTACAAATGATATGACTTCTTATAACATTAGAAATAGTGTGAACTATAGAAATACATTTAATGACAAACATGAAGTAGAAGGATTTTTTGGTACAGAGTTAAGATCATTAGATAGAAACAGCGATAATTTTACAGCTGCAGGTATTCAATATGACAGAGGGCTTACTGCTTTTACAGACCCTAGAATGATCGAAAAAGTAATTAATGAAGGGAACTCTTATTTTGCATTTAATGCAGAAAAAGAAAGAACTGTAGGTTTCTTCGGGAAAGTAGGTTATACTTTTGATCGTCGTTATACTGCTTCTGTTACAGGACGTTATGATGGTTCTAACAGACAAGGAAATAGTGGTTCTTCTAGATGGTTACCAACATACACTTTTAGTGGTAAATGGAATGTTACTGAAGAAAAATTCATGCAAAACTTAAAAGCTATAAATAATTTAGCATTAAGAGGTTCGTATGGTTTAACAGCAACTGCTGGACCAGCAACAAACTCTTTGGCTATTTATAAAAGTATGGTAGCTAATCGTTTAAATTTAAATGATAGAGAAACAGGTATTGAAATCGATCAACTTCAAAATGGTGATTTAACTTGGGAGAAACAATTTGAAACTAACATTGGTTTAGATTTAGGATTGTTTAATAACAGAGTACAATTAGTAACTGATGTTTACAGACGTAAAGCTTTTGACTTAGTTGATTATGTTGTAACATCAGGTATTGGTGGACAAAAAATTAAACAAGGTAATAATGCAAACATGGAAACCAAAGGTTTAGAGATTGGTTTAACAACGCAAAATATTGTAAGTAAAGATTTTAAATGGTCTACAACATTCAATTTTTCAGTATTTAATCAGGAAATAACGAAGTTAGAAAACCAACCAACTGCTTTTGATTTAATTGATGGAAACGGAGGAAACGCTATAGGACGTCCTAGAAACTCTATTTATTCTTACCAATTTACAGGTTTAAATAATCAAGGTCTTCCAACATTTAAAATGCAGGATGGAGCGGCAAATAACATTACAGGAGCTAATTTTCAGGATAATAATAACGTAACAGATTATTTAAAATACGAAGGATCAATAGAGCCAAATAAATCATTTGGACTTGCTAATACTTTTACTTATAAAAACTGGTCATTATATGTATTCTTTGTAGGATCAGCAGGAAATAAAGTTCGTTTAAACCCTATTTATGATAGTGAATATGATGATTTAACAGTATTTACAAAAGATTTTACTAACAGATGGATCAATCCAGGTGATGAAAACATTACAAATGTTCCAGTTATTGCAGATAAGAGATTAAATGCTAATTATGATGGTGCACGTACGCTTGCAAGAGCATATAACACTTACAATTACTCTGATGTTAGAATAGCTGATGGTGATTTTGTACGATTGAAAAATATTTCATTAAGTTGGGAATTTCCTAAAGACTTTAAAAGAAAGATTGGTGTAAACACTTTTACTCTTAAAGGATCTGCAGTTAACCCTTGGTTAATTTATTCTGATAAGAGATTAAACGGTCAGGATCCAGAATTCCGTAATACAGGAGGGGTAGCATTTCCTATAACTTCTCAGTATACATTTACTTTAAATATTTCATTATAATATCATTAATTTATGAAAAATATAAAAATAGCGTTATCACTAGTATTACTATTTAGTATTAGTAGTTGTGATGAGTTTCTTTCAGAAACACCAGATAACAGAACACAAATAGATACTCCGGAAAAAATATCAGAATTATTGGTAAATGCATATCCAGTAGGTGGAACTTATATGGATTTTGCCGAAACAATGTCTGATAATGTTACTGATGGAAGATTAACAGAGACATTACCTAAAAACCTGCAGAATTATAATTGGGAAATGCAGGATGAAACCAATGTAGATACTCAGGCTAACTATTGGGACGCATGTTACAGAGCTATTGCGCATGCCAACAAGGCATTACAAGCTATTGCAGAGCAAGGATATCCTGCTAGTATGAATGCTCAAAGAGGTGAAGCATTATTAGCTAGAGCGTATTCACATTTTATGCTAGTATCATTCTGGTCTAACAGATATAATCCAGCAACAGCTGGGACAGATTTAGGTATTCCGTATGTAACAGAGCCAGAAGAAGTATTAATTAAAAAGTATACTAGAAATACTGTTGCAGAAGTTTATGATCTTCTTCAGAAAGATATAGAAGAAGGTTTGAAATATGTAACAAACGAGTATAAAGAACCAAAATTCCATTTTAATAGAGAAGCAGGAAAAGCATTTGCAAGCCGTTTTTATCTTATAAAAGGGGACTGGGCTAAAGTATTAGAGGTTACAGAAGGATTAGGGTCAAAACCGGCTGGAAAAATCAGAGATTATTTGGCTTATACAAGTTTAGATCCAAACGTACAGTTTATTGATTATGCAAAAGCAGAACATCCTACAAACTTATTAATAGTTTCATCTTATTCTATATATTCTAGAGCGACTCAACAAAATAGATTTTATTTAGGGGCAAATCAATCGATTGAACTTCTTGGGAACGCAACAAATATTTATAATAAAGCTTGGTACTATACAACATACTCTTATAATAGCAAGACAAATTTCCGTCCTAAATATAAAGAATATTTCAAGTATACTAACCTAACGGCTAATATTGGAGAACCATATTTAGGAACAGTACTTTTATCTAATGATGAATTTTATTTAAACAGAATTGAAGCACTTGTAATGTCTAACAGAATTGCTGAAGCAAATACAGAGTTAGAGTTCTTTTTAGGAATGAGAACAAAGGCTTATAATGCAGCAACTGATAAGTTAACAGAGGCAAAAATTGTTGCTAAATATCCAGTTATTACAGATGAGTATACACCATTTTATACTATGACTCCAGTACAGACATCGTATGTAAAAGCTATTGCTGAGGCTAAAAGAAGAGAATTTATTCATGAAGGTATGAGATGGTTTGATGTGAAGCGTTTTAATCTTGTAGTGAAGCATGATATTTTCAATAGTCCGTCAAATACATTAGTTAAAGATGATAAACGCAGAGCGTTACAAATACCGCTAAGTGCATCAAGCAACGGAGTTGAAATAAATCCTAGATAAAAATTTAATATAAAGTATTATGAAAATATTAAACCAATATAAAAAATTAGCATTAATTGCTGGAGTAGTTATGATTTTTTCTGGTTGTGCTCATGAGGATCAACCGGGAGAAAGCCAGTTAGATTTTACTCAACCAGTTCAAACAGATTTAGATAAATGGATTACTACAAATTACCTTATTCCGTACAATATTAATGCACGATATAAATGGAATCAGAACACGGTTGATAATAGTAGGTTTTTATTTCCTCCAACGATCGATAAAGTGCAGCCTGCCTTAGAAATTGTTCAAAAAATATGGTTGTCTAGTTACGCAACCATCGGTGGAGCTGATTTTGTTAAGAAAATTGCACCAAGAGAAGTTGTTTTAGTTGGTGGAGTAAATATGAATGACAATGGTACCAGAACATTAGGTATTGCAGAAGGAGGACAAAGAATAACGCTTTTTGAAGTAGATTATATCAATAAACAAAATCGTGCAATTGTTTCAGAGTTTATTCATACAATTCAGCATGAATATGTTCATATTTTAAATCAGAACAAACCTTTTGATGAGCAAGCTTGGGGCAAAATAACTCCTTCAGGATATACAGCAACCTGGCATTTAGAAACTACTTCGGCATCAAGAGAATTAGGATTTATAACGAGTTATGCAAGAAACAATATTGTTGAAGATTTTGCTGAAACGGCTTCAATAATCTTAATTAGTACTAAAGCAGAATATGCCGCTATTTTGGCAGCTATAAAAAGTCCGAAAGCAAGAGAAGATATCAAAAAGAAAGAAGCTATTGTAGTTAAGTATTTTAAAGATGCTTTTGATATGGATTTCTATGCCTTAAGAGACGAGGCAGAAAAAAATACTACAATTGTAATTAATGGCAATTAGTAATTATACTATTAAGTTCTAAAACATTAACTTAAAATAACATTATGAAAATAAAATATTTATATAAGTTGCTAATTGTTGCTTTTGTAGCAATTCAATTAGTTGCTTGCAGTAACGGTGATACTGAGGAAAAGTTTGATCAAACACCTACTGCAAGAACAAATGCTCAGTCTAAAAAATTAGATGAATTATTGCTCTCCTCAGAGTATGGATGGAAAGCAGTTTATTTTACTGATAATACACAATTAGGAGGTTATACGCATTTGTTTAAATTTTCTCCTGGAGGGAAAGTAACAATGGCATCAGATTTTGACAGTGATACTAAAAAGTATGATAGTCAATATGAGATCCAATTAGGGAGTACTGTAAGTGTAGTTTTTACTACTGCTAACAGAATACACCTTTTATCTGACTCAAACTCATATCCAATTGAAGATTTGAAAGGACAAGGATATCTGGGTGATTTTCAGTTTTTATTTTATGGAGAAGATAATGGAGATATTATCTTTAGAACCAACAGAAAGTCTATAGAATTACGTTTTGTAAAAGCTACTGCTGCCGATTGGGATAACTTACCACAAAATACAATAATGGAGCAGAATGTAATTGGTTCAAGTACACGACCGCTTTTTAGACTTTTAGAAACAAATGATGGAACAACTGTACGTCAGTTTGATTTTAGTTTTGATGATGTCACTCGTTTTGCCACTGCAGATCCTATTGCAGCAGGTTTTTCTGAAAGTTATAATGTAGGAGTTGGGTATTCTCCGACAGGAATAATAGTGAGCCCAGCTATTGAGGTAAAAGGACAAGCTTTATCTGAATTTGTTTATAATGATGCGGATGGTAGTTTTACTGCCACAGGAAAAGATGGAGTATCAGCTACTATTAAATACACTGCGAAACCTTTAGTTTTGACAGATGACTATAAAATACTTTTGAAAGGTCAAGCTTCTAGTCGTTTCGGATATTTTGAAGATGACCTTACGGTTGGAGCATCTACAAATTCAATTTTGTTTAAAGAAGAATTGAAAAAAATAAATGCTGGTTTACCTGCAGGTATCGAAATTGTTGGTGTTGAACTTTATTTTAATACTGCTAATGGTAATTTTATCTATTATTCGCTTAGTAATGGTAGTGCAATCTATCATTTTGTAGATTTAACAGAAGATGCCATTAATAAAACGGTTATTCTTACTCATAAGTCTTGGAATGGGAACGTAGCTAACTCAGCTCCTGCATTCCTTGCTAGCTTTGATAAATATTTATTAGATTCAAAAGGAATTTATGTTAAAAAAGAAAGTTTTAGATTGCAATACACTAATGCAGTTTATACATTCACAAGTGCTTCTAGCTCTTTTAGAATGACTACATGGAAACTTTAGTTTTATAAAATTAAAAATAAATATAAACAAGTCGTCTTTTTAAGACGGCTTGTTTTATTCTGTAAAACTTCCAAAAAAGAGTTTAATAATTTATGGAACCAAGTAAAGAAACCAAAGATAAGTGGCATCAAGATCCATCAAATTGGATATGGGGTATTTTTTATTTTAATAAAGAAGACAAAAGAATACTTCCTCCAAAGAGAATAAAACAATTAGGCTGGACAATAAATTTTGCAAATCCAAATTCAGTTTTCTTTTTGTTAATCTTACTTGTAGTGATTTATATTTTATCAAAATATCATTAAATAATAATTAAAATAGAAAGTGAAATTTTATGAATAATTCAATATTTATTTTATCGATTTTGGTTGTGTTAATAGGATTAGGATATCGGTTCAAGAACAAAAAGAATTAAAAGAGGTACAGTTTAAAACAGCATAAAAAACAAGTTTATTATTATAGATATTATTATATTTTTGTGCCAAATTTAAAACCCCAAAACCAATGAAAAAACTTTTACTTTTATTTTGTGCTGCAAGTTTAGTACTTACTTCTTGCTCTAGTGATACTGATGACAATGCTGCTTCTATCATTTCTGACGTTCCTGTCATTCCTATCCTTCCTACCGTTGAAACAGTTATTTTACCTAAAACAGAGAAGTATACATATGCATCTCATCCAGAAGAAAATTCGACGACTACCTATACTTATAATGAAAATAAAATTGTGAGTCTTGTATCCGATGGAGGTCATAAAACTTTATTTACCTACACAGGGAATTTAATTACCAAAACCGAATATTATGAAGAAAATGTATTAGTTACAACTACGGTTTTTACTTATGAAAACAATAAATTAAAATCGTATCTGGAAACTCCACCTGGTAATTCTTCTAAAAGAAGAAAAGACTATACCTATAATGCAAACGGAACAATTTCGACTGCTACTTTTTTAATTTCGACTGATCAAGTAGAAACATTAGATTCTTCGAGCATATTTACTTTAGATGCTAGTGGTAATATAGTTAAGGTTGAATTTAATGATAGTATCAATTTATTTGAGTATGATACTAAAAATAGTCCGTTTAAAAATATTTTAGGATATGCACAGTTATTAGATTCTGAAGCTTTTGATCAGGAAGCTAATACAGTAAATAATTTTACTAAACTAATAGAAAAAGAAGGAGACGTAATTGTAGGAACTCATACTTATGAGAACACTTATGATACAAACAATTTCTTGACGAAAAAAGTTAGTAATGGAGAAACTTATGAATATACGTACTAGTATAGAATCTCTAAGTTTAGTTCCTAAAAGAAAATACCGAACTAATATAATATAAGTTAATTTTCAAAAAAAGCAGCAAGCGTAAGTTTGCTGCTTTTTTTTGTTTATAGGTATTTCTTGTCGCAAAAAAAGTTAGTTTTTTTAATTGTTTTATTAGATAATTTACATAAAAAAAGTGTTTCAGTTTAAAAGTAATTTCTTATATTTAATTGCTTAAAAGTCTAAAAATCAATGGACTTAAAATGATTGATGAATCTAAAAATTTTATAATTTAAGTTACTATGTTAAAAACAATTTTGAATTTAAATGGAGTAGAATTACTAAGTAAAAATCAACAAAAAAACATTGTCGGCAAAGGACAAAGAGGGTCGGGAAATACTCCTAGATGTTCAGATGGTAATTGGGCACCTCCAGGAGCTAATCCTGCATATTACCCTAATTATCCATGTGCAGATATTGCTGAACCAGTAACAGAACCTTGTTTTCCTACATTTCATGCAGACGGTACCGTAACTGAATGCTAAATAAATAGGATTCTCTATATTAAAAAGTCTAAAAATCAATGGACTCAAAATGATTGATTAATTTAAAAATTTTATAATTTAAGTTACTATGCTAAAAACAATTTTGAATTTAAATGGAGTAGAATTACTAAGTAAAGATCAACAAAAAAACACAATTGGTAAAGGTTATAATGGCCCGATATCTGTACCTAGATGTTCTGATGGTGACTGGGCGCCTTCAGGTCCAGGTGTTAATCCTTATGACTATCCTAATTATCCATGTATTGGTCCTCAAGAAAGACCTTGCCGACCAACACTTTTAGAGGATGGTAGTGTAACTGGATGCTAATAAATATTGAAAAAAGATAAAAAAGCCGTTTCGTAATTTGAAACGGTTTTTTAGTTTTAATGCCATTTCTCATCATAAATTAAAAAAAATATTTACACAATACATTATGATTCCTAACTTTGATAAAGACGTTTTAGGTAAGATAGAAAAGATAATTGGTATCCCTTTTATATCAGATTCTTATGCTATAGGAGCAGTATGTTTTGCAAATAATGATGAAGTTCGACCTGAATTTAGAGAAAGTTTTAATACATTTCATGTGCTGGATTATATAAATGCCGTGATTTGTAAATATGGAGATAAAGCTAATTTTTATAAGATTCCATATCCCGAAGATTCAACTTCTTTTTGGGAATTAGTTGCAATTGGTACCAAGCTTCGTAAAAATGATTCAGTAGATAAAACTAGAAATGAAAACTATTTTAAGGTAAAATGGTACAGCAAGAATAAATAGAAAATTAATGAAAGATAACGAATTTGACCATGAAAATTGTACCGTTCAGGAATGCGATACAGATTATATTAACCTGAATGGAAGTTCACCAATGTACAGTATTTTTCTATTGGAAGGCAATGGAAAAGTTAGCGTAGATTTGGTAGAATACACTTTTGAAGGTAAAATTATACTGTTTACAACACCATACCAAATCATTCATTTTGATACAAAAAAGCCCATTAAAACCAGAAGATTACAATTTCACGGTGATTTTTATTGTATAGAATATCATAAAAAAGAGGTTGCCTGTAACGGACTTTTATTCAATAATATTTATCAGAAACCTTATGTAAATCTTGCGACTGAAGATTATATTGAATTAGATTATATTTTAGGGAAACTAATTATAGAACTTGAAAATACTAGTAGTTATGCTATGGCAGTAGTGCGTTCTTATTTGCAATTGATATTAGCACTATGTAGCAAAATAAAATCGGAAGATAATCTTGTTCAAGAAGAAAAGAGCATACATCACCCATTAATTCAGTTTAAAGATTTATTAGAAAACAACTTTCGTAAAGAAAGGCAGCCCTCTTTTTATGCTACGCAAATTGGAATTTCGCCCAATAATTTTTCGAAATTAAGTAAGCATTATTTTCTAAAAACACCATCTACATTAATTCAGGAAAGAGTTATACTTGAGGCAAAAAAGTTAATTCATCTTAGTTATAAAAGCATGAAACAAATTGCAGCTGAATTAAATTTTGATGATGAAAATTACTTTAGTCGTTATTTTAAAAAGCATACAGGGATTACACCAACTGCATTTCGAGAAAACGTTGGTATATCTATCGTTGCAGATTCGTCTAGGTAATAGCCATATTTGTCCATTGTGAGCAGATCATAGAGTAGTTAATTTTGGCATTTAAATGTAAATATCATTAACAAATAAAAGTATGAACATATTATCGACGTTATCAAATCTACAAAATCAGTTTTTTAATTTAATGCGAATAGCCATTTTTATTGTTATGGTATGGATTGGCGGACTCAAAGCTTTTCAGTATGAAGCAGATGGAATTGTACCTTTTGTTGCAAATAGTCCATTAATGAGTTTCTTTTATAACAATCCGAGTGAGTATAAAGATCACAAAAATAAAGAAGGCGAAGTAGTCGAGGAAAATATCAAATGGCATAACGTGAACGGTACTTATATTTTTTCGTACATATTGGGCACAGTAATTATAATTATAGGATTGTTAACCTTATTTGGAATTTTTAATGCACGTATAGGACTTGTAGGAGGAATTCTTACTGCTGGTATGGCATTGGTTACACTAACTTTTTTAATTACAACACCCGAAACTTGGGTTCCTGATTTGGGTAGTTCTACACATGGATTTCCTTATTTATCAGGAGCAGGACGATTGGTTATTAAAGACATTATTATGATGGCTGGTGGCTTATTATGTGCATCCGATTGTGCCAAAAGAATAATTACCCAAAGAAATTAATTTTCAGTTTTTTTTGCAATTTGATTATCTCAAAAGGTTTTTAAAATCTGTTAGGTATGTTCTATTAATTATGTTGTTCAGTAAAGAAAAATGAATAACTATTGTTTTAGTTCATCGTCATTAAAGTCAAGAAAAACATAATTAATACAGTACGGAATAGATCTCTCGCAAAGTCGCAAAGCCGCCAAGTTAGCATAGATTTTCTCTGCGACTTTGCGGCTTTGCGCGAAAATTTAGTCATAATTTGTTATAAAGCTTTACCTAATGACATTGACTCAAACGATAAACGTTTTACGATGTTAACCAAGTAATAAAAAACCAGATAACCAAGAAGTAATTTTATTCCAATTAAGTTTAAATTTTTGCGGAGAAAAACCATAGAAAGATTTAAAAGCAGCAGAGAAATGCGACACATCTTTATAGCCACATTTGTAAGCTACTTCGCTAACACTTATTGTTTTAGATTTAAATAATTCTTTGGCATGTTTCATCCTAAGCTCGATAATATAACTTTTTACAGTAGTTCCAAAACACGCTTTAAATCCTTTTTTTAGCTTGAATTCATTAAGAGAAATCATTCTCGAGAGTTCAGGAAGAGTAGGGGCATGTACATAATCTTTATCCAGGATTAACTTGGCTTCTAGTAGTTTAGTATAATCCTCTTCGTCTATTAAATCCTTTGGAATTGCCTTCTCAATAAGGGCTTCCAATTGTAAAATTAATAGTTCTTTAATTTTAGTTTCGATATACATTCTTTTTAAAGCACCTTGGCGATTACAATTTTTAATTTCATGAATAACCCATTGTATCGATGATGTAAAAGGAATATATCTTGAAGTTAAATAACTCGATTTCTTTAAGAGAATATTCTTGGAGAATTTTTGATGAAGTTCCCAGTCTTCATTGATAATATTGTAATAAAAATCTTTTGATAAGATGATAGAAAAGTAATTTATTTGCTCAAATGGCGGAATTTTAAATGTGGCTTTATAATTTGAAGTATAGAAAATATTGTGAGTGTTTTCTTTTGAATATTTTTCAGTTTCTAGTTGATCAATATAGGTTTCGACATTATTACAGCATATAAAATTCATCACAATCGATTCACAAGTAATCTCAAATAATGCCGTTTGTGGTTCAGAAAAATACATTTGAGTATCAAGAATCACAAGACCATCAGTTATTAAATGATGACTTTTTATTTCTTCTAAAGTTTCATTTTTTATAAATACATTTTCGTCTGCCAAGTGACTTTTTGGGTCATAGCCATCATAAACCGCAATAGAAATTATTGGGTGTTCGTGACTGAGAAGTTTCGATTTAATTTTCAAAATAATAATCCGTTTTTACAAAATAATAATCCGTTTTTCCCTATATAAAAAGGAGACGTTCGTGGTACTTTTGCTGCAAAGTTATTTATAATTAGTCTAAGTAAACATATGTCAACTCATAAATTTTCAATTTTAAGTATAATTTTTTTAGTATCCTTCTTTTCATTTGCCCAACAAAATAAGGGGATAGCAGTCTCAGGACAGATTTCGGAGAGTTCAGGACAGAGTATTCCATTTGCAACAGTAAGTTTAGAAAAAACAGATTTTATCATTATGTCCGATGAAAACGGAAAATATAATTTTAAAAATGTTGCAGCAGGAAATTATGTTTTAAAAGTTTCCGCAATAGGGTTTTCAACTTCAAAAAAACACATCGAAGTTAAGGGGACAAGCGAAATAATTTTCTCCGTTCGTTTAGAAAGTGAATTAAACGAATTAGAAAATATAACAGTAATGGGACGCACCCAAACGGAGAAAATAAATAAACAATCATATAGCGTAACAGCAATCGATGCAAAAAAACTACACAATTCGACACTAGACTTATCACATGCTTTAGATAGAGTTTCGGGTGTTCGTGTTCGTGAATCAGGAGGAGTAGGTTCTAAATCGCAGCTTTCTATTAATGGGTTTTCAGGGAATCAGATAAAAGTTTTTATTGACGGAGTTCCGATGGATAATTTTGGATCATCGTTCCAACTGAATAATATTCCTGTAAATCTTGCCGATAGAATCGAAGTTTACAAAGGGGTTGTGCCTATTTGGTTAGGTGGTGATGCACTTGGTGGAGCCATTAATATTGTTACCAATTCTAAACCTCGTACATATCTTGATGCTTCATATTCTTTTGGATCATTTAATACACATCGTACAACAATAAATGCAGGATATACTGCCAAGAGTGGCTTTACTACCGAGATAAATGCATTTCAGAATTACTCAGACAATAATTATTGGGTAAATGTAGAAGCCGCAGATTTAAATACGGGTGCCTATTTTCCAAATGCTCGTGTAAGAAGATTTCATGATAAATATCGTAATGAAACCGTAATACTGAATGTAGGTATAACTGGAAAAAAATATGCCGATAAATTATTATTTGGTTTTACAGCTGGTGAGAATAGAGCTGATATACAAACGGGAGCACGTATGACTAGTGTATTTGGACAAGTGTATGGTAAAGGAAATATCTTGATGCCAACTGTAAAATATCAGGTAAAAGATTTCTTTACAAAAGGGTTAGATGTTAGTGTTACTGGTAATTTTAATTTTGGAGAAGAACAAAATGTTGATACTGTTTTTCGAAGATATAACTGGTTTGGAGATTATATAGTAATACCTGGTTTAGGAGGGGAGCGTAGCCGTACGTTACGTAAGTTCAAAAACAATAATGGAATCGCTACAGCAAATTTTACTTACCGTTTAAACGATAGACATTCGTTTATGCTGAACAACACTTTTAACACATTTAATCGTAAAGAAAGTGATGAGTTAGTTCCTGAATCACTACTATATCAGCAACCAAAGAAATCACAAAAAAATATTATCGGAGCAGGTTATAAATTTGATTATAACGAAAAATGGAGTACTTCAGTATTTGTTAAAAATTATTCTTTGAGAAATACCTATTCCGAGAGTTATAACCCTTCGGGGAATTGGGGTGATATTGCATATATAGAGCATGCAGATAATAAAAATTTGGTTGGATATGGTGCTGCAAGCAGTTATTACTTAAAGCAGAATTTACAGATAAAAGGATCCTTCGAAAAAAGTTACAGATTGCCAACTCCTGATGAATTATTCGGAAATGTTAATGATAATGTGGCAGGGAATAGTAGTCTTAAACCAGAAACGAGTAATAATTTTAATGTTGGATTAAGTTATCAAACTAGCTTCAAGAAAGTCAATGCAATGACATTTGATGTGAATTTTTTATATCGTGATGCAACCGATTTTATTCGTTCAGAAATGAATTTAAATCAAACGATGATCACTAACGTTAACCAAAAAGGGGTTACAAATTTTGGTATAGATGGTGAAGTGAGATATTCTTATAAAAATAGATTTACTGCTGGTGTGAACATGACGTATCAAAATATTCGTAATATGACACAATACGAGCCAGGCAAAAATGTTGAATCAGCATATTATAAAGACAGAGTTCCTAATATCCCTTATCTTTTTGGTAATGCCGATGCCTCCGTTTTCTTTTATGACTTCATAAAAAAGGGAAATAATTTATCTATTGGTTATAATTTTTTATACGTACACACTTATTATTTGTCATGGCCAAGCCAAGGTATTAAGGATGGTAAACTAGATATACCGCAACAATTTAATCATGATTTAAATGCAGTATACACTTTTGCAGATGGTAAATATAATATTGCCTTAGAATGTAAAAATGTATTAGACAATAAGCTTTACGATAACTTTTCGCTGCAAAAACCAAGTCGTTCATTCAATATAAAATTCAGGTATTTCTTTACCAAATCAAATAAATAATTCAAATAAATCAAACAATAATCATTATGAAAAAAACTAGCACATTAGCGATATTCGCTGCTTTAATAGCCTTTACGTCATTTTCTTGTAGCAGTGACTCTAGCTCTCCAGATGGAGGAACACCAAGCACAGGAACAGAAAAAACAAAATATATTATTACAGCAACTACAGGGGCAGAAGGAATTGCTGATTATTTATTAACTACAGATGATATTACTAAAGGATCTATTACAACAACTGGTAACGGATTAGAGCAAGATGGTTCGTACCGTTTTTATATTACAAACCAGAATAAATTTTTTAGTTTACTTTACGGACAAGGAAATCCTGGAGCAGTTACTACTTATGCATTGACAGCTGAGGGTAAATTGACTAAAACATCTAACTTTCAAGCTGAAACAGTACAGGTTTTTGCAGCAGTAAACAAAGAAATTTTAACAATAAAAATACCAAGAAGAGGTGCGTCATCTATAGCATCTATGTATAGAATTGATGCAACATCATCACTTATTGTGGGTGGAGCACAACAAGATATCAAAAAACTGGCTAAAAACGGAGAAAGAGCACATTATACATGGGCAACACAGGTAGGAGATAAGGTATATATGCCATACATGAGTATTAAAGGAGACGAGGTAGATACCTTCGGAACTAAATATCCAGATAGTACGTGGGTTGCAGTATATAACTACCCAGAATTAAAATTAGAAAAAGTAATTAAAGATAACCGTACAAGTTATTTAGGAGATTACTTTTCAAATGGATTAATCCAAGATGAAAATGGAGACGCATACGGTTTTTCTAGTGCAGTTGCAACAAGTAATAATGTTATAACTTCGACTAAACCATCTGCGGTATTGAAAATTAAAAAAGGAACTACAGAATTTGATCAGTCTTATTTCTTTAATGTAGAAGAAAAATCTGGTGGACATAAAATTTCTTCAAGCAGTTATATCGGTAAAGGAAAAGTGTTATTACAAATGTATGGTAATGCTGGTAAAAATAACGGAGTGGCTAAATTGGCTGTAGCCGATGTGTACGCTCAAACTTTTAAGTGGGTTACTAATGGACCTGAGGTAATTAAATCAACTACCACAAATTATAATATTACTACAGAAGATAATAACTCACTTATATTAGGTATTAATACACCAGATGGTAACTGGATTTATACAATTAATGGTTCAACAGGAGTTGCTACTAAAGGTATGAAAGTAGAAGGTGGAGAAATTACAGCTATTGCTAAATTAAAATATTAATGTGATTAAAAATGCCGTTTCAATTTTGAAACGGCATTTTATAAATTTAGTAAACAACATAAAACTTGTTTACTAATCCTTAGTAAGCCCTGTAAGCATAGGTGTATAAAGATAATTTAAGTGATAAATTATTGCTATTCTGACATAAAAATTATTTATAATTAGTCTTATTAAATAAAAGTAAATTTATAAATTTGCGTTTTCAGGATGTTATTTTTTGCTAACCTTTTGCCTTTAGAGCTTATGGTTCTTATTACATAATTTTTATAGATTTCAAAAACATGTCTACTTCTACTCAAAAAAAGAAAAAAAGTAAAAAGTCACTTTTCAAACGCACTGCAGCCTGGCTGCATTTGTGGTTAGGATTAGGATCTGGTATCATTGTGGTGATTGTCAGTCTTACTGGCTGCATGTACGTTTTTGAGCATGAAATAAAAGATTTTATAGAAGATTGGCGTTTTGTAACTCCACAAGAAAAAGCCTATTTGTTGCCATCGCAACTTATAAGTATTGCCGATAAGGAAATGAAAGGCAAAAAAGCCACTAGTGTTACTTTTGGAGAAAAAGACGAAGCAGCAATTGTGGGATATTTTGTTGCTAAAAAAGAAAAGAAAGAAGATAATAAAGGAAAGGAAGAAGAAGCACAAAAAGAGAAAAAACAAGCAAAAGCTGGTAATCTGGCTTCAAATGACAAGCCTAAAGATAAAGAACCAAAACGTAAAAAAAGACGAAGCGGTACTACTTTTAATGTGTATATGAATCCTTATACAGGACAAGTTCTTAATGTTAAAGCATTTTCTAGAGAAGATCCAGATTTTTTTAGATTCATGCTTAACGGACACCGTGCTTTATGGTTGCCTTATGATATTGGTCGTCCTATTGTAGGAGTTGCTATTTTAATTTTTGTAGTAATATTAATTACTGGAATAGTTTTATGGTGGCCAACAAAATGGATTAAATCGATCCGTGATAAGAGTTTCAAAATTAAATGGTCGGCTAGTTTTAAACGTGTAAATTATGATATGCATAATGTACTTGGTTTTTACAGCATGTTTTTTCTATTATTTATTTCATTAACAGGTTTAGTTTGGAGTTTTGGCTGGTTTAGCAAATCATTATATTGGGTAACTTCTGGAGGAAAACCATTAGTAGAAAATAGAGAATCACCTAAATCAGATACAACAACCGTTAAAGCATTTCATGTTTCTACAGTAGATAAAGTGATGCTTAAATTAGTAAAAGAAAGTCCTCAGGCAGCTGGGATTTTAATATCAATGCCCGAAAAACCATCAGATCCTATTGGAGCTTTTGTTTACAAAAAAAGCAATACTTTTTACAATATGGATCGCTATAGTTTCGATCAGCAATCACTCAAAGACATTACAATCAAAACCCCTTTTTCTGGAAAGTATGAAGATGCCAGCGTTCCAGATAAAATACGCCGAATGAATTATGATATTCACGTAGGAGCAGTCTTGGGACTTACAGGAAAAATTTTAGCTTTTTTTGCAAGTTTAATTTCTGCCAGTTTACCTATTACAGGATTTTTAATTTGGTGGGGAAAACAAAAATTCAGCAAAAAAGGAAAAGCAACCCCAACGCCCAAAGTAGCTTCTAAAGCTGTTCCAGCACCAAAAGTGCTAGAAGAAGAAATGTCATTTTAGATAAAATATTTTTTTACCATTAAGGGATTAAGAAAATTAGGTTTCATTATGAACAAGTCCCAACGGGACGTTATATTTATAGAAAATCCCCAATATTGTCATTTCGACAAAGGAGAAATCTCCGCAAGAAACTCGACAAAGATTGTGGAGTTTCTTCGTTCCTCAGAAAGACAAGTTTGTGGTAAAAAAAACTAGCCATTAAGCCATTAAGTTCCATTAAGGACAAAACTTAACTTTTCTTAATCCCTTAATGGTAAAAAATCTTTTTAATCCTTTTTAATCTGTGGCAAAAAAATTAACCGCAAAGGTCGCAAGGGTTTACGCAAAGGACGCAAAGATTTTAATCTTTAATATCTATTGAAGACGCACTGCGGTGCGCCTCTACAGAAAACCTATGAACCTTTTTTATTCGCAATACAAGAAACCTTTGTCCCTTTGCCTCTCAGAACCTTAGTACCTCAGAACCTTAGTAACTTAATAAAAACTATATCCTATGGTAACAAAAAAACTTTCATTGTAAATTTTCCATTGTTGTTTTGTGTTAGCATTTTCTATTATTGGCACAAAGCCACGAATAAATCTTCCGCCAAGATTAATTCCATTTTTGAATTCATAATTTAAACCTGCAACAAACCCAGCATCCATTTTCTGACTATAATTACTAGAAGCTTCGCCAGAACCATACATCGATTTATCGGTATATAGGTTTCCATCGGCACCTTTACGTTGTATGGAAGCATTCAATAAAATGCCCAGATATGGTCCTGCATAAACTTGTAATCCTTTGTAATATAAAGTTGGACTAACAGGAAATATATCAATATACTGACGTTTAAATTTACTTGAGAATTCGGGATTTATTCCATCATCAATTTTGATAGACATTATTCGCTGGCTGTAAAATAATTCGTGTTTCAGTCCGAAGTATTTAGATGTTTTATTGTCGAGCGTAATCCCGATTGATTGTCCGATTAAACTTTTCTGAGATCCATCATTAGATAAACTGTCAATATCTCTACCTGTTAATGATGTCCAGTTTATGCTACCACTTATTCCAAAGGTGAGACCACCTTGTTGCGCGCTAATTTTGAGTATAAAAAAAAGCATGATGCAAATTGTATATGTATTTTTCATTGTTATCTGTATTATTTTAAAAATTAATATCCCAAATACCTGCTGCTTTTTCTAGTTCAACCAGTGCTGCAGCATAATTATATAGGGTTTCATAATAATTAAGTTGAGTTTCATTATAGGTTCGTTGCGCGTTTAATACCTCGAGTAAACTGGTTTCTCCACGTTTGTAGCTATAAACCTTTCCATCGAGCAAACGTTGCGCATCGGCTAATAAACCAGTATTAAATTGGCGTACTTGTTTTTGTGTGGTGAGATAATTAAACCATGCTTTTCGTACTTCAATCTGGATTTGTAATTCCGTTTGTTTATACAATACATCGGCTTGCTGTACGCTAAATTCAGCTGCTTTTAATTCTCCACGATTTCGATTAGAAAATTTAAGAGGAATACTAATACCTCCCGAAACGGCTCCCGATGATGGAGTAGGAGCAACACTATTAGTTACCACAGAGGCACTTTCTACTCCCATATTTACTCCAAGGTCGAGAACTCTATTTGCTTTGGCTAATTTTAAAATATCCTGCGATACATTTCTGTTTTTAAGTGCTGCTAATAAATCAGCTCGATTATTTTCGGCAGAAATTATAAGTTCATTTAAATCAAATAAACGATCAAACTTGGCTAAATCACCCGAAGACGAATACAATGTATCGGCTTTTTGATTCCCAACCATAGTACCCAGTTCTAATAAAGCTGTTTTCCAATCGGCTTCACTTTGATAGACCTCATTGAGCATAGCATTGGCTTCGAGTTTACTCTGGCGAGCATCAATTTCGGTTATACTACCCAACTTAAACCGAATACTATCTGCAACAGCTATATTTTTAAGAATAGTATAAGAGTTTAATTGCACCTTGTAAATTTCCTTTTGCTTTAAGCTGGCTAAATAATTTAAAGTAGCATCGGCACGTAGATTACGAAAATAATCTTCTAGTAAAGCTTTCGTGAGTTCATTTGTACTTTTAGATACATTTATGCGCGCTTTCCGTTTTCCGCCAAGTTCTAATGTCCAACTTAATTCTGCCGAAAAACCATAACCCATTTGCATTCTGCGTTGCCCATTATCACTTGCTCCAATAGCGAGTTCAGGATCAGGAAAAACTTTCGATGCTTCTACATTCGCTTCGGCTATATTTACATTAAATTTCTCGGCTGCATAGTCTAAATTGTTTTTATTAACCAAAGACAGAAAATCAGGATAGTTTATTTTTATGCTTGTAAATGTGGTATCGATCTGGGCATTTGAAACTGCCGAAATACTCAGCAGTAACAAAAGAATTACCCATTTATGTTTTATATTTTTAATCATAATATATCGTTTTATTTATTATCGATTTCATGTTGCATTACTTCATTTTCCTGATCAATTTTTTTCTCTATGAGATAATAAAGTGACGGTAAAACAAATAATGTTAAGATTGTAGAGAACAGCAGTCCGTAAACAATTACAGTTGCAAGAGGTCGTTGTACATCGCTACCAATGCCTGTTGCTAATGATGCGGGTAATAATCCTAATACGGCAACAGTTGCAGTCATTAATACAGGACGAAAGCGTTGTTTTGCACCATTTGTTACGGCACTTAGTAAATGCATTCCGCTTTTGCGAAGCTGATTAATGTGCGAAATCATTATGACTCCGTTTTGTATCGCAACCCCAAACAAGGCAATAAAACCTACTGCAGATGATACATTGAGCGTCATGCCACGAACATTTAGCGCTAGCATCCCTCCAAACAATGCCAGCGGAACTATACTCATTAATAATCCTGCCTGACGGAATTTCCCAAATGCACCATATAGTAGTACAAACATTAGTGCTAAGGCTAGAGGAACTATTATTGCCAAATGACTATATGCTCGTTCTTGATTCTCAAATTGTCCGCCCCATTTTATTTTAAACTGTTCGTGGTCATATTTTACTTTTTCTTCAATTTTAGATTGTGCTTCGGTTAGGAAAGAACCCAAATCGGTTCCTCTTAAGTTTAACCGAACAGTAAGATGGCGTTTGTTCATTTCACGGGCAATTGTACTTTCTCCAGTATTAAGTTTGATATCGCATACTTGAGATAATGGAATTTTAATACCTTCGGAATTAGTCAACATTAAGTTTCCTATTTTTTCAGGATTGTTACGACTTTCTTCATTATACCTCGTTATGATATCATAGAATTTATTGCCTACAAAAATTTGCGAAACTGCTTTTCCACCCATTGCAACTTCTATCAATTCTGATACATCATCTACATTAAGTCCATACTGCGCAATTTTCTGACGGTCGGCAATAACCTGTATTTGCGGCAATGGAGGTTCTTGATCTATAGCAAGATCTACAGCACCTTTTACACCTTGTAGCGTTTTAATAATATCTTCGGCAATTCGGCGGGTTTCCTTATAATCCTCTCCATATATTTTTACGACTAATTCGCTGTGTGCTCCAGAGATTTTATCCATTACTCCATCAATCATAGGTTGCGAAAAACCAACATTATATCCTGGCATTGTAGCATATTCCGCAGCAAGTTCTTTGATAAGATCGGCTTTGGTTTTACCCGATTTCCATTGATTATACGGTTTTAAACCGATGCTGCATTCGTAATGCGAAGGAGTCCAAGCATCTGTTCCATCATCATTGCGTCCTGCCTGAACCATCATATAAGTTACTTCATCATGTTTTAAAGTTCGATGGCGAAGTGTATCACTCATTTCTTTCGATTTCTCTAAAGTAATCCCCGGAGGTAATGAAACCTGCAACCAAATCGAACCTTCATCTAATGGTGGTAAAAAATCTTTCCCGACCATTATAGTAAGAATAAAAGCAAGAGATAACACACTAATTAAAGGAGCAAATACCCTTTTTGGAGTCTTCATTATTTTTAAAATCCGATTATGATAAGCATTAGTCAGTTTATCCAACCACTTATTATGATACATTTTTTGAGGTTTGCGATAGATAGAATAAGCCAATCCCGGAATAAGTAACAACGCTACCAATAATGCCCCAAAAAGAGCATAACCAACTGTAAATGCCATTGGTGTAAATAGTTTTTTCTCTACACGTTCAAAAGCAAATAGGGGTAAGTAAGCTGTAATAATAATCAAGGTGGCAAAAAATATAGGACGAGCCACACTTTTTACTCTCTCGGCAATGCTTCTCTCAGTGAGTTCTTCCTCTTCATTATCCTCTCGTTTTTTCAGAATAGTTTCCATCATTACGATTGCTCCATCTGCAATAATTCCAAAATCTATTGCTCCCAACGAAAGTAAATTGGCAGGAATATTGGTTAATTTCATTAAGATAAAAGCAATTAAAAGCGAAATAGGAATTGTAATAGCAACTAATAGTGCACCTCTCCAACTACCCAGAAAAACAATTAATACAATAATAACCAGTGCCATTCCTTCGAGAAGAGTATGCGAAACGGTTGTAAGAGTAGTATCAACCAATTCGGTTCTGTCTAAAAAAGCATGAATCTGAACACCTTCGGGAAGGTAATTTTTGTTTAAATCATCTACAGCTTCGTTTACACCTTTTAATACAACAGATGGATTTTGGTTTTTTAGCAAAAGCACAATTCCTTCAATATTATCGGAATAATCAGCACCACGTTTGTCTGAATAACCTAGTGCACCTTTGCGCTCAAGATTTCCGTATTTTAATGTACCAATATCATTGAGATAAATAGGAACACCATTTACAGATTTCACCACAATGCGTCCAATATCTTCCAGATTTTTCACCAAACCTATTCCGCGTACAACATACGATTGATCTCCGCGATTAATAACACTTCCGCCTACATTGGCATTATTCTTTTCGATAGTTTCGGTTACTTCACTTAGTGATAAACCATATTGTTCTATTTTGCGAGGATCAAGTTCCACTTGATATTGGGTAGTGATTCCGCCAAAATTTGTCACATCGGCAACACCCGAAACCTGTTTTATTCTCGGGATAATAGTGTATTCTTGTAATTCGCTTAATTCTCGTAAATCATGGCTTTTACTCTCAATAATATAACGGTAAATTTCACCCGTAGGAGAGGTAAGTGGATCCAAACCTGGTGTTGCTCCATAAGGTAATTCGACATCGTTTAAACGTTCCTGAATTCTTGTTCGTGCAAAGTAATCTTCGACACCATCATCAAAAACAATAGTCACCATAGATAAGCCAAAAGTGCTTTTGCTTCGCATAACATGCATTCCGGGTAAACCATTTATAGCACGTTCTATCGGAATAGTAATTTGCTGTTCTATTTCTTCGGCTGCCAACCCCGGAACTTGTGTTACCACTTGCGAGGTTACATCGCCAATATCAGGATAAGCTTCTACAGAGAGTTGTGTCCATGAATAATATCCAAATAAGGAGAGGAGTAAAAATAACGCCAGAATCAGCCAGCGTTTTGCTATTGTTGTTTCAAATATATTTTGTTTCATTTTGTTGTAAGTTTCTAAGCTTCTGAGGAACTAAGGTTCTAAGGCTGAGTGCTTTTTTATTATAGATATCTCGTGTCGTTTGTCATTTCGTCTCGTTTGTCATTTCGACGAAGGAGAAATCTTCGCGAGAAACTCCATAATCATTGTCGAGCCACTTATAGAGATTTCTTCTTCGTCGAAATGACAATATTGGGGGCGAACTTTGCGAGCTTTGCGTAAACCTTTGCTCACTTTGCGGTTAATTTTTTCTGCAACTGATTAAAAAAGCTATTGTAAAGTTTAAGATTCTGAGACTGAATACTAGTACTGAATACTTGTACTAAACACTTTTACTTCGCTTCAAGCAGATAAAAAGCTCCTTCGCTTATAATTGACTCATTTGGTTTTAATCCAGATAATATTACTATTTTTCCTTTGTTCGAAATTCCTGTTTCTACATAACGTCTGGTGTATTTTCCTTTGGCAATCTGTACAAGTACAAAACTTTTGTCGTTAAATTGCAGCACCGCTTTAGCAGGAACAAACAAAGTATTTTCGGGAGTATCAATAAATTTCACTGTTACATACATTCCCGGTTTAAGAGCGTGATCATTATTAACACATTCTATTAATACTTGTACGCTTCGGGTGGCTTCGTCGACCATTTCATCGACATGATATATTTTTCCTGTAATTTTTTTATCTGGATAAGAGGCAACCTGAATTTCGGCACCGTCTAATTCATGTATAAACCGAATATCTTTTTCTTTAACCTGTCCTGCAACCCATACCTTTTTTAAATCGGCAACTTTTGCTTTAGGCATATCATCAGCTTTTATGTATTGTCCCATTACGACTTCATTGGTTATAACTTCACCAGCAATCGGAGAGGTGATTATAAGTGGTTGTCCAAAAACTAGTTTATTTACATTTACACCAAATATTTTTAGACTTGCAACCGCATTTTGGTATTCTTTTTCATTGACTTCAAAGTTGGTTTCGGCTTCTTCTAAATCTTTTTGCGAACCCACACCATTTGCCTTTAAATCCTGCTGGCGTTTTAAGGAAAGTTTAGCAACTTGATAAGCTGATTTTGCCTGAAAGAAGTTCTTTTGTGCATCGATAAAATCAGGTGAAACCATCTCAAAAAGCGGTGTACCAGCTTGAGTTTTCATTCCTAGTTTTAAATATACTTTGGTGACTCTTCCAGAAAAGGGAGGTGCGATTTCGGCATAAAAATTCGGAATCGCTTTTACAGTTCCTGCCGTTATTAATTCTAATTGATAAGGTTCATTCTTGACCGTTTCAAGTTTTAATTTGGGAGCAATTGTCGATGTAGCAGGAACTATAATTGTGTCCCCTTTTAGAGAATAATTTTCATTTTCGGTTGCCGTTTTTTTATCATTGCAAGCAGTGAAAATGGTTATCAGTATCAGAAAAAGTATCATATTCGGATATTCTAATTTTCTGTTTAAGCTTTTAAATATCTGGATTCTGCAGTTCAGGTTTCTTTTATGAATCATAGTAGTTTTTATTAATATATTTTACGAATTGAATTAACAAGCGATAAGAGGACTATGTCTCAGAAAAGCCGAGATACAAGTCAGATTAAAAATTGATTTTGGAGTTTTTAATGCTAATTTTTACTCAGCATTTATTTTTTTGGGTGGAATTTTAAAGAAGATTTTTGACATGATTTTTTGATTTTAACTCGCTGCTGCGAAAAAGTCAAAGACATATCTGCAGAAGCGAAATTTATAATTTTTGTTTACTGGGAAGAGGAGGAATGTCCATTTTAGATTGTATAGAATAAATTATTTTCCGTTTATAATGGTGCAAAAATAGAACAACCCCTGAAGAGGGGCTGTTAGAGATGTTTTAGAAAAAAATTAGAATTTTATTAGAGACGGTATCTTATAATGGAACATGGATGATACGGGTTTACACAAAGATGCTAAAAGATTAACGTCAAATAATGGAACGCGGATGAGACGGATTTACAAAAGTAAAGACGCGGAAAAAAACGGATTTTAAAAAAATATTCAAATCTAAATCTTTAATTTTTAGTACGGTATTGGGAGAAAATCTGTTTTTTTTCGCGTTTTCGCGATAGCGAATCTGCGTCATCCGCGCTCCTTAATAGGCTCCAACTTTAATCTGTAGTGTTTTTGATGTCATGGTAAAGCATAACGGTAAATATAGTACCTGATTTTTTATCGGAAGTAACGGAGATAGTTCCTTTATGCAGTAAGATGATTTTTTCGGTTAAAGATAATCCAATACCATTTCCGTCAGCATAAATTTTATTTAAACCTCGGTAGAATGGCTTAAAAATATGTTTTAAATCCTCTTCTAAAATACCAATACCATTATCGATAAATTGCAGAATAATTTTATCATTTTGGAGCGAAATATTCACTTTACTTTGATGATTATCTGAGAACTTACAGCCATTTTCGAATAAGTTTAGAAAAGCTACTTTTAATAAATATTCATTTCCATTAATCGAAATTTGATTGTCATCTTCAAAATCACTTTCAAAATGAATGGAGATATTATAATCAAGATTTGCTTTTTGAACTTGCTGGTAGGCATCTAGTAAAATTTCATCGATACGAACTTGCTTGAATGCTATTTTTGACGGATCATAACTTGCTTTGGCAAGATCAAGAATACTATTAGATAGTTTGGCTAATTTGGTAGCGTCTTGTAATGTATTTAAAATAACAACTTTATATTCCTCGTTATTTCGTTCTTTATTAGTTGAGATTTCTAGCTCTGTAATAATAGCAGAAAGTGGAGTTCGTAGTTCATGAGAGATATTAGATACAAACTGTTTTTGTGAATCAAAAGAGTTTTCTAAACGGTTTAGCATCTTATTAAAAGTAGTTGCCAACTCAGAAATTTCATCTTTACTTTCGTTTGTATCAATGCGTGATTTAAGATTTGTAGCAGAAATATTTTGCGCTTGATTTGTCATTCTAACAATAGGTTCGAATGCTTTTTTTGAAAAGAAACGACCAACCATATAAAGGAGCAAAATGGATATTATAAAAACAATAATACAGGTTTTAAGCAAATTATGTAATTTGATATAGCCAAATCCATCGTAAGCCGCAGCAGTAACAATATATTCCTTTTGCTGAAATTTATACTTAATTCCGATTACTTGCCAATCATTCAGATAAAATTGTATTTCGCTTTTTTTTGCGATTTCATCGATCATTGGTCTTGTCTCTTTTACAACATCAATGTCTACAGCATCATGATATAATAATTGGAAGGAAGTTGTATAAATCGCAACTTCTACCTCGTTTAATGTTTCTCTATTATTCTTGTAAATGTTTTGTAGAGTTTTACTATTTACTTTAGCATTAAAGAACAGGTTTGCTTTTGTAATTGCTTCTTTTTTTAATAAAGCATAAAATTCTTTCTCTCTATTTTCTTTAGCAGAAATCAATATAATAGCAGCAAACACTAATAAGATAGTGGCTGTTATTAAAGTAAATAATATGGTTAATCGGGTTCGGATTTTCATTCTACTTTCAAAATAAATCCCATTCCTGAACGCGTATGGATGAGTTTTTTATCAAAATCTTTATCAATCTTTTTTCTCAGATAGTTTATATACACATCAATAAAATTGGTTCCAGTATCAAAATGCGTGTCCCATACTTTTTCTGCAATTTCTGTTCGGGATAAAACACGTTCAGAGTTTTGCAGCATATATTCTAATAGCTTAAATTCCTTTGGAGTAAGGTTTATTTCAGTTTCATTTCTTTTTATGCTTTTGGTTTGCAGATTCATTTCAAGATCGGCATATTTTAAGATAAATCCAGTATTATTTATGTTGTTATTACTGCGTTTTAATAAAGCTCTTATTCGTACTAAAAGCTCTCTCATTTCAAAAGGTTTAGTCAGATAATCATCTGCTCCGGCATCAAAACCTTCTACTTTATCGTCGGTTGTGCCTAAAGCTGTCAGCATTATTATAGGTAAATCGGGTTTTACTAATCGTATTTCTTTACATAAATCAAGTCCGTCGAGTTTTGGCAAAATAATATCTGTTATAATCAAATCATACTGATTACTAAGGGCTAACTTTTTTCCTGAGCGACCATCGTAAGCGATTGTAGGTATAAATCCATGTTCTTCAAGTCCTCTTAGGATTAGTTCGGCTACTCTTTGGTTGTCTTCTATTACTAAAATATTCATCGTTATAAAGTTACTATTTCCTTTTTTAGATTAGCCTTCAAATATAAAAAATAAGATATTTTTTGTCTATGACGATTCTAGTAATGAAATTATTACAAAAAAAGGCTATCCAAATTATTTTCGGATAACCTTTTTTATTAAGTTGCAAAGATTCTGAGTTTCTGAGATGCAAAGGTTCAAAGGTTCAAAGGTACAGAGGTACAGAGGTACAGAGGAGCAAAGGTCCTGAGACTGTATACTTGTACTGAATACTTCTTTAGCCACAGATTTTAAAACTTCGCGTACTTTGCGTAGCCCTTTGCGAACTCAGCGGTTAATTCTCTGCCACAGATTAAAAGATTTTAATTTTTTAAAAATCCGTTTTTATCCGTGTTTTCGCGATAGCGAATCCGCGTCATCCGCGTTCCATCTTTAGCCACAGATTTTAAAATTTCGTGTACTTTGCGTAACTCTTTGCGAACTTTACGGTTAATATCTTCTAAAAACTATTTTTTAAATCCTTGAATTCCAGATTTCAACCATTGTTCATATTCAGTAATGTCTGGCGTATATCCAGTAGGTTTATTTAAGCTTTGTTCATTAGTATCTAATATAATGTAATACGGCTGGGCATTTGCTTTATAACGGGTAATCTGAAAATCACTCCATTTATTACCTATTGATTTTATCTTTTTGCCTGTTTCTTTCGATACATATTGTTCCTCGATAGGTAATTCTCTTTTGTCATCAACGTATAATGAAATCAATACAACTTCATTATTTAAGATTGATAAAATACGTGGATCAGACCAAACGTAATCTTCCATTTTTCGGCAATTTACACAAGCAAATCCTGTAAAATCTAAGAGAATTGGTTTGTTTACACTTTTGGCGTAGGCCAATCCTTTTTCATAATCGGTAAATGCCATGATATCATGCGGACCTTTATGTGCTCCGTCTGGTAATGCTATTGCCGATGCAGTTTGCTTGTTTGAGCCACCTACACCATAAGGAGATTCGCTATACGTCATAGGAGGAGGGAAGCCACTTATTAGTTTTAAAGGTGCGCCCCATAATCCCGGAATCATATAAATGGTAAATACCAATACAACTAATCCTATAGACAATCTTCCTACCGAAATAGATGTTGTAGGAGAATCATGTGACAAGGTTATTTTTCCGAATAAGTAGAGTGCCAACGTACCGAATATCGCTATCCAAATGGCTAAGAAAATTTCTCTTTCAAACCAATGTAATTGCAGAACCAAATCGGCATTTGATAAAAACTTAAACGCTAAAGCCAGTTCTAGAAAACCTAAAAATACTTTTACAGTATTTAGCCATCCACCAGATTTTGGTAATGTATTTAACCAACCGGGGAACATTGCAAACAACATAAATGGTAATGCTAAAGCAGATGAAAAACCTAGCATCCCAACAATTGGAGCAATACCGCCTTTAGATGCTGCTTCTACAAGTAAAGTTCCGATAATTGGTCCAGTACAAGAAAAAGAAACGATTGCAAGTGCCAATGCCATGAACACGATTCCTAATATTCCTCCTTTATCCGCTTGACGATCCACTTTATTAGCCCATGAATTAGGTAACATGATTTCGAAGGCACCTAAAAAGGATAAAGCAAATACGACCAATAACACAAAGAAAATAACATTAAACCAAACGTTGGTTGACAAAGCATTTAGAGCATCGGCACCAAATAGTAAAGTAATTACGCTTCCTAGAAATACATAAATCAAGATGATAGAAACGCCATATATAATTGCATTCTTGATTCCTTTGGCTTTGGTTTTACTTTGTTTTGTAAAGAAACTTACCGTCATTGGGATCATCGGGAATACGCATGGAGTAAGCAATGCTGCAAAACCAGATAAGAAAGCAATAAAGAAAATCATGTATAAACTAGAGTCAGATTTATCCGATTCTGGTTGCTTTTCTACTACAGTATTTGCATCAACCTTGGTCGTTTTTTCGTTTGCAATATCAGCAGCTTGTATTTCTTTTGCCTCGAGCGTTTTAAGATTAAACTCAAAATATTTCGTTTCGCTAATACAGTTTTCTTTACAAACTTGATAAGCAAGTTCTACTTGTATTGTTTCTTTCTTAGGATTAATTTGTTTGACTAATTGAGTAAAAACTACTTTATCTGAAAAGAAGATTTCATCTACGCCAAAGATTTCATTAAAGGCACGTTTAGTTTCACTTTCGGTTGCTTTTCCAATAAGTTCATAATTGTTTTTGTTATCATGGAAAAGGAATTCGGCAGGCAGCGGACCATCTTCGGGAGTGAATTGAGAATATACATGCCAGCCAGATTCGATAGCTCCTTTAAAAGAAAGAACGAATTCTGAGGTGGATTTTTTCTCCATTGAAGCTTCCCATTTCACAGGGTTTATAATCTGTGCCTGGACTTTGGCAAAAGCAAAAACCAGTAATAATAAATATAAGATTTTCTTCATTTTATAAGTTTAATAAGAACGAGTTGTTCTGGTGATAATTTGATTTTTATATAATGTTATATATTGATATAATTATTGTTTTTTGATTTGAGCAATAATTTGTGCTTCTGTTGGATTGATGGCAATTAATTTCCCTGAAGTACTAAAAAGATAGGTACTTGGTATTCCTTTTACTCCAAATATTGCTACCGATTTAGCATCAAATCCTTTTGGATCTATTAATTGTGGGTGTTTCAGTTTGTCTTTTTCAATGGCTTGTAACCATTTTGCTTTCTCAATATCTACTGATATTCCAACAATTTCAAAATTTTGCCCTTTGTATTTGTCATATAGCTTCACCAAATCTTTGTTGGCTATTCGGCAATACGGACACCAAGATGCCCAAAATTCTACTAAAACTATTTTTCCTGTATAAGAATTTAGTTTGAGTACTTTATTCTTATTATTCTGTAATTGGATATTTGGATAAGCATCACCTTTCTTGATTTGTGCATTAACAGAAGTGACAGATAGTAATAAGGTTATTGCTATCAATATATTTTTTATTGAATTCATTGTTTTTGTAATTTTGAAAGAGTTAATTCCAAAGCACAGCAGAAAACATAACAAATACTGCTATATTCCCTGAATAGGATTGGATTTTTTTAAATGATTTACAGTTTTAATATGGTTTTGGATAAAACGCATTTATGGCTGTCGCAAAAGGAATCTAGCTTATTTTTGGCGGAAGCCAGATAGAACGGAAATCTGAAGAAATAAAGATTTCTGAATAATAATAGTTTTGCTTTCTTTCAGAAAAATTAAAAAATGAATGATTGTCTATTTGAAAAGAAATCATTGGTGAATAATAACTACAGTAAACTACAGGACAATCTGCGGCACTTTCTATACAACCATTAGCACATCTGTGTTCTTTTGTTTTAAAGTCTGTTTCTTTACAAGCGGCTTTTAAGAATGTTTTGTTTTTAAAACATATCTTTTCTGTTTTAATTCCACGGGCAAAATTAAGCGTAGGTCCCAAAAAGAAACCAAGCGTAATAATTAATAGTATGTAGAATTTTTTTGCCATAAGAAATGCGAAAATAAAATTTAATTATCAGACTAGGTGTTAATTTCTATATAATTAAACCTAACAGATTTTTAAAACCTGTTAGGTTTGGAATGAGACCTAATTTATTGTGTAAAACGACCTTCTACACAATCAAAAGTATGTCTCTATCTTTATTTTTTTTCTAACCAAAGAGTAAAAACTTTTTTGTTTCACGCAGGTTTTGCAGATTAATGCAGATTAAATTTAGGTTATAAATAAATCTGCCTGTATCAGCTTAGATCTTTTTAAATCTGCGAGAAATAATTCTAGCCAAAGATTAAAAACTTTTTTGTTTCACGCAGATTTTGCAGATTAGAGCAGATTCAATTTTTTGTTTATAAATAAATCTGCCTGTATCAGCTTAGATCTTTTTAAATCTGCGTGAAATAAAATTCACCATAGATTAAAAATTATTTAGTTACGTTAAAAAAAGTATACTCCAATTTTAAGAAAACACCATCAGATGCGGCACGTTGCATTGAGCTATACAATTCTTTTTTGTAAGCAAGGTCTATTCTCGCCTGGCTGTTGATGATAAACTGAATAGAAGGAACTACATCCATATATGATTTTCCATTTTCAGTAATTGTTTGTCCTGTAAATTCCAACATTGCATTAATATTAGTTTGCTTATAACTCGTATATTTTTTTGGATACATTAATTTACCAACCGAAAACGTATAGTTTACAGCATTTTTTCCCAAAGCATCTGGAAAACTATAATCTGGGTTGTTAAGCGCACGCACATAACTTACAGATGAACTCAAGGCAACTTTATGAATTAACTGAGTTGCTACTAAACCTGCTTCGTAACCAGAATTTCCGTTGGCCAGGTCTATAGCTTCCTGATTAAAAAAGGAGTTATTATAGCTGTATCGCCCAAAGGCAGCCATCCTAAAATGACTCTGTAAATCATCTACAGAAAAGAATCGGTATTTGGCATAAAAACCACCACCTTTAAGACCCAATCCGTTTTCTTGGTTACTTAAAAACGCTGAGGTACGAACCATCAGATTTTTATTAATTCCCCAAGTAACTTCAGGCGTTAAATTGTACATAGAACCACTTTCGTGTTTGTTATCCATAAGTGATTGCCCAACACGAACCCCGATAGAACCCGCCGGAGCGTTACTAGCGGGTTCGGTTACTACAAATAATTCTTGGGCATCTATATTATATGAAATAAAAAATAGGAAGACTAATGATAGATATTTCATTTTTATAATGCTTTTAAGTAATATTCATCCTCATTTTCTGTAGCATAACCAGGATACTTAGAATATGATTTAACTAGTTTTTTGTACTCTTTTTGGGTTACAAAACCTTTATCCAGAACTCTGTATTTTGCTTCAGCATGAGCTACTGGGTTTTTAATATCGATGAAAGTATAAGTAGCATCATCAACTTTTAAGGTTGTATTATCTTCGATTTTATCAGTATGAAATTTAGCTGTTAACACCAATGAACCTACGAAGAAACCAGCTTTTTCAACTGCTTTTTTTAATACTTTAGGTTGTAATGAATTATCTTTTTTAAAGTAAACCGTAAACGTATTTGTGTTTAAGTCTGTAGCGATACTATCTACTTCTGTAAAAGATTTTAATTGTTTGTTTATGGCATTAGAACACATAGAACAAGTTAATCCTGTTGCCATTATTTCGGCTTTAGTGATTTGAGAATAAGAATTTACACTCGTTATTACTGTTAAAAGTGCTGCGGCTATGAATTTTATATGTAAGGCTTTCATTTTATTTTTTGTTTTTTTTGATTTGAGCAATTATTTGCGCTTCAGTTGGGTTTATAGCAATCAGTTTTCCTGATGCATCAAAAAGATAGGTCGATGGCAAAGCATCAACTCCAAAAGTTACAGCCGTTTTAGCATCAAAACCTTTAGGATCGATTAATTGCTGGTGCTTCATTTTATCTTTTTCAATCGCTTTTAACCATTTTGTTTTGTCGATGTCTATTGATATTCCTACGATTTCAAAGTTCTGACCTTTGTATTGGTCATATAGTTTTACCAATTTTTTATTAGCCATTCGGCAAGGAGCACACCAAGAAGCCCAAAAGTCTACTAAAACTGTTTTTCCTTTAAAAGAATTTAGTTTAACGGTAGCATTTTTATTATTTTGAAGCTGAACATCTGGAAAAGAATCCCCTATTTTTATTTGTGCACTTGCTATAGAAACAGTCGCTACAAGGACGAATAATGTGATTATATTTTTTATTTTGAACATGATATTTTTTTTAATGTTTGTGTGTAGGCTAACCATGTAAGTAATGTAAGTTCATTTAAGAGAAGCATCTAAAACTTATATTTTCTTAAATGACTTATATGGTTCAAGCTGCGCTCCATTTAGCATTACAGGCAAACATGGTTATTTAAATGATTAAGATTATTGCACCTTTTTTGGGCTTGCGTCTCTATCATATTGACAACATCCGTGTAGTTCATCATAAACTGTATTTGGTGCAGTAAATTTTTCATTATCATATCCTGCATCAGCAACACGTTTTAGTATAGCATCAAGATTAGTTTTCTTGTTATCGTAAGTAATAGTTGCCGTTTTAGTATTTTCATTCCAGTTTACTTTGGCTTCCTTATTTATGTTTGCTGCAGTTTCGATGGTTTTTTTGCACATACTGCAGTTACCATTGATTTTTACAGTTTCGGTAGATTTGTTTTTTATTTGCGCGCTGGCGTAAGTAACTGATAGTAATAGAGTCATTACCATCAATAATTTTTTTATTGAGTTCATTGTATGTAATTTTTTTTGGATGGATTAATCCTAAAACATAACAGAAACTATAGCAAATACAGCTATTTCTGCGAATAGAATTGGGATTAAAAAATGTTTTTTTTGATTTAAAGCCTTAAAATGACTTTGAATGAGACAGACTTATGGCTGTCGGTAAATTAAATCTAGCTTATTTTAGGTGGAAGCCAGATAGAACGGAAATCTGAAGAAATAAAGATTTCAGAATAAAAGTAATTTTGCTTTCTTTCAGAAAAACTAAAAAGTGAATTGTTTTCTGTTTGAAAAAGTGCCATTGGCGAAAAACCACAGTTTGCAGTTGTAGAACCACAAGAATTACCTGAACAACTGTTATCGCAATTATGCTCTTTTTTATTAGAATGCTTTTTCTTGCAACAGTCTTTTGTTGTAGATTCTTTTTTGCAACATGACATTTCATTTTTTGTTCCATGCGCATAAGTAAGCGTTGGTCCCATAAGGAAACCAAGCGTAACGAGTAGCAATATGTAGAACTTTTTTGTCATAGTTGAGGGCAAAGATACTTTTTCTTGGCTGTCGTAGTTGTTAATTTTTTTATAAACCTTTTAGGTTGATTGATTTTTAGTACTTTTTAATACTTGCTTTTAGGTTTGTAATTATTTACAATTTTTTGAATACTAACTAGATATATTCTCATATTCATGCGAGATTAATTATTTTATAATCATAATTTTTGTATTAAGTATGCAAGTATGACATTTTTTATTATGTTTGCTAAATCGATTTAGCAATTCATATAACTTTCTTAAAATTATGAAAAATATACTTTTTATCTGCTTTTTTACTTTTGTTTCAACTGCATTTGTGAATGCTCAGGAACTTAAATCGCCCGATGGAAATTTGATTTTAGAGTTTCATTTAAATCCTGAAGGAACACCAATTTATTCTTTGAGTTATAAGAAAAAAGAAGTGATTAAAGAAAGTAAATTAGGCTTTATCATAAAATCTGATATCATGCTGAATAAAGGTTTCCAGATTGCTGATACCAAATTTCAGTCAGAAAATAGTACTTGGAAACCTGTTTTAGGGGAGCAAAAAGAAATACAAAATCACTATAATGAATTAAAAGCGGAGCTTGTTCAAGAGAAAAGCAAACGAAAAATATCAATTTATTTCCGCTTGTCTAATGATGGTTTAGGTTTTAGATATGAATTTCCTGTGCAAGATAACTTGCGCCACTTTATTATTCAGGAAGAAACAACCGAGTTTAACTTGACAGGAAATCATAAACTTTTTTGGATTCCGGGAGATTATGATACCAACGAATATAGTTATACAACTTCTAAAATATCCGAGATGCAATCTTTGGTATATAATGCAACTCATGTTTCTTTGGCTGCACAAACAACTATTAAAAATCTGGCAACACAAACACCTTTAATGATAAAGACCGATGCAGGACTTTATATCAATATCCACGAAGCAGCTTTAAAAAATTATCCTGCAATGTGCCTTAATGTCGATGATAAAACCTATTCGCTGAGTTCACATCTTGTTCCTGACGCTTTAGGAAATAAAGGATATATTCAAACAGGAAGTTTTACGCCTTGGCGAACAATTGTTGTAAGTGATGATGCTAGAAATATTTTGGCTTCAAAGATGATATTGAACCTTAACGAGCCATGCAATTTTGAAGATACTTCTTGGATTAAACCAGTGAAATATATTGGTGTTTGGTGGGAATATTTTACAGGCGGCGGATCTACTTGGGCATACTCAGATAATCAAGATGTTGTTATTGGTTCTACCGATTTCTCTAAATTAAAACCTAATAAAACACATGGAGCAAATACGAAACATGTAAAAGAATATATAGATTTTGCTGCTGCAAACGGTTTTGATGCTGTTCTAGTCGAAGGTTGGAATGAAGGTTGGGAAGATAATACGGCTTTTAAGAAAGAACGCATATATAGTTTTACCAAAGCATATCCTGATTTTGATGTAAAAGATTTAAGGGATTATGCAAGTAAAAAGAACGTGAAGATTGTAATGCATCATGAAACCACATCTTCGACTGGCGAATATGAGCGACAATTAAATGACGCATTAAATTTTATGGTCGATAATAATTATAATGCGATTAAGACAGGATATGTTGGACCAATTATTCCGAGAGGAGAGCATCATGACGGACAACAAATGGTGAATCATTATACGTATGTTGCCAAAGAAGCTGCGAAGCATAAGATTATGGTAGATTCTCATGAGGCAGTTCGACCTACAGGTTTGCACCGAACTTATCCTAACTGGTTTGCTCAGGAATCGGCAAGAGGAACAGAGTTTGAAGCCATGGAGGGAATTCATCCAGATCATACAACAATCTTACCTTTTACTAGACTTATGGGAGGTCCAATGGATTATACACCAGGAATTTTTCAGGGAGATTTATCGGTTTATGGATCCAAAAAGAACAAGTTAAGTACAACATTAGTAAAACAATTGGCATTGTATGTTACCATGTACAGTCCGTTGCAAATGGCTGCCGATTTACCAGAAAATTATATGCGTTTTCCAGATGCATTTCAGTTTATAAAAGATGTTGCATTAGATTGGGACGAAACATATATCCTCGAAGCTGAACCTGGAGATTATATTACCATTGCAAGAAAAACCAAAGGGAAACAAGAATGGTTTGTAGGCGGAATCACAGATGAAAACTCACGTACGGCTATGATTGATTTTAGTTTCTTGCCTGCAGGAAAATCATTTACTGCAACGATTTACGAAGACGGAAAAACGGCAGATTACAAAACCAATCCGCAATCGTACAACATCCGAAAAGTAACTGTAAACAGTAAAACTAAATTAAAACAAAAATTAGCAGCAAGTGGTGGCGTGGCAATTTCTATAATGTGAGATGTGAAAAGTGGTAATGTGAGATGTGAGATGTAGAAATGGCACACGGATGACGCGGATTTTACGGATGAACACGGATTTTTTTGTTTTAATCTTTGATAAAAAAATCTGCTTAATCTGCCAAATCTGCGAGAGAAAAAGTTTAGCCACAGATTAAAAGGATTAAAAAGATTTTTGTTTCACGCAGATTGAGCAGATTTAAGTTAGATGAAAAATAATTTGAGAAAATTTTTGCAATTTGTGGTAAAAAGACAAAACAGATATTGTTTTAAAAATCCGCTTTTATCCGTGTCTTCGCGATAGCGAATCTGCGTCATCCGCGTTCCCTTTTAGACAATCCATGGAATTAATAACAAAATAATAAATATTAACCTGAGGATGAGATTGCTTCGTTCCTCGCAATGACACAAAAAATGAGCATAAAAATTTACCCTTTACAATTTGAACCAATCTTAAAAGAGAGAATTTGGGGCGGAGAAAAATTAAAAACAGTCCTTAACAAACCTATCATTTCTAAAATTACAGGAGAGAGTTGGGAATTATCTACAGTAGAAGGAGATATTAGTGTTGTTGCCAATGGCGAATTAAAAGGAAAATCATTAACAGATTTAATTGATGCATTGCCTAACGAAATTCTGGGAACAGCTGTTTATACCCGATTCGGGAATCAATTTCCATTATTGTTTAAATACCTAGATGCTCGCGAAGATTTATCGATACAAGTACATCCTAATGATCAGTTGGCAAAAGAGCGTCATAATTCATTTGGTAAAACCGAAATGTGGTATGTTATGCAAGCTGATACCGATGCAAGGATTATTGTTGGTTTTAAAGAAGATTCAAGTAAAGAAGAATATCTAGAGAATCTAAACAATAAAACGTTGGTTTCTATTCTTGATGATGTAAAAGCCAAAGCGGGTGATGTGTTTTTTCTGGAAACAGGAACTGTTCACGCTATTGGAGCAGGATTGGTTGTTGCCGAAATTCAGCAAACATCAGACATTACGTATCGTTTATATGATTTTGATAGAGTAGATGCTCAGGGAAACAAAAGAGAATTACATGTGGATTTAGCTTTAGACGCCATTAATTATAATAAAGTTGATACGTATAAGAAATATGAAAAGACTGTAAATAAATCTAATGTAGTTGTAGATTGTCCTTATTTCACAACAAATTTTATTCCGCTGGACGGAGAAATTAAAGTGAATAAAAAAGGAGAGACATTTACAGTTTATATGTGTATTGAGGGAACTTTTGAAATTAGATATGAAAATGTAACGTATCAATATAAAAAAGGAGATACGGTTTTAATTCCTGCAGCTATGGATGCTTATGTGCTAAATGGAGAAGCATCAATTTTGGAAGTTTTTATTTAGAGGTTCTGAGATGCTAAGGTTCAAAGGTTCAAAGAGACAAAGGTTCTGAGTGGCAAAGGTACTGAGATTCTAAGGTTCAAAGAGACAAAGGTTTTGAGACTGAACACTGTTACTGAAGACTGTTACTGACCACTGCTACTGAATACTGTAAACTGAATACTGACCACTAAGTAAATATGCTAATTAATCGGTAAACACTTATAATTACTGATGATAATTCTTATAAGTGTCTATAAAGTAATGGTTTATTTAAAAAAAATAATTACAAAATCGTTTTAGTAACTATTTTTATATATATTTGTGATATAATTAATAACAGCTTAATAAAAAATTAACTCGCTAGATGAAAAAGATTACTATTAAGGATATTGCCACTGAGGCGCAAGTGTCTATATCTACTGTATCTTTTGTCATTAATGATAAAGGCGAAAAAATGGGCATTAGTCCTGCGGTAATTAAAAAAGTGCAAGAAGTTGCCGAAAAGCTTAATTATCGACCTAGCATGATTGCGACAAGTCTTAGAACAGGAAAGACTAGATCTATCGGACTTATTGTTGAAGATATTTCGAATCAGTTCTTTGCAGATCTTGCCAGAGTTATAGAGGACGAAGCTAAGAGTATTGATTATAGAGTTTTTTATTGTAGTACAGGTGGTGATGATGAACGTTCTGAAGAATTGATACATAGTCTTTTGCAAGCTAATGTGGATGGTTTTATAATTACACCAACAGAAAAGTTGGAAAAAAGCATAGACCTACTTTTAAAATTGCAAAAACCAGTTGTATTAATAGATAGATATTTTCCTAACCAGAAAGTAAGTCATGTAGTTATGGATAATTACGAAGGCTCGCATTCTGCAACTAAATTTCTATTAAATAAAGGAAGAAAAAATATTGCTGTTGTTAATACTAATTCTGGAATGATTCAGATGAAGCTTAGAGAAGAGGGATATAGAGATGCTTTAAAAGAAGAAGGTATTTATAATGATTCCCTTGTTCTCCATATGGATTACAATAGTAGTGAGGAAAGTAAAATTGCCGATATATTCAGTTTTTTTACAAAGAACCCAAAGATCGATGCTGTATTATTTTTGGCAAATTATATGGGATTAGCAGGGCTTCAGGCTTTTAGAGGAATGAAGTTTAGGATTCCAGAAGATGTTTCGGTTATAAGTTTTGATGATCACGATAGTTTTCGATTACATACACCAACGATATCCGTTATTGCACAACCGATTAAAGAAATCGCCGAAAATGCAATAAAATTATTGATGGATCAAATGACAGGGATTAAACCTTTTGTTATTGAAGGAATACGTAAAAAAGGAAATTTAATAATAAGAGAATCGGTATAATATAATAAAATGCCATTTTCTAAAAAAAAAGAATGAAGGGAACTTTGGTTTTTTTTTATTTTTTTACTAAATCGTTTTAGTAAGTTTTAATTTATCAAAAAAGAAGAATTGTTAAAATTTTTTGATCAGTTTACTATATCGATTTAGCAAAATGGCAGAAGTATCAAGTTGATGCTAATCAATGACATTCATAGTTTAGAGATTACGAATGGCATATTAAAATTGAGTTCATATTTTTTATTAATATTTTAAAAACAAACAAGTCAAACACAAAAACAAATCAAAACAAATAAACCAAAACGAATGCGTATGAAACAAATTTTAGCAGTGTTAGGAATGGTATTGTTGACAAGCTTAGGGGCTGTGGCACAAAATCGATCAATAACAGGCATAGTAGCAGATGCAGATAACAAGGGAATTGTTTCTGCAACAATAAAGGTAAAAGGAAAATCCATTAGTGCTATAACGGATACCGATGGACGTTTTTCAATGACAGTTCCGGAAGGAAGAATTAGTATAACAGTATCATCTATTGGTTATGTTACACGATATATAGAAGTAGGAGAGAAAGAAAATACTATTAATATATTATTACTATCTAGCGTAGAAGAATTAAAAGATGTTGTGATTACTTCATTTGGAGTAAAAAAACAAAAGAAAAGTTTAGGATACGCAGTTGGAGAACTCAAAGGAGATGATTTGACAAAAACCAAAGAAATTAACTTGGGAAATGCACTTCAGGGGAAAATAGCAGGGGTGAATGTTTCTGCACCAGCTTCCGGACCATCAGGTTCAAGTCGTGTGGTAATTCGTGGAGCAACTTCGGCTTCAGGACTTAACCAACCTTTGTATGTAGTAGATGGTATTCCTATTGATAATAGCCAGCAAGGAAATGCAAATATGTGGGGTGGAGCAGATAAAGGTGATGGTATGTCATCATTTAATCCAGATGATATTGCATCTATGTCAGTATTAAAAGGTAGTGCGGCATCTGCACTTTATGGATATAGAGGATCAAATGGAGTAATCTTAATTACAACTAAAAAAGGAAAAGCAGGAAAAGGAATTGGAGTAGATTTTAGCACAAACGCTACATTTAATACTCCTATAAGTTTATTAAAATGGCAAGATCAATACGGAGCGGGGGCACCTGTAAATGGAGTTGCTACAAGATTTAATAACTTGCAGGAACTTAGAGATTCTTACTATTTTGCCTGGGGAGATAAATATGACGGAACTCCTTCACTTTCTCTTGATGGACAAACGAGACCATACCAAGCTTATGGTAAAAATAATGTAGACAATTTTTATAGAACAGGGTTTTCTTTCAGTAATACTTTAGCAGTATCTGGAGGTAACGAGAATACAAATTTTAGATTGTCATTCGGAAATACAAAAGATGAGTCAATCTTACCAGGAACAGATTTTGGAAGAAGTAACGTTGCTTTGAGTTTAAATTCTGCAGTAAATGAAAAAGTAAGTATTGAAACTAATGCACAATATATTTCTGAGAAAAGTCATAACAGACCTTATTTGAATGATTCACCAAGAAATGCATCTTTTCCTACTACATTTTTAACTCCAGGATCAGATATTAGATGGTTAAGTAACGGATATGATGAAAATGGAGGAGAAGCAGATTATTTTGGAGCAAATACGTACCAAACTAACCCATATTTTGCTACACAAGAAACATTAAACGATGACCTTAGAAAACGTTTTATAGGTTCTGCCAAAGTAAACTATAACATTACAAATAAAATTTACGCTAAGGCAGTAATTGGTATTGATGATATTAATTACGAATATACTGAAATAGAACCTACAGGAATTAATTATAATCCAGGAGGATCTTATGAAAACAGGATCGAAAATCGTTCAGAGGTTAATGCATCGGGTTATTTAGGATACAAAGGAGATATTGCAAAAGATATTTCATTAGATGCTTTTATTGGAGCAAACCGTCAGCATAACAGATATAGTGGTATTAAAATGAAAGGGAACAACTTTATCGTTCCGTTTAAATACTTTTATGGAAATACAATGCCAGATAAAACAGAGAAATTATACTCAGAAAGTGAAGTAAACTCTCTTTTTTATTCTGCCGATATAGGATATAAAAATTTCTTATACTTAAATGTTACAGGACGTGAAGATTGGTTCTCTACTTTAAATCCTGCTAATAACAGTACATTTTACCCATCAGTAAGTACAAGTTTTGTTTACTCAGAAGTTATCGATTTCCCAGAGTGGATGTCATACGGTAAGTTTAGAGCAGGTTGGGGTAACGTAGGAGGAGCATTGCCAGAGGCGTACGCTTTGGCTTTAACATATACAGCACCAGACGGACAAACAGAGGCTCAAGGACAACCTATTTTAGGAGTTAACGGAGAAACTGTTCCTAATAAATTTTTAAAACCTTATAACGTAAGTACAATCGAGTTTGGTTTCGAAAATACTTTCTTCAAGAATAGAGTAAGTACAGATTTAACTTTCTATTACAAGAAAACAACAAATGATATTACCGATGCAGATATTTCTCAAAGTTCAGGTTACAGAACAACGAAGATTAACGTAGGAGAGATTTTGAATAAAGGGGTTGAGTTTGCTGTGAATGTAAAAGCGATAAAAACAGAAAACTTTAGTTGGAATGTAGGGTATAATTTTGCTTACAACCATAGTGAAGTATTGAGTTTATCAGACAAAATTACTACCAAAACATTAGAAGGAAACAGAGATTCCAGAGCATCAGTAGTTTTAGAGAAAGGACAACCATTTGGAGTAATCAAAGCGTATGATTATTTAAGAACTGAAAAAGGAAACATTGCATTAGATTCTAATGGTAAATTCATGAGAGGAGATTTAATTATTGCAGGACAAGGAGTAGCTCCAACATCTATGGGATTCTCAAATGATTTTACTTATAAAAACTTAACACTTTCAGTTTTTGTAGATGCTAAGTTTGGAGGAGAAATCTATTCGGCCACAAACCAGTTAGGAACACGTTACGGATTATCAGATAAGACTGTTGAAGGACGTGAAACCGGATTTGATGTAGAGGGAGTAGGTCCTGTTGGAAATAGCGTAAGTGCACACGTTTCGGCATACGATTACTGGAGAAGTTATAGTGATATTACATCAAATTTTGTTTATGATGCTGATTTTGTTAAGCTAAGAGCAGTTTCTTTTAGCTACAACTTTCCAAAGGCATATTTAGCACATTCTCCATTTCAATCTATTAGTTTAGCATTTTCTGCTCATAATTTATGGACAATTTATAGTGCAACGCCAAACATTGACCCAGAGTCAAATTATTCTAATAGCAATGCACAAGGACTTGAAAGAGCTTCTATGCCTTTAACTAGAAATTATGGTGTAACACTTAATGTCAAATTCTAATAATAAAAATAGAAAGATGAAAAATAAATATATAAAAATATTCTGTATCGCTATTGTTAGTGCAATGACATTCACAGCATGCGATGAAGGATTCGAGGATTTAAACAAGAATCCAAATGCATTAATAGATCCAGCACCAAAATCGATGTTCACACTTGCTGAAATATATATCGACGGACAAGATTATTCTAACACAAGAGGAAATAATGGATATGCTGCTCAAATAGTACAACAATTTTCTTCATTAGGAGGCCCAGGTTCTAAATATACCTACTCATCAGAATATTCAGGTTCATTGTTTGGAGAATCATATGGAAAAGGATTGAATCAAATTTTTCAGTTGATGTCTGTTTTGCCAGAAACTGCAGAAAACTCAAATATGATTCAGGCATGTAGAATCATGAAGGTATTCATGTTCCAGAAGCTGACAGATACGTACGGAGAAATTCCATATTTTGAAGCAGGACAAGGATATAACGGAAATATTTTTGCACCTAAATACGACACGCAACAAGCTATTTACAATGATTTATTAAAAGAGTTGGATGAAGCAGGAGACGCATTAGATGCTAATAAACCTTTTGTAGGTAATGCAGATTTATTTTACCAAAGTGATGTAGCAAAATGGAAAAAGTTTGCAAACTCATTAATGTTAAGAGTTGCAATGCGTTTGTCTAAAGTAGATCCGGCAAAATCAAAACAATATGTAGAAAAAGCTTTTACAAAAGGAGTTTTTAATTCTAATATTGATAGTGCAGTATTAAAACATGATGCAGGACCACAAGGAGTTAGAACCAACCCAATAACATCATCTTGGGTTAGAAATGACTTAAACGGAGGAGAATCAAATATAAAATACAGCAAAACTTTTATAGATTTATTAAAGAATACAAACGATCCACGTTTAAGAGTTTATGCAAAATTAGAAGCTTCAGGAAATAATAATCCTGCTGATCAGCAAGGACTTGCAAATGATGCAAAAGAGTTTCCGGGTGGAGACAAAAAACTTTTCTCAGATCCTAATACTTCTACCGTACTACGTTTAGATGCACCTACTTTAATTATGTCTTACGCCGAAGTAGAATTTTTATTGGCAGAAGCAGCAGCAAAAGGTTGGAATGTATCAGGAACAGCTCAGCAACATTACGAAGATGGAGTAAAAGGAGCGATGCAAATCCTGTCAATTTTTGGAGATAAAGTACCAGCAGTTACCATTGCAGAGTATAACGATTATATTACAGCACATCCATTTAAAGCTACTGGAACAGAAGCACAAAAAATAGAGCAAATTATTACTCAAAAATGGATTGTTTTACTATTTAATGGTTTCGAAGCATTCTCAGAGTGGAGAAGAACTGGATATCCTGTTTTAGTACCAGTAAATGATCCTTTAGGAGAAACTGACGGAACAATCCCAAGAAGATTAATTTACGATCAATCGGAGTTAATTACAAACGGAGCAAACTACAAAGCAGCAATACAACGCCAAGGGTTGGATTTAATGACAACTAGAATTTGGTGGGATAAATAATAATTAATTTGGTTGATTAGTTATAATAAGTCGGGTAGGAAATATCCTCCCGGCTTATTTTTAAGTTTCTATTTTGATTTTTATAAAAAAAACATTTGTTATAAAGAGGTTAATATATTGTTTTTTAGTACCTTTTTTTTCGCAATCAGAAAAATTGCTTTTTGCTGAAAAAGATGGAATTACTTTCCAAAGATCTTAAAATAAATAAATGATTTTTTGAGCAATCTAAAATCTAATACGTCCCAGCGTTTCGGGATTGGAACTAAAATCACCAATCTAAAATTAATATAAGTTTGGCAGCCGTAAAAAAGGAAATAATGTCTAGATATTTTTGTTAGTTACTCTTATTCTAGGAAATAAAACCTAAAAAGAGAAGGCGTTAATTGTGTAAACAATTACCCTTCTCCCACTGCCAACGGCTAAATTGCCTTTTGCTATTTGCAAAAAGCATACTTAAAAATTAGACATAAATAATAATTTTATTACTCAGTAAAAATGGAATGTAAAAAAAGCTTTTATTGGTTTGTCGGCATATGTCTTGCAAATTTTTCATTTGCAGTAAATGCTCAAAATATAGATATAAAAAAAGATTGGCAATATCGGGAAACCAAAACCACAAAGTGGTATCCAGCAACAGTTCCTGGAGAAATTCATACCGATTTGTTAAACAACAAATTAATCCCAGACCCATTTTATAGGGACAATGAGAAAAAACTAGAATGGATAGAAAAGAAAGATTGGGAGTATAAAACGACCTTTCAGGTTACGCCAGCAACTTTTAGCAAAAAGAATGCAGAACTAGTTTTTGACGGATTAGATACTTACGCAACAGTTTACCTGAACAATCAATTGGTTTTAAAAGCTGATAATATGTTCCGCCAATGGAGAGTTGATGTAAAAAAAATAATCAAATCGGGTAATAATGATTTGGTAATCGTATTTAAATCGGCGCAAAATGTAGTTGATTCACTTGCTAAGAAAGATTTACCATTTGTGATTCCAGACAATCCTCGTGCTTATGTACGTAAAGCGCAGTACCATTTTGGATGGGATTGGGGACCAAAATTCACTACTTGCGGAATATGGAAAACACCACGATTAGAAGCTTACGATGAAAAAACGCCTGAGAAACCGTATGTGCTTAATCGTAAGATCGAGTTGGTACAACAACCAGACAGTTTAGGTAAATCATTTTACTTTAAAATCGACGGAAAGCCTGTTTATATGAAAGGAGCCAACTATATTCCTTCGGATGCTTTTCTTTCTAGAGTAACCAAAAAAGAATACGAGAAAGTAGTTGGTATGGCAAAAGATGCCAATATGAATATGCTGCGTATTTGGGGCGGAGGAGTTTATGAAGATGATTATTTTTATGACTTATGCGATAAATACGGAATCAATGTTTGGCAAGATTTTATGTTCGCAGGAACTATGGTACCAGGAGATGATGCTTTTTTTGACAATGTAAAAAAAGAAGTGCAATACCAAGTAAAGCGTTTGCGTCACCATCCGAGTATTGTATTGTGGTGCGGAAATAACGAAGCCGACGAAGCATTTAAAAACTGGGGTTGGCAAAAAAGCATGAATATGTCCAAACAAGATTCGACACGTTTATGGAAAGATTATGTTCGTTTGTTTCAGGATAGTATTCCAAAATGGGTAAAAGAAGTCGATAATAAAAGACCATACATTAGTTCATCACCATTATTTCATTGGTCAAAAGAAAAAAGTATTACCGAAGGAGATAGCCATTATTGGGGAACTTGGTGGGGATTAGAAGATATAGAAGCAGTACAGAAAAAAACAGGACGTTTTGTGAGTGAATACGGAATGCAGGCAATGCCAAATTATTCTTCTATCGAGAAATTTACTTTGCCAGAAGACCGATATTTATATTCAGATATTCTGCAAGCACATCAAAAGGCAGGAAAAGGATTTATGAAATTAGATTCTTATTTGAATAGATATTTCATTGATTCGACCAAAATAAAGAAAATGAATGTTGAGGATTATACGTACCTCACACAGTGTTTACAATATTATTCACTTAAAAACATCATCGGAATTCACCGCTCTAAAGCGCCTTACAATATGGGAACATTGGTTTGGCAACTTAATGATTGTTGGCCAGTAGCAAGTTGGAGCGTAACCGATTATTATGATCGACAACCCAAAGCTGCTTGGTACGCTATGAAAGAAGCTTACAGAGATGATATAACTCCAACAATTGATTTGACCCGTCCGATAGATTTAAAACTCGAAGACCCAAAAATCACTTGGAAAGTACAAGGAAACAAACTGACTCTAAAAGCATCAAAATTTGCTAAATATGTAAATGTTTCCATAAAAGGATACACTGGCAAATGGAGCGATAACTACATCGACTTAAAAGCTGGAGAAGAAAGAACAATTACATTTGAAGGGAAAATAACTAAGCCAGAGGTTAGAGTATATTCACTATATGATGTTTTAGGAAGGTACTAAGGCACTAAGGTTCTGAGGTGCTAAGGTTTCTTTTATTGTGAATAAAAAAAGGTTCATAGGTTTTCTGTAGAGACGCACCGCAGTGCGTCTACTTTGCGAACTCTGCGTAAACCCTTGTGCTCTTTGCGGTTAAATTTTTATGTTCAAAGATTAAAAAAATATCCGCGTAAATCTGTTTAATCCGTGTCATCCGCGTGCCATTACACAAGTCAAATAAAAAAATAAAATATGTTTAAAATATATAACAAAATAGCTTTTAGCAGTATTGTAGCTTTAAATCTATTTTTTGCTAATCCAGTAATTTCACAGGAAAAGAAAGCAAAACAAACAAGTATAGATTACACCCAATATGTAAATCCATTAATAGGATCAGCGGGACACGGACACGTATTTGTTGGAGCGAATGTTCCTTTTGGAGCTGTACAACTAGGACCCGTAAATGTTTTTGAAGGTTGGGATTGGTGCAGCGGATACAACTACGCAAGTAATACCATATTAGGATTCACTCACACACATTTAAGCGGAACAGGAATTGGAGATTTAAACGATATTCTGTTGTTGCCAGTATCAGGAAAAGTTCCACTTACAAAAGGAACAAAAGAAGATATGGCAACAGGTTATGGCTCATATTTCTCTCATAAAAACGAAGTAACCAAAGCAGGGTATTACAGCGTTATTCTTGATAAATACAAAATTAAAGCAGAGCTAACAGCAAGCGAAAGAGTAGGTTTTCATAAATACACATTTAATACCACTACAGATAATCACGTTTTATTAGATCTAGCCGATGGTGTGGGATGGGATAAACCCGTAAAAACATTCATAAAAAAAATAAACGAAACAACACTTGTAGGATATAGATATTCTGCGGGTTGGGCTGCAGATCAACGTATTTTCTTTACAATGGAATTCTCTGAGCCAATTTCAAATATAGCTTTATATGATAATACAACTCCAGTTCCAGGAAACGAAGGCGAAGCAGTACGTATGAAAGCGGTTTTAGATTTTAAAGCTTTAAAAAATAAACAAGTTTTAGTAAAAGTTGGGATTTCTCCAGTAAGTTATGAGAACGCTGCTGCGAATATAAAAGCCGAGATTCCGGGTTGGGATTTTAATGCTGTAGCAAAAGAAGCGACTTCAAAATGGAATAAAGAATTAAATAAAATTCAGATAAAAGCAGATGATAAAACGACAAAAGTTTTTTATACAGCCTTATATCATACCATGTTTGCGCCATCAATTTTTAATGATGTAAACGGAGATTACAGAGGAACCGATAAAAAAGTATACGAAAAAGCAGGTTTTACCAATTATACGACTTTTTCACTTTGGGATACCTACCGTGGTTTACATCCATTATATACCATTACGCAACCCGATAAAATTAATGATATCGTTAAGTCATTTCTAGCAATCTACGAGCAACAAGGGCGATTACCAGTTTGGCATTTAATGGGGAATGAAACCAATACAATGAATGGGAATCATTCGATTGCAGTTATTGTTGATGCTTACATGAAAGGGTATAGAGATTACGATACCACATTGGCATATGAAGCTATCAAAAAAACAGCGATGCAAACTCGTGACGGAATGGATTATGTTCAGAAACTAGAATATATTCCAGCCGATAAAGTATTAGAATCAGTTGGAAATGCTCTAGAATATGCTATTGATGATTATTGTGTGGCACTAATGGCAAAATCATTAGACAAAACCGATGACTATAATTATTTCTCAAAAAGAGCCAATTTGTACAAATTGTATTTCGATAAAGAAACTACATTCATGAGAGGGAAATTAACCGATGGAAATTGGAGAACGCCATTCAACCCACTTTCATCAGCACATCGTAAAGATGATTATGTAGAGGGAAATGCATGGCAATACACATGGTTAGTTCCGCAAGACCCTTACGGATTAATAGAATTGTTTGGAAGCGAAGATAAATTTTTAGCCAAATTAGATTCACTTTTTCTGATAACAGATAAAGTAGAAGGCGAAGAGATTTCACCAGATATCAGCGGATTAATTGGTCAATATGCGCAAGGAAACGAGCCAAACCATCATATTCCATATTTGTATGCATACGCAGGACAACCTTGGAAAACCGCAAAACTAATCCGTGAAATCGATGATAAATTTTACTCGACAAAACCAGATGGATTATGCGGGAATGAGGATTTAGGACAAATGTCGGCTTGGTATGTATTCTCATCAATGGGATTCTATTCTGTTAATCCAGCAAACGGAATTTATGTTTTAGGAAGTCCATTAGTAAACACAGCGACAATCCATCATAAAGAAGGAATTTCATTTACATTAAAAGCAATAGACAATAGCAAAACCAATATCTATATCCAAAAAGCCGAGTACAACGGAAAACCATACACAAAATCATACATCACACACGATATGATTGTAAAAGGAGGAGAATTAAAATTGTATATGGGAAGTAAGCCTTCAACGACGTTTGGAGTGAAGAAAGAAGACAGACCTATTTAATTTTAGATTTTAGAATATAGATTTTAGATTTAAGAAGTCAGAAGATTTTAGTCGCAGTTTATAGTCACAGTTTTTAGCCTAAACCCTATAGCTTAAAGCCTAAAGCAAAAAAAATAAAATATGAAAATAAAGAGTTTAATTTTTTTAGGGATAATGCAATGTTGCGTTTTCGTAAATGCCCAAGTTAAAACGTTAGATCCGGTAGAATATGTTAATCCTTTAATGGGAACACAATCTTTGCATAGCCTTTCTAACGGAAATACGTATCCTGCAATTTGCCGACCTTGGGGAATGAATTTCTGGACACCACAAACAGGAAAAATGGGTGACGGATGGGCGTATGTTTACACAGCCGAAAAGATTAGAGGGTTTAAACAAACACATCAACCTTCGCCTTGGATGAATGATTACGGGCAGTTTTCGATCATGCCAGTAACAGGAAAATTAGCTTTTACAGAAGATGAAAGAGGAAGTTGGTTTAGCCACAAAGCCGAGGTTTCAAAGCCCTATTATTACAGCGTATATCTAGCCGATTATGATGTTACAACCGAAATTACAGCAACCGAAAGAGCAGCACATTTTCAGATTACATTCCCAGAAAATGAGCAATCTTCTATTGTAATCGATGCATTCGACAAAGGTTCTTATATCAAAATAATTCCATCAGAAAATAAAATTATAGGATATACAACTCGCAATAGTGGAGGAGTTCCAGAGAATTTCAAAAACTATTTTGTATTACAATTCGATAAACCATTTGCAACAAATTATACATGGCATGATAAAGTTCTGGAAAAAGACAAACTAGAATTAAAAGATAATCATGTAGGCGCAATAGTTGGATTTAAAACCAAAAAAGGCGAGAAAGTAAATGTAAAAGTATCATCATCTTTTATCAGTATAGAGCAAGCCGAATTAAATTTGAATAACGAGTTAGGAAAAGCATCTTTTGATGAAACAGTAGCCGAATCTAAACAAGAATGGAATAAAGTTCTGGGAAAACTAAATGCCGAAGGAGGTAGTGAAGAACAACTTAAAACTTTTTATTCAAGTTTATACCGCACCGTTTGTTTTCCGCAAAAGCAATACGAAATAGATGCTAAGGGAGAAATTGTACATTATAGCCCTTATAATGGCAAAGTATTACCGGGTTATATGTATGCAGGAACAGGATTTTGGGATACATTCCGTGCTTTATATCCTTTGCTTAATTTAGTTTATCCTTCTATAAACAAAGAAATGCAAGAAGGATTAATCAACGATTATAAAGAAGGCGGATTCTTGCCAGAATGGTCAAGTCCAGGGTTTAGAAACGTAATGGTAGGAAACAATTCGGCATCTGTAGTTTCTGATGCTTATATCAAAGGATTGCGTGGTTATGATATCAATAAATTATACGAAGCCTTGTTGCATGGAGCCAATAACGAAGGTCCGTTAGAAGCTGTAGGAAGAAAAGGAGTGGAGTATTACAACACTTTAGGATATGTACCTTATGATGTAAAAATCAACGAAAATGCAGCAAGAACATTAGAATATGCTTATGATGATTTCACGATTTGGAAATTGGCGAAAGCCCTAAACCGTCCGAAAAAAGAAATTAGTTTATTCGAAAAACGAATGATGAATTATAAAAAACTTTATAATCCAGAAATCGGATTAATGAGCGGTAGAAATAAAGACGGAAGTTTCCCTAAAAATTTCAATCCGTTTAAATGGGGAGATGCTTTTACCGAAGGAAATGCTTGGCATTACAGCTGGAGTGTATTTCACGACATAAATGGTTTGATTGATTTAATGGGAGGCGAGAAAAAATTTACAGCCAAATTAGATGCAGTTTTTACCACTCCACCAGTTTTTGATGATAGTTATTATGGAGCAGTTATTCATGAAATCCGCGAAATGCAAATCATGAATATGGGACAATATGCACACGGAAATCAGCCAATTCAGCATATGATTTATTTGTATAATTATGCTGGCGAACCTTGGAAAACACAACATTGGTCAAGAGAAGTAATGAACCGTTTGTATAAACCAACTCCAGATGGATATTGCGGAGACGAGGATAACGGACAAACTTCGGCTTGGTATGTTTTCTCAGCAATGGGATTCTATCCAGTTTGCCCGGGAACAGACGAATATGTTCTGGGAGCACCATTATTTAAAAAAGTAACATTACAGTTAGAAAACGGAAAGGAGCTTATTATAAATGCTCCAAATAATTCTGAAACTAATAAATATGTTCAGGATTTAAAATGGAATAATGCAACTCACACCAAAAATTATATCAATCATTTTGATGTATTAAAAGGTGGTGAATTAAATTTTGACATGACCAGCAAACCTAATTTACAAAGAGGAACTTCAGCAAGTGCCTATCCATATTCTTATTCAACTTCAAAATAATACTATGCAATCACGTAGAAAATTTATAAAAAACACAGGGATTTTTTCAGCAGGATTATTGGCACTTCAATCTGATGTTTTCGGAATGCAATCTGATGCTTTCAATTTTGCATTAAAAGATTTTATTACCAAAAGACCACCTTTAGCAGAAAGAAAATTTACAAGTAAAGCTGTTGAAGCAGCAATTGTAAGAATCAAAAAACAAATTGCAAATCCAGAATTAGCTTGGTTGTTTGAAAATTGTTTCCCAAATACATTAGACACAACTGTCGATTTTGAAATCATCGACGGAAAACCAGATACGTATGTTATCACAGGAGATATAGATGCCATGTGGTTGCGTGATAGTACAGCGCAAATCTGGCCGTATATTCCTTTTGTTAAAGAAGATAAAAAACTGGCAGAATTAGTAAAAGGAGTAATCAACCGTCAGACAAAATGTATTTTGCTTGATCCTTATGCAAATGCTTTTTACAAAGATTTTAATCAGGTAAGTGAGTGGAAAAATGATATGACCAAAATGCAACCTGGAATCCACGAGCGCAAATGGGAGATCGACAGTTTATGTTACCCAATACGATTGGCGCACGGATATTGGAAAGAAACTGGAGATATTAGTTTATTTGACAGTAAGTGGAAAGAAGCCATGCTTTTGGTATTGCAAACTTTTAAAGAGCAACAACGCTGGACAGATAAAGGGCGATATAATTTCCAGAGAGTAACTGCTTGGGCTACCGATGGTGTACCATTAAGTGGTTACGGATATCCTGTAAAACCATGCGGATTAATCGTTTCAACTTTCAGACCAAGTGATGATAGTACCTTGTTTGGATATTTAATTCCGAGTAATATGTTTGCTATCGAAGTGCTTGGATATCTTCAGGAAATTTTCTCTTTGCCAGCATTAAAAGACAATGATTTAGTGGCTAAAGCCAAAGAATTACAAGGACAAGTTCAGAAAGGATTAGAAGAAAACGGAATCATCGAACATCCAAAATTCGGAAAAATTATTGCTTTTGAGGTTAATGGTTACGGAAGTTTCCATATGATGGATGATGCCAATGTACCTTCATTATTATCATTACCATATTTAGGAGCTATTGAGCCAGATAGTCCGTTATATTTGAATACGCGTAAAGTGGTACTTTCAGAAAACAATCCATTTTTCTATAAAGGAAAAGCAGGCGAAGGGGTTGGAGGACCACATACAGGAACAGATACCATCTGGCCTATGAGTATTGTTTTGAGAGCCATTACCAGTGTCGACGAAAAAGAGATAAAAGCGTGTATTAGTAATTTGATAAAAACAAATGCCGATACAGGATTCATGCACGAGTCATTTCATAAAGACGATGTTACTAAGTTTACCCGAAAATGGTTTGCTTGGGCAAATACACTATTTGGAGAAATGATAGTACATACAAGCATTCATTATCCACAAATTTTAAAAGACAAAAACATTTAAAAAACTAAAAAATATATTTACCATTAAGAGATTTAAAAAAACTTATTTTTTTAAATCGAGAGAATATTTACCATTAAGAAATTAAGAAAAATTAAGCAACAATACTTAATAAGCTTAATCTCTTAATGGTAAAAAAATCTTAATCTCTTAATGGTTCAATTCCAAAAAAAAACAAGAATGAATAAAGAATATGCCGTTGGATTAGACATTGGGGGCACACATATTACCGCAGCAATTATAGATATAGTAAGCATGAAAGTGATTGATTTTTCGCTGCATAAAGAATCATTTGACTCTAATTTGCCGGTAGAAGAAGTGATGACTATTTGGGAAAAAGCAATTAGAACTTCTATAGAAACTTCTAAAGTAGAAAAACCGACAGGATTAGCCATTTGTATGCCAGGTCCGTTTGATTATATTAATGGAGTTTGTTGGATAAAAGGACAATCTAAATACGAGCATTTTTACGGATTAAACGTTCGTGATTTATTTCAGGATAAATTAAATCTTTCGACAGATTTTCCGATTCTTTTTGAAAATGATGCGGTATGTTTTGGTAAAGGCGAAGTCTTTAAAGATTCAGATAATCTTTCTAAAAAAGTAATGGCAATCACACTTGGTACAGGACTTGGAGCTTGTTTTATAGATAAAGGAGAATCGATTTGTACAGGGGATTTAGTTCCTAAAGATGGCGAAATATATGACCAACCATATAAAGATGGAATAGCAGAAGATTATGTTTCGGCACGAGGACTTATAGCTGGTTATTTCGCTTTAAGCGGAAAAAAACTCAACAACGGATTAGAGCTTTTTAATTTGGCTAAAGCCGAAGATGAAATGGCGATAAAAGTATTCGAAGAAATGGGAGAAGATTTAGCTGCGATTGTTATTCCGTGGTTAGAAAAATTCTCTGCTGATAGTTTTATCATTGGAGGAAAAATAGCAAATGCAAGTGAGTTTTTCTTGCCTGCTTTCATTAAAAAAATAAAAGAAGCAGGAAGTAAAGTCGATGTTTCTATTTCTATAGATAATGAAATTGCAGCTTTATTAGGAGCGACAAGTTTGCTTTATAAAGCTTAATAAGTTAAACCATATAAGTTATATAAGTTCATGTAAAAGAATTTTTGATAACTTGGTTTAAATTTTTTAGTAGCTATAAATAACTGTAAATGTTCTAAATATTACTTATATGATTTAATTTTGAGTTGCTATAAACAGCCCACTTAAATGATCTTATATAACTTTATATGGTTTAAAAATATTTAATATGACAAACTCAAACCGCAGAAATTTTATAAAAACAGCAGCAATAGCTTCAGTTGCTGTAGCATTGCAATCTTTTAATTCAGATGCATCTGAAGAAGAAAAAGTTGTAGTTTCTAAAAAAGGAAAAAAGCCAATTGTACTTTCTACTTGGAAGTTTGGAATTCCTGCAAACGAAGCTGCTTGGGAAGTTTTAAAAAGCAAAGGAAGTGCTCTGGACGCTGTCGAAGCAGGAGTTAAAATTCCCGAAGGCGACCCCAAAGAGCGAAGCGTAGGTTATGGCGGACGTCCTGATAGAGATGGTCGTGTAACACTCGATGCCTGTATTATGGATGAAAATGCCAACATAGGTTCTGTTGCTTGTTTAGAATATATTAAACATCCCATATCAGTTGCAAGAGCGGTAATGGAAAAAACACCACACGTAATGTTGGTTGGAGATGGAGCTTTGCAATTTGCATTAACACAAGGTTTCAAAAAAGAAAATCTACTAACAGAAGAGTCCGAAAAAGAATGGAAAGAATGGCTGAAAGACAGTAAATACAAACCAATTGCTAATATCGAAAATCACGATACAATCGGGATGATTGCTCTGGATGCCAACGGAAATCTTTCGGGTGCGTGTACTACAAGCGGAATGGCTTTTAAAATGCATGGACGCTTAGGAGATTCTCCAATTATAGGAGCGGGTTTATATGTTGATAACGAAATTGGAGCCGCTACAGCCACAGGTCACGGCGAAGAAGTAATAAGGATTTCGGGTTGTCACCTTGTTGTTGAATTAATGCGTCAAGGAAAATCACCTCAAAAAGCCTGCGAAGAAGCCGTAGCCAGAATCGTAAAACTAACCAAGAACAGAAACAAAGATTTAAAAGATATTCAAGTAGGTTTTATCGCTTTGAATAAAGTGGGAGAATATGGCTCGTATTGTATTCAGGGCGGTTTTAATTATGCTGTTTATGACGATACTGGCAACCGATTAATCGATGCCGATTATTTTTTGAAGTAATTTTTTGAAGTAATTTTTTTGTTTTATCCCCAATCTTGTCTTTTTTATCCCGAGGTTTCGGGAGAAGAATCTCCACAAGAGATTCTGTAATCTTTGTCGAGCTACTAGCGGAGACCCTTCGTTCCTCAGAGAGACAAGTTTGTGGAGTTTCTTTGTGTAATTGTGGTGTCGACAATCTTGTCTTTCTGACGAAGGAAGACATGAACGATAGCGAACTGGCGAAGCAATTTCTAGAAGGAATTCCATAATCTTTGTCGAGCTACTAGCGGAGACCCTTCGTTCCTCAGGGAGACAAGATTGTGGAGTTTCTTTGTGTAATTGTAGTGTCGACAATCTTGTCTTTCTGACGCAGGAAGACATGAACGATAGCGAACTGGCGAAACAATTTCCAGAAGGAATTCCATAATCTTTGTCGAGCTACTAGCGGAGACCCTTCGTTCCTCAGGGTGACAAGATTGCCAGAAGACTGTATCGAAAGAATTGCACAATTGAGTAATTAAAAACTATTCAAATAAGTAATCTAAGAAATTCAAATCAGGATTTATTGATTTTATAAGTTGTATTTTTTTATCTCTTTTCCATCCTTTTATTTCTTTTTCTCTTGCAATTGCTTCCTGAATCCAAGTAAATTTCTCAAAATAAAGTAAAAAATGGACATCATATTTAGACGCAAAAGTTTTATTACCCACTAAAATATTTTCTTTATGTTGTCCTAATCTAATTTTTAAATTATTTGTGACTCCAGTATACAAAACAGTTTTTGCTTTGTTTGTAATTATGTAGATATAATAAGTGTGGTATCCTTCATTTGGTTGCATTAAACGAAATTAATGCTTTTTTAAATAAAGTAAGTTAAAACTTATGTTTTTTATTTTCCCAATCTTGTCTTTCTGACGCAGGAAGACACGAGCGATAGCGAACTGGAGAAGCAATCTCCACAAGAAACTCCATAATGTTTGTCGAGCCACTAGTGGGGACCCTTCGTTCCTCAGGGAGACAAGACTGAGGATAATCGTGCTGTTCCAAATTCAGATTATTATTTACTGTCTTTTAAAGCAGTTATTAATTCTACCATATCGACTATGGCGTATGTCGATGAATAATCGGATACGGCATAGGGCAATATTAAGCTGTTGTTGTGGATGATTGCACCACAGGAATACACAACATTGGGTACATAACCTTCTCGCTCATCTTCGAGTGGCGAAAGTAGTGGTTCTTTAAGTCTTCCGATTTCTTTGGATGGGTCGTCAAGGTCAAATAACGATGCGCCTATACAATAACGTCTCATAGCGCCTACACCGTGGGTTATAACAAGCCAGCCTTCTTGGGTCCAGAGTGGAGATCCGCAGTTTCCTATTTGTGTAAATTCCCAAGTATAACGTGGTTCTTGGAGTAGGATAGGATTGTCCCATTGTGTGGCTCTGTCGGAATACATGATGTAATTGTTTACGCCATCGATACGGGAAAGCATGGCATATTTGCCTTTTATTTTTCGGGGAAATAACGCCAGGTTTTTATTTTGCGCACCAGCGCCATGCAGAGGCATTACCCTAAAGGTATAAAAGTCTTCGGTAGAAATAAGTTTTGGGAGTATGGTATGCCCATTATAAGCTGTATAAGTTGCCATAACCCGATTGGAGCCATCATCATCTACAAAACGTACAAAACGAGCATCTTCGATTCCTTTGCTTTCAGAGTCAGATATCGGGAATATAACGCGTTCGGTAATATCGGAGTCGTGTTTGAATTGCAAATCATAAAAAGAATCGGCTAACCAAATTATTTCTTCGAGCGCTGTTCTCCTTTCCTGACGAATTGATGGATCGCTTAATGCGATATTTACCATACTTTTTAATACAGCATACTCAAATTCATTAGGCAAATCCTGCATGATTTGCGCTATGTATTTGTCATGCGTATGCATTTCGGACAATTTTAAGAGGAATCGTTCTTTATTGTATAGGCTTTTGTGCTCAATCTCGGCTTTATCGATATTATGCCCAATTTTCATTACTTGGAGGTTGTTATCTTTATCGAGAATTCCTCTCCTAAAAACAATTGACGAAATATGTCCTTCGCCTGTGGCACGGAATGAAATAATAACTCGTTTTTCGCCAATTTGAAGATCCGATTGATCTAAATCTTCAACAATAGATGGGTTGAAAATAGCAGCCGATTCAATAGCATATTCCATCGTGCAGTAAGAACCTATAAGCATTTTTCGGTCGAGAGACATGGTTTCATAGTCTATTTTCATCCCTTCGATTATACCTCTTATTTTTCCGGAATGTTTAAGAAAGATGCTTGAAATATTTCGGTGACGTCTTGCAAATTCACGAAGTGTATGTTCTAAGGTTTCTACGACTTGTTTTTCATCGAGTGTCATTATGCGCGCAACCATTTGGATTGTCCGTTCATCACCATTCATAAAATATCGGGCAACAACTCTTTTGGAATCTGGGATAAATCGTATGTTTTTTCGGATGACAGGTACTCGCATAGTTTTATGTTTTAATTAGAATAAAATAGGAACGCTATTTATTTTGGAACAAATCAACTTTAAAAATCTAGGAATCTTAGGAAGTATAAACTTCTGATAAAGGGATTATTCCAAATTTACGAAAAAATAATAAATAAAATTAGGGTAAGTGTTTGGTTTACAAAAGGAATGGTTTAGAGGGTTAATGCTGTTGTAGAAAATAGAATTCTCTTCATTTGTTCCCGAAAAAGATTTTTAAAAAAGTTAAAGCGAAAGATAAAATTTTACCTTGCAGTTCGAAATTAATAAACCTCAAAATTTTATCTTCTGGATTGATTATTTTCTATTGTCTAGAAGTATATAGAATTTTTCAAAAAGCAAGACCATAGTACGTTAGAAAGAGATAAAAAATACTAGATTTTAATTCTGACCAGACGGATATATTGAAAATATCTTTTGATAATCACAAACTAAGTAACTTTTGAACCTTAGTACCTCAGAACCTCTATGCCTAAAAAAAACTAAGCAATATTCTCTAATCCACCAGGAAATGGTCTGTAGGCATAATAATGCAAGACTTCTTCGATGGCCATTTTTAAAGCCTCATTTATTGGGAGCAATGTAATTCCCATTTTGAGGTCTATTTGTGCTAATTGCATATAATAATCTGTAAAAATAGGGACGTACTGTCCTTTGTTAATCAATTCTTCGGCTGTATTAAAGTTATCTTGTTGTTCTTCTTTTATGATTTTGCAGGTTGCCAATCGCAGTTTTCCGTATTTATCGGTATTTGCGGCATAACCAAATAGACGACATATTAAACCTCGATAACGATAATTGCTACATTTTCCTTTATGATGTTCCAGAACAGAAAGTGGGCGGTATAAATGGCAATTTTTGTTGGATGTATTGTTTAATTCTGCTAAAGTTTCTTCAGCCATACCATTCAAAAACAAATGGAAAGCCCAAGGCAAAAATTCTAGTGGTGAAGCTTCTATATTAGGTTTAGAACAACATTTTCCACAACCAGCGTTACAAAATATATGTGTTTCAGATTGAAAAGCAGTAATTTCAATTTCAAGGCGGTCAAACAATGCTTCTACGAGCCGAACTTTATGTTCTATTGCCATTTTTTTGTGTAAGGTAGGCTAATAGAAATGGCTCATGCTACATTAGGTGTTTTTTTTAAATTAAGAAAGGGGCAAAGGGGCAAAGGAGCAGAGTAGCAAAGGAACAAAGGTTTTTTAGGAAAGGTGCTAAGGTGCTAAGATGTAAAGGGACAAAGACAGCTTCGTTTATGAATAAAATAGTTTTTTTTTAGTTATTATATTTGTTTCTAAAAGAAATAGTCTTAGAATCTGTATAAGTAGCTTCTCAAGTTACTCTCAGAGGTTTTTTTTAATTTAGAAAGGGTCAAAGGAGCAGAGTAGCAAAGGTTTTTTAGGAAAGGTTCTGAGGTACTAAGTTGCAAAGGGACAAAGGATGCTTCGTTTATGAATAAAAGAATTGTAATTAATTATATAGTGTATATACTATATTTCAATTTCATTTGTGTTTTTGACATAGGAAATCAGCCTGTAATTTCCATATTAAGGCCTTAGTACCTCAGAGCCTTAGTACCTTTAAAAAATCCTTTGTACCTTTGAACCTTTAAAATAAGCCCCCAAATTTTATATGAACCGAGAACATTATATTCCCTTTAACAAGGAGTTCTTACTCGAGCAACAAATTGCAACTTTTAGTGAAGACCAAAAAAAGGTCGATGATTTTATAAAATTATTCGATATTATAGAGCACTATTATCATTATGAAGCTTTTAATCTTAACCGAAATTTAAAACAAAATTATGCTCTATTCGATCCTGATTTAAGCCCGAAAGAACGTGAAAGTTTTATAGGCAAGAGTGACTTTTCTGTTTTTAAAGAAACGCTTGTTACAGTTTTGGAACATGGTAATTATAGTCGCATTGAGAAGGAAACGTTAGATAAGGCTTTTAAAGATTCAGATTTAATAGGTCTAAATTTAGCAATAGATTTTAATGCTTTTAAAGATTACGAATTATATGTTAGAGGCAATCATAAGGCAAAAGAAAAGGTAACTAAATTTATTTTCTGGAAGAAACAAATTGAGATAGAATATTATGATCGTGTCATGATTTATCTTAATTATAATGATGCCGATTATCTTAGAGAGAAAAAAGTAAAATTAGGAAAAATGCCTATTGAGCCTGGTTCTGTGGTTTTAAAAATCTTTAAGCGCGTTCCTAAAAATGACCTTGAAACGATATTTCCAAATGCAATCCCGCAGATGTCTACTACAGACAAACTCTTGTTGTGGGTTCCTGGTATTTTTGGTGGTGTTTCGTTATTGAGTACTACCGTAATTCCGGCATTGATTCGTATGTATGCTGCATACAAATCGGGAGAAACTCTAGACTTGCTAAATAGTAAAGCTTCGCTAAATCAGGGTTTAATTGCATTAGGAATTTTATCTGCATATTTATTTAGGCAGTATAGCAATTTTGTGAATAAGAAGATAAAATATTCTAAGATGCTTTCTGATAGTCTTTATTTTAAGAATCTAGGAAATAATAGCGGTGCTTTTTACTCTTTATTAAACTCATCAGAGGAGGAAGTACTTAAGGAAACTATCTTGGCTTATGCATTTTTAGAAAGAAGTAAGAATCCTTTAACTGCAGATGAACTCGATTATCAAATTGAATCTTGGTTTATGACAAAGCTAAATACTGATTTAGATTTTGATGTAAATGATGCTTTGTTGAAATTAAAAAACATTGGTCTTGGTATAGAAACAAATGGAAAATGGGAAGTTATCTTGCTTGATAAAGCGCTCATTAAGGTTGATGAATTGTGGAATAGTGTTTTTAGGAAAGGTACAGAGGTTTTTTTTTAAAAGATTCAAAGGTACTGAGGTTCAAAGGTTGCTTAGTTTGCGAGTAAAATGATTGTGATACATAAGTAACTCGACATAGTTTGAGGAACTGCTTATGGAGATTCTTCACTCCGTTCAGAAAGACAAGATTGGAGAATTTGTTTGTCAATCTACTCGTGAATATTATTTTACTAGTTTGCTATCGTTTATTTTATCCGCAAACAAATTAATTTTTGAAACTTAGAACTTCAGAAACTTTTTTGTCTCATTCAAACAACTTTAGGTATAATTGTATTTTTCAGCATTGATTTAAAATTAAAGGATGCCTTTATAATATCGAATAGATTTATTCTTAATTTATTGGTTCTAACTTTTATGTATATTTCGTTTAAGTATTAAATTTAAAAAGATTAGTAATATATCTGATGAATAATCTCAAACCTATTTCTGTTTTTATAATAACATTGTTTTTATCGGGATTTGCTATTCTCAAATTCACACAGCAATTTAGGTTTATTGATGAGTTTAGATGGATTTATCAAACGGGAGGGATTTTATGTTTTTCCTTTGAGTTGCTTTCTTTAGTTTTATCCTTTATTGTTTTGATTTTATTTTTAAAAAGAGATATTAATTTGAAAACGAAATATAAATTCATCTGGATTATTTTTAGCTTAATTCCGCTTTTATTTTGGGTATTTGTTTATATTCAATTTGGTACTAATATTTAAGAATGAGTAAATAATTGTGAAAAAAAAGGAATGATAAATATGAAATCAATCATGACAAAAAAAATTCTATTAATTTTAGCAGGTGTACTTTTTTTGAGTTGTCAAAAAGATAAAAATAATGTATTAATATTTGATGAGGTAGAGTATTATCACAGTAGCTTTTATAAATTGGCTGGTCCACCAGATAATACAGATAGGTTTGATATTTATTATTCTGATTTTGTGCAGGAAAAAAATAAATTCAATTATACAAAATTAGCTCAGTATGGATTTTTAAAAAGAGAAATAAGTAACGATTTTGAGGCCAATATAAAAGACTTTCTGACAGATAAAAATCCTGGAAAATATTTCCCTGACTATAGATGTTTAAACTGTTATCAAGATATTTTGATTTTTTATAACAAGAAAGAGTTAATAGGTGTTGCGAAATTTGACTTTTTATGCAACAAGTATTGTTTTACAAGTTTTCTTTCTGATAAAAATATTTATTTAAAAAAGGATTGTTTAAGGTATAAACACTTTTTTAAAGAATAAAGAAATGCGGTAGTTATCTTGTATAAGTTTAAGAACTTTTATAGGGTGATAGTATCATAATCATTTTATCCGCAAACTAAAAGAAAAGCCTTAGCACCTCAGAACCTTTCTCAAAAAAACCTTTGTACCTCTGAACCTTTCTCCCTTAGTACCTTCTTTAAAAAACCTTTTTTGTATCTTCCATAAATTTTATTAGATTTACGTATACCTAAATCCTGAAATATGAGAACGTTAGAACAATGGTTTGATGAATATGCAGTAAGTCACCAAAACCCAAAGAATAAAGCGATACATTATGTATGTGTTCCTGCAATTTTCTTTTCGATTGTAGGTTTATTAATGAGTATTCCGAGTGGTTTAATTGCTCGCACTCTAAAGTTGAATGCCCCAATAATCGAAAATTGGGCTGTGGTTGTGTTACTTTTTGTACTCGTTTTCTATATTAGATTGTCGGTTGCAATGGCTTTTAAGATTGCAATTTTCTCGGCTATTTGTCTGGTTGTAAATTATTATATCGGACAAGTTTTTCCGTTATGGATATTTTCTATTGGTGTTTTCATTATTGCGTGGATTGGGCAGTTTTATGGACATAATATAGAGGGTAAAAAGCCTTCTTTCTTAAAAGATCTTCAGTTTTTAATGATTGGTCCAGCTTGGGTGGTTGAGAATTTATTCTCGAAGAAAAGGGTTTAAAAAAGGTACTGAGGTTCAAAGGTACAGAGGGGCAAAGGCTACTTAGTTTATGAACAAAATTATTTGAATTTTATAAATACCCATGAACAAAATTTACATACTAATCCTTTTTACTTTTACTTTAATTAGCTGTAAAGAAGAAGAGAAAAAAAGGGTAAACATTCCTGCAACTAAAGTTTCTATAGAAGCTCCTCAAGATTTTAAACTATCCAAAAGTATCATCGGACTTGAAAAAGGTACTAATGCAATAATTCAGATATCAGATTTGGTTGGAGGAAACTTCGATAGTAATTCAAGAGATTTTTCTAAAAAAGGATTTGAAGATAGAGGAGTTAAAGTTTTTGAGTATAAAGAATTTAAACTCGATGGCTATCAGGCTAAATATATTCATATGCAAGGTCAGGATAATCAGGAAGCTATGAATGTAGTTTTTGGAGATTCTACATTTTGTGATATGGTTATGGCAATATTTCCTGCAAATGATAAAACAACAGCTGATCAAATAAAAAAAGCTATTTTTTCTATAAAATATAACAAAGAGCTTAAGGTAGATTACTTGAATTTAGCTTTTTTTAAAGTAAATAATAATAAATCAAAATTTAAATTTGCGCAAGCATCAGGGAATATGTTTACCTATTCTACTGGTGGAGTAGTTAAGAAGTCATATGAAAATGAGCCTATGTTCTTAATTACACCTCTCCCTGGTGATTCGGGTTTGACTAAAAAAGAATTGTCGGAAAGTATATTTAATGGTTTGATACAAAATAGCTTTATAGTTCTTGAAGAAAAGAATATTAAAACGGAACGCGTGAATGGGTATGACGCATATGAAATTGAAGTTTATGGTTTTCTAAAGGGGAAAAAAGTTTTAGTTTATCTACTTGTATTAAGAAATGAAAATAAGGCTTTGGCTTTAGAAGGAGTTGCTTATTCTGATTTTGATAATGAGCTAATTGGTTTTAAAGAAATAGCTCATAATGTAGTATTTAAATAATATTGAGAGTAAATGAAGAAAAAGTTTAAAGAATCTATATTTTAATGATTAAATAATTGTCCTAATTTATTAATTATAAAACTTTTTATAGTTAAAGAGGAAAAAAAATAGAGGCATTTTTGGAGTTAAATTTTTAACTTAAATAAACCTTTATGAATAGAACTTTACACCAAATTTTTAAGCGTTTTTTTTTATTGACAGTTTTGGTATCAATTTCTACAACTGCACAGATTAAAATAAATGAGGTCATGGCGAGTAATACCATGAGTTATGATCCTACACAATACAACTTTTCGGATTGGATAGAATTATATAATCCAGCGAATACTACAGTTAGCTTTCGAAATTATTATTTTTCTGATGATATCAATTTGCCTACTAAATGGCAAATTACAAGCTCTAAGGCTAGTATTTCTAAAGTAGGATATTTGCTAGTTTATTTTGATGAAACTAATACAAGCACAAATGCAAGTTTTAGGTTGGAGCCTAAAGGTGGAACTATCTATATGTTTGATGCCAGTAAAAATCTTGTAGATAAAATAACTTATCCTCCTTTAAATAATGGTAATATATCGTATGGCAGAACTACTGATGGTGGTAGTGAATGGAGTCTTATGAGTTATCCTACCCCTAAAACAACTAATGCTAAAGGTTTTCCTGCAAGTAAACAGGCTGAACAACCTTTGTTTAGTGAAGCGGGTGGATTTATTAGTGGGACGAAACAAATCACGTTAACCAGTAAAACTCCTGGAGCTTTAATTTATTATACATTAAATGGTGACGAACCTTTTGATGCAACAACTCAGGTAACTGATGCATCTAAAATGCTTACTGGAAAAGCGTTGCTTTATAATGGCGCAATCTCTGTTACTAATGCTGTTATTAGAGCAAAAGTTTATGCACCTGGTTATTTACCAAGTACTGTTGTTACTCAATCTTATTTGCTAAATAAACGAAATATTGATTTGCCTGTTTTTTCGGTTTCTATGAATGAAAAATATCGAAATGATGGAACGCTGGGAATATGGAGAAACTATAATAATAAGGTTATGAAAAGACCTTCTAATGTTGAATTTTTTCCAACTCAAAATGGGACGTCTAATTTTAACTATCAAATGAATGTTGAGATATTTGCAGCTAGCCAGCGTGCAAAAGAGCATAAACAATTTAATATTATAGCAGACAAAAGGTTTCAGGGAAATAACCGAATGAAATATGACTTTTTTAATGAGAAGAAAGGTCAAAAAAGAAAGTCGGTTACATTAAGAACTTCGGGACAGGATGGTAAAAAAACGATGCTGCAGGATGCATTGGTTCATGTTTTGATAAAAGACCAAATGGATATAGATCGTAGAGCTTACGAACCTGCTGTTGTATACATTAATGGTAATTATAATGGCTTGATGAATATTAGAGAAAGAACTCAAAAGGATTATCTGGAATCTAATTATGGTTTGGAGACTAACGAATACGATTTGTTAGGTAAACATAACGATTATTCTACTATTCGTGCTTCTCAAGGGAATATGAATCAGTGGAATGAAATGGTAAGTTATCTTAAAGCAAATGACCTTAAAACTGAAGCTAATTATCTTAAATATGTAGAGAAGTATATTGATGAGCCTGAAGTACTAAATTATTTTTTAGTACAAACTTATATTAACAATCGTGATCAGCCTGATAATAACATTAAAGCATGGAGACCTTATACTAATAAAACAAAATGGCGTTATATATTGCATGATGCCGATTTGGCTTTAATAGTTTATTCATCTGCGGATAATAACATAAACCGTACACAAAAGAGTTCTACAAGCTCGATGGGATATGTTTTTTATAGTCTTTGTAAAAATGCAACGTTTAAGCAAAAATTTGCTGGTCAGTATATTGTTCATGCTTATCAAACATTTGATCCTACCAGAACAACACCTATTACTGATAGTCTTGCAAAAAAGATTGAAAATGAAATAGGTTATACACATGATGTTCATTCTTCGGTTCCGACTTTGGCAACTTGGAAAAAAAATATTCAATCGATGAAAGATTATTGGATTAAAAGACAACCCTATGCTACTAAACACGTAAAATCTTCTTTTGGTTTGAGCGGTAATGAGATGGCATTGAATGTAAATAATGATTTTTCTAAAGGGGATGTGTTGTTAAATACTATTAAATTGTTGAATAATTTTAAAGGGAAATATTTACAAAGTCTTTCTTATTCTTTGGAGGCTAAACCTAAAGCAGGTCATACTTTTAGATATTGGGATATTAAAATAGATAATGTAAGTAGTCAAGAATTTGGTGTTACTTATTCTGGAGTAATTCCTGCTAAAGCAACAAATGTTGTTATTACTGCTGTTTATGATAATGATACTGTAAGTTCTGAAACTAAAAAGAATGATGAAGATAGTACTGTAGATGCAAAGGATGAGAATGCAATGAAATCCTCGGATGTGAATTTATCTGAGAACAAAGTTGTTATCGAGGAATTAAATAAACAGTTGGTAGCAAGCGATGTTAGAATATACCCTGTGCCAATTACGGAAGATATCCTTACGATTACTGCTGATGGAAATACGATATTAGCAGTTGAATTTTACGCTATAAATGGTTCTTTAGTAAAAAGAGTTGTACCAGAGGAAATGCCTCTTGATGTTTCTTTTTTAAGCAAAGGTGTTTATTTGTTGCGTATTTACACGGATAATGGAGTAGTTGTTAAAAAGATTATTAAATAAAAACTAATTAATTTTACTAAACAAAAAGGTTTTAAAAATGCGCATTGTCTTTGACTTTGCGCATTTTCTTATTTCAATTGAAAATGTTGTGTTGAATATTTTAGTTCTAGCCCAGATAAAAACGGCATCCTTTTCTTTGTTTCTTTAACAAAGAAAAGATAGAGTGGATAGCTGGAATTAGCTCCTAATAAAAATAATCTGGGTAATGATAAATCTAGATAATTAATAGGTCTAGTGCCGATAATTCTGTTACAAAAGGGCAGAACATACTTATTACCACTTCTTTTATTTTCATAAGTCCTGAACCTATGCAATTATTTTGATTCTTGATTTGACTAGGTGGATACCCAAAGTATTTACGGAATGCTGTACTAAAATGATTAGGGGATTTATAACCTAACGATTCTGCTATTTGGTATATGTTTAGCTCGCTTTTTAGTAATTTTTGTTTGGCTTCAGTCATTTTTAGTTCGTTTAGATAACCAAAAACGGTTGTGCCAAATATTTCTTTAAAGTATTTTTTTAGCTTAAATTCATTAGTTCCTACTTTTCGGGCAAGATCTATTAATGAGCAGGGTGCCATAATGTTTTGAGTAACTATTTCTCTGGCATGGTGCATTCTTTCTACATCAATTTTCGGAATTGAATGTAACACCTTTTGCGCTTGAGTTAATTGCTCTACTTGTAACAATAATAATTCAGAAACTTTTGTTTCCATGTACATTCTACGAAAATGACCAGTTCTTTCGCAAGAGCTTATGTCTCTTACTACAGCCAAAATCTCTGGCGTCATGATCTCGCTATATTTTATTTGTTTTGCTGGATTCTCATTAGAATATGTTGTGATGAATTGAAAATCCAGATCTAAAGAATCTACTAGTGTGTTGTAGGTATCTTGCGGTATTAATATCGAGAGGTATTCTATTGCTGTAGGTGTAGCGGGAAGTTTAGCCAGTTTTGTACCTGCGGGTAAGTAATGTATTTGGTGATGCATCATGTTAGTACACCCTTTCATAAAAAAGAACATTTGCATGACTGGTTCGTCTGTAAAATATTCAATTTTTATGGGCTGTAATAAATCTACCTCGATAAAGTTTATAAAAAACGATCCTGCTAAAGTTTGGCTATCTTTTATGCTGCCATATTTGGAATCACTGAATGTAATAATATCTTCAATAATTTCGTAAGCTTGATCTTTTTCTTCAAAAAAAGTCTGGTCACAGAGCTTGTAATCTATGTCTTTTATCGTGGTTTTAAGTTGCATTCTAATTCTTACTATGTTGGTTACAAAGATACGTTTATATTTAATATCTGTATTGAGTCTAAATAAAAACAATCCTTTTTGTGTATGTTATAATCCCTTATTGACACCCTTGACCCGAGAGACTAGAGGTAATTTTGCAGGCAAATTAACAATGCCAATTTTACTTTTTAATGCGTTTCAAAAACTACATCGATTGTTTTATAGCAATCAAGAATATAATAACTGCTTGTATTACAAATGTATGCGATGAGGTATTTGGGTTAAAAGAAAAACTTTTTTTTGTAACCAATACAAATACTCAGCCTTTAAAAGAGAAAAACTCTTTATTACAATCTCTAAAATATAGTTTGTTATTTGTTGGTATGTTTTTTCTGCCTTCTGGGGCATTTGCTCAAAACGGAACTCTTTCGGGAGTTTTAAAACTAGAAAACGGAACTCCAATTACTTATGCAGCTGTTGCTGTTAAAAACACCAAAAATCAGGTAATTACAGATGATGAAGGTAAATTTGAATTTAGAGGTCTTGCTTTTGGGCAGTATGAGATTGAGGTAAGTTCTATCGAGATTACCAGAAAGAGCATTAATGTAGAATTTAAAGGCAGCAAGGAAAGGATTATTCTGGTTGTTGAACCTTCGGAAAGTTTAGGCTTAAAAGAGGTTGTTATTAATGTAAAGACTGAGAAAAAAGAGGTTGAAACTAAGGGTTTTGCTGTAAATGTTATTGATACTCAAAAGATGGCTTTGCAGTCTATACAAACTAATGAGTTGCTGGATCGTTCGGCAGGGGTTCGTATTAGGCAAGATGGTGGATTGGGTTCTAAGATTGATTATAATATTAATGGTTTATCGGGTAATGCTGTAAAGGTTTTTATTGATGGTGTTCCTGCTTCTAACTTTGGTTCTTCATATTCTTTAAATAGCATTCCTCCAGCATTAATTGACCGTATCGAGGTTTATAAAGGAGTAGTTCCTGCCAATCTTTCTGAAGATGCATTGGGTGGAGCGATTAATATTATTCTTAAAAAGAAAACCAGAAACACACTTGTAACATCTTATTCTTTGGGATCTTTTAATACGCACCAATGGAATATAGCGGGTAATTACCGTAAAGAGAATGGGTTAACAGTTGATGCTTCTGCATTTTATAATTATAGCGATAATAATTATGAAGTTTGGGGAAAAAGTATCGCTTTTAAGGATTACACAGGACAAACGAAGACTGACCAACGTGCAAAACGTTTTCATGATGCTTATAAATCATCTGGAGTAAAGTTTGAAGCTGGTTTTACAGATGTTAAATGGGCAGATAGGTTTATGATTGGTGGTATTTTATCTAAGGATTATAAAGAGGTTCAGCATGGTATTACAATGGATAATGTATATGGTGACCGCCATACCAGACGTAATTCTAGTATTGCGACATTAACTTATAGTAAGAGTGATTTTTTTGCAAAAGGATTGTCGTTTAAAGTTGATGCAAGTTATTCTTATTTAAAAAGACAGGCTATAGATACTGTAGGTGTTATGTATGACTGGACAGGAAAACCAATAATGTATCCTGACGGAACTTATGTAAAATATAGTAGTGGGGCAGAGGTAGCAAGTGCTAAAACTCTAGGTATTAATACCGATAAGACTTTGTTTGTTCGTACGAACTTAGGATATACAATAAATAGCAATAATACGATATATGCCAATTATATGTATAATAATTTTATGCGTGGTATATCGGATGAATTACAACCTTTGGGTCTGCAATTACTAGAGAATACAAGGGATTTACAAAAAAATATCGTTTCGTTTACGTATGAAAATCTGGCTTTTTCTCAAAAATTGAGAACTAATATTTTTTACAAGCATTATTTTCAAAAGGCAACTTCAAATGAACCTTATAGGAAAGATATTGTTACTGGAGTGCCTAATTACGAAATGAGAGTATTTACCAAAAAATCTGATTTTAGCGGATATGGTATTACTTTATCTTATGAATTAAATCCTAATTTGTATTTGTTAGGATCTGCAGAGAAAGCGATGCGATTACCTAGTCCTAACGAATTGTTTGGTAATGTTAATGATAATTTACTTGCTCCGGCAGGAGAGCTTAAACCTGAAACGAGTTACAATGTAAACATTGGAGTAAATTGGTCTGGATTAAAATTTGGCGATCATTCTATTAGACTAAATACCTCTCTTTTTTATAGAGACACTAAAGGAATGATTAGGGAATCTATAAGAGCGGGAAGTTTTACTTATTCGCAATTTGAAAACCTTGAGAATGTTATGTCTCGTGGTATAGATGCTGAGATTATTTATGATTATGCCAAGAAGTTTAATCTCTCTTTTAATGTATCAAAGTTTGAGTCTTTATTTAATACTCAATTTGATGCCAATGGTGCTCCATATTTATTTTATCGTATGCAAATAAGAAACGAGCCTTCGTTTAAATTTAATATTAACGCAGTTTATTATCAGGATGATTTATTTGTAAAAAATTCAAAGGCTTCTATTTATTATAATATCAGCTATGTGGATGAATTTCTTAGGAATTGGGCAAATGTGGGAGGAAAGAACTTAGACTATATTCCAACACAATTTTCTAATAGTTTAGGAATCGCTTATACTTTTCCTTCTAATAGATTTACGATTAGTGTAGATGCAAAAAACATATTTGATCAACAGATATTTGACAATTTTGGTTTGCAAAAACCAGGCAGGGCATTTTTTGCCAAATTAACGTATTCATTAACTTCAAAATAAATAATCGCAATGAAAATTAAATTTAGAAATTTAAAAAGTACATTACTATCAGGTGCTTGTGCAATAGCACTACTAGGCTCATGTAGTAGTAATGATAATAATGGAGACACTCCTACATCGCCAGAGGTAAAAACTGATTTTCAATTGGCTTTTGCTAGTGGTTCTGGTAGTATTTCTGGTACTTATCTTCAGGGGGTTACAGATCTTTCCCAAGGTGAAATTTCATATTCTAAAAAAGGATATTCAATGACTTCATCTCGTACAGCAAGAGTATTTACATCATCGGATGGTTCGCTTGTTTACAGTCTTAATTATACAATTGGTACTATTGATAAGTTAACGTACCATGGTGGAGATAATTATAATAAAATAGTAACTTTTGATGCTTCTATTCCATTAGGGGTTAAGGCAGTACGTTTTACAAAAATGACTGATAAAGTTGGATCTGTTCATAGTATTGCTTCTGTTAAAGTATTTGGAGGAGCTAATAATACAGAGTTTTTAAAACATAAGATAACTGCAAGTATCGGTCTTCTTGATTTAGAAGCCATGAATTTTGGTAGTAACTTTAAGAAAGATATTGATGTAGCTCTTCCAGGAACTTTGGCAAGTGAGGGGTATTATATTGATCGTATTGATTGCCCGGTTATTTCTGGTAATAAATTGTATTACGGTACATCTGTAAGTAAATTTAATGCATCAACTGGTGCTAATGATGCAACTGATAAAACATTTACTCTTGTATTAGACTATCCAAGTTTAGCTAATGCTACTGTAATTAGTACTTCGCAAGTTAAAGGAGCTACAAATGGTTACCGTACACCAACACAACACTTTAATGAAGCTGGTGAAATCATGCAAATGGTAAGTAACGGTAAGGATTTAAATATCGTGAAAATTATAAATGGTAAATATGATGAAACCTATAAATATAGCGTAAGCGGATTGTTAGGCAGAGATGCTTCTAGTAATGGTTGGTTCTATGCTGGTAACGGAATTGGATATATGCCTTACGAAAAGAAAGGTGACACAAAAATTCAGATTGGTGTTGATAAAAATGGTGATCCAAGCTATTCTGCTCCTTGGGGATTGGCTAGAATTGACCTTAAAAACAATAAGATTGTAGACTTAAATGTACCTGCTGGATTATGGTTAACTCAATACCAATTTTCAGTTGTTAAAAATGGTAAATTTTATATTGCATTAACTCCAGTAGGAACTCCGGGTAACATATATATGTTTGATGTAAATTCTACAGATGCTAATGGTACTTTGGGTGCAAGAATAACAGCAGGTGCAGATCAATATTATATAGGGATTTTTTAAGGTTCTGAGATTTTAAGAAAGGTACAGAGGAACTAAGAAGCAAAGGTTCAAAGGTTGTTTGGTTTATGTATAAACTGAGTAACTTTTGGACCTTTGTTTATTTGTAAGGTGCTAAGGTTTTAGGAAGGTACTGAGGTTCTAAGAGGCAAAGGGACAGAGGTGACAAAGTTTGCGTATGAAATATTGCAATCGCAATCTTGTATCCCTGAGCTTGAGAAGGACGCAAAGTAATCTAAAATCTAAAATCTAAAATCTAAAATCTAAAATCTAAAATCTATCCCGAAGTCTCGGGACTAAAATTTCTATTTCTTCGCAGTCATTGTTGCACCAGCAGAAGCTATAACCACCAAGGCAACAGCTAGTATTTGGCTAATAGTAAGGTGTTCTTGCAAAAAGAAAAAGGCACAAATCGAGGCTGCAGCTGGTTCTAAACTCATTAAGATACTAAAGGTGCGCGGAGGTAGTTGTCCTAGTGCTTTCATTTCTAATGTAAACGGAATTGCGCTAGATAAAAGTGCAAGTGCAATACCCATTCCTAATAAACCAGGTGTAAGGTTACTTAATCCGTTTTCCATAATTCCAAAAGGGACGATAAGTATAGAGGCAAATAACATTCCTGTAGATACTGCATCACCATCTTTCATAACTCTGGAAACTTTTCCTCCTAATATGATATATGTTGCCCAGAAAACACCTGCTAATAATGCAAATAAAACACCAACAAGATCGATACCATTGCTAGACCACGGCGCAATAAGAGCAATTCCTATTGCAGCAAGTAATACCCATAAGTAATCGACTAAACGCTTAGAACCAAAAACGGCTACTAATAAAGGTCCTACAAACTCTAATGTAACACCAAGACCAACCGGAATTCGTTCTATAGCTAGATAGAAAATTAAGTTCATTGCTCCCAAAGACAAACCATAAGGAATTACAAGTTTCCACTGAGGAGGAGTAATCATTCGTAGGTTTGGTCTATAAACTAATAATAATATTATTGCAGAAATTCCTATACGTAACGATGCAGTTCCAGCTGCACCAAGAACAGGGAATAGACTTTTTGCAATGGCCGCTCCGCATTGTACACTTAAAATTGCTAAGATAATTGCTGGTAATGGAGGGATATTTATTAGTTTGTTTTTCATGGAAAGATTCAAAATATGAGGGCGCGAAATTACAAAAAAACTAACTTAAAATTTTGTAATAAAAGTTAAATGATTTGTAATCTTTTCTTGAATGTTTTACAGGAAAAATACTACAATATTTTTAAGCGTTTTTCGGTGATTTTTTAACCATATAAGTCATTTAAGAAAACTTAAGTTTCATTTACATGAAAGTTATATTTTTATATGGTTAACTTTTTAGTTTATTGATATAACTCAAAAATTAATCCTCTAGTTTGGCGAAAAAATCATTCCTTGAAATATAATTTTTAAGAGGTAAAACCAAGCAAGTTGCCAAAACAAATGGTAGCGTAAATGCACCACCAGCATTTTGAAGAATTTCAATTTTAGCATTTACTAATCCGATATTGATTATGACACAGATTACTACTGAAATTAAAACCAGAGCACCATCTATTTTTTTATTTCCAGCAAAAACAATGGCACACAGTACAGCGTTAAAACTAAATAATCCCATATGAATTTCATTAATAGGCTCGTGTCCATGAAAAGAAAGTGCCGAACTTATTGCAGAAGCCATTAAACCATATAAAGCAGCAATAGGCGAATTAATATAAACTCCAATAAAGAAAAGAAGCCCTGCCCAAATACTTGCCTGAAAAATTACTTCTCCAAAACCATTAACCTCAGAAGAAAAAGCGTCAATATCTGTTAAATCGGGAACGGTTAGGTATTCTGGTGATGGAGGAATATTCGAAAAGTGGTGAAGTAACGATACTATAATCCAGGTTACAAAAATGAATGGGAAAGTAAAAACAGGAATTTTTCTTTTGATAAAGAAATGCTGAAGCATTGCAGCAGCAATAGATCCCAGAATAACGAGTAGCCAAATAATGACTTCATTTTTGAATAAAAAAACCAATGCAACACCTACTAATGACGGACTGAATCCGTATAATCCCATTTTAATTTCTTCTTTGTCATATTTTAAAGCCTTAGCGGTAAGTGTACCCGTTAAAGATGCAAGAAGTACTGCAATACCCATTGATGTAGATCCTGCAAAAAGCCCAATGGTAAAAAGCAATCCAGTATAGATATTTTCTTGCAGCATTATTTGTCCAACACCTTTTAAAACTTCACTTACAAGGGGAAATTTTTGTTCTATTATTTTGTTCATCTTTTTCTTTTTTAATCTAATTTGTAGATTTTTTGTTTGCTATAATTGTAATTATTTATAAGGAAATTATAACAGTTTACCACCCTAAGAATACCATCCCGAATGCACAAGTTGTAATTACAAAACCACCTATTGCGTTAGAGTAGCGCTCTAGTTTTTCAGTCTTGATAAGGCTGTATCCATAACGACCTAAGATTACCATAAGTAACATGGTTAGAACGGTAGAAATTGTAAAGACACTAATAAGTACCACAATTTCGGTTACTGAACGATGTGTTCCTGAGAAAAAGAGTAGAGGAATCAAGGGTTCGCTTGGACCCATAACAAAAATTGCAAAAAGAACCAGAGGAGTTACTTTTACTCTTTTATCAGGCATTACAATTTCGCCATGTTTGTGTTCAAAAACATAAACATCTTCACCTAGAACATCAAAATGTTTATGAGGTTTGTTTTTATAAGCTTGCCAAACTCCATAGATTAAATAAATGAGTCCAAAAATCAATAAAGCCCAGCCAGAAATGTTTCCGCGTATATCCTGAAACCAGCTTATTTTATTCATTTGCCAGCCTAAAAATACAGCAATCAGACCAAGAACTACAGAACTTAAAACATGACCAAAACCACAAACTATTGTGAGCATATAGGTTTTAAAAGCAGACCATTTTCTTGAACGTGATAATACAATAAAAGGTAAATAATGATCTGGTCCCGACATGGTATGTATGGAACTAATGGATATGGCGGTGAGCGATAATGCCCATAATGTCTCTGTCATAATAAAATATTTTCGGTTTTAAAAGCCCATACTTTTTCCTGTATTTTCTGGAAGCAATTAAACATTTGTTCTCCTCCGTGACCTAATAATCTTAGAACAAAACCATCATTTTGTAAAGATGAAATTCCGAATTCCAACTCCTTTTCAGTTGAAATCATTTCGTAAATCTCTTCTATAAAATCATCAGTTTTAATGTTTTTAGTATTCAGATAAACTAAAGTGCCTTGATGAGTAAATGTTTCTAAGCAGCCTATAGAATCTAATGGGATTATTTGGGGGCGTAATAAAATATTGTCTTTAAAAATTAATTTTTGCTTATGGAAGACTTCAGTTTTATTCTGAAAATGAGAATATTTAAAAATTTCTCCATGGTGTTTTCTTCCGCAAGTAATTATTTCACCCATCATAAGATCACAATCATCTTCGATATAAATTGTATTTGTACTTGTAAATGTTGAATTTTCATGTGGTACAATCGGATGTGGTACATAAAAGAAAGAAGTGTTTGCTTCCATTTTTGCAACAAGATTTTGCGTTGCATGACCATCCATATTAAATAAACGCTGGTAGGATTGTGATAATAGCTGCAAACGGGCATTTTCTTCTACCAGAACATCAATATAATAATTATCACCATTTAAAATCCCTGGTGACGAACTGGTTATCATTAAGTATGCGCCACCATCCTTTTTTAATTGCCCCACAGGAACAACGCGAAAAGGAGGTGTTACATACACATCTTTCATATAAGAGTTTCCGTCTCTACAGCCTGTTACGATGCTTAATTTAGAATCCATTAGCGGTATAACTTTGGTTCTTCGACATCTTCTAAAAGGGCATATTTTTTAATCCATCCTATAATACTGTCAAGACCTTCATCTGTTTTAAGATTACTAAAAACAAATGGTTTTCCCTGACGCATTCTGCGAGCATCATTTTCCATTACTTCTAAGCTTGCACCAACCATAGGAGCAAGGTCAATTTTATTAATTAGTAATAGATCAGAACGTGTAATTCCTGGCCCACCTTTTCTTGGAATTTTTTCACCTCCAGATACATCAATAACAAAAATGGTTACATCGGCTAAATCTGGACTAAAGGTTGCCGAAAGGTTATCACCACCACTTTCGATTAAAATAATTTCGATGTTAGGAAATCGTTTTGCCAGTTCATTTACAGCCTCTAAGTTCATACTTGCGTCTTCGCGAATGGCCGTGTGAGGGCATCCACCAGTTTCTACTCCGATGATTTTCTCTTTTGGTAAAAGACTGTTTTTTGCCATAAATTCGGCATCTTCTTTAGTATAGATATCATTGGTAATTACCCCGATATTATAATCGTCCATTATTTTTCTGGAAAGTCTTTCCAAAAGTGCTGTCTTTCCAGATCCTACAGGACCAGCGACACCTATTTTCACATATTTTCTATCTTCCATTTTTATTCTAAATATTATTGTTTTAAGACATATATAGTCTTGAATATAATCTCTCATGTTGCATGGCTCTTATATCAAAAGCAATACTGCACATTCCGATTAGGTTTTTATCTAAGGAAAGGGTTTCTGCTACCAATTGTTCTATTTTGGGCTGAAAGCGAAACATCATATCTTGTCCGTCTAGTTGACTCAGCGGTACTAATTTTACACTGTTGGTAATCATTCCGATGCAACTGTTGTAAAAAAAAGCAAACAAAGATTCTTCAAGTGGGATTTCCATTAAGCAAGCATACATACCAAAAGCAATAGCATAATGCCCTGTTGTATCGCCTTTATAAATGCTTTGCTCATATTGTAATGCAAGATCAAACTCTTTATGTCGCCTGAAAATTTTAATGAATCGCAGCCCTAATTTTTGGCTAGCATCCCGCATTTCTCTTGGAGATTTTAATGCAGTACATTCCTGATCCAAAAGAATCAGGGCTTGCAAATCATTATTTAGCGTTTTTTCATAAGCCAATCGCATAAAAGATGCATCATTAAATTTGATGTTGTATTTAAGCATGTTTTCAATGAAAACCTCTGCCGAAGGGGTATCTTTTACGATATTATTTTGCACATAAGTTTCCAATCCATTAGAATGCGAAAATCCTCCTATGGGCAATGTGGGGTCGGCTATATGCAGTAAACTGCCTAAAAATTTATTGGTCATTTTTTGAGGCGATATTAATAATTTTGCTGAATAAAGAAGTACTTCCCGCATGACCATGAGGCTCTACGTTTGATTTTAATAAATTCAGTAATTGATGTTCTTCTTTAGTAGGTTGGTAACCTGCAGCTTCTAACCATCTAAACATGGGCATTTCAAAAGGCATCATTACTTTGTCTTCCTGAATAAAAAGAGGCATGTGTTTATTACCAATTTCATAACAAACGGTTCCCATTTGCAACATCGTAGTAGGCTTTATTACAAGAGCTTCACAAGGTTTTATGTACACAACAATAGCTGTATCATTATCTTGATAAAGAATGTCGCCATCACGTAATCGTTGTCCTTCTTTTAAGAATTTAATAGACAATTCTGTACCGCCATTGCTAGTTTTTCGCTGAATGCGTTTGGTAGATTCATACCATTCAATTTCCAGTAAGTCAACCTTTAGTTTGTCTAAAGGTTGCTGGGCAGTATTACCTAATATTTCTTTAATAAGCATGTGATAACTTTTTTAATTTAGTTTGAGCTAAGCTCTTAAAACATAAAATACAATTGAGCCAAAGGCAGTTTAGTAGCTGGTTCACACGTAATATGTACACCATCTACCAATACTTTGTAATTCTCAGGATTTACTTCAATATCTGGAGTTCCATCGTTATGAATCATATTTGCTTTAGAGATGTTACGGCAGTTTCTTACTGGCAAAACCATTTTTTGTAAACCATATTCTTCAACAATTCCTTTTTCGATAGAAATTTGAGATACGAAAGTGGCACAAGTACCGTACTTAGCTTTTCCGTGAGAACCAAACATAGTTCTGTAAACAATAGGTTGTGGAGTAGGGATAGATGCATTTGGATCTCCCATTTTTGCAGCAGCAATAAAACCACCTTTATAAATTATTTCTGGTTTTACACCAAATAATGCTGGTTTCCAAAGTACAAAATCGGCTATTTTACCAATCTCAATAGATCCCACATAATCAGAAATACCGTGAGCAATTGCAGGGTTAATCGTGTATTTAGAGATATATCTTTTTACACGGAAATTATCATTTTCAGTATCAGGGGCTAAATACCCTCTTTGAGAACGCATTTTGCTTGCTGTTTGCCAAGTTCTGGTAACAACTTCACCTACACGACCCATAGCTTGCGAGTCAGAACTCATGATACTAAACACTCCCATATCTTGCAAAATATCTTCGGCAGCAATAGTTTCTGGACGAATTCTTGAATCTGCAAAAGCTACATCTTCAGGGATATTCTTACTTAAGTGGTGACAAACCATTAACATATCCATGTGCTCATCTATAGTATTTACAGTAAATGGTCTTGTAGGATTAGTCGATGCTGGCAATACATTTTTATACATTGCAGCCTTAATAATGTCTGGTGCGTGTCCTCCACCAGCACCTTCAGTATGGAAAGTATGTATAACACGACCATTAATCGCAGTCATAGTATCTTCTAGGAAACCTGCCTCGTTTAAGGTATCAGTATGTATAGCAACTTGCACATCATATTCGTCAGCCACAGTAAGAGAAGCATCAATAACTGCAGGAGTAGCTCCCCAGTCTTCGTGAATTTTTAATCCTAATGCACCCGCTTCAATTTGTTCAATTAATGGTTTAGATGTAGAGCAGTTTCCTTTTCCGAAGAAACCTAAATTCATAGGATACTCATCTGCAGCCTGAAGCATTTTTTCAAGATTCCATTTTCCTGGAGTAATTGTTGTAGCATTGGTTCCGTCATTTGGTCCAGTACCACCACCAATCATTGTAGTAATACCACTGTACAAAGCAGTTTCTATTTGTTGCGGACAAATAAAATGAATGTGTGTATCGATTCCTCCAGCAGTAAGAATATAACCGCTACCACCATGAACTTCGGTAGATGCACTAATGATAAGATTAGAATCTACACCATCCATAATATCTGGATTTCCAGCTTTACCAATACCTACGATTTTACCATCCCGAACACCTACATCGGCTTTTACAATTCCCCAATGATCAATAATAATAACTCCTGTAATACAAAGGTCTAACGAACCTTGCTCACGGATAGAAGTTGTGGATTGTCCCATACCATCACGTACTGTTTTTCCTCCACCAAAAATTACTTCGTCACCATATACTGCATAATCTTTTTCGATTTCTATTATTAAATCGGTATCTCCTAATCTAATTTTGTCTCCAGTTGTTGGTCCTGCTAGATTAGCATATTTATCTCTACTTATTTTAAGACTCATTTGATGTATTTTTAAAATTTAATTGCTCAGCTAATTTTAATGCCATGTCTTTATTATGCGATGAATTGGCATCACCGTTTACAAGATTATTTAGTCCCATAATTCTGCGATTTCCACCTATTTTTACAAGGCTAACTTCTTTTTCTTCGCCTGGTTCAAAACGAACCGCAGTGCCAGATGGAATGTTTAAACGCATACAAAATGCTTTTTCTCTATCAAATTCCATGGCTCTGTTTACTTCAAAAAAATGAAAATGCGAACCTATTTGTATTGGTCTGTCTCCTGTATTAATTACTTTTATACTAGTTGTTTCACGACCTTCATTTAAGATGATATCGCCTTCTTTTATAAATATTTCTCCTGGTATCATTTTTTGTTTTTTTAGATTAACGAATTGGGTTGTGAACAGTTACCAGTTTAGTTCCGTCTGGGAAAGTTGCTTCTACTTGTATGTCATGAATCATCTCTGGGACACCCGGCATTACATCGTCTCGTGTTAGTACTTTGGCACCACTTTGCATAAGTTCGGCAACAGTATTGCCATCTCTGGCACCTTCCATAACAAAAGCTGTTATGATTGCAATAGTTTCGGGATAATTAAGTTTTAATCCTCTTGCTTTTCTTTTTAAAGCGACCTCGGACGCTAAAAAGACCAATAATTTCTCGGTCTCTCTTGGAGTTAAGTGCATATTTTTTGTTTTTAAATTGTTTAAAGAATACGGTGAATTACTTTCGAATTTGAGTACATCGAAAGTGGGGAAAACAGTAAAGTAATTTGTTGTGTGTAATTCGTAAAAATGGTACTTGATACACAAGAAGATAGATTCCGAAATTAAGTTTCAGGCAATTTTAAAACATCAAAAAGTTAGCACATAGAGTTATGCGTTTTTTTGATAGGAATACCTTTTCTACACTTTTGGAAGTTATGTTTCTGTGTATTAAAAATAGTTGACCCGAAGGTTTATGGTATTTTTATTGCGTGGTATTGTAAGAATAACGGTAAATTATACTGCGTACTATTTGGACTCTCTTTTAGAAGTGAGAATCTATTATCAAATGAGTTAATTTGTAAGTAAACCCATATTTCATAAGGAATGAAATATGGGTTTTCTATATCTAAATCTTCATTTGAAATTATTGAATCAATATCATTATTTATTCCTGATAAGGTTTTTTGAATAGACACTTCCTTTTTGTGACTACTCTTTAATAATGGTATTGCTTTGTTATTATCTGCTAACAAATTTTGTCCAAAAAACAAGAAAAATATAAAATAGAAGAATAGGACAAATCTTGTCTTATTCTTAATTTTTAAAATCTCGCTTTTTAGATTATGCATTTATTTTTTTTGTAGAAATTACTTTACAAAATTACTGTTTTTAGTAATTTGAAGGCTGCTCTACCTGCTAAAGATTTGTTAAATATAATACTAAAAAAATGAATTATCTTTGTTTAAAGGATTTATTTTCGCTGTAAGTATCTTATTTGTAGTGTTTTATATTGTTTTTGAATGGGCTTTAGATTATCCGTTTTGATTGAAAAAAGCTTGAGTAAACTATTTTCTATAAAAGATGACTGATATTGATTGACGTTTATAATTGGTATTATGATTTCTTGTTGTTTCTCTTTTTATGATGATAAATCATTGTTTATGTTTTTACAAATAGTATATTTTTTTTAGAATAATTTTGTTTTTATGTATTTAACTACGTAGTTTTGAATTGTAAAATATTTTGGCTATGAAAACAATAATTGTTCCTATCAATAATGACTATTCAGAAGCAGTAGTTGATTTAATATTAAGCATTCAGCAAAAAGAATTTAATGTTCCTATAACTTTACAAGACCAGCCTGATCTTCTTGAAATAAATAGTTTTTATCATGAAAAAGGAGGTTGTTTTTGGGGAGCATTTATAGATGGGGAATTGGTTGGTACTATTGCCTTGGTAAGATATGATGATAGGGAAGGTGCAATAAGAAAGATGTTTGTAAAAAAAGAGTTCAGAGGTAAAGAGTTATTCATTGCCCAACAGCTTTTGGATACTTTAATTGCTTTTAGCAAAGAAAATGACATACTTGATTTATATTTGGGAACAGTTTCGATATTAGAAGCAGCTTTACGTTTTTATGAGAGAAATAATTTTATAAGAATTGAAAAAGAAACACTTCCAGAGGCTTTTCCTGTAATGGGAGCCGATAATGTGTTTTGTCATTTAAAATTAAACTAGATATGATGAATATTATAGACGAATCGGGGATTTTAGCACTATCTACAAGGCTACAACGCCTTAGCGAACAATTGCGTAAAGACGGCGCTTTGCTCTACAAATCATTTGATATTGAGTTTGAACCTAAATGGTTTCCAGTAATTTATACGCTTTACAATAAAGGAGTATTGAGTATTGTAGAAATCGCCAATGAGATTGGTTACACGCATCCATCTACAATTAGCTTGCTAAAAGAATTAGAAAAACAGAAACTTATTCGTTCTAAAAAAGATAAAGAAGATGAGCGTAAACGTTTAATTGTGCTTACGCCAAAAGGACAAGATCTTATTTTAAAAATGAAACCTGTTTGGGATATTATCTCTGAAGTTCTCAATGAAATTACCGATAATGAGAATAATTTATTGAAGGCTATTAATGAAGCCGAAAGCAAAATTGCAAACCAGAGTTTTTTACAAAGAGCATTACAATTAAAAGAGAGTAAATTGTAATCTGTTTTTGCCTATATATTTTTGTGCGATTACAATATAGTAGAGACGCACCGTAGTGCGTCTAACATGAGGTTAAGTTTAAAACAAGTTTAATTTCAGTTATTATAATTGCTCTATAAATGAAATATAATCATGTGCGCTTTTTTCTATTCTTTCTGGAGTAGCATTATTTTCTGCGCCATAAAAAGCGAATAGCGGTTTATAATCGGCTTTTATATAATTAAAAGTAACTTCAAACGGAGCAGTTAGTTGCTCTAATGTGTATTTGTATCTACCCGTTAAACTGTAGTCTTCTTCATTAATTCCTGCGGCGATACTTAAAGCAATTTTTTTATTGCTTAGTTTATATCCACTTTTGGAGCCATATGCCCATCCGTGTGTTAATACTTCATCCAGCCATTTCTTGAATAAAGGCGGTGAATTAAACCAGTAAAAAGGGAATTGAAATATAATTGAATCATGGGTTTCTAAGAGCTGTTTTTCTTTTTCAACATCAATGTTCTCATCAGGGTACACACTATGTAAATCATGTAAGAGATACTTTTCGGGATGTTTTTTTAGTTCCTCAATCCATCGTTTGTTTATAATCGAATTCTTTAAATCGGGATGTATAATAATTACTAAAGTTTTCATGTTATGAATTTTAAAATTTGCTATTGCAAAGGTCAAATACATAGAGGGATTAATCAATAAGGGGCGAATTAATCATGTAGTGATAAATTAATCACCATTGAAAACTGAAGTAAGAACTCTATTTTATCTTTACTTTTGTAAATTAACAAATGAAACTAAAGATATGTATCAACGAAAAATTCCAATAGATTATAATTGTGGTCTTACTGTTGCAATGGAAGTGGTAGGTTCTAAGTGGAAGTTTTGTTTACTAGATGAAATTTCTAAAGGGATAAAGCGCCCTAAAGATTTAGTAAAAGAAATCAGAGGTATTAGTAAGCGCGTATTACAAAACCAATTAAAGGAACTGGAATTTCATGGACTTTTGAGTAAAACAGTTTACACAGAAGTTCCACTACGAGTAGAATATTATCTTACCGAAACTGGTGAATCTCTTTTACCATTAATTGTAGCACTCGATAAGTGGGGACTAGGTTTTGCACCTCAGTTACAAATGATATTAGAAAAAGAAGTTAGCCTTGAGTTGCATTAATGGCACGAATTTTTTTGCCACAGATTAAAGGGATTAAAAGGATTTTGCTACGAATGCACTAATTTTTATTGAGTATAAAAACTATATGTGTAGTATTTATACGTAAGCAAACCACAAACTTGTCACCCTGACGCAGGAAGGGGCACCTCAAGTAGCTCGACAAAAATTATGGAATTTCTAGTGGAGACCCTTCGTTCCTCAGGGTGACAATATTGAGGAACAGCTTTACGTCCTTTGCGGTTAATTTTTTGTCACAGATCTAAACCCAAACTTGTCTTTCTGAGGAACGAAGAATCTCCGTTAGTAGCTCGACAAAGATTATGGAGTTTCTTGCGGAGACCCTTCGTTCCTCAGGGTGACAATATTGAGGTAAAGCTTTGCGCCCTTTGCGTTTAATTTTTTTGCCACAAATTAAAAGAATTTTAACTTTAAAAATCCGTTTTATCCGTGTTTTCGCGATAGCGAATCTGCGTAATCCGCGTTCCTTTTTTCAGCCACAGATTTTAAAGCTTTGCGTTCTTTGCGTAAATCCTTGCGACCTTTGCGGTTAAATAACCGTAACAGCATCAAAATTTAATGTTTCTATTATCGATAAATCTGCATTGAATTGAACAAAGCTTGCAGGGAAACCATTTTTTATTTTTCCAAATTTATCTCCCAAACCAATGGCATTTGCCACGTGTGAAGTTGCCATTTTTATAGCTTCATCTGCAGAAACATCTAAATGATTATAGGTATTTTGTACTGCATCTTGCATTGATATTGCTGCTCCGGCAAGATTGCCATCGTTGTTTCTATAAAAACCATTTTCCAGATGTGCATCAAAATTATCCCATTTAAAATCAGAAACTTTTCTTCCTAAAAATGTAGCGTCACTAATTAAGAAAAATTTATCTTGTTTTAGTTTATAAGCCAATTTTGCTGCAGCATAATCACAATGTGCGCCATCCAGAATCACGGGCGCATATACATTTTCATTTTCGAGAGTTGCTCCAACTAAACCAGGTTCGCGATGACCAAATTGTGTCATGGCATTAAATAAATGGGTTACGAGTTTTATCCCTTTCGAAAAGTAAACCTGTGCTTCTTTGTGGGTAATGGTCGAATGTCCTATCGAAATTGTAATTCCGCTTTCTAATAACATATTCAGTTGTTCATCGGTAAAACATTCTGGAGCAATCGTGATTACTTTTATAACATCTTTCCCATGTCGTATAATTTCTTCAAGTTCAGAATTTGTTGGTTTACGCACTTGGTCAATACTATGAGCTCCACGTTTTAAAGGATTTAAAAAAGGACCTTCCAGATGCATTCCGATTACGCCATTGTTATGCTTTTTTCTGTAACTACGAATCGCTTCAATTCCTTTTAGAATCGTTTCGTTAGATGATGATATTAAACACGGAAGCACATGAGTTGTTCCGTATTTAAGACTTGAATCATATATATCCTGAATTGTTTCTTCGGTTGGTGTCTGACTAAAATAATGCTTTTCGCCACCGTTTATCTGAATATCGATAAATCCTGCCGCAATATGGTTTCCTTGTAAATCAATCGTTTCAATATCATTTGGAATATCTTTTTGAACGGAAAGAATCGTTCCGTTTTCGATAATAATGACCCCATTATTGATTATTTCGTCACCAGTATGTATAGTTGTATTAATAATGGCTTGTTTCATTTTTATAATTTTATTGCTAATGTTTAATTAAGTATTTTACATTAATTGCACTACTTTTTATATTTAATCTTGTAATACAAACTTAGCATATTTCTTAAACAATGATAAGGATTTGATTTTCAATATTAGATTGTTTTTTTATCAAAAATATATTTTCGTAAAGCACCAGAGTAGCAAAATTTCATAGATAATTTGTGAATGCAAAATGGGAAACTTCAATTTTATAAAAGTAAAATATACACATTAGGGTTTGGCTAATAGTTAGTAATTAGGCGATTAGCATTATTAATTTTTAGAGGTAATGATATTTTTTTTATCTTTAATAGGAATTAAGTATCTTATTATTAATAACTTATAAATGTAATAATTATGACTACAGCTACTTCTATTACCATTTTAAAACAGCAAAAAACACTTAAAACGCTAGCATCTATATTCCAGTTTTTGGCTTATGTTGTTGGTTTAGTAACACTAATAGGGACAGTGTACCTTATTGCGACTCCACGAGGAATTGGGGGATGGATTTTGCCAGCATCTACTTTTTTTTCGGGATTCATTCTGTTTTTATTTTTATTCTCTTTTTCAAAAATTATAAATATTCTAATTGAAATCAGTAGCAAATGAAAAAGAATTTCATCTGTTTGTTATGCATTCTAATATTAGGATCATGCGCTGATAAGAAAAGTAGCGAAGGCGAAACAGTAGATGTAGTTTTGGTTGGTGGTGGCATCATGAGTGTAACTTTGGCAAATATGCTAAATGAGCTTGATCCAGACATGACCATGGTTGCCTACGAAAGGCTTGATGCTGTAGGTCAGGAAAGTTCATCGGCATGGAATAATGCCGGAACAGGACATTCTGCACTATGTGAACTCAACTATACACCCGAACTAAAAGATGGTAGTATTGATACTCATAAAGCGGTTGAGATAAATGAATCCTTTGAAATTTCAAAAGAGTTTTGGTCGTATTTGGTAGGAAATAATAAAATTGGTCCACCAAAAAGCTTCATTAATCCAACGCCACATATGAGTTTTGTGATAGGAGAAGACAATGTAAAATACCTTAAGAAAAGATTTTTGGCATTACAGAAAGAACCGCTTTTTACCGGAATGGAATTTTCTGATGATCAAAAACAAATCAATAATTGGATTCCGCTTGTAATGAATGGAAGAGATTCTTCGCAAAAAGTTGCTGCCACAAAAATTGATATTGGAACCGATGTTAATTATGGAGCACTTACTAATGAGCTGACTTCTAATCTTGTGAAATCTGGAAAAATGAAGTTGGAAGTAAATCATGAAGTAACCAATTTTAAAAGGAATGAAGATGGTACTTGGAAAGTGTATATTAAAGACTTAAAAAATAATATAACCAAAACCATTAATGCGAAGTTTGTTTTTATAGGAGCAGGAGGAGCAACGCTACCATTGCTAGAAAAAACACATATTCCTGAAGCAAAAGGATATGGAGGTTTTCCTGTTAGCGGGGAGTGGTTGGTGTGTAATAATCCTAAAATAATAGCGCAGCATCAAGCTAAAGTATATGGAAAAGCTTCGGTAGGTTCGCCACCAATGTCGGTTCCGCATCTTGATACGCGAGTTATCGATGGTAAAAAAGAACTTTTATTTGGACCTTTTGCAGGATTTTCATCCAAATTTCTTAAAAACGGAACTTGGGCAGATTTGCCTGCATCGTTTAATTTCTATAATATAAGACCTATGTTAGAAGCTGGTTTGGACAATGTTCCGCTTACAAAGTATTTGGTAGAACAAGTTGTACTCACACCCGAACAAAGATTGGCGGCATTGCAGGAATATTTTCCTAAAGCCAAGATGGAAGATTGGGATTTAAAAATTGCTGGGCAAAGGGTTCAGGTTATAAAAATTGACAATACAACACAAAGGGGGATTTTACAATTTGGTACCGAAGTCGTAACAGCGTCAGACGGAAGTGTTGCTGCTTTGCTTGGTGCATCGCCAGGAGCATCAACCTCGGTTTCGATTATGCTCAAGGTAATAGAAAAATGTTTTAAAAATGAACTTAAGACACCAAAATGGCAAGAGAAAATAAAAGAGATGATTCCGTCATACGGACTAAAATTATCAGATAATATTCCTCTCGCTAATAAAATAAGAAAAAACAATAGTGAGAAACTCGGAATTGTTTGGAAAGAAATTCATACAGTTGCTCCAAAAACGGAGACTCCATAATTGATTTCTAATTTTTAAAGAATCTATCCATACGTTATAAAAGATGTATGGATTTTTTTTGCAATTTAAATAGCCGTAAAAGAATGTATTACGTTATTATTTAATGTAATAATAGATTACAAAATGAAGGTAAAATGTGTTTCTAAAATAAATTAGAAGGTTTTGGTTCGTAATTATATGTTAAATACGTCAGTTTTATAATAACAAAAAAAGCTGTTTTAAGATTTGCAATGCTTATTTTGTTTTATAATGTAGCCATGAATTTAATTTTAAAAAATATTGAGTTCCTTCGATTATTAATCATAGTAATTAATAATTGAAGGAACTTTTTAGTGTAGGTTAAGGAAAAATATTTATAAATTCGCCACAAGAAATAAAAACGATCCTACTATTATTAATCGTGCTATTTCTTTTTAGATAGACTGTTTTGTTTCAATGCCCTGAAAATATTATAACCTATGAAGAATTTATTTTTTACGCTTACATTTTTAATTTGCTCATTTACGAGTATCAATGCACAAACCGAAGGTCTTGATGTAGGAGACATAATTCCAGATATAGATCTTCCGGATACAAAAGGCAATGTAGTTACTCTTTCCTCTTTAAGAGGTTCTTTGGTATTTGTTGATTTTTGGGCTTCATGGTGTGGACCTTGTGTTAAGGAACAACCTGAATTAATAAAATTGTACCAAAAATATCCTAATAAGTTTTTGATTTATGGTGTTTCTTTAGACTCTAAAAAACAGGCTTGGTTAAGCACAATGGCAAAAATAAAACAGCCATGGATACAAGTAAGTGATTTAAAACTTTGGGATTCTCCTGTTGTACTAAACTATAAAATTCAAGCAATTCCGCTTAATTTTTTAATTGATAAAAACGGAATCATTCTTGCCAAAAATATTCACGGTAGTAAATTAGATGAGCTTATTAAAACGTTAACAACTGCTAACTAGTTTTCTTTTTATTTTCTTCTTTATCAAATTCCCTTTCCTTTATATTGCTCAGGATTAGTATTTCTAGTTCCTAATGTAAAGTAATATTACAGCTTTTTTGTGCCCTTATTTTTTGAGTTTTGCTTATGTTTTAAATCAAAAATGGCTTAACGCAAGACATTATTGCTTTTTAGTGAACAATGTATAAAAGAATACTCTAGACCTTTACTTCCTAATATAATTTTATTTTCTAAGCCTAAAAACGCAACTGTATTTGTTTGTGATACAGTTGTGTATGGTTATTTATTTAAGGTTTGTTATTATATATGCCTTGTTATAAATAATAGAAAGTTCTTAATGTTGATTAAAAATAATGCGTAAACTCCAGATTTATAGTGCTAAAGTTATTGATAGATTATTCCTTTTTGCGAAGTATAAAAATAAGATTATAAAAACATCTATAAAAAATACTTTGCAAACATTAAGTTTATTTGACGAGCAGAAAAGGCAAGAATATCTTTTGGCTTTGAACGAAGTTGTAATAAAAGAAAAGATTTTTTTGAATAGAAATCTTGTTATTCGCGATTTAGCTAAAAAAACGAGTATTCCTGTACATCAACTTTCTATTTTGATTAATACACAATATAACCTTCGTTTTCAGGATTATATTAATAGTAAAAGAGTAAGTTATTTTATAGACAACTTTGATCATAATTTGACTATTGAAGGAATGGCTTGGAATTCGGGATTTAAATCCAGAACAACTTGTTTTAGGGCATTTATAAAACATACAGGAAAATCTCCTTCAGGCTACATTAAATTTATAAAAAAGAGTTGTTATTAAGAAGATTTTATTTCTGGATCATAAATATTCAGAGTATTCTTCATTAGAAAATTATATAATAAAAATCAATTATTTATATTAGATGTTTTAGTTAAGTATTCACTTTTGGTACGATTGTTTCTTTTTGATTTGTTATTTAAATTAAATAGTTGAGGTTAAATTGTTCAGATGAATGAAATTATAAAACGGGTGTTTTTATGAAAACATTTGAACATTTTTGTAGCGCAGATCTAGATTGGGTTGCTCATTTTGCAGCGCAATTTGGAGCTAAAATAGAAGGGAATTTTATAGTTATTCCTAAGAAGTGTCATTATTCCGGAACTTGTTATTTTCTAGAATGTAATGAAGGTATTGTTGCGTTTTATGTAGATGTGGTTCATAATATTGATTTTCAGGTAACGCAGAAAAATGTAAAAGATGATTTCGTTGCGATGTATTATAATCTGACAGAAGGAGAAGTTTCTATTTTAAAAGATGATATTGTATATGACTTAGGGCTTTGGAAATATAATTTACTAATTATGGATGGTGCCTTACAATCAGATTTTTACGCTAAAGCAGGAAGCAAAATTTATATGCTTTGTGTTTTTATAAAAAAAAATATGATACAAGTTTTTGTTCAAAAGAATAATATTCCTTTTGAAAGTATTAAAAAAAAGAGAAATCACGAAGACAGGGAAATTGTAAAATTTGACAGAATGAGCAACGAGAGTTATCATATTCTGAACGATTTACGCAAACTAAAAGTTGGAGGAGCAATATTTGATTTAAATCTAAAAGGAAGTGTTCAGTTATTACTTTCAAACTATTTAAATAAATTATCAAAAAAAAGAATCATTCTCGAAGAAGTTAATAGAAATGATTTTAATGCTATTATTTCTAGCCAAATGTATTTAATGGATAACGTAGAAAGTAATTTTCCCACGATTAAAAAGCTGGCTTTTAATGCAAATATGTCTCTATCAAAATTTAAAGTTCTTTTTAAAGAAATAACAGGAACTACGCCAAATTTGTTCTTTATGAATAATAAATTGCATAGAGCAAAAGAACTCCTTGAAGGTAGACAACTAACGATATTACAAATTTCGGATAGATTGCATTTTGGAAATACGTCCTATTTTGGGGCAAAATTTAAAAAGTTTTTTGGGATATCTCCCAGTACTTTTATCAAGCAATTATGAGATGAAAATCGTATAATCATCTTTGCAAAATACAAGAGGGTTTATTCTTGATTCTTTCGTGAAAACGGACTTCTATTTTTATAAAAATGGATACAATGTGTATAATTTTTACACAAGTTGTATACTAATTATACACAGCTAGTATACGAAAACTATCGTAATCGCCTCAATTTCTATTTAAAAGGACAATGGCACGGGGCTTGCTAAATTGGGATTTGTCCATTCTTTACAAACGAGAACAAGAAACGAAAAAGGATGGCATTTAGATAAAAGCCTTAATATAGAAAACGATAGTAATACAAGCATGAAAACTGAAACAATTTCAAAACAATTATTCTCTACAAGCAGCAATACAGGTAATAGCGGAGATTCATTAACAGGTTCTTTTTTTCGTATTAACGATAAATCATTCGCAAAAGCGATAAAAGAAACATCAAGTCCGTTAGGGATTATGGTACTTATCAGTACTTTTTTATTAATGATTGCTGGAGCTTTCTTAGTATATAAATTTCAATCAGACTTTGACCAATTTCATATAGACAGAATAAATTCTACGTGGGGATATCCATTTTTGGTTATAACAACAGTCTTTTTTCTTTTTAAAACGGGTGTTTTTCTATTTAATTTATTCCTTTATTTTAAATATAAACCAATAGAATCTGTTACAGATGAGTTGTTGCCAACTTGTACCATAATTGTTCCTGCTTACAACGAAGGTAAACTGGTTTGGGATACTTTAGTAAGTTTAGCAGATAGCGATTATCCAGAGCAAAAAATGCAAATACTTGCTATAGATGATGGTAGTAAAGATGATACTTGGTACTGGATGCAACAAGCAAAAGTAAAATTAGGAGATCGTTTATCTATCTATCAGCAGCCTAAAAACCAAGGAAAACGTCATGCATTACACCGTGGATTTAATCTTGGTAACGGAGAAATTTTTGTTACTGTAGACAGTGATTCAGTAGTAAAAAAAGATACAGTAAGAAACTTAGTTAGTCCGTTTATTACAAATAAAAATTGTGGAGCCGTTGCAGGAAATGTACTTGTTTTAAATAATAAAAAAGCAATACTTCCTAAAATGTTAAACGTAAGTTTCGTAATGAGTTTTGAATTCATGCGTTCTGCCGAAAGTGTATTAGGATCTGTACTTTGTACTCCTGGAGCTTTAGCAGCTTATCGTAGTGATGCCGTATTTGCATGTCTTCCGGAATGGATTGATCAAACTTTTATGGGGCAACCATCAGATATTGGCGAAGACCGTGCAATGACAAACATGATCTTAAAACAAGGACATGAAGTATTGTTTCAAAGAAATTCATACGTATTAACAAATGTACCCGAAAATTATACTGGTTTATATAAAATGTTTATCAGATGGGGAAGAAGTAATGTGCGTGAAAACTTAATGATGGCACAATATGTTTTTAAAGATTTTAGAAAAGGATCTAAATTTGGTACAAGATTATTATTTATAGATCAATCACTTAAAATTGTTATGGCATATCCATTCATGTTATTTATGCTGTTTTTTATAGTAGTACATCCATTATTATTTTTGGGATCTACGCTTTTAAGTATATTGATTGTGTCTAGTTTCTCGGCTTTATTTTATGCCAAAAGACATAATGTATCAGAGTCATTCTGGGCATATTCTTATAGCGTGTTTTACACCTTTGGTTTATTCTGGATTACTCCTTATGCAATTATTACAGCAAATAAAAGAGGTTGGTTAACACGTGGTTTATCTGAAGTTAAATAGATAAAAACGGTTGTGATTTTATAAACTCAAACGAGTTAAAATATTTTTATAAATATTTTAACTCGTTTTTTTTATGATGTGTCGTTGGGGTAAAAATGATTCTACAAAACTGATAACAGCTTTGTAGAACATATACTCAATATACTCTCAAACTTGTCACCCTGAGGCATGAAGGGTCACCATTAGTAGCTCGATAATGTAAGACAAGTTTGTGTTAGTTTCTTGCGAAGACCCTTCGTACCTCAGGGTGACAATATTGAGGAAGAACTTTGTGCACCTTGCATAAAACCTTGCGCTCTATGTTTTAACAGTAATTGTATCCGAAAGAGTTGATTTAATCTTTTACCAACTAGTTAACAATTACTTTTTAGAGTGTTTTTTATCTTCGCCAAAAAATATTTTAAATTTTGATTATGAGATATTATTCAATTTCATTGCTTTTTTTCTTTTTCATTACATTGTCAAATGCGCAACATCATAATAGTAGTACAGATAAGCCGTCGACACATGGAATGCTGATTTTTGGTAAAGAAAAAATTTATGCTTCGCACTTACCCATGTTTCGTTCTCCGCATAATTATCAAATTATTTTGGAGCTAGAATTGGATAGTAAAACAAAGCAACTATTTGTAGCAGATCAGGAAAAGAACCCGGATTATAACACTTATATGATTGAGCCCGAAAAGTTTGTTTTGCCGGATATGATTAACAATCCTAAATCATTTAAAGTAAATCTTTACAGAGGTCATTTTGAAAGAGGAGGGAAGAAAATAGCTTCGGATGTTGTGATAACTATCAAACAAGTGATTTTTTATAAAAAGTTTAATCCAGATGAAGTAAAGTCGGCTACAACTAATTTTATAATTTTTGGTAATGCAAAAGAACAATTTATGGTTCATGAGCTTACAAATAAACCTGATTTCGAGCAGATTTTAGAAGTAAAAACAGATTTGACTACACTTATAAAAAATGAAAAATATAGTTTAATCAATGTGAATAAATCTGAAAATAGTCCAATTGGAGTAGCTGGAAATGATATTCAGGTTAATGCAAATGGAACGAATTATTCTATTACTCTTTTAAAACAATTGTATCTGGAATTTGATGATTTAAAGTAATATTTTATAAAAAGAAAATAACTATTTCTCGAACCATATAAGTGATGTAAGTTCATTTAAGTTTTGCCGAAAAGACCAGCTTATATTTACTTACATCACTTATATGGTTAAATTAATTACTTTAATATAATCGAAGGAGTTGTTTCTCGTATAAAAATTAATGCATCAAAATCAATACCTGGTTTCATAGGTAATGCTATTACATTAGTCCAGTTAGAGTATATATTGGTTATGTTGCCATTTGCATTATAAAAAGGACTTTCTTCGGCAGTATCAAAGGCTACAAAGAAAGTAGGGAACTTAGCTTCTGCAAACAATGCCGAATAAGATTTTGGTTGCGCTTCAAAACTGTGTTCTACATAATCATTGCCATCTAGTACAGTCACTTTTCCTTTAAAAGTATCAAAACCTATTGCGTAATATTCATTACCGTATTTCTCTTTTACATGATATCCCATTCCTTTTGCTTTAGGCATATTGGTATCTTTTGCAAAATGGATATTGTGTCCCCAAATAATAGTTTTGGCTTTAGTTTCTTGTTGGAAATCGATAAGGTTTTCGGCCATAAATTGATCTCTGGCCAAAGGATTAGATAATAATGTGCCTTGGTATAAAAGGGATATGTATTTTTTAAATTCGTTAAAACCTTTAATTGTCGATGTGCCTTTAAGTTTTATTTCTGTATTTAAGCGAGAAATGATTCCCGTTTCATCATCAGACAATTCATATAGAGGAAAATCAGGAGTTGTTATCTTTTTTAAAACTGGTATTGCAGCTGATCCATTAGTATAAGGAGACGCATTTTTTGTTAAATAAGCAGAACAAAAGTTGGCAGACGCATCAATATCAGATTTGATATAATTAGTGTCAAAACCAAAAAGATTAACTTTATCCTTAAGAGGTTTAGCGGTATTATATGTCTTTACCCATTCAAACAAATCATATATTTCTTTTGTATTAAACAATCGCAATGGTTTCATGAGTTGTTTTAAATCCCCTTTTCCAGTTAATAAATAAACATTAATTGGTTCTATCGCCGAATATCCAAACTCAAAACCAATCGACTTATATTGGGCATTTGTGATCAGATATTTAATAATGCGATTCTTCTCAGTATAAAATTCATGAGTTCCGTGAGAAGCTTCTCCCAGGCCACAAATTTTGTTATCCTTGAGCAGATTGGTTAACTGCGAGTAATAAGCCTTATTGTCATTCTCATTGTCGGTAATTGGTAATGCATGAGAATTTATCCAGTTTAGGGATTGTCCTTGAGCAAAAGTACAAACAGAAAAAAAGCAACTGAACAAAACGGAGTAAAGGAGGTTTTTGGTCATATAGTAGTTTTTGATTACTAAAATACAAATAATAATTATATGATGTAATGCAATACTCTTTTGTGCTTTAATAATTATTTATGCTATTGACCTGTTAACTTGAAAATTGCAATAAAAACTAACACAACAGTATAAGTGATGAATAGCAAATGGCTTGTGGTCATTTTCATTCTTATTCGAGCCAGTCTCTTTAATTTATTACGATGCAGTAGTCTTTTTTGTTCAGGATAGTTGTTCATAATGATTTAGATTTTCATTATTGAAGCAAACATAATACCTGTAAATTTTGTAATGAATTAAACGATTGTTTGTTAGTGTTTTATGTGTTTTTTTTAATGCTTTTTTATAAAATGAATACTATCAAAATGATATTATGTTTCTCAAAATGGAATAGTTCCTTTTTTAATTTCCTTTTATGCGATTTAAGATTCCTTGCATTAAGGCTTTTCCATCACGTTTTTGCTTAGGAACTTCTTGAGCCTTTAGTTTTCCGTTTTCATCCTTAAAAATATAGCTAAAGGCAAATTGAGGCTGTTTGGGATCTTTAGTAAGCAAGCCAAAGCGCAAATCATTAAAGTAATAATCGTTGTCTTTTTTGGTTACAATAAACCATCCTTCGCTCACTTTTTTTAAGGTTTCAAAATCGGGATTGCCAGTAAGCTGCTGCGATAAGGCATTGTTTTTTTCATAACGTTCAAAAGTTATCGGCTGGCTATCAAATAAGGAATAATCACCTAATAAATACGCCTCTTTTGTAGCCACATTAGCATTCCATAAAATGCAATTAAAGGCAGTAGGTTTTACAATAAGATCACTATAAGATATATGCTGTTCTTGCAATGCATTTTTAAATTGTTGTAAAGCATATAATTTTAAACTACAGGTTACCAAGAGATAAAAGGAACTAATATATATTCCTCGTAAAACATATTTTTTTCGCAAAGCGAAAGTAGGTTTGCGCAATCCTATAATTAAACAAATAAGCAACGGAAACGTATATAAAGGATCAATTACAAATATAGTTTTTAAGGCAATTCGGTCGGGTAGAGGCCAGAAAATTTGTGTGCCCCAAGATGTAAACATATCCAGTAATACATGGGTAAATAAACACCAAAATACTAAAATAGTTGCACTTCGGAAATTAATTTTCTCTTGTTCGATCTTAGAAATAAACCAACCTAAAATGGGCGATAATAAGCCAAAAAATAATAAGGAATGACTTAATCCCCGATGAATAGCTACACCATCTACTGGGTTTAAAAACTGCCCAAACAAAACATCTAAGTCTGGTATAGTTCCTAGAATTGCACCATATAAAATCGTTTTGCGTTGCAATTTTTCACCCGCACATAATTCGGCAGTTGCAATTCCTAACACAATTTGAGTAAAAGAATCCATGAGTTGTAGTTGAACAGCAAATTTAAACAGAAAGATCTAAAGTATTAAAATGTTTTTTAACTGTAGCGGAGTGTTTATAGCGAATATTGTCTATAATGGTACACAGATGATACGGATTTACAAAAGTAAAGACGCGGATCAAAACGGATTTTAAAAAATTAGTCATTAATAAATCTGCGTTCATCGGCTTATATCTTTTAGAATCTGCGAGAGAAGATTAAATATTATTTTTTTGCACGCAGATTTTGCAGATTTAGTTTTATAAGTATTGAAGAAAAAATCTGCGCTTATCGGCTTAAATCTTTTGTAATCTGCGTGGTAAAAAAAAATAGTCAAAGCTTCAGCGGAGTGGAATGTTTATAGCCAATATTGTCTGTAATGGGGCACAGATGATACGGATTTACAAAAGTAAAGACGCGGATCAAAACGGATTTTTAAAAATTAGTCATTAATAAATCTGTGTTCATCGGCTTATATCTTTTAGAATCTGCGAGAGAAGATTAAATATTATTTTTTGCACGCAGATTTTGCAGATTTAGTTTTATAAGTATTGAAGAAAAAATCTGCGCTTATCGGCTTAAATCTTTTGTAGTCTGCGTGGTAAAAAAAATAGTCAAAGCTTCAGCGGAGTGGAATGTTTATAGCCAATATTGTCTATAATGGGACACTGATGATACGGATTTACAAAAGTAAAGACGCGGATCAAAACGGATTTCTTTCTTTTATTTTTAAAAATCCGTTTTTTATCTGTGTTTTCGCTTTAGCGAATCTGTTTTATCCGCGTTCCCTAGACAAAGAAGTAGGTTAAACTTTGTCACAGCAGTTTAATAAACCAATGAAATCGGGAAGCTTTATTAATAAATTAATTAATAACAGTAAGTAGAATTTTTTTACAGGATAATACTTAAATTTGATTACAAAATCTACACTATGAAGCGAATTATATACGCACTTATTGGTTTCTTTACCATTGGTATTTTACTTTATGCAGCAAGTACTTATTCAGAAGAGAAGAAATCTAAACCGCTTCTTCCAGTAAAGAAAGAATCTCAGCCTGGTATCATATTAAGCTTCGATGATAATTATATTGATGATTGGTATAATGCCGAAAAGCGACTGCGCCATTTAGACTGGAAAGCGACTTTTTTTATATGTAAATATGATTCTTTGAATGCTACGCAAAAGAAAAAGTTACACTATTTACAAGATATGGGACACGATATCGCAGCACATGGATATAATCATGAAAATGCACTTAAATATTCGGCTAAATATGGAATCGATAAGTACATAAAAGAGGAGATACTGCCGCTTAAAGTTGCTATGGATAAAGACGGGTTTAATTTGCGCTCATTTGCCTATCCTGATGGAGCACGCAATGCAGATTTGGATAAAGAATTATTAAAATATTTTGATATTATAAGAGGTACAACTTATGGTAAACTTTATCCTGAATCGCAATATTGTTATTATGAGGGAAACAGAGTTATTTATGGTTTGGGTATAGATGATGATTACAAGCAGTTTGACGTTGCGTATTATAAAACCCTTATGGATTATGCCAAGAAGCATAATAAGATTGTTATTTTTTATGGGCATAAAACTGTAGATGTTGCCGATGAAAAAATAGAAACACCGCTTGCAGCTTTACAAGAAATATGCGAGTATGCAAAGGCTAATAAACTTAAGTTTTATACAGTTGACGATTTGAAAAATTTATAAATATAATATATTGAAATAAAACAGCAGATGCTAAAATATTTTAGCATCTGCTGTTATTAATTAATACTATTTAAAATGTTTGATAAATTAATTTAAACACATAGAAACATAGATTTTGTATTCTTAAAATAGGCGTTTCACTTATTTTAAATGCACATAGCTATGTGAAAGAAATATATTTCTCTTTCTTGTTTTTTTCTACACACTTTGACTATGTTTCTATGTGTTTAAATAAGATTTTAGAATAAGATTAGAAAATTAAGATTAATGACTTTTGCTGTTTTCAAAACCAAGAATCGTAATTCTGTATGGAGTATTAGATACTTTTATTTTCTTTGCAATTGTCATATTAGATAAGCTTAGTTGCAATAATTCTCCTGTAGTTGGAGAAGTTATATAAGCAAAATTTTCTGTTAGTTGGATTTGAGGTTTCATAGTCGCATCTTTTGCAATTTCAGCAATTACTTTTCCTTCTTTTTCAACTTGCAACGTAGTTAAATTGTATAATTTAAATTCACCACTATTTAATAAAATTCCTAGTTTACTCATGTTGTAGCTTACTTTACATTGTGCAATAGTAGCACTTTGTATAATTGGCTTAATTGTTCCGTTAATAACATCAATTAAGTAAGCCCCTTTTTCAGCAGTAAAACCTATGAATTTTCCTTGAGCTTTTGTTTCCAAAATACTTCCAAACCATGCTGTTCCAAAACCATCAGGAAGCGCAATAAGTTTTTGTTTTCCTGAACTTTCAACCACAAGAACACCACTTGCTGAACCGAAAACGGCATAAGTTCCGTCAGATGCATTTCCGTGGATTCCTTTTGTAGAAATTGTAGATTCAAAAAGAGTTTTACCTGTATTATCTATAATTTTTACTTTTTCAGGAAGCGTTCCTGCAACCGAATTATCTTTTTGGGTAATAGCATAAGTTCCATTAGTAAAAGTTGCCATAGCACCGTGATGAGCCAGTAAACCAGCATTAATTACTTTAAATTTTGCTCCGGCTGTATTAACATCAGCTTCTTTGGCTACAGACAATGTTCCATCACCATCATTAAAAGTTAATAATTCTCCAATTTTACTTTTAAAATGAGTTGGCATAGGCGATTGACCTGTTAATGCTCCAAACTTTGGAATTCCGTCTACATCAACATGATCGCCATGACCTTCAAATCCGCTGTCAAAAGTTTCTACAGTATTATCAGCTCTATGAATAATTCCTGCATATCTACCTGATTCTGTTGTGTAAATAGTTGATTTTGCAAATTTTGCATTAAAGAAACTCGAAGTACCATCAACTGGATTTACAAGAGTAATTTCTGTTGTTTTTTCATCAGAAAGTAATACTCTTAAATACTTATATTCAGCCAAAGTTTCCTTTGGAGTTTCAGTAGTATTGTCATCATCGTCATTGCTACAAGAGATTGCAAAAGTGGATAAAGCAAATAAGAAAATCAGTTTAAAATTAATGTTTTTCATTGTAAATGGGTGTTTAAGATAATATTTAGATTAGTAATTAATAGTAATAGGCATTGACTTATATACATTGAGATTGTAGGTTGTATTTTTATACAAAACCACCCAGTTATATACACCAGATTCCCATGCTTTTTCGCCAGTTATTGGGTTTGCATTAGGTAGGTTAGCATCAGTTGCAGCACCGATAACAATTTTTTCGCCGCCCCAAACATCATTTATCTTTTGTAAAGTCGAAATTTTTGATGCTGCGGCAAGACCTTTATGCTCGACTTTAGAAATTACGATTACTTTTTTAAAATCTAGATTGTCAATGCTTTCAGGATGGTAATTGGCGCTTTTTTTAATTAGTACAGAGTATAATATTCCATCACCTTTAATCTGACTTATCTGAGCATGAGCAGTTAGTATATCATCCTTTTTAAAGATTAGTTCAGGTTCAACCCAAGTTCCCATATGATAAATTAAAGTTTCGTTGCGAGAAATCATATCTCGACCAATTAATGGATCAGTAGGTAAATTTGCAGCATCGACAATGGTAAAATCTTCTTTAATTTCCAGTTTAGAACCATTGTTGTCTAATACTGTAAAGAAAAAGTCATATTTACCTTCAGGAGCTTCATTAGGAATATTAAAGTGTTTATGTACTGTAGTGTTTTTTGCACCAACATATTCAGCCCAACTCAGTTCTAATTTCCAATCGCTTGCATATTTCTCTCCTTTTTTAGGAAGTATTTTAAGTTGCACTGCTGCAATTTTATCTCCAGCTGTGACATCGGCGTTAAAGTGAAAATCGCGACCAATGACTCCTTGCTTATTATTGGCAGAACCAATTTCAACATTTGTCATTGTAGGTTTTGCCACTTCTGGGGTAGTATCATCGTCATTATTACACGCTGTAAATGTGCTAATAAATAGTAAAAACAAGGGGAATAATTTTGCTTTTTTCATAGGTTTTTTTGTTTGTTTAAAAGGGTTCATATTATTTTTGATTATGTATTAAAAAGGGAATTTTGACCGATAGAATAATGTTTCTGCTTGCTTCAGGGAGTTCTATTAATCGATAAAAACTTGTATGGTTTAAGTATTTAGCATTAAACAAGTTTTGTACTTGCAGTGAAATGGCTAAATCCTGTTGTCCAGTTCTTATTTTTGTTCCCAAGGCAAGGTTGAAAACATTGCTGCTGGCAGTTTTCTTTTCTGGAGGAACAATTTGGTTTTGCTCGGCAGTAAAACGATAATCTAAGGAGAAATAAGTTCCTCTTAGATTCTTAATTTCGGGACTATAAGTAAGCCCAAACAAAACCGATGCAGGAGGAGAAAAGGGTAGGGTATAGCCTTTTTTACTGCCCGATAATTGCTCAGAATAAAGATATTCTACCAGAATTTCACCACTTAAACTTTTTAAGAATTGATAACGAGTTTGCAATTCGCCTCCATAACGCATGACTTTACTTTGCTCATATTCAAAAACCTGATTGCCTGCTCCATAATAAATATCATGTTGGGAAGTAGGGTTGAGGTAGATGTAATTGGGGAAATAATTAAAAAACGGACTCAATTGTACAGACCACTTATGATCCTGCCATTCTAACCCAAGATCTAACTGATAGGATTGTTCGGCAGATAAGTTAGGATCTCCTTTTTCGAATCGGAAATAATGATAATTTACACCGTTTGATGCTAATTCTTTAGCAATCGGCATTCTGAAACTAGTTCCCGCATTTGCTTTCAATGAGAATTTTTCCAGATTGTAATTAACTCCCGCCGACCAGGTAAAACTTTTAAATGTTCGCGTAAGCTCTTCCGAACGTTCTAAGTATTCAAAATTTGTTTGCCCATTAGTTGTTACTTCACTTTCAAACCAATCTGTATATTGTTTCATTTTAATTTTTCCATAATCCAATCGTAGCGCAGCGTGCAGCAGCCATTTTTCATTGAGCTGAATTTTGTCATAAGCAAATGCTCCAGCGTTCACTTGCGTAAAAGCAGGAATCAGGAAACTCCAACCACCAATTTTATTTTGTTGCAATTCTGTATTTACTCCAACAGTAAACTGATGATTGCCCAATGAGAATTCATCTTTTGCCGAAGCGGAGAAAACTTCTTTATCATATTGGCGCTCTAGATCTTTTGGAGCATACATATCATCGGGATATATAGGCGGCATATAGCCATGATTAACATAATGACTCCATTCGCGGCGAAAATTCTTTTGAAAACCTAATTGAGTTTCCAGTTGATGTTCGCCTAATTGAAAAGAGGTAGTGTTACTTATCTTGGTATGGTTTACTTCCTGATACGGCATTTGTATATCACGGCTGGATTTGTCATGAAGTTCTGTATCTACATTTCGAGGCTCAAGACCATGGGCATTGGCAAAAAAACCAGTTTTACTATACACGTTGCTTACATACAAAACCGATTTAAACTTCTGGCCTATATATCCTGTACTTGCATGTAAATCGAGTTCGCGTCCAGCAGTATTACGCAAATGATTTTTATATAACGGAACTGCATAATTGTAAACCTGAACCACATCGGTAGGAACGCGATAATCGCCATAATCCATTGTAGTGATTCGGGTATCAAAGAACCATTTTTCATTACGCCCAAACAGGTTAAAAGAACCGCCATATTGTTCGTTATTACTTTTACCCGTAATATCAATGGTTCCGCCCAAAGTATGTTTGGCAGGAAATGCTAGCGGTTTTATATTGATAGCACCACCAATAGCATCAGATCCGTAGATAAATGAAGATGGGCCTTTAATGATTTCTACACGATTTACAGCATATTGGTCTATTTCTAGTCCGTGATCTGCGCCCCATTGTTGGCCTTCGTGTTTAATACCATTCTCGACAACAATAACCTGATTAAAACTTAATCCTCGGATAAGAGGTTTAGATCCACCAGAACCTATAGAAATGGTTTTAACACCAGGTAATCTTTGGAGCGATTGCATTAAACTACCACCAAGATTACGCTGGATAAAACTACTATTTACTACATCTATGTTAAGAGATTCTTTTTTGTTAAGACGTGTAGCATAATTATCTTTTATTACAACTTCTTGCAGTTCTTTAACTTCCTGATGTAAGATAATATCAGGTTGTACATTTGAGTTTTTATCTAACGAAAGTTCAATTTCAGATTTGATATAACCCGAATAACTAACAATAAGTTTCTTTGAGTTTTTAGGAATTTCATTAAAGTAATAAGCACCTTCTTTATTTGTAAAAGTGGTAATAGATGAGGGGTAAATCGTTACGGTTGCAGCTTCTAATGGTTTATGACTATTAGAGAATACGCTACCTGATATATTGACGGTTTGTGCAGATACTTTCGTAAAAATAACAGCGCAAAACAGCAACAGATAAATAATCCGTAATCGATTTGATTTATATTCGTTCTTCAAAGTCACTTATTTAATTTTGATGCTTAAACCTTTAATTGTTTGCCAGCCTTCTTTATCGGTTAGACGAATAAGGAAATGGTAATCTCCGGGATCAATGTCTGTCGGAATGTTGATTTCCTGAGTTGCCTCGTAGCTTTTTAAATTTTCTGGAATAGTGACAGAATTGATATAAAGCAATGGTTTTACAGGTTTTTTTATCGCTTCAGGAGTACAATCATTTACTTCGGTACTATGGTTATGATGGTCGAAATTATGATGGATATCCAAGCTATACGATCCTAATGCCGAGTTGTCGGTAAACTTAGCTCTGAAAGTAAATTTTTGCCCACGGATTGCTTCGCTGCATTGTATTGGGAAAGCATTTGCTGCCGATATATCGATAACAGGGTATTCGGTATCAATTTTAGCATCATCGCTGCTATCACACGCTGTTAAGATGCTGACTAAAGCAAAAGATGCCAGTACAAGTTTTGAGATTTTCATTTTGTTCATATGTATTAATTTTTGGTTACAGAGTAGGGGAATGCGCTTTTTTAAATGACATTGCTATACGTAATGTCAACTTAAAAAGGTGCACCGAAGGATATATTCATAGATAATTATTCTATGAAATGAGGGTTATTTGTAAAATGGAATAAGCAATTAAGCAGAAGTAAAATCTTGGCTTTTTTGGTAAACGAAACCGAATGACAGCTCTATAGAACTTTATTAAACATATAAGTCATTTAAGAAAATATAAGTTTTATAAACACTTCGTTTATATGAACTTACATAGCTTATATGGTTAGTTTTTATAGAAATTGTTATAGAAAAGTGGTTTTAAACCATATAAGTCATTTAAGAAAATATAAGTTTTATAAACACTTCGCTTAGATGAACTTACATCACTTATATGGTTAGTTTAAATTCAAATGCAGCATTGCTAATTGATTTTACTTTAAATTGTAGGAGGCGCTCGAAGAGCAAATAAGGATCCCTTAAAGAAATAGGAATAAGATTTGTAATAAAAAGAAACATATGAGGTTATGTTACATCTTTTATAAAACTCAAAAGACATGAAAGTAAACGTACTTACAGGAGTAAATTTAAAATGACATATAGCACACTCTTCAGAAGAATGATTGTGTGTTATAAGTTCCGTTTTAGCAGTACTTAAATGCTGTGTATTTTTATGGGTAGTATCATGACTTTGGATATGTTCATAAGAATGGATTGCCGGAAATAGTATAGCGAATACTACTATTAGCGGCATAAGAAGATTAATAAATTTAAATTTCTTTTTCATTCAGACGAATCAAGATTTAATAAAGCATATTTATTTAAGAATAAAAATCATAAAGTATTATGATATAAAACGATGAAGAAAGTTGTTATTTCCTTCTGTTTTTCTATTCTTAACGCAATACTGTTGCAAATATAAAAATCTTATTCACAAATGCAACATTGTTTCATTAAAAAATAAATAATAGTGAGTTTTGAATGGGATTATTTTGTTTTAATCAAAAATAACAGCTGATGTATAAAGGCTATAGATTTCCCATCCCAGAGTCTGGTATAAAGATTTACCTTCTTCTGTAGCAACCAGAAAATTGTTGTAAACGCTATTGACTAAGGCAATTTTTTCGAGTTCTTTCATTAAGAAAGTAGCAAGACCGTTTCGGCGATGATTTGTTTCGGTTGAAATTCTATCATAAACGGCTAAATCATCAACTAAAACAACGTGTCCTATCGATGCTAGTTCGCCATCTTTAGTAACAATTCTAACAACAAAAGTAGAGTTATAACTCTCATATTCGAACTTGTATTTGTCGGGTAAATTACCACTGGCAAAACTCATTTGTTTAAAACAAGACATCATATAACCTTGAGGCTGAATTACCCATTTTTCAGATAATTTGCCTTTTAGTTCATCGGGCGAAGCACAAACTTTTAGATATATCCAAGGTTCATCAATAGTCTCTGATAATTGGATAAAATCATTGTTAAATTCAGGAAAAATATAACGTTGTTTTTGGTTTTCATATCCCACATTTACCATCCACCCCGATTTGTATTTTACGGGTAAAGATAATTCTCTTGATAAAGACCATGCTTTAATCCATTTTTCGAGAACATCATGAAGGGTGTGGTTTTTCATTGTACCAAGAAGTTAAGATTGTAAATAGCTGCTAGAGAATCCTAAGATTTAAAGGTTAAAATTTAGTCTTGAATTTCTTGATTTTGAAGTTTTTCGATTTGATTACTTTTTCATTATCGGTTATCATCAAACAACTATAATCAGGATATTTTTGAAGTAAAAGTAAACCTTCTTTTTGACCTAAAACCATTAAAGAAGTACTAAGTCCGTTTGCTGTTTCAGCATCAGGACCAAAAACGGTCACACTGCATAATCCAGTTGCGGGATATCCAGTTGCTGGATTTATTATATGAGAATATCTTTTGCCATTAAAAATTACAAACTTTTCATAGCTTCCAGAAGTGGTTACAGCCTCTTGTTCTAAAGGGATAACAGCTAAGAGTTTTTCGGTATTAAATGGGTTTGTAATACCTATTTTCCATGGTTCACCGTTAGGTTGTTTTCCCCAGGTACTCATATCTCCGGAGCCATTTATAATTCCGGCTTCGATTCCTTTAGATAGCATCATAGTTCGGCATTTATCGGTGGCATAACCTTCACCCAGCGCTCCAAATCCTATTTTCATTCCTTTAAGTTTTAGAAATATGGTAGATTGTACACTATCTAAAATGATGTTTTTATAACCCACTTTTTCTACAGATTTTTTTATGGCTTCCGCCGAAGGCATCTCGGTCATCGAACCGTCAAATTTCCATATTCTGTCCATTGCAGCAAAACTAACGTCAAAGCCGCCATTTGTTATTTCAGATAATTTTATGGCTCTTTGTGTTAATTCAAAAACCTCACGATCTACTTTCACAGGTCGGATTCCGGCATTTTGGTTTACTTCAGATACTTGTGAGTCGGGTTTCCAATCAGAAATCAAATTTTCAATTCGGGTAATTTCGGCAATTACAGCATTAATATTTTGTTCAGCAGATACAGTATCATTTGCAACAATAGTAATATCAAAACGCCCTCCCATAAGCAGCGTAGTTCTTTTTCGGAGAACTTGTGCGTTGCCCGAAAAACTAACCGCAATTATAAAAACAACTAAAAACTTATGTAGGATTGATGTATGCATGATTTTTTATTAATAAGCTCCAGCGGAGCGATATTTTTCTGATTGCCAATATATGCCACCCCGATGGGGTTTGGTTTTTGTCGAATAAATCTCTATAAATATATCGTCCCGCTGGGACTTCACAATCCAACAATTAAGAATTAAGAATTAAGAATTAAGAATTAACAATTAACAATTATCAATTAACTTAATAGCAATCTGTCAACAACTGACCATTATCTTTATAATATGAAATAGATTTCATTTCTCTGGAAAGGCATAAATCATCCAAAATAGCTTCTACATCTTTTTGCATTGCAAGCGAACCACAAATCATGATAACGCCGCCTTGGTGTAATAAATCAATAAAAAAGTCAACATCTCGTTTAATCAAATCCATTACATAATGATGATTTTCTGCACGAGATAAAGCCAAATGAAAGCTTTGAAGTTGATGCTTTTTAATCATTTCTGCGGTAAATTTTTTATAACCTAAAACAGTTTCCGTTTCCATTCGGAAGCCAGAGTATAAATGCGTTTCAACTTTTTTCTTATTCTGTTCAATCATTCCAAGGAAAGGAGCAATACCAGTTCCGTTAGATATTAAAGCAACTTTAGACACGGATTTAGGAAAATGAAAAGCTTTATTATTTAAGATTCTAGCTTTAATAGTATTTCCAGGTTTAAGGGTATTCAAAAACTCAGAACCCAAACCGTGAGGATGAAGTTTCACAACCAATTGTATGTTGCCAGAATGATTCCCAATCGAGTATAAACGCTCTCTGGTATCATTTGCAGGATAAATAGCCAGTAAATCACCCGAAGTAAATTTGGCTCTCATATTAGCTCTTAAAGTCAATATAAAAGTTTGTTCCGTTTCAGAAATTAATGTTTTATCTAAAACCATTAATTTTTGTAAACCTTTAGGAACATGATTGTATAAAGAAGGCGTTGTCGATAACGGAATTCCGCTTTTGACACTCCATAATTTTACCCATTCTAGAAATTCGAAAGCAGATTTGTCGTTTACGGTTTGAATTTCTAAAAAGCGTTCTGTCCAATTTTGAGTAGCTAAAAGTTGATCAATTTCAATAGCAAAACCACAAAAATCAGGATAAGCTTTTGAACCAAAACCAACCACCGAAAAATTGATTTTTTGTTCTTGATTGTATTTCTTTAATAGCGATACAAATTTATTTCCGTTAGAAGGCGCATCACCTAAACCATGAGTAGAAGAGAAAACGATAATATGTTCTGCTTTCGGATATAGATTGTAATTATTAAGTTCCGTAAGGAAAACTTTTTCGCCATGAGCGATTAATTGTTTTTGAATAGCATTGGCAAAACGGAATGAACTTCCATTTTCTGAACCAGCGAGTAGAATGATTTTACTTTCGTTGGCTTTGAATTTATTTTTAATTCGACTTGATCTTCTTTTTAATGTAATAGCAAAACCAGAGTATATAAAAAAGAGAATGTTGATGCAGGCAATAGCTAATATTATAGCCCAAATAGCGTTTATTCTTCCGGTATGAAGGTCAAGGCTTAAATCAGATAATTGAACCGTCATCGGGGAACGTTTTTCAGTTATTACAGTTCCTGTAACCTGATTAACTTCAATTTCTCTGTCTTTTAATCCGATAATATAATATTCTTCAGGATCAGATGTAAAAGGAAATTCGATTTTCTTTACATCAGATAGTAGGGTAGTAGTAAATACAGATTCAGTTTTACCTTTAGAAGGTTTTATAATCTCTGTTTTTTCCTTTTGATTTTTCTCTTTATCCATGAAAAAATTAAATCTTTCCAGTGATAAATAGGTTCCGGTAATGGCAATAATCAGAATCGGAATTAAAGCTAATCTTCCTAATACAACATGATAATATTGAGCAAAATATTCTTTGATTACTTTAGAGAAAAAGTTACGGATTCCTCTTTGTCTGTTTAAAACAAGTGCAAAACCAGAGCAAGCAATTAAAATCAATAAAAAAGAAATAACGCCAACAAAAAAGCGTCCTGTTTCATGCAAAAATAAAGAACGATGTAAGGCAGTTGTCCATTGGATAAATTTACTTTTTTTAACTGGTGTTCCTAAATTTTTCCCTGTTCTGGGATCAATATAAGCATTGATATCATTGCCATCCTGATCGATTGCCTGAAGTGTTACAAACTGATTGTAATCAACACTTAATTCTGTTATTTCAGGATATACCTTTTTTAAAACTGGCAAGGTTTGACCCAAAGTTATCTGATCAAAATTTTCAACCTTATACGGATGTGTTTTTTCCTGAACTGCGTCTACTGCCAGTATGATACCCGTTACAGATGCCAAAAATAAAAATAATGAAGAAAACAAAGCCAAAGCCAAGTGAGTGTAACGCCAGAAAGAAAGAGTCATTGAGTGTAATCTAAAAGGTAATCAAATGTTTTAAGCTTTGTCAAAGTTTAAAACTTTGACAAAGCTCGAATTTCAGGTTTAAGAGATTAAACTTTATTTAATCTCACGTATCTAATATAACCTTTTCCTTCTGTTTTAGCAGCAAGACCTTCAGTTGTAAGCGGAATTTCAACATCGCTTACATGGTACTTTTGATCTTCAACAGCAGATTCAAATCTTAATTTATATCCTTTATTTATTTTAGAATCTTCAATTTCAATTGTTGTCATACTACGATCTCCCCCAGTAACAGATGCTCCAGTTTTTGCACTGATATCTACCGGCTTTTTAGTTTGGAATTTATTCCATTCTTTTAATGAGTTGTACCATTTTTTGTCGTCTCCCATTACATAAAGTGTTTTTTCGTATTCTCCTTTAGGGTTGATAAGCGAAACTACGATGTAAGCACCTTCTCCCATATAGTTAGACATTTGAAGCATACATTTATATTTGCTTGCCTGTGCTGAAGCTTGAAAAGAGATAAGACAGATTAATGCGCTTGTAAGAGCTATTTTAAATATTGATTTCATTCCGGTTTTATATTTTTAATTGAATTGGTATTAGACTTTTTGAAATATTACTTTAAAAAATCAATTGATATGTTTTGTTTTGTCAATGACTCATTTTCTTTGGCTAAAGCATAAGCGCTTTCGTCAAATTCGGTAATAATATCTTTTTTAGCTCCAATAGAAAGAAGGTACTTAAGGATAGTATCATTTTTGGCAACCATTGCAGCTTTGTGTAAAGCAGTCAAACCGTCTTTGTTTTTAGCATTTACATCGATGTTTAAATCAGCTAATTTTTTCAGTAAAGATAAATCGTTTTTAGCAACTGCAAGATGATACAATGTATTCCCGTCTTTTTGTGGAGATGTAAGGTCTAATCCTTTTTCCTGTAGCAATTTTACTTTGGCAGTAAAAGGATCTTGTTTAGCATCTGGTCGGTAAGATTGTACTAAATAAACGCCTAAATTATTACCTTCTTTATCAGTAACTTTAACATCTGTACCTTTTGCCAAAAGTGTTGCAACAGCTTCTGGAGTTCCTGATTTTACAGCTATAGTCAAGGCAGATTCTCCTTTGCCATTTTGTAAATTGATATTTTTTGCTGCTGGTAATAATTGTTCTAATACTCCATTTTCTTTAGCTCCGGCTGCAATCATAAAAGGAGTGTTTCCATCTTTATTAATCGCATTAACATCAACACCTTTAGCAAGGAAATAAGTAATTATTTCGGCTTGGTTTGGTTTTCCTGCTAAAAGATGCAATACATTTTCTCCAGATTTGTTTGTAGCGGTTGGTTTTATTTTTAATTCTTCCACTAAAAATTTATAAGTTTCAATCGGAGTAGTTTCTCTACGTGTACCTTGAGTTGCAATAAGAAGTGCATTATCAGTATATTTTACTTTTCTCTCTAATAACTTTTTCAAAAGAGCTACATTTCCTGTTCTTGCAGCATAATCAAATGCTGTGTTTCCGTTGTTGTCAACATCTTTTAGAGACAATCCTTTTTTGGTAAGATAGTCAGTAATCGTAAGGTCTTTATCAAACGGAACTGCTAAAAGCAATAGGTTCGCTCCATTAGCATATTTTTTCTTCGGATCTATTCCTGCTTTAAAAAAAGCATCACAAATACCTGAATTAAGTAAACCGCTAGTAGCACCAAAAACAAGTGGAGTAGTACCATGGCTGTCTTCAAAGTTAATATCTGAACCTTTGGCAATAAGATATTCTACCAGTTCGGTATTTCCTCTATACGCAGCCCAGTGTAAGTAAATACGATTGTCGTGAGTAGATTTATTTACTGGATTTCCTGGTTGTTCTAATAAGAATTTTATACTTGCAAAAGGCGCATCATTATTAATTGCAATAACTGGTACGTCAAAAGCATTTGCATTCGCTTCAGATGGACTGTTTCCTTTTGCAATTTCAGCTTTAATAACATCAACACTTGGCGCTGTTTTCCAAAAAGAAGCTTCTAATAAAGTATTTTTTTGCTGAGCACTAACAAATAAAGTTGCGACTAATGCGAAAGAAAGAAGAATGTTTTTTTTCATATTATAGATATTTATTACTTTTTAAATTGTGTTGATTTTTATAAAATTCACGACTTAATAGCGTGATTTATTTAGAATCAATAAGATTAAGCAAATGTAAAAAATAATAACAATTAAAGCTATTACTTATTTGTTAATGCCCATTTTTAAGGAAGTTTTATTAGTTTGTCTGAAAAGCTTTAGAACTAAAAAATAGAGTAGGGTATTTTAAATAATCTAAAAGCATCTAAAAAAGTTTAAAAAAATGTTCGGAGATAATACGATTACAGAATCAGTATCGTTTCCGAAGTTTCTTTCTTGTAACTCGTTTGTCAATTTTTTAATTGTATAGAAAGTTTCGCAAGTAAGCAAAGTTGCTGATTTGACTAGCAGAGTATTCTTTATGAAAATTTAATTTAAAAGACTTAAAGTGAATTTGTTAAGATGAAAATAGTGCATTCAGGGTTTTCGATGTCTGTTTCTATTGATTTTTTAAAGTCTAATTTTGTCAAAAGTTTAATTGAACTCAGATTGTTATTATGAGTAAAAGCTTCTATCTTTTTAAGTCGCATTGTCTGAAAGGCAAAGTCAATAACTTTTGTAGTTGCTTCTTGCATTATTCCTTGTCCTTGAAAATTTGTCAAAAGTTCATAACCGATTTCGCATTTGTTTTTTTCATTTGAAAAGTCAAAAAGACAAATTGTTCCAACAAAAATCTTGCTTTTTGTTAAAGTTATTGCCCAATAAATCGAATCATTTCTTTTGATGTTATCATTAATATTGTTGATAAAAGTTATTGCATCTTCAATTGTTCGACTTGCTTGTCTGCCATGATATTTGTTTATTTCGGTATCAGAACGCAATGCAAAAATAGCTGAATCATCTTTCGTTGATAATTGTCTAAGAGTTAGTCTTTCAGTTGTTAAAATTGGGAAAGGTGTAAAACTTCTATTTATCATTTTGTCATAGTTTAATGATTAATGTTCTGACAGCTAACTTATTTATGCTAGCCAAAGAAAGGCTTCAATTAGTGAAATTTATATCAGAGAAAAGTTTAAACGTGGCTGTAGCAGGAATTATTATTATGTACGACAGAAACTTGACTAAACCACGTTCTTGAAATATTGTTTTGGTAGTTGATTGATTTATAGTAATTTGAATCGATAAATCGCTAAGTGTCATTTTTATTTAATAGCCTGTTTTATTAAGCTCATAATATATTCTAGATTTTCTGTATCGGTAACAGTTATTTCATAGTCTCCATTTCCCCAATGACCAGTTTCAGAGACATCTTTCATTAAACCTTTTGGGTCATCTAATTGTCCTTTTTTAAGGTTAATAAAAATTTTAATTCCTTTTTTTAGTGTTACTATATCGGCAATGTTTCTATCCTTCTTAAAAGCAATATAAAGTTTTTTACTAATTATTTCGATCCCATCATATAAATTTACAATTGCATTCTTATAGATTTCGTATAATTCTCTAATTTCTTCGGGGTATCTTTTTAAGTGAAATTCTTCAGTATAAACCAGTATGTTTTCTTTTATCTCTTTTAGCTTTTCACTGTTTTGTAGTAACGGTTTTATGCTTTGCGCACTACTACTTTTCTTTATGCTATTGATGCTTATTATATTATTCTCATATTGCTTTATTTCCCAAAGTTCAATCCCAAAATCTTTAAAATCGGCTGCCGAAATTTGGTTCTCTGTAAAACTAGGAGAGACTAAAGCAACTCTCGATTGCGACCAATCAATGTTTTTGCTATGTAATAAAGTATCTTTTATAGTTTCATTATAAGTAAGAATAAATTCGGCTTTATTTTGCAGCATTAAGTTTAAATAGGTTAATCCCTGATCGACGACACTATAATTTTTATCTCTCTTGTATTCTATAATGATAAAAGCCTGAGATTCTTTATCAAAAGCTAAAGTGTCAATTCGTTTATTTTTAATCGAAAATTCAGATTTTACTAATTGAAGCCCCATAATATCTTGAAGGTTAGTTTCAAAAATATTTTGAATCTCTTTTTCTAATTTAAAAGGTTTTTCTTTTAGTGCACTTAGGATATTAGAGTTTTTGGATTGATAAAGATTCATGAGAACTATATTAAGAAAATTAAAACTTTATTTATTAGGTTTTGAAATGCAAATCTAATATTCGATTAGGTTATGATTACTATAATCAAAAGCAATATAATTAAATTGAATTTTTAAATTAGTTCTAATTGCATTGATGAATCTCAGATCTTTTTCATTTGGTTTGTTTGGACCAACAATATAAATTAGTATATTTTTTTTTGTTTTATAATTATGTGAATAATCTAATAATTGACCAATACCATCACGAATACAAGAAAAAACATTTTCATAAGGTTTTATTTCATAGATGTGAACTTCGCTGGGAGTTTCACGATATGCATCAATTCTATTTCTTTCTCCTTTAACACTATTTGGATATTTCAAATCGAGAAATCTAATGAAATGATTCTGAATGATATTGTGAATTTGATTCACTTTTACAGAGGAAATAGCATTACGATTGAATGATTCTTCAGATTTACTATTATATGAAAATCCAGTTTCTTCAAAAAATCCAATTTCAAATTCTTCATCCTCATCATAAAACTCATCTAAACCGATATTCTCTATTTCTAATCCAGAATATAATCCGAATATTTTTTCTAATAACTTGTTATCGTTACTATTTATACCATGCAACGTTTCAGCATAGTTTAAACCTACATGTTTTGAAAAACCGGCATCGAGAAATTCCACATTAATATGGTGTCCTAGTAATTCTGGTCTATGATCATAAATACTACCATTTCGTTTAACTACTTGAGCGTAAGCAATAATAGTTAACTTACTATATGCCCCATGTGATTTAACCGCGATAATGTCACCCTCTTTTATTTTTGAAAATTTTCTAAAGATGGTTTTAATTTTTGAAAGGGCAGGTTTTTTTTCATTGTAATTTTTTAAAACAAAATCATTAACTCTATGATCATTTGAATGCATTAAACTAGAAAAATTTAAGTGACTTAAATAACCTACAGCAACACACTGATTTTTTATAAATTCTCCAATTTTTGGAACAATATCATTTCCATTTCCATCACCATATTTACTTCCAATAATATAGAAATTTGGTTTCTTTTTTTCTGCAAAGTCTATATAATTTCTACCGGTAAAATACTCGATAGGATCATCATTACTTTTATATTGAAGAATAAACTTCTGTAAAACAGAGACAGGTGTTTTATATGGAAAATCCTTATCTCCTAATCCTTTAGAAATTGCCAGTAAAGCTCTTTTACTATAAATTGGTAAAATCCTCTTATTGGAAAATATAAAAGCAATTTTCCATTTTGCAATTGCATGATAATTTATTTTGTCCAATGCTTCCCAATCAAGATTAATAGAGTGATTTACAATTTGAACAACTAATTCTCTAATATTATGAAAAGCCTGGTCTCTATTTTTTCCTTTTTTTGCATTCCAAAAATACCCGTCTTGAATACTGTATTTATTTCCTTTTAATTCTTTTTCAGGGTCTTTAGGCTTCCAAATTTCAAATTTGTTTAGTGGATTGTCACCTATTAATCCTAATTGTTTAGTGCCATATTCTAACCAATAACATAAAGAATCATGATTGCTTAAATCAGCATAATCTTCTAAAGGCATATTTTGAATACGATTTAAACTCCATGAATTATGAAATTCAGCTAATTTTATATCTACTTGACTTGGTTGTAGTTCCATAAATTAAGGATTAGGTATTCTACTTTCAATGAAATCAAATACAGGTTTAAAAACTTCAAAACATTCGTCTGGAAATGTTGGCACTTTTACTTTTGCAAATTCAACTTTTTCTCCCCGAAAGCGTTTAAATTTAGAAGGTAACTTTTTGTCTTCTACAAACATTGGATCTAATTCAGGTAAATGACTGAAAAGATGTTCAATTGCCATTACTGCATTTTCTCCAAATGTTCCTCCGGCTTCATTATTAATGACTTGTTTTTCAATCGGTTTTCCTTTTGGTACAGGAAGCATTATAGCGTAAACTTCATTATTTTCCATTTGTTTTATTAACCCTAAGAAAGCATCTTCACAAATATTTATATTTGAAAATCCATTCCAAGTATTAAATGCTTTATCAAAATCAAATAGACCAAAAATAGGTAAGCCTTCCATGTCTTTTATAACTTCTGGGTCTTTCATTAATTGAGCTAGATATTTATGCCCAAATGCATAAAATGGTATAAATGGAATTTCCTTTCCTGGATTTAATCTATACCAAGCTTCCTTGATAACAAGTGGATCGGTTTTACCCTCAGTAAAAAGAACTGGTTTTTTTTCAATTTGGATAGTGTTAATTATGCTTAGTATTTGTTCATGTTCACTATACTTGATTATCTTTTCGCTCAACTTATCAATTGCAATTCTTTTAGGTATTTCAGAAACTCCTAGCTCTCCTTTTTTATTAAAATCAAAATATCTTATTTTGTCTTTTATATATTTTATTAAAGTAATAGCGCTATGACTACTCATCAAAATATGATTACTTTCACTTGATTTTGATGAAATATCTGTTAGCTGTTTAAAAAAATCAAATTGCCATTCCGGATGAAGGAAAGAATCGGGTTCGTCTAACAAAGTAATACAGTTCTTATCCTTAAATAATTCTGTAATGGCAAAAATGTAAATTGATTGAAATTGACCATCACTAAATTTACTAATATCAATTTTTTTTCCAGAATTCAATTCAACTTCAAGCGATATATCTTTTAATAAGTTAATAGATTTTAGATTATCCAATGAAACAAACAATTCAAGTAAAGGTATGCCATCAAATATATTCTGAAATGAATTAATACTTCTAAATAAAATATACTCTTCTTTATATTCATTGTTGATATAACCTTCTTCTCGAACAGGTGGATTCTCTAATTTATCAATATTCCATATTTGATTAAGAAAGGTTCTAAAAAAACCATCAGCACCCCAAAATCTTGTCTCATCATTGAATTCATCAAATTCCAACTCTTTTCCTTTTGCATAATCAGGTCTGGTGAATATCATTTTAACTTCAGTACCAATAGATTTTATACCTAATTTCTCTAGTATAATTTTCTTGGCATTAAAATCTTTATTTTGAAGTAAAATAGTGGCTAATAATAATGTTTTATATTCTGAACCAATACCGAAAAAACGCCTTGCATCATCTTGATTGAATGCTGCATTGTTTCTGTTTCTATTAATTTTTTCTTTATGTTTTTCATCACTCAGGGAAATATAATTTTCAATCATATTATTATGGCCTGAATAGTATATTAAGATGTTATCTGGTAACAGATTTGGCGGTATAAATGGAGATTTAACATCTTTAGAATCCACCCAAGTGTTATCCACCCATTTTAACTCAACATTATTACCATCAATTTCATATTGAAGTTTATAGTTGAAACGAATAGGATATTCATTGTCGAATAAATGTTTGAATATTTCTAATATAGCCTCAAACAAATTTGATTTTCCAGTTCCATTTTTACCCACAAAAACATCAATAAAGCTTGTGCCGTCAAAATCTAATTTGAAATCTTTTAGGTTTTTATATTCGCCTATAATCTGTAAATGTTTTAATCTCATTATACTATACTTGTGCTAAAACTGCATTTAAGAGTTGTGATTGTTTTTTTGAAGATTGTTCTATTTTTTTTTCAAGTTGATTGCAAAGTTTAAAAAGTTGATTCACTCGTTCAACAATTCTTTCTTGCTCTTTGAGAGAAGGAAGTGGAATTGGCAATTCTCTCATTGTTTTTAATGAAACATTTTTGATAGTAGTTCCTGTAGCAGAAGAAAAAGCATAGTTTAGAAAATAAGAAGAATTAATTATAATTTTAATGTAATTTTTGTTGACATTTACTAAATTAAAATAGCAAGCACTTTTACCTAAAATTATCTTTTCATTATTATAGAATGCTACATTTCCAATTGTTCCATTAATTGAAACAAAAACTGTTTTATCATTTAGATTACGTTTATGTTTAATGAATTGTTCATTTGATACCGTTTTAGTATTTTCTTTTATTTCTATTTTACCATCTGTCAAGTTATTTCCATTAATAAAATAATATTCTCCATTAATATCATATTCAGGTGTTCCATGAATACCATCACCTAGTAGAGAGACTATTTCTCCTAAGCGAATCCAATTCCATCTATGTGGAATCGAAAATGGGAAATCATTATCTTTAATTGGAAAAGAGGCTTGCTTTTTCATCATCCCTTTTTTCAAAAGTTCATTCTTTTCTTCAACAATTTTCTTTAAATAATTTTCAATCGATTCGTCATTGTCATTTTGGCCAACTAATTTTCCTTTGATTGCAAGATTTAGAATTACATCTTTTAAAACCGTTACATTTTGTTTGACGGTATATAAAGTATCAAATTGATTGACAATAAAACTCCAAGCATCATTAAATGAAATTTCATCATTTGCTTTGATAAGATTATTAATAGCTGCCGAATTGATTTGAAGTTGTAATTTGTTTTTACGCTTTCGTTCTGCTTCCAATTTATCACATAAAAGCATTAGTTGGTCTATTTTTTCAACTATTCTTTTTTGCTCTTCAAATGGAGGTAATGGAACAATGGTATTAATAATCTTCTCTCTTGAAATGTTTGGTTGAGCAGCCCCAGCACCTTGACTAATGAAATTTTGTTTTAAAGATGATATTAGGTTGAATAGATATTTATTATTAATTAATGAAAATGTATTACAAGCACACACCGCTTGATTTGTAGTTGCTTCAATATCAAGGATACCAACTTCACCAATATTTGCACCATACATAGCAACTAAAACAGAGCCTTTAGGATTTAAATCAACTGAACATTTTTCTAATGCTATTTCAGATATTTTTTCTGAAGTTTCTTTAATTAACCCTTGTTTTACTTCACCTGATTTTACCCAAGGAATATTACCATTATAAAAAGAACTATTCGACCTATTTGGTGTTGAACCAGATTTCCAGATACCAAACTCATTTAGTTTAACCCATTTCCAATTAGAAGGCAATTTAAATAAGGTTTCATCATTTTTAATTAATTCTAACTCTTTTTGTTTACGTATTTTTCCAAGTATAATCAATTTTTGCCTTTCTTTTTTTATCTCTTCTATAAGTTCATGGGCTGATTGTTCTTTTAAATTTTGTTCAACTAATTTTCCTTGCATCGCTAATTTCAATATTAGTTCGCGCAATCGGGTAATGCCATCAGGAGTTTCTAACGCGATTTCAAAATGTTTTTCTAATAATTCCATCTTCTGCTAATTTCCTAATGCTTGCATTAATTCTTTTTTCAATAAATCTCTAGTAGCAATAAGTTCTTTGCTTATTTGCTCGTAGTCTTGCATTAATATTTTTGGGTCGGTATGAATAATATCAATACTATGGGGATTTTTGAAATCTAAATTGTAATTTTTATCCTCAATTTCTTTTACAGAAACCTTCCAAGCATGCTCATTTTGCTTGCGGTTGTTCCACCATTTTTTTTCTAAATCAAACTCTTCAATTCGTAATGGCTTACTTCTTGAATAGGATTTGTAGCCTTCTGGGTAAGGATGTTCATAATACCAAACGTGTTTGGTTGGTTCTCCTTTATCAAAAAATAAAATATTGGTATTAATACCTGTGTAAGGACTAAACACTCCTTTAGGTAAACGTACAATAGTATGAAGATTGAATTCTTTTAAAAGTTCTCTTTTTAAATTGGTTTTTACGCCTTCACCAAATAAAAATCCATCAGGTAAAACCACACCAGCTCTTCCAGTATCAGGTTTTAGTAAATGCATGATTAATGCCATAAATAAATCGGCAGTTTCTCTGGTTTGGTATTTTTTGGGAAAGTTTTTTTCAATACCATCTTCCTCAACACCTCCAAATGGTGGATTGGTAATAATAACATCCATACGGTCTTTTGGTCCGTAATCTTTAAGCGGTTTACTTAAAGTATTATCATGTCTTATATTGCTTGGAACATCAATCCCGTGTAACATCATATTAGTCATTGCAAGCATGTGAGGCAAGGGTTTTTTCTCTATGCCGTGAATGTTATCTTGCAGTTTGGCAATATCCTTATTAGTTTTAAATGATTTTTTCTTGTGTTCAATAACATTTACCAAAAAACCACCTGTTCCACAAGCTGGGTCAAATACTCTTTCTCCTAATTGTGGGTTTAAAATATCAACCATGAATTGCGTTACTGCACGAGGTGTATAGTATTCACCTGCATTACCTGCCGATTGTAAATCTTGTAATATCTTTTCGTAAATATCATTAAATACATGTCTGTCACTTGATGAATTAAAATCAACATCCCCTTGAATAGTATTGATTACTTGACGTAGAAGAGTTCCCGATTTCATGTAGTTATATGCATCTTCAAAAACACTTCCCACAATTTTGCCATGTGAGGAAACTCCTTCAGTAGTTGAAAGTTTTTTCAGGGAAGGAAATAGATCATTGTTGATAAAATCAATTAATTCTTCTCCTGTCATTCCTTCATCATTAGCTGCCCAATTTGACCATTTAAAACGACTTTGTAGTGGTGATTTGTAATTGTCAATAGTTATTTCCCATTCTTTTTCTTTATCATCAAAGATTTTTAGAAATAGCAGCCAAACCATTTGGCTAATACGTTGGGCATCTCCATCGACACCAACGTCTTTACGCATTATATCTTGAATCGTTTTTATTAAGGTACTTAATGACATTTTTTTATTTTATTTATGCTGTGTATATTTGGTTTTCTATTTCTTTTAATGCTAATCGATATTGCATAATTCCACCAAAATTCTCGATAATTTCTAAAGGCGTTCCATAATCTGTGAATGGTTGTATTGTTAGAATTTTCGTTTCTTCAATATGCTCAACCCCTTCATCGGCATATTTATCAATTAACGCATTTATAACTTTTTGCGCTTGATCGCCATATTTTGTAAAATAATTTCTTTTTTTTACATTTTCTGCTCTTTCTTTTCTAGATAATATAGGTTTATCCCATGCTACATGACAAATAATATCAAAAGGATCAAGATTTTTTCCTATTTCTTCTGCTAATGCTTCAAAAAAGACTCCTTCGTTTGCTAGTTCAGTAATAATTAAGTTTTTTTTCTCAGAATCAGACCATTTTTTTATAAAGTCATCAAGTGAAGAAAATTCTTTATATAAAGTTTTTTTTGTATAATCTTTCAAAGACTCAGTAATTAGTTTACCGTCTGCATCAAAGTACTGTACTCTTTCCGCAGCAACTGAAACTGAAACATTTGCCACAAAATACTTCTTGACTTTATGAGTATCACTATCATCTTGTCCTTCATAATCCCAACCTTCATCATTTGCTGGGCTATCAAATGGCTTATAAATATCTTCGTTTGGTGAATCATCAGGTGGGACAGGAGATTCTCCTGGTCTTGGATTATAAATAATTACTGGATCACCATCAAATTCGGGATCTGCAAAAAGCTCTGTAGCTTTTTTGAAATCCATAATCGTGAAGAAAAGTTTATTGTAATCTTCATTTATTCTTGTACCACGACCAATAATTTGCTTAAATTCGGTCATGGATTGAATGCGTTGATCCAATACGATAAGTTTACAGGTTTGTGCATCAACTCCAGTAGACATTAGCTTTGAAGTTGTTGCAATAACTGGAAACTTTGATTCTGGAAAAATAAAATTATCTAATTCCATTTTTCCCTCTTCATTATCACCAGTAATTCGGACTACATACCTAGAATTTTCTGTCGTCAAATCCTTGTTTTCATTAACAAGTGCTTGTCTCATCCGTTCTGCATGATCTATATTGTCGCAAAAGACAATTGTTTTATCAAATCGATTAGTTTGTTTTAAATAGTCAGAGATTTTCTTAGCAATTAGTTCTGTCCTTTTATCTAAAACTAGAGTTTTATCAAAATCTTTTTGGTTGTAGATTCGGTCTTCAATTTCATTACCATGTTTATCAGTCATTCCTTTGTCGGGACGCCATCCTGTAACATCTTTATCGATGTCAATACGCACAACTTTATAGGGTGCTAGAAAGCCATCTTCAATTCCTTGTCGAAGTGAATAAGTGTAAATAGGATCTCCAAAATAATCCGTATTAGATATTTCCTTTGTTTCTTTGGGCGTGGCAGTTAGGCCAATTTGAGAAGCAGAAGAAAAATACTCTAGAATTTTTCGCCAATTTGAGTCAGCTGCTGCACTGCCTCTATGGCATTCATCAATAACAATTAGATCGAAAAACTCAGGTGAAAATTGTTTATAAATATTTTGTTCTTCTTCCGTACCAGTTACAGCTTGATATAATGAGAGGTATATCTCATAAGATTTATTGGCTTGTCTTTTGGAAATTTTAGTCATCGCAGAGCCAAATGGTTTAAAATCATTCGTTCTTGTTTGGTCAACTAAAATGTTTCTATCGGCAAGAAATAGAATTCTTTTTTTTGTTTTAGATTTCCATAATCTCCAAATAATTTGAAACGCAGTGAATGTCTTACCTGTACCAGTTGCCATAACTAATAATATTCGATTATCGCCATTTACAATTGCTTCTATGGTTTTATTAATGGCAAGTAACTGATAATAGCGTGGTGTTTTTTTGGTTCCATCACTATAATAATCTTGTGTAATTATTAATTCTTGGGAGGGAGAAAGATTCTTATAATTACACCACATTCTCCATAAATTTTCAGGAGTAGGAAATTCATCTAAAGGAATTTCATATTCAACTTTACTATCAGGAGCAATGTTGTTGTGAAATAAAAATCCATCACCGTTAGAACTAAAAATAAAAGGAACATTTAGCATTTCTGCATAGCGGAGTCCTTGCTGCATTCCATCGCCTAAGGTGTGAGTATTGTCTTTTGCCTCTATAATTGCAATTGGGATACCTGGTTTATAAAACAAAACATAATCAGCACGTTTGTTTTTTCCTCGAGTATGTAATTGACCTCGAACAATTACTCGTCCATTTGTAAGAGGAAATTCTTCTCTAATCTGACTATGTAAATCCCACCCAGAACTTAATAGTGCTGGAGTGATATACTTAGAACAAATATCTCTTTCAGTAAGTTTTTTTTTACTCATTCAATTTATCTTGAGAAGAAAATGATTTAATCTGCTAAGATATTGAAAAAAAGATTTTTTTGAATGAGAAAAACCGTAAATAATAAAGTAATATCTTTTTTTTGATTTGTTTTACTACATTTTTAATTTCATTATACCTGAAATCGGTCAAATATTCGTCTTCATCTTCAGAATTAAATTTTCTCAATACAAAAGATGAAAATAGAAATTGATTATTAGGTTTTAAAAGGCTTATAATCTTCAGCTGCAAAACGTGGAATGGAGCGGAACTTTCGTAGAAATGACTATAAAGCATAGCAATACAGACTCATCCCTTCATCCCAATAAAAAATTGACTTATGTACTTACAGTTTGTACTTTTGCCTTTATGAATGATAACTTTATAAATGAGTATTTTGGGATAGGAATACAAAATGGTAAAACGCCTGAAAATTTAGGTGTTTTGTGGCGATCAGCGCAAAACTTAGGCGCTACTTTTATATTTACTATTGGTAATCGATATGCCAAGCAAGCCTGTGATACCCATGATGCGGTAAAAGCAATTCCATATTTTCATTATGATACTTTTGAAGCTTTTTTTGAAAACTTACCTAAAGGAGCACGATTGGTTGGAGTTGAATTAGATGAAAAAGCTTCCGATTTAGAGACTTTCGAACATCCAAGACGTTGTGTTTATTTATTGGGAGCAGAAGATCATGGCTTATCTCATAAAGTAATGGATAAATGCCATCATTTAGTCAAATTTAAATCAGAGAAAAGTTTAAACGTGGCTGTGGCAGGGACTATTATTATGTACGACAGAAACTTGCCTAAACCACGTTCTTAAAGCATAATTTTATTCATCACTTTATCTTCGATGCACGATAACTACGAAAATATCCATTAATAAATAATATCAAAATTTTAGTATTTGGAATGTTTTAATTTTCTAAATTCTAAAGGATTAACGCCTTCATATCTACTAAAATATCTTGAAAGGTTTTTGATATCAGTATATCCGCAAACATCTGAGATTTCTGTGCCAAAAGATGCTAACCTGACTACGAAGAAAAAGCAAGAATATTGGGTGGTGAAGCTACAATGTGGACTGAGCTTACAATTGCAACAACTATAGATTCCTGAGTTTGGCCAAGAACAGCTGCAATTGCTGAACGACTTTGGTCGGCAGAAGATATTACTGATCTTGCCAGTATGCGTAAACGCCTTGAAATGGTTTCTTTTAGATTAGAAGAATTAGGGTTAACACACATTCGTAACAAAGATGTCATCCCAAGAAATATTGCAAATAATCAAAGTATAAAATCAATAGAAGAATTTTCGATTGTTTGTGAGCCTGTAAAAGAGTACACTCGTAACGAAGATGGAACTGAATATAAAATGCATTCCACTTTTGCACTTTTTGCAGATGCTTGTGTTTCTGATTCAAAAGACTCATTATTATTTGATGATGCCGTTAGCTAATATTTAGTCAATAAAATCTCTGAAAATAAAGCAAAAGTCACAGCTTTTTTTAATAAATGGATTAATGTCAATAAAGAATTAAATGTATTGAGCGCAAATGCTTCGTTAATTCAGCCAATTTTACCTTTGGCCAAAAAAAATAAATAATGCATCACAAGAATTATTACTTGTTCTGGATAATAAATCAACTTTAAAAGCTGATGATTTAAAGAATTTAATAGAGGAATGTAGCACAAAAGAACATGCTGATGTTGAGCTGGGAGTTTATGAAAGTTTGAAGAAGTTATTATAAAAATTAGGTTAGAATTTCTGATGGAGATATTTATCAAAAATTAGGATCATTTGGCTGTGGATGGCGTAACCTATTTTTCTTTTAAATCTTGTTATTGATGGGGATATGGCAGGATCCATAATAGATTGAAACATATTTCAGAAAAAATTGAAGATTTAAATTAGCAGTCTAAAAATCATAGACAAAAGCCCAATTCTATTATTTGGAGAAGGCTTCTTCATTTTATGTACCTATATATAAGGAGAGCTCTTTTCCTTTATATATAGGAGTCATATTCTACTATACTATATAGGAGAAGTTTTTTCAGGAGCTATTTCCTGCTATGCGCTACAATCTTGTCCTTTTTAAAGGAAAAAGGCCAAGGATTTTCGCTACTATCAGGGCTAGGGGCGACAAAATCCAATAGAACTTCAGAATAAACGACAATATAACAAACTTTGCGCCTTGGCGACTTTGCGAGAAACCCAGCAAAAAACAAGGAAAACCCAGCAAAAACAAGTAAAAAGCCCAAAAAAGACAAAGAGAAAGAAAAAAGAACACCTGTAAACACACTGTTATCAGACTGTTAAAAAATAAACAAAAAATACTCCATAAAAAGTATTGTTTAACTGAATAAAGGTGGTAGTTTTGCACCCGCAACAACGACAAACGTTCCTTTAAATACTGGCAAGCAAGACAAATCAAATTAGAAATAAAATTCTAAAAAAAAAAGATTTAGAAAAGCTTGTGAGAATGGAAAACGGATGTTACATTTGCACCCCGCAAAACAAGCAAAGTTACTTGAAAGATTGATAAGAAAGAAGAAAACGGAAACGAAAATTTTCCAAAAAAAAACTTCACAAATTTCTTGCCAGTTAGAAAAGACTTTTCTACTTTTGCACCCGCTTTGAGAAACAAGCGAT